>CAWEAT010000001.1:0-68465 GCA_963806935.1 uncultured Alphaproteobacteria bacterium
AGAAGAGGGTTGCAGCCCACGTGGGCGGATTGAGGAGCGATACGCGCATGACGACAAAGCTCAATGCACGCATCGGCGAAGTGACCGAGCGCATCGCTGACCGCAGCCGCCCGTCGCGCCAGGCCTACCTCGCCGGATCGACGCCGCCGCCGCCAACAAACCGGCCCGCAAACGCCTCGGCTGCGCCAACTTCGCGCACGGCTTCGCCGCCTGCGCGACGGGCGACAAGGAGGCGTTGCGCGAGGCCGGCGGGCCCAATCTCGCCATCGTCTCCGCCTACAACGACATGCTCTCGGCCCATCAGCCCTATGAGCGCTTTCCCGATATCATCAAGGAGGCGGCGCGCGCCGCGGGCGGCACGGCGCAGTTCGCCGGCGGCGTGCCGGCCATGTGCGACGGCGTCACCCAGGGCGAGCCGGGCATGGAGCTGTCGCTGTTCTCCCGCGACGTGATCGCGCTATCGACCGCGGTCGCGCTCTCGCACGACATGTTCGACGCGGCCGTCTATCTCGGCGATCTGCGACAAGATCGTGCCCGGCCTGCTGATCGGCGCGCTGGCGTTCGGCCATCTGCCGGCGGTGTTCGTGCCCGCCGGCCCGATGCCCTCGGGCCTCTCCAACGCCGAGAAATCGCAAGTCCGCCAGCTCTACGCCGAGGGCAAGGCGAGCCGCGCCGAACTGCTCAAGGCCGAGGCCGAGGCCTACCACGCGCCCGGCACCTGCACCTTCTACGGCACCGCCAACTCCAACCAGATGCTGATGGAGATCATGGGCCTGCATCTGCCGGGCGCGTCCTTCGTCAATCCCAACACGCCGCTGCGCGACGCGCTGACCAGCCGGGGCCAAGCGGGCGCTGGCGATCACCGCCCTCGGCAACGAGTTCGCGCCGATCGGCCGCATCATCGACGAGCGCGCGATCGTCAACGGCATGGTCGGGCTGCTGGCGACCGGCGGCTCGACCAACCACACCATCCATCTGGTCGCGATGGCCGCCGCCGCCGGCATCGCGCTGACCTGGGAGGATTTCTCCGACCTCGCCGAAGTCACGCCGCTGCTCGCGCGCGATCTATCCGAACGGCAAGGCCGACGTGAACCATTTCCACGCCGCCGGCGGCATGGGTCTGCTGATCCGCGAGCTGCTCGACGCCGGCCTGCTGCATGACGACGTGCAGACCGTCTGGGGCGAGCTTGGCGACTATGCGGACGAGCCGCTGCTCGACGCCGAAGGCGCCGTGGCCTGGGCGCCTGCGCCTGCTCAGTCCGGCGACCGAACCGTGCTGCGCGGCGCGGACGATCCGTTCCAGGCGACGGGGGCCTGCGCCTGCTCAGGGCCCGCTCGGCCGGGCGGTGATCAAGACCTCGGCGGTCAAGCCGGAGCAGCATACGATCGAGGCGCCGGCGCGGGTGTTCGACAGCCAGGAGGAGCTGCATGCCGCGTTCCAGGCCGGCGAGCTCGACCGCGACTTCGTCGCCGTGGTGCGCTTCCAGGGACCGAAGGCGAACGGCATGCCCGAGCTGCACAAGCTGAGCCCCCGCTCGGCGTGCTGCAGGACCGCGGCTTCAAGGTCGCGCTGGTCACCGACGGGCGCATGTCGGGCGCCTCCGGCAAGGTGCCGGCCGCGATCCACGTGACGCCGGAAGCGGCGGCGGCGGCGCGATCGGCAAGATGCGCGACGGCGACATCATCCGCCTCGACGCGCCCGCCGGCCGGCTCGAGGTCAAGGTCGCCGACGACGTCTGGACCCGGCAGGCCGCATGCCGAAGCCGACCTTTCCGCCGCCCATGTCGGGGTCGGGCGCGAATTGTTCTCCGTCTTTCGCGGCGCGGTCGGCTCGGCGGACGAAGGAGCGGCGATTTTCCAGGCGCTCTAACGCTGCGGAAGTTGAGGTTTCCTTCATATTTGGCGAGCGAAATGAACCCTCATCTCCTGACGAGAGAGGGCTTTTCATGTCGTCGCGCCTGTGGCTCGCCGCCGCGTTCGTTCTCGCCTTCGGCCCGACGCCGGCCCGGGCCGGGGCGGACCTGATCGCGGTTACGCTCGACCAGGCCAAAATCGCGAAGCTGCCGGCCGGCGCGACGACGCTCATCATCGGCAACCCGATGATCGCGGACGTGACCATGCTCAAGAACAACAATGCGATGGTGATAACCGGCAAGGGCTTCGGGCAGACGAACCTGATCGCCATCGACGCCGCGGGATCGATCGTCGAGGAAAAGCAGGTCCGGGTCCTGCCGGCGAAAACCGTGCTGGTCCTGCAGAACGGGACCTCCAGGATCTCCTACGCCTGCAACCCCCAATGCATGCCGACCGTCCAGCTCGGCGACGATGACAAGATGTTCTCGGAAGCGGGCGGCCAGATCGCGACCCGCAACGGCTACGCTGCCGGCGCCTCAGGGCCCGCGCCGGCGAAGTAGGCCGGGGAGGCGCGGCCGGGGCGAAATCTGTCTGCCTCGCTCACTCCAGCCGATAGCGCGTCTCGCCGTCGCCGTGCGCCTCCGCGACAATGAGCCCGCGCTCGCCGAGGTCTTCGAGATGGGCGAGGGTCGACAAGCCCGCGGCGCGGGCGAGCGCGGGATCGATCCCGGCGTAGACCCTGGCGACGAGCGCGGGAATCGTCAGCGGGCCGTCCCCGAGCGCCGCCAGGATTGACGCTTCCCGTTGGCGCCGGTGATGGATCAGCGCCCGCAGATAGCGCTGCGGTTCGACGACCGGGCCGCCATGCCCCGGCCAGTAGATCGCCTCGGCGCGCCCGCGCAGCTTGTCGAGCGAAGCCATGTAGGCGCGCATCGAACCGTCGGGCGGCGCGACCACCGACGTCGACCACGCCATCACGTGATCGCCGGAGAGCAGCGCGCGGTCATCGGGAAGCGCGAAGCACAGGTGATTGGAGCAATGGCCGGGCGTGGCGATGGCTTCGATGGCAAAACCCGCGCCTTGCAGCCGCTCGCCGTCGGCGAGGATGGCGTCGGGCGAATAGTCGCGGTCATGGGCGGAGTCGAGGCCCTCCGTCCCGTCGCCGGCGGGGACGAACGGCGCTGGCCCGATCACCTTCGCGCCCGTCGCGGCGCGGAGCTTCCTTGCGCCGGGGCTGTGATCGCGATGGGTATGGGTGACGAGGATCGTCTCGACTTTCTCGCCATCGACCGCGGCGAGGATCGCCTCGTGATGCGAATCGTCGTCCGGTCCCGGATCGACGACCGCGACCGCGCCTTGGCCCAAGATATAGGTGCAGGTGCCGTTGAAGGTGAACGGCGAGGGGTTCGGCGCGACGAGGCGGCGCACCAGCGGCGAAAGCCTGGTCAGCGCGCGCGGCGGCGGCTCGCGCGCGGCGGGTATGGAAACGGGTTCGCTCTCGTCGTCGGTCATCGCGCCTGTCCTTCGCAGCCCGGAGGAGCCGCGCCTCGGTGCTGTCTTAATCTGAATTTCGGGTTTCGGACCGAAGCGGAAGTTCCAGCACTGATGCGCGAACGGTGCAATGCGCAAGGAGCGATGGGTCGCAGAGGCTTGGCGAACGCGTCATATCTGTCGCATTGCCGCCATTCGTAGGCGGGACGCGAAACCGAGGCGAATGGCTCGTGGACACATCGCATTGCAGATCACGACGTCCGCAGCAACGCTGGCAAGAAAGTGAAAGGTCGTCTACATCAGGTCCGGGGCCGCAGGGGTCCGGTTGAGATTGGGAATAGACCTAAGGGAGCAACGCGCATGCCGTTTGAACGAAGGTCAATGTATCGAGCCGCAGCCTTTGCTGTTGGAATCGCAATCTCGGGCCTCCCGCTAATCTCGTCGACCGCGGCGCAGGCGCACATGCACCACATGGGCATGCGACCGGCGGCGCCGGCTGCAATGGTTTCGGCGCCCAAGGCGGCGGCGCGAACCTCGGTCGCATCGCCGAAGAAGGCGCGGGCTGTACCAGCTCGTACGGCCGCGCCAGCTCATACGGCCAAGCCAGCTGCTGCGCCGGCCGCGCCTTCTTCATAACTGGGCGCGTTCCAATTCGCTCGGCCCTTGGTGAGACGGGGCGGCGCGCCGCCTTGTCATGATAGTCTCCCGCCGTCTAAGACGCGAGGCCAACCGCGAGAGGATGGGAGACGGATAAATGGCGGCCGATCCCGATCGCCAGGGGCCGCCGGCTCGCGAGGTTTTCGCCCGCTTCGTCCCGCTCGCGACGCGCTGGAGCGACAACGACGCTTACGGCCACCTCAACAATGTCGTCTACTACGCCCTGTTCAATTCGGCGGTGAACGCGATCCTGATCGAAGCGAAATTGCTCGATCCGGCGACGAGCCCGATCATCGGGCTCGTGGTCGAGAGCAGCTGCCGGTTCTACTCGAGCCTCACCTATCCCGAGCCGGCTGAAGTCGGCGTCGCGGTCGAGCATCTCGGCCGCTCGTCGGTGCGCTACCACCTTGCGGTGTTCAAAGCCGGCGCGGCGACGGCGGCGGCCGCCGGACGATACACCCACGTCTATGTCGAGCGGGCGACGAACCGTCCGGTTCCGATCCCCGATGGGCATCGGCGGCTGATGGAAAGCCTCAAGCCCGAGCGCGGCTCCGGCTGAGGGGTCGGGTCCTTTTCGATTTTTCGACAATGGATTTGCGAAAATCAGAACCCGTGGTATGGAGGAGGAATCGCTTCCGGTCCTCGCTCCAGCTCGCGCGCAGGGAGCGCCCGGACCGTCAGCGGTTGCGGACGGCGATCATGGCGTCGCGGAGCACGTTGACCTCGTCGCGCGCCTCCCGCTGCCGCCACACCATCACGTCGCGGATCGACAGCATGCCGGCGAGCCTGCCCCCGTCCATGACCGGCAGATGGCGGACGCGGCGCTTGTTCATGAGCTTTTCGGCTTCGACCATCGGCGTCTCCAGCCCGCAGGTCTCGACTTCCCGCGTCATCAGGTCGCGGACATGCATGTCGGCGAGCCGCGCTCCGTCCCTGGCGAAGGCGCGAACCACGTCGCGTTCGGAGATGATGCCGATGAGCGCCCCGTTCGCGTCGCAGACCGGGAACGCGCCGATGTTGAGCGCGCTGAGCCGGGTGCAGATCGAGGCGATCAATTCTTCGGCGATGCAGGTCTGAAGCGTCTGCCGGTTCGATTGCAGGACGTCCGAAACTCTCATGGCGAGAGGCTCCCCGTTGCGCGCTTCGCCCCCCTCAAGCCTGACCGGCAATGTGCAGACGGAGTTGGCCGGAATGAAGGCCGGGCGTCGGCGCTCGGGCCACAGTCGCGCACTCTTGATCGCAGCGGCGGTTTGGGGCATAGAGCGCGCTGCTTTTATCCGCCGAGGGCCGATCCCTGCGCGGGAAGAAACCTCTGGTGATGCCGTGAAAGTCCGTAATTCGCTGAAATCGTTGCGCAACCGCCATCGCGACAACCGCCTCGTGCGCCGCAAGGGCCGGGTCTATATCATCAACAAGACCCAGAAGCGCTATAAGGCCCGGCAGGGATAGGACCGCTCGGCGGGCTTCGATCCCTTTTGACGTGTGTTCGGCGCCGCAGTAAAATGCTGCGCATGCGGTTTTGCGCGCGTTCCCTGTTCATCAGCCTGACAATCGCGGCCCTCGTGGCCGGAGCGCCGGCGTTCGCCGGCGATGAGCCGGCTGCGAGCGAGGCCAAGCCTGGCGACGCAGCGGGGCCTCAAACCCAGGCTCCGAAAGACAAGCCGGACGAGCAGGCGCCGAAGACCCCGGAGCAGGCGAGAGCCGATCTCTACGCCCGCCTCGCCGTCGCCAAGGATGCGGACGAGACGGCCGGGATCATCACTCTGCTCCTGCACGCCTATGCCGAATCCGGCTCGGACACCGGCGATCTCCTGCTGCAACGGGCCCGAAAGGCGATCAGCGCGGAGGAATATCCGGACGCGCTCAAGATCCTCGATGCGACGATCGCGCTCCTGCCCGACTGGGCGGAAGGCTGGAACGCCCGCGCGACCGCCCGCTATCTCGACGACGACTACAACGGCTCGATGGCCGACATTGCGCAAACCCTGAAGCGCGAGCCGCAGCATTTGGGCGCGCTCATGGGCATGGCCGCCATCCTCGAGGCGCGCGGCAAGAAAGAGGACGCGCTCAAGGTCTACGAACGGGCGCTGGCGATCGCGCCGCATTGGCGCAACGCCCAGGAGGCGGCCGACAAGCTCAAGGCCGCATTGGCCGGCGAGGAGCTTTGACGGCGGTTCAGGCCGGCGCGCGGCTTGTTGTCTTGCTTCCAGACCGTGCGGGCGCCAGCTGAGGTCGCTCTTCAACCGGACGCATAGGGCCGGCTTGCGGCTGGCTCAGTCGCTCGCTAGTGTTGTCTGAAACAACACTAGCGAGGCGGCCCGATGACGCTCACCGACGAGGTCCGCAGCTTCAACCGGTTTTATACCCGCGAAATCGGCCTTTTGAACCGGCGCCTGCCGGCGACCGACCTGTCGCTGCCCGAGGCGCGCGTTCTCTACGAGCTGGCGCATGCGCCGGCGGCCGGGCGGACGGCGGCGGAGATCGGCCGGGCGCTCGGCATGGACAAGGCGCATCTGAGCCGCATCGTCGCCCGTTTCCGCGCCCGCGGGCTCGCGCAAAGCCGCGTCAGCCCCGATCACGGCAGGCTCCGGCTGCTCTCGCTGACCGGCGCGGGGCGGAGAGTATTCGCCGCGGCGGAGGCCGCCGCCCGAACCCAGGTCGACGCCCTCGTCACGCCGATCGGCGAAGGCGGCCGAGAGCGGCTGGCCGAGGCGATGCGCGACATCCGCGCGGCGCTGAACGGCCGTGAGACGGAGGACGGGGGCTTGAGCCTGCGGCGCCTCAAGCCCGGCGACCTCGGCTGGATCATCCACCGCCAGGCCGTCCTCTATCATCAGGAATACGGCTGGGACTGGACCTACGAGGGGCTGGCGAGCCGCATCCTCGGCGCCTTCGTCGCGGAGTTCGATCCAGCCCGAGAGGACGGCTGGGTCGCCGAGCGGCGCGGCGCGATCGTCGGCTCGGTCTTCCTCATGAAGAGCGACGATCCCGAAGTCGCCAGGCTGAGGCTGCTCTATGTCGAGCCGGGCGCGCGCGGGGCCGGCCTTGGCCGCACCCTCGTCGGGACATGCATCGCGCGGGCGCGCGAGCTCGGCTATCGCGAGCTCAGCTTATGGACCAACGACATATTGACCGCGGCGCGCCGCATCTATCAGGCGGCGGGGTTTCGCCTCGTGAGCGAAGCGCCGCACCATTCGTTCGGCCACGACCTCGTCGGGCAGACCTGGACGCTCGATCTGGGCTGAAGGACGACCTCGCGCGTCCTGGTCGGCTTGACCCGTTCCACGGCCGGCGGGGCGAGCGGCTTGACACGATCGAAGCCGCGCGTGTTGTGGGCGCCGGCCAGGGAGACAAGCATGGATGTCGGTTTCATTGGGCTCGGCAATATGGGCCGCGCGATCGCGCGCAACCTTCTCACGGCCGGCCATCGCCTGACCGTCCATAACCGCACGCGCGACAAAGCGGAGGCGCTGGCGGCGGAAGGCGCGAGGGTCGCCGCCAGACCGGCCGACGCGTGGCGCAACCCGCTTGTCATCACCATGCTCGCCGACGACGCGGCGGTCGAATCGGTCGTGTTTGGAGACGGCGGCGGAATCTCGACGCTCGGGCAGGGCGCCATCCACGTCTCGATGAGCACGATCAGCGTGGCGCTGTCCGATCGACTGGCGGAAGCGCATCGCCATGCCGGCCAGGCCTATGTCGCCGCGCCGGTGTTCGGCCGGCCGGAAGCCGCCGCGGCGGCCAAGCTCTTCATCGTCGCCGCGGGCGCGGAACCTGCGATCAGCCGCTGCCAGCCGATGTTCGACGCGATCGGCCAGCGGACGTTCGTCATCGGCGACAAGCCGTCGGCGGCCAATCTCGTCAAGCTCAGCGGCAATTTCCTGATCGCGTCGATGATCGAAAGCCTCGGCGAGGCGTTTGCGCTCGTCCGCAAGGGCGGCGTCGATCCGCACGCCTATCTCGAGATCGTGACCGGAACGCTGTTCTCGGCGCCGGTCTACAAGACCTACGGCGCGCTCATCGCCAATGAGCAATACGAGCCGGCTGGATTCAAAATGTCGCTCGGGCTGAAGGATATCCGGCTTGCGCTGGCGGCCGCCGACGCGCTCGCGGCGCCGATGCCGGTCGCGAGCCTCGTTCACGATCACTTCCTGGCCGGGGTCGCGCAAGGGGAGGGCGATTCGGACTGGGCCGGCCTCGCCCGGCTCAGCGCGAAAAACGCGGGTCTTTGAGCCTGCGCGAAAGCGTCGCGTCGCCTCGGGCTTGTCAGAAACCCGAACTTGATGCACGCTTTCTGCCTCCATCGCCGTCGGTCGAGAGGCCAACCTCACGCGCGATTTGGCGGCAATCCGGGGGACGCGATGTCGACGATGAAGCATTATGCGGCGCTGGCCATCCTATGCATAGCCGCTTCCTCGCCACTTCTGGCTCAAGAACAAAAACCGGAAAATTCGCAAGAACGCCAGCAAGAGCGCTACGTGCCGCGGTTCAACACCTTGATGATGGTGACGCAACTCGGACATTTCAAATTGTGGTACGCGGGCGCGGTGCAAAACTGGGCGCTGGCGAATTACGAATTGGCCCAGCTCCGGGCCAACATGGTCGACGCCAGCAAGCTCTATCCAAACAATTCAAAGTCCGACATGTCGCAGATGAAGCCGCCGGCCGACGATCTCGACGAAGCCATCAAGGCGAAGGACAGCGCCAAATTCTCCAAAGCCTATTCGAGGCTGACCGCGGCGTGCAATTCCTGTCATGAGGCCACCGGCTTCGGCTTCATCAAGATTCGCGATCCGCGATTGTCGCCGATCGAGACCTCGCCGTTCAGCGACAAGTCGTTCAACGGCAAGTGATTTGCGCCGCAGGCGCACTCTCCTTTGCCGCCCTGGCGAGGGCGCGTGCGTCCCCCGCCGCACGGCCTTCATGCGGGCAGTTCGAACAGCCTGCCAGCGGCGGGCAGCGCTTCGCTGACGCCCGCAAGACGCAGGCAATGCCAGGCCATCGCGTGGTTGCTCGAGGTGACGGGAACGCCGGCGAGGCGCTCGAACCGCGCCGCCGCCTCGGCGACACGGAGGCTCGTGCAGGAGACGAAGATGGTCTCGACGCCGGGCGCTTTGGCGAGGCGGACGATGCCCGCTTCGATCGAGGCGACCGAAATGCGCGCTGCGTCGCGGTCGTCGCGGCGGTCGAAGGTGGCGGTGGCGGCGACGTCGATTCCCCGGGCGCGGAAGCTTTCGACAAGGGAGGCGTTGATCGCAGGCGCGTAAGGGGTCAGAAGCCCGATCGATTTGGCGCCGAACGCGCGGAAGGCGGCGAGCGCCGCCGTGACCGGGGTCGTGCAGGCGACGCCCGGGCGGATTTTATGGATCTCGGCGAACACCGCCTCTTCGCCAAGCGTCATCGTCGCTGACGTGCAGCCGAACGCGACCACGTCGAGCTTGAGGTCGGGCAGGATGAGCGCGACGCTCGGCGCGATCCGCGGCCCGATCGCGCGCAGCGTGTCGGGCCGGATCTCGGGATCGTTGAAGACCCGCGAACTCGTAGAAGGCGACGCCGGGCAGGTTGATGAGGGCGCGGAACTCGTGCTCCATCGTCTGGTCGGTCGCCAGAACGACGAGGCCGATCGCCGCGCGTGAGCCGAGACCGCCGTCGAGATCGGACGGAAGAACGCCGAGATCGACCGTCGTTGGAGCCGGAGGGGCAAGGTCGAGAGACATGGCGAGCCTCGCTTCTTTCACGCGGCCATCAGGCCGTCCATGGGGATCGCTGGCGTGCGGCCGGCGATCAGGTCGGCCGTGATCCGCGCCGAGCCGTGCGACATTGTCCAGCCGATATGGCCGTGGCCGCAATTGAGGATGAGGTTCTTCATCCGCCGCCGGCCGATGAGCGGCAGGTTGGTCGGCGTCATTGGCCTCAAGCCCGCCCACATTTCCGCCCGATCGTATTCGGCGCCGTCAGGAAAGAGCTCCTGCGTCACCCGTTTCATGAAGGCGAAGTCGGAGGGTTTATGACTCGCGTCGTAGCCGGCGAATTCGGCGGTCGCGGTGACGCGCAGGCGGTCGTGAAAGCGCGAAATGGCGACGAGATTGTGCTCGTCGAGACAGGCGATCGCCGGCGGGGATCTCGCAGCCCCGATCGGAATGGTCAGTGAATAGCCCTTGATCGGATAGATCGGCAGGCGGAGGCCGAGCTTGCCGGCAAGAATGGGGCTCTCGGCGCCGAGCGCCAGCACAAAGGCGTCGCCGGCGATCGGGCCGCGATCGGTCAGCGCCTGCGTCACCCTGTCGCCGTCGGTCGCGAAACCGCCGACGGTCGCGCCGGTCATGATCGCGCCGCCGCGCGCCACGATCCTGGCGGCAAGCGCGCGAGTGAATTTGGCGCAATCGCCGGTCTCGTCGGTCGGGCACAGGATTGCCCCGGCGATGCTCTCCCTCGCATGGGCGAGATTGGGCTCGAGCGCGACGACCTGATCGCGGGTAAGGACCTTGATCGTTTGCCCATCCGACTCGAGCAGCTTCATGTGCTCTACGCCGCCGTCGAGCGCCTTCTGGCTGCGGTAGAAATAGAGGATGCCGCGGGTGTTGCGGTCGTAGTCGATCGCCTCGTCGGCGACGACCCCATCGAGCACTTGCTGCGAGTAGGCGGCGAGCCGGTGCTTGAGCAGGGTGTTGCGGCGGGCCTTGGCGGCCGTGCATTCCTTGAGGAAACCCCAGGTCCAGGCGTAGAGCCGCGGATCGGCCGACAGCTTGAATCGCAGCGCCTGATCCTTGAGCATGAGCGACTTCGCCAGGATGATCGGCGCGCGCGGCGACGACCAGACGAAGGAATGGCCGGGCG
This sequence comes from uncultured Alphaproteobacteria bacterium, assembly GCA_963806935.1. Classification (GTDB taxonomy): domain Bacteria; phylum Pseudomonadota; class Alphaproteobacteria; order Rhizobiales; family Beijerinckiaceae; genus Roseiarcus. The sequence goes on from CAWEAT010000001.1 coordinate 10,840, forward strand.
CGATCATGCCGGCGTTGCCAAAGCTCGCGCCGGAGGCGACCTCGGGGTTGCGTTCGACGACGACGACCTCGTGGCCGTCGCGCTGCAGCTGATAGGCGGTCGTGACGCCGACCACGCCGCCGCCGAGCACCACTATGCGCATGAGCGGCAGTCAACCATGCCACGGTGAAATTAGGCAAAGCAGGCGGGCGATGGGGAATTTCCCAGCCCGCTTGAAACGTCTCAGAGTCGGGATGTACTCTGTTGAACGCTGGTCCCGGCGCCTGTCTGTCAGATCGGATTTTGGTGGCTGCTGCTGGATCGACAGCAATAGAGACAATCGGAATTGGGGAGCTCGACATGCCACCGCGTTCCTTCGGTCGAATCCTGCTTGCAATCCTGGCGCTGACGCTGTTCGGCGGAGGCGCCAACGCTGACGTCCCGAGCCTCAAAATTCAGGTGGGAAACATCGGTTCCATCCCCGTCACCACCGGCAGCGTTTCGTATGGGGGCGTCACGGTGAACGGCGTTCCGGTCGTCGGCAGCATTGAGGAGCCCGAGCTGCAGACGAACGGCCTGCTGGCCCTCCGCTCCGCTGACAACCCGCTCGACATCCTATCAACCGAGTACAATCTGGGGGGCGGCGCCGGCGAGGCGTGGTTCACCGCGCTGATCTCCGGAACGCTCGAACCGCAGACTTCGCTCGATTGGAGTGTCTACTACGATCCTTCCAACAAGCCGTACGGCGAAGCGACACTCCTGGCCTCAGGCCAGTTCACCAATACCTCCGCCGTCTTTACAATCGCATTCTCAACGCCGCCAATCACCATGTTCGAGACGATCGATGGCCCTTTTTCGCTGACTGAGGTGCTCACCATCGCGGGACCAATTGATCGCGTGGTCTCCTTCAACTCCTCGGTCGTCGCGAACGTGCCCGAGCCCTCGACCTGGGCGATGACAATGCTTGGCTTTGCCGGTTGCGGCCTCGTGTTTCGCCAGTCGAAAGGTCGGCGGGGCGCGCGCGCCTGAGCGCAGCATCGACGAGCAGTGTTCTTCAGCCAAGCTTGGAGCAGAACGCCTCGAATTCGGCCTCGGTGGCAAAGGATTTCTGCGCGCCGTGGCGGGTGACGGAAAGCGCGGAATAGCGAGTCGCCTGCGCCAGAGCCGCATCGATCGCAAGCCCGGCGGCGAGGTAGCGGGCGAAGCTGCCGATGAACGCGTCGCCGGCGCCGGTGGTGTCGACCGCCTGGACCTTGACCGGCGCGATGGGCCGCGCGCCCTCATGCGTCGCCAGCAGAGCGCCGCGCGCGCCGAGCGTCACGATGACCGTCTCGACCCCCTGCTTGACGAGGCTTTGCGCGGCGGCCGAGACCTCGGCTTCCAATTCGACCGCCATGCCGGTGAGGATGGCGAGCTCGGTCTCGTTCGGCATGAGGAAGCTTGCTTGCGTGACGACGCCCATGTCGAGGTTGCGGCGGGCAGGCGCCGGATTCAGCACGGTCCTGACGCCATTCTGGCGCGCGAAGCGAATCGCGGCATAGGCGGTTTCAAGCTGGATCTCGAGCTGCAGCAGGATGAGATCGCACCCCTTGAGCGCCTCGCTTGCGGCGCCGACGTCCGCTGAGCTCAGGTCGCCGTTGGCCCCCGCGACGATGAGAATCGCATTGTCGCCCGACCTCTCGTCGACGAGGATCGTCGCCGTGCCGGTCGACTGGTTCGGGATGCGGCGGACATGCCGCGTGTCAATTCCGTAGTCGTGGAAATTATTGAGGGCGCTCTCGCCCAGCGCGTCGTCGCCGAGATTGGTCACCATGACGACTTCAGCGCCAAGCTTGGCGGCGGCGACTGCCTGATTGGCCCCCTTGCCGCCGAAACTGGTCTCGAAATGCTTCGCAAGGACCGTCTCGCCCCAAACTGGCATGCGCTCGACCGTGGTCGTCAAATCCATGTTCGTCGAGCCGACGACGCCGATGCGCGGGCGTTTGCTCATTCTGGCTCCTGCAGGAACGCCATCTCCGTCGCGGAGAGGGGCCAGGGTGAGGGAAGCGGCGTTTCAGGCAAAAGGCAACCTCAATCCCTGTCGTATCCCGCCCCGGTTCCACGGTTCCGCCGGCAAAAAGTTGCGGAAAATCAGAATTGCGATTAATCTCCCCTCATGACCAATCCAAGCCTCTGGCGCCAAAACCGCTGGGCCGCTCTTCCTGCGCGCGCCCTCACTCGACAGGAACGCGGAAAATAATTGTTTCCCGCGTCCGCCCCGCGCAACCCATTGAAAAGCCTCGATTGGCGCGAGAGAATCCAAGCAGATCCAAGAGAATCCCACCCGCGCGAGGGGCGCCTTCGGCCCGATCCGGCCCGGAAGCAAGAAATCCCAAATGGAGGCCGCCGGGGGCGCGAAGCACAGCGCTTCAGGAGCCGAGCTCCGCGGACTGGCGCCACAGGTTGACGCCGCCCTGAACTGTGTGGCGGTCGATCTCCCTAAGTTCCTCGGCGGCGAACGAAAGGTGGTCGAGCGCCTTGACGCTGTCGGTCACCTGTTCGGGGCTGCTCGCTCCGATCAGCGCCGACGTAACGCGCTTGTCCCTCAGCGTCCACGCCAGCGCCATCTGGGCCAGCGTCTGGCCGCGCCGCTGCGCGATCGCGTCGAGCTCTCTCGCGCGCTCGATATTCTTGGGCGCCAGCATCGCCTTATTGAAGAAACGGCTCGCCGTTGCGCGGCTGCCCTCGGGGATCCCGTTCAGGTATTTGTCGGTCAAGAGGCCTTGCGCCAGCGGCGAAAAGACGATCGCGCCGACGCCCTCTTGCTCGAGCGTGTCGAGGAGCCCGTCGACCTCGATCCAACGGTTGATCATCGAATAGCTCGGCTGGTGGATGAGACAGGGCGTCCCGAGCCGCCTGAGGATGGCGGCGGCCTCCCTGGTGCGGCGCGAATTATAGGACGAGACGCCGACATAGAGCGCCTTCCCCTGCCGGACCGCGGAATCGAGCGCTCCCATCGTCTCCTCGAGCGGCGTGTCGGGGTCCGGGCGGTGGGAATAGAAGATGTCGACATAATCCAGACCCATGCGCTTGAGGCTCTGGTCGAGGCTGGCGAGCAGCGATTTGCGCCCGCCCCAATCGCCGTAAGGCCCCGGCGTCATCAGGTAGCCGGCCTTGGTCGAGACGACGAGTTCGTCGCGATGGCCGCGAAAGTCGGCGCGGAGAATGTCGCCGAAAGCGGTCTCGGCCGAGCCGGGCGGAGGTCCGTAGGTATTGGCGAGATCGAAATGGGTGACGCCGCAGATCGAACGCCCGGCGGCAGATCGCGCTCTTCAATTCGGGCGTCTTGTCGAAGCCGAAATTGTGCCACAGGCCGAGCGAGATCGCCGGCAGCTTCAGCCCGCTGCGGCCGCAGCGGTTGAACAGCATCTTCTCGTAGCGCATGGGCGATGGCGTGTAGGGCATGGGCGGCTTTGGGCTCCGGCGGAAGATCGAAATGGGTCGGAGAGTGAAGGGCGTCCGTTCAGTCGTGGGCGCCGTGTGGGGATCAAGTCTCAATCATGCGGTCGAGCTCGGCCGCCAGCGCCTCGGGCAATTCGATCTCGATTGACGGGGTTCGCCGTCCGGGAATATGGACGCCAAGCTTGGCGAGGCGGTCGAGCTGGAGCCTTAGCCTATGGGCGAGGTCGGGCGCGAGCAGGGCGGGCGCGATGGCGATGACGAGGAGGCCGGCGCCGGGCGAACGATCTCCTGCGGTGAAGGAGGGCGCGTCGAGAGCCCAGTTCGCGCCCGCGAGCCCCGCGGCGAGAACCTCGACCATGAGCGCGATGTTGGCGCCGCGGGCGCCGCCGAAGGCGAGAAGCGCGCCCCGCATCGCCGCGCGCGGGTCGGTCGTCGGCTGTCCGTCCTCATCGACCGCCCAGCCGGGCGGCAGCGCCTCGCCGCGATCCGCGTAGCGCCTGAGCTCGACAAAAGCGGTCGCGCTCGAGGCCTGGTCGATGAGCAGCGGCGGCCCTTCGTCGAGCGGGGCGGCGAAAGCGATCGGGTTCGTGCAATAGACTGGCTTCTTCGCCCCGGCGACCGTCATCAGCGCCGGTCCGCTGGTCGCAGCGAGCGCAACGAGGCCGGCCTCGGCAAGGCGGCGCGGGTAGTAACCGAGTTCGCCCGTGGTGTAACTGCCGTGCTGCGAGAAGAGGGCGAGGCCGAAGCTCTCGGCGCGGCGGCGAAGATCGTCGAAGACGCGATCGAACCCGAGCTGCGCGATTCCGCCTCTGGCGTCGCAATCTATGGCGGCGGGCGCTGGCGATGTGACGAGAGGTTCGGCATCGCCCACGATCCGTCCCGCCCGCAAGGCTGTCAGGTAGTCGATGAGATGGGAAAAGCCGCTCGAGCCTTTTCCGTGGGCATTTGCGGAGACGGTCGCTCGCGCCAGCGACCGCGCCACGTCGTCGGATGCTCCCGCCGCGCGGAGACCCGCTCGGCGAGAACGGTCGCCTCAGCGAGGCTCAGGCGCCGCTCATGCGAAGGGCGACAATGTAGCGCTCCAACTCGCCGAGTGGCTAGGCATGTGAATCCCTGAGCGGTCCGAGCAATGCGACGCCTTCCCGGCGCGCGGCTGCAGCCAGCTTTTCATCAAGCGTCGCGAGCGGGAGGCCACGTTCCTGCGCAAGCGCCAGATAAGCTGCGTCGTAGGCGGTGAGTTCATGCGCCGCTGCAAGAGCGAAGACCGCGCCGTCCGACCTGCTCCTGCATCCTCGAGCGGCAGCCGGCGTAGCCTTCCCATGGCGGCAGCGGCCTCGCCGGCCACGATACGTCCGCGCGCTCGGCCACGATGAGAACATTGCGCGCCTCATGCCAGAACAGCGACGGGACAGGCTCCCGCCCCGACAACCCTGCAATGAGCGCTTCGGCCGCATCGCTGTCTTCCTCGGGAAGAAGCCAAGCGGCTGCGATCGAGGCGTCGAGTACGACGGTCACTCACCCCGCGCCCCCTCGCGCCTCCACGCTAGGATTTCTTCTCGGGTCACCGACTTGGCGCGAGCCCGCGCGGCCCGCGCTTCAGCAAGAACTGCGGCAAGATTGTCCGCCTTCTCGATCCGCGTGAGCTTGGCAATGGGTACGTCGCCGCGCGCGATTATGATTTCCTCGCCGGCCTCCACCCTTGCGAGGAGATCGGAAAGATATGTCTTTGCCTCACCGACCTTGACGATGTCGGTCATTGATTGTGGCCTCCGGGCCGACAAAACGGCGGTCCGAACGCGCGCGATTCACGCCGCCGACATTGTCGGATCGGAGCGATTGGTCAAGCGCTTGGCCAAGTTGTCATGCGAACACCGGCTCCATGCGTTTCAGCGTCTCCACCGGCAGGTGGCACAAGATGGTGTGGCCTTCGGCGACTGTCCGGTTGGGCGGCATCTCGCGCTCGCACAGGTCGCCGGGAACCTCTCGCTTGTGCCCGCAGCGGGTCTGGAAGGGACAGCCCGACGGCGGAGACAACGCCGAGGGGATTTCGCCCTCAAGCACGACATGACGCTTCCGCACCTTGGCGTCCGCGATCGGAATCGCCGACAGGAGCGCTTCGGTGTAGGGGTGGAAGGGCGGCGTGAAGATCTGCTCGGTCGCCCCCATCTCAACGATATGGCCGAGATACATGACCGCGACGCGGTCAGCGAGATAGCGCACCACCGACAGGTCGTGACTGATGAACACCATCGTGGTCTTCGATTCGCGCTGCAGGCTCATCAGGAGCTCGCTGATCGCGGCCTGCACCGAAACGTCGAGCGCCGACATCGGCTCGTCGGCGATGATCACGCGCGGCCGCCCGGCGAAGGCGCGCGCAACGCCGATGCGCTGCTTCTGACCGCCCGACAATTGCCGCGGGGAGCGGGACGCAAAAGCGCGCGGCAGCTTTACGAGATCGAGCAGGCGCAGCATGATCTCGCGCCGCTCGAGATTGCCGGCGCCGACGCGAAAGCGCTCCAGCGTCCGTACAATCTGCGAGCCAACCGAATAGCTCGGGTTGAGGGTGTCGAACGGATTCTGAAAGATCATCTGGATCGACGAAATGGTCTTGACCGCGCGGCTCTCGACCGGCTGGTTCTGGATCGCCTCGTGATCGAAGACAACCAGGCCTTCGCTCGCCGTCTCAAGCCCGAGCAGCACCTTGGCGAGAGTTGACTTGCCGCAGCCCAATTCGCCGACGATCGCCAGAACCTCCGCCTCGCGAGCGGCAAACGAGATATCCTCGACCGCCTTGACCGCGCGGCTTTCCCGCTTGCGGAACAAGGCGCTCGCCGCCACGCGATAATGCTTTTTGAGCCGCTCGACGTTAAGGACGGTCGGGCCGATGGCGACGGGCTCGAGCGACGCGGCTTGTCGCGCGGACGCGTCCCAGTCGATCGCCTCGACCCTCAGACATCGGCTTTGGCGCCCGCTCGCGCCTGCGACCTCGCGCATCGGCACATCGGCCTGGTCGCATTGGCCCTCGACGAAATATCCGCAGCGCGGCCCGAAGTTGCAGCCCTTCGGCCGCTGGTGCGGCAGCGGCAACTGGCCGGGGATGGGGACGAGCGGATTGTCGTTCTTGTTCGTTCCCGGCATCGGCATCGAGCGGAAGAGGCCTTGGGTATAAGGGTGACGCACGGCGCCGAACACGTCGCCGACCGCGCCGGTCTCGACCGCTTCGCCCGAATACATCACGGTCACTTCGTCGCAAGTCTCGAGAATGAGCCCGAGATTGTGGGAGATGAACAGCGATGAAGCGCCGGTGCGGGCGGTGAGGTCCTTGACGAGCGCAACGATGCCCGCCTCCACCGTGACGTCGAGCGCTGTCGTCGGCTCGTCGAGGATGAGCAGCTTCGGATTGGAAAGCAGCGCCATCGCGATGACCACGCGTTGCTGCTGGCCCCCGCTGAGCTGGTGCGGATAGGCGCGCATCACCCGCTCGGGATCGGGCAGCCGCACGGCCTTGACCATGTCGACGGCGCGGGCGCGGGCCTCGTCCTGCGAGACCTTGTCGTGGATCAGCGGCACTTCCATCAATTGCCGGCCGATGAGCATGGTCGGATTGAGCGAGGCCATCGGCTCCTGATAGACCATGGCGATCTTCGCGCCGCGGATCGCTCGCAGCTCCGCTTCCGAGAGGCTCGCCATATCGCGGCCCTCGAAGCGGATCGCGCCGCTCGTGATCCGGCCTGCTCCCGGAAGGTCGCGCATGATGGCGAGCGCGACCGTCGACTTGCCGCAGCCCGATTCGCCGACCAGTCCCATCGCCTGCCCGGGCATGACCCGGCAGGAGAAGTCCATCACCGCCGGAATCTCTCCGGCGCGGGTGAAGAACGAAATGCCGAGCCGGTCGATCTCGAGAATTGGATCGCCCATGCGCTTCTCCCTCAATCGCGCAGCGACTCCTCGCGGATCGCGTCGGCGAGCAGGTTCAAGCCGAGCACGAATGACATCAACGCCAAAGCGGGGGGCAGGGCGGGGTGGACATAGATGCGCATGAAGCGGCTCAATTCGTTGATCATCGTGCCCCAGTTGGGGCTTTCGGGCGGCATGCCGAGGCCGAAATAGCCGAGCGCGCCGAGCAGTATGGTGGTGTAGCCGATGCGCAGGCACGCGTCGACGATCAGCGGCCCGCGGGCGTTGGGCAGGATTTCCCACAGCATCACGTACCACGGGCTTTCGCCGCGGGTCTGGGCGGCGAACACATATTCGCGCGTCTTGATGTCGAGGGTCAGACTGCGCACGATCCTGAAGATGCCGGGTCCGGAGGCGAGCGCGACCGCGACGAATATGTTGAGCGTGCTGGGGCTGACCTGGATCAGTCCGAACGGGTCGGCGTTGAAGACAAAAGTCGCGAACAGCCATCCCCCGGCAAGCAAGGTGAGCGCCAGCCTGACCGCGAGCGCGCCGGGCCTCGCGCGATAGCCGGCGATGAAGAACACGCTGAACAGCACGATCGGAAAGGCGAAGAAGACCGCTGCCATCGCATAGGGGATCGGCGTGTCCAGGATGCCGGGCGACACCAGGAGGTAGAACAGGAGGATGATCGGGAAGGCCAGCACCAGATTGGCCAGGAACGACAGCGCGGCGTCGATGCGACCGCCGAAATAGCCGGCAGGAAGGCCGAGCGCGATGCCGACAGCGAGCGCGAGCATTGTTGCGAGCGGCGCGATGATGAGCACGATCCGGGCGCCGGCGATGACGCGCCCGAACACGTCGCGCGCCAGCTTATCGCCGCCGAACAGATAGGGCAGGCCGGAGTGAGGGTCGATCGCGCCAGGCGGCGCATGCTGCAATTCAGCAATCTGGGCAAGCGGATCGAAGAGCTCGATGCGTCTGGCGAAAATCGCCGCAAACAGCCAGAAGCCGACCAGCAGGAGACCGGCGAATCCGGTCGCGCTCATAACGACATGGCCATAGAGCCCGAGCCGGCGGCGAAAGACGAGGCTCAAGCCAAGAACAAGCACGAGGCTCGCCCACACGGGAATGAGCTGCACGAGGGTCTTGAGAACGATCTCGCCCGGGCTCAGAAACTGCACGCGCACCCCACTAATGCACGCGGATGCGCGGGTTGAGCCAGGCGTAGCCGATGTCGGAGATGAGCTGGGTCAAAAGCACCAGCGTCACCGAGACGATCGAGCAGGCGAGCAGAAGATCGATGTCGTTGTTGCCGGCGGCGTCGACCAGGGCCTGGCCGAAGCCCTGATAGCGGAACATCACCTCGACAATCACCACGCCGGTCAAGAGCCATGGGAAGAGAAGCATGATGACGGTGAAGGGCGCGATCAGGGCGTTGCGCAGCGCATGCTTGAGCACGATCGCAGCAAATCCGAGACCCTTGAGCCGGGCGGTGCGGATATATTGGGCGTTCATCACCTCGATCATCGAGGCCCGAGTCATGCGCGCGACATAGCCCATGCCGTAGATCGCGACCGTCGCGACCGGCAAGGCGAAATTGTAGAAGGTGACATGGCCTTCCGTCGCCGAGGCCGCCGAACCGTTGAGCCAGCCAAGCCAGGCGGCGAAGATGATGGTGAGCACCACGCCCGATACATATTCGGGGGTCGAGGTGGTCGCGATCGAGATCACCGACAGGGTCCGGTCGGTCCGCGACCCTTCGCGCATGCCGGATACGACGCCGATCGCGAGCGCGACCGGCACCATGACCGCGAGCACCCAGAACATGAGGATCGAAGTCGCCTCCAGCGCCGGACCCAGCTTCTTGACGACCTTGACCTTGAACTTGGTCGAACAGCCAAGATCGCCCTGGAGGACCCCGGAAAACATGGGCGTCTTCGGTTCGTCGCAAAAAGAGAAGCGGGAAGTCGCCGCGCCGGTCGCCGGGTCGATATTGGGCTGTTTGGGCCAGATTCCGAGCCAGGACGCGTAGCGAACGAGGAAGGGGCGGCGGTAGCCGTTCTTGACCAGCCAGCTTTCGAGCTCCTGGTCGGTCGCATGCATCTCGGTCTGGCTGATCGCGAGCTTGCGCAGGTTCGGCTCGAGATTGACCAGATAGAACACGACCAGCGTCAGACACAGCATCGTCAGCAGCATCGCGCCGAGCCGACGAGCCAGGAATGACGTCATTGTCCCGTCCCCCCGTCGCCGGTCAAAGCGCCCGCCGGTCTGCTCTCACGGAGCAAACCGGCAGGCTGATTGGAGCCGCTGCGCGCCGAAACTCAGGCGTTCAGCCATACGCGCTCGAGATGGGTTTCGTAGAGGGGGTGCATTCCGTAATCCATCACCTGCGGAGTGCGGTGGTTGTACAGGGTCAGCCAGTAGGGCTGGATGATGATGCCGGAATCCTGGAGGATCTTCTCGAGGTCCTTCATCACGACCATGCGGGCCTTCGGATCCGGGATCGCCAACGCTTTCTCGAGCGTGGCGTCGAATTCGGGGTTCGAATAGGCGCTCTCGTTCCAGGCTTCGCCAGTGCGGTAGGCGAGCGCGAGGACCTGAACGCCGAGGGGGCGCATGTTCCAGTCGGTGATCGAATAGGGATATTTGGTCCAGTCGTTCCAGAAGGTCGAGCCCGGCAGCACCGTCCGCTTCACCTTGAAGCCGGCTTCGCGCAGTTGCGCTGCGATCGCGTCGCCGGAATTCTTGTAATATTCCTCGTCGCTGGTGATGAGATCGTGCTCGAATTCGATCTGGCCGGCGTCGGTCATCAGCTTTTTGGCGCCGGCGATGTCGCGCGACTTCTTCGGCAGCTCCGCATATTCCGGGTGGATCGGGGCGACGTGGAAGTTCTCGCCGACCGTGCCATGGCCTTCGATGCCGAGTTTCAGGATTGTCGCATTGTCGACCGCCATCTGCAGGGCGTTGCGCACCCGCTGGTCGTCGTAGGGCTTCTGCTTGACATTGGTGCGCGCCACGATGGTCGCCGAGGTCTGGACGTCGGACCGGGTGAGGCCGGCCTTGTCCATGATCGCGACATAGGCCGCGTCCGTCTTCATCGTGCAGTCGAGCTCCTTCGACTCGAAGGCGCTGACAGTGGCGGAAATGTCGGGGCCGTAGTCGATGAACTCGACGCCGTCGAGATAGGCTTCGCCGCCCCACCATTTGCCGTTGACGCGGCGCTTGAAAGCGGCCTTCTTGCCGACCTCGAACGAAACGAGCTCGAACGCGCCGGTCCCGATCGGATGTTTGACAAGGTCCTTGCCGTCCTTCTCGAAATTGCGATGGACGATCAGACCCGGATAGTCGGACATGCCGGGAATGATGGTGATGTCGGGCTTTTTCAGCGAGAGCTTGACGGTGAAGTCGTCGACCTTGGTGATCGCGCCGTCGCGCGCCTTCTTGGTCGCGGGATCGATGAGCGCCGCCATGCGCGCCGCCATCGAGTTGCCTTCGACCGACTGGTCGCACCAGCGGTTGATGTTGAAAACGACGTCGTCGGCGTTGAAGGCGTCGCCGTTGTTCCAGCTCGCGCCCTTGCGCACGTGAAGGACGTATTCGGTCGCGTCCGGATTGACCTCCCAGGATTCGAGCAGCGCCGGCTCGAAGGTAAACTGGCGGGTGTAGGTGACGAGGGAATCCAGGAACTGGCGGGCGACGTTGCCCATCTCCGGCCAGTCGTAGTTTCGCGGGTCTTTCTGGTCCTTGACGAACATGCCGACCCTCAGGGTCCCGCCCTTCTTCGGGGCTTCGGCCATGGCGGGCGTCGGCGCAGCGATGCCGAGCATGCCATAGGCGGCCGCGGTCGATGCGCCGAAAATCGTCGCGAGCGCGAGAAATTCGCGCCGGTCAATCGAGCCCTCCTTGGCTTCGGCCGCCCAGCTCTTGAGGCTTTTCCGCCAGAACCGGCTCTTGAGCGTTTCGCTGATCATTCTCTTTCTCCTCGGGTGCGTTATTGGACCGCGTGGCGGCGTTGTTCATCAGCCGCTATGCGGACAAGGTGAGGCTTGGATTCGGGGTGTGTCCCGGCGGGTTCGTGAGCGGGCGCCAGAATTTCGCGCGGAAGTCTTCTGTTTCCGCTCAGCGTCATGAAAACCTGATCGCAACATGGACACACGTGTACATCTGAAAGCAGACGCTAGCGCGATTGCAAAAGCCGTGCAACGGCCGACCTTTTCGGCTTGCGCTCATGCCTCGGCCGCCTCGCCCCGGCGAGCGAACGCCAGCCGCATTGATTTTGCGAGTCCCTGGCCGAGAGTGACTCCGCGGCGCGAGCGCAGGTAGTTCTGAAAGTCGTAGATGGTCACCCCCGGGCAGACCTCGAATTCGAAGAACGTTGGCCGGCCGTCGGCGTCGATGCGGAAATCGATCGAGAAGAGGTCGCGAAGGCCGATGAGCCGGGCAAGGCGCGCGCTGCAATCGAGGATATGCGCGACCGCTCGCCGCGACCGCTCGTCATCCTCCTTGCGCAGATCGATCATGCGCGGGATGAAGGCGGCCGGGCGCGATGCGCCGAACCCGCCGCGTCCGCCCGCGGTGTCGCGCGCGCCCGACAAGGTTTCGTTGTCCTTCATGGTCAGAAAGGCTCCGCCGGCCTCGCTCGCGGCGTCCTTGACGATCCGTTCGACACCGAGCTGATCGGCGAATTCGCCGTCGAGATCGAGGTAGCTGACGCGCACGTCGTCGCCCTCGACGAAGGGCTGGATGAGCGCCCGGTCGCGATAGCGCGCCCAGATGCGCTGCGCCCGATCGCTCGCCTCCGTTCGATCGCGGCAAAGGCTGTCGGCGAATATGCCGATCTTCGCCCCGAGCGTATTCGGCTTGACGAACAGAGGACCGGATGCGCGCGACCAGTCGCCGAGCGCCGCGATTTCGCTTTCCCCTTCCATCAGCCTGGTCGGCGGCACGGCCAGGCCGGCCGAGGACGCGAGCGCGAGGCTCGCGAATTTATCCTGGCACAGATGCGCGGCCGCCGCGGGGCTGCCGAAGCGCGCGAAGCCCTCGAGGCGGGTTAGAGCGGGAACAGACGAGCCGCGATAGAAGCGGACGCCGTCGGTGAACGCCCACACGATCGTCGTATCTCTCTGCGGCGCGAGGTCGCCCAACCGCTCGGGCAACCCATCGAGGTCGACGAATTCGGCCGCAATTCCCTCCTGCGAGAGCGCTTGAGAGATGTCGTCGGTGAACAGGGGCAAGTCGGTCGACTGGGCGAGATAGACAGCGATTTCGGCGGCGACATCGGGCGGATAGCCGAACGCTGCGAGGCGGCGGCGCGCCGATACCTCGCTCTCGAACCCGATCACCGCGCGGGAAAGCGCGCCGACGGCGCTCGCGCCCAGGAGAGCGGGCGCCGTGGAGAATCCCTTGGTCATCTCGCGGTTTGGCCCCGATCTCGCGCGGCGCCGAGAATTCTCGATCGCGCTCGCACGATAGGGTCACGATCCGGGGCCAAGAAAGTCAATTATTTAGGCGCCTGGACCTGAATTCCGTGGGCTCGCCTGCTGTGCTATTGCCGCCGCGGGCCGAACCGGGCCTTCAGATGAGGAGCAGACGCTCTTGAAAGTCGACGGACGCCCGTACCGCACGATCTGGCTGAACGCCGACGGATCAAGCGTCGATATCATCGACCAGCGCTGGCTGCCGCACGAGTTCCGCATCGCCACGCTGCGCAGTGTCGCCGACGCGGCGACCGCGATCCGCGACATGTGGGTTCGCGGCGCGCCGCTGATCGGGGCGACGGCCGCTTATGGACTCGCGCTCGCGATGCGCGAGGATCCGAGCGATGCGGCGCTCGACGCCGCGCGGAACCGGCTGGCGGCGACCCGGCCGACCGCGATCAACCTGCGCTGGGCGCTGGACGCCGTGCGCAAGCGTCTTGCGCCCCTTGCCCCAGACGCCCGTCAGCGACGCCGCATACCGGGAGGCGGCGCGAATCGCCGACGAGGACGTCGAGATCAACCGGGCGATCGGCCGCAACGGCCTCAAGCTGCTAAGGCGCCTGGCTGCAGGAAAGAAGCAGGGCGAGCCGGTCAACATCCTCACCCATTGCAACGCCGGATGGCTGGCGACAGTCGATTACGGCACCGCCACCGCGCCGATCTACCTCGCGATGGAAGAGGGCCTCAACGTTCACGTCTATGTCGATGAGACGCGCCCGCGCAATCAGGGCGCCTCTCTCACCGCCTGGGAGCTGACTCATCACGGCGCAGCGCACACGCTCATTGTCGACAACGCAGGCGGGCATCTGATGCAGCATGGCCTCATCGACATGGTGATCGTCGGCTCCGACCGGACGACCGCCAACGGCGACGTCTGCAACAAGATCGGCACTTATCTGAAGGCGCTCGCCGCGCGCGACAATGCGGTGCCATTCTATGTCGCGCTGCCCTCCCCGACGATCGACTGGACGGTTCGCGACGGGGTCAAGGAAATCCCGATCGAGGAGCGCAGCGCGGATGAAGTCACTTTCGTCCAGGGCCTTGGCGACGACGGCGCGATCCGGCGCGTCAGAATCGCGCCCGAGGGCGGACGCGCCGCCAATCCGGCGTTCGATGTCACGCCCGCCCGACTGGTGACGGGGCTCATCACCGAGCGCGGCGTCGCCGAGGCTTCGCCGGAGGGTCTCAAGGCCCTGTTTCCGGACCGGAACCTAGCGCTCGGGCGCATCCCTGTCCGCGGACGGGCGATCAAGGGAATGAGCCGACATGGATTCGATGCAGGGGGCCCTTCAATGATACGTCCGCTTGCCGGACTTAAGGTCGATCGAGTTCGAGGGCATCGGGCCGGGTCCGCTTGCCGGCCGCATGCTCGCCGACTTCGGGGCGGACGTCACCGCTATCGATTCGCCCGAAGAAGGCGGTCACTCGGCGATCCGGAACGCCCGCTCTACCCTGAGCCGCTTCGGCGGGGAAAACGGATTGTCGCCCTCGATCTCAAGCGCCCGGAAGCGGTCGATCAGGCGCTCGGCCTCATCGAGACCGCCGACGCGCTGATCGAGGGCAACAGGCCCGGTGTGATGGAGCGCCTGGGCCTCGGTCCGGCCGACTGCGCCAGGCGCAATCCGCGGCTCGTCTATGGCCGCATGACCGGCTGGGGGCAGGACGGGCCGCTCGCCCAGGCGGCGGGTCACGATCTCAACTATCTGGCCCTGAGCGGCGCGCTCTCGCTTGCCGCCCGTCAAGGCGCGGCCCCGATCCCGCCGCCGACGGTTCTCGGCGACGGGGGCGGCGGGCTCGGCCTTGCATTCGGGATCATGAGCGCCGTCTTCGCCGCCGGGCGTAGCGGTCAGGGTTGCGTCATCGACTGCTCGATCGTCGACGTCGTCGCGAGTTCTCACCGGCATCGCGCTCGCCGCGCGCGCCTCCGGGCTTCTGGACGCGTCGAGCCCGAGCATGTTCCATGACTCGCCGTTCTACGACGTCTACGCCTGCGCCGACGGGCGCTACGTAACGGTCGGCGCGCTCGAGCCCAAGTTTTACGCGGCGCTTCTCGAAAAGCTCGGCCTTGCGGACGTCGATCCGAAAGCGCAATACGACCGGGCCGGATGGCCGGCGCTGAAGGCGCGGTTTCGCGCCATCTTCCTCAGCCGGCCGAGCGCCCACTGGCGCGCGCTGCTCGAGGGGAGCGAGGCGTGCTTCGCTCCGGTGCTGAGCCTCGCCGAGGCCGCAGCGCACCCGCACAACGCGGCGCGAGGCGTCTTCCGATCGGGCGCGAGCGGTGAGCTCGACGCTTCAGCGGCGCCCCGTTTCCTTCCGCTCGGCTGAGACGGGTCGAAGCGAACACAACACTCGAAGGACGAAACCGGACGATGTTGAACCGCGCAATGCCCGACACGCTGACGTTTCCCAATCCCGTGCCTCCGAAGCCCGGCGAAGCAATCGAAGTTAGGCCGGGCGTCCTGTGGGCGCGATTTCCCCTCCCGTTCCGGCTCGACCATGTCAACGTCTACCTGATCGAGGACGGCGAGGGGTTCGCGCTCATCGACGCGGGGATCGACGACCCGCCGTCGCGCTCCGCCTGGGAGGCGCTTTTCGCCGGGCCGCTTCGCGGGCGCAGACTGACCCGGGTCATCGCCACCCACTTCCACCCCGACCACGTCGGGCTCGCCGGATGGCTCTGCGAGCGCTTCGGTCTCAAGCTGGCGATGAGCGAAACGGAATATCTGATCTCCCTCAACATCCGCCTCGATCCGCAAGGGCTGAGGTCGGAGCCTTATCGGTCCTTCTACCGCTCGCACGGGCTGACCGAGGAAAGCACGGAGCTCCTGCTCGGCAACGGATTGCACTATTTGCGAATGGTCTCCGCGCCGCCGCGCACATTTCTGCGCCTCATCGCCGACGACCGGCTGAAGATTGGCGGTCGCGAGTTCCATGTGATGACAGGCGCCGGCCACTCGCCGGAGCAAGTGATGCTTTATTCGAAGGACGACAACTTCATCCTTTGCGGCGATCAGGTGCTGGCCAAGATCTCGCCCAACGTCAGCGTCGAGGCCATGGACCCGGAGGGCGACCCGCTCGGCGCCTATCTAAGGTCGCTCCGGACGCTCAAGCGGAAGCTGCCGGAGGACGTGCTGGTCCTGCCCGGGCATAACCTGCCGTTCATCGGCTTACGCGCCCGCGCCGACGAGCTCATCGCCCACCACGAGGCGCGCTGCATGGCCATCCTCGAGGCCTGCAAGCCGGGGGCGCAAACGGTCGCAGAACTGGTGCCGGTCATCTTCGGGCGCCCGATCGACGACCCGCACCAGCTCGTGTTCGCCTTCAGCGAGGCGCTCGCGCATGTGAACATTCTCATCCGCAGCGGCCGCCTGCGGATCGCCCCGGCCGCGCAGGGCCTGGCGCTCGAGGCGGCGTAAGGCGCCATTCGTCCCGGCTGTCTCAAAAGCCGGCAAGCACGATCTTGCCGATCGCCCGGCCCGACTTGAGGAAGGCCATCGCACGCATGAGATTGGCGGCATCGATGCGTCCGTAGTTCTCGCGCATGGTGGAGCGAACGCGCCCGGAATCGACGAGTTCGGCGACCTCGTTCAGAAGCCTGTGCTGGGCCTCCATGTCGGCGGTCTGGAACAAGGGCCGCGTGAACATGAGCTCATGGTGAATGGAGACGCTCTTGGGCCTGAAGGCAAAAAGATCGGCCGCTTCGCCATTGATGAGAGCGATGCGTCCTTGCGGCGCGATCAATTCCGCGAGGTCGTTCAATTGGCCGCCGACCGGCGCCGTCGCAAACACGAACGCGGGGCTGCCCAGACCGAGCGCTGCGATCTGCGGCGCAAGCGGCGCCCTGTGGTCGATGACATGGTGAGCGCCCATGTCCTTCGCCCACGCGATCGTCTCGGGCCGGGAGGCGGTTGCGATGATCGCAAGATCGGTCAATTGCCGCGCGAGCTGGATCGCGATCGATCCGACGCCGCCGGCGCCGCCGAGGATCAGGATCGCGCGCGCCGCGCCGGGAACCGGTTTCGCGACGTCGAGCCGGTCGAACATCGCCTCCCACGCGGTGATCGAGGTCAATGGCAAAGCGGCGGCGGCGGCGAAATCGAGCGTTCGCGGCTTGCGGCCGACGATCCGTTCGTCGACGAGATGAAGCTCCATGTTCGCGCCCTGCCGGCCGACGCTGCCGGCGTAGAATACCTCGTCGCCGGGCTTGAAGAGTTTCGCTTCCGGCCCGGTTTCCGCCACAACTCCAGCGGCGTCGTAACCGACAACCTTGATTTCGTCCGGTTCCGAGGACCCGCCGCCCGGGCCTCCGCCGCTTGCAACCTTGTAGTCGACGGGATTGACGGAAACCGCGCGGACCTCGACGAGCAGATCGCGGCCTTGCGGCTTTGGCCGCGTGATGTCGAATGCCTCGAGATGGTCGAGCTCGGGGCTTGCTTTGCGATATCCGATCGCCCGCATTGCGCTTCGCCTTCCGGTTGTGCGCGCCCCGGCGCTACGCCTCATTCAGCCCCGCGCCCAGCTCACCCAAGAGCGCCGCGCCCTTGGCTGTGATCGCGAAGGCCGACCCGGGAACATCCGCTTTGCGCTGCACATAGCCTCCGGCGATGAGCCGCGCCAGATCGCGTTTTTGGTCGCTGGTGGACTCGAGAATCGTCATGCTCCTCGATGGCGCAGAGCAGCGCGACTTGGAAGTCGGTCAGATCATCAGGCATTTCGGTGCTCCGGGTTCTACTTCCACCATCCTAGCCGATTGTCATCAGGCTCGCATTGCCGCCCGCCGCCGCGGTGTTGGTCGCGACCGCGACCTCCTCGACCAGTTCGGCGAGGTTGTAGTCCTCGCCGGCCGCAAGGCGGGCGGGGGTGAGCGCCTGGAGGCGGACGATGGGGCCAGGGCGGAGCGCGAGCTGGCGCAAGGCCGCGGCGAGCGCGTCGGCTTCGCCCTCGAAGAGCGCGCCTGCGAGCGAGGGCGCTTCGAGCGGGTAGAAGGCCATCACGACCCGGTGAGAGAGCTCCGGCGGCAGCCTTTTCAGCGCCAGCGTTTCGCTTGCATTGATGACCGCGTCGTTGCCGGTCGCGAGAATCGCGCCGATCTGGATCAGCGCGGCGCTCTGGGTCGTCGCGAGCGCCGCGATCCGGCCACGCGGCCTGAGCGCGTAGAGATTGCGCTCGCCGACCGGCCCTTTGAGCTCGACCCGCACGCCGAGCGGCGAGCGCGCCATGAGGCCGACGCAGCGCTCGGCTTCGGCTTCGTGTCCGGCGGTGCGGAGCCAGTCGATATAGACGCGGACCGCCCAGTGTGCGTCCGGCGCGCCTTCGACGCCCTCGAGGGCGCCGGGAGCCGGCTCGGAGGCCAGGCGTGACAGGTAGAGCGGGCCGCCGGCCTTCGGCCCGGTGCCCGAGAGCCGCGAGCCCCCGAACGGCTGTACGCCGACGGTTGCGCCAATGATATTCCGGTTGACATAGACGTTGCCGGCTTCGATCCGCTCGGTCACTCGCGCAATCGTTTCGTCAATGCGGGTGTGGAGGCCGAAAGTAAGGCCATAGCCGGCGGCGTTGATATCGTCGATGAGCGCGTCGAGAGTCTCGCGCCTGAAGCGCAGGGCGTGCAGCACCGGCCCGAACACCTCGCGCTCGACCTCGGCGACCTTGGCGATCTCGATCAGGGTGGGCGCGACGAACGTGCCGCGCGCCGCCGATTCGCCGAGCGGAGTTCTGAGTGACTTTATGTCCGCGGCGCGCCATGGCCTCGATGTGGGTCGTGATCGCGTCGCGCGCTTCCGCCGTGATCACCGGGCCGACGTCGACCGAGAGCTTGCGCGTGTCGCCGACCTCGATCTCCGCCATCGCGCCTTTCAGCATGTCGAGGATGCGGTCAGCGATATCGTCCTGCAGGCAGAGGATGCGCAAGGCCGAGCAGCGCTGGCCGGCCGAATCGAACGCCGAAGAGATGACGTCGGCGACGACCTGTTCGGCGAGCGCGGAGGAATCGACCACCATCGCGTTGAGGCCGCCGGTTTCGGCGATGAGCACGAGGGGCGCGCCGCGGCGGGTGAGGCGCCCGGCGAGCTCCCTTTCAATCAGTCGCGCAACCGGGGTCGAGCCCGTGAAGACCACACCCTGAACACGCGGGTCGGCGACCAGCGCCGCGCCGATGTCGCCTGCCCCGGGCATGAGCTGCAGCCCGTCGCGCGGAATGCCGGCTTCGTGCATGAGCCGCACGGCTTCGGCGGCCACGAGAGGCGTCTCTTCTGCGGGCTTCGCGATCACCGAGTTGCCCGCGGCCAGCGCGGCGGCGACCTGGCCGGTGAAAATGGCGAGCGGAAAGTTCCACGGACTGATGCAGACGACCAACCCGAGCGGGGCAGGGGAGCCGGGCAGGAACGTGCGCGCCGCCTCGTTGGCGTAGTAACGCAGGAAGTCGACCGCTTCGCGCACTTCGGCGACCGCATTGGCGTATGATTTGCCAGCCTCGCGCACGATGAGGCCGATGAGCGGATCAATTCGCGCCTCGATCAGGTCAGCGGCGCGCCGCAGGATCGCCGCCCGCTCGGCGGGCGGAGTCGCGGCGAGAGCGGGCGCGGCGGAGTCGCCGGCGGCCAACGCCCCAACGATCTCGTCGGGGCGCCCGTGACGGGCGAAGCCCACGACGTCGCCCCGATCGGCGGGGTTCACGACCGCATCGCCCGCCCCGTCTTCCGTCGCGTTGGTCGGGAAGGCGCGCCACGGGGTTTCGGCGCTTGCGGCGAGGCCCCCGGCGAGCCTGGCAAGACGCTGCTCGTCGGAGAAATCGAGCCCGCACGAATTCGGGCGATCGGGCGCGTAGAGGTCACGCGGCGCCGCGATCTTGTCGTGCGGGGCCCCGATCGGCTGGATCGCGCGCGCGACGGCCACGGGGTCGGCCGTGAGGTCGTCGATCCCCAGGCTTGCGTCGGCGACCCGGTTGACGAACGAGGTGTTGGCGCCGTTCTCGAGCAGGCGGCGAACGAGATAGGCGAGCAGCGTCTCGTGCGAGCCAACCGGCGCATAGACCCGGCACGGGCGATCGAGCTTCTCGCGGCCGACCACCTCTTCATAAAGCGGCTCGCCCATCCCGTGCAGGCACTGGAATTCGTATTGGCCGCGATAGAAATTGGGACCCGCGAAGACGAGAACGGAAGCGAGTGTCTGCGCGTTATGGGTCGCGAACTGCGGAAAGACCGCATCCGGCGCCGCGAGCAGCTTGCGCGCGCACGCAAGGTAGCTGACGTCGGTATAAGCCTTGCGCGTGAATACGGGAAAGCCGTCGAGGCCGTCGACCTGCGCCCGTTTGATCTCCGAATCCCAGTAGGCGCCCTTGACGAGTTCGGATCATCAGCCGCCGCCCTGAGCGGCGCGCGAGAGCGATGAGCCAGTCGACGACGAAGGCGCAGCGCTTGCCATAGGCCTGGATGACGAAGCCGAGGCCGTTCCAGCCGTTGAGATCGGGGTCGAAGCAAAGCGCCTCGAGGATATCGAGCGACAAATCGAGCCGGTCGGCCTCTTCGGCGTCGATGTTGAAACCGATGTCGTAGGATTTGCCCAGCGCCGCAAGCGCCTTGACCCGCGGCAGGAGCTCGTTCATCGCGCGGGCGCGTTTGGTCCGCTGGTAGCGCGGGTGGAGCGCCGAGAGCTTGATCGAAATGCCGGGCCCCTCATAGATGCCGCGGCGGTGAGAGGCCTTGCCGATTGCATGCACGGCGCGCTCGTACTCGGCGAGATAGCGGGCCGCGTCCTCGGCGTTCGTCGCTGCTTCGCCGAGCATGTCGTATGAGAAAGTGAAGCCTTGCGCCTCGCGCTCGCGGCTGTTGCCGATCGCCTCCCCGATCGTGCGCCCGGTGACGAACTGCTCGCCCATGAGTCGCATGGCGACGTCGACGCCGCGGCGAATGATCGGCTCGCCGCTGCGGGCGATGAGGCGGGTCAGGGCCGCCGACAGGCCCTGCTCGCTGGTCGTCGTCACCAGGCGGCCGGTCAGCACCAGGCCCCACGTCGCGGCGTTGACGAACAGCGACGGGCTGTGGCCGAGATGGGCGCGCCAGTCGCCAGGGGCGAGCTTGTCGCGGATCAGGGCGTCGCGGGTGGCGGCGTCGGGAATGCGCAGCAGAGCTTCGGCGAGGCACATCAGCGCCACCCCCTCCTGGCTCGACAGCGAATATTCGTGGATCAGGCCCTCGACGCCGCTCGAGCGCGTCTTGGCCCGCAAGCGGGCGACGAGGCCGTGGGCGAGCGCCTCGATCCGTTTCGCCTCGTCGGCGTTCGCAGCCGCGATTGCGATGAGCGGCGGCAGGCATTCCGGCTCCGGGCGGCGGGTGGCGGCGGTGATCGCGGCCCTGAGCGGCGTCTGCGGGAGGACGTCGGGGCGGAACGCGGCGAAGACGTCGGCGGCGTCGGTCATGACAGGCTCCCGAAGGCGTGTCCCAGGTCGCGTCCGGCGAATTCGGGCGGCGATACGGCAATCCTATTATCGGGAAGGGCGTCTTGCCTATGCCGCGAATTCGCAACGGACCTCCGGCCCGCCACTTGCCGTTCGCAATTCCCGGGGCGGACAACTAGATGAACATTGCGGGGTGCGACAAAAGAGAGGCGAGAACCCATGCGCGCGATCGGTTTCGCCGGCTTTAGCGGAGCGGGCAAGACGACGCTCATCGTCCGGCTCATCCCCGAGCTAAATCGGCGCGGCATGAGCGTCTCGACGATCAAGCACGCCCATCACGGCTTCGACCTCGACCAGCCGGGCAAGGATTCCTACGAACACCGCGCCGCCGGCGCGCATGAGGTGCTCGTCGCTTCCGCCAACCGGCTTGCGCTGATGCGCGAATTGCGCGGCGCGCCGGAGCCGTCGCTCGCGGAGCTCCTGCGTCTGCTCGCGCCGGTTGACCTCGTCCTCGTCGAGGGCTTCAAGCGGGAGGCGCTGCCCAAGATCGAGGTCTATCGCGCCGCCAACGGCAAGCCGCCGATCCATCGGCAAGACGATTGCATCGTTGCGCTGGTCAGCGATGGCGCTCGATCCGCCGGCCCGCCTGCCGCATGCGTCGATCGACGACATCGCCGCCGCAGCCGACCTCGTGCTCGCGCATGCGGCCCCTGTCGCCGCGATTCTGGCGCGGCTCGAGCGGTCATGAACGCTCGACTTCGCGTATTCACGACGCGTAGGGTCAACCGATGAGCGATCTGGCGAAACCCGAATTGAGCCGGCGGAAACTCTTCGAACTCGTGGGCGCGACCGTCGGCGCCTCCGCGGCCTACCAGGCCATGACCCGGCTTGGATTCGCGTCGGAATCGCCATATCGCGGGGCGATCAGGCTCGAGGGCGATCCCAAGGGCGCTTCGGTCATCGTTCTGGGCGCCGGCCTTGCCGGAATGACGGCGGCAATCGAGCTCGAACATGCGGGCTATAGCGTCAGCGTGCTCGAATTCAACCAACGTCCCGGCGGGCGCAACTGGACAATCAGGGGCGGCGACGCCTTTACCGAGCTCGGTGGGGCGACCCAGACCTGCGAGTTCGATTCCGGCCTCTATATCAATCCGGGGCCCTGGCGCATCCCCTACCATCATTATGCGATCCTCGATTATTGCCGCCGGTTTGGGGTTGCGCTCGAGCCTTTCATCCAGCTCAATCACAACGCCTTCCTGCATTCGTCGACCGCCTTCGACGGCAAGCCGAAACGCATCCGGGAGGTCAAGGCGGACTTTGACGGCGGCGTGGCCGAACTCCTGGCCAAGGCGACGCGAAAAGGCGCGCTTGACGAGGAGGTGTCGACGGAGGATCGCGAGATTCTGCTCGAGGCGCTGAGGTCCATCGGCGCGCTCGACAAGGATTTCCGCTACAAGGCCGGCGACGATTCGGCCTATCACCGCGGCTACGCGAAGGATCCCGGCGGCGGCCTCGGCGCCGAGCCGGTCGTCGGCGAGCCGGTCGGGCTGCATGACATTCTGACGTCGCGTCTTTGGCGGGGCCTGCAGAATTTCCTCTCCTACGACTTTCAGACCACCATGTTCCAGCCGGTCGGCGGCATGGGCAGGATCGGCGAGGCCTTCGCGCGGCAGATCCCCGGTCGCATCCGATATGGCGCGAAAGTCGTGGCGATCCGCCAGAACGAGACCGGCGTGACCGTCGCGTTCGAGGACCTCGCGGCCGGCGGGCCGGCTCAAGAGGCCAAAGCGGACTGGTGCGTATGCGCGCTGCCGCTCACCATCCTGAGCCAACTCACGATCGATGTGTCCCCACCGATGAAGGCGGCGATCGACGCCGTTCCCTACGCGTCGGCGGTCAAATTCGGGCTGCAATTCTCGCGCCGGTTCTGGGAGGAGGACGAGCACATCTTCGGCGGCATCAGCTACACCGATCTGCCGATCCGCCAGATTTCCTACCCGAGCACGAATTTCAACGCCGGCGGCAAGGGCGTGCTGCTCGGCGGCTACACCTTCGACGGACCGAATTCATACGAATTCACCGCGATGTCGCCGCCGGAGAGGCTCAGACGCGCGGTCGAGTTCGGGGCCCAGATCCACCCGCAATACCTGACCGAGTTCGAGAACGGCGTTTCGGTCGCCTGGCATCGGGTCCCGTTCACTCTCGGGTGCGCGGGCGACTGGTCGGATGAAGCGCGAAAGGCGCACTACAACGACCTCTGCCAGATCGACGGCCGCATCGTGCTTGCCGGCGAACACGCCTCCTACATTCCCGCCTGGCAGGAGGGCGCGATCCTTTCGGCCCTGGACGCGATCCAGCGCCTGCACAAGCGCGTCGTCGCATCATGAGACGCGTCGCGCCGCTCGCCCTCGCCCTCGTCGCGGCGGCCCCCGGTTCGCCGGCGCAGGCCGATGACGCCGCAACGAAAAGCGCTCCGATGAGCCGCGGCTGGGTATTTACCGAACAGGGCGGGGCGGATCTCTTCGCCAATGTCTGCGCCGCGTGCCACCAGCTCGATGCAAAAGGCGCCGCAGGCGCCGCCGCCTATCCGCCGCTCGCCTCGAACAAGAAGCTCGCTTCCGCGGGCTTCATGCTGGATGTGCTGTTCGGAGGGCTCCGAGGCATGCCGCCGCTCGGACGGATGATGAGCGACGAGCAGGTCGCCGACGTCGTCAACTACGTCCGCACCCATTTCGGCAACAGCTACGCCAGCGCCGTTTCAACCGCGCAGGTTGCCGCCGCAAGGCGGCGGAGGGACCCTGCGCCCTGACCGTTACTCGGCGACAAGGTCTCGCGCGGGCTTCGGCGCCTCGAGCGCCGAGGACACCGCATCGTCCACCCGTTCGAGCCATATAAAGGTCAGCTGCTCGCGCACCTCTTGCGGGATGTCTTCGAAGTCGCGTTTGTTGCGGGCCGGCAGCATGACGCGCTTGATTCCGGCCCGGTGCGCGGCGACGACCTTCTCCTTGATCCCGCCGACCGGCAGCACCAATCCTCTGAGGCTGATCTCGCCGGTCATCGCGGTGTCGCTGCGCACGGTGCGATCGGTCATAAGCGAAACCAGCGCCATGAACATCGCCACCCCCGCGCTGGGGCCGTCCTTCGGCGTGGCGCCGGCCGGCACGTGGATATGGATGTCGGTCTTCTCGAAGCGTGAAACGTCGATTCCATAGGAGCCGCCGCGACTCTTGACGATGCTGAGCGCCGCCTGCGCGCTTTCCTTCATCACTTCGCCGAGTTGGCCGGTGAGGATCAACCGACCGTTTCCCGGATTCGCGGTCGCCTCGATGAACAGGATGTCGCCGCCGACCGGCGTCCAGGCCAAGCCGGTCGCCACGCCGGGGATGCTGGTCCGCATCGCGACCTCATCCTCGAACAGCGGGGCGCCCATGACGCTCGAGAGGTCGGCTGCGGAGATCGCGATCGGCCCACTTTCGCCCTCGGCGATGCGCATCGCGGCCTGGCGCAGCGCGCGTCCAATCTCACGCTCGAGGTTCCGGACCCCGGCCTCCCGCGTATAGCGCTCAATGATCGCCTTGAGCGCGTCATCGGCGATCTCGACCTGGTCGGGCTTAAGCCCGTTGGCCGCCAGTTGACGCGGAACGAGATAACGGCGCGCGATCTGAAACTTCTCGCTCGCCGTGTAACCGGCGAGGCTGATCACCTCCATGCGGTCGCGAAGCGGGCCGGGGATCGTGTCGAGCATGTTCGCGGTGGCGATGAACACGACCCGGCTGAGATCGAAAGGCACGGCGAGATAATTGTCGCGAAAGGTATTGTTCTGCTCGGGATCCAGCACCTCCAGCATCGCTGAGGCCGGGTCGCCCTGAATGCCGGCGCCGAGCTTGTCGATCTCGTCGAGCATCATGACGCAGTCACGAGTTTTGGCCTTGCGGATCGCCTGAATGATGTTGCCGGGCAGGGCGCCAATGTAAGTGCGCCGATGGCCGCGGATCTCGGCTTCGTCGTGCACGCCGCCGAGGCTGACGCGGACAAATTTGCGGTTCATGGCGCGGGCGATCGATTGACCGAGCGAGGTCTTGCCGACGCCCGGGGGCCCGACAAAGCACAGGATCGGCGCTTTGCTGTCGGGCGCAAGCTTGCGAACCGCGAGATATTCGATGATCCGGCGCTTGATTTTTTCCAGACCGAAGTGATCCTCGTCGAGGATGCGCCGCGCCGCTGCAATGTCGATCGGCGTCTCTTCGGGGAGCGCCCACGGCAGGTCCACCAGCCAGTCGAGGTAGGTCCTGACCATGCCGTACTCGCCGGCGGCCTCTGGCATCCGCTGCAGGCGCCTGAGTTCCTTGCGCGCCTGATCCTCGACCTCCTTCGGCATATGCGCGTTGGCGATCGCCTTTTCGAGCTCGGCGATCTCGGCTGTCTTTCCCTCGTCGGTTTCTCCGAGCTGGCGCTGAATCGCCGCCATCTGCTCGCGAAGCAGGACTTCGCGATTGCGGGCGTCGAGCGACGCCTTGGTTTCCCGGCCGATCTCCTGCGACAATCGAAGAACCTCGATCCGATGGGCGAGAAGTCGCGAGACCCGCTCCATCCGGGCGCCGATCTCAACTGTCTCCAGGATGTCCTGCTTCTCGTCCGGGGTCGCGTCCATGAAGGTCGCGACCATGTCGGCGAGCGCGCCGGGCTGCTCGATGTTCTGGATCGTCGCGAGCAATTCGCTGGGCGCCTGCGGCAGAAGCTGGATCGCCTCGATCGCCTGCCCCCTGAGATGGACGAATCGGGCTTCGATCTCGTCCGACGACGGAGCGGGCTCGGGGATTCTCTCCGTCCTGGCGACGAAGAATGGCCAGCCGGTCAGATAGTCGAGGACCCGGAACCTTTGCTCGCCCTGGCAGATGAGATGATTGGTTCCATCCGGCGCGGTGATGTATCGAACGATGTTTGCAACCGTCCCCATCCGATGCAGGTCGATGGGCAGCGGATCCTCGGCCGCGGCGTTGCGCTGCATCACGATGCCGATCGGCCTTTGCTCCTTTACCGCCCGTTGCGCGGCCAGAACCGAGCGGGGACGGCCGAGCGTGACCGGGAGCACAACGCCGGGAAACAGCACCATGCCCCGCACCGGCACAATGATCAGGGCGTCGGGCGGCAGCGGCGGCGAAGACGCGCCGCCGACGTTCTCTCCCGCGGCCGCAACCGTTGTCTCAGCCATTCGGCGCCTCCGACTTTTGCAGCGTGATGAGCAGGGAGCCGTTGAACTCCGATCGATGAACCGCACTGTAGCGGCCCGCCGGAAGACGAATTCGGCGCTCGAACCGGCCTTGCGGCAATTCGAGTCGATGGATGATTGCGGTCTGCATCTCGGGCGGATAGGTCCGGCTTCCCGAAATCAGCAATTCGCCCTGACTGATGAGCGCCTTGACCTCGCCGAAGTCGACGCCGGGCAAAGCGACGAGCACCAGCACCGCGCGTTCAGTTTCGAGAACGTCGACCGGCGGCTCCCAGGCGACGGGTGGGGATGAGCCGGACGGCTGGAAGAATTGCCGATGCATGCGCTCCGCGCGCGCCAGCATTTCGAAGGCCTCCGACCACATCCAGTTACTCGGAAACTTTGGCTCCATCGCCTCACCCGCCCGGCCGCGCCGGCTCCTAACCTGCAACGTCGATCCTCAATAGCTCAATTTCGGCCGGAGTTCATCCGGACGCCGGACCGCTCCCTGTCAGCCCTTCTCGTGCGCTTCAACCGAGGATATTGAATCCCGCCGCAGTCCCGAGCGAAAAGGACTTCGGCTCGCTCATGCTCTGGGCTGGAGGTCTTGGGTCCCATGGACTCGGTAGAATGTCTGGTGATCGGCGCAGGGGTCATCGGTCTTGCGATCGCACGCGCATTGGCGCGCTCGGGGCGCGAAGTGGTCGTGCTCGAGAGCGAGCGGATCATTGGCTCGGGAGCAAGCTCCCGCAACAGCGAAGTCATTCACGCCGGCATCTACTATTCGACGGGTCTCGAAAAGACACGGATGTGCGTCGAGGGCAAGGCGATGCTTTACGTTTTTTGCCGGGAATATGGCGTGCCGCACCGACGCTGCGGAAAAATTCTGGCGGCGACGACCGAGGCCGAGATCGGCGCCCTGGCCGCCTTGAAAAAGCAAGCCGAGGCCAACGGCGTCATGGATCTCATCTGGCTCGGTCCCGATGACGCGCGCGCGCTCGAACCTGCGCTCGCGGTGACGAAGGCGCTGCTTTCGCCTTCCACCGGCATCATTGATTCCCACGCCCTCATGCTGGCGCTGCTGGGCGACGCGCAGCGGCACGGCGCGGCGCTGGCCCTCGAGACCCCGGTGGCTTCCGGCCGGGTCGCTCCAGGTGGGCTGATCATCGAGACCGGAGGATCGAATCCGACACAGATTGCTGCGAGCATCGTCGTCAATTCGGCGGGTCTCGGCGCCCAGGCGCTGGCGCGTTCAATCGCCGAAATGCCGGGTGAAAAAATTCCGCCGCTGCATTTGGCCAAAGGCAGCTATTTCGCCCTGGCGACGCCCTCGCCGTTTTCGCACTTGATTTACCCGATACCGGCGCCGGGGGACTCGGCGTTCATCTGACCTTGGATATCGCCGGACGGGCCCGATTCGGGCCAGATGTCGAATGGATCGAAGCGATCGACTACGCAGTCGATCCAAGACGGGGAGATGCGTTCTATGCGGCCGTTCGTACCTACTGGCCCGGACCTGCCCAATGGCGCGCTGCAGCCGGACTATGCGGGCATAAGGCCGAAGATCGAGCGCCCCGGCGGATCCGGCACGGACTTTCTCATCCAGGACCAGAGGGTTCACGGCGTCGGCGGATTGATCAACCTGTTCGGGATCGAATCGCCCGGACTCACATCGAGCCTGGCGATCGCCGATCGCGTCATCAGGATTGTCGAGGAGACGCGCCCGGCAAAATAAGGCGGCGTCCGCGAACGCAATCGCGAGTATCGGCTATCTTACCGGCTGGACAGAAACGCGCTACCTTGCAGCAACAACGCCGAAGGAGGCGCGGATCATGTCAGCGAGAAGCGGTTACGATATTCTGCTGCGAGGTGGACGGGTCATCTGTCCGGCCTCGGGCATCGATGGCGTCTTCGACGTCGCCGTTCGCGGAGGCCGGATCGCCGCGGTCGAGCCCTCGATCCTTCCAAGCAGCGCGACCGAGACGGTCGATGTGTCCGGCAAGCTGGTGCTGCCGGGCCTCATCGACACCCATGGCCATGTGTACCAATATGTGACCGGCCGGTTCGGCCTCAACGCCGACATGGTCGGCGTCCGCTCGGGCGTGACGACGGTCGTCGACCAGGGCGGCCCATCCTGCATGACCTTGCCGGGCTTCCGGCATTTCGTCGCCGAAAAGGCGGAGACGCGGACCTATGCGTTCCTCTCCGCTTATCTGGTCGGCGGCCTCGAGGGCCATTTCTACCCCAATCTTTATAGCCCGGCCGGCGTCGATATCGACGCGACTGTCGCCTCGGCAAACGCCAACAAGGATATCGTCCGCGGCATCAAGGGACACGCCGAGATCGGCGGCTTCGCCCGCTGGGGGATCCGCGTCATGGAAATGGCGGCGGAAATCGGCCGCCGCACCGACCTTCCGCTCTACGTCCATTTCGGAACGCTGTGGAAACTGCCGGACAGCGGCGCAAACGGCGAGGACGCGGACACCATTCTCGAGCGGGTCATTCCGCTTCTGAAACCCGGCGACGTGCTGGCGCATCCGTTCACCCGCCATCCCGGCGGCTTCGTGAACCGCAAGGGTGAGGTCCATAAAGTCATCAAGGCGGCGCTCGACAAGGGATTGAAGGTCGATGTCGGCCACGGCAGCCATTTCTCGTACCGGCTGGCGCGCAAGGCGCTCGAAGCCGGAGTGGTCCCTCATACGCTCGGCGCCGACATGCACGGCTACAACACCGAAGTTCCCGCGCCGGCCGGCACGCCGCGCGAGCATGCGGACGACGAGAACCACCCCTTCAAGGGCCAGGCCCGCTTCAGCCTCACCCAGGCGATGAGCTCGATGATGGCGCTCGGCCTGCCGCTCGAGACGGTCGTGCCAATGGTGACGCTGAACGCCGCCCAAATGCTCGGCCTTGCCGACCGGATCGGCGCGCTGACAGTGGGGTTCGAGGCCGACGTCACGGTGCTCAATGACGATCGCGGGCGCTTCCTCTTGCGCGACAACGAGGACACGAAGGTGGTCGCGAACCGGCTGCTGCGTCCGGCTTTCTGCCTCCGCGCGGGCAAGCGCTTCGACGCCGACTCGCCCATTCTGCCGCAGGCCGTCGCGGCGTGAGCCTCGCCGCCGAGACGCCCGCGCCCCAAACTGTGTGGGCGTCGCTCAGTGAGGCCCAGCGCAACGCGGCCTATGACAACAACGGAGCGGTCGCCAACAGCGCCGCGCTGGTCGAAGCGCGCAATGCGGCCTCGGCGGCCTATCGCAAGGCCCATTCGGGCGGCCTCGACATCCCGTACGCGCCTGGCGCGCGCACCGCTTTCGACCTCTATCCGGCGCAAGACCCAGCGGCGCCCTGCCTCGTCTTCATCCATGGCGGCTATTGGCTCAGGAATTCCCGCGAGCTCTTCGCCGCTTATGGCGAAGGGTTGGCGCTCGCCGGCTGGTCGATTGCGATGCCCGGCTATACGCTTGCGCCGCAAGCGACTCTTGCGGCCATCGTCGCGGAAATCGGCGCGGCGCTCGACTGGCTCGCCGACCAGGGGCGGCGCATGGCGTCGGGGGACCGGTGGTGCTTGCCGGCTGGTCGGCCGGCGCGCAACTGGCGGCGCTGCATCTCAAGCATCGGCACGTTGTGGCGGGCCTCGCCATTTCCGGCGTCTACGATCTTGGGCCGCTCCGCGACACCGGCCTGAACGACGTGCTGAAGCTTACGGACGAGGAGATCGCGACCCTGTCCCCCGTGCGGTCGCCGCCGACCTCGCCGAAGCCGCTCGCCATCGCCTACGGAACGCGCGAGCTTCCCGCGCTCGTTCACGATTCGCGCAAGCTCCACGCGCTGCGAGCGGCGGCTCATGCGCCCGGCCCGCTGTTGCCGATCGCCGGCGCCGATCACTTCACCATTCTCGAACAACTGCGCCGCCCAGGAGGCGAGCTTGTTCGCGCGGCGCAGCGCCTGATCGAGGACGTCTCGCATTGACCGACGCTGACGCTCCCCAAAGGCCCGAGGGCGTCGGCGCCCGGCTGCCGCGCAAGGAGGACGAGCGGCTGATGCGGGGCCTGGGCCAGTATGTCGGCGACGTCCGTCTCCCCGGCATGGAGGACGTGGCCTTCGTCCGCAGCCCGTTGGCCCATGCCCGCATTCGCGGGATCGAAATTCCCGGCGCCGTTCGCGATCGGGTTTTCACCGCGGCGGATCTGAGCGGCGTCAACGCGATCCGGGCCGTGTCGGGATTGCCCGGCTTCAAGATATCCGAGCAGCCGCCGCTCGCGACCGGCAAGGTCAGGCATGTCGGCGAGCTCGTCGCCATGTGCGTCGCGCCGACGCGCGCCGAAGCCGAGGATATCGCGGCGAGCGTAATCCTGGACCTGGAAGAATTGCCGGCGGTCTGCGACATGCGCGCGGCGCGCGAGCCTGGCTCGGCGCTCGTGCACGAGCACTGGGGCGACAACGTTTTCCTCGAGACGGCCGTCGATACAGGCATTGCGGCGGCGCTCGATGCGCCGATCAAGGTTACGCGCACGATCTCGACCGGGCGACAGTGCATGGCGCCGATCGAGGGGCGCGGCTGCGTCGCCGTCATCGACCATCGCGCTGACCAGCTCGTGCTCCATACCGCGAGCCAGATGCCGCATGTCATTCGCACCGGCCTCGCGGAATGCCTGGGCCTGGAAGAAGGCCGGGTCCGCATCGTCTCGCCAGATGTCGGCGGCGGCTTCGGCTACAAGGGGATACTGCTGGCGGAGGAAATCTGCCTCGGCTGGCTCGCTCTTCGCCGCCGCCATCCCGTCCGCTGGCTCGAGGACCGGCGCGAGCATCTGACCGCCAACGCCAATTGCCGCGAGCATCATTACGAAATCACGGTCTACGCCGAGCGCGACGGGCGCCTGCGCGGCGTCGATTGCGAGGCGATCGTCGATTCCGGGGCCTATTCCGCCTATCCCTTCTCGGCTTGTCTCGAAGCGGCGCAGGTCGCGAGCATCCTGCCTGGCCCCTATGACCTGCCGGCCTATCGCTGCCGGACCTGGTCGGTCGCGACCAACAAATGCCCGATCCTCCCCTATCGCGGCGTCGCGAGGACGGGCGTCTGCTTCGCTCTCGAGATCATGCTCGACGCCGTCGCATCGGCCGCCGGCCTGACCCCTGAAACTGTCCGGTTCAGGAATCTCGTCCGCCCGGAACAGATGCCGTTCGACAACATCACCAACAAGCATTTCGACAGCGGCGATTATCCGCAGGCGTTGGCGAGGGCCTTGGAGACGATCGACGCCGACGCGGTTCGCGCTCGCCAAAAGGCCGGCGAGCCTGACGGGCGCCGCATCGGGCTCGGCCTGGCGATCTATTGCGAGCAGTCGGCGCATGGCACGTCGGTCTATGCCGGCTGGGGGATTCCCATGGTGCCCGGCCACGAGCAGGCGACCGCACGACTGACGCCGGACGGCGGGCTGGAATTGCGCGTCGGCCTCCACTCGCATGGGCAAGGTCTCGAGACGACCCTGGCGCAGGTCGCGCATGAAATCCTTGGCGTTCCCGTGGCGCGGATCAGGGTGGTGCTCGGCGATACCGCCATGACGCCCTATTCGACCGGGACCTGGGGCTCACGCGCCATGGTGATGGCCGGCGGCGCCGTGGCGGCGGCATGCGGCGAGCTTGCCGACAGGGCGACGCGCATCGGCGCCCATCTCATCCAGGCCCGGCCCGAAGAGGTGCGGTTCGAGGACGGGCGGGTGCTTGGTCCTTCGGGCGAGGTTTCGCTGCCGGCGATTGCGCGGACCTGGTACCGGCGCCCGCAGGACCTTCCCGCCCATGCCCACGCGGGCGGGCTCGAAGCAACGAGCGGATATAAGCCGGTCCGTGATTCCGGCGTATTCAGCTATGCGGCCCACGCTGTCGCGGTGGCAGTCGATCCCGACCTCGGCGAGGTCGAGATCCTCGACTATGTCGTCGTCGAGGACGGAGGCGTGCTCGTCAATCCGCTGATCGTCGACGGCCAGATATGGGGTGGACTCGCGCAGGGGATCGGCACCGCGCTCTACGAGGAAATGGTGTTCGACACCGCCGGTCAGCCACAAGCCTCGACCTTTGCCGACTACCTTTTGCCTGGCGCGCCCGAGGCTCCGGCGGCGCGCATCGTCCACATGGAGACGGCGTCGCCCTACACTCAGTTCGGCGCGAAAGGCATCGGCGAAGGCGGCGCGATCGCTCCGCCGGCGGCAATCGCCAACGCCGTCAACGACGCGCTGCGGCCGCTCGGCGCGGAACTGCGCCATTCGCCAATCACGCCAAGGCGCATCGTCGAAGCCGTCCTCGCGGCGCGCTCGAACGCGACCGAGAGGAACGCGGCGTCGTGAAGCCCGCGCGCTTCGTGATGGAGAGGCCCCGCGACCTCGCCGCCGCGCTGTCGATGATCGCGGACGCCGACAGCGCGACAAAGATCATGGCGGGCGGGCAATCGCTCGGCCCGATGCTTAATCTCCGCCTGGTCGAGCCGGATCGGGTAATCGACATATCCGGGATCCCGGAATTGCGCCGGATCGACCGGACGGACGGTTCGCTTGTCATCGGCGCCTGTGTGACCCATGCGGATATCGAGGATGGCCGGGTCCCCGATGTCGCCAACGGCATGATGGCCCGCGTCGCCGGCGGCATCGCCTACCGGGCGGTGCGCAACCGCGGCACGATCGGGGGCAGCCTTGCGCATGCCGATCCGGCGGCGGACTGGGTGTCCGCTCTGTCAGCGCTGGGAGCCGAGGTCGAGATCGCCTCGCGCGATCGAAACCGCCGGCGAGTCGCGATCGGCGAATTCGTACTCGGCGCGCTCGACGTCG
The DNA here is from genome assembly GCA_963806935.1 of uncultured Alphaproteobacteria bacterium. Taxonomy (GTDB): domain Bacteria; phylum Pseudomonadota; class Alphaproteobacteria; order Rhizobiales; family Beijerinckiaceae; genus Roseiarcus. Next base: position 44,056 of record CAWEAT010000001.1, read on the forward strand.
CGCTGGCCCCCGACGAGCTTGTGACTGCGATCCGCGTGCCCTCGCTGCCCTCGTCGGCGCGCTGGGGCTATGTCAAGCATTGCCGCAAGGTCGGAGAATTCGCGGAGGCGATCGGCGCGGTCGTGATCGACCCGGAGCGAGGATCAGGGCGGGCCGTGATCGGCGCGGTCGAGGCGGCGCCGGTCGTGATAGAGGATGCGCGGGTTCTGTTCGGCGGCGCCATTGGCCCGTCTTTCGCTGCGCGCTTCGACGCCGCGGCGGCCGAATCCTTGCTGGCTTCGGCCGGCATGAGCGACACCGTCGATCGTCACATCCATGTGACCGTGCTGCGGCGCGCGGTAACTCAGGCAAGCGGGCAGGGGCCGGCCAGGGTCCAGGCCGCGGCATGAACGCGACGCGAGCGCCGACGATGCCGCTTTCGTTCAGCGTCAACGGCCGCGCGGTTTCCGCGGAGGTCGAGGCCCGTCTGCATCTCGCCGACTTCCTGCGGGAAACGCTCAACCTCACGGGAACGCATCTTGGGTGCGAGCATGGGGTTTGCGGGGCCTGCACGCTGCTTGTCGACGGCGAGCCGGTTCGCTCGTGCATCACCTTCGCCGGCGCCTGCGGCGGCGCGGACGTCACCACCATCGAGGGGCTGGATGACGACGAGATCGCAGTCGAGCTGCGCGCCGCCTTCAACCGGGAGCACGCATTGCAGTGCGGATTCTGCACGCCCGGCATGCTGGTCTCCGCCCGGGATCTGGTTCGTCGCCTTCCGGAGCCCGACGAACGGCGTATCCGGTTGGGTCTCAGCGGCAATCTTTGTCGCTGCACCGGCTATGTCGGGATCACCCAGGCTGTGAAAAGCGTCATCGCCGCCCGACGCGAGCGCGGGATTGCGCCGGTCGTCGCGGATCCCGAGCGCGCCCTGGGACCGGTCGGGGCGCGGATCGGATCCGGCTTGGCGACCGGCGCCCCCACGCCGAAAACCCTCGCGCCGCGCGTTGCCCCGCCTGCTGCGAAAGTCGCCGCGCCGTTCACTCCGACCGACAGGTTCGAGCAGAGTTTCACAATTGGTCGGCCCCCGGCGGAGGTGTTCGCTGCATTCGGCCGGATCCGCGAGATCGCGGATTGCATTCCCGGCGCGGTGCTCGATAGCGAGCCGGCCCCGAATAGGGTCGAGGGCGGCATTCGCGTCAAATTCGGGCCGATCTCTCCGGTCTTCCGCGGGTCGGCCCTGATCGAACGCGACGAACCCGAGTTGGCCGGACGAATCCTCGGGACGGGCGCCGACTCCGGCCAGCGCTCGACCATGCAGGGCGAAATTCGCTATCGCGTTGTCGCAGGCGAAGCGCCCGGGACCGCCCGCGTCGAGCTTGCGGTCGGCTACGCCCTCAAAGGCGCGCTGGCCCAGTTCGGCCGGCCGAGTCTGGTGCGAAATCTCGCCGGACGAATGATCGCGGAGTTCTCGCGCAACCTTGAAGACCGGCTGGCCGGCCGATCGAGCGAGGCTGCGCCGGCGTCGATCAATCTTCCGCGCCTTGCCCTCCAATCGCTGAGCCAGAGGGCGGCGAATTGGGTTAAGAGAATATTGGCCTTGGCGAAGTGACGAGGCCGTTCGGGGGAGGAGAAATGTCCAACTCGGCAACGGAAATTCTGACCACGCCGCGGCGAGACGATCTCGGCCTCGTGCAGATCGCCAACAGCGCGGGCGTCTCCGTCAGCCTCCTGCCAAGCGGCGCGATCTTCGCCATCGAGCACGTCGATGCGAAGCGCCGGATCATGATCAACCAGGTGCTGGCCTCGCCCATCGCCAACGGCATTGGCCGCCTTTTCCTCCGCACCGGCGGGCCCGAGCCGGCGATCCTGCCCGTCATCGGTCCCGAGGCTGGGCTGCGCCTGGGCGCCTCGGATGACCGCGTTGTCTGGGAAGGAGAAGAGAGCGGCGTCGGTCATCGCGTCACCCTCTGGCTGCATCCGCGTTCGAGCGTCTGGCTGTGGCGGCTCGACGTGGTCAACCGGCGCGACAGCGAGCTCTCCTGCGACGCCGTCTTTCTCCAGGATCTCGGGCTCGGCGATCAGGGCTTCCTGATGAACAACGAGGCCTATGGCAGCCAGTATCTCGACCACCATGTGGCGCAGCACCCCCGCCTGGACCACGTCGTCATGAGCCGGCAAAATCTGTCGCAAGGGGGGACATATCCCTGGATCGCGCATGGCTGCCTTGAAGGCGCCGCGGGCTTCGCGACCGATGTCCGCGACGTGATGGGCCCGAGCTACCGTGACGCCGATCGGATGGCTCGCGGGTTTGGCGCCAACCTCCCGTCGATGCGCCTTCAGTTCGAGACCGGATGCGCAGCCTTGCAGTCGAAGCCAGCGACGCTCGCGCCCGGCGCCGCCTCGTCGTGGACATTTTTCGCCCACTTCGCGCCCGACCACCCGGCGGCGTCGAGCGACGCCGACCTCAATCTGATCGAAGCCGTTGAAAGCGCAGCCAAGGACTGGACGGCGCGCGATGTCATCCTGTCGGTACCGCCGCGCAGTCTGCTGCACGCCGCGCCGTCCGCGGTCGCCGAGGCGCTCGATGAGAAAGCGATCCGCATGCGCTACCGCAGACGCACGCATGTCGAGCAGGTCGACGGCCGGCTCCTGTCTTTCTTCACGCCGGGGAGAACGCACAGCCGCCATGTCGTCTTGCGCGACAAGGAGCGGATCGTCGCGCGTCGCCACGGCGCCCTCGTTCGCAGCGGCGACGAGATGCTGCCGGTCGAGGCGACGTTGTGCGCAACGGCATGGATGCATGGGGTGTTCGGGGCGCAGCTCACCATCGGCAATACGTCTTTCCACAAGCTCTTTTCCGTCTCCCGCGATCCCTACAACATCACCCGCGCCAGCGGACTGCGGATGCTGATGGAGGCGAAGGACGGCTGGCGGCTGCTGACCGTTCCTTCCGCCTTCGAAATGGGCCTGAACGATTGCCGCTGGATCTATCGACTTGGCCAGCGAACCGTGACGGTCTCCGCGACCGTTTCGGGCGATGAGCCCGCCATGCAGTGGCGCGTCAACGTCGATGGGCCAAAATGCCGCTTTCTCGTCTTCGGCCAACTTGTCCTCGGCGAGAAGGAATTCGCCGACGCCAGCCGGATCGAGATCGACTCACAGCGCAAGCGATTCACTTTCCGGCCGGACCTCAATGGTCTCTGGGGACAAAAATATCCTCAAGCCGCCTATCATCTCGTGACAAGCAACCCCCGGCGCATCGAGGCGATCGGCGGCGACGAACTGCTTTACCTGGACGGACATCGCCGCAGCGGCGGATACGTGGCGATCCGGACCGGCCCGACGAAAGAATTCGCGTTCGCAGTCGTTGGCTCCATGACCGACGGCAAGCAAGCGAGAGCTTTGGCGGCGAAATACGCCAAGCCCGTCGATGAAGCTCGGATGCTCAAGCCCGCCGAGCGCTTCTGGGGTAATCTCACGCGCGGCGTTCGCGTGAAGAGCGCGAACAGTTCCGCGGGCGCGCTTGCCGTCGACACGATATTCCCGTGGCTCGCGCACGACGGCATGATCCATCTCACTGCGCCGCACGGCCTCGAACAATATACCGGCGGCGCGTGGGGCACGCGCGATGTCTGCCAGGGCTCGATCGAACTCCTGCTGACGCTCGAGCACGACGAGCCGGTTAAGGAAATCCTGCGCATAATATTCGCTCAGCAATATGCGGACAGTGGCGACTGGCCGCAATGGTTCATGCTCGAGCCCTATTCCGCCATTCAGAGCAAGGACTCGGCCGGCGACATCATCGTGTGGCCGCTCAAGGCGCTGTGCGATTATGTCGAGGCCACCGGCGATTTTGCTTTCCTCGATGAGACGATTGCGTGGCGCCGCGAGGACAATTTCGAGAAGACCCCCCAGACCGAGCCGGTGACCGCCCACGTCGAGAAGCTGATCGAGACGGTGCGCGCGCGCTTCATCCCCGGCACGAATCTCGTTCGCTATGGCAACGGCGACTGGAACGACTCGCTGCAGCCGGTCGATCCGACAAAACGCGACTGGATGACGAGCGCGTGGACAGTCGTGCTCTTCTACGAGCAGCTTCGCCGCTACGGCGAGATCCTTCGCCAGGCGAAGCGCACGCCCAAGCGAGCCAAGGAGCTCGACGCGCTTGCCGCGGCGATACGCAAGGACTTCAACACTCATCTCGTCCGCGATGGGGTCGTCGCCGGCTATGGCGTGTTCAGACCGGAAGGCGGCGAGCCTCAGCTTTTGCTGCACCCGAGCGACAAGCAGACGGGCCTCGCCTTTTCGCTCCTGCCGATGACGCAGAGCATGATCGGCGGCATGTTCACGCAAGTCCAGTCGCGCCGGCATCTCGGCCTCATCCGCAAGCATCTGCTTTTCTCGGACGGCGCGCGCCTGATGGATAAGCCGATCGCCTACCATGGCGGCCCGGAGACGTTCTTCCAGCGGGCGGAATCGGCGGCTTTCTTCGGTCGCGAGATCGGGCTCATGTATACGCATTCGCATCTGCGCTATGGCGAGGCGATGAGCGATATCGGCGAATTCGGCGCTTTGTGGGAGGCGCTGTTGGTGGCGAACCCGATCGCCGTCACCGATCTGCTTCCGAACGCCTCCTTAAGACAGCGCAACGCCTATTTCAGCTCGAGCGACGCGGCCTTCCGCGATCGTTATCACGCGAGCGACGAATGGGAGCGCGTCAGAGCGAACGCAATCGCCGTCGATGGCGGCTGGCGCATCTATTCGAGCGGCCCCGGCCTCTACGCCAACATGCTCATTCGCCACGCTTTCGGGCTACGACGGCAATTCGGCAAGCGAATCGTCGCGCCGGGCTTGAGAAAGTCGCGCAAGGACCTCAGCCTCGCTTGGCCCGGCCGGCCCGGCGGCGGCTCGCGGCGGCAATGACGAAGGCGGCACGAACCCCGCGGGCCTCGGCGATCGAACGGAGCCATCGCATGAAAGTTCCGCACAAGGATCGGTGGAAGGCGACCGCCAGCAGCGGCGATCCGCGTCTCGCCGTCGATGATCGCTACGCGACGACGTGGACGTCGAAGCCGGCGAAGAAGTCTTGGCTCAAGATCGACCTTGGCAAGACCACGAGTCTGGCCGGACTCGAGGTCTATTGGGGCCGGGAGGCGCCGGTCGTCTACGGATTCAAGTCTTCGCTCGACGGCAAGCGATGGACCCATCTTTGTCAGACGCGCCACGGCGAGGGCGGACAGGACGTCTTTGCTTTCCCTCCCGTCAAGGCGCGATTCGTGCGCTGGACCTGCGACGACCCGCAGGCCGAGCGGGGAAAGGAGATCGTCGAGATCAACCTTTACGGCTCCGCCGACGCGGCGTCGGTGAGGGAGGAGGGACGGGTCGCGGCGCTCGGCTATGCCCCGGTGAAACTCCCCAAAGGCGAGAGCATCACGGTCGACTTCGGTTACGTGCGCTATCCGCTTGGGGCGTTCATCGAATGGGGCGCCGCTTACGGAACCGACTTCTCGGTTTATCTCTCCGATGACGGCAAGCGCTTTCGCGAGGTCGGCCGCATCCTGACCGGCAATGGCGGCAGCGACAGCTTCTGGTGGCGCTCGACCACGAGCCGCTATTTTCGTCTGACCGTCAATGAAACGAGCGCGCCGGAGGGCGTGATCGTCAACGAGCTCAAGCTGCGCATCCTGAACAAGGATCGCATGCCGATAGGTCAGCTCGAACGCGCGGCGGCGGCCGGCCGCCACGACCTTTATCCGCAATCGCTGCTCGGCCGCCAGGTCTACTGGACCGCGCTCGGCGAATATGATCATGCGGGCGAAGCGCTTTTCGACGAGTTCGGCAATCTCGAGCCGCGGCGGGGCTCGCCCCAGATAACTCCCCTCATCCGGCTCGGCCGCGCGCTGCACGGGGCGCCGGCGAGCGCCTCGATCAAACAATCTCTCGCCGGCGGCTCGCTTCCGATTCCGACCGTCGAATGGGCGGCCGGCGATGTCGAGATCCGAAGCACAGCCCTTGCTCACGCCGGCCTCGCGGTGGTCGAGTATCGGGTCGCCAACAGGAGCGCGAGGGCGCGGAGGGGCGCGCTGGTCCTCGCGGTGCGCCCGGTCCAGGTCGATCCCTACTGGCAGCACGGCGGCCACGCCGCCATCAATTCCATTGCGGTCGAGGGCGGAGAGGTCAGCGTCAACGACCGGCCCTACGCCACGTTCTCGCGCAAGCCCGACTCGTTCGCCGTCGCCGAGTTCAAGAACGGGGATGTGATCCGGCTCATCGAAAAGGGACCGACGAAGACTTCGCGCAGGCGTCGCTCCAACTCCGGCCTCCTCAGCGCGGCGTGCGAATTCGCCTTTTCCCTCGCGCCGGGCGCGCACTTCGCGGTCGTCGTGTCGTCGCCGATGCGGGACGGCGCCGGGCCGCGGGAGGAGGCGTCCTTCGACGCATTGCGCGAGACCGTCGCGCAAGATTGGCGGGCGAAGATCGGCCCGCGGAAGATCACGGTCGGCGACCGCGAGGTGAGCGATACGGTGGAAGCGCAGACGGCGTTCATCCTCGTCAATTCCACCGAATTCGCGTTCAAGCCCGGTCCTCGCAACTACGACCGCACCTGGATTCGCGACGGCTCGGCGCAGGCGCTCGCTCTCTTGTGGGCGGGCCTGGTCGAAGAGGCCAAGGCCTATGTCGTCTGGTACTCGAAGCGGATCTACAAGAACGGCATGGTTCCGCCGATCCTCAACGTGGACGGCACAGATCAACCGGGGTTACGGCAGCGATATCGAGTACGACGCGCAAGGCGAGTTCGTGGGGATCGCCGCCGACGTCTACCGGATCAGCCGCGACCGCGGCTTCTTAAGCGCGATTTTTGAGCCGGTGGTCCGCGCGACGCGGTTCATCGAGGAGCTCTGCGCGCGAACGGACGCCGAGCACGGGCCCGAGACGCGCTTCCACGGCCTGCTTGCGCCCTCGATCAGCCACGAGGGCTACAGCAAGCCGTCGTACAGCTATTGGGACGACTATTTTGCCCTGAGCGCGTGGCGCAACTGCGAATATCTGGCGCGCGAAATCGGCGACAAGGCCGTGGCGGCCCACGCCAGCGCGAAGGGCCGCGAGTTCGCGGCGAACCTCACCCGCTCGATCCGCATGACCGCCGACAAGATGAAGACCGGTCTCATCCCCGGCTCCGCCGACCGCGACGACATCGATCCGACCGCGACATCGATCGCCTTCGAGCCCTGCCGGGTCGAGGACGCGCTTCCGCCGGAGCTGATCGCGGCCACCTACGATCGCGCCGCAGCCCGCGTGAAGCAGATTTCCGCGCCTGATTTCAAAAGCAACTATTCGCCCTACGATCTGCGCAACCTCAACGCCTTTGTGTCCCTGGGCCGGTACGACGACGCCTTCCGCCTGCTTTCGGTCATGCTCGCGTCTCGAAGGCCGCCCGGCTGGCGCGGCTGGGCCGAGGTCGTATGGGCCGATATGCGCGTGCCGGATTATATCGGCGACATGCCCCACACCTGGATCGGCGCCGAGTTCTCTTGCGCAGTCCGGCGCATGCTCCTGAGGGAGAACGGACCGACGCTCGAACTCTTCCGCGCCGCGCCGGCCGGCTGGTGGGCCGGCGAGGGCATAACGCTCAACGAGCTGCCGACGGCCTTCGGCGCCGTCAATCTGAGAGCGCGGCGGGAGCGACGGCGCGCCACGGTCGACCTTTCGGTCGCCGGTCCGGCGCCCGAGCGAATCCTCGTCCGCTATCCGGGCGCGAAGCACGCGTTGGCGGACGGCCGCTCGTGCGAAATCCGGGGAGACGTCGTCACGAGCACGAACTGGAGCCGGCTCGAAATCGAGTTCTGATGCGGCGTCGCCGCCCGCCTATTTGGCGGGAACGGACTCGCTCGGCGATTTCGGCGGTTCCGGGATTCCATGCTCGCGTTCGGGCTCGAACTTCTGCCCGCCCGGATCCATGACAAGATGCAGCTTGTGCGGGTAGAATCCGGTTTCCGGCTGGTCATGGCCGATATTGATCAAGCCGACGCTGGCCAACGCGCTCGAGAACAGCGCCCTGATTCGAGCGCGCGATTTCGGATCGAGCGCGTCGAGCGCATCGTGCACCACGACCCAGCGCGGTTTTTGCAGGAAGACCCGGGCAAAAGCCAGGCATTGCTTCTCGTCGTCGGTCAAGTCCCGGTCCCAGCGGTTTTCGACGTCGAGATGGGGTTCGAGGTGCCCGAGTCCGACCGCCGCGAGCGCCTCGACGACGGCAGGAGCCTCGAAGGCATGGGCCTGGTGCGGATAGGCGACGGCGTCTCGAAGGGAGCCGGGCGGTATATAGGCTCTGACCGGCATGAACATGATCGTGTCCCTGGCCGGGTGGGTGATCCGGCCGCTCCCCCACGGCCAGAGCCCGCCGATGGCGCGGAACAGCAATGCTTTTTCTTCCCCATCTTCGCCGGCGATCAGGACGCGCTCGCTGGCGTTCATGTTCGTGTGCGGTTCGCTCAACATGACGCAGCCCGCGGGCGAAGCGACGTGGAGATCGTCGATCTTTATCGACGGATCCTTCCCCTCGGCGAAATCGATCTGGCTGGTCGCCTGGCCGAGGTCGTCCATGCCCATGATCGCCTTCCGGAACCTGGCCACGCGCAACAGCGTCGCCCGCCAGTCGGCGAGGTTGGAGAAATTGTCGACGAACCATCGCAGCGCCGTCTGCACCTGGTTGAAGGCGCCGACGATGACCATCAGTTCGCCGAAGCTCATCTTGCTCTGGAAATAGGCCGGCGCCGCGACCAGGATCGGCGCTATGATCGTAAACCAGCCATAACCGGCGGTGACCCAGGTCAGGCGCGTGATCGAGTTGACGATCCGCCAGGAAATGTTGAGCACGTTTCCGAACACGCCGTTGAGCCGTTCCCGCTCGTCGGCTTCGCCGCCATAGAGGGTGATGCCGTCGATGTGCTCGTTGATGCGTACGAGAGCGAAACGAAAGTCAGCCTCTCGCGCGTATCGCTCGGCGTTCTGACTGACCAGCGGGCGCCCGACTCGCCAGCTGACGTAGGATGCGGCGCCGGCGTAGACCAGCGCGCACCATACGAGGTAGCCTGGCGGGGAGAAGTCGCGGCCCGCGAACGGCAGGAACTCGCCCTTCGAAAGCGCCCAAAGAACGCCGGCAAAGGTCGCCAGAAGAAGGCTCGATTGCAGAAGGCCAATGCCGAGGTCGGTTGAAAGGTCGGTCAGATGCTGGGCGTCGGCCTGGAGGCGCTGGTCCGGATTGACGCCGATCGCGCCCGAATTCGAGAGGCGGAAGGCGCGCTTCGGCTCGAGCCACTGGTTCAGGAGGTCGTTCACCAGGCCTTGTCGTAGGACGACTTTGGAGCTCTGATTGAGCCACATCTGCATCACGTTGAGGATCAGCAATATGCCGGCGATCTCGCCGAACACGCCGAGCTGGGTCAGGAAGCCCGGAATGTCCTTGTCGGTCAGCGCATTGTAGAACGGGCGGTTCCAGGAATTGAGCCTGATCTGCATGTAGGCCGTGGCCCCCACGACCGCGATCAGCGCGCCGGCCAAGGCCAGGAGTTTGTTGCGCTGGGACGAAACCCAGAATCCCGACGCCATCCAAAGGAAATCGGAGAACAGACTGCCGAGCGAAGGGTTCTCGGCGCCATCCGCGCCATCGGGTGGTTTGGTCGCCTGTTCCGCCATCGCAATCGTTCCGTTTCCCCAGGCCCCATTGTCGCATGATCCGGGGAAATCGTCCTGGCGGACGTTCAGAACCCGGAACGGGCGATCGTTGTCAGGGGCGCCCATCCCCTTCCCAATCCTCATTTTGGTCTAAGAAGGACCGCGGGTCGAGGCCAACCGCCCGCGGCTCAGTTTAAGGCAAAAAATATGGCGCTAATCGACACTCTGCTCGCGACGATGACGATCGACGAAAAGGTCGGGCAGCTGAATATGGTCCCCTCGACCTTGACGATCACCGGCCCCGGCCAGCTCGGCGACATCAATGACGGGATTCGAGCCGGGCGGATCGGAAGCCTGCTCAATCACTGGGGCGCCGACGAAGCGCATGCCGTCCAGCGCCTCGCGGTCGAAGAATCCCGCCTCGGCGTTCCCCTCCTGCTTTGCCTCGACGTCATCCATGGCCATCGCACGATTTTTCCGGTTCCGCTGGCGGAGGCGTGCCTCTTTGCTCCCGATCTTTGGGAGAAGACCGCGCGCGCCGCCGCGGAGGAAGCGACCCAGGACGGGGTCGCCCTCACCTTTGCGCCCATGCTCGACGTGGCGCGCGACCCGCGCTGGGGCCGCATTGTCGAGGGCGCGGGCGAAGATACCTGGGTCGCCTCGCAAATGGCCGCCGCCAAGACGCTCGGCTTTCAGGGCCACGACCTTGCTGACGCCGACAGCCTTGCAGCCACCGCCAAGCACTTCTGCGCCTATGGCGCCGTCACCGCAGGCCGCGAATATGCCTCGGTCGATGTGTCCGAGCGAACGCTGCGCGAGATTTACCTGCCCCCGTTCGCCGCCGCCGTCAGCGCGGGGACGGCGGCGGTCATGCCGGCCTTCGTTGATCTTGCGGGCGTGCCGATGACGGCCAACGCGCCAATGCTGCAAGGCTGGCTGCGCAAGCAGCTCGGCTTCAGCGGAGTGTTGATCAGCGACTACAACGCCGTCGCGGAGCTTATGAACCATGGCGTCGCGGCGGATGTCGTCGAGGCTGCCGCTTTGGCCCTCAAGGCCGGCGTCGATATCGACATGACGAGCATGAGCTACGTTCAGGGCCTGCCGAAGGCGCTCGAGCGCGGTCTCGTCACCATGGCCGAGATCGACGCCAGTGTTAGGCGCGTGCTCGATCTGAAGGAGCGTCTCGGCCTTTTCGATGACCCCTATCGGCGCGGCTCGGCCTGGCCGCACGGCGCGCGGGACGCCGAGCGTCGCGAACTGGCGCGCGAGGTTGGACGGCGGGCGATTGTGCTCTTGACCGACCGCGCGGCGACCCTGCCGCTCTCGCCCGACATTCGGCGCATCGCCCTGATCGGTCCGATGGCGGCGGCGCCGCGCGAGATGCTGGGACCCTGGGCGGCCGCGGGACGCGCGGGCGACGCGGTGTCGATCCGGGAAGGCCTCGAAGCCGCCCTGCCGCAATGCCGGATCGATCACGCCCCCGGCGTCCCCATTGCAGGACCGGACACGGACGGGATTCCGGCTGCAATCGATCTGTGTCGCGGGGCCGAAGTCGTCGTCATGTGTCTTGGCGAAGCTGCCGCGATGAGCGGAGAAGCGGCAAGTCGAGCCGATCTCGGCCTTCCGGGAAATCAGCGCGCGCTCGCCGAGGCCGTCCTCGATCTCGGCAAGCCGGTCGTGGTCGTGCTTTCTTCCGGCCGCCCGCTCACGCTGCCCTGGTTGTTCGACCGCGCGGACGCCGTCCTTGCGACCTGGTTTCTCGGCGGCGAGGCCGGACATGCGATCGCCGACGTGCTGATCGGGCGTTTCAATCCGGCCGGACGATTGCCGGTGAGCTGGCCGCGCGCGGTCGGCCAGATTCCGATTTTTTACCGCCAGCGGGCGACCGGCCGGCCAACCAAAGCTGGCGAGCATTTCTCCAGTTCGTATCTCGACGTGGCCGCGACGCCGCAATTCTTCTTCGGCCACGGTCTGTCCTACAGCCGCTTCGCGTTGCTCGACTTGAAATGCGAGCCGCGCTCGGCGAAGGCGGGCGAATACATCCAGGTCGCCGTGACCGTCAGCAACGACAGCGACTTTGACGGCGAAGCGACGCTGTTCCTGTTCGTGCACGAGCTTGTCGCGAGCGTCGCCCCGCCGCTCCTGAACCTGAAGGGCGTTCGGAAGATCGTTCTCAAGGCCCGGGAACGCGGGCAGGCGACGTGGCGGCTCGCGATCGACGACCTGTCTTTCATTGGCCTCGACCAGGATCGCGTCCTGGAGCCGGGGCGGTTCCAGATCCACGTCGGTCAAAGCGCGGACCCGACCGGCCTTCTGACCGAAGTAATCGAATTGACGGCCTAGAATTTGATGACAAATGCTTTTCGAAAAACCGAACTCGTGGTATGAGTCTCCGTTCGGGAGAAGCTGTTCGGCGCGCGTGCCACGAATGGGACGGGCGGACGCGAGCGGGAGAGAGGACCCGCGGCTCGGAATCGGCTCAACTGATTGAAAAGGCTCGACCTGTGGACGAAAAATCGATTTTGCTTTTGTTGCGCCGGCCTTTGAAATTGTTGCGCTGGGCCTTTGATTTTGTTGCGCCCGGCTTTGATTTTGTTGCGGCGGATTTTGCTTTTGTTGCGTGGTCCGGCGGATGGCGCCAAGGCTGAAAAGGGGTCGCTGATGGCTTTACTCGACGAAAGCGCGAAGGGCGTCTTCATCATCGCCGCTACGCCCTTCTCGGACAACGGCGCGCTCGACCTTGGAAGTGTCGACCGGATGGTCGATTTCTATCTCGAGCGCGCCGCGAACGGCCTCACCATTCTCGGCGTCATGGGCGAAGCGCCGAAACTGACCGAGGAGGAATCGCGCGCCTTCATCAACCGCGCCATCGCCCGCGCGCGCGGTGCGCCGGTGATTGTCGGCGTCTCGGCGCCGGGACTGGCGTCGATAAAAACGCTTGCGGCGGTTGCGATGGACGCGGGCGCGGCGGGCGTGATGGTCGCGCCGCCCAGCCATTTGCGCACCGACGACCAGATCTTCAGCTATTTCGACAGCGTCGCCGAGACGCTGGGCGCAACGCCGTTCGCGCTGCAGGATTATCCGCTCGCAACCCAGGTGCAGATCGCGCCGAAAGTGATCCTCCGCATCGTCGAGGCGCTGCCCAGTTGCGTCATGCTCAAGCACGAGGATTGGCCCGGCCTCGCCAAGATCACGGCTTTGCGCGCGGCGAGCGACCGCGGCGCGCGGCGCGTATCGATCCTGACCGGCAACGGCGGTCTCTTCCTGCCCGAGGAGCTTGAGCGCGGCGCGGACGGCGCGATGACCGGCTTCGCCTATCCCGAGATGATGGTTGGGGTGGTGAAGGCGTTCCGCGCCGGCGATGTCGAGCGGGCGCACGACCTGTTCGACGCCTATCTTCCGCTCGCGCGCTACGAGCAACAGCCGGGAATCGGCCTTGCGGTGCGCAAGCATATCCTCGCCAAGCGCGGCGCGATCGCTTCGCCAGCGCTGCGCAAGCCCGGCGCGACCCTTTCGTCAGCCGACATTGCGGAGGTCGAGCGCCTCATTGCGCGCCAGACGCGGCGGCTGAGCGAGATCGGATGATCGTCCGCGCCTTCGTCTCGGGAGCGATCGCTCGCCCGCCTCGGCGCCAGGGCGCCGACTTAAGAGCCGGTACGAGTGAGCTCGTCCCGACGCTTGGCCAGGAGGTCGAGTTCCGCCTCTTGCTCGGCGATGCGCCGCGATACAAGGTCCTCGTCCGCGGCGCCGGAATATGAAGCCGACTGCTCGACCAGCTCGCGGAGGTTTTCCTTCAGGATTGCAACGCGCTCATCGATGTCGGCGATGCTCAAGAGAGGATCGGGCATAGGTTGGATCTCCTCAGTCCCAGCGCCGCCGCTCGACGGGAGCGAGCGCGAAATGAGACCGAAAGCTATTTAGTATCAACTGCTTATGTGGTGGAGCTGAGGGGATTCGAACCCCTGACCTCTGCAGTGCGATTGCAGCGCTCTCCCATCTGAGCTACAGCCCCGTCGCGCGGCTGTTTACGTGCGAGCCCATGCCGTGTCAACGGCGTCGGCCGGCGGATCGAGGCTGCTCTGCGACCCCGGAAAGTCTCACGACTTAGGAAGATTTCATGCGCGCCATCCTCGACATCGTCATCTACGCCCTCGACCTTTACAAGCTTGTGATTGTCGCCGGCGCGGTGCTTTCGTGGCTGATCGCGTTCGGCGTCGTCAACATCCGCAACGATTTCGTTCGTTCCGTGTGGAACCTGTTCCTGGCGTTGACCGAGCCGTTCTTGCGGCCGATCCGCAATTTTCTGCCCAACACCGGGGGCATCGACATTTCGCCGATCATCCTCCTGCTCGCAGTGATGCTGGTCGAGCGGATCATCATCTACTACCTCTATCCCTACGTGTTCTGAAGCCCATGACCGCGTCCGTCGCCAAGACCGCCGCGGGGCGGTTTTTCGAGGACTTTCGCCTCGGAGAGACGGTCCGTCATCCGACGCCCCATACGCTGACCAGCGGCGACGCCTCGCTCTATTCCGCCCTTTACGGCGCCCGCTTCGCGCCCCAAAGCGCGGAGACTTTCGCCCGCGCCATCGGCTATCCGGCAAGCCCGATCGACGACTTGCTGGCTTTCCACGTCGTATTCGGCAAGACCGTGCCTGACGTCTCGCTCAACGCGGTCGCCAATCTCGGCTACGCCGATTGCCGGTTCTCGAAACCCGTGTTTGCGGGCGACACGCTGTCGGCGGCGTCGGAGGTGATCGGGCTCAAGGAAAACTCGAACAAGCAGAGCGGCGTCGTCTACGTGCGCTCGCGAGGCTTCAACCAGCGCGGCGAGACGGTGATCGAATACGTCCGCTGGGTGATGGTGAGGAAGCGCGATGGCGCCGCCGCGGCGCCCGAGACCCACGTTCCCACGCTCCCCGAGGCGGTCGGCCCCGCCGAGCTCGGCCAGGCTTGTCCTCGAATCGACCGCGCCGCGTTCGACGATGACCTCAGCGGATCGCCCCATCGGTTCGAGGACTATTCTCCGGGCGAGCGGATCGATCATGTCGACGGGGTCACAGTCGAGGAGGCTGAGCACCAGACCGCGACCCGGCTCTATCAGAATACCGCCAAAGTGCATTTCAACCAGTTCGCCGAGGGGCAGGGGCGTTTCGGGCGCCGCCTGATCTATGGCGGCCACGTCATTTCGCTCGCTCGCGCCTTGAGCTTCAATGGCCTCGCCAACGCTTTCCATATCGCGGCGATCAACGGCGGCCGGCATGTCGCGCCGCTCTTCGCCGGCGACACCGTTTTCGCCTGGAGCGAGGTCGTCGAGACAGCGACGCTGCCCGGCCGCGACGACGTCGGAGCGTTGAGATTGCGCACGGTTGCGACCAAGAACCGCCCCTGCGCCGACTTCCCGTTGCGCGAGGGCGCCGGCTATGAGCCCCATGTCGTGCTCGAGCTCGACTATTGGGCGCTGACGCCGCGACGGGCGTGACCCCCGATGCGGCTGCCGGCGGACGCGGTTCTGATCGTGATCGACATGCAGGAGGCGATCGACGACCCGCGCTGGGGGCCGCGCAACAATCCGGGCGCCGAAGCGAACATCGCTGCGCTCATCGCCGCCTGGCGCGCTGAGAGGCTGCCGCTCGTCCATATCCGCCACGATTCGGTCGAGCCCGGCTCACCCTATGCTCCGGATGGACCAGGTCATCGATTCAAGCCTTGCGCCGCGCCGCTCGAGGGCGAAACGGTGGTCGGCAAGAACGCGAACAGCGCCTTCGTCGGCGCCGGCCTTGAAGATCTGCTCGACGACATCGGCGCGACGACGCTCGTCATCTGCGGCGTGCTGACGCAGAACTCGGTCGAGGCGACGGCGCGTCACGCCGGAAACCTCGGCTATCAGGTGTTTGTCGTCGGCGACGCCTGCTGGGCGGTCGACAAAACCGATCTTCGGGGCCGGCGCTGGCTCGCCGAAGATGTCCACGCGCTGTCGCTCGCGCACCTCGATGGCGAGTACGCGAGGGTGGTCGACGCCGCCGCTACGCTTCGGGCCGCGGCCGCGGCAAAGATTCGCCAGCGGCGCATGACCGGGAAGACCTGATGCACCGCCCGCGCAAGAGCCGGCGCGAACTCAACAAGCGGTCGGCGGATTTTCGATCGAGCCGCGAATAAATCCGCCGCCCAGGTGTTCAGGTACCGCCAAGCAAGGCGGGTAGCCCAGATTGCGGCGTATCATCACGGCCGGCGCGGTGGTCCTGCGCGCCGGGCCGCGCGGCTATTGGAGATTGGACATGGCCGGCGTTTCGTTGACGCGGCGCGCCGTGATTGCGGCCTGCGCCGGCATTGCGGTCGCGGGTCGAGCCGCGCTGGCGCAGTCGGGTCAGGCGGTGCGCAACATTCGGGTCGACGTCGCGCCCCTGCGCGCCAACGCCGGCGACCCGACCGCAACCTGGGTCGAACAGGAGCTGCCGCGCCGGCTCGCGCAAGCTCTGGCAGGCCGCCTGACGCCGAAAGGCGGCGCGCTGACGGTCAGGATCGAGTATCTCACGCTCGGATCGAACACCGGGGCCACCATCCACGGCGGCTCGTCGCCCGACAACATCCAGGGCGTGGCGTTGATCGGCAACTTGCAGTGGCCGGTGAGGGCGACGACGAGCTATTCGGCGTCACCCATCGACCAGACGATGGTCGAGCAGTCCAATCATTATCGCGTGTCGCAGCTCGCTCAGGCGCTGGCGTTCTGGATCGCCAGGGATCTCGGCGGTTGAAACCCGGTCGCCTGAGGCGCTTGCCGAACTGCTGATCGGCGCGGCTGCGCCACCTCTTCCGCTTCCCGCGGCCGGATGCCTCATTCCGCCGCTCTGGCCTTTTCGGGCGCCCAGGCCGGCTCGGCCTGAGCTTCCGGCGCGATCGGCTTGACCTTCGCCCTGCCGCCGCTCAGCCAGCTCGAAAGCTGCCCGAGATAGAGGTAGATGACCGGCGTCGTAAACAGGGTCAGCGCCTGGCTGACGATCAGGCCGCCGACCATCGTGTAGCCGAGCGGCTGGCGCATCTCCGATCCGGTGCCGTGGCTCAGCATCAAGGGCACGCCGCCGAGCAGCGCCGCCATCGTCGTCATCATGATCGGACGGAATCTGAGCAGCGCCGCCTTGCGGATCGCCTCGGTGGGCGTGAGGCCCTCGTCCCGTTCGGCGGAGATGGCGAAGTCGACCATCATGATGCCGTTCTTCTTGACGATGCCGATCAGAAGAATGGTGCCGATGAGCGCGACCAGGCTGAATTCGTAGCCAAACAGCATGAGCGTCGCCAGTGCGCCGAGACCCGCAGACGGGAGCGTCGACAGGATGGTCAGCGGGTGAACGAAGCTCTCGTAGAGCACGCCGAGGATCAGATAGACGCAGACGAGCGCCGCGAGAATCAGGAGCGGCACGCTGGTCAGCGAATCCTGGAACGCCTGCGCATTGCCCTGGAAGGTCGTCGTCAGCCCCGCCGGCAATTGCAGTTGCTGCATTGCGTGCTGGATCGACTCGAGTCGCGGTGCCGAGCGCAACGTCCTGGCGCGAGGTTGAAGCTGATCGTGATCGCGGGGAATTGTCCCTGGTGACTGATCGAGAGCGGAGCGACGGGAGCAGTCGTCCATTTCGCGAAGGCGCTGACCGGCACCATCTGACTGGTCGTGGGCGAACGGATGTAGATCTTGTCGAGCGTGGCCGGATCGCCGAGAAGCGACGGCAACACCTCCTCGATCACGTAATAGGTATTCACCTGGGTGAAGTATTGGGTGACCTGCCGCTGACCGAACGCGTCATAAAGGGTGTCGTCGATGAGCTGCGGCTGGATTCCGTAGCGCGAGGCCATGTCGCGATCGATCTTGAGCGTCAGCGTTGTGCCGGAGCTCTGCTGATCGGTCGCGACGTCGCGCAACTCGGGCAGCGACTGTAGCTTCTGGAGAATCTTGACCGACCAGGCGTTGAGCTCCTCGAAATTTGCGTCCTGCAGCGTGTACTGGAATTGAGTTTTGGCAGCGCGCGCGCCGACCGTGACGTCCTGCGCCGCCTGCAGATAGACGCGCATGCCCGGCACCTTGGCGAGTTGCGGCCGCAGTCGCCTGATCACGTCAAACGCATTGACGTCGCGATCGTCGCGCGGCTTGAGCGTGATAAACATGCGGCCATTGTTCTGCGCCGAATTGCCAACGCCGGACCCAAGTCCCATCGCCATCGTGTCGACGGCCGGATCGGCCATGACGATCTTTCCAACCTCCTGCTGCAAGCGATACATGTCGTGGAACGACACATCCTGTCCGGCCTCGGTGGTCCCAAAGAGAATGCCGGTGTCCTGCTGCGGAAAGAACCCTTTGGGAATGATGACGAACAGGTAGCCGGTCGCGATCACTGTCGCGATGAAGGTAAGCAGAGTCGCGAAGCGGTGGCGGAGCACGAAATCGATCCCCGCCGATAGCCGTTGGCAAGAGCGTCAAAGCCCTTTTCGCTCAGGTTATAGAGCCGGCCATGATGCTCCTCGTCGCGGCTCTTGAGAAAGCGCGAGGCCATCATCGGAGTCAGCGTCAGCGAAACGACGGCGGAGACGAAGATCGTCATCGCAATCGTGACTGAGAATTCGCGGAACAGGCGGCCGATGATGCCGCTCATCATCAAGAGCGGGATGAGGACCGCGACCAGCGACACCGAGATCGAAATGATGGTGAAGCCAATCTCGGCAGAACCCTTGAGCGCCGCCTGAAAGGGCTTTTCCCCTTCTTCGATGTGGCGGGTGATGTTCTCGAGCATCACGATCGCGTCGTCGACGACGAAACCGACGGAGATGGTGAATGCCATGAGGGAGAGATTGTCGAGGCTGTAGCCGGCTGCCCACATGAGCGCGCAGGCGCCGAGCAGGGCGAGTGGAACCGTAATGCTCGGAATAATAGTCGCCCAAAGGCTCCGCAAGAAAACGAAGATCACCATCACCACGAGGGCGACGGTCAGCACGAGCGTAAGCTCGACGTCGCGCACCGAGGCGCGGATGGTTGTGGTGCGATCGGAGAGAATGCTCACATGAATGGTCGGCGGGATCGAAGCCTGCAGGGTCGCCAATGTGCCCTTGATCGCCTCGACGGTGCTGATCACGTTCGCGCCGGGGATCTTGAACACGACGAGAAAAACGCCCGGCTTGCCATTGCTCCAGGCCGCTTGCGTCGAGTCCTGAGGTCCGGCGACAGCTCGGCCGATGTCGCGCACGCGCACCGGCGCCCCGTTGCGATAAGCGATGATGACGTCGTTCCAGGACTTGGCCTGGGTCAGCTGGTCATTATCCTGGATAGTGAAGGTTTGCTTGGGACCGATGAGCGCGCCCTTGGGCGTGTTGACAGTCGCAATGCCGATCTGCTGCCGCACGTCCTCGAGCTGCATGCCCTTCTCGACCAGTTTCGCCGGATCGACCTGGATCCGTATGGCCGGCGTCTGCTGGCCGCCGACGCGCACGAGCGAGACGCCCGAGATCTGGCTGAGGTGCTGCGCCAGAACGTTCTCGGCGGCGTCGTCGACGTCGATGATGGGCGCGACGTCCGACTGAACGGACAGGATGAGAATTGGCGTGTCGGAGGGATTGACTTTGCGGTATGTCGGCGGACTCGGCAGGTCCTTGGGCAGTTGCCCGGCGGCGGCGTTGATCGCAGCCTGAATGTCGTTGGCGGCGGCGTCGATGTTGCGGTTGAGATCGAACTGGACGGTGATCGCGGTCGCGCCGAGCGCGCTCGTCGACGTCATCTGCGAGACGCCGGGAATTTGCGCGATCTGCCGTTCGAGCGGCTGGGCGACCGAGGTCGCCATCGTGTCGGGGGAGGCGCCGGGCAGCGAAGCCGAAACGGTGATGGTCGGAAAGTCGACTTGCGGCAGAGGCGCGACCGGCAGCGACGGGAAAGCGACGAGACCGACCAGAAGCACCGCGACCATGAGCAGAGTGGTCGCGATCGGACGATGAATGAAAGGGGCGGAGATGCCCTTGTACATCGGCTAGCTTCCGCTTCCCGTGTCGATCGAAACGATCGATCCGGGCTGAAGCAGGAACTGTCCCGACGTCACCACGCGGTCGCCCTCCTTCAGGCCTTCCGAGATGACCGCCGTGCTCGTATCTTGGTGGGCGATCTTCACTTGGCGCACCTCGGCGCGGTTCTGATCGTCGACGATAAAGACGTAAAGCCCGTTCTGGCCATGTTGCACCACTTCGGTGGGGACGATCAAGACGCCCTTCTCCACCCCGAGTTGCAACCCGGTCGTTACCGCAAGCCCCGGCCAGAGCGCGTTGTCCTTGTTCTCGAACTCGGCCTTGAGCCGGATCGTCCCGGTCGCCAGTTCAACCTGATTGTCGCTGATCGACAGCCGCCCGACGGCGAGCTTGTGGCCATCCGCGTCCATCACCGTGACCTCGGGCGAACCGGCGGTCAGCTCCTCGTTGATGCGTTTCACATATTCCTGCGGTTCGGCGAAGATGACGGAGATCGGTTGCAGTTGAGCGATCGAGACAATGCCGGTTTGCTGGCCCGCGTTGACAAGATTGCCCTCGTCAATCAGACGGAAGCCCGCGCGGCCTGAGATCGGCGCGCGGATGGTCGTATAGTCGAGCTGCGTTCTCGCGGCGTCGATCGCCGCGGCGTCGGCGGCGATCGAGGCGGTCAGCTGCAGCACCATGGCGTTCTGAGTGTCGAGCTGCTGCTTGGTGGCGAAGTCCTGCTTGGCGAGCGTCGAATAGCGGGCGAGGTCGAGCTTGGCGTTGGCGAGATTGGCCTCGTCCTGCGATTTCTTGGCGAGCGCCTGATCGAGCGCGGCCTGAAACGGTCTGGGATCGATTTGGGCCAGAAGATCGCCCTGCTTGACCATTTGACCTTCATTGAAGGCGATCTTCATGATCTGGCCGTCGACTCGCGCCCGGACCAGGACGGTGTTGTAGGCCTGGACCTGTCCGATGCTCTGGAGCACAACCGGAAAGTCGGCGCGCTTGACCGGCGTCACCGTAACCACAATCGGCGCTGGGCCGTTCGGCTGCGCCTGCTGCGCCGGCGTGGTCGCGGTCTGGCCGGGCGGCGCCCAGACCCGGTTATGCAGCTGGTGCGCCAACATCCCGGCCGCCGGAACCCACCGGTCCGCCGCCTCCGGAGCATAGACGCCATAGGCGGCGGCCGCGCCGCACGCCAGTATGACAATCCACGCGAACCGGGCATAGCCCATGACTGGAAAACCCTTCTCCGCACCCGGCGGACGCATAGCCGGGCAACTCTGCTTGGAAAGCGCGCCTGACCTGGGCGCGCCGGCGCGGACCGCGCCGAACCCCCCAGCACGCAGACGCTTCGAGGCGCCGGTTCTCGCGGGGAACGCTTCGCCAATACCACCATTTTGGCGCGCGCGGACCGCCTTCAACCAAATTTGACCGGCGGCAGAGCGACTACCAGCGACCCGCGACCGAGCCTAATATGTGACGCCGGGCGGGATGAAAGACTTGATGGTCGGCGCCGGGACGAAGTACTTGGCGATATCTCTCGTCGTAGTGACCGGGGCCGCCAATTTTCCCTCCGCGCTGCGTGACGGAAATCTTGCGGCTGACAATCCCAAGCAGGCAAAGGTTGCCGGCGTCGAATACTCCCGAGCCAGAGTTACCGGTGGTGGCGACGTCGGCGATCGCGGTGTCGAATTTGCCTCGCAGATCGGCCGGGATCGCTTGGCGGGGGAGGACCCTGGAGCGGGCCGTCCCTTCGGGAATGGCCACGACGACCGGTATGGTCGTGTGATGTGTCGCAGGTCTTCTCTTTTCACCGCGTAGCTGGCGCTATTCCTTGCCTCCCCTCTCATTCGCTCGATTGGTTGTGCCTGCGCCACCTGCGAGAACCGGTCCTAGAAACAGCATCCACACCGCAAACGCGCTTTGCCCACAAACCCACGGCACAATTGCAATAGCCCCGCGCTCCACAACTTGTGGCGATGTCGCCTTCCGGCGAGGCGATCGCCATTCTTCGAAAACAAGGACCGATCCGACGATCTTCGACGCCACGCCGACGAACCAGCGAAACTAAGAGATCGAACTCAAGCCGCTCCATCAACAACTGCCGCTCCGACGATCGGATAGAGCGCCTGCAAAAGCATGGCCGCAAAAGCTTCTCGGACGGAATCGAGCGGGACCGGATCGGAGTACAGCGCCAGAATCCGTCGAAAGCGCCGCCAGCGCCTTGTTCATCATCACCCGGATCATCCACAGCCGGTGATCTTTCAGCCCTCGCTTCCAGATCGACGTAACGAAGGGAACTGACCCACCGCCGTCCCGGCCGCGCATCCATCCTTCCGCCAAAACGCAAGGCGACGGCAACCACATCGCGAGCCTCCGATGGCGGATAGTTTTCAACGGCTCGCCATCGGAAGCGCGAGGTCGCGCGAAATCGGGAGCTGCGCTCGTGTCCTCTGATCTCGTGGAGTTCAGGGGAGCCGCCGGTGCCCGCTTCAAGCCCGTACCTAATCTGACAGCAGGTCCCTCTGTCGTGAGGAGCGGCGACCATATGCCGCGGTGATTACGTACTGTCTTTCAATGCCGTCGTTGCGATCAGACCGGTAGCAAGGGCCACTCCGACGGCGTGTGTTAAGTTCACGCAGTGCAGCTTGTGGCGGGCGGTATCCAGGTAATTCCTCACACTACACGTGCTTAAACCCGATATGTCTGCCACCTCTCCGACAGGTCTTTCCTCTTGCAGCCCAGATAAGGCATTCCTCCTCTCGCCGTGAAAGCTCAATGGGGGCCGATGGCAATTTTGAATTGACGCTTGCTGCGAAGTCAATAAGAACGGCCAACTGTTGAAGGTAAATCATATTCTTGTCTTTGAGCGACACCCATTCTTGCCTGGGTAGGTCGCTGTTAAATGAGACCAAGGAGTGCGTGTTTTTTCGACTTCGTACGGGAATTGATAGTCCGTTGCGCCCAACGCCGTAACGGATCGCGTCTGCAAAGAAGGTCAGGATTGCCGGATCATCTCTGTTCAGGATGTCCCAGTCAAAGGCCAGGATCGGCCTTACTGCCATATTTGACGATCGGATCGATGGCGAGGTATTGCTTTCGAAAGTACTGACGTTGCCACTCCCTGGAGTAAGTCGAGACACTTGCAAACAACGTAGCCTCCGTACTCTTGTTAGTGGCAAAATGCAGGTGCGAGATATGAGATAAACCGACCTCTGAAGCGAGTGCCTTCGAAACCGTCAACCAAATATTCGGTGTTGTGACCTAATATTTTTTTCGTCAAACTAGCTGGCTGCAAAGCTAATGCTGATACATCTGATTTTCCCATAAGTAATAGTGAAATTAATAGGTTCCCAACTGAGTACGCGTCCACAGAAATACGTTCTCCCCTAAGACCGACCTCCGCAAACGCAGAGCCTCATGCTCGGGATCAGACTTTTCGAACCGTCGCGCACATCACTGAAATCGCTGGAGATTGCACAAACTCTTAAGAGAGTGTAACTGACTGCCTGTGAGACTTAATGTACAATAGCGAAGCGAGCGCAGCAACTGAGAAGCGACACGATTGAGGGGCCTGGCACCCTTGGGGTCGCTAGAGAGGGCTCACTAGAATTTGATCGAAGCTAGAACATCCGCATTATTCAAGCTATTGATTGCGAAGACAATTAGTGAATTAGAAGCGCGACGCCAAAACGCATTCGGTATCCTTCATCAACTTTTTTTTAGCCTTTGAAGCAAAGTTGTGGTCCCAGTCGCCGAGCACGCGGTCTTTCAACGCAGCGTTGTCGAGCATCGGCCGGCGGGGGGAGCCCGAAACTGCTCATTTCGTCCTCGCTGACATGGCGGCCCGGAGAATGCCGGCGGTCAATGACACTGCCCTGCGCGAACGCTTTGCAACAAGCGCTGGTCATTGGCATCCTTCATTTCTAAGAAGCAGTTGTCGACCCAGTATTTTTGGTTCGGGGGTTCCGACACGTGCCCGTCCGAAGATTCGATTTGCGATGCAAATCCCGCGTTAACGCCAAACCTGATTATCCGAACGGCCTCGCCAGTTTGCAGGCAGTAGAAGCTCTCCTTGTGCGGAGGCGATATCAATTTCTCTCTTCAGGGCTTGATTACCTCCATCAACCCCGGACGCGACGTCCTTCATCTTCGTCTCGACGAAAAGCAATTGGTGGGGCACTGCTGCGCTGTTAGCCTTCCTTTACCGGCTTGTGTGCGACGACGGGACCTGTGCCGCAGAGTTTCGTTTTTCTTCAGAAGGGTGAGATCGGGAAGCTTCAGCGCCGCGAATTTGCCGTTGAGTTTGTATCTTGCAAGCCGCGCGGCAAGCTCCTTGATCGCGTCCGCAATTCCGGTTGGCCCAATAGCTCCATTTTCCGCGATCGCGTGCCGACTGACTAGGGTTGACGCCAAACTTTCGGCCTCGGCAAGTTGTTCCTCGGTTAGCTGAGCTCCGAACTGAACAATCTCGAATTCCTCGCTGTCGTGGCCAAGAAGCGGAGCGCCAGCCCCGCCGCTTCCGCCGAACGGGGTCACGCCTTCGCTGAACGCAACTAGCAGCAAAGCATAGGCGCGCACGAGATCTTGTTTGACGCCTTGCCCCTTCGCATACAGGACAGCCAGCAAGTGAGCGGCCGGTCGGCATGCCGTGGCCAAAGCTTGGATTTCTTTAAAAGCCTGGGCATAGTTTCCAATTTCATAATCGTGGGATCTCGGTTCCACTGCATCGCCATCAAACAAGTCGTCGCTGATCGTTGCCGGCCCAAGAAG
>CAWEAT010000002.1:0-320708 GCA_963806935.1 uncultured Alphaproteobacteria bacterium
GCAGACTGGGTCGCCGAAACGCTCGGCGGCCGCACCGCTTGATACGCCTTCAGGAGGATGACCATGAACATCATCGGACCCGATGCGTTGGCCTTCGGCGTCGACGACGTCGGCGCCTGCCGGGACTACCTGACCGCCTTCGGCCTCAAGCCGATCGACGTGGACGGTGGGGGCGGCTTCTTCGAGGCCCTCGACGGGACCGGCGTTCTCGTACGCCGCCGTGACGATCCGCGTTTGCCCGCGCCGATGGAGACTGCTTCGATGCTGCGCCAGACGATCTACGGGGTCGCCGATCAGGCGACGGTCAACGCGATCGGCGACGAACTCGCAAGGGACCGCCAGGTGGAGCGGCGCGACGACGGCTCCGTCGAGGCGAAGGACGACCACGGCTTCGCGCTCAAGTTTCAGGTGACGAAGCGTCGTGTGCTCAAGATGGAGGGCGAGAAGGTCAACGCGCCGGGCTCGGCCCCGCAGCGCGGCCCGAACAGGATAGGCGTGTGGGAGGACATGCCGGCGAAGCCGCGCACGCTTTCGCACGTCGTCTGCTTCGTGCCCGACATTCCGTCGGCGGAGGCCTTCTATGTGCAGCGCCTGGGCTTCAAGATCACCGACCGTTTCAACGGAACCGGCCCGTTTCTGCGCCCCGCGGGCACGCAAGACCATCACACGCTCTTCTTCATCCAGACGCCGGTCCATATGAAAGGCTGCGAGCACTTCGCCTTCCACATGGGGGGGCCGACGGAGCTGATGCTGGCCGGGACGCGCTTCATCAAGGCCGGCTATCAGTCCTTCTGGGGGCCCGGGCGGCACAAGTTCGGCTCGAACTGGTTCTGGTACTTCAACAGTCCGCTCGGCTGCCATGTCGAATACGACGCCGACATGGACCAGCACGATGACGAATGGGCCCCGCGCGAAACGCCGATGAGCCCCGAGGCCGCGCAGGCGTTCCTGTTCGAGTTCCGCGAGCGGTGGGCGCCCGGGAGGTCCCCCTCCCGGAGCGAAAGGCGCGGGCCATTGAACGTGCGTCTCATTGGCCGGATGGACGACTTGCGGGACGGGGAGGCGCGCGCCTTCGGGCCATTCGAGCGACTCGCGCGCCAAGGCCTTCGTCGTCCGCAGGGCCGGCCGTCTCTACGCCTGGTGGGACGCCTGCCCGCACTATGGCGGAACGCCGATGGCGTGGCGGACGAACGCCTATCTCAACGCGGCGGGCGACCGCATCGTCTGCGCTTCCCACGGCGCCGAGTTCGAGATCGAGACCGGGCGCTGCGTCCACGGCGCTGCGCTCGGCCAGTCGCTCGAACCCGCGCCGATCGAGGTGACGGCGGACGGCGCGATCGTGCTGAGGTCGTAACAAGATCGGGAGGAACGCATGTCGGCTCAGGGGCTGAAAATTCTCATAGTCGGCGGCGGCTTTTCCGGCATGTCCGCGGCCATTCAGTTGAGAAAGGCCGGGGCGAGCGTGGATCTCGTCGAGATCGATCCCGGCTGGCGCTCGTACGGCGCCGGCATCAGCGTTCTCGGCCCGACGCTGCGCGCGTTCAGGACGCTCGGAATCCTTGACGAATTCCTCAAGCGAGGCGCCGGCACGGATGGCGTCGACATCTTTTCCAGCTCGGGCCATCCGATCGGCAGTCTGCCGACGCCGCGGCTTGCCGGGCCGGATGTGCCCGGACAAGGCGCCATCATGCGACCAGCCCTCGCCGCCATTCTCGCGGAAGCGACCAAGGCGGCGGGAACGGCCGTGCGCCTCGGCGCAAGCTTCTCCGGACTCGAAACGCCGCCGATGGCGTGCGGGTGCGGCTCACCGACGGCTCAGAGGCCGACTACGACCTCGTCATCGGCGCCGACGGGCTTGGCTCCAAGACGAGGGCCACCGTGTTTCCGAATGCGCCGGCCCCTCGCTACATCGGCCAGTGTGTCTGGCGGGCCGTCATGCCTCGCCCGCCCGAGATCGTGCGGACCCGGTTCTGGATGGGCGACAAGGTGAAGGTTGGCGTCAATCCTGTGTCGCCTGCGAGATGTACATGTTCGTAACCGAGGATCGGCCGACGAACGAGCGGCTCGACCCAAGCCGGTTCGTCGAAATGCTGAAGGCGCTGCTCGTTCCGTTCAGCGATCCGGTCGTGAAAGCGATCCGCGATTCGCTCAGCGAAGGTTCGCGCATCGTCTATCGGCCTTTGGAGGCGCTGTTGCTGCCGCGGCCATGGTCGGTTGGGCGCGTGGTCCTCATCGGCGACGCCGTGCATGCGACGACGCCCCATCTCGCGTCCGGCGCCTGCATTGGAATCGAAGACGCCATTGTTCTCTCGGAGGAGATCGATCGCGCGGCCGACATCGCCGTCGCGCTGAAGGCCTTCGAGGATCGGCGCTGGGAGCGCTGCCGCATGGTCGTGGAGAATTCTCTGCGGCTCGCGGAGATCGAGATCACCGGCGGCGACCAGGCGGAGCATGCGGACATCATGCGCAAATCGATGATGGCGCTCGCCGCGCCGATCTGAACAAGCGGAGG
Source organism: uncultured Alphaproteobacteria bacterium (assembly GCA_963806935.1). Taxonomy (GTDB): domain Bacteria; phylum Pseudomonadota; class Alphaproteobacteria; order Rhizobiales; family Beijerinckiaceae; genus Roseiarcus. The sequence continues at coordinate 2,513 of CAWEAT010000002.1, forward strand.
AGACGCACAATGCGGACAAGCACCGAGAGTTGGCCTGGACGCATCGCGCTGATGTTGGCGCATTGCGCCGGCATGGTCGACCTTGTCGCCCTGCCGGTGTGGGTCGGCGCGCTGATCGCGCAATATCATTTCACCCCGCCGCAGGCCGGCGGCCTCGCGACGCTGTTTCTGGTCGGCGCGGTGCTCAGCAGCCTCTTCTTCGCGCCGCGCTTCAATCGAATCGATTCCCGCACCGCGGCGATTGCCGGTTTCGGCGCCGCCTGTCTGGCCTTCCTGGGCGCGGCTTTCGTCTCCGACTTCGCCGCGCTGGCGGCGCTTCACTTTGTCGCCGGCGCCTCCGTCGGATGCGCGCTCAGCTTCACCCACGGCACGATTGCCCGCAGCGCCAATCCCCATCGGCTGTTCGCCATCGTCGGCATGGCGCTCGGCGTGTTCGCTATCGTGTTCCTTGGCACGACGCCCAATCTTATTGCCGCGTTCGGCGGTCCTGCGCTGTTCCGGACCTTCTCGGTCATCATGGTCGTCGCCGCGATCGCCGCTCTCGTCTCGTTCCCGACCGCGACAGCGCGCGGCGACGAGGACCTCATCGACGAAGTCACGCACCTGCGTCCAGCCGTGTGGTTTGGCGTCGCTGGGATCAGCTGCATGGCGCTCACGCAGGCGATGATGTTCAGCTTCCTGGAGCGGATCGGCATCGACCGCGGTTTTGGCAGGGAAGCGGTCACGGGCGTTCTGATCGCGCTCGGCTTCGTCAACCTCTTTCCCGCGCCGCTTGCCGCATTTCTCGAAAATCGCGTCTCGCCGCGCGCCGTACTTTTCGTGGGGCCGATCTGCCAGGCCCTGATCGCCCTCGCAATTTCCTTCAGCGGCGGCTTTTTTGCCTACGCCGCGCCAGCGGTCTTCTTCGCCGCGGTCATGATCTTTACCCACACCTTCGCCTTCGGGGTTCTGGCGAAGCTCGACCCGACGGCGCGCGCTCTCGCCGGCACCCCGGCGATGCTGATGATCGGGGCGGCGATTGGCCCGATCCTCGGCGGCGTCCTCGTGCAGGGTTTCGGCTACGGCAGCCTCGGCGTGGCCGCCGTCGTCATCGCGGCGGTCGCCGTTTTCCTGTTCTCGAACGTCCACGCGCCGCATGCCCCCATCCTCAACGCGCGCGACCAGCGCAAGGCGGCGTGATCGATGAGCAGGGAACAGGCTTTCCCGGCGATTCGGCGGGTCGTCACCGCGCATGACGCGAACGGGCGAGCCGTGATCGGTTCCGACGGGCCGCTCGCGACAGTCGTCGAACTCAGCGCGATCCCCGGCACCGTCTTCCACGAGGTCTGGAGCACCGAGGCGAGCCCCGCCCCGGTCGGGAACGGGCCGGACCCCTCGCTCGGTCCGATCAAGCTGGCGCCGCCGCGGGGCGGAACGCGGATCCGCTTCGTCGACATTCCGCCTGACACCGAAGACTTCCTCAAGCGCGGCGCCGAGCGGATGCACGCCGCCTTCACCGAGATCGGCGAGACGCATGCCTCGACCGTCAAGACCGATTCTCCGCACCCCCTGATGCATCGCACCGAGTTCGGTCGACTACGGCGTCGTGATCTCGGGCGAAATGACGCTGATTCTGGACAAGGGCGAGACGCTTTTGCGGGAGGGGGATGTCGTCATCCAGCGCGGGACCAATCACGCGTGGGCGAACCGGTCCGGCAAGCCGTGCCGGATGCTGTTCATCCTCGTCGATGGCCGCTTCGAGCCAGGGATTCCAGGCGCCAGGGAGGATTCATGAAGTTCGCCACCTACGACGACGGTTCGACCGACGGGCGAACTCGTCGTCGTTTCCGCAGATCGAGCGCGCGCCGTCGACGCCTCGGCGATCGCCTCGAGCCTGCTCGACGCGCTTCAACGCTGGCGCGAGGTGGAAGCGCCGCTGAAGCGCCTATCCGAGGACCTCGACGCCAACCGGGCGCCGAGCGCCGTCGCGTTCGAGCCGAAGCTCTGCCTTGCGCCGTTGCCGCGCGCGCCACAATGGTGCGACGGCTCGGCCTTTCTCAATCATGGCCGACTGATGGACCTCGCTTTCAACAAGCCGCCGATTCCGGACTTCGATACGATCCCGGTCATGTATCAGGGCGCGAGCGACGACTTTCTGGGACCATGCGCGGACGTCCCGTTCGTCAGCGAGGCGGACGGGATCGACTTCGAGGGCGAGTTCGGCGTGATCGTCGACGAGGTTCCGATGGGGACGTCCGCGCAAGCCGCGGCGGATTGCATCCGTCTCATCGTTCAGATCAATGACTGGAGCCTGCGCGCGATCGGCGCCTACGAAATGCCGCGGGGCTTCGGCTTCCTGCAGGCCAAACCCTCGACCAGCTTCGCGCCGGTCGCCGTGACGCCCGAGGAATTGGGGCCCGCCTGGCGCGACGACCGCGTCGCCATGAGCTTGCATGTCGCGCGAAACGGCGAACGGATCGGCTCGGCCTCCGGAGCCGAGATGGCGTTCTCGTTTCCGGAGCTGATCGCGCACGCGGCGCGCACGCGCCGCCTGCGGGCAGGAACGATCATCGGGTCGGGAACGGTCTCGAACGCCGACCGGGCCGCGGGATCGAGCTGCCTCGCAGAGAAGCGCGTGATCGAAAAACTGGACCTCGGCGAGGCGCGGACGCCGTTCCTCAAGTTCGGCGATCGGGTCGAGATGGAGGCGCGCTTCGCCGATGGGCGCGCCGGACCGTTCGGGCGGATCGACCAGAAGGTCGTCGGGCCGCGGTGACGCAGGCTATTTCGACGCGGTTGGGGATGGCGGAAGATCGAAGCGCAGTTTGGCCGCTTTCCCGAACTTTCAACCGCGGCGGACGAGGCTCTCGGCTTCGCCGACGACGGATTGCCAATCACGCTGATCAAGGAGGCCCTGGCGTCATGACCGTCGCTTTCCCGAAATTCCGGCTGCTCGACCTATCCGTCGCCCTCGCCAACAACCCGCATACCGATCCGCCGGGCCTGGGGCCTGAGATCGAATATGCCGATCACAAGCAGGGTCTCCCGGAAATGCTGCGCATGTTTCCGGGACTGAAGGCCGACGATCTTCCCGACGGCGAGGCCTGGGGCGTCGAGCGCCTGCGCGTCACTGCGCACAACGGCACGCATATCGACGCGCCGTGGCACTACGCCTCGACCCAGGACGGCGGCAGGCCGGCCATGACGATAGAAAAGTTGCCTCTCGAATGGTGCTTCCAGCCGGGCGTCAAGCTCGACTTCCGAAGTCTGCCGAACGGCTATGTCGCAACGGCCAAAGACGTCGAGGCCGAGCTCGACCGTATCGGTCATGCTCTCAAGCCCCTCGAAATCGTCGTCGTCAATACAGCCGCGGGCGCGAAGTACGGGCAGCCGGGCTACATCGACGCCGGGTGCGGCATGGGCCGCGAGGCGACTCTCTATCTCCTCGAGCGCGGCGTCCGGGTGGTCGGCACCGACGCCTGGAGCTGGGACGCGCCGTTCTCGTTCACCCGCAAGCGGTTTGCCGAGAGCGGCGACGCCAGGATCATCTGGGAGGGCCATAAGGCCGGCCGCGACATCGGCTACGGGCAAATGGAGAAGCTCGCCAACCTCGACAGGCTTCCCGCTGACGGTTTCTGGATCTCCTGCTTCCCTTACAAGATCGAGAACGGCTCGGCCGGCTTTATCCGCGCCGTCGCATTCCTGGAGCCGTAGACCGTCCTTTTCCGAACAGCCACCGGCCTGATTTCCGAGCGATCCGGACGTGATCGCCGCTCTCTTCGCGTTGTAGCTCGCCTACGAGGGCAATAGCGGATGTGCTGCAGCCGGCTCAAGGCGCAGGCGCTCGAGGCGCCAGTCCTCTGGCCTTAGGGCCCGAGGCCGTTTTGCGCCGCGATGATTTTGTCGATCAGGCGATCCTCATCTGATTCGGGCGGCGCTGGCGTTTTCAGCCGCTCTTTCGCATGGGCGATCGAGTCGTGAAGGATCTCGTCGATATCCTGCGAGGCCTCGAAGGCGCCCGCGACACGCTGCACCTTGGAGTTGTCGAAGAGGGCCGACCAGGTCTTGTCGCCGAGCAGCGGGCCTGCCCATTCCTTGTTGAAGCGCACGAGCGTCTCCGTGGGGACATGAGCGTGGATCGCCTGAACTCCAAGCCCCCGCGCAATCGCTTCGTGGATCTGATTCCACGTGAAGCCGCGATCCGTCGTGATGTGGAAATCGTCGTTCAATGCGGCCGAATTGCCTAGCAATCGCGTGAACGGCGTTGCGACGTCCACGGAGCGCGTCAGCGTCCACAGGTTCGAGCCGTCGCCAGCGACGATCACCGGCTTCCCCGCGATCATTCTGCGGAGGGCCGCATCGGGGTCGCCAACCTGGATCGGCATCCCGGTGCGAACCGTATGGCTTGGACGCACGATGGTGTAGGCGAGCCTGTTCTGACCGCGCAGCAATTGCTCGCAGGCGATCTTGTCGCGGCTATACTGCCAGTATTGGTTCTCTAGCCTCGTCCGTTCGTTCATCATGTAGTGACGGACTGGCTTTTCATAAGCCGAGGCCGAGGAAATGAAGACATATTGCCCGGTTTTGCCGGTGAACGTCGTGAGGTCACGCTTCATCTGGTCGGGCGTGTACAGGCGAAACTGGGCAACGACGTCGAAAAGCTTGTCGCCGAGTTCGCCATAGGCGGCGGAGGTCATGTCGCCGACCAGCGTTTTGACCCCCTTGGGCAAATCGACGGCGGTCTTGTTCCGATTCAGAATTGTCACGTCATGGCCGGCTGCCAGCGAGGCCTCGACGCAGGGCAATGAGATTTGTCCGGTGCCGCCGATATAGAGCACGCTCAGCGCCATGGGGATGGGTTCCTCTCTCGTATTCTGATTATATAGAATTCTGTCGCCACATTATACAATTTGGTTGGGAAGCGCAAAGGGGCTTGCGACATACCGGGGCGATCCGGTTTGGGTTTTCTTGGCTTCGGGGCTGTTTCAGGCCGAAGGAACCGCCCGCGCGGGTTGCATTATCTTGGATAAGCTTGGATTCTCTCGTCCGAATCGTGACTTTTCAATGGGTTGCGCACCGCGAAGCCGGAGACAATTTTTTCCCGCGCCTGGCATCGCGTGCGGGGCGCGGAACGGCGACCCACGGATTGGGCGCGGGAGGAGTCAGAATTGGTCATGGCGGGCAGACTAAGCTGAATTCTGATTTTCTGCAAGGATTTGTTCTCCCCCAACCATTCCCTTCGCCTCAAACCAAAGGCAAAGGCTCTATGGCCGGGTCGCAGAATCAGCTGTCGCCTTGCTTGCGACGCGACTGGGGGCGGATCCGGCAAGCTTCCCCTCGCGGATCCCATTCGTCCGCGCCTGCCGCATCAGGGTGAGCAGGTCTTCGCCCGCGCCGCGGACGTGGGCTATAGCGACCTGGGCCGCCGCCTCGGGCTCGCCCGCGGCAATCGCTTCGACCAGCTCGCGGTGCTGGGCGACGCGCTGGCGCAGGCGCGACAGCGTGACCGGCAGCTTTGCGCGCGTCGCTTTGATGATGCCGGCATAGCGATCCATCGCCTCAATGGCCGGAACGTTGAACTCGCCCTCGAGGATAATGGCGTGGAAATCCCGATTGGCCGCTTCTAGCGCCTCGAAGTCGCTCGGGGTGATCCGCAGCCACGTCGCCGAATGCCACGGAAGCCGCTCGCAGGCGGTCCAGATCGCGGGGCGTCGCCCGTTGACAAAAGCGTCGCACGAAAATGGGCTCGATCGCCTCGCGAATCTCGAAAATGTTGCGGACGAAATCGTCGTCGACGCCGCGCACCCGGGCGCCCTGATGGGGACTGGCGACGACGAAGCCCTCGCCCTGCAGTCGCCAAAGGGCCTCCCGGACCGGATTGGCGCTCACCCCATAGCGCGCGGCAAGCTCTTCCGTCTTCAGCCACGCGCCGGGTTCGAGAACCCCCGCCACGATATCTCGTCGAAGATCGCCGGTGACGCGATGGGAAAGGCTGGAGTTTTTGGACATTAGCCTCGCCAGAAAGGGTTGTTCACAGGCTGCTACGCGGCAGCTCGTGTCAAGGGAGGAAAAATTCTATAGATTTTTATCCTACTTCTATGCATTGTAGCGGAAGCCGAGAGGCGGAGGAAGCCGAGGACGACCGCTTGAAGATCGCCCGCGTCGAAATTTTCCTGGTTGGCCGCGAGTGGAACAACCTCGTGATCGCCCGCGCGCACACGGACGACGGCCTGACCGGGCTCGGCGAAGGGACGATGCAATGGCAGGCCCGCACCGTCGCGAGCGCCATCGAGCACATGGCCACCCGCTACGTCCTCGGCGCCTCCCCGTTTGAGATCGAGCGCCTGGTTCAGGCCATGTACCGAAATGAATACGCGCGCGGCGGCCCGGTGCTGAACAGCGCGATCGCGGCGATCGAATTCGCCCTCTGGGACATTTGCGGCAAGGCGCTGAACCAGCCCGTCTACAATCTGCTCGGCGGAAAGGTCCATGATGCAATCCCCGCCTACGCCAACGGCTGGTTTCACAACGGAAGCGACGCCAGCGAAGCGGCCGACGCCGCGCGGAATGTGGTCGGCGCCGGCTACCGGGGCTTGAAGTTCGACCCTTTTTGGGGACTTGGACGCGATCCCGATCTCGCCGACCTCCGCAGAGGCGTCGAGGCCGTCGCCGCAGTGCGTGCGGCAGTCGGCCCCGATGTCAAGATCATGGTCGATGGGCACGGCCGCTTCAGCGTCGGGACAGCGAGCAGCATCGCCTATGGGCTCGCCGAAAATGGCGTCTATTGGTTCGAGGAGCCGGTCGACCCCGAGAACTACCTCGCCCTCGGCGAGGTGGCGCGACCCGCGGGCCTAAGGATCGCGGCAGGCGAGCGCTGCTACTCGCGCTACCAGACGCCGCTGCTCATGAAGTTTGGCCGGCCGCACGTCCTGCAGCCCGACCCCATCCAGGTCGGCGGTCTGCTCGAGGCCAAGAAGATCGCGGCGCTCGCCGACACGAGCTACCTGCCAGTCTCTTTCCATTGCGCGTTCGGACCGATCGCCTCGGCTGCGATCCTGCAATTGAACGCGGCGACGACGAACATCGTCTGCCAGGAGTTTTTTTCGGCCTTCGACGTCGGCTGGCGCTCGGCGTTGGTCACCAATTGCCCGGAACCGGTCGGGGGGGCCTATGCGGTCAGCGATCGGCCCGGGTTCGGCATCGAACTGAACGAATCCGCAGTCCGTGAGCATCCCTACCGCGACGATGCCGTCCAGACGATGTGGGCGGTGAACGGCGCGATGCTGCCGCTTCGAGCCGCAAGCGGCGATGAGACCGCGAACGCCCCGCCGGAAGCGGCGGCACCGGAGGGCCCGGCGCCAGAGGAGGAAAATGCAAATGCCTATGACGTTGCGCGCAAAGCTTGAGCCATCGGCCGCGGAATTCGCACTCATAAGTGCGAGCTGCGTCGCTCTCGCCGCGAACGAGTCGACGGCAGACGTTATCCGCTTCCGGGCGGCCGCTGGGAAACGGCGCTCGTGGTCATGTCGTGGACGTTAGGAGCCCGAGGGTCGGGGAACAGACCTGGGAGTGAAAATGAGGGAGAGAAGGTCATGAGAAGACTAGTCGCCGCCGCCGTAGCGTTGTTCGCTGCATCGAATTTCACTGCGCAGGCCGAGACCACGCTGCATGTGATGAGCTGGCAGCCGGCCTATGTCGCCGGGACCCCGTATTGGGACAAGACCGTCGCCGGATTCGAGGCTGAGAACCCAGGCGTCAAGGTCGAGAGCAATTTCGTCGCGTTCAGCCAGTATCTTCCGACCCTGACCGCAATGATCGCCTCCGGTTCGTTGCCCGACGTGTTCAATGGCGGCACCAAGACGGGGCAACTCGGCCGTGCCGGGCTCCTCGTCAACTTCAAGGACGTATTCGGCGACGCATTTTTCGCGCAGTTCTTCAAAGGACCGCTTCGCCAATACACCTTCGACGGCAAACCTTACGGCCTCGCCGACATGGCCCAGGACTTCGGCGTCTTCGCCAACGATCGCATCATGAAGGAAGTGGGCTTGACCGTGCCCAATACCTGGGACGAGTTGATCGCGGACGTACCCAAGTTCAAGGCCGCGGGATATATTCCGCTCGCCTGGGGCAACCTGACGCGCAACACGTGTCCGGACTTCTTCCTGCCGCTCGTCGCTCAGTACGGCGGCGACGTCTACGCGCTTGATGATCACACAGCCCCCGGACTCAGCTGGAATTCGAAGCCCGTCATCGATGCGCTCGGACTGCTGCAACGCCTTGCCAAGTCTGGCGTTTTCCCCGCCGGCATCAACGGTATCGACGACCCTCAAAGCTATCAGCTGGCCTATCAGGGCCGCGCCGCCATGTTCTATGGCGGATCGTGGACCCCGAGCATTTTCCAGCACGATGGCACCAAGGATTGGCTCGATAATTACTCTGTCCACAAGGTGCCAGCGGTCACGCCCGACGGAGTCCACTACACCGGTGACGGGGCCGGCGAGGCGTGGTCGGTCAGCGCGAATAACCCGAACAAGGACCTCGCGCTCAAGTTCATCGCGTATATCTTCCGCCCCGATGTCTACAACTGGCGCGCAAAGGGCCTGCAGTCGTTCCCGGCCCTCACGAGCGCTGTCGATCAGATCGAGAATCCGAAGGTCCGGACCATGATCCCATGGATCAGCACCGACGCTGCGGATCACATCCTCTTTGGGCCTGGCAGTTGGGATGCCGTATCCAATGTTTGCGAGAGCACCCTCGACGGCACGGTCTCGCCGGAAGACGGGGCCAAGAAAATCGAGGCGGATGTGATGGCCGCGCGCAAGAACAACTGACCAATCCTCACCTTGACTGCGTCGCCCGTTGTGGCGACGCAGCCCGGCTCGAACAACCCTGATAGACACAGCGGCCCGTCCGATGAATTTTTCGTCGCGCCTCCGGCCCTTGATTGCTCCGGCATCCTTCATTGCGCCCGCCGCCGTGGCGCTGATCCTCACGATGGCCGTGCCAATGGCGGACGCTGTCATGCTGAGCCTGCAGAACTGGAACGGCATGTCGCCGCCCAGTTGGGCCGGCTTCAGCAATTATTTGGCGCTGACCCACGACCAGACGTTCTTCAGGGCGCTGTGGCATACAGCATACTTCACTGTGTGCACGGTGATACTGCAAACCATTCTGCCGCTGCTGATCGCCAGTCTTCTCAATTCCGGCATCCGCGGGAGCACGGTGTTCCGGACCCTCTACTTCATGCCGGTGATCATTTCGCTGGCCATCAGCGGCCTGCTCTGGGCCATGCTCTTCGAGCCCAATTTTGGCGCAGTAAACGGCTTGCTGCGAGCGGTCGGGCTGGGGAGGTTTACCCAGCTATGGCTCGCCGGCGCCGACACCGTCATGCCGAGCGTGATCATCGTGTCGGTTTGGCAGTCTCTTGGCTTCTATCTGGTCATCTTCTTCGCGGCGCTCCAAGGCGTGCCCACAGAGCTCTACGAGGCGGCCGAGTTGGACGGCGCCAATGCATGGAGCCGCTTCCTGCACGTCACAGTTCCGACCATCCGACCGGTGATCCTGATTGTGATCGTCCTCAACACCATCAACGGCATCAAGGTTTTCGACCAGATCTGGGTGATGACGGCGGGCGGCCCCAACTATGCCAGCGCGACGCTCGGCACTTACCTCTACGCCATCGCCTTCGGAGCGATGGGGGCCTCCAATCCAAGGCTCGGTTATGCAACGGCGATCGCGATGGTCATCCTGTTGCTCAGCATTGTGGTTTCGATGATTCAAATCCGCCTTGGACGGCGTCGGGATGTCGATCTCCAGATCGAAGTTTGAGGCGGCAACGCAATGACCAGCAATCCGACAACGCTATGGGCGCCGAGGTCCGGCGGCGTGATCGCTCGGGCTCACTGGCCGGTGACTTTCACGCGCTCGCTCATCTACGTCATCCTCGTGATGATCGCGATCGTAGAAGCATTCCCGTTGATATGGATGCTCGTCACGTCGGTGAAGGACTCGCATGAGGTTTTCAATACGATCCTGCCGACCGAGCTCAAGTGGCAGAACTTCCCGCGGGTATGGGTGGCGATGAACTTTCCGGTTCATCTCGTCAATTCTGTTTATGTCACGAGCCTGACCGTTGCGCTGGTCGTCATTCTGGCGACGCCCGCCGCCTACGCGTTCGCGCGGTACCGTTTCCCCGGACGCGAGGTCGTTTTCTACATCTTCATCGGGGCGATGATGGTCCCGCCCCAAGCCATACTCATTCCCATGTTTCAGTTCCTCAAATCGTTGCATCTGCTGAACTCGCTCACCGGACTGGCGCTGTCCTACGTTGGCGGGGGGACTGCGTTCGCCGTTTTCCTGATGCGGACTTTTTTCCTTAGCCTGCCTCGCGAACTCGGCGACGCGGCGCGGATCGATGGCTGCAACGACTTTCAGGTGTTCTCGCACGTCTACTTGCCGCTGGCCCGCCCAGGCATCGCCACGGTCGTCATCATTCAATCGTTGTACACGTGGAACGAGTTCATGTTTTCCAACACGCTCATCACGTCTCCCGGCCAGAAGACGGTGCAGTCAGCGGTGTTTCAGGCGGTTGGTCAATATTCGACCGATTATACCGCGCTCTGTTCGGGACTGATTATCGCCCTCGTTCCGGTCGTCCTCGTTTACCTGGTTTTGCAACGGCAATTCATTAGCGGCTTGACGGCCGGGGCGCTGAAAGGATGAGCTCATCGACTGGAGATCGTGGCGACGACGGGCCCGTTCGAGTCGCTCGCTGAGTACGGCGACCACGCTACCATCGCCGCCACCGCGCGCGTGAGGCGACGCGAGCTATCGTGTTCTAAGCTTTTCCTCATCGCTGCCATTTTCGGGGCCGCTCCCGCGATCACTTTTGACTGGCCAGCAGGTAGTTCTTTACGAGGTAAGTGAGGCCGCGGGTCCAGGATTCGTCGGTGTTGCCGCGAATATCGACGCTGCGGACGAACGTCATTTTCCTCGTCGCAATGTCGGCCATGTAGACATTGATGTTGAGAATAAGATCAGAGACCTTCTGGACAGTGATCCACGCGGCCAAATCTGCGCCGAGTTGCGCGCCGTAGTCGAACTCGCAGCCGCCGCAATTCCCCATCTCCGGCCCGGCCGAAATCTTCGCCGCAAGGTCGGAAGGTATCGAAACAAAACTGTATCGACCCGATGCTTCCAGCTCGGATTTGAAAAGCTGTTCGATCGAGGCGAGGCGAGCCCTTTCCACGCCTGTCGTCGGTTCGAGATCCGCGTGGTCATTCAGGAATTGGACGCTGAGCATGGCGACGGTCTTGCGGGCGGGCGCGGCCGCTGTTGAGCTGCCGCCAAGGGCGCCGGACGCCAGCAGCACGAACGCCGCGATGCCGAATGCGGCAAGCAGCGCGCACCCACGCAAGAGCACTGTCTCTCGGCTGTAACCGCGCCAACGATAGCGAGCCTCGGCCGCGAGGTCACGAGCGCTTTTGACTCTTGGAGTCGTCATCGGCTTATCCCTTGGCTTGGTGGATCTAATCCTTTGACCCGACCATGGCCGTCGTCACGTCACGCTTGTCCGGGGCCATGGACCGTCGCATTATAAACGCCCATGTCGGCGGCCTCGCGAGACTGTGATCGCTGCTGGCGCGAATCGCGCGTTCGTGAGACGGGCGAACAGGGGAGGACCGCTCATGTTCGCAAGATTCCTGCGGTATCTGTTCGCCGTGACGCTCGCGGCCGCAGGGCTAGTCGGTCTCTCCGCTGCCGGCTTTGCGCAAATTCCGGGCGACAAGATCAAGATCGGCGTCCTGAGCGACTTCTCCGGTCCGTTCGCCGACCAGGTTGGCAAAGGGTCCCTCGTCGGCGCTCAGCTGGCCGCGGAAGACTTCGCCAAGGAGGCCGGCGGCCTCAGCGTCGAGATCATTTCCGCCGACCATCAGAACAAGCCCGACATCGGCGTCGCGATCGCGCGACGATGGGTGGACGAGGAAGGCGTCGACGCGATCGTCGATCTCGCGAATTCGGGGGTCGGCCTCGCCGTCAACACCCTCATGCACGAAAAGAACCGCGCAATGCTCGCGTCCGCTACGGCCACCTCCGACCTGACGGGAAAATTCTGCGAGCCGACAACCGTGCAATGGGCTCTCGACACCTGGGCCCTCGGCTCGGCTCTAGGCCGGACGATCACGCAGATGGGTGGGTCGACCTGGTACTTCATCAGCTTCGAATACGCCCTCGGCAAGGCCCTGCAGCGCGACGCGACCGAGGCGATCGTCAAGGCGGGCGGCAAGGTCCTGGGTTCGGTATCGCATCCGCTCGGCGCAACCGACTTCGGCTCCTACCTCCTGCAGGCGCAAGCATCGGGCGCCAAAGTGATCGCGCTCGCCGACACCGGCGCCGACGCGATCAACGCAATCCGTCAAGCGACCGAATTCCGAGTCGTGGGGCCCGAAACTCGGCTCGCGGCGCTGTTCCTGCAGATCACGGATATCGACGCGCTCGGACTCAAGGCTGCGCAAGGCCTCATCCTGTCCGAAGCGTTCTATTGGGATCTCAACGATTCGACGCGCGCCTTCAGCGCACAATTCGCGGAACGCATGGGCGGCAAGATGCCGACCGAAGACCAGGCCGCGGCCTATTCGGCGACGCTGGCCTATTTGCGCGCCGTCAAAGCGGCCGGAACGATCGAGGGCGACCGGGTCCTGGCCGAAATGAAGACGTCGCCGATCGACGACCCGCTCTTTGGCCGGGTCGTGGTGCGCAGCGACGGACGAGCGACGCACCCGATGTACGTGTTCAGGGTCAAAGCGCCCGAGCAATCGAAGAGCCGCTATGACGTCTACGATCTTATCGAGACGATCCCGCCCGAGAATGCCTTCCGGCCGCTGAGCGAGGGCGGCTGCCCGCTCGCGAAGTGACGGGTGGTCGACGCATTGCTGTGATATGAAGCAAGACGATTTCCGCCGCGCATTGGCCTCCGTTTTTGGGAGAACCGTCGATGACCCAAGCTTCGAAGGAACGCGTCTATGAACTCAATGAGATCGAAGAGCGGCTCCGGCGCGACCTGCCCCATTGGAGCTATGAAAACGGCTGGATCAGACGGACCTTTCGCACTGCGAGCTGGAAGGGCACGCTGATGGTGATCAACGCCGTCGGCCACCTCGCCGAGGCCGCCTGGCACCATCCTGATCTGCGCGCCTCCTACGCGTTTGTCGAAGTGAAATTGCAGACCCACAGCGCGAAGGGAATCACGGACAAGGACTTCGAGCTCGCGCGCAAAATCGAGGACGTCGTGTCGTTGGCGTCCCGGCCAGGAGGGCGGCGCTCTGGAAGGGACGCCGGTCGGCGACCAGCGGTTCGCCTATGTCAAATATGACGACAAGTGAGCGGCTAGGTCGCTCGCCTTCCCGGGGCCCGCGGCAAGGCTGAATCGCGCCGCGGCGACTTTGGCTCCGGTCGAGCCTTTTCAAAGCGTTAGGCGCCAAAACCTGTCGCAAAACCCCGGTCGCGCGTCGAGCAACGAGAAGCGCGAGCCGGGTCGATCAGGGTTTTCTGAAAAACAGTACCATGACCCGGCCGGCTTGGCAAGAAATTGTCGACTTTTCTTTCCCCGCTCGGCGAGGCCGCGCAGGGGAGGAGTCACGCCCTTCTCTCGAGGGCTACGACGTGGTGGAGCCAACGCCATCAGCCCTGCTCGCGCAGGGCCTCGATCCTGGCCGCGATCGCTCGGCCTTCCTCGCCGTTCATCGCCGCGCGCGGGCTTTGCACCCGGATCTCGCCGGTTACATGCGCGGGTCGCGCCGAGAGCACGAAGATACGATCGGCGAGCGCAATCGCCTCGTCGACGTCGTGGGTGACGAGCACGGTGATCATGCGGCGGCTCTCGACGAGCTTCGCGAGATCGCCCAGCAGCTGCTTGGCGAGCGGCGCATCGAGCGAAACGAACGGCTCGTCGAGCAACAGCAGGGTCGGACCGACGGCGAACGCGCGCGCCAGCGCCGTGCGCCGCGCGAGCCCGACCGAGAGCTCGCCGGGAAAGTGCGTGCGATGCTCGGAGAGGCCGAGCGCGTCGAACAAGGCGGCGACCTCGGCTTCGCTGGCCGTCGGCGCCGCGAGCCGCACATTGTCCTCGACGCTGCGCCACGGCAAAAGCCGCGGCTCCTGAAAAACCATGCCCACCCGGCCATGCTCGGGCGTGTGGACGGAGCCCTCGAAATCGCGGTCGATGCCGGCGAGAATGCGCATGAGCGTCGACTTGCCGCAGCCCGACGGCCCGATCAGCGCGCCGGTCTCGCCCTGCTCGAGCGCGAAAGAAAGATCGGCAAGAACCAGAACGCTCTTCCCCGAGGCGGCGCGGAAGGATTTTTTCGCGACCCGCGCTTCAAGCCGCGCGTGGTCGCCAACGCGAGACGTGACGTTCAAGGGGTTGCACCATAAGCGTTTCGATGATCAGCATGATCGCCGTGAAGGGCAAGGCGTAGGCGAGCAGCAAGGGGACGTCGAACAACTGGAAGGCGGTATTGATTTCGAAGCCGACGCCGTTCGGCCGGCCCATGAGTTCGACCACCAGGACGATCTTCCAGACCAGCGACAAGCCGGCGCGGGTCGCGGCGGCGAAATAAGGGGCAAGCTGCGGCGCAACGACATGCGCGAACCGCTTCACCGGCGAAAAGCCAAACACCAGCGCCATTTCGTCGAGCCTCGTGTCGATCGCGCGCACGCCCTCGCGGATGGTGACCACGGTCACGGGCAATTTGTTCAGCGCTACCGCGCCGATCGCCGCCGCCTCGTTGAGACCGACCCAGATGTAGGCGAGCACGATGATGACGAGCGCAGGCAGATTCAGGAGCACAATGACCCAGGGATCGGCCACGCGGTCAAAAACCGGACTTCGGCCCATCGCATAGCCGATCGCCGACCCCGCCGCCATCGCGAGCAGGAATGCCGCCGCAACGCGCGCGAGCGTGATTCCGAGAGCGGTGAACAGCGCGCCTGACGCGGCCTCGGACTCCATGGTCGCGAACACCGCGATCGGGCCCGGGAGCAACCGCGGATTGCCGAAATGCGCGGCGACTTGCCACAGACCAATGAGTGCGAGGAACGAGATGAGACGCAGCGCCACGCGTTATTCGCCCGCTGCCGGATCGTAAAAGAGGCGAGTGTCGAGCTCCTTCGCCTCGCCGACAAGCTCCCTCCCGCCGATCGCAGCCAGCCGGCGGTAGAGGATGCTCGCGTCCTGAGCCTCTTCGGCGATGGTCCGCTTCGGCACGCCTTCGAGATAGCGCTGGCGGTAGACTGCGAGCGCCGCGTCGTCCTTCAGGCGCAGCCGCGCCTTGATTGGCGCCCAGGCGCCAGGATCTTCGGCGAGGATCTTGCGCGCCTCGTTTGTCGCAGCGAAGAAGCGCTTGAGCGGGTCCTTGTGCGAGGCGGCGAAGCCTTCGCTGAAGATATAGCCGGTCATCGCCACCGGACCCGTCGCGCCGAGCGTCTTCTCGACATCGGCCATGTCGATCGCGCGGTGAAAGCCGCGCGTTTCGAGATCGGCGGCGAAATTCCAGAATTCGAGCGCGGTGTCCGTCTCGCCCTGAGCGAGCTTCTCGGCGATGAGCGGCGGCGCGCCGTATGAGGGCCGGGCGTCCCTGGTGAGGTCATGGCCCTCGCCGAGCCCCGCCGCACGCAACATGAGCCAGCTCTTGTCGAGCGGCCCGCCGGCGACTTCGATCGACCGGCCGGCAAGGTCGGCGACCGCATGGACCGGCGAGTCTTTCGGCGCCATTACCGCGCCCAAAGCGGTCGAATAGGGCGTGAACAGAAGCTTGTCGCCGAGCGCTCGTTCGCGCGCCGCCCAGAGCCAGTCCCCGACCACCATGTCGGCGGCGCCGCCCACCAGCGCGACCTTGGCCGCTTCGGTGGACGCAAGCTCGATAATATCGAGGTCGATATTTGCTGCCTTGTCGAGGCCGCGCGCCTTGATGAGTTCGATCTCCCAGGCGGCCGTTCCGGTCTTCTGGATCGCAATGCGCAATCGGTCGGCGGCTTCGGCGCTGGAGGCGAGACAAGCGCCAACCGCGAGCGCGAAGCCGGCGACGAGGATGCGTTTGATCATGAGCATTCCCTGGTCTCCGCCGCGCATCATCCGCCGCGCCGCATCAGCATGCCGCGCGCCGGATCATAGGCGATCACCGCGCCCCCGAGGAACGCCGCCGTGCAGCCCGCGACAACGCCGAGCGCGAGCCAATTGATCTGCTGATAGAAGGCGAAGCGGATCAGCTCGACCGAATAGGTGAAGGGATTGAGCCGGCAGACGGTCGCGAGCCACGGGCTTCCCTCCTGCACCCGCCACAGCGGATAGAGGGCGGAGGAGGCGAAGAACATCGGGAAGATGACGAAGTTCATCACCCCCGCGAAGTTCTCGAGCTGCTTGATGAGCGACGACAACAGCATCCCGAGGGAGCCGAGCATCAGACCGGACAGCGCCAGCGCCGGCAGCACCGTCAGATAGCCCCACCAGGTCGGCGGCTCGATCTCCCAGAAATAGGCGACGACAAGAAAGGCATAGACCTGAAGAATCGAAACGGCGACGCCGGCGATCAGCTTCGAGGTCAGAAGAAACCAGCGCGGCGCCGGACTGACCAGCAGCATGCGCATGCTGCCCATTTCGCGGTCGTAGACCATCGACAGCGAGGATTGCATGCCGTTGAAGAGCTGGATCATCGCGATCAGCCCCGGCGTGATGTAGACCTCGTACAAAACATAGGTGTCGTACGGGGGCATGATCGAGACCCCGAGCGTCTGGCGAAATCCCGCGGCGAAGATGAACAGCCAGACCATCGGCCGCACCAGCGCCGAGATGAAGCGCTCGCGCTGGTGCAGGAACCGCAGGCTCTCGCGCCACACGATCCCATAGAGGCAGATCAGGCGCTCCTTCCAGCCGAACGGCCGCTCGCTCTCAAGGGCGGCCTGGCTCACCATTCCCCCCCTTCCCCGCCGCCCCCGGTCAATGACGTGAACGCCTCGCCGACCGAACGTGCGCCCGCCGTGCTGACGATGGAGCCCGATGGGCCATCAGCGAGCACACGGCCCCGATGCAGCACGATCACGTGATCGTCGTCGCGAATCTCGTCAACGAGATGCGTCGCCCAAAGGACGCCGATCCCTTCGACGGCGACGAGACCCCGCACGACCTCGAGAATCCCGGCGCGCGCCTTGATGTCGAGCCCCGCCGTCGGCTCGTCGAGCAGCAGCATGCGCGGCCGATGCAGAAGCGCGCGCGCGATCTCGACCCGCCGCATCTGACCGCCGGAGAGGAAGCGCACTTTGTCGCCCGCACGGTCGGCGAGCCCGACACGAGCGAGCTGGGTCGCCTGTCGCGCGCGCGTTTCGCGCCGGCCAATGCCATGCAAGGCGCCGTGATAGGCAAGATTCTGCGCGACGCTGAGATCCGGGTCGAGAGTGCGCTGTTGAAATACGACGCCAAGAGCCGAAAGCGCCGCGCCGCTCTCGCGCGCAACATCGCGGCCGAAGATTCGCACCGATCCCGATCGACTCACATAAAGGTGGGTGATCACCGAGAACAGCGTACTCTTGCCCGCGCCGTTCAAGCCCAGGAGCACCGTGAAACTGCCCGGCGCTACGTCGAAGCTTACCTCGGCCAGCGCGATCCGCGCTCCATAGGCATGCGACACATTGTCGACCGAGAGCGCGCTGACGCTCGTCGTCGTCGGCGCGGCGGCGACCGCGGTCATTGCTTTGAGATCGCGACGCCCCAAGGAAACGAACCGACCGGAATCGATTTGATCACCTTCAGCGCGGCCACGTCGATGACCGATACGTCATTCGAAACGCCATTGGTCGTCAAAAGATACTTGCCGTCCGGCGTGAGCCCCAGTTGCCAGACGCGCTGGCCGACAAGCAGGTATTTGATCACCTGCTTGGTCGCGGCGTCGATGACCGCAACGCGATTGGCGGGACCCATGGCGACGAATGCGAGCTTGCCGTCGGCGCTGAAGCGAACGCCGACCGGCTGGATCAGCTCCTTTGCCAGTCCAGGCACGTCGAACGTGATCTTGTGCGTGACCACGTGCTTGACGGGATCGATGATGCTGACGGTTCCGCCAACTTCCGAGGACACCCACAGCTCCGACCCGTCCTTGTCGTACTCTGCATAGCGCGGTCGTGGGTCGACAAGAATGTTGGCCACGATCTTCTTGTTCCGCCAGTCGATAAGGTGGGCCATGCTGGTGGTTTCGGAGGTGTTGACGACGATCGAATCGTCGGGGCTGACCGCCACGCCTTCGGGTTCGACGCCGACCGGAAATTCGCTGACCACCTTGCGTGTCGCGATGTCGATTGCGGTTAGAAGCGCATCGTTTTCGTTGGCGACGAAAATCAATTTCCCGTCCCGGCTCACGCGCAATTGCTCGGGATCGGGGCCTGACGGCAGTTCGCCGACCTCTTTCAGCGTCTTGGTGTCGATAATGGCGATGGTGTCGTCGTCGCCGAGGCAAACGAACATCAGCGCATCGTCCTTGCTGAGCGCGATGCCGCGCGGCCTCTGGCCGGTCTTGACGGTGCGCGTGACCTCAAGCTTGTCGACGTCAATGACCGATATCGAATTGCCCTTCTCATTGGTGACATAGGCGGTCGTCGGGTACGCAGGACCGGAATAGGCGCCAAGGCCCGCCAAAACGCCCAGCGCTCCGGCGGCGCGGCCCAAGCGCTTCAATGCCGAGCGTCTCAATGGAGTTTGCATTTGGTCTCCGGCCGGTCAAAGCCGAGCGTGTCGAGTTCGGACGTCTGATGCAGAAAGCCTTCCTGTGGCGAAACCGAGACCGTGCCGCGGCCGTCGGTCAGCAGGATGGGCTGACGCAGCTGCTGGTTCCAGTCGCGCAGCGTGAGCTTCTCGCCCTTGAATGCAGCGAGAGAGAAGTCGGGCGACAGCAGGACGTCGTGAATCGTCTTGGGATCGGCTGAACCGCTGTGCGCGACGGCGTCGCCGATCATGCGCATGGCCACCCAGGCCTGGTTGTCGCCGGCATTCATCCCGCGCTTGAACAGGCGCTGGAAACGGTTCTGCAACTGAGCCGCGCCCCAGAGCTCGTGCGATGGGTCCCAGCTTGTCGGCCGCAAACCCGCCGAGCCGGCGACAGGTCGGGGACTCCAGGTGCGATAAGGCAGATAGCCGGCGAAAACTTCGCTTTCGTCGGCTGCCACGAGCACATCGTAATCGGGCGCGTTTTGGGTAAAGACCGGCATCTGACGCTGGACCTGCACGCTGCCCGAGTCAGAGCGCCGGCCGCCGCCGGTGTCCTCGTAAACGAGCTCGGCGACGATTTTCGCGCCGAATTTCTTGGCCGACCGCTCGTAAGCCTCCCCCAGCAGCTTGTCGTCCGGATGCGATCCGACCACCAGCAGCCAACGTCTCCACTGCTTCCAGATCAGATATTGCGCGAGCCCGTCGGTCAGCATCGAGCGCGTCGGCGCGGTGTGGATGACGTTGGCTCGACAGTCCTCCTCGCGCAGGCGGTCGTCGGGCGCGCCCGCGTTGAACACCAGCGCGCCAGAGGAGCGCGCCGCGTCGGCGACTGCGAGAAGCTCGGCGGGCGGAAGATCGACGATGAAAAGACGCACGCCGTCGGCGAGCATCCCGGTCAGGGGTGCGATCGGATCTTCGCCTGGGGCGAGCCTGGCGTCGACGACCGAGAAGGATTGATCGAGGAACCGGCCGGTTGTGTTGTTGTCGTCCATCGCCATGCGCGCGCCGGCGACGAAGTCGTCTGCGGGAGGGATATCGAGGATGGAGATCGTCTCGCGAGAACGCGCCTCGTAGATGACGCCGACCTTGACCGCGAGCGGATCGGCGTAGGCAGGCTGGGCGAGCGCCGCGGACACCGCGAGCAGGCCCGCAAGCCTCAATAGAAAGGCGAACATGCCGCGGGCAAATCCTGTTTCATCGAAGATAGACCTCCCTGACGGCTGGACGCACGATGTCCTCGCAATATCGTCGCTTTGATGGCCGAGCGCAGGCGCGCTCCGGTGCGCAACAGGCTCCGTCAGCCCCGCAACTCGTCCCTTCGGATACTTCAGTGGGGATACGGCCGTCTCGCCTTGAGACGCCGATTTTGCACGGGCTCCGTCCGACGCATCGCGCGCCTCGTACGCGCGGCCATCAGAAACATCTCAGCAGGTCTATCGAGGCGTTCATCGCCGGTGGGAGGACACCCGGGATAGCTGGACTCGACAGCGTGGAGAACGCCCGGCCTTCGGCTCAGATCAGGTCCCTAGAGCCGCCCGTCAGCAGCCGAGGACAATTGGCGAATTTCCGCTCCCAAGAGATTTTCTGCTCCCAAGAGAACAGACGCCCGATCTGACGCTCGCTTGCCGGCTTCTCTCCACGTTGATCCGCCGTTTAGCGGCGGACAGACCCGCGGGCGTTCACATCTGCGCCGACAGATAAGCGGTAACTTCCATGCCTGCGCAAACTTCGATGACGACAGGAATATTCCAGGTCATGAGCCGAACTCCTCGAGTTTCTCTCCTTGCGGGGTCATTCCGATCCCACGGCCATGTAACTAGCACCCTTCTCGGGGCGCGTCATCTGCTTTCGGCATTTGCCTCATCGACCTCGCCAAATAGAGCCTTTGCAGTCTCTGATCGAATGTGTCGAACGCCGAAGATAATAAAGTCTATTTTAGAGGACGCGTCGGCTGCTGTAGCGCGGAGCGGTAGAGTCAGGCTTCTGCGCTTTGCCTCTATTCCTCAGCGGCGCCTGTTGCTAATTCATCGGCCTCGCGCGACAGCTTCTCCGCCGCTAGGCCGCGTCGCGTGCTACGAAAACCGGGAGGAGAACGTGAAGCTATTTGGTGTTTCGATTGCAGGAGCAGCGCTCGTTGCCTCGATGGGCGCCGCGGCCGCGCAGGACGCCGCGGCCGGCGAGAAGGTCTTCGCCATTTGCAAGGTATGCCACCAGATCGGCGAGGGCGCCAAGAACTTGGTCGGGCCCGTCCTCAACGGCGTGGTCGGCCGACCGGCCGGCACATATCCCGGCTATCATTACTCCGAGGCGAACAAGAATTCGGGCATCACTTGGGACGAGCCGACCCTCAAGGAATATCTGAGGGATCCCAAAGCAAAGGTTCCCGGAACCAAGATGGTTTTTCCCGGCCTGAAGTCGGACCAGGACATCGCCAATGTCATCGCGTACCTCAAGCAGTTCGGGCCGGATGGGAAGAAGATTTAATCGCCGGCGCGCAACGAATCTAAATCGCTTCCAGATCGGCCCGGCCAAGCCGCCCGTCGTGCAGCGCGGTCGCGATCAGGGCGCCGGCGGCGCCGGCGCGTTTGAGCGCGAAGAGATCGGCGGCGTCGCGCACGCCGCCCGCGGCGTAGAGTTCACGCCCACCGGCGACCGATCGGATCGCGGCGAGCCTCGTCAAGTCGGGTCCCGCACCGCTGCCAACGCGAGCGAGCGTCATCGCGATGACCCGCCGCGGCCAGAGGCCGGGTTCGGCCAGGATCTCCGATGGACCCTGAAAGGCGTCGCCTCGGAAATCCAGCGACAGCACGATCCGGCTCGAGTCCTCATGCCGCGCGATCAGCGCGCCATCCCGTTGCGATTCACTGCCGATGACCGGCGCGCCGAGATTGGCGCGAATAATAGCGTCAAGGGCTTCGATATCCGCGGCGCCATTGTCGATCCACATGTGCAACGCAGGGAACTCGCTGCGAATGCGGCGCAGCGCCGGCAAACTGTCTCCTTTGCGCTGAATTGCGTCGAGATCGGCGACATAAAGTATCGGAAACGGATAGAGCGCGAGAAGGCCGCGCACGACGTCAACAACCTCGCTTGTCCGCGAAAGCACGGAATCGATCGGCCGGTAGGACGCGCGATCGCCCATCCGCGCGCGCACGACTTTGCCATCCATGAGGTCAACGACCGGAATTGCCTGCAAATCCCTCCCCCGTCGGGCCGGCGGCGAAAAACTGCGCGGCCCTATCTTTGAGCCAACCCCAGGCTTCGGCCTCCGCGGGGCCAGCCGTCTTTCCGACGATGACCTCAAGACGCGCCAGTTCAGCTTCGACCTCTGCCCGCGACAGCAGCTGCAAGCGGCTTATCAGGATGGCGGCCTCGATCACAGCCGCCTGCCCGCGATTGAAGCCCTGAAATGGCGCGTGTGACGCACGATGAGCGACGCGGCAAAGGAAACGTGGCCTTAGCTCATGTTCGCGCACCTCAACGACAACCAGTTCGAGATGCGAAAGCGTCGTCGCCAAGCGCGGCGCGGCGACAACCGCCGCCGGCGCCAGCGGCCAGTCGCGGCGACCCGTGAGGCATCCGGCAAAAACGCGCACGTCGTCGGTAAAGTTGGCGACGGCGAACGGCGCCTGGCGCAGATTATCGAGGGTCGTTGAAGGGTGAAACGGCGCCAGAATCCATCCCTCGCCGTCGGCGATCAGCCCAAGAGGCGCCAAGTGGGGCTCACCGTGCGCGTTGACCGTTGTGACGATCGCCTCGCGGATCAGCGGCATCGAGTCACTCGTTTGCCGTACGCGAGCGCAGCGTGTGGCCGGCCTCGCTCAGCCTGGTCCTGTCCTCGGCGCGGCGATCGACCGCGCAACCCCAATCCAGCGGCTCGTCCTGCGCGTAGCGTTTGCCAAGCTGAAACGCGATTTCGGCCTTCGTCAACTCCGCGCCGAGATAAAATGCGTGCGCGCCATCGGTTTCGACTCCGAGTTTATCGAACAGCGCAAGAGCGTCTTGAGCGACAAAATGGCCGGCGCGGTTGTAGACGTGAATTCCATCCTCAGCCGCCTCTATCCGGTAGTTGTCATCCTTCACTTGCGCCGAACTCTCAGCGATCTCGGCACTCGAATACGGAAACGGCTTCGGGTCGTGGACCTGCAACAACGCGCGCCCATAGCCTCTCGGCAGGCTATGGTCCGCCGCCGCCGCGTGCATGATCCGGCGCGCCGCGTCGTGCTCTTGAATCGTGCGGCGCGTGTGCGGGCTCACATGGACAGTGAGCACATTGGCGATGCTGAGTTCCGAACAGATTCCGAGCAGCAACGCCGTGACGCCGACGGAGTCGGCGTCGGTCAATTCCGTCAGGTTGCCCGTGCCCATCATCATTTCCGCCTCGGGGAGCCGCGCGCGCACCTCGCGATAGCGCGAGAGCGACTCGGCAAAGCCGAAATGGATCGGATCGATAACCGCATCGAGGATAGCGCTCAAGCCTCGCTTCTGGGCGTCCTCGGCGGCGCGATAAAGCGAGGCGAGATCGCCATGCTGGGACGGAATCAATACCGGACGTGCGCCAGTCTCTTCGGCGATCGCGAGATTGCCTTCGGTGAGGCTGAGGAGATAATCGGCGCCGGCGATTCCGCCCCGGCGAAGTTCGTCTGGGTCGGCAGAATCGACGCTCACCGCCAATCCCCTCCCCTTCAATTCTCGCACTGTCTCCTCGAGATGGGGAAACGGCGTGTCCGGGAGGCAACCGAGATCGATGACGTCGGCGCCCTCGGCGCGCAAGATTTCGGCGCGGGCGACAATCGCTTCGAGGCTGATCTGCGAAGCATCGACAATCTCGGCGAAGATTCGGAGCGAATGCCGCGACAGGTCGACAGGGGCGCCCGCTTTGCCGAAGAATTCCGGCAAGTCCTTGAGTTCGTCGGGTCCACGCTGGAAAGGTCGGTCGAACTCCTTCGTCAGCCGCGCGAGGTCGGCGCGGCAGCGGCCCGGGACGACCACACGATCGGCCTTGAGCGGACGTGGCAGCCTGCGCATCAGGATGGGTTCGGTCATCAGCGCCGCAACTTTTACCCCCACGTCGAGGATCGACCATTCGAACGCCGTCGGCGCCATGCTCTGCAAGACCTTCTCGAGGCGGTCCCGGGCGTAATGGCCGGTCAAGAAGAGAATGCGCTCCGTCATGCGGCGATTTCGCCGCGCCGGCGTGCGATTGCCTCGCGAAGCTCGGCCAGGGAGTCGACCGTCGTCGCGCCCGGGAAACGTCCCAGACGCTCGCGATTCTCCAGATCGATCGGGCGCGGAAAGACTTTCACCATCCCTTTCGGCGCTTCGGTCTCGAGCTCCGGCGCCGTGTCGCAGGCGAAGACAATAACCGGTATCCGGCACTTGCCGCCCTGGGCAAACACATTGGTGACGAGGTCGTCGGAAATCCCGTAGACGAATTTCGCGACCGCGTTTGATGTCGCAGGAGCAACGATCAACGTGTGGTACAGCCCGTAGTAGAATTGTCCGACCACCACCGAACTCGCCGACGAGTCGCGATAGATGCGGGTGGCGCGCGGCAATGCGAGATCCTGCTTATACATGCGCAGCACTTCGCCTCCCGCTTTGCTGACGAAGATGTCGACCTGCTCGAGTTCGCGGATCAGAGCGAGACTTTCCTTCAGGAAATGGCCCGATCCGGTGAGCGCCCATCCCCAGCGCGGCTTTTGGCGTTTGGTCATTTGGCTGTCGAGCGCGATTTCAGATCGTCTCGTCACTCTCTACGATTTCAGGAAATATGGGGCGCCGCAACCCTTCCGCGAGTCTCGCGCTCTCGGTCGGCGCCACGAGCCAGGCGCGAACGCCGCTCTGCTTAAGATAGCGCGGGAACAGGGAATCGACGACGCCCTCGGCCACGAGGCGGCGAACATCGACGGCGGGGCCGTCGTAGCGGCCGTGCTTGATAAGCAGAAGATGGAGCGCGCCCAGCTCGCCAGCGAGCCAGGCGGAGAGACTGTCGGAGGTCAGCGCCCAGGTTTCCGGCAGAGCTGCGGCGCGCGCCATCGGTTCCGGCGACCACACTGGAACCTTGCCGTCCTTAAGCGCCCGCCAGATCGCCGACCGCGACGCGGTCAGCCTCAGAGCGGAATTAAGGTTCTGCAGCGCGCGGCCGAATTGAGCCATCGCCATGAGCGCCATGCCATGCGCGGCGCCGTCGTCATAGCCCATCGAGGCCTGAGCTGATCGCACCGCCTCCGCGAAGGGCCCCCCGCCCGGCACGATCACAATCGCGCCCGCCTCATCCGCGATCGCCGCCAGCCAGGGCTTGATGTGCGGCCCGCCAATGTGACTGCCGCCGATCTTGACAATCGCAAGCGGCGCCCGCGACGAGCCGGCCGGGCGCCTCAAGCGCAGAATCCGCGCAACCGAATGCGTGCGCACAGGCGCAAATTCTACTGGCGAATTCAGCCATAGGCGAGTTCATCGGCGCCGTCTTGCCTTTCTTGTTCGATCCTCGAGTGCATTCCACGTTTCGCGACGAGTGCGATCATCCCAAATCATTCTGGTCGGATCCCTCCCGCCGCGCAACGGGCTCGCTTGCAAACGCGGGAGTCGGTCGACACGACGCGCTTGACCCTCCGCTTTGTTCCGACTTAGCGTCGCCTGAGGATTTGGTGAAACCGTGAGCGTCATCATTGGTTGGGACATCGGTGGAGCGCATCTCAAAGCGGCGCGCGTAAGGGATGGGCGTGTCGAAGCCGCGGTTCAGGCGGCGACGCCGCTCTGGTTAGGGCTCGACAGCCTCGAGACCGCGTTCGACGCCCTCCATGCCGAGCTCGGAGACGCCAGCCATCACGCGATTACCATGACCGGCGAGTTGTGCGACGCCTTTCCGTCGCGACGAGAGGGCGTCGCGGGGCTCGCTGCGATCGCCGCCCGTCATCTCCCGCCTCCTGGATCGAGCCTCTATGGCGGCCGCGCCGGCTTCGTCGGACTCGACGAGGCGGCGTTGCACGCGGAAGACATCGCCTCGGCGAATTGGCACGCGACCGCCGCGTTTCTGGCGCTCGAGCTGCGAGACGCATTGTTCATCGA
This sequence comes from uncultured Alphaproteobacteria bacterium, assembly GCA_963806935.1. Taxonomy (GTDB): domain Bacteria; phylum Pseudomonadota; class Alphaproteobacteria; order Rhizobiales; family Beijerinckiaceae; genus Roseiarcus. Next base: position 28,314 of record CAWEAT010000002.1, read on the forward strand.
CATCGGCTCGACGACAGCCGACCTTATTCCGATCGTCGCCGGCCGCGTCGCGTCGCTCGGCTATAGCGACGCCGAGCGGCTTGCCTCGGGTGAACTGGTCTATACCGGAATGACGCGCAGCTTCGTGATGGCTTTGGCCTCGAGAGCGCCGTTCAATGGCGCTTGGACGCCGCTGATGAACGAATATTTCGCCAGCAGCGCTGACGTGCATCGCATCCTCGGCGACTTGCCCGAGGGTGCAGACAAAATGCCCACCGCCGACGGTCGCGAGAAAACCGTCGCGGCCTCTCGCGCGCGCCTCGCGAGGATGATCGGACACGAAGCGGACGACGCCCACGCGCCTGTATGGGACGGTCTCGCGGCCTGGTTCGCGGAAGCCCAAATCCGCGCAATCGCCGACGCGGCCTTCCTGCGGCTGTCGCGCAGCGATGTTCCGATCTCTGCCCCAGTCGTCGCCGCTGGAATTGGCGAAGGAGTCGTGGCCGAGGTCGCTCGCCGCATCCGAAGACCGTGCGTCGGATTTTCCTCGCTGATCGCCGCGCCGGCGGAAGCATCGCATTGCGCGCCCGCGGCCGCCGTTGCATTGCTCGCCGCCCGGGCGCTCGCCGCCGGCCGGCTTGAAAGCTCCGAACCGGCGAGCGCTCCGCCGACCCGGCAGTAGTCAGAGACGATCGATTGGCGCCTAGGGAGAGCCACTCATGCGCTTGACCGCCCTGTCATTATTCCTGGTCTGCCGTCGGCGCCTACGCCGCCAGCGCGGGCGACGTTCTTGCGGCGAGCGCGCCGTCCAACGATTACCCGACGTCTGCGCGCGCCGAATACGTTTTCGCGTGCATGAAGGTCAATGGGGACTCCCGAGAGGCGCTGGGTCAATGCTCCTGCTCGATCGACGTCATCGCCTCGCTTCTTCCGTATGACGCCTACGTGGCCGGCGAGACGGTCGCATCGATGGACCAGGCGCGAGGGCAGATCGGCACAATGTTTCGCAATGCCGCCGTCGCGCGCGATGCGCTGGCCGAACTTAGGCGCGCTCAGGCGGAGGCCGAAGTTCGCTGCTTCTGACCCGAGTATAGAAGGCCATCGGATCGGCCGCCGGCGCCAGGGCAGTTATCGGTATCCATCACAATTCCGTGATCATGCGCCAGTCGCGGCGAGAATACCGATGGCCTCATGCACATTAAAATAAGGTTTACTCTGTTCACGCAGTAGTATTGGTCCTGCCTATGACGTCATAGTGACAATTGCTTAGGTTTAGACTTGCGCTGAATATTCGATCGGCATAGAGTTTTTGTTGGCATCGGCTGCACGAGTGTCGGGGAACGGGAGCCCGGCACCTTATCGGAGGCAAGGCGAGATTCCCCTGAGAGGGATACGCTCGTTTCGCCCTGTCGTGACACGCTGTCGACGCCGTCCCAACTGAGAATGTCGCTGCAAGGCGAGGTTGGCGCATGTCGCGTCTAGCGAGCTTTGCTCGGACGTTGATGCTGCACTGGGAGGAACGAATGCGCAAACTATTGCTTGCAAGCTGCTTCGGCGCCGCGGGCTTGTTTACCGCGGGCTACGCTGTCGCCAATGACGAATTGGCGAAAATGGCCGCCGACCCCAACCAATGGGTCATGCCGCGCGCCGATTTCGCGAATACCGGCTATTCGCAACTCAAGCAGATCAATACCGAGAACGTCCACAAGCTGGCGCCGACTTGGACGTTCTCGACCGGTGTCTTGCGCGGCCACGAAGGCGCGCCGCTGGTTATCGGCGACGTGATGTACGTTCATGCGCCTTTCCCGAACACCGTCTTTGCGCTCGACCTCAACAACGACGGCAAGATTCTCTGGAAATACGAGCCCAAGCAGGACCCGGACGTCATCCCGGTGATGTGTTGCGACACGGTCAACCGCGGCCTCTCCTACGCCGACGGCAAGATCTTCCTCCATCAGGCGGATACGACGCTGGTCGCGCTCGACGCAAAGACCGGCGCGGTCGCCTGGTCGGTGAAGGACGGCGATCCCTCGAAGGGCGCAACCGGCACAGACGCTCCGTTCGTCTTCAAGGATAAGGTCTTCATCGGGGTTTCCGGCGGCGAGTTCGGCGTTCGCGGCTGGGTCAGCGCTTACAATATCAAGGATGGCAAGCTCGCGTGGCGCGCCTATTCGGAAGGCCCGGATTCCGATCTGCTCGTCGATCCCGAAAAGACCACGGCGCTCGGCAAGCCGGTTGGCAAGGATTCCAGCCTCAAGACTTGGCAAGGCGATGAGTGGAAGATCGGCGGCGGCGACACCTGGGGTTGGTTCTCGTACGATCCCGAACTCAATCTGATGTATTATGGCTCCGGCAATCCCTCGACCTGGAATCCAAAACAGCGGCCCGGCGACAACAAGTGGTCGATGACCATCTGGGCGCGCGACGTCGACACCGGCCAGGCCAAATGGGTCTATCAGATGACGCCCCACGACGAGTGGGATTACGACGGCGTCAACGAGATGATCCTTACCGACCAGAAGATCGACGGCAAGGATCGCAAGCTCCTGACCCATTTCGACCGCAACGGCTTCGGCTATACGCTCGATCGCGTCACCGGCGAACTGCTGGTCGCCAACAAGTTCGATCCCGAAGGTGAACTGGGCCACCGGCATAAACATGGACAAGTCTTCGCCGGACTACGGGCGCCCGATCCGCGTCAAGGCGATGTCGACCGAGGCCAACGGCGAGGACGTCAACTCCAAGGGCATCTGCCCCGCGGCGTTGGCTCCAAGGACGAGCAGCCTGCGGCCTATTCGCCGCGAGACGGAGCTCTTCTACGTGCCGACCAACCACGTCTGCATGGATTACGAGCCGTTCAAGGTCAGCTACACCGCCGGTCAGCCTTATGTCGGCGCGACATTGTCGATGTATCCGCCTGCGGGCGACAGCAACATGGGCAACTTCATCGCGTGGGACGGCAAGACTGGCAAGATCGCCTGGTCCGATCCCGAGCAGTTCTCGGTTTGGTCGGGCGCTCTCGCGACCGCCGGCGGCGTCGTCTTCTACGGTACGCTGGAAGGCTATCTCAAGGCGGTCGACGCCAAGACCGGCAAGGAGCTGTACCGGTTCAAAACTTCGTCGGGCATCATCGGCAACGTCATGACCTACGAGCACGGCGGTCGCCAGTATGTGGCGGTCCTGTCGGGCGTCGGCGGTTGGGCGGGCATCGGCCTCGCGGCCGGGCTTACCAAGCCGACTGACGGTCTCGGTGCGGTCGGCGGCTATGCGGCGCTGTCGAACTACACCGCGCTCGGAGGAACACTGACCGTGTTCGCGCTCCCGAGCGATTGAGCGGCTGAACGAGTCCACACGGGATAGCGGGGCCCGGCGCATGCTGGAAAAGCGCGCGCCGGGCTCTTTGTTGGCTCCAAGTTCAGTTGAGAAACAGACGTGACGACTTTTAGACTCCTGCTCGGCCTCGGGGTCGCGCTCGCTTCGATCGTCCCACTGGCGGCGCTCGCCGATCCGCCCGGAAATCCAGCCGCGGTGACGGATGACGATGGTCTTTGGAAGGACAAGAACGGCGACCCGACCTATAAGATCGGACCGAACGGAACCGTCGACTGGTACACCTATTCGGGCTACCGCCGGTACACCTCCGAGTGCCTGCGTTGTCACGGCCCGGACGGGGAAGGGTCGAGCTACGCCCCGGCGCTCGCGGATTCGCTCAAGACGCTGGGTTATGCGGAGTTTTACGGCACGGTCGTGGGCGGCAAGCAGGATCTCGGCGGCGGCCAGGAGAAGGTAATGCCCGCCTTCGCTGAGGATAAGAATGTCATGTGCTACCTAAACGACATTTACGTCTATCTGCGCGCGCGCTCGACGAACTCGGTCCCCCGTGGACGGCCGATGGAGCACGCTCCGAAACCTGACGCCTTCGGCCCGGCGGAAGACAAGTGTATGGGCGGAAGCTGATGATGCGTCTGATTTGTGGTTCGGTCCTTGCGGGATTCTTTTCGCTTTTGGCGTGGGGCTTCGCGCCGGTCGACGCCCAGGAGGGGCCACAAGCGGCCGGCGCGCTCGAACTGATCGACCCGCATGTGTTTCGCGCCTGCGCGGATCCCCGCAATCTCCCTTTTTCCAACGAAGCCGGCGAAGGATTTGAAAACAAGATCGCCGAACTTTTCGCGCGTAAGCTTGGCAAGTCGGTCGCCTACACATTCTATCCGGACGCGACTGGGTTCATCCGCAACACGCTCAACGCCCATCGGTGCGACGTCGTGTTGGGAATTGCTCAAGGAGACGACATCGTTCAGCCGACCAGTCCTTACTATCGAACAAGCTACGTCGCCGCATATCGCGAGGACGGCCCCTTGAAGGGGCTCGAATCGCTCAACGATCCACGCCTGAAAACGGCGAAGATTGGCGTCGTCGCGGGCACCCCGCCTGCGAGCTTCCTTGCCGCCGACGGACTGCTTGGCCAGATCAAGTCCTATGCGCTGGTCGTCGACACGCGGTACGATTCGCCGACGCATGAGATGATGGATGACCTCGACCGCGGCGAGATTGACGTCGCCCTGCTCTGGGGTCCGATCGCGGGCTATTACGCGATGAAGGCCAAGACCCCGACCGCGGTCGTCCCGCTTCTGAAAGAACAGGGCGGTCCCCATATGGCCTATCGAATCGTGATGGGGGTGCGACATTCCGATCAGAACTGGAAGCGCGACCTCAATAAGCTGATTTCCGAGAATCAGGGCGAAATCCAAACCATATTGCGGTCCTATGGCGTTCCCTTGCTCGACGAGAACGACCAGCCGATCTCGCACTGATGCGTTGCTCGGGAGAGCTGAATCGAAATGTCTCCGGCCCCGGCGCATTTTGACGCAAAATTGATTGGGGCCGGGAACCCGACAAAGTGACCAAAGTCGGCGCCATCGAAACCGACCGCCGGCCAGTGGCCGAAAAGCTCCACACTGCCGGACGCGATCTGCCGGTTTCAGCTCGCGCCGAAGCGCGAGGCCGGCGGTCACAGAACCTTTTGGACCGAGCGAGCGATCTCGCCGATGCGCTGTTCGATCAAAGTCGGCGTCTCGCAGACGTAACCGATGGTCTGACGGCGTTCGTCGAAAACGCGGATGTCCCATTGCAGACGTTCTTGACTGTCGCCGCTGGGCGCCGCCTGGCCGTCATGGTTCTGGTCCGCAGATTCTTGAACCGCCTCGTTCTCTGCGCGGATACGATCAGCCAGAGCCCGCTGCTTGCGGCCGAACCGAACGAGCCCATCGATAATCTGGGAGCGTTGCTGCGACAAATCCTCGAAGGCTGCCGCGAAAGAGCTCAAAACCTTAGCGTCCGCGTCGGGGCCGGCCTTGGCCTTCAAGTCCGTGATCGCCGACTCGACGTCAGCGATCGGAACACGCCGCTGCGCCATTTTGGCGGCCAGATCGGCGACGTCGCTTTCATTGCGCCAACTCTGAGAGTTCAGATCGAGCTTGGGCCCGGCCCAGACGGAAGCAAGCGAAAAGGTCGGCGTCTTGATCTGTTGACAGGGCCAATCCGGATCGGTCTTTACGCCCGCTTGAGCCGCTGCCCGAACCGCCGACGCAATCACAATCGCAATCACGATGACGGCGCGGCGTGCGTGCATTGCTGTTTCCCTTTGAGGTCCAAGATAGGATTGACTGTGCCGCCAATCAAGCCGCCTCGCCCCACCGCCGCCGTCTCAAACCCGCGGTTCTTCACGAGCAGGCGAGAGAGGAGTATTGGCGGAGGTATGGTTTGGGATCTAGCCCTATGACCCGCATGCTGGCCAGCGTCGTCGATGCCGATGAGGCCAACGTCGCGCTCCAACTCGGGGCCGACGTCATCGACCTGAAGGACCCGCGGCGCGGCGCCCTCGGAGCCGTTCCGCTCGATACCATACGCGAGGCGCGAGCCCGAATCGCGGGACGATGCGAGATCAGCGCGGCGCTCGGCGATCCGCCCTACGTGGAAGAAGTGTTGCTCGCGAACGTCCGGGCGATCGCGGCCGAGGGCGTCAACTACGTCAAGCTCGCTGTGGACGGACCGACGCTCGATCGACTCGAGGCTTCCTTGAAGCGGCTCGCGAACGAAGTCGGCCTGGTTGGCATGATGTTCGCGGACCAGGAGCCCGACTTCGCTCTTCTCGCCAGACTTGTGGCGCTCGGATTTAAGGGCGCGATGCTCGACACGCGGGACAAGTCCCGCGGCCGCCTCATCGCGCATCTCGATGTCGTGCGGCTGAACGATTTCTGTTCGCAGTGCCGCGATCTCCAACTGATGAGCGGCCTGGCGGGCTCGCTCGAAGCGCCTGACGTTCCGCGACTGTTGCTTGTGCGCCCCGATGTTCTCGGATTCCGGGGCGCTCTTTGTTCCGCCCATGATCGGCGAGGGGCGATCGACCCCCAGGCCGTCGCTCTCATCCGCAATCTGATCCCGCGCGAAAGTCCGGACCTCGACGCTTCGCCGAAGATCGATTGGCGATTGCTCGCTCGCGGTATTATTGGCGGACGCGACGACGAGGGCGAACTCGACCGCGTGTTCGTGCGTGACTTCGTCGTCTCGGCGCAGATCGGCGCGTATGATTTCGAGCGCGGCATCCATCAGCGTGTCGTGTTCGAGGTCGAGGCCCTGGTGCGGCGGGCCGGCGCGCAGACGGACGACATGCGCTCGATCTTTTCCTACGACCTGATCATCGACGCGATCCAGCTCGTCGTCGGCCGCGGTCATGTCGATTTCGTCGAGACGCTCGCAGAAGAGGTCGCCACGCTGGTGTTGCAGCACGCGCGCGTACACAGCGTTCGCGTGAATGTCCGAAAGCTCGACGTTATCGGGGGCGAAGTCGGGATCGAAATCCGTCGTCAGCGCCCGTCGGGTTCGGTAGGCGCGCGGCCGGTTGGCGTCGTCTCCAAGGCGACGACGCATGCCAAGGACCCTCGTGAAGGCCCTGTGATCCTTGGTTCGCGAAAGACGTGAAGCGTGGCGGAGGCCGGGACGGACACCACTGATCGCCCCGAGGCGCCGGCTGGACAGAGCATGGCGAGCGCCTCGGCTGCCGGAGGAGGCGTCAAGCGAGCGAGCGCGCCAGCTCGAAGGCCTGACGGAAGTCGAGCCGCAGGGGAGCCTTGCTTTCAGTCATCTGCTTGAACAGCCCCGACTCGGTTCGATATTTGACATTGCCGATTGCGAGGGCGCCGATTCCGAGCGCGCCGCTGCCGCCGAGCGGCGTCCCGTTGGCGTGTAGATCCAGTCCTTCAATGCCGAGCGGCGGAACCGCGTTGACGTCGGCTGCGACCAGCAATCTCGTTGCGCTCGTGATCTGAGCAACGTCCAGCACTTTCACGCCGGCTTTCGCAGCACAGAGCACGACTTCGGTCGCGGCGAGGATCGCCGCTCTCTTCTCTGCGGTCGAACCGTCAGCGACGGCGATGTCGACGCCGAATCTCCGATTGACCTCTGCGGCGTGTGTCCGGGCGCGCTCAGTTCCCTCGCGCCCGACAAAAGAGACGGAGGCGCCCTCAAGCGCAGCGATCGCGCCCGAGGCTGTTCCAACCACGCCAGTCGCGCCGAATACCGCCACCGAAGCACCGCGAAGCTCGCGGCCCTTTTTCTCCCGCAGCGTCCTTTCGACGACGGCGATCATCGCCGCGGCGGTGGTGAACGAGCCCCCGGGTCGGCGAAAAGCGAAATCTCGAACGGCTTCAGAAGCGCCTTTCCGGCGGCCTCGAGCATGTCGAGAGCGAGAAGCGCATCCTTGCCGCCGATGAAGACGCCCGTGCGAGGCGCATCGCGCGGCGAGCGCGAAAACATCGCGTCCTGGACGAGACCCGTGATCTCGTCCAACGAAACGCTGGTATAGGAAACCGTCGCGTCGTAGCCGGCGTCGATCGCCATATTGATGTCGAAGGGGCTCATGTGCGCGAGCGGCGTCATCATGTGCAGGATGTTCTTGGCCATCTTTCCTTCCAATGGTTCACTGAATTGCCACGTCTTCTTCACTGCGGATCTTGGCCCCGTGCTCCCGGGCGCTGCAGATTCTGATTTCCACGCCCGGCTCGCATTCGGCTTTGACACGCCGAGCCAGGTGTTCCGCTTCCTCGGGATCCGATGCAAAGGCGAAGCCTGTCGGGCCCCAGGAGCTCTGGCCAATTCCGCGCGCCCCCAACGCCTTCAATCGCGAGGCCACCCTGGCCACCGCCGCGCTTGTGAAGCGAGCGCCGCCCTGGGCCGAGGCAAAATGATCGCCAACGATTTCCTGCACTCTCGCCACGCCGTCGCCGAAAGCCACGAGGTCGCGTTCAGCCGCGCCGGGAAGGATTTGCATCAGCGTCCGGCGGCAGATCTCGCTCGACGCCTCGGCCGGGAAATCGGGCAATCCGGTGAACGCACGCCGTTCCGCTTCGCCGTGCGAGCCTTCAATCCGCGGGTCCAGTATGAGAAGAACGCGCCAATTTCTCGGGAAGCTGACGCGGGCCACGACCGGCGGGATGTCCGTGCTCGGCCCGCGGCCGGCGTCCACGGCCAAGCCCCCGAGTTCGAACAGCGCTGCGCCGACACCCGAACGCACGCCGCGATCGAGCAGGCGGGCGTCGGCGCGCACATCGATCGGCAGCCCGGCGAATCGACGTAACGCGCCCGCAATCGCCAGCGCGAGCTGAGTTCCGGAGCCGAAACCCGCATGCGCGGGTATCGCCCTCAAGACCGCGACCTTCAGCGTCGTGTCGACGCCAAGGCCTTCAGCAATTCGGAGCGCTAGACGTGCAGCCCGCTCGCGGTCCTCCCCCACAACTTCAAACCGTGGGGCTTCACGAACCTCGACACGGGTCTCGAACGCATCGATGGCCAGACCGATCGACCCAAATCGACGGCCAAGGTCCCCGGTGAGATCGAGAAAGCCGAGATGCAGGCGCGCCGCCGCCGTGACCTGAACGCCTTTCAACTGCGCGCCTCACTCCACGATCAATTCGCCGCTATCGCCTCGCGCGGGCATCATCGGAACATTGCGAAACTTTGCGCCGTTTGCCAAGCGCCGCGAGGCGGAAACTCTCTGACCCATGACGATTTGGATCCCTCGTGGGGCCGCGCGAGGCAGAGGCGCAGTGTCCAAGGAGCCGCGCGCAGATCAAGCCTCACGGTTGCCGTAGCTCGAGCAAAATGCCACACTTGCCGCGCTTGGGGGCAGCGTTAGTCCGCTTGGAGGCAGGTGGGCAATGATCGAGCTGATTCTGAGTGTGTGCGCGCTCAACGCGCCGAGCCTGTGCGAAGAAAAGCGGTTGCCTTTTGTCGCGCAGGAGTCGCTGATGCAATGCATGATGCAGGCGCCGCCCTACATCGCTGCTTGGTCCGACGAGCATCCGGCCACGCGGGTCATGCGGTGGCGATGCGCTTATCCTGGCGAAGCAGGCCAGAAGATCTGATAAATGGTTCCGCTGATCGCGTGATCGCCACGCGGGCGGTCGGATAGCTCCGCCGCATGGGTGGCCGCCGGCGGATGCTCCAATCGCGCCTGGCGCCAAGGAAGTCGCAATGCGATTGACCGAAGGCTTACTCACATTCGTGCTTGCCGCCGCTTTGACCTGCGCAGCCCACGGGCAGGACATGATGCGCGGGCTCGACATGTCCTCGCCCGACATGACGAAGGCGGAGATGACGCGCGCCGAGGTGGAAGCCGCGCTGGCGACGGCGCCTAAGGGCCATGGGGCGGATCTTTCCGGCAAACGCCTTAACGGGCTCGACCTTTCCGGGCTCGATTTGTCAGGCGCAAATCTACGCGCGGCGCGGCTCAATCACACAAACCTTGCGCATGCCAAACTTGACGGCGCGACGCTGGACCAGGTTTGGGCGCTCGACGTCGACCTGACCGGGGCCAGTCTCATCAAGGCGAGCGTGTTCGCGACCCAAATGGCGGGCGCGCATCTCGACGGCGCCAATCTCACGGGCGCCCGTGTCACCGCCGACCTGACCGGGGCGCGCCTCGTCGGCGCACGGCTCGAAAACGCGGATTGCAGCGCCGACGAGAAGAACCAGTCGATGGGCCTCATGCGGGCGACGTTCAAGTCCGCGGACCTAAGGCGGGCGGATCTTTCCGGCGCCAATCTCGCGCGGGCGGACTTGCGATTCGCCAAGCTGTCCGGCGCGAATCTCGCCGGCGCCACGCTGCGCGAAGCAGACGCAAGCGGCGCGGATCTGCGCGGCGCCCTTCTCAAAGGCGCCGACACGTCGGGCCTCGATGTCGATTCCGCGCGGATCGACAGCGCGAGCCTGCCCTATCTCAGCAAGGCGAGCCATCTCGATCGCGCCTATCGCGAGTGAAGGCCGTCGCAAGTCGCCGAGTCCGACAGTCGCCGATCCTTGCAGGCGCGCTACGGTCGCGCGAGCAGGATCTCGCCTTTGCCGAGCGCCGCGAGGTCACCGGCAAGGCGCCTCAACGGTCGGCGAAACCGCTTGGCGAGTTTTACGCTGACTTGGGCGACGTAATCAGCCAACAGTCGCGCGGCGACAAGGTCATGCTCGCCGCAATCGCCGAAGGTCGGCGACAGGAGCGTCGCGCCCCGCCCCAACAGGATCGTGCCGCGGCCCATCAAATAGCCCGGCAGGTCGCCCGCCTCCCCGCCGATCGCCAAAGTGCCTGCGATCATCCGGCTGCCGGCGTAGGCGCCGGCGCGGCCCTCGATCAAAATGACGCCCCGCCTCAGCCGGTCGCCGGCGCGCTGGCCGGCGTCGCCACGCACGTGCACGACGCCACCGCTCATGCCGACAGTCTCGCCGCTCAACGGCCCCCCGAGACGTTCGCCGGCGTCGCCCTCGATTTCCAGCATCCCGCCTCTCATTCCCGAACCCGCGAATGGGCCCGCTGCGCCCCGAATGGTCAATTGTCCGCCTGACATCAGGCGCCCCGCTTCGACGCCGACCTCGCCTTCGACGCGAATTGTCCCTGCCGACATGCCCATGCCGACACGATCGAAACGGGTGCTGCCGCCTTCAATGAGAATGGTTGCCCGATCGCCCTCGCGGATACGGAAAACGTCTCCCGCGGTGACGCGGACCCGCGTCGTCCCGAGTTCGATCGCCGCGATTTCCGCGGTCGTCTTGCTGGAGAGATTTTGCGGCGTCAACGGCGACAGATCCAGACGCTGGTCCGGAGCCGCGCGCGGCGTAAAGCTCAACGGCCTCACGGCAGGAGATCCTTGAGGTGATAGTGGTGGCGGCCAAGCTTGCCGCCGTAGTTGCCCGCGCCGACACGCAAAGCGCCACGGTCGGGGCCGAGTTCGACGATCGCGGCGAGCCCGGCGCGCATCGCTCCGGCAACGGCGTCGCTGGAGAGACCATCGATAACGATTTCGAGGACCGAAGCGATCTCGGGCCCGAGAGCGCTCTCCACCGCGCCCTTCAGGGTCGGGCAATAGGGGTCGTTGGTCGAAGCGCTCGCGCCCTTGTATTTCGAGCCGACCTTCGAACCCGACCGAGCGATGCCGCCGGGAAATGGCATGATGACGTCGCCGACCCTCCGCATCGCCTTCACCGCCGCTTCGGTCGCCGCCAAAGTCTTCGCCGCGCTCGCGCCCATGACAATGAGATTGCCGCCGCCGACCGCGCTCTTGGTGAGAGGCGCCGTCGAACTCGCAGACGAACTCTCCGTCCATGACCGGAACGCGCCAGTAGCGGCGGGCGCCAAGCCGCTTGGCGATCTGCCAGCCGTCGCCGAAAAAGCGGATCGCCGCGCCGAGCTTGAGTGTGTCTTCGCCCGCCTCGAGTCCGGCGTAACAGGCCGAGCCGGGGCTGGTCAGCACGCACTGCCCTACCCGGTTTTGCAACTGTCTTTGCAACTCCGCGGTCGAGACCGCAAACAGGAGCACCCGCACGCCGGGCCGGCCGTCCGGCGTATCTCGCGACGACCGGAGACTTTCCACTCCCGCCTCGCAGCCGCACCCGATCACGGACGTAGCGAAACCCGTCATGGTCGCGGCTGCCTGCGCCGCCCAGCGCATGGTCGGCGCAGTGATGACGATTGCGGTCGCGCGCATGTCAAACGCTTCGGCGAACGTGTCGTCGACGGCGACGCCGTTGACGGTCAGCGCGCGCATGCCACGGGCTCGAACGGTTGCGCGCGGCCGACGGCGCCATCGGGCACGCGCATCAAATCGGAGGGCAGTCCATAGCGTTCGTCGTAATATTCCCTCATCCGTCGCTGCATCGAAGCATCTACCGTCGGCGATGCGTGCAGCGCCCTGCCAAACCGATAGTGCGTCACCACGCCGTCGCGCACCACGAGATCGCCGTCCTTATAGACGCGAGTCGCGGCCCGAAACATTTGCGCGATGTCCTTGCCGGGACGATAGAGGGCGACATCGGCGCGCGCGCCGACGCCGAGATGCCCGCGATTGTGGAGGCCCAGCAGCTTCGCAGGCGCCGCTCGGGTCATCGTCGCGATCTCGTTGAGGGTATATTCCCGGGCGAGCGACGGAAGCGTTGTCACCGCGACCGCAGCGGCCGGCAGACGCGACAGCCATTGGGCCCGCACGTCCTTGTTCATCAGCAGCGCGAATATCTCCGGGTATGCCGTAAATGGCGCACCGTTGGGGTGATCGGTGGTGAAGAATACACGCCACGGGTCGTCGATCAGCAGGAACAGCTCCAACCCGACAGCGAACTGCACGGCGTTATGAAAACTCCCAGCGCGATATTCGTAGGGGACGATGCCGGCGCCGTTCGCCTCCCCGTCGATGATCGCGTATTTCCGCGGCCGCGCCTGACCCCGCGCGGAGAATTGCCGCAGCACATCGGATGAAACCGTCACCGTCTGCCCGAACATCACTTGCCCTACGTCGACGGTGACGTTCTTTGCGCCGTTCACCGCCTCGGCAAGCCGGGGCGCGGCGGATGAAAAGCCTTGCGGGCCCTCTTTGCCGTAGCCGTAGAACTGGAGATGCGCCAGATGCAGCGGCAAATCGTCGGCGGCGGCAATCGTTGTCAGCGCGGTTTCGAAGTTCCCGGGCAAGCCGAGATTGTTGCAGTGGACATGCAGCGGATGCGGCACGCCCGCCTCGTGCACCGCCCTCTGCAAAGCCTTGACGATCTGGCGGCTGGTCAAGCCGTAGAAGGGGACCACATCGTCAAAGGAAAAGCTGCGCACGTTTTCCTTGAACGCAGCGACGCCGCCGGCGTTGACGACCTTGATTCCGAGCGCCCGCGTCGTCTCGAGCGTCCAGGCGACGTGATCGCGGATCGCGCTCGCGCCTTCTCCCGAGCGCATGAGACCGAGCAGAAAATCGTCGTTGCCGAGAACGGTCAGGATGGCCTTGTCAATGATCGGCGTGTCCGCGAGCTCGAGATGCGCGTGTAGCGCATGGTGAGGCTCGACCGCCGGCTCGACCACCGTCGTGAAGCCCATCTGCGCGTAGAGGCAACCCGTCTCGAAGGTCGACCAGCCGGCGTTGGAGAGCGGTGTGGCCGCGGAACGGCGCGCATGAGCGCGATGCTGTTCGGGCAACATGAGGCGCGCGGTGTTCACGTTTGCGCTCGCGATATGCGAATGGATATCGATGCCGCCCGCCATCGCCACAAGGCCGCTCGCATCCACCGTCTCGTCAGCCGTGACGCCCTTTCGCGGGCGCGCGACGATCTCGTCGCCGCTTATCCACAGATCGCCGATTTCGTCGCGCCCGCCGGCGGGATCGACAATATGGGCGCCTCGAATGTGAATCAGCATGGCGAAGCGCTTGCCTCGCCGAGGCAGGCGCTGATGCGCGCGAGAGCCTGTGCGACGCTTGGCGCGGCGCTTCGTCTCGACGCGGGCGCGGCGATCAGCGCCCCGGCGTCAGATGAGTGCACGATCCCATCATGATCGACGCCCGGACGCCCGATCGCGATCCGAACGTTCGGCTCCAAGGCGAATCGGATCGTTCGCTCGCACACCGCGATGAAGTTCACCGTGGTCCGCCACGCCGGCGGGGCCGCTCCGAAGGCGGAGATCCACAATGCGCAATCCGTTTCGCCGGAAGCAACGAGGCGCTCGGCGTCGAAACGCCAGGGGTCATGGACCGGAGCGCCGGCGCCGAATCCGGTTCGCATCGGGAAGCCGGTCATCCACCCGCAAGCAGCCAGCACGCCCGCGCCATTATCGGGCGCGGCCAGCGGCAAGGTCGAGAAACGAGTTGTCTCGTTCAAATCGCGCACCAACCCATTGAGCATCTCGATCTCGAGCGCGCCCAAACTCGCGGCCGTCCAAACCGCCACGCCGAAGCGCGCGCCTTTCACAACGCCAGCGAGCGCGTCGAGCGCAGGCAAAGGAATCTGGGCTTGCGCGACAGGGCGTCCCTTCACCCGCGCCCGCAAGGCCGCCAGATTGGCGGCAAGCGTCGAGCCGAGGCCGGCGGCGACGACCTCGATATCGCCGCCGAAGCCAGGAAGTGTCGCGTTAGGCTGCGGCGCCAGCCAAACGATGCGGCGCGCGATGTCCACGCCTTCCGGCGTCGTCGGCGGCCGCAACAGCCGTTCGTTAAGACCAGGCCAGGCTTCCAGCAACCCGTCGCCGACGAGCAGCACGACATCCGCGCGCACGCGCGCTTCGCCGGGCGCCATGAGCATGACTCCGCTTTCGCGCAGGCAGTCGAGATCCCGCATCAACTCCGCCGAATGCATATGCTCGATAACGCCGCCGACCCGCTCGGCGAGCGCAATGGCCGCCCTCGCCCCCTCGATATCGGCGCCGAGTCCCGTGATGAGCGGTTGTCGGCTTTGCGCCAAAAGTCGAGCCGCTGCAGCGGCCGCGTCTTCCAGCGATGCAGACGCTCCGTCAATCGATGCTGCGGCCTCGCCGCCGATTGGATCTTTCAGCGACATTCGCTCCGCCCGGTTGGCTCCGTATCAGCCGAAAGATCGATGCCGGGGATCGCAGGCGACGCCCAGTATCTGAGACTGGACTGGACAAATCGACAGTCCGCAGGTTCAATCGCATTGCGATCGATTGCAGCCTAGCGGCAAACAATAACGCACTCAAGGAAATGCCTGGTCCCGGCCGCCAAGTTCGCTCAACCTTCGCGCCGCAAGGATCATCCATGGCCGCGAAGGCGATTCGCTTTCCCATCGAACGGCCGAGCATCGGCGTCGGGCGGATGACCGACCGTCCGGCGATCATCCTTGCGGCCTATTCGGCGCGCGCGCTCGCGTCCGCCGCCAACCGCGCTGGATTCGCTCCCCTGTCGATTGATGTTTTCGGCGACGAGGACACGAGGGAGGCGAGTTCTGCCTCGGTGAAGCTCGAGGGTGGACTGTCAGATGGGCTGGCGCCCGACAAAGTCGTCAGCGCCGTTGAGATGATGATCAGCGCCCATCATCCGATTGGGCTCGTCTATGGATCGGGCTTCGAGCATCAGCCGGAGACAATCGCCGCCATTGGCCGCAGGACACGGATATTCGGCAATCAAGCCGAGAGCCTGAAACGCGCCAAGGATCCGCTCACGCTCGCGCGGCTTTGCGAGGCGAATGGCGTGCAGCACCCGTCAATTTCGTTTGCGCCGCCAGACGAACCGCAACTTTGGCTGATGAAGAGGCGCGGCGGCGCCGGCGGCGCCCATATCGCCGGGGCCGCCGGCGCGCGCGGCGCTTTGCCGGATTTTTATTTTCAACGTCGCGTCGCCGGAGAGAGCATCTCGGCGCTGTTTGTCGCGAATGGGAAAGAGGCGGAAATCATCGGCCTCAGCTTGCAGTGGACCGCGCCAACACCCGCGTCGCCGTTTCGATATGGCGGCGCTGCCGGACCCATTGACGCCAACCCCTCGCAAACGCGAGAAATCGCACGCGTCGTCGGCCTGATCGCGTCTGAACTGGATCTCGTTGGCCTCAACAGCGCTGATTTTCTGGTTTCGGCCGACGCGGTTTGGCTCATAGAGGTCAACCCGCGGCCGGGCGCCACCCTCGACGTGTTCGAATTCAGACGAGGGCGCTCTGTTCGCGCGTCACGTCGCCGGCTGCGAGGGACATCTTACGCCAGCTTCGCCGAGCCTCCCAATCAAAGCGGCCGAAATCGTCTACGCGCCCTGCGACCTTCTGTTGGGCGAAGGCCGGAACTGGCCGGACTGGACGGTCGATCGACCGTCGCCCGGAACGCATATCGCTGCCGGCGACCCGGTGTGCACCACGCTCGGTTCTGGCGCCACCCTCGAATTGGCGCGAAGCTGCGCCGGCGAGCGGGCGCGAAAGATCATCGCCCTCGTCCGGGGGACGGAACAGTGAGCGACGGCGAGAACATGAGCGTCAATCGACGCGCCGCCGAATTGACGGCCGGGCTCCGCCGCGACGCCGCAATATTGAACCTCGGGGTTGCCCGCGGCCCGCTCGGGGAAACCTTGATCGACGCCGGCGCAGAGCGGCGCGGCAGCGTCGAGGCCGGGCTGCGGATCGCGGAAATCTGTATGGGCGGGCTTGGGACGGTTCGGCTTACGCCGGACAATGCGACGCCGCGCTGGCCCTGGACGATCGCGGTCAGTTCGCCGCAGCCGGTCATCGCTTGCCTTGGGAGCCAATATGCCGGCTGGAGCCTGACGCAGGGCGGCGGCAAGGACGCTTTCTTTGCTCTCGGTTCCGGTCCCGCTCGCGCGCTCGCGCAAAAGGAGGCGGTTTTGAAAGACATCGGCTATCGGGATGAAGCCGATGTCGCCACCCTCGTCATCGAAAGCGGGCGCGCTCCGCCGCCGGAGGTCGTGGAGAGCGTGGCGCGGGATTGCAAGGTCTCGCCGTCCGCTTTGACCGTGATTTACGCGCCGACGCAGAGCCTGGCGGGCGGCGCGCAGGTGATCGCACGGGTGTTGGAAGTGGCGTTGCACAAGGCGCACGAGCTTAAGTTCCCGCTCAAGCGCATCGTCGACGGCATGGGCGCCGCGCCGCTCAGCCCCCCGCATCCCGATTTTGTCACCGCGATGGGCCGCACCAACGACGCGATCATCTACGGGGGACGCGCGCAGCTCTACGTCACCGGGCCCGCGGAGGACGCGAAATCCCTCGCCGAGGCGCTTCCCAGTCGCGCGTCGCGCGATTTCGGCGCTCCGTTCGCCGAGATATTCAAGCGCTTTCACGGCGATTTCTACGCCATCGACCCGATGCTGTTCAGTCCGGCCGAGGTCATCGTCACTGCGATCGAAAGCGGCGAGAGTTTTCACGCTGGCGCGATGCATCATAAACTGCTCGATGCCTCCTTCGCCTGAGAGATCGCCGGCTTGCGCCGACGGCCGCACGATTCTTGTCGTCAGCGATCAGCGCGACTGGCACGCGCGCCAAATGGAAGCAGCGTTCGCCGCAGCCGGCGCGCGTGTCGCCCAAATCGACCTCGCAGAGTGCGACTTCGACACCCGCAGCCCGAGCGGGCTGATGCTTCCGGTCGTCGGATCGCAATTGCCCGACGCTGTGCACGTCCGCACCCTGTCGGCCGGGTCGTTCGAAGCGATCACCAAGCGTCTCGGGGTCCTGCATGCGCTGGCGAAAGTTGGAGTCGTCGTCTGGAACGATGCCCGCGCGATCGAACGCTGCGTCGACAAGTCGATGACGAGCTTTCTGCTCGCGCGCGCCGGCGTGCCGACGCCGCCGACATGGACGATGGAATCAGCGGAAGCCGCGCGCGCTCTGGTCGAACGCGAAGCCCCGCGCGGCGCGCTCGTGCTCAAGCCGCTGTTCGGCGCCCAGGGAAAGGGCCTGCGCCTGATTCGGCGGCCGGAAGACCTGCCCGGTCCGGAAGACGTCGCAGGCGTTTACTATCTGCAACGCTTTCAACCGATCGAAACTCAGGACTTCAGGGACTATCGACTGTTTGTTCTGCGCGGTCGCGTGGTCGCCGCGATGATGCGCCGCGCTTCGACATGGATAACCAACCTCAAGCAAGGAGGCCAACCACTGGCCGTCACGCCCGATCCGGAAATGGAGCGCCTCGCCATTGCTGCGGCGGAAGCGGTGGGCGCGGCGATCGCGGGGGTTGACCTCATCGTGACCATGGATGGCGCGCCGACGGTGCTCGAGGTCAACAGCATGCCGGCATGGAACGGCCTGCAAACGGTCAGCGCGTGCAACATCGCGAGAGGCGATCGCGCTCGCTCTCGTGGACGAATTGGACCGCCGGCCGAGGGAACGGCGCGTCCAATGAATGGCGGCGAAGACCGGGTCGCTGCGGCCTATATCGAGGCATGCCTCGCCGAGCTCGACGCGCCAAAACCAGGCAATGTGCATCGGTTCGCGCCGGGCCACGAAATGAGCGTCCATGACTTCGTTCGCAGCGCCGATGCAAGCGCCGGCCCCATCGCGGCAAGAGGCGCCCGCGTGGGCGTCCGCATTCGCCGCGCCGTCGAAGCGACCCTGTCGGCGGTCGGTCAGAACACCAACCTCGGCATCATACTCTTGTGCGCGCCGCTCGCGGCGGCGATGGAAAGCGCGCATGTCGCGCTGCGTCCTGCGGTGGCCGGCGTGCTTGACAGTCTCGACCGGGCGGACGCGGCGGACGCCTTTGCCGCGATAGCCGCGGCCAATCCCGGCGGACTCGGTCGCGCGTCCCGGCACGACGTGAACGCCCCTGCCGCCGCGACGCTGCGGGAGGCCATGGAGGAGGCGGCGGAGCGCGACCGGATCGCGCGCCAATACGCCACGGCCTATGAAGACATTTTCTTGCTCGGCTTGCCCGCGCTCGCAACCGCGCGCAAGCGGCGAAGCGATCCGCGCTGGTCGACGCTCGATGTCTATTTGACGTTTCTCGCCGCGATGCCCGACACGCATATCTTGCGCAAATTTGACGCGGCGACCGCGGAGGAGGTTCGTCGCGCGGCGGCAGGCTGGCGCGACGCCTTCGCGGCGGCTCATGATCCCGAAGGGATGACCGAGGGACTTCTGCGCTGGGACGCGGCGCTCAAGGTGAGCGGGATCAATCCCGGAACGAGCGCGGACCTGACGGTGGCAACTCTTTTTGCGTCGCGGCTGTGCGCAATTCGCGGCGACAATTGCGCCGCGACCATCTTGCCCTTGCGCCCCAAGGATGATTGAGTTGGGCTTACGGGTGAACCCCGCGACTATCCGGCCAACCGATCCCGCTCATGCGGGATGCTGAAAACAAGGATAGCCAGTCCGCCTCGTCAGATTTGGCGGGACGGTATGTGGATTGGCTCGATCCCAGGGAGGACTTAGCATGGCCAAAATCAACAAGCTCATGGTTGGCGAATCGCTCGTCGGCGAAGGTAACGAAGTCGCGCACATCGATCTCATCATCGGGCCCAGGGGCAGCGCGGCGGAATCGGCTTTCGCCCACGCGCTGACCAACAACAAGGATGGATTTACGTCCCTCCTCGCGGTTGTGGCGCCCAACCTGCCGACGAAGCCGTCGACCGTGATGTTCAACAAGGTGACGATCAAGGGCGCGAAGCAGGCGGTGCAAATGTTCGGACCGGCGCAACATGCGGTCGCGAAGGCGGTCGCAGACAGCGTCGCCGACGGCACGATTCCCGCGGCGGAAGCCGACGACATCTTCATCTGCGTCGGCGTCTTCATCCATTGGGAAGCGGCGGACGACAAGAAGATTCATGAGTTCAACTATCGCGCCGTCAAGGAATCGATCGAGCGCGCCGTGAGCGGCAAGCCGACGCCCGCGGAAGTCGTGGCGCAGCGCGACTCCGCGAAGCACCCGTTCAGCCCCTAAGATCGAATCGAACCTGGCCGCTCTCAGTCGAGGCCGACACGCGGGAACTCAGTCTCCCGCGTGTATTTCTTTGTCCGCTACCGCGCCCGGCTGCGGAACCACGCGAACGCGAGCACCGCCAATCCAATGACCAGCGCGCCCAGTCCATGGTTGAAGTGGGGCTTGGTGGACCCTGGGGCGAAACCGGGCACGAAAGCAGGGAGTTCGCCCGCGGGAGTCAGCCAGTAAAGCGCCGCCAGAGCGAGGAACGCCAGCCCGACGATAACCAGGATTGAAACTACGGTTGTGTTCATGGCTCGGCCCTCCCGATTGTCCTCGCGCCATCCCTTCCTTAGCCGCGCCCCGGCCTTCGCGCCACTCGCGAATTCGGCGCTGCTCCTGACGCTTGACGCCGGGGTTAGGCCCCGCTCTCTCCGGTCACCCGCCAGATCACGTCGCCGACATCGTCCGCGACCAGAAGCGAGCCGTCGGGCCCAAGCGCGACCCCCACGGGCCGGCCGTAGGAATATCGCTCGTCCGGAGACAGAAAGCCGGTGAGGATGTCACGCGGCGGTCCGGCTGGTCGCCCATCGACGAACGGGATGAACACGACCTTGTAGCCGGCGAGCGTGCTGCGGTTCCAGGAGCCGTGCTGGCCGACCACCATGCCTTCAGAAAAGCCGGCAAGCGCGCCGGCCGGCAGCCAGCAGAGGCCAAGCGACGCGGTGTGGCCTCCGAGCGCATAGTCGGGCGTGATCGCCTTCGCGACCATGTCCGGATCCTGAGGCACACGATCGTCCACCGTTCGTCCCCAGTAGCAATAGGGCCAACCGTAAAAGCCGCCATCGCGGACCGAGGTCAGATAGTCGGGAGGCGTCTCGTCGCCGATCCCGTCGCGCTCGTTGACCGACGTCCACAGCGCGCCGGTCCGAGGCTCCCAGGCGAGGCCGACCGGATTGCGCAGGCCGCTCGCGAAGATGCGGCTCCCGCCGCTCTTGAGATCGAGCTCGTAAATCGCGGCCCGGCCATCCTCGGCGGCCATGCCGTCATCGGCGATATTGGTCAGCGACCCGACCCCGGCGTAGAGCTTCGTCCCATCGGGGCTCGCGAGCAGGCTCCGCGTCCAATGGCCGTCGGTCTTGAATGTGATCAGCTTGCGCCCCGACGCTGCGATGCGGCTCGCGCCCGGCGTGTACGGGAAGGCGACCACGCCGTCGGTATTGCCGACGTAGAATGTATCGCCGACAAGCGCCATTCCGAACGGCTGCTTCAGCCCGTCGAGGAACAGGTTGCGGACCTCGGCGACGCCATCGCCATCCTTGTCGCTGAGAAGGGTGATCCGGTTCGGGCTCGGGCCGACCGCGGCGGCGCGCTTGAGCGTGCTGAACATGGCGTAGTCGAAGAAGCTCTTGATCGGCGCCAACTCCATCAGCGCCTCGGCGACCAGGACCTCGCCGCCCGGCAGGACGTGGATCCAGCGCGGGTGCTTGAGGCCGCTTGCAAACGCATTGACCTTGAGCCCCGGGGCGGCGACCGGCGTCCGCCCTTGCGACCACCCTTTCGCGGTCGGCATCTTGAGGGTCGGGACGGCGCCCTGGGGTCGTGCTGCCGGGATCGTCGGGCTCGCGCCGAAAGTCGGCGCCGGCCTCCCCTGTGACCGCCTCATCCAGATCGCCGTCGCGCCGGCCACCTCAGCCAGTCGCGAAACTATGTCGGACAAACCCATTCGTAACTCTCCCCGCCTCTCGCCAATGCTAGCGCACGGCTACCTCAGACGACAATGCAACCGTCGTCGCGGCCGAACCCAACCAACCCGTGAACGGCGCCTCTCACTTGCGCGCCGCCGCAAGCGTCCGGAAGGTGATCGAATAGCGATGCCGGTCGAGCGCGGGAATGCTGTGCTCCCACACTGTCCGCGACGGTCCGGAGAGCAGATAGGCCGAGCGCGGCTCGACCGTCAGCGAAAGGCGATCCCAGCTATTCCCGTTTTTCCGCCGAAAGCGGAAGGCGCAGGGGGCGAGCAGCGAAACTCCGACCACCTCGTCGAACTGGGCTTTGTCCCGATGCCACCCGATGCCCGCGCCCGGCTTGTATTCATTGATCAGCACCTGCTCAAAGGCCTCCGCCGGGCGGTCGAAAGCCTCGGCGATCTTTTGCCGCAAGGGTTGCAGAAACGACGGGAGCGGCGGCGCCTCGACCACCTGCCGGGCGCCATAGTCATAGCGAAAGCCGAACCCGACAACCTGACGATTGGCTTGATAGCCGTGAAAATCAAACGGCCTGAACGGAAGCGCGGCAAGTTCGCGCGCAAGGCTCTCTTCCTCGGCCGGCGTCAGCAGATCCGCCCGGTAGCGAAAGCCATCCGGAAACCGGCTCGGGGATCCGAACAAATCCTCCGAGCCGTTCGCGGACCGTGGCCCAATCTTGCGGCGCGTCACAACATTCATTGCGAGCCTAGATGGCCGCGCCTTCAAATAAGAATCAAAGCCGGCCCTCTTGTCATTCCCGCGAAAGCGGGAATTGAGTGTCGCGTCAGAGCCTTCACTCTGGATGCCCGCATTCGCGGGCATGACAGAATTGCGTCAACTGACGGACCGTGCCTCTAGATAGGCGCCGAGCGACGCCCAGCAAGAGAGCGACTATTTCGTCGAGACGACATTGTCTCTAGCCGCGCCGACCTCGTCCGCGGCCCGACAATCCGCCGAATTGAGCTGAGGTCCCGGACAAAAGCCTCATAGGCGGCGCGCCTCTCATGTTCGTCGCGCAGGCGCAGGAGCGCGGACGGGTGGACGGTGATCAAGACCTGCAGGCCGCTCGGGAGGTCAAGCACCTCGCCGCGATTGCTCAAGATCGGCACCGGGCGTCCGACCAGGCTTTGCGCTGCGGTCGCTCCAAGCGCGACGACAAGTTGCGGCGTTATCGCCTCGATTTCGCCGAAGAGCCACCTCGTGCTGCACACCTTGATTTCGCCGGCGTTCGGGCGCTTGTGCAACCGCCGTTTGCCGCGCGGCTCAAACTTGAAATGCTTGACCGCGTTGGTCACATAGACGCGCGCGCGATCGATGCCTGCGTCGGCGAGCGCCCTGTCCAGGATGAGCCCGGCCGGCCCCACGAACGGATGTCCCGTGAGGTCCTCGCGGTCTCCGGGTTGCTCGCCGACAAGCATGATCTCCGCGTCGGACGGCCCTTCGCCAAACACCGTCTGAGTGGCATTCTTCCACAACGGGCATGCGCGGCAGGACGCTGCCTCGCGACGCAAATCATCGAGGCTGCCGGTAGCTGCGCCTGCCATCACGTTCATCTGGGACCGCCTTTTGCGCCAACTGAAGTCGAAGGGTGCGAACCACAAAGCCGGACGGCGACTTCGCGTTCCACCAGCGCGGGAACATTTTTGTCGGGCCGGGCGTTCGCCGGTTCAGCGGCGACGCTTTCAGGAGGTTCTCATGCCGGACATTCGTCACTCGCGCATCCTCATCCTCGCCACTGACGGGTTCGAACAGCTCGAGCTGACCGTGCCGCGCGACGAACTGCGCAAGGCTGGCGCTGAGGTGGATGTCGCAACGCCGACAGGAAACCCAATTCGAGGCTGGAACAAGACCGATTGGGGTGAGACCGCGCCGGCCGATCTTCGGATCGCGGGCGCCAATCCGGATCATTACGACGCGCTGGTGTTGCCGGGCGGAGTCATGAATCCCGACAAGCTTCGGCTCGACGCGGGCGCGATGTCGATCGTGAAATCGTTTCTCGGAAGCGGCAAGATCGTCGCCGCGATCTGCCATGCTCCCTGGCTCCTTATCCAGGCCGACGCGTGCAGGAACCGGAAAATGACGTCCTACAAATCGGTGCGGAAAGACGTCGAAAACGCCGGCGGCCGGTGGCTCGACGAGGAGGTCGTGACCGACAATGGCGTGATCACCAGCCGAAGCCCCGACGACCTGCCCGCCTTCGTCGCCAAGATCATCGAGGAGGTCGAGGAAGGCCGCCACGATCAACGGCGCGCGGTGTAAGCTCCGGCTATCGCCGACGCGGCGCCGCCTTTCTGGACCCCGGCGCTTTCGCGCCGACCTGCTCCTCGGGCGGCTTTGCGACGCTGTCGTTGTAGTCCTCGTGCTCCGCGGCATATGGCTGCCGATTCTCTCTCGGTTCGCCGTGCGGCAGGCTTGCGTCGGCGCCGGGATCGGGCCGCGCACGATCTTTGGTCATGGGTGAATGTCCCCGCGAATGGGCGCGCGGCTCGGATGGTCAGGCCTTGCGGCCAAACAGCCGGCGCAAGTTGCCTTTTGCTGCTTCGAGCGTCCGCTTTCGGGCGGGCGACAAGTTCCGGCCGGCCCTGTTGATATATAGGTTCAGCATGGACATGGCCGAGCGGAACGCGCCCGACTTGCGGCGGTCGCTCGATTCCGCGGATCGCTTGAGCGACTGGGCGATGTCGGCGGGGTCGTCCTTGCTGAAGACGTGAGGCTCGAGGTCGAGCGCATCCGAGTGCGCCGTCACTTCGGCCGACCATTTCTTCGTGCGCTTGGCCTGAGACATGAGCGGTTTCCGGATAGGGAGAGGCTCCGGCGTCGGAGCCTCTGAGACGCGTGGCTCAGAAGGCGCGCCAGTCGCCGCCATGCCAATAGCCGCGGCCCGGATGCTCCTTCCAGGCGTGATGCTCGCCTTCCTTCCAGCGCCAGTCGTCCGGATGGATGACGATGCCGGCGGATGGCGGATAGGTGAAGGTCTCATGGGAGTGCCAGCAGTCGCCGTCTTCGTTGCAGACAATTCGCGCCGAAGCGCTGAGCGACGACATGGCGACCACGCCGAGCCCTGCGAACGTTAGAGCCACGAGTTTTGCGCGGAGATTCATCGCGTGTCCTCCTCTACGGTTGGTCACCCAAAACGCCGTGCAAAGCCGGATGTTCCCGCGCCCGTTGCGCTGCGCCTTACCCCGCCTTCGCCGATGAGATCATTCGGGCTAGGATGGAAAGCGGGCGCAACGGCCCCCGGAGAGCGAGCGCGCCGGCGCGGTTCGCCTTACGTAAGCGTGGACCCTGGCCATGAGACTGCGCTCGCTTCTGTTCGTCCCCGGCGACTCCGAGCGCAAGTTCGCCCGCGCGCGCGACTGCGGCGCCGATGCGCTGATCCTCGACCTCGAAGATTCGGTCGCGCCGCCCAACAAGGCCGCCGCCCGCGCCCTGGTCGCGAGCCTGATCGACAACAAGGCGGGCCGCGCCTGGTCCTGCTTCGTGCGCGTCAATGCGCTCGACACGGGACTCACCGCCGACGACCTCGCCGCTGTCGTCAAGCCCGGCCTCGACGCGGTTCTGATCCCGAAGGCCAACAGCGCGGCCGATCTCGAGCTTATCGGCCAGCGCCTCGACGCGCTCGAAAACACGGCCGGCATGCGGCATGGCTCGGTCAAACTCGCCTGCCTGGCCACGGAAACGCCTCGGGCGATGTTCGCGCTCGCCTCATATGCGCCGCCCCATCCCCGGCTGATCGCCCTCACGTGGGGCGCCGAGGACCTCGCGGCGGCGCTCGGCGCGACCGAAAACAAGGAGCCGGACGGCGCCTGGACGTTTCCCTATCAGCTCGCCCGCGCGCAGTGCCTTTTCGCGGCGAGTGCGGCCGAAGTCGCGGCGATCGACACCGTGTACACCGACTTTCGCGATTCCGGCGGGTTCGAGCAGGATTGCCGGCGCTCGCGGCGCGACGGCTTCGTCGGCCGTCTCGCGATCCACCCCGACCAGGTCGCCGTCATCAACCGCGCCTATGCGCCCTCCCCCGCCGAGATCGAGCATGCGCGCAAGATCGTCGCCGCGTTCGAGGCCGATCCCGGCGCGGGCGCGCTTGGAATCGACGGCAAGATGGTCGACATTCCGCACCTGAAGGCGGCGCGCAAAATCCTGTCGTCGATCTGAACGCTCCGGGCGCTGCCGTGCGAGAGATCATGTTCTTGCTTCGTTCTCACACTTGGACTATAGTCGCTTCCGATCAAGCGTATGCGGATCTTACGGCAGTCACGGGAATCGTGAGGCCGGCCCCGTCGCTTCACAAAGGGTTTTCGGAGCCACGATCGACCTGTCGGTTTGGCGGATCGACCCTATATAGACAGCATGTACGGGCGAGCCTTCGCAGGACTTGCCGACCGTCAATTACCCCCCGTCAAAAGCTTATTGAGGGACACTATGGCAGACGCAAGCGCACTGTGGGGACTTCTCAGCCAGGCGGCCGACCCGGCGGTGGCCCAGGCCCTTGAGAAATCAGTTGAATCGGATCCCGACCGAAACTTGAACCGCATCAACCCTCTCGCCTACGCGGCCGAGCACAAGCTCGACGAGGAACACACGATCGGCGGTTTCGTCCACGCGGCTCGAACTCGGGCTGTTCGACATGTCGTGGAACATGTTGTGCCCGGGATGCGGCGGCGTGCTCGAGAGCGGCGCGGCGCTGAAAACCATGAATCACTCGCACTACTACTGCTCGCTCTGTGCGTCGGACTACGAACCGACGCTCGACCAGCTCGTCGAGGTGACTTTCACGGTCAATCCGCGGATTCGTCGCATCGCCGCGCATGATCCCGATTCGCTGCCCTTCGCCGAATACATGCGCCAGATCTTCTGGAGCTCGAGCACCACGGTGCCTGACGATGTCGAAAGCGTCGTTCAGAATACGACTCTCGACGCTATGGAGCTGGCGCCGGGCGAAAAGGCGGCCATGTCGCTTACACTCCCGAAAGGGTTTGTCATCGTCTTCGACCCCGTGACACATTCGTCGCTGTTTCTAGAGGTCGAAGGCGAGGAGACGCATGAGCGGCGCAACCTGTCGCTCGTCTTCACCGATAAGCACGTTCACAGCGGCACGCTCAAGATTCAGCCCGGGCCGGCGCGCATTTCATACGAGAACAAAGCCGCGCGCCGTACGCTGCCAGGCGTTTGGATCCATACCGAGGAGATGGACAAGATCACCAGCGGGCGAAGGCCGTTCCTGAACGCGACGCGGCTGCTCACCAACCAGGAGTTCCGCGACCTTTATCGCAGCGGCACGTTCGATCCGGAGCAGCGGTTCAAGATCACCAGCCTGACGATCCTGTTCACCGACCTCAGAGGATCCACGGCGCTCTACGATCGCATCGGCGATCTCGCCGCCTTCGATCTCGTGCGCAGCCATTTCGGCGCTCTGCTCGAGGCGGTGGCCGCAGAGGGCGGCGCGGTGGTCAAGACCATCGGCGACGCGGTGATGGCGACCTTCGCGACCCCAGACCGGGCTCTGCGCGCGGCCATGCGGATGCGCGAGGAAATGCGCAAGATCAACGAGGCTCGCGGCAGCGAGGACCTGGCGCTCAACATCGGGCTGCATTCGGGTCCGTGCCTGGCGGTGATGCTGGACGACCGGCAGGATTATTTCGGCCAGACGGTCAATATCGCCTCCCGCGTTCAGGGGCTGGCGGAGCCGGACGCGATCCTGGCCACGAAGCCGATCATCGAAAGCTCGGAGGTCGCCCGCCTGCTCAACGAATCGAGCTATCGAACGAAGCCGCGGCAGTCATCGCTGCCGCTGCGCGGGGTCAGCGAAGCGTTCGAAATCTACGAGGTCCGGGAACGCGAAACCGCCGCGGCCGCGTAGCTCGCCTTGTCTCCCGATTGGCCGCAAAAACGGCCGATCGGGGATAGGCCTCGTCAACCGGAGCGGGTCGCTCGGCGCCCGGCCTTCTCTCGCCAGAAAACCATCTCGCCGCCGCGGTCGAGAATCCGCAACGCGACCGTCTTTGGCGGCCAAGTCGCCGCCGCGGCGGCGATGATCGCGGCGGAAACGTCCGAGGCGCGGATCTCGACTTCCCGCAACAGAGATTGCCCGGCGTCCGCGCCCGCGCCGAGGAATTGGATCCGGTAGGGCTGGGGGGTGGGAATGTCGTTTCGGTCGGGCTGAGGCCCCGGCCCATCCTCCGCGAACGACCGCGCCTCCGCGAGGGACCGAGCGTCCCGGCCTTCGCCGGGTTCGCGATCCATCACGAAAAACGTGTTCATCTCCAGTTGGGTCGAGATATTGAGGCCGATCCGGCTGCCGGTCTGGCGCGCGACCGCTCGCGCGACCAGCGCCCATTCCTCCGCGATCGCGTCGGAACTCGCTTCGTGTTCCCTTCGCCGCGCCTCGTGATAGGCGCTGTCGCCAAGATCGCGGATAAGCGCCTCGGCCTCGGTCTCGATCCGTTCCATTTTTGCGCGCCGGCTCGGCGCCCAGGAGACCATTTCGGAGCCCCTCTGCCCTAGGGTCAATTGCTGCACAATTTCGCGGCTTATGCAACCTTTACAACCACCCAAGAGAGCTGCTGTTCCATCCGTGGCTTAAGGCTCAATGACCCTCTACGAGGCCCGGCGAACAAAGCGACCCGCGAGGCGGAGCCTCACTTGATCGGAGCCGCGGGGAGCTTCGCCTCGCCCGGCTCCATCACATAGGTGTGATCGAGGGAATACCAGGGCGCGCGGATCGCGGGGTCCGAGGGATGGGGCTCCTCGTGGCGGATGTAGTCGCCCAAAAGCGCCTTCGTGACGCCAAACTGCGGGTCGGCGTCGATGTGCGGGTCGTTGGGGTCATAGACCTGAGAAATCAATACCTTGAAGCCTTTCTTCACAATCAGCGCATGAAGATGAGCCGGGCGATAGGGGCTCCGCTTCTGCGCTCGCAAAAGCTGCCCGACGAGGCCGTCGGTTGGAATGGGATAGCCGATCATCTTGACGGTGGCGAACCAGAATCGGCCCTCCTCGTCCGTCGTGAATTTGCCGCGCAGGTTCATGTCGGCCTGTCCAGGGTCCTGGCTCTCGTACAGGCCGACCGGCGAAGCGTGCCAGATATCGACTTCGGCCGCCGCGACCGGCTTGCCAGCCATGTCAACGACCCGACCGCTGACGAGCAGCGGATCGCCCGGCGTCTGCGATCGAATGATTGTGCCGCCATTGGCGACCCGGGGGGAATTCACCCGCCAGAACGGGCCAAGCAGCGATTGCGACGTCTCCGTATTTCCGTTGTCGCCATTGTTGAGGAGACACACGAGCGAGGAGACCCCGAGCGAGCCCGCCATCAGCACGGATTCGTTGTGCGTGTCCGTGCTCAGCCTGCCCATCTCATTGAGAAAGGCCGTGGCCTGGCGAAATTCGGCCTCGGTAAGCCCGACCTCACGGATGAAGCCGTGCAAATGCTTTACCAGGGACACCAGGATCTGCCGCGCGCGGGGATCGGCGGTGCGCGCCATCGCCGCAAGCGCGTCCGAGGTGACGTCGTTCTGGTTCCTGATGATCAAGAGCGATCCTCCCTCGCCTCCTGCCGGATGGTTTACTATTCGCAGGGGTTACGGCAAAACGCTCGGGGGACTGCGGAAATTTGGATTCACTCGCCCGAAGGCGATTCTCCAGGACGTCGGACGTGAATCGGCAGGGGCGTTGCACGTCGAGCGGCGAGCGCCGTGGACGAGACGGATGCGGCGTCAGGGGAAGCGATTTCCGTTTGGTCGCCGAGATCGGATTGCGGCTCATCGGCTGCACGCTGGCCGCGCTGGCCGGCTTCCCTGCGGCCGCCATCGCGCAGCAGGCGCCGACTTCCGCGAGCGGGGGACAGCAGGCCGGCGACCAGGCGCCCGGCGCGGGCCTACAGACCGCTGACCAGGAGCTCGGCGGCGGACCGGAGGGCGATCTGCTCACTCGCACGAGGCTTTTCCAGCTCTACTACGCCGTCAAGACCGCGCCGGGGAGCGGACCGAACGGAACGATCCGAACGGTCACCACCGACACATTCAAGCTTCGCGGCGACACCAACATCGACTTGAACTCGGACTGGCAATTGGCGCTCCGCGCCGATCTGCCGTTCCAGGTCAAGGACCCATACAACTCGAGCAATCCGAACGCCGATTTCCTCCATGGGCTCGGCGATGCGGATATCCAGGCGGCGCTGGTCCACCAGATAAACGCCCGCTGGACAGCCGGCGCCGGCGCCCGCCTCATCATGCCGACCGGAGATTGGGACAACGGCCTCGGCTCGGGAAAATGGCAGATCATGCCGATCGCCGGCGTTCGCTACGCTCTGCCGGAAATCAGCCAGGGCAGCTATCTCGAACCGCTGATGCGATACGACCAGAGCTTCGCCGGCGACCCCGCCAAACGAGCGGTCAGCAACCTGCAATTCGCGCCGATGCTCAATCTCTCGCTGCCCGACCGATTTTACTTCACGTTCTACCCGAACCCGGACATCCGTTGGAACTTCGGCCCAGCGGTCGCCGGACAGACCGGGCGGCTCTTCCTGCCGTTCGACGCCCGGATCGGGCGCAAGTTCTCGAAGACTTTGAACGTCTCGCTCGAAGTCGGCCTGCCGATCATCAGGCAATATCCGGTATACGACTTCACCAGCCAGCTGAGAGTCAACATTAATTTTTGATATCATGTCATTGATTGAGAACTATTTTCTGTTGAGCGGCAAAAACTATCGATTGCTGGATATCCGAATTAATGCTATTGGTTTTCTGGATTGGCAGTGATGAGCGGAACTCAAGATGGGTCGGTGTCGAGGAATTGCCCAGGGCCGCGGCTTCGGGAGGCCGGCGAAGGGGACAAGGAAGATGTTTTTGGGCCGACGGTCGCCGCAACCCATTGAAACTGCTCAATCCCGCCAAGGCGATCCAAGGCAATCCAAGCCTTTGTCTTGGCTACGTTTGGTTCGGGTCGGGCTGGGCTTTGCCGGGTTTGGATAAATTTGGCGGCGGATTGGCGAAAGGCAAAAGGCGGAGCGCTCAATATTTGTCACTTAACCGATTGATATCGCGTCGATCCCTTCACTCGCGCATCAGCTTCTCGACCAGCTGCTCGACGCCGGCCTCGACCCGCCTCGCCCGCAGCCGCTCCGCGGCGACGATCGCCATCACGTCGCGATAGGCGCGCTGAAGGTCGTCGTTGACAATCACGTACTGGTAATTGCGCCAGCGTCCGATCTCCTGCCTGGCGGCCTCGAGCCGCGCGCCGATTGAGGCGGCCGAGTCCTCCGCCCGCCGCTCGAGCCGCGCGCGCAATTCGCTGAGCGACGGCGGCAGGACGAAGATGCTGACGACGTCCTCGCCAAGCCGGGCGCCCATCTGCTTTGCGCCCTGCCAGTCGATGTCGAACAGCATGTCGCGTCCCTGGGCCAGCACCTTCTCCACCGGCTCTCGCGGCGTGCCGTAGGCGTTGCCGTGCACCTCGGCCCATTCGAGGAGATCGCCCGCCTTTCTCATCCGGTCGAATTCGCGCCGGTCGATGAACCGGTAGTGGATGCCGTCGACTTCGGACGAGCGTCGCGGGCGCGTGGTCACCGAGACCGAGAGCGTGAGGTCGAGCGTCTTGTCCTGCATCAGCATCCGGGTCAGCGTCGTCTTGCCCGCCCCCGACGGCGAGGACAGAATCAGGATCATGCCTCGCCGGCTCGCCGCCATTGCTTCAACTCTCACTCGACGTTCTGGACCTGCTCGCGGAATTGCTCGATTTGCGCTCTCAGTTCAAGCCCCTGCGCCGTGAGGCTGACGTCATTGGCCTTGGCGCTGAGGGTGCTCGCCTCGCGCGCCAGCTCCTGGGCCAGGAAATCGAGCCGCCGTCCGACCGCCCCTCCCCCATCGATCAGCGCTTGCGCGGCGGCGGCGTGAGTTTTCAGCCGGTCGAGCTCCTCGCGGATGTCCGCCTTGGCGGCGAGCAGAATCGCCTCCTGGTAGAGACGGTTCTCGTCGAGGCCGCGCGCAGAGCCCATCAGCGCCTCAACGCTCTGGGCAAGCCGGTCGCGGACCGCCTCAGGCCGACGCGCCGGGTTCAAGTCGGCCGCCTCCACGAGCGCCGCAATGGCCTTGAGGCGCTCGCTCAGCAGCGCAGCCAAAGCGTCTCCCTCAGTCCGACGCGCCGCGGCAAGCGCGGCGATAGCCTCGTCCACGGTCTTGAGCGCGGCGGCGCAAGCCGCGGCGGTCGACGCCTCGTCGTCGGCCGCCTCGACGATCTCGACGATGCCGCGCAGGGCCAGAAGACCGTCCATCGTCG
Source organism: uncultured Alphaproteobacteria bacterium (assembly GCA_963806935.1). Classification (GTDB taxonomy): domain Bacteria; phylum Pseudomonadota; class Alphaproteobacteria; order Rhizobiales; family Beijerinckiaceae; genus Roseiarcus. The sequence continues at coordinate 59,964 of CAWEAT010000002.1, forward strand.
GCGGTTGGAGCCCGGCCCCAGCCGCGGCCTCCCGCGCGGCCAAAGCGATCGATTCGAGCGCCGCGTGGTCGATTCGCGCCTCGGTCGCGGCCCCCTCGCGCTGGACGATGAGCGTGCCGAAACAGGTCCCGCGCGCCAACGTCCTGGCGAGCCGGGCGCGCGCATCCGCTTCGACCCGATCGAAGGGCGCCGGGATCCTGAGTCTCAGGTCGAGCCCCTTGGCGTTTACGCTCTTGAGCTCGAACGCCCAGCGCCATGGGCCGCTGCTTCCGGCCGCGCGGGCGAATCCCGTCATGCTGCTCAAGGCCATCTCGCAGATCCTGTCCTCGCCGATTCGGCTCCGATCGTACATCAACCCTGGTCGGGCCGAACCGGCCGCGCGACGACTCTTGCTGCGACATGTACGGCGCGGACGAAATCGGCGGCCCGCTCGCGTTGGTTCATATTGAGTTCAGGCAGCGGGCCCTATGGCTCGGCATGACCCGCTGGGGTTCCCTTTAAACCACAGGAAGACCTTCCCATGATCAAGTCCCTCGCCATCGCCGCCGTGCTCTCGCTCGGCCTCGCCGGCTACGCCTCCGCGCAGGAAGCTACTCCCGCGCCCGCAGCCCCGATGTCGCATGAAATGCACCATCATCACATCACCATCACCATCATCATCACCACCACCATCACCACGCGCACCACATGGCCCCGGCGGCGCCGGAAGCGCCCAAGTCGTAAGCCGGCGACGGCGCGTACGCGCCGTTTGACATTTGCAATCTCGGGCTCTCCGGGCGGCGTTGTGTTCGGAGAGCCTTTTTTGTCCGCCCGCCCCTCTAGCCGGCCGACTTCAGTCGTCGAGCTTTTTCGCTCGGACCCGCTTGCGCGTCTTGACCTCGACCCGCGGCCCCTCGGCCAATCGGACCACCGCCCCCCATAACGTGCGTACGTCCTGTTGGCTGAGCTCCATGCGATGGAAGATGTTGCGCAAGTTTCGTCGCATGCCGGGCTTTTTGGTCACGGGACGGAAAAAGCCGTTCTCCTCGAGCTTTCCCTCGAGATAGTCGAAGAACGCGAGCAGCATCTCGCGCTGCGTCGGCGGCGATACGGCGCGCAAAATGGTCGGCGTCGGCGGCTTGTCGCCGCGCGCCGCCTTGAGCCATTCGTATCCGCAGATGAGGACCGCCTGGGAGAGATTGAGCGAGGCATAGGTCGGGCTCGACGGAAAGGTGATGATCGAATCGGCGAGCGCCACCTCGTCATTGGTCAGGCCGGTGCGCTCGGGCCCGAACAGGATGCCGCGCTTCTCGCCCGCCGCAGCGGCGGTCGACGCCATAGCGGCGCTCGGGGTCAGGACCGCCTTCATCTGGCCGCGCTCGCGCGCGGTCGTCGCGTAAACGGCGTTGAGATCGCCGACCGCCTCCTCCACGCTCGAGAAGACCCGTGCGGCGTCCAAAAGATCGGTCGCGCCCGCCGCCGCCGAATAGGCGACCTCGCGATAGTCGTCGGTGCGCGGCCAGCCTTCGCGCGGATTGACGAGACGCAGGTCGTCGAGGCCGAAATTGGCCATCGCGCGGGCGCACATGCCAATGTTCACCGCGAGTTGCGGCCGAACCAGAATGACCGCCGGACCCCCGGCGACGTCCCGCTTCGTCCTGTCCGTGCCCGCGCCAACCATCGAGGGCGGGCTATAGCACGGCGGCGTTTAAGGCAATCCGGCTCCGCGGAGATGGCGCAGAGAAGCCGGCGAGTCATAGACCGAGTTCGCCCGGCGCCCGGCCCGCGAATGCCTGCGCGAGCGCAATGACGCGCCCGTGATAGGCTTCCTCGATCAGCGCCTGATCGGCGGCGTTGGGGGAATAGGCAGCGATGGCTCGGAGAGGCGTTTGAGCCGCCATTCCGGCAGCGCGGGCCGCCGACGATCAGCACGCCCCGGATGGAGTCCTGAGAGGCGCCGCTCGCCCCGCCTCGTCCCCCGCTCTGGCCAAAACTTACGTCTTGAATCCGCGCCACCAAGGTTGCGCTGCTGCGCTGCGCCGGCGCCAGGTAGGCCGACAAAGCGCGGGTCAGATCTCCTGGAAGCTCCTGCTCCACCCAGTCGGCCGTCGGGTCCCCGGCGCTCGCCCGGAGCGGCGCGACATCAACCCTGATCTCGCGGAATCGGACGGCGGTATCGGCGCAGCGCGCGCCCGACCGCGCCCAGAAGAGCGAAGGTCCCAAGGTTTCCAATGGCGGAGCGACGGGTGACGGCGCTGATCGTCATTCGTCTCCTCCCCTGCGGAGCGGCAAACCGTTCGGCGCGGTCTTTGGGGCCGGAATGTACGCGCGGACGACCGGCGAAGCGAGCTTCTAAAGCCCGAGCTTCCTAGGGGCCCACCCGGCGAACGCCTGCGCCAAAGCCACGACCCGCCAATGATTGGATTCGACCCGCATGGGCTGGTCTACGGCCATCGGGTGGTACCAAGCGGTCGCCCGGATGGGCGCATTGGCGGCGATCCCCCCGCGCGGGCCCTTGACCAGCAGCGTGCCGCTGATCGTGTCCTGCGAAGCGCCCCACGGGCCGGCGCCGCCGTTGTTCGGCCCGAGATAGAGGTCGTCGATCCGCGCCACCAGAATCGCGCCTTGGCGATCGCCGGGCGCCATGTAGCCAGCCAGGGCTTGGGCCAACGCGCCGGGAAGCTCCTGCTGCACCCAGGCAGCCGTCGGATCGCCCATTGAGGCGCGAAGCGGCGAGACGTCGACCACTATATCGCGGAACCGCACATTGGGTTGCGCCAGCGCGTTTCGAACCACTAGGGCCGGGACGAGCCCCCCAAGAGAGACGAGGGCGGCGCGGCGGGTCAAGGGGAACGCCGACATCGCGAAACCTTCTCGTCTGCGCCCTGTCGCGCCCATGATTCAGCCGTGCGCCTATATAAAGGCGACCTTGACGATTTCATAGCTCTTGCCGCCGCCGGGCGTATTTACTTCGATGCTGTCGCCCGCCTTTTTCCCGATCAGCGCCCGTCCGGTCGGCGAGGTGATCGACATCTTGCCCGACTTTACGTCCGCCTCGGTCTCGCCGACGATCTGAAACACCCTCTGCTTTTCGGTGTCCTCGTCGATCAGCGTCACGGTTGCGCCGAACTTGACCGTCGTTCCATTCAATTTCGCCACATCGATCACTTCGGCCCGCTGCAACAGATCCTCGAGTTCGACGATCCGGCCCTCGTTATGCGACTGGGCCTCCTTGGCGGAATGATATTCGGCATTTTCCGACAGATCGCCGTGACTCCGTGCTTCGGCAATCGCGGCGATGATGCGCGGTCGCTCGACTTGTTGACGGTGAAGAAACTCCGCCTCGAGGGCCTTATGGCCTGCCGCCGTGATGGGTAGTTTTTCCATAGTCCATCCATACAAATAAACGCCGCCGCGACGGCGCCATTTCCGCCGTCACGCCAGATAGTCTTGCAGCGCCCTGACTTCGAGTTCGCCCGCCGCGACGGCTCGTATGCCTTCTGCCGCCGCGATGGCGCCTGAAATTGTGGTGTAGTAGGGCGTCTTTTGCAAGAGGGCGGCCCGGCGCAAAGGCTTGGAATCGGCGAGCGAGGTCGCGCCCTCGGTGGTGTTGAACATGAGTTGCACCGCCCCGTTGCGGACGGCGTCCGCAGCGTGCGGGCGCCCTTCGGAGACCTTGTTGACCTTTTCCGCCTTGAGGCCATGGGCGATGAGAAAGCGCTGCGTCCCGGCGGTAGCCAGGATCTTGAACCCGAGCGCCTGAAGCTTGCGCAAGGGCTCGACGATTTTCTCCTTGTCGGCGTCGCGGACCGAGACGAATACGGCGCCCGACGTCGGGGGCCGCGATCCGGCGCCAAGCTGGCTCTTGGCAAAAGCGACTTCGAACGACCGGTCGATGCCCATCACCTCGCCGGTCGAGCGCATTTCCGGCCCCAGGACGGTGTCGACGCCGGGGAAGCGGGCGAAGGGAAAGACCGCTTCTTTGACCCCCACGTGGTCGAGTTTCCCGACGGCGAAATCGAATGAAGCCAGAGGTTCGCCCGCCATGACCCGAGCGGCGATCGCGGCGATCGGCCTGCCGATCACCTTGGCGACGAACGGCACCGTACGGGAAGCGCGCGGATTGACTTCCAGGACATAGATCTCCTCGCCCTTGAGCGCGTATTGCACGTTCATGAGCCCCCCGACCTCGAGCGCGTGCGCCAGCTTCTTCGTCTGCTCCTCAAGACTTGCTATCGTCGTTGGCTTGAGCGACCGGGGCGGCAGCGAGCACGCGCTGTCGCCCGAATGAATGCCGGCCTCTTCGATATGCTCCATGATGCCGGCGACGACCACCGTCCGCCTGTCGCTGACCGCGTCGACGTCGATCTCGATGGCGTCGGCGAGGTAGCGGTCGAACAGAAGCGGGTTCTTGCCCAGAACCGTATTGATCTGGCCGGTCTTGTCGTTCGGGTAACGCGCCTTGACGTCGGACGGCACGAGGCTCGGCAGCACGCCGAGCAGGTAATCGTCGAGTGAGCCGGAATCGTGAATGATCGCCATCGCCCGGCCGCCCAGCACATAAGACGGGCGCACCACGAGCGGCAGCCCGAGATCGGCGGCGATGAGGCGCGCCTGCTCGACTGAATAGGCGATGCCGTTCTTGGGCTGCTTCAGGCCAAGCTTGTCGAGGAGGCGCTTGAAACGATCGCGGTCTTCCGCAAGGTCGATCGAGTCGACCGAGGTCCCGAGGATCGGCGCGCCGGACTGTTCGATCGCGTGAGCGAGTTTCAGGGGTGTCTGGCCGCCAAACTGGACGATGACGCCCTTGAGCGTACCCTGCTCGCGCTCCTTATCAAGAACGGCCAGCACGTCCTCGGCGGTCAACGGCTCGAAATAGAGCCGGTCCGAAGTGTCGTAGTCGGTCGAGACGGTTTCCGGATTGCAGTTGACCATGATCGTCTCGTAACCCGCCGCCCGGAGCGAGAACGACGCGTGGCAGCAGCAATAGTCGAACTCGATCCCCTGCCCGATCCGGTTCGGGCCGCCGCCCAGAATGACGATCTTTTCGCGCCCAGTCGGCTCCGCCTCGCATTTCACCCCGCCCGCGAACGGGGCCTCGTAGGTCGAATACATGTAAGCCGTCGGGGCGGCGAATTCCGCAGCGCAGGTGTCGATGCGCTTGAACGCCGGCTGGACGCCGAGCTTGCAGCGGGCGGCGGCGACATCGGCCTCTGCGAGGCCGACCAGGGCCGCAAGGCGCGCGTCGGAGAAGCCAGCGGCCTTCAGCGCCCTGAAGTTGCCGACGTCCGGCGGCAACCCGTGGGAGCGCACCATCCCTTCGAGCCGGACGATGTCGGCGAGCCGATCGAGGAACCACGGGTCAATCTTGGAGACGTCGTGGATCTCTTCGACGCTCATCCCCATTCGCATCGCCTGCGCCACCTTGAGCAGCCGATCCGGCGTCGGCTGTCCGATCGCAGCGCGCAGCGCGTTGTGGTCGTCACCGACGCCAAGTCCCTCGATTTCGATCTCGTCGAGCCCATCGAGGCCGGTTTCGAGGGAGCGCAAGGCCTTTTGCAGCGATTCCGCAAAGGTGCGGCCGATCGCCATCGCCTCGCCGACCGATTTCATCGCCGTGGTCAGAACCGGCTCGGCGCCGGGGAACTTCTCGAACGCGAAGCGGGGAATCTTGGTGACAATATAGTCGATCGTCGGCTCGAACGACGCCGGCGTCGCGCCACCGGTGATGTCGTTGGCGATCTCGTCGAGGGTGTAGCCGACGGCGAGCTTGGCGGCGACCTTGGCGATCGGAAACCCGGTCGCCTTCGAGGCCAAAGCCGACGAGCGGGAGACGCGCGGGTTCATTTCGATGACGACCATCCGCCCGTCGGCTGGATTGACCGCGAACTGCACGTTCGATCCGCCGGTCTCGACCCCGATTTCGCGCAGAACCGCGATCGAGGCGTCGCGCATGACCTGGAATTCCTTGTCGGTGAGCGTCAGCGCAGGGGCCACGGTGATGGAATCGCCGGTGTGGACGCCCATCGGATCGATGTTTTCGATCGAGCAGATGATGATGCAGTTGTCCTTCTTGTCGCGGACGACCTCCATCTCGAATTCTTTCCAGCCGAGCACACTCTCCTCGATCAGCACCTCGTCGGTCGGCGAAGCGTCGATGCCGCGCTCGACGATCTCGATCAATTCGCTTCTGGTATAGGCGATGCCGCCGCCGGTGCCGCCCATGGTGAAGCTCGGGCGGATGATCGCGGGCAAACCAATGTCGGCCACTGCGGTCAGGGCCTGCGACAGCGTCTTCACCTGGTGCGAGCGCGGCGTCTTGAGGCCGATTTTCGTCATCGCCTCGCGGAAGAGCTCGCGGTCCTCGGCCTTGTCGATCGCCTCCGCGGTGGCGCCGATCATCTCGACGGCATACTTTTCGAGTACCCCCATCTTGCGCAGGCTGAGAGCACAGTTCAGCGCCGTTTGGCCGCCCATCGTCGGCAGAAGCGCAAAACCCCCCGGAATCGCGTGGCGCTCCTTGGCGATGATCTTCTCGACGATCTCCGGCGTGATCGGCTCGATATAGGTCCGATCCGCCATGTCGGGGTCGGTCATGATCGTCGCCGGATTGGAATTGATCAGGACGACCCGATAGCCCTCCGCCCGCAGCGCCTTGCAGGCCTGGGTTCCCGAATAGTCGAACTCGCACGCCTGGCCGATAATGATCGGGCCGGCGCCGATGATGAGGATAGTCGAAATGTCGGTCCGTTTGGGCATGGGCTCACTTGGCCGGCGCCTCGCGGCAATGCGAGGGCGGTAGGCTTCAAACAATCAGAAGCGACCGGGCCGCGGCGACGCGCGAGACGTGCTTCGGGGATTCGCAGGCGCCCGCTTGAAATCGCCCGCCCGGCTCTGGCGCGGCGGCCGACGATAGGCCCGACCGGTGCCTAGCGGATATTGAGGCCGTTGGGAAGGCCGTTGCGCAAGCCGGTCGGGCGCGCCCTTCAGAACTTGTACCCGATCCTCGCGCCGACCTGGGTAAGCCCCGGGTTGATATGCGTGCACAGGCTCGCGTGTGAGATGTGCTCGACGTTGGCGATGAGATCCCAATGCTCGTTGAACTGGTAGCCGAAGCCGCCCGATTCGCGGAAATCCCAACGGCAGCCAGTGTTGACCCGGCCCGGCTCATCGCGCAACGGGGAGGTGTTGACGGCGCCGCCGAACTCGCCCTCAAAGAAGAAGCCTTTGTAAATCGGAATGCGCCAGGTGAGGCCGGCGAAGCCGTAGCTGGTCTTGCCGCCGGTGTTGATCATCGCGCCGACGTTGATGCGCGGATTGAAGAACCACGAGAACCACGGGCCGCCGATATTGTTGGGGTACCACAGCGGCGAGGTGAGGATCTCGCCCGACACATCCACGGGCGAATTCTCGTCGTGAATCCAGTTGTGGGCGTAGACGCCGACCCGCACCTCATCGGGGAAGGCGATGTAGGTGCTTGGCCCCGGCTGGATCACCGGCGCGGGGGAAGGCGCGGTTTCGATGCCCAGGCTGGACATATCCGCCGCGAGCGCCGGCCCGCCGATGAGCGCCGCCCAAAGGAGCCCCGAAAGAAGGACCGCTCGCCGCCCCGCCCCCAACGCCAACCTCAATTCCATTCCCCGACCCTGATCTGAATACCGGCCCCGGCGGCCAGGCGCAAGGCCGCTTGATTTGAACTTCCCACGGCCGGCAAAAGGCCCCGCAAACGTATCCGTCGATTCAAGCCATGTTCCTCGCTTTCAGCGAGAATATCAGGAGAGGGGCGCCGACAAGCGCCAAACCGGTGAAGAAGAGCGGTCCAACGATGAGATGGAGGTCGGATACCCAAGTGGAGAGAATGAAGGAAACAAGAGACGACAAGCACGGCACAAACAGGAAGTACATCGTCACGAATCCATTGTCGTTTTCTGTGACGGTAAGCGCCATTTGATATAGAACGCGGCCCGCGGCCGCGGCGGCCAGTGTGCCGAAGAGCAACAGCAGCGCCGCAAGTTGACCTTCGCTGTCACGCGGCACCGGCCAGGATCTCCCTAACGCCAGCGTAATCGGAATGAGAACTGCCGCAGAGATGAGAAAATTGGCGGCGATGATGGCGGTCTCGTTGATCCGTCTGAACCAGTGGCCGACCAACGTGCCGCTGAGAGCAAAAAAGACCGGGACAGGGATCGCATATTTCCAGCTCCCCGGGGCGAGACTTTGCCAAACCTCGGCCACAGAGAGACCCTTCCCGCCATTGAGCTGACTTACGGTGATGAGCATCGCGCCGAAGAAGGCGACCAGAAAGCATGACCAGAATACAAGCGGAGAAACCGGAATCGCCTTTCCGGAGATCAGCTTCGCCACCAGGGCAGCCCAAAACGGAGAAAGATTGAGTATTGCTGAAATGATGATCGGGTGGGCGTTTCGAAGTCCGAGATTGTACAGCAGCAGGCCGCTCACTCCGATCAAAAACAGAAGCAGCAGTTTGCCGTAATTTTGGGGAGCTGAAAGCAGGGCTGAAAAGTCGCGCCGGCTTGCGCTTCCCGCGATCAAGAGAGGCACCGACGCCAGCAGGGCGAACTGGGTGAGACACAAGAAGGAAAGCAGAGGCAGTCGCTTTGCCGCCATGGCCGAGAATGGTTCTTGCGTCGCAAGGAGAGCGGCGGTCGCCAAAGAGTACATGGCGCCCAACTGAAAGTTCGTTCTGGCAGCCCGCACGACATCATCCCGCTCACAAGTCCCGCGCTTCGCAGGTGCGACTCCGTGACTCGTCTCCGCCCCTGCAGGGCGTCGCACAGACCCGCTGGACGCAAACTCAAGGAACGGCGCATCGGTTCCGCCAGCCGGCCTACCGGCCGAAAGGAACACCCGAGGCGGCAGCCGGTTTATGGTCAACGCTGGACGAAGGATATCAACATGACGGTGGTGGCTTACAAAGTCGCGCCAACGGGCGAACAGTGGCTTGTCACTCGCGACGGCGAGCCCGGCATGAGCTACGTGTCACAGGAGGCCGCGTATGAAGTCGCGGTCGCCGAGGCCGCCGGCGATCTCAGGACCGGTCACGAGATCCGGATTGAAGTCGTCGGCGGGGCCTATGATCGTCTGGGCGATGGTTCGAGTAAGCCAATCGGGGACAATCCGGCGCGGGAATAGGGCGCCGGACGCCCGCGGCGTTGGCCAAGGCGATCCAACTATTTGGATTTCTTGGCTTTGGGGCGGTTTGAGGCCGAAGGCGCCGCCCGCGCGGGTTGGATTTGTTGGGATTTGCTTGGATTCTCTCGTCCGAATTCGAGACTTTTCAATGGGTTGCGCGGCCCGAGAGCCGGAAGCTATATTTTCCCCGCTTGTCCTCCCGTGAGAGCGCGCGGGGAAGCGCGGCCCGCGGTTTTGGCGCGAGGAAGGGCGGGATTGGTCATGGGGGATATTAAGCCGAATTCTGATTTTCCGCAAGGAATTGTCGCCCGACCCTTCGAGTCGCCGGCTACGGGTCGGTCTGCATCTCCCACACCACCGGAACGCCGTAGGATGCGAGGATCGCGTTGATTTGCGGGGCGAGGGCAGACAACGCGCTCTCCACCTTCGCCTTCAACTCTTTGTCGGTTCTTCGAACCCCCATCGAGATGTCAAAGGTCATCGGAACGCGCGCCTCGACGGTTGAGTTGATCGGCGTTACCACCAGCGGCGGCTTTTCTTCGCGCGCGAAATAGCCGGCAATTGGGCCCCATACGGCGGCCACATCCACCTCTCCCGAAGCCACCGCGTCAACAATTTCCGAAAGCGGATGATCGTTGCGGTAGTCGCCATAGACCATGAACCCATGCACGTTTTCGACGATCCCGCGCCGAGCAAGCGCGTGCGCGGGTGGAGAATTCATGCCGTTATCGCCGATGAGCTGGACCCCGATCTTCAGCGTCCTGAGGCTTGGATCATCGAGCGATGAAACCGGCGGCTCTCCGGGTTTGGACAGAAAAACGTAGGTCGAGCGGTAGTACGGTCTCGTGGTGAGCGCGATCGGCGCGCCCGACGGAATTGCGGCCACAAGATCGCATTCGCCGGCGTTCAATCCCTCGCGTACGAAGCCGCGCCGCTGCGCCCGCCATTCGTACTCCAAGGGGCGCCGCAGATGGTCGGCGATCAGCTTGACGATCTTGTTCTCGAATCCTTCCTCGGCCGAATTGGAATACGGGAGATTGTTCGGATCGGCGCAGACCCGCAGCGACGGCTGATCCGCGTGGGCTGCCCAGGCGCTAAGCACGATCGCAGCGGCGGCCGGCAAGACTCGGCAAGCAATGTTGCGGCCGAACGCGCGACAATGGCCGACGTTCATCGCGTGACCTTGGCCCAGCGCGGAACGAAGCCGGAATGAATCTGCTCGGCCACTTCCGCCTCCTTGCCCTTGCACAGAGCATGGCCGTACCCCGACGCGCTCGTCTTGCCGGGCGTAAGGTCGTAGATGATCTCATCATTGTGATCCGGCCCCACGCCAGCCGGCACCTTGTCCAGGCCCAAGGCCTGACGTACCCGCCAAGCAATGTTGTGGTCGGCGCATGAACTGTCGCCGCTGACGCCGAGCCCGCCGACGACGTCCTTGCCGTCATAGAGGGCGAGCCCGCCGCCGAACGTTATGACGCCGCCAAGCGATTTGCCGACGAACGGATCCGACGCCGATCCAAACTTGGTCGGATCTCCCGCATAGAGCACCGAAGTGTTGGCGGGGCTGCTCGAGGCCAGTCCATACAAGAAGCCGTCCGGCTGAACTCCCGCAAACAGGTTTGCGGTCGAGAGCGCAAATCCGGCAAGACTTCACCGCGTTGGCCGTTCCGGCCTTCTCGGCGGCGATGGCGCGGCTGCCCGGCCATTGATCGTCTGGCTTGGCGCCGCTGAACGCAACCGCGCAGACCACGCCGTCGCGAGTGACGAGCGCCGCCCATTCGTTGTTGTCGAGGCCGCCGTTGGTGGGGCCGCCGCTCGGCTTCACGCTGGCTTTAAGCGCCTTCTCGAGCGTGTCGTGGTCCGCCGGGCAATTTGCCGCGGTTGCGGTCTGAACACTCGCGGCTCCGAGCGTCAGCAAGCCCGCGCCGATCATGGCGTGAATATGAGCCCGCATGTCTGTCTCCGTCTCCTGTTATCGAATCGTCTCGAGATAGGCCGCGACGTCGAGCGCTTCCGATTCGCTGAGGCCCGTTGCCGGCATGGCGTTCCCGGGCACAAACTTTTGTGGCTCGAGAACCCACGCAGCGAGGTTCTGCGGGGTATTGCGCAACAAGCCGGCCACGAAGACGCGCCGGCCCATCAGCGTGAGCGGCGGCCCCACCAATCCGTTCGCGCCTCCAATGCCGGGGATCATGTGGCAGGAGCCGCATCCTTTCTCGGCGATGAGTTCGGCGCCGCGCGCGGGCGATCCGGGCGCCAGCGGAGCCACGCTTTCCTGCGCCAGCGCCGCCGAAGCCATCAGCGCGATGAGCGAGGGCGATGCACGCGCGATCAGACTTGCGAGCATGTCGAAAGCGCCAAGAGGTAGAGGAAGTTGAACACAATGGCGGTCGTGAACAGTCCGCTCACGATCAGTCCGGAGACGGCGAAAGCTTGCAGCCTTCCCGGAGACGGCGAGGGAATTCCGCCGGGTTCCTCGGTGGGAAGGCGGTCGCGCGGGATCCGGCTCCAGGAATATCGCGAGGTCAGCAAGCCGATTGCGCAGGCCAGAGCGCAGATGATGTTGACCGCGATCAGCACAGTCCAGATTCCTTCCCAGCCGGGAAGGAAGCTCGACCGCGGACCGCCCGTCGGGAAAGCACGCATGGCTCGCCAGGCCAAAATTGAGGTAGAGCCCGGCCGCCCACGCAAGCGGCGGGATGAGCAGTCCGTACAGCAGCAGCGGAGTCCACGCGCCGCGGTCCGGCGGGACTGAGCGAATTTCGGTCTGACGCTGCGGGGCTCGAGGTCATGGGTTTAACCCAGCCCCAGCCGTGGCGTGATGTAGAAGGTGAAGAAAAGCACGAGCCAGACGGCATCGACGAAATGCCAGTAGATGGCCCCTATGCTCACCGGCGCGCTGCGAATGCGATTGAAGTATCCAAGCGCGGACCACAACGCGAGCGTGGCGAGGATGAGAACGCCCGCCGCGACATGCAGCATGTGAAAGCCGGTGATGGTGAAGTAGAGCGAGCCGTAGGAACTCGAAGCGGGTGTGAACTTCTTGCCGGACCACTCAAGCGCCTGAACCGCGATGAACACGATTCCCATCAGCGCGGCCACGCCGAGATAGGCGGCCGCGACGCCGCCGGACCGCCCCTGTTTCAGCGACCGTTCGCCGCGCCATACGACGACGCTGCTCAAGAGCAGAATGATGGTGTCGGGGAGCGACAGCTTGAAGCCCGGAAGGTCCGCCGGCAACCAATCCTGGGGATGCTGAACCGCCGCGTAGTAGTAGGCGAACAGAAGATAGACGAAGAGCGCGCCCTCGGTGACGATGAGCATCACCACTCCCCACCATCCATTGGCGTGACGGCCGATGCTGCCGACCGGAAGATCCATGCGCTGCGAGGCGTCGGTCATGTCGGCGCCCCCGCGCGTTGCTCAAGCTCGCGTTCCGGCCACAGCCAGACGAGCAGACCCGCCAGCGCCGCAATCGTCCCAATCCCGGCGAGCCACCAGGCTTGCAGGAGGAGGCCAGCAAAACCGGCCGACATGGCGAGCGTGACGATGAATGGCGCGGGCGTGTCGTCCGGCATCTTGAGGATTGCGTCGGGAACGGCGTCGAGGACCGTCGTTCCAAGAGCCTCCTTGCCGTGGTCGAGGGCCATACCCAGTCGCAATTCGGAGCGCGGCTGGCGGTCGCCCATCCGCGGCTCCCACAGCGGGTGACGGCTCGCAATCCGGGGGATGACAGCGAAATCGTAGGGCGGAGGCGGTGAGGGCGTGCTCCATTCGAGCGAAGGCGCGTCCCATGGATTGGGCCCGGCGGGCTGACCATTGCGGCGGCTGACCATGACATTGATGAGGAAGAGGAGGATGCCGAAGGCGAGCACGAAGGCGCCCGCGGTCGTGATCAAATTCGGCGTCTCCCACCCCAGTCCCGCGGGGTAGGTATAGATCCGCCTCGGCATTCCGAGCAGACCGGTCCAATGCATCGGCAGAAACGCCAGATTGAAGCCGCCGAAGACGACCCAGAACACCAACTTTCCGAATGTCTCATTGAGGAGGCGCCCGGTCATCTTCGGGAACCAAACGTGCAGCGCGCCGAGCACCGCGAAGAGGTTGATGCCGATGAGCACGTAGTGGATGTGAGCCACCACGAAATACGTGTCGGTCACCTGCAGATCGGCCGGCACGGCGGCGGTGACCACGCCGGAGACTCCGCCGATGACGAACATCACCACGAAGCCGGCAAAGTATAAAAAAGCCGCGGTGAGGACCGGGCGGCCGGTCCAGATCGTCGCAATCCACGCGAAGACCGCGATCGCGCTCGGAATCGCGATCGCGAAGGATGCGCCGCTGAAGAAGGCGAGCGCGAGAAACGGAATCCCCGTGGCGAACATATGATGCAGCCAGACGCCAAATCCCAGCGCCATGGTCGTCACGGTGCCGAGCACCACGGCGGTGTAGCCAACCATCGGCCGGCGACAGAAGAAGGGAAGGGAATCGGAAACCAATCCCATCGCCGGCAGGACGACCACGTAGACCCACGGATGCGCGAACATCCAGAAAAGGTGCTGCCACAGCAGCGGATGCCCGCCGCTATTCGGGCGAAAGAAGTGCGTCCCGAATTGGCGGTCCGTCCATAGGAGAAAGAACGCGAGGCTGACCGACGGGACGGCGAGAAGATTGCCGACAGAGACGGTGGTCGTGCCCCAGGTGAGAATGGGAACGAGGTTCAGCGACATGCCTGGCGCGCGCATGCGCAGGAAGGTGACAACGAAATTCGCCGAGCCGACCGTCGTCGAAATTCCGAGGAAAATCATTCCCAGAGCGTAGAAGTCCAGGTTCGGGCCCGGGTTATATTCACGCAAGGCGTAAGGGACGTAGTTGAACCAGCCATCGTTGGGCGCAGCCGCCGCCAGCAGGCTCGAGTAGATGAAAAGTCCCGCGGCAAGGTAGACCCAATAGGAGAATGCGTTGAGACGCGGAAACGCCATGTCCCTCGCGCCCAGAACCAGCGGGAACAGATAGTTGCTGAAGCCCGAGAGCACCGGCGACGCGTAAAGGAAAATCATCGTGATGCCGTGCATCGAGAACAGTTCGTCGTATTGCTCGGGAGTCAGCAGCGCCTGGTTCGGGCGGGCGAGCTGGACGCGCAGGACAAGCGCCTCGAGACCGCCGGCGATGAGAAAGGCGAAGGCGGTGACGATATATCGAATCCCGATCTCCTTGTGGTCGACAGTCGAGATCCAGCCCAGGAGCCCCGGCTTCGTCTCCCAAATCCGCTCGAGCGACCGGGCGACCGGGAACTCGTAGTCGGCGCCGACAACTTGAGGGACGCGATCGTATTCGGCGGCGGTCATCGCTGCGGCCTCACTTCAGCGTAACGAGAAACGATCGAATGCTGGCGAGTTCAGGTCCCGACAGCTCCGGGTCGGGCATGAGCGACCCGGGCTTGAGGCCTTGCGGATCGGCGATCCAGCCGGACAGATAGCCCGGGTTGTTGGGCAGCTCCCCGGCGGCGATCGTCGTCCTCGACATCAAGTGAGTGAGATCCGGTCCGACGTGACCGTCGGCGCGGGTCCCGCGCACGGCATGGCAGGCGGCGCAGCGCTCGATGAACCGCTCCTCTCCGAGGCGGGCCTCGTCCGAGCCCGGTTGAGACGCTGCCCGTAGCTGCGCCTCTCGCCACGCCTCGAAAGCCTTCGGAGGATCGGCGAAAACGGTGAGAACCATGTGCGCATGCTGCTGGCCGCAATATTGCGAGCACTGGCCGCGATAGACGCCGGGCCGATCCGCCTCGAGCCATGTGAGGTTTGTTTGGCCCGGAATAAGCTGAATCTTTCCGCCGAGGCTCGGCACCCAGAACGTGTGGATGACGTCTTCGCCCTTAAGGGCGAATCGCACCGGCTCTCCGACTGGAATGTGAATCTCGTTCGCCGTTACGAATGTCTTTGAGGGATCGTCGTTGAGATAGGCAAATTCCCACCACCATTGATGGCCGCGCACCTCGATCGACAAAGCCGGCTTACTTGGCGGATTGGCGATTCCGGCCATCGTCACGGACGTCCAGATGACCAGGCCCACAAGGACGACCGTCGAGACGCCAACACCGATCGAGATCCAACTCGTCGCGTCGCCTTCCACGAGCGCAGTTCCGGCAACGGGACCGCTGCGGGCGCGCCGCACAATGGCAATCAGGACCAGAGCCGCAATGATGACCACGACCGCGGCAGAAATGATCAGCAATCCCCAGGTCAGCGGAAGGATTCTGGCGCTCTGAAGACCGTCAGCGTGCAGGTAGTCCATCGAAGCGGCAGCAGCCGGGTACGGCCGCGCAATCGCTGCGCTGACGAAAGCCGATGTTATGGCGCCCTTGCTCCGGCCCATTTCAGATCATTCTCCGACCGGCTGCTTGCCGTCGCTGAAGGTCGTCGTGAAGCTCCATGGATTCGCCGTCTGCAGGAACTCCGCGGGCGTCTGCTCGACGGCCGGCGCCTGCGGCGTTCTCGAGATCGTCTCGCCAAAGGTTCCGCTCGGGGGATGGGCGACGCTTTGGACATAGGCGACAAGCTCCCAGATCGTCGATTCGGGAAGAATGTCGCCCCAGGTGGGCATGCCGTTCGGGCGTCCCTGGTAGATGCTGAGGAACAAATTCGCGGGGCTCGAGCCGTATGTGAACCGGCCCTCGCTCAGCGCCGGGCCCATGCCGCCGCCCGCGTTCGGGGCGTGACAGCCGACGCAGTTGAACTGAATGAAATCCTGCATGCCGCGTGTCGCGGCCTGCGGGTCTTGAGCCAGCGGGTTGACGATCTTTGGCGTGAAGGACACGTTTCCCGGGTGCAGTCCTGAAACCGGAACACGCAGAATCGGGTTCGCCGACGCCGAGTACGGCGCGCTCGCGCCCGGAGTCGCTTCGATTGCAGGGACGCCCGCTTCCGAACGTGGCGACGCTTCCGGCTGCATGGGCGCACCGGTGGAGCTTGATGGATCCTGCTGTGCGAGCGCAGCCGCCGCTCCCGCGGCAATCAGGACAGATGCGACCAGCACTGCGCGCATTTGCGGCTTCGCTCCTGACAGTTAGGGATTGTGCTGGGGCGTCGCCGCGCCGGCAGCCTCCAGCTTCGGAATTGCGAAGACGACAAGCTCGCCGCCCCCTTGCGTATAGGAGGGAAGGTCCTGCGTCGCGCCGACGAAACCGAGAGCGGCGTTGCGAACGCGCGGATCAATTTGAGCGTTCGCGACCGCACCCGGCCAACCGCCGACTCCGGTCAAAATCGCCACATATTGCTGGCCGTCGGAACCCTCATAGGTCACCGGCTGCCCGATGGTCCCGGACCCGAGATGGAACTGCCAAAGCACGGCGCCGGTTTTCGCGTCGACAGCTTTGAACCACCGGTCCATCGTGCCGTAAAAAGCGACATCGCCCGCGGTTACGAGCGCGCCGCTCCACACCGGCATGTTTTCCTTGATCGACCACACCTTCTTTCGCTGGACAGGGTCCCAAGCCATGAATTCGCCGCGATAGCCGCCCGGTCCTGCGAACATGTCCACCGTCGCTCCGACATAGGGAGTACCGGCGATGTATCCGACATCAGAAGTCAGATAGTTCATGCAGAGGTGCTGATGGGGAACGTAGAGAAGCTTCGTTCGGGGAGACCATGCCGTCGGCTGCCAGTCCTTGGCGCCGGGAGAGGCCGGGCAGACGTTGCGGGCGGTGCGATTCAGGTCGGGCTTTAGGTCCGGATTCGGGATGATCCGGCCGGTCTTGAGGTCGACGCCCTTGTAGGCGGTCATCGAGTCATACGCGTCGGCGGACAGCACCTCGCCGGTCTGGCGATCGATGACGTACATGAAGCCGTTTCGTCCAGGGTGAATCATGACCTTTCGCGTCTTGCCGCCGAGGTCGAGATCGACCAGCACGTTTTCCTGGATTTCGTCGTGGTCCCAAAGATCGTGCGGATTGAATTGGTAGGCCCAATGCGCTTCCCCGCTTTCCGGATCGCGCGCAAATAGCGTTGTCGTCCAAAGGTTGTCGCCGGGACGCTGATTCGAGTTCCAAGGACCGGGATTGGAGGTCCCGTAGTAGATGAGGTTGAGGTCTGGATCGTAAGAGAACCAGCCCCACATCGTTCCCCCGCCGATCTTCCAGGCGTCCGGCGGCCATGTGCTCACGCCGAGGTCTTTGCCCTTCATGAAATCATAAAACGGCTTGAAATCCGGGCCGAGGCGGACGTCGTTGTCGGGACCGGTCGAATAGGCGACGTAGTCGATCTTGCCGGAATTCTCATCGAGCGCCGTGACGCGGCCTCGCACGCCCAACTCGCCGCCGCTGATGCCGACGAACACTTTGCCTTTCACAACATATGGCGCAGCGGTCGTCGTTTCGCCGAGGTTGATCTCCCCGGTCTTGGTCGCCCACTGCTCCCTGCCGGTCTTCGCATCGAGCGCGACGACATGATTGTCGAGCGTCACCAGGAAAATCTTGCCGCTGTCATAGGCGATGCCGCGCGTGACGACGTCACAGCATGCGACTCCCTGAGAAGCGCGATTCTGGTTTGGAATATAGGTCCACTTGAGGTCGCCGGTGGTCGAATCGAGGGCGAACACCTTGTTGGGGTAGGAGCTGACGACGTACAGCGTGTCTCCAACGATGAGGGGGGCGGCCTCCTGTCCATGCTGCGTCCCGACCGAGAACATCCAGGCGGCTTGCAGCTTGCCGACGTTCGATGCGTTGATTTGGTCGAGCGGACTGAAGCGAGTGCTGGCGTAATCCCGCGCCGGCATCACCCACTGTTTTGGATCCTGGGAAAGAGAGACGAGATCGTCGGCCCGAGCTTGCCCGCTCGAGACAAATGCGACGGACAAGGCAAGAAAGAGCATTGATCCCCGCACGCCCTTCTCCAATTCTAAGCTATGCGTCGAAACGGCGCGGCGTCTTGTCCTGCAGGCGAAAGCGGAGGGCCGAGGCGCAGCGCGGCGCCAAACGCCACGGCCGAATAGAGAGTGAGCAGCAGGCCCGCCGGCACCCACATGAGAAGGCCGCCGAGCTGTTGATCCTCAAGCCACGTGAGCCCCCACGCGGCCGTGGTGAATTCATGCACGGAATACAGGGGAACAGCGGCGAACGTCAGGAGGGCGCCAAGCAGCGACATCTGCATGCAGGTCGCAAAAATGAGCAGAAAGGCCAGAGCCGCGGTGGAACTGAAGACCGCCACCCACAACGCCAGCGCCGCGGCGAAAATGGTCACGTGCATCAGCCAGTAGACGACGTTGTTTCGCAAAGTTTCGTCGTAGAAGGCCGGGCTATGCCAAATCCAGAAGATTGCCGCGAAGGCAAGCACGCTGGTCCACGCGAAAAAATTGGACTCCCGCCATCGCTTCGATGCGAAGGCGGGAAGCATTGCTCGTGCGATGAGCGGCGCGGCGACCAGCGTGATCACCATATGCTGGGTCGCCCGAGCCGAGAACAGCGCGACGCTCAGATGGCAAAGCGGCGAGATGAATGCGAGCGAGAGCACGAGCCAGCCGAACAAGCCGGCAACCAGATCCATCGTGGCGGCCGCGCGCAGCCGAGCGAACGCCAAATTCGCGGCTGCCAAAGCGAACAGAGAACCGATAAGGAATGGATCGAGCTTCCAGTCGAGCGAACCGGGAACCGGGGCGAGGCCACAATATGGGACAAAGCCGGTCACTGGGTTTCCACGCCCCTATGCTCCACGGGCACTCAACATTTGCTCCGCTGAAGATGTTCCGGAGCAGCAAAATTATTTTTTGCCGCGGGGCTGTCTGACCGGAGGCCCGGTTGGAACCAAGGCTGCGTCCGCTGGTTGGAGGATCCGGGCGACTCCGCGCCGCTTGAGGGCTTGCGAAAATGAACTCACGGCAAACCACGGACGGCGACACTGCGGGAGCCTTTGCTCTGCCGCTTGACACCTTGCCAATGGAGGCGAGGTCGGCGGAAACTCTCCCTGACGAACCCGGCCGATGGCAATTCGAGCCAAAATGGGACGGCTTTCGTTGCCTGGCTTTCAAGGAGGGCGGCGCTGTCGAGCTAAGAGGAAAGTCGGGCAAGTCCTTACGCCGCTTTTTCCCGGAGGTCGTGGCGACCCTGCTCGAGGCGCCGTTCGATCGGTTCGTGGTCGACGGCGAACTGGTCATCGAGCTCAATGGGCGGCTGACCTTCGATGCCTTGCAGGCGCGGCTGCACCCTGCCGCGAGCCGCATCCGTCGTCTGTCGATGGAAACGCCCGCTCGGCTCATCCTGTTCGACATGTTGCTCGGGCCTGACGGCTCCATGGTCGCGGCCCTTCCCCTGGCCCAGCGGCGAAGCGCGCTTGAGATTTTCGGCCAGAAGGCCGCGATCGCGGGAAAGCTCATCGTCACCCCGTACTCGCTCGATCTGGCCCAGGCGACGGGCTGGCTTGACGATTTTGGGCACGACGGCAGGGACGGCGTCGTCGCCAAGCGGCTAGACGCGCCTTACCTGAGCGGCGAGCGGGCGATGCTCAAGGTCAAGCGGCTGCGAACGGCCGATTGCGTGGTTGCCGGCTTCCGCTATCAGAGCAACGCGCACGAGGTCGGTTCCCTTCTGCTCGGTCTCTACAACGCCGAAGGGAAGCTCGATCACGTCGGATTCACCTCGACGATCGCGAACGACGAACGCGGGGCGCTGACCCGCACGCTTCGCGCGCTTCGGGCCCCGCCGGGTTTCACCGGCAAGGCGCCGGGGGGACCCAGCCGCTGGAGCAGTGAACGCAGCGCCGAATGGGAGCCATTGCGGCCGGAGCTGGTCGTCGAGGTGCGTTACGATCATGTGACCGGCGATCGATTTCGCCACGGCACAAAGCTGCTTCGCTGGAGGCCCGACAAGCCGGCGCAACAGTGCACAACGGATCAAATTCTCTCGCCGCCCCGCGCGCCAAACGTCCCCCCGGCCCGCGACTAGGCCAAGCCCTGAGCAGGCCTCCGCCCATGAAGCGCAGGCCGGCTCGAGACAAACGATATCTGGACCCATTTTTCAGCTGGCGATTGTCGCCTTGGCCGGCGCAAGCAATCCGATCTGGCGAGCCAGCTCCGCCAGAGTGTAAGGCTTGTCGAGCCGCGGCAAGCTTCCCGCCGCGCTTTCGCGGTCCGAGTAGCCGGTCGCCAGAAGCAACGGCAATCCGGGATAGATATTGCGAACCAGGTCCGCCAGGACCAAACCGGACATTTCGGGCATCGCGTAGTCGAAGATTGCAAGGTCCGGCCGTTCTCCGGCTCGCAAAACCTCGAGCGCTTTCTTAGCGGAAGTGGTTTCGATCGTTTCATGCCCCAGCTCGCGCAACATGTCCGCGGTCGCCGCGAGCACAAGCGGATCATCGTCGACAAGCAGAATGCGACATGTCGCGCCAGGGACGCCGCCCGGCGCCTCGAACGCCTGCTTGGTCAAGACCGGGTCTTGCGCCACTGGAAGCCAAAGTGAGACCGAGGTCCCTTCATTTGGCCGACTCGCAATATGCATCGCTCCTCCGGACTGGAGCATGAGCCCGTGAACCATGGACAGGCCCAACCCGGAGCCTTTGCCCTTCGGCTTGGTCGAGAAGAACGGCTCGGACGCGCGCTTCAACGTCTCCGCGTCCATCCCGACGCCGGTGTCGATAACCGACAGCTGAACGTAGGACTGTTGAGCCAGTTTGTCGGGCAGATGAAGCGGGTCGGCTTCTCTCGCCTTGACCAGGAGCGCTCCTCCATCCGGCATGGCGTCCCTCGCGTTCAAACCCAGATTGAGAAGCGCGAGCTCGAACTGGTTGCGGTCGATCCGAACAGGAGGGAGGTCGCCAGGAAGATCGACGGCAATTCGAACTCTTGGATCCAGCGAGTGCGACATCATCTCAACCATCCCGTTGACCACATCCGAGAGAGCGAGGGACTCAGGTTTCAGGTCCTGACGGCGAGCGAACGCCAGCATGCGCTTCGTCAAGACAGCGCCGCGCGCCGCGGCCTCCATCGCCCGCCCAAGCCATCGGGTTAGAACAGCGTCTCCCGCTACGCGTTTGAGGGCCATATCGAGATTGGACATCACGACCATGAGGAGATTGTTGAAATCATGCGCGACCCCGCCCGTAAGCTGTCCAAGGCTTTCGAGCTTTTGCATCTCGGCGACTTGCGCCAGCGCCTCTTCGCGCTCGCGTGTTCGGGCCTCGACGCGTTTTTCCAGCTCGGCGTTTGTCGCCGCGAGCTCAGCCGTGCGGGCTTCAACTCTCCGCTCCAGCTCCTCGTTGAGCGCTTCCAGTTGGCGGGTCTTCCGGTAGAGGTCGCAGAAGATGCGAACCTTCGCGCGCAAGAGATCCGGTACGATCGGGACCGGAAGATAGTCGACCGCGCCGGCCTGATAGCCTCGCAAGCTGTCGAACTCAGACAGGTGAACCGCGGAGACGAAGATGATTGCGGTCTCCTCAAACCGCGGATGTTCGCGAATCATCGCGGCCAGCTCAAATCCGTTGAGTTCGGGCATCGCGACATCGACAAGGATGACAGCGACGTCGTGCCTCAACAGTTGCTCAAGCGCTTCTCGTCCGGACGCAGCCTTGATGAGATTCTCGCCAAGCTCTCCCAGGATGACTTCGTAGCTGAGAAGCTTCGACGGTTGATCGTCGACCAGAAGAACATTCACCGGGTCCCTGCTCGGATGCATCTTCCGCTCCGCAACCTCAGCGATGAAGCCAAATGCGAAGAGCCGACAACAACTGTTCCGTATTGACCGGCTTGGCCAGATAGTCCGATGCGCCAACCTCGAGGCACCTTTCCCGGTCGCCCTTCATCGCCTTCGCGGTGAGCGCAATGATCGGCAGCCGTTGCATCGAGGGGTCGGTTCGAATCGCCTGCATGGTCTCGTAGCCGTCCATTTCCGGCATCATGATGTCCATGAGGACGATCGAGACGCCGCGATCAGTCTCCAGGATCGAAATCGCCTCACGACCGGTCGTAGCGGTCAGCACCTCCATTCCTCGCCGCTCGAGCACGCTGCTGAGCGCGAAGATATTTCTGGCGTCGTCATCGACCAGCAGCGCCTTGCGCCCCTGCAGATTTTCGTCGGAATTGCGCAGCCGCTCCAACATGCGTTGCTTTTCCGGCGGGAGATCCGCCACCACGCGATGGAGAAAGAGCGCGGTTTCGTCGAGAAGACGATCAGGCGACTCGACCCCTTTCACGATTACGCTGCGCGCCATCAAATGCAGTTGCGCGTCTTCCTCAGGCGAGAGCTCGCGGCCCGTGAACACGACCACCGGCACCTGCGTCAGCGCGTCATCCTGGCGAATATGCTCGAGCAGCTCGAACCCTGACATGTCCGGCAGCTTCAGATCGAGAACAACGCAGTCGGCCGGTTGCTCACGAAGCATCGCCAGCGCCTTGCGACCGTTGTCCGCCGTCACGACTTCGATGTCCTGATAGCCGAGCAACTCGGTTATCCCCAGAAGCTCAGCCGGATTGTCCTCGACGACAAGCAGGCGCTTTCGCGGATCGCGGGCATATTCGGTGATCCGAGCGATAGACGCCTTCAGTTTGTCCATGGTTGTGGGCTTGCTGACATATGAAAAGGCGCCGCCCGCCAGTCCATGCTGCCGATCCTCGTCGAGGGTGACGATTTGTACGGGGATATGCCGGGTCCGAGGATCCTGCTTCAACTGGCTCAAGACCGCCCACCCGAGCATGTCCGGCAAAAAGACATCGAGCGAAATCGCAAGCGGGGAGTACTCACGCGCCAGGGCCAGACCGTCTGCGCCCCTGGAGGCGACAAGGACCTTAAGTCCGACGTCGTGTGCGAGATCGACGAGGATGCGCGAATAGTGAGGATCGTCCTCCACGATCAACAACACCGCGTCGTCTGGCCCAAGATGCGCCCGATCGTCGGACGGCTGCGGCAGCGTCTCTTCTGTCCGCAGCATGGAGCCCGCGTCAAATCGGCCCTCGGGTCGGGCGCCGCTGGTTCCTTTCGCTGTCAGCCGAGCCGGCCCGACATAGGTCATCGGAAGGTAGAGCGTGAACGTGCTGCCCTCCCCGGCCTTGCTCCGCAGATGTATTTCGCCGCCGAGCAGGTTCGCGAGTTCGCGGCTGATCGCAAGCCCGAGCCCCGTGCCCCCGTACCGGCGATTGGTGCTGGCGTCAGCTTGCTGGAACGCCTCGAAGATGATGCGCTGCTTTTCCGGGGGAATACCGATGCCGGTGTCGGTCACCTCGAACGCGATGACCGTGCCAGCGGTCGCAAGCACCGGATGGGTCGGCGCCCAACCGGATGTTACGCTTTCGACGCGCATGCGCACTCCGCCATGCTCGGTGAACTTGATCGCGTTCGAAAGCAGGTTCTTGAGAACCTGCTGGAGGCGTTTGGAGTCGGTTGTGATGCTGCGCAATTCGGGGGCGATCGAGACATCGAACGAGAGGCCCCGCCGCTCCGCCTCGTGCCGGAAGGGTCGGGTTACAGACTCCTCAAGCAAACTCAGAGTGATGTCCTCGGCGTCCACCGACACGGTCCCGGATTCGATCTTCGAAAGGTCCAGGATATCGCTGATAAGATTCAAGAGATCGCTGCCGGCGCCGTGAATCGTGCGGGCGAACTCGACCTGACGCCCGGAAAGATTGCCATCCGGGTTATCCGCGAGCTGTTGGCCGAGGATCAGGATGCTGTTGAGGGGCGTGCGCAGCTCGTGCGACATGTTTGCAAGAAACTCGGACTTGTACTTCGAGGTCAGCGCGAGCTCGGTCGCCTTCTCCTCCAGCGCCCGGCGAGCCTGCTCGATTTCGTCATTCTTGCGCTCCACCTCCGCGTTTTGCTCGGCCAGTTGCTGCGCCTTCTGCTCGAGCTGCTCATTCGTCAACTGCAGCTCTTTCTGCTGCGTCTGCAGCTCGGTCGCGAGCTGTTGCGACTGTTTGAGCAAGCCCTCGGTTTGCATGGTCGCTTCGATGCTGTTGAGCACGATGCCAATGCCGGCGGTGAGCTGATCCAGAAAGGTCTTTTGCAATTGGGTGAACGGAGAAAGGGATGCGAGCTCGATGACCGCTTTCACCTGACCTTCGAACAGCACCGGCAGGACGATCAGGTTGGACGGCTTCATCTTGAAGATGCCCGTCCGGATCGGAACGACGTTGGAGGGCACATCCAAAATGAGCGTGGCGCGCGCGTCGACCGCGCATTGTCCGATGACGCCCTCGCCCAATTGAAGAATCTCGGGATGGCCGTCCGCGCCCGCGTCGGCATAGGAGGCCAGGAGCTTGAGGAGCGGCGGCCCTTCGGCGTCGACGAGGTAGATGACGCCATTCTGCGCGGCGACCTGCGGGGCGAGTTCCGACAGCAGCATTCGCCCGACGGTCGTAAGATCGCGCTGACCTTGCAACATGTTGGTGAATCTTGCGAGATTGGTCTTGAGCCAATCCTGTTCGGTATTGCGCTCGGTCGTCAGACGCAGATTGTCGATCATCGTATTGATGTTGTCTTTGAGCTCAGCGACTTCGCCGCGGGCGTTGACTTGAATCGACCGGGTGAGGTCGCCTTTGGTCACCGCGGTCGCGACCTCGGCGATCGCGCGCACCTGGGTCGTCAGATTTGCCGCCAGCAAGTTGACGTTGCCGGTGAGGTCCTTCCATGTGCCGGCGGCGCCGGGGACATTGGCTTGACCTCCGAGCCGCCCCTCCACCCCGACCTCTCTTGCGACCGTCGTGACCTGGTCAGCGAAGGTCGCAAGCGTGTTCGTCATATTGTTGATCGTCTCGGCCAGCGCCGCGACCTCGCCCTTGGACTTGACCGCCAGGTCCTGCTTGAGATCGCCTCCCGCCACCGCCGTCACCACCTTCACGATGCCTCGGACCTGCTCGGTGAGGTTGGCCGCCATCACGTTCACGGTGTCGGTCAAATCCTTCCACGTTCCAGCAACCCCCGGGACGGCGGCCTGGCCGCCCAATTTGCCTTCGGTGCCGACCTCGCGAGCGACGCGAGTGACTTCGGAAGCAAAAGCGTTGAGCTGGTCGACCATCGTGTTGATCGTATTCTTCAGCTCGAGGATTTCCCCCTTCACATCGACCGTGATCTTTCGCGAGAGGTCGCCGCGGGCCACGGCGGTGGTCACCTCAGCGATATTTCGCACTTGCGTCGTCGAGATTCGCCGCCAGAAGATTGACGTTGTCCGTGAGGTCTTTCCAGGTGCCGCCGACGCCCGGCACGAGCGCCTGTCCGCCGAGCTTCCCCTCGGTTCCGACTTCGCGCGCCACGCGCGTGACTTCGGCGGCGAAGGAGCGCAGCTGCTCCACCATCGTGTTCAGAGTTTCCTTGAGCAGCAGGATTTCGCCGCGAACGTCGACCGTGATTTTCTTCGACAGGTCGCCATTTGCGATGGCGGTCGCAACCTCGGCGATGTTTCTCACTTGCCCGGTGAGATTCGACGCCATGAAGTTGACGTTGTCGGTGAGGTCCTTCCAGGTTCCGGCGACGCCTGGCACCGCCGCTTGCCCGCCGAGTTTGCCCTCGGTTCCGACCTCGCGCGCGACGCGCGTCACCTCGGAGGCGAACGAGTTGAGCTGGTCGACCATCGTGTTGATCGTGTTCTTGAGCTCGAGAATCTCGCCTTTCACGTCGACGGTGATCTTGCGCGACAGGTCCCCGCGCGCGACCGCCGTCGTCACTTCGGCGATATTTCGAACCTGAGCCGTCAGGTTGCCGGCCATCGAATTGACGTTGTCGGTCAAGTCCTTCCATGTCCCGGCGACGCCCGGAACCTGCGCCTGGCCGCCAAGCCGTCCCTCCGTTCCGACCTCACGCGCGACCCGCGTCACTTCGCCGGCGAAGCGGTTGAGCTGGTCGACCATCGTGTTCAGCGTTTCCTTGAGCTGAAGGATCTCGCCGCGCACATCGACCGTGATCTTGCGTGAAAGGTCGCCATTGGCGATCGCGGTCGCGACTTCGGCGATATTGCGCACCTGACCGGTCAGGTTTCCCGCCATCGAGTTGACGCTGTCGGTCAGGTCTTTCCAGGTGCCGGCGACGCCTGGCACCTCAGCTTGGCCGCCAAGACGTCCTTCGGTGCCGACCTCGCGCGCCACGCGCGTCACTTCGCCGGCGAAGGCGTTGAGCTGATCGACCATGGTGTTGATCGTGTCCTTCAACTCGAGGATCTCGCCCCGCACGTCGACCGTGATCTTGCGCGAAAGGTCGCCGCGCGCGACGGCCGTCGCCACTTGGGCGATGTTGCGCACCTGCCCGGTGAGGTTCGACGCCATCGAGTTGACGCCATCGGTCAGGTCCTTCCAGGTGCCCGCAACTCCCGGCACCTGCGCCTGCCCTCCCAGACGCCCGTCGGTGCCGACCTCGCGCGCGACCCGCGTCACTTCGCCCGCGAACGCGTTAAGCTGATCGACCATGGTGTTGATGGTCTCTTTGAGCTGCAGAATCTCCCCGCTGACGTTGACAGTGATCTTCTTCGACAGGTCGCCGCCTGCGATGGCCGTCGAGACTTCAGCGATGTTGCGGACCTGCGCGGTCAGATTCGACGCCATGGAGTTGACGCTCTCGGTCAGGTCTTTCCAGGTTCCCGCCACACCCATGACATTTGCCTGGCCGCCGAGCCGGCCCTCGGTGCCGACCTCGCGCGCAACGCGCGTCACCTCGCCGGCAAACCGGTTGAGCTGATCGACCATCGTATTGATGGTTTCCTTGAGCTGCAGAATCTCTCCGCTGACGTTGACGGTAATTTTCTTCGAGAGGTCCCCGCCGGCGATGGCGGTCGCGACTTCGGCAATGTTTCGAACTTGCGCCGTCAGGTTGCCCGCCATCGAGTTGACGCTGTCGGTCAGGTCCTTCCATGTCCCGGCGACGCCCAGCACCTGCGCTTGACCTCCGAGCCGGCCTTCGGTGCCAACTTCGCGCGCAACGCGCGTCACCTCGGATGCAAATCCGTTGAGCTGATCGACCATCGTATTGATGGTGTCCTTCAGCTCGAGAATCTCGCCCCGCACATCGACGGTGATCTTTCGGGAAAGATCGCCGCGTGCGACCGCGGTCGTAACCTGCGCGATGTTGCGCACCTGGTCGGTCAGATTGCCGCACATCGCGTTGACGCTGTCGGTGAGATCTTTCCACGTGCCCGCGACCCCTGGCACGAGCGCCTGGCCGCCGAGCTTGCCTTCTGTACCGACTTCGCGAGCCACGCGCGTCACTTCAGACGCGAAGGATCGCAACTGATCGACCATCGTGTTGATGGCTTCCTTCAATTGAAGAATTTCGCCCCGCACATCGACCGTGATCTTCTTGGAAAGGTCGCCGTTTGCGACCGCGATCGTCACCTCCGCGATGTTGCGAACCTGCCCGGTGAGGTTGCTCGCCATGTAGTTGACGCTCTCGGTCAGGTCTCTCCACACCCCGGTCACTTCGCGCACCTGCGCCTGCCCGCCGAGCTTTCCGTCAGTGCCGACCTCGCGAGCGACGCGCGTGACCTCGGACGTGAACACGCTGAGCTGTTTGATCATCGCGTTCACGATTTTCGCCGAGCGCAGGAATTCTCCCTTGAGCGGACGTCCGTCCACATCGAGGGGGACAGTTTGCTGCAAGTCGCCCTGCGCGACCGCCGTGATCGCGTGCGTAACCGCGGTCGTTGGCCACAGCAGATCGTCGATCAGGGCGTTGACGGAACCTTCCATCTCGCCCCATGCCCCGGCGCTGACGCCCAGCCGGAGCCGCTTGCGCGTCCTTCCCTCCCGTCCGACCGTCTCGCCGACCTGCTCGAGTTGCTGCGCCATCCTCTCGTTCGCCGAGACGATGTCATTGAACGTGTCAGCGATCTTGCCAGCCAGGCCAACTTCGTCCGTCGGCAGCCGGGCGGAAAAATCTCCAGCACGCACGGCCTGCAAAGCTTGCAATAGACTTCGGAGATACTTTTCGTCGGCGCCGCCTTCCGTGCCGCTTGCTTGGATTCCCGTCCTCTTTGACTTCGGGGCCGCAATTCTACCCTCATTTCCGTCCATCGCGAGACCCTTTTTCGCAGCCGTGAAGCAAGGGGAATCTTTGGGCGTCGCTGTTCGTCAGATCCTGGCGAAATCCCTCGACCTCTCGCTCGCGGGGAGGGCGTAAGAAGTCCTGCACATAGTGAAATTCGCCTTCGAGGGTCCGGACACCAGGGTAATCTCGGTCTCGCCCAATCGCGCAAAACGCGCGCGGCGCAGAAAGGTTCCCTCGCGCCTCAAAAAAAATCAGCGGGGCCAATGCGACAGTATAGAACAATCATAAGCCAGCTTCGGACCGCGCCTGACGCGTTCGACCTCGTCCGTGCGTCGACTTTGAAAGCGCCGCCAGTCTCCGGTTTTCAGCCAGACTTTGCGGCAACGACACAGCATCACCGGGCCAACGAGGTTCATGGGCGATCGTCGATCGCCGCCAGCCGTTCCGCCGCGGCGAGATCGTCAACGGTGTTGACGTTGAAGAATGGGTCGAGCGGTTCGGAGGGCCATTCGACGGTCGCCCCGCGAAGGCGCGCTGTCCACTGGCTGACCTTTCGGACGCCCTCGACCGCCAGCGCGTTGCGCAGCGCTTCGCGCGAGGCGACGCTCCAAAGCCCGACGACGGGATGGGATCGAGCCTTGGACGCCGCGACTGCGAACTCAGCATTCTCCGCGATCAAGGCTTGGCTCAGACGCGCGACGAGATTGCGCGGCAGAAACGGACAGTCCGCCGGAGCGCTGAGAACCCACGCCGCGTTCGGCCGGTTGGCTGCGGCCCAGTCGAGGGCGGCGAGGATTCCCGCGAGCGGTCCCGGAAAGTCCTTCACGCCGTCGGCGATGACAGGCAAGCCAAACGATGCGAAGCGCCTGGGATCGCCATTGGCGTTGATCGCCAGGCATTCGCACTGAGGCTCGAGCCGGGCGATGACCCGGGCAAGGATCGTGCGGCCGCCGATTTCGCGCAAGGGCTTGTCGCCGCCGCCCATCCGGCGCGCGCGGCCGCCCGCAAGCACCACGCCGGGCGGGCCACGATCGTCAGAAGTCACGGTCGGGGCTTCTCGGCGCGTGACGGGCGGATTCGCTTTCGATTTGGGCCAGGTTCGGGCTCGATCATGCCTGCTCTATCGCACGAAGGGACTGGCCGCTGGAATATGCCGATCGCTTCTACCATGTGGCGATTGACGCTCCCCAAACCGGCAGCGCATGCTGCGGCATGACCCTTACCAAGCTCGATCTAACGGGGCTGAAATGCCCCCTTCCCGCGCTGCGGACCCGGAAGGCGCTGAAATCGATCGCTCCGGGCGATCGGCTGGAAGTGCGTTGCACAGATCCGCTCGCGGCGATCGACATTCCCCATCTCGTGCAAACGACCGGCGACCGTCTAGAGGGCGTCGAGCGCAGCGCGCGCGATATCGTGTTCCTGATTGAAAAATCCCCTTCCTCGAGCGCGTCAAAACCGCCTCCTTGATCGTCCGCCGGCGAAAGTGAACTCGGCCGACGAAGCAGCTAAAGCGCGGGCGGCCAAAGCTCCGCGAACGATTGCCTGTCGCCTGTTATCGGATCCGCGACGGGAAACGGCAGATGCGCCATGCGCTCTTCCGCTTCAGGCGTCGGGGCGTTGCGGCAAATATCCCAACCCTGACCGGGCGGATAGGCGCCGACGACCAGAAAGTCGTCGCTGGCGGCGAGCCTGCAGTGCCCCGTGCCAACCGGCAAGACAACCACGTCGCCCGGTTCAACGATCACCTCGCGCCCGCCTGGACCTCCGAGCAGGAGGCGCGCGCCGCCCGCGGCAAATCCCAGAACCTCATGCGCCGTCGAATGATAGTGATGAAAGGCGTAGACGCCGTTGCGCCATTGCGGAGGCCATCCGTTGCGCGCGAATGCGGCTTCGAACAGCGCGGCGGGATCGCCGCCTGCTACCTTGATCGCGTTCTTGTAGAAGAGCACGGGAAGGCGCGGATTGTTCGGGACCCATTCGCTGCGTGGAAGAATGAAGCTTTGCGGCGCTGTCTCGCCCGTCGCCCCCGAAGCTAAACGATTGACCATCAAATCCTGCCTCGCTGCGTTTTGGCGGCTTCGGCCCCCTGCTTTCGAAATGTGGGATCAAAACTTGGCGAAACGTCGATCACACTTGGGGATGTCGATGACAGCGTCGGTTTGAGATCCGGGAGCCGGTAGCCGCGGCCACCGCTCAAAAACTCGCGGTCGCCGGGTCGGGACCCATCCGGCCAGTGGGTGAATCAAGCGCTTCGATGCGGCGCAAGTCATCCTCGTCGAGCCGGAAATCGAGCGCGCCGATATTCTCCTTCAGGCGTTCAGGTCGTACCGTTTTCGGAATCGCGATCAGGCCGCTGTCGAGATGCCACCTGATGACGACTTGCGCCGGGGTTTTCCTGTGCTTTGACGCAATGTCGAGGATCGCGGCCTCGCCGAGCAACCCGCCCCGGCCGAGTGGACTCCAGGACTCCGTTTTGATTCCGAGATGGTCGTGGAAAGCGCGCAAAGCCGTCTGCTGGAACCGCGGGTGAAGCTCGATCTGATTGACGGCCGGCGCAACCCCGGTCTCGGCGATGATCCGCTCGAGGTGCTCGCGAGTGAAATTCGAGACCCCGATCGACCGGACCCTGCCCTCTTTTTGCAGACGGATGAGCGCCTTCCAGCTTTCGACATAAAGCTTGGCGCGCGGACGCGGCCAATGGATCAGGTAGAGGTCGAGCTTATCGCGACTGAGCCGCCTCATGCTCGCGTCGAACGCGCGCAAAGTCTCGTCGAAGCCATGATCGGAATTACCGAGTTTCGTCGTGATGAACACGTCGGGGCGGCCGGCAAGGGCATCGCCGACGCCTTGCTCGTTCCGATACATCGACGCCGTGTCGACCAGCCGATAGCCTTCGTCGACGGCCATCCGCACGATTCGCTCGGTCTCGTCGGGCGGCGTCTGGAAAACCCCAAGTCCGAACTGCGGCATCATCGCGCCGTCGTTGAGAGACAACGTCGGTTGGGCCTCGGTGGTCATTGCGCGTCCTTATGTTGGCGAGGCGAAAGAAAGCATGGACCATGCCTTGACCCAACTCGCAGCGGTGGGCAAGCAATCGGAGCCCGAGCCGAGGCTTGCGACGCTCGCGGGCTTTGGGAGATCGATTGGCCCCTCGACCGAGGGTGCGCAAAGCCCGGTTCGGCGCCATATATAGGGCTCCCGAGCTTCATCTGGCAGCGTCGTTGAGGAGCTAAACCGCTTGCTGCGCAACCCGGAACCAGGATCGACCCTAGCCGCAAAGGCTGGCGCGGAAGCCGATTCCGCGCCGCCTTCGCAGGCGACCGCCGCAGACCCTGTTCCATCCGGCGGTCGCGAGCTGGTTTGCCGACAGCTTCGCCGCGCCGACTCCCGCCCAGATCGAAGCCTGGCCGGCAATCAAGGCCGGCCGCCATACCCTCATCGCCGCGCCGACCGGATCGGGCAAAACGCTTGCGGCCTTTTTGGCGGCGATCGACGACCTGGTCCGGCAGGGCCTTGAGGGCCGGCTCGCCGACGCGACCCAGGTCGTCTATGTTTCTCCGCTCAAGGCGCTGTCGAACGATATCCACCGCAATCTTGAGGCCCCGCTCGCCGGCATCCGGGAACGGTTGAGCCGCAGCGGCCTGGCCGATGTTGAAATCCGCACCTGGGTCCGAACCGGCGACACCCCGCCTGCCGAGCGCGTGCGGATGGCCCGCCGCCCGCCGCATATCCTGGTGACGACGCCGGAGTCGCTCTACGTTCTGCTCGGCTCGGAGTTGGGGCGAGCGATGCTTGCGACCGCCCGCTCGGTCATCGTCGACGAAATCCACGCCGTCGCGCCAAATAAACGCGGCGCCCATCTCGCGCTATCGCTCGAAAGGCTGGCGGCGCTCTGCGGCGATCGCCTGCAGCGGATCGGCCTCTCCGCAACACAAAAGCCGATCGACGCCATCGCCCATTTCCTCGCCGGCGACGCCACGAACGGCAGGGCCGGCGCGGAGGTTGCGATCATCGACGCAGGGCATCAGCGGCCGCGCGACCTGAGCGTGGAAATCCCCGATTCGCCGCTCGAGACCGTGATGTCGAAGGAGGTGTGGACCCAAGTCTATGTCCGCCTCGCCAGGCTGATCGAGGAGCACCGCACCACGCTCGTGTTCGTCAACACCCGCCGCATGGCGGAACGGGTCGCGCGCGAGCTTACGGAGCGTCTCGGCGAACGCGCCGTCACGGCCCATCATGGCAGCATGGCCAAGGAGCTCAGGCTGTCAGCCGAACAGCGGCTGAAAGGCGGCGAGCTGAAGGCCCTGGTGGCGACCGCCTCGCTCGAGCTCGGGATCGATATCGGCGATGTCGACCTCGTCTGTCAGATCGGTTCGCCGCGGTCGATCGCGACCTTCTTGCAGCGCGTCGGAAGGTCCGGCCACGCCATCGGCGGGACACCCAAGGGACGACTGTTTCCACTCTCGCGCGACGACCTCGTCGAATGCGCGGCGCTGGTCGACAGCGTCCGCCGCGGCGAGCTCGACCGGCTACAGATCCCCGACCGGCCGCTCGACGTGCTTGCCCAGCAGATTGTCGCCGAAGTCGCGGCGCAGGATTGGCCGGAAGCCGCGCTCTACGATCGGCTGCGGCGGGCCTGGCCTTTCCGCTCGCTTGGGCGCGACGACTTTGACACCGTCGTCCGGATGCTCGCGGAGGGCTTCGCCACCCGGCGGGGCCGCCGTGGCGCGCTCATTCATCGTGACGCAGTCAATCTCGTCTTGCGTGGCCGACGCGGCGCGCGGACGACCGCGCTCACCTCCGGGGGCACGATTCCGGACACCGCCGACTATCAGGTTGTGCTCGAGCCGGAGAATCAGGTCATCGGCTCGGTCAACGAGGATTTCGCCGTCGAAAGCATGGCCGGCGACATCTTTCAGCTCGGCAACGCCTCCTATCGCATTCAGCGGGTCGAGCGCGGGACCGTCCGGGTCGAGGACGCCAAAGGGCAGCCTCCGACCATTCCCTTCTGGCTCGGCGAGGCGCCCGGCCGCACGGACGAGCTTTCCACGTCCGTATCGCGGCTGCGCGCCGAAGTCGCATCGCGGCTCGGGTCCGACGCGTCAGGGACCTCGGCCCGACGTTGGCTGGCTCAGGAGGTCGGCGTCGACCCGCCGGCCGCCGACCAGCTCGTCGACTATCTTGCCGCGGCCAACGCGACCTTCGGCTGTCTGCCGACCCAGGACGAGATCGTCTTCGAGCGCTTCTTCGACGAGGCGGGCGGCATGCAGCTTCGTCATCCACGCGCCGTTCGGCAGCCGCATCAATCGCGCCTGGGGCTTGGCGCTGCGCAAGCGCTTCTGCCGCAAATTCAATTTCGAGCTGCAGGCGGCGGCGACGGAAGACAATATCGTCCTCTCGCTGACCACGGCGCATAGTTTCGAGCTCGGCGACGTCGCGCGTTACCTCAATTCAAACAGCGTGCGAGCGGTGCTCATCCAGGCGATGCTCGACGCGCCGATGTTCACGACGCGCTGGCGCTGGGTCGCCGGAGTGTCGCTTGCGCTCCCCCGCTTTCGCGCCGGCAAGAAGGTTGCGCCACAACTCCTGCGCATGCAGGCGGAAGATCTGGTCGCGGCGGTGTTCCCCGACCAGATCGCCTGCGCCGAGAATCTGGTCGGCGAGCGCGAGGTCCCCGACCATCCCCTCACCAATCAGGCGATCAGCGACTGCTTGCACGAGGCGATGGACATCGAGGGGCTGGAGCGGCTTCTCGCTCGCCTTGAAGCAGGAGACATTCGAATCGTTCCGTGCGATCTGACCGAGCCGTCGCCGCTCGCTCTCGAGGCGCTGAACGCCAGACCCTACGCTTTCCTCGACGACGCGCCGCTGGAAGAGCGCCGGACGCAGGCGGTCATGGCGCGGCGATGGCTCGATCCGCGAAGCGCCTCAGAGCTTGGCCGGCTCGACCCGGAGGCCATCGCCAAGGTTCAATCCGAGGCCTGGCCCGATCCGATCAACGCCGAGGAGCTGCATGACGCCCTGCTGTGGCTGGGGGCGCTGACCGAGGCCGAGGTTCGCCAAGCGCCGACATGGCGCGAATGGCTCGACGCGCTCGCCCGCGACAAGCGCGTCGCTCGTTTGAAAACGCCTCGGGCCGGGCTCTGGATACCGGCCGAGCGGCTGAACCAGTTCCTCGCCCTGTGGCCGGAGGCGCGGCTCGAGCCTGAGATCGCGCCGCCTCCCGACCAGGCCGCGACGACGTGGTCGCGCGACGAGGCGCTGATCGAGATCCTGCGCGGCAGGTTCGAGGGGGTCGGGCCGGTAACCCCGACAATGTTGACGGCGCCGCTTGGAACTCGAGCCGGGCGCGGCCGCGACCGCGCTGGCCGCGCTCGAAAGCGAAGGGGCGATCATCAGAGGCCGCTTCCTTCCCGGCGTCAACGACGAGCAATGGTGCGACCGTCGCCTGCTGGCGCGCGTCCACCACTACACAGTGCGGCGACTGCGGTCGGAAATCGATCCTGTCGCCGCGCGGGACTTCCTCCGCTTCCTGTTCGCCTGGCAGCATGTATCGGAGGAGACGCGGCTCGAGGGGCCCGAACTCGCTGCCCGCCGTTCTGAGCTCGCTCGAAGGATTCGAGGCGCCGGCCAAGGCTTGGGAGACCGAGATCCTGCCGGCGCGGCTCAAGGGGTACCAGGCGTCGTGGCTCGACGCCCAATGTCTGGCCGGCCGGACGGCCTGGGCGCGATTGACCCCGCCCGCCGCAGCGAATGGTCGCACGCGCCACGCGACGCCGGTCGGCGCGACGCCAATCGCCCTTGTCGAGCGTCGCCGGGCGCCTCAGTGGATCGCGCTGACGCCGCCAACCGGCGCGGCGCCGCTGAGCGGACGCGCCGAGGCGGTGCTCGACTGCCTCAGGGCCCGCGGCGCGATGTTCTTCGACGAACTGGCGGATTCCTCGCGTCTGCTGCGTCATGAGCTCGAGCAGGCGCTCGGCGAACTCGTGGCGCTCGGCCTCGCGTCTTCCGACAGCTTCGGCGGCTTGCGGGCTTTGCTGACGCCGTCGGGCCAGCGCAAGCCGCCCCCCGGCGCGAGGCGGCGCGGGCGCGTGCTCGCCTTCGACATCGAGAGCGGCGGCCGCTGGTCGACGATCGGCCGCGCGCGAACCGCCGGCGGCGGCGATGAAGCCCGCGCCGAGGCGATCGAATACGCAGCCCGCGTGCTCCTGAGACGCTACGGCGTCGTCTTCTGGCGCCTGTTGGCGCAGGAGCCGGGATGGCTGCCGCCCTGGCGCGACCTATTGAGAGTGTACCGCCGGCTCGAGGCCCGGGGGGAGATTCGCGGCGGCCGCTTCGTCGCCGGTTTCTCCGGCGAGCAGTTCGCGCTTCCCGATGCGGTTGGCCTCATGCGCGAGATTCGCCGCAAGCCTTCGTCCGGCGAGTGGGTGTCGCTCTCCGGCGCCGATCCGCTCAACCTGATCGGAATCCTGACCCCAGGCCAAAGGCTGGCGGCGCTTACCGCCAATCGCGTCGTCTACCGCGACGGCCTGCCCATCGCAGCGCTGACCGGCGGCAAGGCGCAGTTCCTGACCGAGCTCGAGGACGCGGAGCAGTGGGAGGCCGAGAAGCGGCTGGTGCGGTCGGCGGCGCGGGGCATGCTCGCGGACCTGGTTTGAGCGCCTTTTGCCCCCGATCAGCGGCCGCGAGGATGATCGTCCTTTGGGTCTTCTTGCCTTATGGCCGTTTCAGGCCGCCTCCCGTCCCTCACCCGGGCTCGATTGACCGGGCGCGTCCGGTTTGCTAGCCAAGGCGACGACAATGAAATGTCACATGGCGGCGCGAATCGCCTGAGGTACCGCAACGATGAGGGGGGCGTCGCAAGTGATGACACGTCGGGGCGGCGCGTTCGCGCTGGTTGGTCTTCTTGCCGCTTTCATCGCCGGCTGCGGCGAAACGCCGCCGCCCACGCCCGCGATCGTCGCCCCCGCGGTCTCTGCGGATCAGCTCGTCGGCAAGTGGGGCTTCGCCGCCTATCACAAGGACGAGGATCGGGCGCGGACCATGAAGGAGGCGGCTGCTCAGTGCAATCGGCCTTATGTCATCGACAAAGGGCCGAACGGCGGCGTGATGATGAACATGGCCGACCAGAAGGAATTGTCCGAATTGGTGTTGAAGGCCGGCGCCAACGGCCAGACATTCCTTGGACCCCCCGGCGACGCCGGCACGGCCGATGATCGCATCGTGAGCAACGTCGATCCGAATTCGTTCACGACGGTCTGGGTTGATCCTGACAACGCAAGTCGCTATGGCACTTCGGTGTACGTGCGATGCGGCGTTAAACGCTGATCGGCGATCAAATCAGGAATTCCGCCCTACATTTCCATTCGACGGAGTGCGCATGAGAGTTCGAGCAGGTTTGTTGTTGCGGGTTGCGTTGGGCGCGGCGTTCGCGGTTCTGGCCGGCGCCGGCGCCGGCGCGCAGAACGCGGTCCCCGGCCGGGACGAGATGAATGTCGTCGACCAACCCGGATACCAGCCGTCGCCAGAGGAGGAACAACTCACTGGCGCTTATGAGAAGCAGGAAGTTTTCTTCCGGACCACGGAAGCGCCTGGCACCATCATCATCGACACCCAGAACCGCTTCCTTTACCTGGTCCAGGGTAACAACCGGGCCCTTCGCTACGGCATTGGCGTCGGCCGCGAAGGCTTCACATGGTCCGGCTTGCAGAGAATTTCCCGCAAGCTGGAATGGCCGGACTGGCGGCCGCCGCCGGAAATGATCGAGCGCCAGCCCTATCTCCCCCGGTTCATGGCCGGCGGTCCGGGCAATCCCCTCGGCGCCCGCGCGATGTATCTCGGCGGCACGGTCTATCGAATCCACGGCACGAACCAGCCGCAGACGATCGGACACGCAGTGTCTTCCGGTTGCTTCCGGCTGGTGAACGAGGACGTGATCGATCTCTACAGCCAGGTGCCGGTCGGCACCAAGGTGATCATCAAGCAGGCGGTTGCGCTGTAGAATCCGGCGCGCCGAAGCCCGAAACCGAGCCGCCGAAGCCCCGAAACCGAATCGAGACCGCTCATGCTGAAGGTGACACCGCTTCTCGCGCTCGCGGCGGTCGTGGGGTTCGGCGCCGCCGCCGAAGCCCAGACCACCCTCAAATCCGTGCAGGACCGCGGCTCGCTTGTCTGTGGCGTCAATCAGGGTCTCGAGGGCTTCGGGAACAAGGACGACAAGGGCCAATGGTCCGGCTTCGACGTCGATTTCTGCCGGGCGCTGGCGGCGGTGATCTTCAACGATCCCTCGAAAGTGCAATTTGTGCCGCTTTCGGCCGAAGCGCGGTTCGATGCGCTCAAGAACAAACAGATCGATGTTTTGTCCCGCAACTCGACCTGGACGATGGGGCGCGAGGGCGATAACGCCGTCGCGTTCCCGGGCGTGACCTATTACGACGGCCAGGCGTTTCTCGTTCCCAAGAGCCGGAACGTGCAATCGGCGCTCGAGCTCGACGGCAGCAAGGTCTGCGTGCAGCCGGGCACGACAACGGAGCCCAATTTCACCGACTTCTTCGACGCCAACCACATGAAATACGAGGCGGTGCACGAAGGAAACGCGGCCGACATGATCGCCGCGTACCAGGCCGGTCAATGCAATACGATGACGACCGACGAGTTCGGCGCTGTTTGCGATCCGCCAGCAGCTCGCCAAACCCGGCGACAGCATGATCCTGCCCGACGTCATCTCCAAGGAGCCTCTTGGTCCGGTCGTAAGACAGGACGACATGCAGTGGTTCAATATTGTCAAGTGGGTCAATTTCGCCCTCATCAACGCCGAAGAGCTCGGCGTCAGCTCCAAGACCCTCGACGAGGCGCTGAAGTCCCAGAAGCCCTCGGTCAAGCGGCTTCTCGGAACGGAGGGGGACTTCGGCAAGCCGTTCGGCCTCACCCAGGACTGGGCGGTCCGCGCCATCCGGGCGGTCGGCAATTACGCCGAAGTGTTCAACCGCAACGTCGGCGCCGATTCGAAGCTTGGGATTCCGCGCGGGCTGAACGAACTCTGGGATAACGGCGGCATCCTGTACGCCCCGCCGATCCGATAGCCCCCAGCTGCGCTCGCGCCTGACGCGGGTCTAATCCGGCACCCACGTCCTGCCTTCGTAGTGCCCGCCCTTGGATGCGGGCGCCGGCGTATCCGCAGGTTTCGGTTTGTCGGGCGGCGGCCGGTAGACCGGCTTTGGGGTGTAATTCTGCGCCGGCGGCGGGACGACAAGCACGGGCGGATAGATGAACTGGGCGCAGGCGGGGAGCGGCGCGCCGGCGCTAAAGAGCACGAGCCCTGCGGCAAACCGAGCGGCGTTGGTCTTCATCGACGCGTTCCTTGTCCGCTTCTCGCCCGGCGCAATGCAGAAACGCACGGCCCGGTAGGGAAACGACCCCAGCCGGAACCGACGCACGCCATTCGCCTCTTTGCGTCGTCCGTTAGGCGCCAACTCTCGTCCCGGACCTTCGAACATCGCTTCGCGATCGTTCGCCTCCCCGATCCGGCGCTCGTAGCATATCCAGCGCGCAAACGGAATTCCCCGCGGCCCGTTGACGCGGCAGAGCGACACCCCCGCGGCTTCGCGAACAAAGCGAGCCCCGCCGAGCGTCGATCCGGGATTTTCGGCTACTTGTTTCCGGCTTCGGCCTTCGCCATCGCTTCCTTGCAACCGTCGCTGAGGTCCGCCGCATGCGACTTCATGCACGTCGCGACAGTTCCCTTGCCCGGCTTGACGTCGGCGCAAAGCTTCTTGGCGTCCGCCTTGCAGGCCTTGCCGACCGCCGCCGCGCGGATGATCGCCACCTGACAGTCCTCGGACAGGTCGGAGAAATGCGTCTTCATGCAGTCTTTGAGCGCGCGGCCGCCGGACTTCATCTCGTCGCCGCACTGCGTCTTGATGTCCGACGCGCAGATCTTGCCGAGCGAGGCGGAGGAAGCCGAATGCGTCATGATGAGCGCCGCGCCGAGCGCCGCGATGCAGGTCAGTATCTTCATGTCGGAAGTCCTTGCATCAGAGAGTGCAAACGAACGACGCAGCCTACCACGAGGCCGAAGCCTCAAGAAGCAATTGTCGGCTTTTCTCCCTCGATCACCATGAGCGTCGATGTCCCGTGCGCCAACAGGCGGCCTCTGGCGTCGACGATGCGCCCCTCGCAGGAGATGATGCGCCGGCCGCGGCCGACGACGCGCCCTTCGGCGCGGACCCGGCCGGTGTCTTTTGTGATCGGGCGGGAGAAATTGGCCTTGGTCTCGATCGACGTATAGCTGACGCCTACGGGCAGGATCGTCTGCCCGGCGCAGCCCGTCGCGCTGTCGATCAAGGTCAGCGCCCAGCCGCCATGGACGACCCCGAGCGGGTTTAGAAGATGCTCGCCGGCGTCGCCCTCGAAGACCGCGAAGCCGTCGCCGACTTCGGTCAGCAGTAACGAGAGCGTCCGCGCGATCGGCGGCGCCGGCAACCGGCCATCCATCATCGCCTCGAGGAATTCGCGGCCCGACATCAGCCTCGCCTCGGCCGGATCGGCGACGCCGTAGTCGGGCGAAGCGCTGGTCAGCATCGCTTTTCTCCTATGCATGCAGATGCAAATGATGCATATGCATACATCGATGCTGAAGCCGGCGCAACCGATTCCCAAGACCCTCGTCGCCGACATTCGCGCGGCGGTCGATGGCTGCGCCGGCTGGAACGCCAGGCTCGCCGCGCGCCGCATCACCGCATTCCTCAACCGGCGGATGCAGGGCTCGGGCCTTAGCCTCGCCCAGTTCGGGCTGATGGCCCAGATCGCCTCGGCTCACGACGATACGCTCGGCGCGCTCGCCCAGCGGACCGGGCTCGACCAGTCGACGCTGTCGCGCAACCTGCAGGTGCTCGAATCTTCCGGGCTGATCGAAATCGCCGCCGGCGACAGGGACGCGCGCCGCCGCGCCGTGTGGCTGACCGAAAAGGGGGCGCGGAGCCTCGAGGCGGGCCTCGCCGACTGGCGGCGCGCCCATGGCGAACTCGCCGAGCGAATCGACCCGGAGGCGGCGCGGCGTCTGGCCGTCGCGGCCGAGGCGCTGGAGGAGAGCTAGCGCGATCCGATAAGACGCGCGCGGCGCGACCCGGCGAGACCAAGTCCCGCGAAGCCGAGCAGCAGCATGGCCCAGGTCGACGCTTCGGGAACTGCCGTCTGCGTAATCGTCGTCGGTCCGAGCGCATAGTAAAGATTGCCGTCTCCGCCCGGTCCGGCGATGAAGCCGCAAACGACCGCGCTGCCGCACTCGCCAAACTCGCCGCCGGTCAAAAATTGCAGGGTGTAACCGCCGTGGAGACTGCCCGGCGCGTTCGTGCCGAAGGTAATGCCCGCCGAGTTGATCGGAATCGCATTGTCCTGACCGAAGAGTTCGGTGCCATCTCCGGCCTCGTAGACCTCGCCCGCCGGAACCACGCCCATGGTCTCCGTGCCCGGCAATCCGGCCCCCGAGATCGTCAACGTGCCGGACGTCGCCACTCCGCCCACAACGTCCAACAGCATGACGCCGGAAAGCGTGTCGCCGCTCAGGGGCCCGCCACTGTAAGTGGTTGAAAAAACAAACTCTTCAATGGCGGCGGTGGCGGCGGTCGGCGCAAGAGCTGCACCGAGGGCGATCGCCAGAACTCCAACAGAGCCGATCCTTTTCATCGCGAGTTTCCACATAGTTATTGAGGAAAGATTTGCGTTAAAAGTTCCTTCTATGCGGCTATAATCGGTTATTTAGGCGCCGTCAACCACAAGTTGCCGCTCGTTAACAACCTAAGCGGATTGCGGTTCTCTAATGGGTCAAGGGCGGGACCCTCCTCCGGGTGTCGACGCTTTCGGGTGCCTGCGTTCTCTGCGTGCTCGTTCGGCACTTGATGGGGTAAGCTGGGTGCAGGGCGGCTAGGTTGAAAACGCAGTCGGCCAGCGATTGACCGCATGCAACGCAATCCGCGCCGTCGTCTGCTCCCTCCCTCGGGCGTCGCTCCTTGCGGGAGCTCGATGCGGTCTCCTGTCTGGTGGGTTGATGGCTTAAGCTGGCACGAACTCGGTTTCGTTCCGCAACATCGCATGCATGATGATTGCGAGGCGACGCGCCAGAGCGACACGGGCCTTTCGCATCGTCGACCGCTTCGCGATTGAGAAGGGCGAGTCCTTGAGTTTGAGCTGGCCCTTATAGCGGGTCAGCATTACATTGGCGGCCTCGTACAGGAGCGTTCGCACCCGCCCGTCGCCGCATTTCGAGATTCCGCCGACATAGTCGACCTCCCCGGACTGATAGCGTCTTGGAACCAGGCCCAGATAGGCGCCGATGTCGCGCGATCGGCGGATGCGTGACGGATCGTCGATTGCGGCGACAAAGGCGAGCGCGGTCAGTTGACCTACGCCTGGGATTGTCATGAGCCGGCTGCAGGCCGCCGAGGCCCTCGCCATCCGCCTCATGTCCGCGTCGATCGCTGCGACCGCCGTCATTACGGCAGTGCGGGCGGCGATCAAGCCCCGCATGGCGGCGGAGAGGCCAGCAATCCCCTGGCTTGCTTTCAGAGCCTGGTCGACAAAGGCGGCGGTAAGTGCGCGAGGCAGCCGGACCCCGAACACGACCGCGAGGCCACGGATTTGGTTTTCCAAGGTCACCCGCTGACCGACCAACTTCTTGCGCGCCATGATCAGCGAGCGCACGGCGTGGGCCGACAGAGACTTCACATGCACAGGCTTGAAGAAGCCGGTGCGAGCCAGATGAGCGAGCCCTCGCGCGTCGTTGCGATCAGTCTTGTGGGTCGCCAGCGACTTGAGCGCCTGATAAGCCTGCCGGCTCTCTATGCAGACCACGGGAAGGCCGAGTTGGCTCAACCCGTGGAACAGGATTGGCGCCATGCGTCCGGTCTCGAATACGATGCGACGGCAACTCGGCGCTTTCGCCAATTCGCCGGCGATCGCTTCAGCCATCGATGCGGACTTGCCCTCGTGAATGATCGAGCCCTCGCGATCGAGAACGCAGATGTGCGTCTCATCCATAGAGATGTCGAGGCCAGCAAAATAGTCCATTGAACGATCTCCTCTTCCGAATCGCTGCCGATCCTATCGGCCTATCCGGAAGAGCTCCCGCCCATTACCCGATGTTGAAAACGCCGCAGTCGAAGCGCCGAGCGCGACGGTCCAGAGGCCACCCAGCGTCTCGCGCGGCCGAGGCGCTAGCGCCAAAGCTCGGTCAGGGCCGTTACGACGGGAAACCTGACTGCTCGGCCCACTCAACCGTCTGCGGCTCCTTGTGATAGACCATTGGCCAGCCGGTCCTGTCGAAGGAATAGAGCATGAAAAGCAAAGTGCGCGGGCCTGCGATCAGGTCGGTGGTCATCGCGCTTGGCATTGGCGCGTTCGGTTCAGGCGCGTCAGCAGAGGATGTTGGCAAGACCGCAAGTTCGCAGCTTGCGCCGTCTCGGCTCGCTTACGCCCGGTTGTATTGCACTCCTGACCACGAAAGCCATTTCGCGGAGCTGACGGCCGACCTCGCCGAGCAGAATTTCGCTCCACCGGCGGCGCCGATCTATATTGGCGGCAGTCAGCCAGCCTCAAATGTGTTCTTCGCCGGATTCGAGGCGCACTGGGGCGCGGCCGACCTGGTGAACCACCTCTACCATCCGACCCCCGCAGTTCAGCTGCTTACCGTGGCCGGGGGCGTGTTCTCGATCACAACGTCAGACGGCGAGTTGAGACAGCTGCACCCCGGCGACGTCGTCCGTCTGGAAGATGTTGCGCCTTGCAAAGGGCACATTACGGTTGTGGGCGACACGACTGGGTTCCTGGTGTTCGTGCGCTGACACACGCCACGACCGAACCCTTGCCGGAAGGACGCATGCGAATGGCTGATGTCTCCGCTTCAAGGCCGGCGAAATTCGGCCGCCCCTACTGCGATATTCCAGGAAACTCTCGCTGCTTTGCTCGGCAAGGACGCGCTTAACCTCTCCGCGGCGGTGATAGGGTGTCTCAAGAGAGAATGGGAAGACGAATATCGGCAATGGCAGAACCGCGATTTGTCGGCGCGCCATTACGTCTACGTCTGGGCGGACGGCGTCTATTGCAGGCGCGCATGGAGCAGCAGGCAGAATGCATGCTGGTGCTGATGGGCGAGACGAAGGAGGGCAGGAAGGAACTGATAGGCTTTCAGAAGGGCATGCGGGAGAGAGGTCAAAGCTGGAAGGAGCTTCTCGTAGATTTGAAGGCGCGCGGCTTGGTAGTAGCGCAGCAAGTGGATATTGGCGATGGCGCGCTCGGGTTTTGGAAGGATATAGACGAGGAGTTCACTACCACGAGTCACCAACGATGCTGGCTCCACAAGACATTGAACGTGCTCGACAAGCTCCCGAAGTCGCTGCAACACAATGCGCACAAGGATCTGCGCGAGATCTGGCTGTCGCAGAGCCGGGGCGCGGCGGAAGCGGCGATGACGACCTTCGCCGAGAAATACGCGCGCAAATACGACAAGGCAGTCGAATGCCTGATCAAGGATCGGCAGACACTGCTGACGTTCTTGGACCTTGCCGCGGATCATTGGGACCACTTGCGAACCTCGAACGAGATCGAGAGCGTGTTCGCGACGGTGAGGCATCGCACCGTCCGCATGAAAGGCGCGCTGTCGCAGGACAGCGCGCGTCTTATGGTGTTCAAACTGGTGATGGCCGCGTCCAGGAACTGGCGGCGTTTGAAAGGTCAAAACCAGTTGCCGAAAGTAGTCAACGGTATAAAGTTCAAAGACGGAATTGAAACTGTAGCAGAAATCAAATAAGCAGTTTGATTTATGTAGTCATTGATTTTAAAGTGTAAATCTCGCGCGCGTTCCAGAAATCGGCCTGCAACTGAGCCGCCTCGTCCTCGAGCAGCGGGCCGACGACTTCGGTCGGGCGTTGGCCGGCGGCGAACACCATGTCGCAGGGGAGGTCGAGGGTCGGGTTCTCCTCGTGCGCGCCGGTCTGGGCCTTCAGCGCCTTCTCGGTCTGGCCGTAGACGACACGGCCGATGCCCGCCCAGTAGATCGCGCCCGCGCACATCGCGCACGGCTCGGCCGAGGTATAGAGCGTGCAGCGGGCGAGGAACTTGAGGTCGTAGGCGCGGGCCGCGCGCGAAGCGAGCAGGCGCTCGGCGTGGGCGGTGCGGTCGCCACCCTCGCTCGTATATCCGTTGCCCTGCTCCATCAGGAGCTTGCCCTCGCCGTCGGCGAGGACCGAGCCGAACGGATGGTCGCCGGAGGCGCGCGACCGCCGGGCGATTTCGAAGGCCTGTCGCAAGAGGGCCGCGTCATAGGGACGCAGGGATGCGGCGGTCATGACTGGGGCTCCCGCTGGTGTTCTCCGCGCTCGCTAGCACGTCGCCGGGCCGTCGTCTCCCGCAAGCGCAGGCGCCGGGAACGAAAGCACGGACGGACATGATCAGAGAGACGAGAACAGGCGCCGCGCGAATTT
The DNA here is from genome assembly GCA_963806935.1 of uncultured Alphaproteobacteria bacterium. Taxonomy (GTDB): domain Bacteria; phylum Pseudomonadota; class Alphaproteobacteria; order Rhizobiales; family Beijerinckiaceae; genus Roseiarcus. The sequence continues at coordinate 104,520 of CAWEAT010000002.1, forward strand.
CGAGCGCGGTCGCCTCGGCGCCCCATCGACGCCCGTCGTCTTCCGGCCTGCATTGCCTATCGTTCATTTGACATGCGGCCGGGGGTCGTTACGGTCAAAAATTGAGGAGTTGTCGCGCTGCGCGGATGGAAGGATGCGCGCTGCGCCAAGGAAGGCCGGAGCCATCCGGCGGCGCGATTCTTGCGTGGCCGAAATGGCGCCGGAGAGGGCGCAGGCCGAGGGGAGCGAGGTTCTATTTCTGTGACTGTCGAAGCGCCCCTGCGGCTCAAGCTCACCGGCGTCAGCAAGTCCTTTCCCGGCGTACGCGCCAACGACAACGTCAGCCTCAGCGTCAAGCCGGGCGAGATCCACGCTCTGTTGGGCGAGAACGGCGCGGGAAAATCGACCCTGGTCAAGATGATCTACGGCATCCTCGCCCCCGACGAGGGTGAGATCGTCTTCGACGGCTCGCCGACCCGGATCTCGAACCCGCGCGCCGCGCGCCGCCTCGGCATCGGCATGGTGTTCCAGCACTTCTCGCTGTTCGAGGCGATGACGGTTCTGGAGAATATCGCGCTCGGTCTCGATTCGCGCCTGTCGTCGCGCCAGCTCCTCGCCGAGTTCAACCGGGTGCTCGAAGCCTACCAGCTCAAGCTCGATCCGCGCCGCATCGTCTCGACGCTCAGCGTCGGCGAGCGCCAGCGGATCGAAATCGTGCGCGCGCTGCTCCTGAGCCCCCGGCTCCTGATCATGGATGAGCCGACCTCGGTGCTGACGCCGCAGGAGGTCGAGCAATTGTTCGAGACCTTGCGGAAACTCGCCGCGAGCGGCTGCTCGATCCTCTACATCTCGCACAAGCTGCACGAGATCGTCGCGCTCTGCGACACCGCGACCATCCTTCGGGGCGGCAAGGTCGTCGCCCACTGCGACCCGAAGCGCGAGACTTCGCGCTCGATGGCCGAGATGATGATCGGCGCGAACCTCAAGGAAATCGCCAAGCCCGCAACGCGCAGCTTCGGGCGGCCGAAGCTCGCCGCGCAGGGCTTGAGCCTGGCGAAGCCGAGCGAATTCGGCGTCGCGCTGCAGGACGTCGCGCTCGAAGTCAAGGCGGGCGAGATTTTCGGCGTGGCCGGGGTCGCCGGCAACGGACAGAACGAGCTCTTGAGCGCGATGAGCGGCGAGACGCTGGCCTCGCGGCCCGAGTCGATCATCCTCGCCGGCAAGGGGGTCGGGCGGCTCGGCGTCACCGAGCGGCGCAACCTCGGCTTGTGCGCGGCGCCCGAGGAGCGCAACGGCCATGCGGCGGTCGGCGAGTTCTCGCTCACCGACAACGGCTCGCTGACCGGGCGCGACCGGATGGACATGGTGCGGTTCGGCCTCATCGACCCGGCGAAGGCGGCGAACTACGCCGCCGAGGTGATCGGCGCCTATACCGTGAAGGCGACCGGCCCGGGCGCGCTTGCCGGCTCGCTCTCGGGCGGCAACCTGCAAAAATTCATCATGGGACGCGAGATCCTGCAGAACCCCGAGGCGTTCGTCGTCTGCCAGCCGACCTGGGGGGTCGACGCCGGCGCGGCCGCCGCCATCCATCAGGCGATCGTCGATCTCGCCGCCCGCGGCTCGGCGGTCATGGTCATCTCGCAGGATCTCGACGAACTTCTCTCGCTTTGCGACACGATCGCGGTCATCAATCTCGGCCGCCTGTCGCCGCCGATGAAGGTCGGCCAGGTGTCGATCGAGGAGATCGGCCTGCTCATGGGCGGCGTCCACGGCGACCCGGCGGCGACGGTGGAAATGACAGAGGTCCTGCATGCGCATCCGGCTTGAAAAACGGCTGACGCCGAGCCGTTTCATGCAGGTTGCGACGCCGGTCGCCGCAGTCCTGCTGACCATGCTGCTCGGCGCGATCATCTTCCAGTTGATCGGCTTCGACGGGCCGCACGCGATCTACGAGACCTTCATCACCCCGATCGTGGCCCCCTATAAATGGCAGGACGTCCTGACCAAGGCCGCGCCGCTCATCATCATCGCGCTTGGCCTCTCGCTCGGCAATCAGGCCAAGATCTGGAACATCGGCGCCGAAGGCCAGTACATCATCGGCGCGATCGCGGGCGCTGGCGTCGCCTTCGCCCTGCCCAAGGCCGAAGGCGTTCTGGATCATTCCGCTGATGATCGCGGCGGGGATTCTCGGCGGGATGGCGTGGGCCGCGATCCCGGCGTTCCTGAAGACGCGCTATCGCGTGTCCGAAGTGCTGTCGACGCTGATGCTGGTCTATGTCGCGCTGCAGGTGCTCAACTATCTGGTCAGCGGCCCGTGGAAGGACCCGAACGGCCACAATTTCCCGCAGACCGCGCCGTTGACGGCCGCGCAACAACTGCCGCACGCCATACCGGGAACCTCGATTCCCCCGGGGCTCGTCGTCGCGATCGTAATGACTCTCGTTTTCTGGCTGCTCACGACGCGTTCGGTCTATGGCTTTTCGGTGCGCACGGTGGGCGCGGCGCCCAGCGCCGCGCGTTACGGCGGATTTGACGCCTCGCGCACGGTCTGGACGACGCTGATGATCAGCGGCGGCATGGCCGGGCTCGCCGGCATTCTCGAAGTGGTGAGCCAGCTCGGCCAGATCAACCTTGGCTTCCCGTCCGGCTACGGCTTCACCGCGATCATCGTCTCGTTTCTCGGCCGCCTCAATCCGATCGGCGTCTTTCTCGCGGGGCTGATCCTCGCCGTCACCTATGTCGGCGGTCAGGTGGCGCAGACGGTGGTGCATGTGCCCGAGGCGACCGCCGGCATCTTCCAGGCGACGATGCTGTTCTTCATACTCGCCAGCGACATCCTGGTTCGATATCGCCTCAGGATCATCCGCGACGCGCCGCGCGTCGCGTCGGCGCAGGCGGTCGCCTGATGCTCACTTTCATCATCGACGCGCTGGTGACCGTGGTCGGCGTAACGACCCCGATCCTGCTCGCAGCGACCGGCGAATTGGTGGTCGAGAAGAGCGGCGTGCTCAATCTTGGCGTCGAAGGCATGATGCTGGTCGGCGCGGTGACCGGCTTCGCCGTCGCGCTGACATTTGGCGACAGCCTCGGCGCCCTCGCGCCCTGGTTTGCTGTCTGCTGCGCGGCGATCGCCGGGGCGGCCTCCTCGATGCTTTTCGGCGTCCTGGTGCTGACGCTCGGCTCGAACCAGGTCGCAACCGGGCTCGCGCTGACGATCTTCGGCATTGGCCTATCCTCGCTGATCGGCGCCGGATATGTCGGCACGATCATCCCGGCGTTCGAACTCGCTCTTTCCCGATTCGCTCGCGGGCGATCCGCTGTGGCGCGTCATCTTCGGCTATAGCCCGCTGGTCTATCTCGCCCTCGCCATGGTCTTCGCGGTCGGCTGGTTCCTGAACCGCACCCGCGCCGGGCTCATCCTGCGCGCTGTAGGCGAAAACGACATTTCCGCCCACTCGATCGGCTATCCGGTGATCCCGATCCGCTACGCCGCGATCGCCTTCGGCGGCGCCCTCGCCGGCATCGGCGGCTGCTATTTCTCGATGGTGATGACGCCGATGTGGGCCCAGCAGATGACGGCGGGGCGCGGCTGGATCGCGCTGGCGCTGGTCGTCTTCTCGGGTTGGCGCGCCGGGCGCCTGCTCGTCGGGGCCTATTTCTTCGGCGTTCTGATGACGCTCGAGCTCTACGCCAAGGCCTCCGGCTTCTCGTTCCTGCCGTCCCAGTTCTGGGCCGCAATGCCCTACATCATGGCCGTTGTCGTGCTTGCGGTCATATCTTCGCGCGGCGTCGCCGGCAGCGAGGCCCCGGCCTGTCTCGGACGGCCATTCCTTCCCAGCAGCTAGGCGTGAGAGTCACGCATCGAGGCGAAAACAGGATCAAGCAAGGAGAAAAAAATGAGCATGATTACCCGACGCAATCTCATGAAAACCGCGGCGGTCGGCCTGGCGGCGCCGGCCCTCATCCGACGCGGTTTCGCGGCCGAGCCGTTGAAGCTCGGCTTCGTCTATCCGGGGCCGGTCGGCGACTATGGCTGGAGCTGGGCGCACAACAAGGGCCGGCTGGCGATGGACGAGGCGCTGAAGGGTCAGGTCGTCTCGAGCTACGTCGAGAATGTGAAGGAAGACGCAAGCGCCATCCCGATCATCAAGGACCTGGCGCAACAAGGCAACAAGTTGATCTTCACCGCGTCCTTCGGCTTCATGGACCAGACGATCGAGGCCGCCAAGCAGTTGCCGGACACCAAGTTCGAGCATTGCGCCGGTTACAAGAAGGCGGACAACGTCGGCCTTTACAACGAGCGCTTCTATGAGGGCCGCTCGGTGGTCGGCACGATCGCCGGACGCATGTCGAAGACAGGAGTGATCGGCTATCTCGGTTCGTTCAAGATCCCTGAAGTCGTGATGGGGGTGAACGCGTTCACCTTGTCGGCGCAAGCGGTCAACCCGAAGATCACCACCAAGCTGGTGATGATCGATTCTTGGTTCGATCCGGCCAAGGAAGCCTCCGCCGCCGAGACCCTCGCCAACCTCGGCTGCGATTTCATCACCACCCACACCGACAGCCCGGCGGCGCTGCAGGTTTGCGAGAAGCGCAAGATCTATGGCTTCGGCCAGGGCGCGGACATGTCGCGCTTTGCGCCGCACGCGCAATTGACGGCGATCGAGGACATCTGGGGGCCTTATTACATCACGCGCGCCAAGGCGATGCTCGACGGCACGTGGAAGCCGGACGACGTCTGGATGGGCTTCAAGGAGGGGTGCGTCGCCATGGCGCCTTACAACAAGGCGATGCCCGACGACGTGAAAGCGGCGGCGGACAAGATCATCGCCGGATGGAAGGACGGCAGCTACGATGTCTTCGCCGGCGAGATCAAGGATCAGTCCGGCGCCGTGAAGGTTCCGAAGGGCGAACACATGAAGGACGCCGACATCGCGGTCATGGACTGGTACGTCCAGGGCGTACAGAGCTGAGGCGAAGGCCGAACGGTTGATGACGAACGGCGCTCACCGCTGTAGCTTTGGGCGCCGTTTATCTATGGAAACACCGTGGCCGGAACCGCGAGTGAGGAAAACGAGTATGGCGGAGGATGACCCGGTAGGCCGCTCCATTCAATTGTTTCTGGTCGACGGGACTCCAAGTGGGCTTGTAATTGCATCGATCCATGGGTGGACAGGTTCTGTTCTCGTTTCAACGCAATCAACTTTTCCAAAGCTACTCGCGAGACCGGAGGTAGATCGTACAGGCGTCTATATATTGTTCGGCCCCGACTTATCGGATCCACTGAGGATGCGAGCATACATCGGCGAAGCCGACAGTGTGCGCGACCGCATCAGTCAAAGCGCCGCCAATCGCGCGTTTTGGGAGTTTGCTGTTGTCATAACGACCAGCGATGAAGCGCTAACAAAAAGGGCACGTGCGGTACCTCGAGGCGAGGCTTATTGAGCTGACGTCCGCGGCAGGTCGGGTCGGGTTGACAATGGCCAGTTTCCGGCCTCGGAGCGAAGGTTCCTTCCGGAAGCGGATCGATCAAACATGGAGGTGTTTCTCGCAAATCTGAAGGTGATACTTCCTGTAGTGGAGCTCGATCTTCTTAAGCCCAAGCCAAAAGCAGCCCTTAGGCCCCCGGCGCAGTTAAGTCCGAGCGGAATTCGTTTTGAAATCCAGCACAAGAGAGGCGTAAAGGCGACAGCAGTGGAGGAAGATGGGGAGTTCGTGGTCCTTGAAGGCAGCCAAGCGCTTAAGGACGCCGGCTACCAAAGCAACCAATACGGCGAGCTGAAGCAAGAGCTCATCACGCAAGGAGTCCTAAAGACTCTCCAAACAGTACCAACTACGCGTTCACGAAGTCCTTTTCTTTCAAGAGTCCATCGGCGGCGGCAGCCGTCGTCCTTGACCGAAACTCTAACGGCCGAACGGAATGGAAGGTGGTCGGTACGAAGACTACCTACCATGAGTGGCAAGAAGCCAACGCTGGCACCGCCTCCGCCAGTACTTCTCCGCATTAACCTAGCTACGCCCCAGCTTACGCACTCGCGCCTTCACGCCGCCTTCGCGATGTCGGCTGGCCTTCGTCGAGCAAGACGAGGTAGGCTGCTTCCCCAAGCAATAAATTCTCTATCGCCGTAACTCAGCCGATCCGGATGATGTCCACTTTGTCGCCGAGACGGGCGCGCGCCAACTCGATGACATGCAGATGGTGGGTGAACAGGATCGGCTGAATGCGGTCGCCCATTGCGGCGAGCGCTTCGAGGCCATTGCCGGTCCGGAAGTCGTCAAAGCTGGCGAATATGTCGTCGCCGATGAACGGCGGCGCCTCGGCGCGGGCGGCATAGTCCTGGGTGTAGGCGAGACGGAGCGCCAGATAGAGCTGGTCGCGCGCGCCTTCGCTCAAGTGCGCGACGGACGCCCTTTCGCCATTTGGCCGGCAGGCCTCGAGCTTCGCTTCGTCATCGTCGTAGAAACTCTGGTCGAGCCCGGAAAAGGCGCCGCCGGTCAAGGTTGCGAACGCCTCCCCGGCGCGCGTCATCAGCGGGTCGCGGCGCCTCGCGCGATGGTCGTCGAGCGCGCCGCCGATGAGCGCTGACGCCGCCTTTAGGACCGCCCAGCGCCGGGCGGCGTCGACGAGTTCGGCTTCCGCGTTGCGGCGCTGCTGCAGCGCCGCCTCGGCGCCGATGCTGCTCTCGAACTCCCCGCGCTTGCGTTGAAGACGGTCGCGCTCCGCGTAACGCTCTTTTTCTTCGAGACCGAGTTCTTCATCCCGGCGCTCGAGTTCGGTCAGCCTCGCCGCGGCCCCGTCGGGATCGAACGCGTTCATCTCCTCGATGAGACGCGCTTCATCGACCCCGTCGGCGAGATCGGCGAGACGGATGCGATGCTGGCGGAGCGCGTCCGCGACATGAGCGCGCTCGCCCTCGCGCGCCAGCAATGCGACAGGGTCGGCGCCCGGGGGGAGCGAAGCGGCCCTTGCCGCCAGGGCCTTCTCCGCCCTGCCCCGGCGGGCGCGCGCGTCGTCGTGCGCGCTCTGCGCTGTCTCCCGCTGCTCGGCCGCCGCGCGCCGTTTCGTTTCGGCCGCGCGCGCCTCGACAAGGCGCTCATTGAGGAGGCGCGCGGCGGCCTCCGCCGGCAAGTCCGGCAGCGTGGGCGCGCAGCGCTGAACGAGCGCGCGCGCTTCGGTCTCGAACTCGCTCATGTTCCGCTCGATGCCCGCAACACGCCGCACACGGTTGCGATGGTTGTCGGCGTCGCTGAAGGCCCGATCCCAAACCTCGAGCGCCGTCTCGGCCGCTTCGATCGACGCTTCGCCCGCGAGCCCGAGGCCGCAGGCGGCGACCGCCCATCGGCGGCGCCAATTCTCGAGGTGGGCCGCCGCGGCGGCGTCTTCCGCCTTCGCTTCCTCGAGCCGCCGGCGCGCTTCCCCGAACCGGGTCTCGAGAGCGCGCGATCTGTCCCAGGCGCGGGTCGTCTCCTCGAGCCGCCCCTCGAAGCGATCGGCCAGCCGGATGGAATCAAGACCCTCGATCGCGCTCAGTCCGGCCTCGAGGCAAAGCGCGCGCAGCGCCGGCTCGATGCGGCGGAGCTCGGTTTCTCTCGCTTCGAGCTCGATTCGGCGCGCGGCGAGCTTGTCGCGGGTCCTCAGGCAATGTTCGACGCGCCCTGACCATTCCTGCATCCGCGCCGGCGAGCCTGGGCGCGCGCAGACGTCTTTCCAAAGCTCGCGCCAACGCTCCTCGGTTTGTTCGAGCAGCCCTGCCGCGCGCGCTTCCTCGGCCTGCGCCACGACATACTGGCGCCTCTGTTCGTCGAGCCGCTGGGTTTCGAGCGTGTGCGTCGCGAGCCGCGCGGCGTCCTCGATCGCGTCGTCCGCCAGGAGATCCGCGTCAATGGCGAGGCGCTCGAATTCCGCGACGTAAATCCCGAGCGACGGCTGGGGCGGCGCCTCCGGCGCGTCGAATATCGCGGCGCGCAACGGCCGCCACGCCGTCTCCCGCCGCGTCCGCGCCTCCGCAATGCGATCGGCGGTGGCCAAAGGGCGGCCCGCGGCAAGGCGGGCGAGGAAGGCGCTCGATTCACCGATCTCCTTTTCGAGCGCCGCTCTCGCTCTTTCGACTTCCCGCGCTCCTCGCGACGCCGCCTCGAAGGCGTCGGCAAAATGAAGCAGGTCTTCGGCGCGGGGCAGCGGAATCCTCGCCAGCGCCTCGAGGTCGACGACCGGCGGATCGAGCCTCGCGGCGGCGTCGCCGAGCTCGAGGACGTCCTTCGTCAGCGCGACCCGACCGTCGGCGACCCTGCGCGCCTCATCGGCGATCTTGCCGAGGGCGGCGTATTTCTCCCGCAGCGGCGCGGGGTCGAGGTCCGCGCCATGCGCGTCTCGCTGAGCGCGCGCCAACTCGAAGTCCTTCTGCGCTCGGAGGAGCTGATTCGCCTTCGCGCTCGCCACCGCTTCGCCGTCGCGCCCCTGCTTGATCAGCTTGCGCGCCTCTGTTTTCGCCGCATCAGTCGGCCGCCGCGTTTCAAGCGAACCGACATCGGACAAACCCAGCGATCGGGCATGACGATCGAGAGCCGCGAGAAAGCCGTCGGCCTCGCGCTGAACAGCAGGGAGATCGCGCTTTGCGTCTTTGTAGCCGCCGCTTGCCTGGAAGAGAGCCTCGATCGCGGCGGCGTCGGACAGCACCGCTTCGTCAACCGCGATTTTCTCCAAGGCCTGAGCCAGGCGCTCCTCCTCGACCCGCGCCCGGTCCGCTTCCTCGCCGGCGGCGCGCAACTCATCGAGCGCCGCCTGCAAGCCCTGCGTCACGCCGGGAGCAAAATCGGGCAAGTCGCTGAATGAGGCGAGCTCCGCCTCGGCTTCCCGGATGCGCGCGAGGAGCGGCGCCGTGCGCTTGAGCCGGTTCAGGCGCGACCGCTCTATGTCGCCGGAGCGACGCTCGGCGCGCAGCCGGTCCAATTCGTGGCTGAGCTCTTCGATGTCGTTGTTGAGCTTTATCCAGGCGTCGCTGCGGAGCTCCTTTTCGCGAATTGCGGCGCGCGCCGCGTTGAAGCGCTCGAGCGCCTGATAGAAACGGCGATCCTTGCCGGCGCGCGGCGCGAAAATGCCGTCCGCTTCATCGTCGAGCGATCGGCGCAGTTCAGTGAGTCCGCGCAGGCCGGACGCCGCCGCGAGCAGGCTGGCGCCGACGTCGCCGTCCGCCTGCAGCATCTCGTCGCCGCCGGCGCGCAGCCTGTTCGCGTCGAGCCCGAACGATCGCTCGAACACCTCCTGGCTGAGACCGCCGAGGAACGGCGCAAGCGCGTCGTCGGGCAGAGGACTGCCGGAATCGCCCAGAAGAGTGTTCTTGCGCCCCTTGCGTCGCCAAAATCTGAGCGAGCGGCCGTCCGCCGCCATGATCTCGGCGCCGACGCGCAACTGGCCGGGAAAGCGGGACGCGTAGGGCGTTCGTTCCGGCACGCCGAACAGGAGGGCGCCAACGGCGGCGAGAGCGGTCGATTTGCCCGCCTCGTTCGGCCCGTAGACGACATGCAGCCGCGCGTCCGGCCGGAAGGCGATCCGGAGGGTCTCGAAGGCGCCGAATTTCTCCAGTTCGAGGCTCAGCAGCCGCACGCTCTTCAGGCCCCGCCCGAACGGCCGAGCGCGAGCGCGCGCGCTTCCGCCAGAATCAACTCGAGGCCCAGCGCCGCGCTCGCGTCTTCCGCCATGCCGCCGGGCAGTTTGTCTCTGACCGTGCTGACGAGCTCTGTCACGCGCGCGCGCACCACTGCGTCCGCCCCGCTTTTCTCAAGCGCTGAGGCGAGGTCGATTTCGGCGAGCGCGTCGTCGCGCGGCGGCCGCTCAGGCTCCGCCGTGTCTATGCGCAAACGTTCGAGCCAGACATCCTCGGCGCAGCGCTGCGCCGCCGCCTCCACTTCGTCGCGCAAGCGATCCCGATCGGCGATGAACCGCGCATGCAGCGCCGTCGCGCCGGTCAGGACGATGCGGACGGCAAGAAGCCGTCCTTCCGCCGCCTCGGCATGAGGGCGCACTTCCGCCTCGACCGCGCGAAGAAGCCCCGTCTCGTCACCGTGCGTGCGCCGCGTCGACGAAGACCTCCGCCCAGCGCGCGGAGTCCGTCACGACGCGGCGCACCTCTGAAACAACCCCGTCGGCGACTTCGACGAGCACCGCTCCCCTTTCGCCGCATTCCCTGATGCTGCGGCCCTGCAGGTTGCCGGGATAGACGATCCATGGGTCCCGCGAGACAATTTCGAACGCGTGGACGTGGCCGAGCGCCCAATAGTCATAGCCGCGCCCCGCGAGGTCCGCGGCGGCGCATGGCGCGTAGTTTTCATGCCCGGCGCGGCCGCAGGCGGTATGTAGGACGCCGATGTTGAACCAGCCGGGCAAGGGCTCCGGATAGCTCAGGGCGTAGTTCTCGAACACCTCGCGATGCGGAAAACCGCGTCCGTGCAGCGCAACGCGCAGACCCTCGATCCGGTGGGTCTCCGGCCGCCTCGTCGAAAACTCGAAAACCTTGTCCGACCAGGTCAGGGATTTGGCGACGAGGCTTTCGGCGTCATGGTTGCCCCGCAAGAAGAAGGTTGGAATGCCGCGGTTCGAGAGCCGGGCCAGTTGCCGGTTCAAGAAGAGCGCGATGGAGGCGTCCTTCCACTCGCCGTCAAAAACGTCGCCGGCGATCACGACGAACGAAACGCTTTCCTCCAACGCCTTGGTGACAAGGTCCTCGAACGCCGTTCGGCTCGCCTTGGCGAAGCGGGCGGCAACGTCTTCGTCCTTCTGCGCAAGGCCGAGGAAAGGGCTGCCGAGATGAAGATCGGCGGCGTGCAGGAAGCGAAAATTCATCCGCGAGCCTCAACAAGGGCGGTGGGCAATCGATTCGGCGAGCACGGAGTCGCAGGGCGAGAGCGTCGCGAGCGCCGACTCGGAGTGGACGTCGGCCGTGTGAACGAAGCAGAACGTCATGGCTTGGGGCGCATCTGAGACGCGAGACCGCGCTCGCGCCTTGGTCGAGCGCCATACCTCGCGCCGCAGCAGGTGTCACGCGCGGCCTTGGTCTGTGCGGTGGATAATCGCGGCGTCCGCGCAGAGAGCTGGACCTTGTCGGCCGCCGCACGATCGGGCATAGGAACCCGTGAAGTTCGGACCTGCGCCGTCAATGAGCGGATGCAGGCGCCGTCCGCCGTCATGAGCGACACGCCGCGCCCACATGGTTCCCGGCTGTCTCCCGAACGAGATGCGATGACGATCAAGATGCGGCCGTTCTCCCTCGCAGAACGGCAAAACGCCGCCGCTCCCGACAGCATCGAACGGTCCCTTCGCCTGCGGCTGAGCGACAGCCTGCACAGCTTCTGGCGCAAGGCGGTCAGGACGCCGTGGCGAAACGCGCGCCGCTCGATGCGCCGAGCGCTCGCCGCCGGTTCGAACGCCGGAATCAAGGTCTCTGTGGACGAGACGACCCAACTGGCGGTCGTTCCCTTTTCCGGCCGCTTTCCCCCGCCGCTGACGCAGTGTGAGGTTCTCGCGCCTTGCCAGTATCGGACCAGATTGCACCCGCTCAGCGTCAACTCGACGAAGGACGAGCGCGTGCATTATCTCGACCATACCGTCGACGCGCCGGCGATGATGCTCGAGCACCTCACCGACCAATACTGGTTCCCCTACTTCGGCCTGCTCGTTTCGCAACAGGGCCAGGTTTGGCGCCACTCCTATCTAGGGCCGTTTCAGGATGGCTTCCTGACGAGGGTCAAGGCGATCGTGGACCGGCCGCTGCCCGACGGAAGCAAGGAGCACTTGCTCTATCCGGACCGGCTCAAGCGCATCCCCAGGATAACGGGGGAGCATCTTCTCCTCGCCGGCTCCGACCAGCCGAATTATGGCCACTACCTGCTCGACGTCGTTCCCCTGATCCACCTCGGCGCCAGGATGGGCATGCCCATGCTGACCTGGTCGCTGAGGCCCTGGCAGCGGGCGCTGATCGCCCGGCTCGACGTCGCCCCGGGGCTGATCAGGGAAATCAAGCCCGAGCCGGTGTTTCTCGAACATGCGATCACCAGCAACCGGCACTCAGGCGCGGCTTCGATCAACGCGCACCCGCAGACCAAGGAGGTCTTCTCCTTCATCCTGTCGAACATCGAGAAGCATGCGCCGGCGGTCGAGCGGCCGCGCCGGCTATTGGTCTGCCGCGGCGTCCGCGACGCCCGAAACATCCGCAACAGAAAGGCCGTGATCGAGGCGCTCCAGCCGCTTGGCTTTACCGCGATCCAGCCGGAAAAACTGCCGTTCGACGAGCAGGCGATGCTGTTCAGGAACGCCGAGTTCATCGTCAGCGAATTCGGGTCGGGCATGGTGAACGCGATATTCTCACGGCCCGGAACCAAGCTGGTGGAGATCATCGCCGAGGGTCAATTCGACCCGTGGTCGTCGCATTTCGGGGCGATGAACAAGTTCGACCACGTGGTGCTGTTCGAGCATCAGTCGCAGGAGGCTCTGCTCAAGGATCCTCGCCATCTCAAGGACTCGGAGTTCTCCTACGACGTTGACGTGCCGCGGCTGGTCGGGACGGTCGAGACAATGATGAAAGAATAGCGCGGACAGCGCCGGCCGGCTTCAGCGACAGGAAACCGCATTTGTCGCTGACGGAACGAGCCGCCGCGGCGCCGCGTTCGTTGCGCGCGGGAGGCGTTTCGACAATGCAGGTCAAGTATCGCTCGTACACTCCCGGCCTCAATCCCCGGCGGACCAAACTTGAGGTTCCCGGATGGGGCGGCGAACGCCAGCCCAGGAAAACCGGGTCGATGGAGCAGGCCTGGCATTGCCTTCCGTTCTCGGAAGGCGCGCGCTACGGAATAGAGTTGTTCTACCCTTACGATAACGAGCTTCGCGTCAGCGTAAGCGGCGGCAAACTCGTTCTTGACGGCGACTTCGGGCCGCCGCCGGAGGATTACGGCGGCGAATGGCCGCCTTTCCGCCCCTTCGGCGACCTTTACTACACTTATCAGTTGTCTCTCGATCTCAAGGTGGACGAAGGCTGGGCGATCCGCACCGAGCCGCATCCGCGCTTCTACACCGACCCGACCGACACGACCCCGATCGCCGTTCCAGCGCTGATCCGCCGATGGTGGCCGATGATCTACTTTCTGGTGTTCAAATCGCCGCCGGAGGGGCGGGCGCATGTTTTCCGGCCGGGTGAACCCTTCGCGCAGATGCTGGTCGTGCCCGAGGAGGCGCCTTTCGATCTCGTTCCGATGCCCGAGGAGGAAGCCGCCGAGCGCGAGTTGCAGTCGCGGCGAATCTATCAGAGCCGCGGCACATTATCGGCGGGGACCGAATGGAGATCGGCGACGAACACCGTCTTCGACGGCACCTATCGCCATATTCTCGGCGCGGCCACCGAAAAGTCGAAGCAGCGACCCTAGACTAGCCCCGAGCGCAAGACCGAATTGCATTCGGGTTGAACCATCTCGTCATTGCGACCCCGGGTAGATGCCCGGGGGGAAGCAATCCAGAGAACGCAGAGTGTTCTGCGGCTCTGGATCGCCACGTCGCGATAGCCCGTCGATAGACGGGCGTCCTTTCGGACACCCTATCGCTCGTCGCGATGACGATTCCATTCGAATGCAACTCGCTATGGCTCGCGACGCGCGGCGGCGATCGATCGCGACCCACCGCGCACGGCTTTGCAAACCGTCAATAGACGGGGTGGGGAGGGTGTGGCCAATGATGATGATGATGCCAGTGCCAGTGATGATGATTCCACCAGTGGTGGTGGTGATGATTCCACCAGTGGTGATGATGGTGGTGGTGGTGGTGGTGATGTTGAATTTGAGCGACAACCATCGGGTTCTCGTCACCGGAAGCATCGGCGAGCGCCCGCTCATCCTCGGCTCGTAGAACGCGCGTTGCGTCCGGAATCGGGTCCAGCAATTCGGCAAACGAGCGGGCTGGCGCCAACCCGGGCGCTTCGTCGACGGGGGCCGCCGCACAAGCTTGGCCGCCAAGCAGCGCGAGCGCGGACACTCCGCCGAGTAATCCCATGATGCTTTTGTCCATGGCTATGTCCCCTTCTCAATCGTGGAACGCGACACAAACAAACCAATGAGCAAAGTATAGTGTTCCTATCTCGCTGCTCTATATTTTTCAACCGGCTTCGTTCGCCGGACCCGGCGGCTATTCGCGCGCCATCCGCGCGGATACCGGAGCCGGCGCCGGCGGATCATCGGCAAAACGCTGGCGGTAGACGCCGAGGTTCTCGCTGACCCGCTGCACGTAGTCCCGCGTTTCGTCGAACGGTATGCGCTCGATCCAGTCGACAAGATCGGCGGTTCCATTGCGCGGATCGCCGTGCGCGGCGATCCATTGCGTGACCCGCCCGGGACCGGCGTTATAGGCGGCGAAAGCGAGTTCGCGCGACCCGCCCTCGTCCGCAATCAGTTGGCCCAGGAGCACAGCGCCGAGCCTGGTGTTGAAGGCGGGATCGGCGATGAGGCGGGCGTAGTCGAACTCGACGCCGGCCTGCCGGGCAGTCACGGCCGCGGTCGAGGGAAGCATCTGCATCAGCCCTTTGGCGCCCGCCCCCGACGCCGAGCGCCAGATGAATTCGCTTTCCTGCCGCGCGACCGCGTACACGGTGGGGAGGTCGGCGGAGCGGGCGAGCGGGAGGAAGGCGGGCATCCCGGAGGAAGGAAACGCCATGGCGTCGAAGGGGTAGCCGCGGATGAGGGCGAACTTGCCGAACTGGACTTGCGTTCCGGCGTCGCCGAAACGCTTCACGACCTCCGCCATCGCGGCGATCTGCAACTCGTCGCGCCATTGCCGGGCGGCGTCGAAGGCGAGCGAGGTAGCGAGATCGTCGAGCCCGTCGGCGTAGAGCGCCGCGACGGCGCCAACGGCCTCGTCGCGCTTGTCGCCTTCCGCCGCGGCCTTTGGCGCCCGCAGGGCGAGACGGGTCTGGCCGAGACGCTGAGCGGCGAGCTGACCGTAATAGGCGATCGGCTCGCTCGCGGCGCGCTCATAGAAGGCCCTGGCGGCCTCGGCGCCGCCCATCGCCTCCGCCGCCCGGCCCTGCCAGTACGCGGCCCGGGCGATCGACAGAGGAGCGTCGGCGGCTTCGGCCGCGAGCGCGAACCGCTCGGCGGCCCGGGGAGCGTCGTCGAGGAAGCGCAGGGCGATCCAGCCGGCGTGGAAATCGGCGTCGACCTCGGCTTCGGAGGTCTCCGGCCGCGCCGTCTCGTCGCAGACTTCGAACGCCAGCCTCGGCTCGTCGAGATCGAGCAACGCCGCGGCGACCATCTTGCGCTCGCTCCACCAGCGATCGGGGCTGACGAGGGCGGCGCGATCGCGCGGCGCGAGGCTGAGCAGCACCGCCGCCTCGTAGATGCGGCCGGCGCGGCGGGCGTACTGGACCCTGGAGAACAAGAGGCCGGGATCATTGCGGAGCGCCGGCGGAACGGCCTTGACCAGCGCGGCGGTCATCGGCGCGCGCGCCGCCCCGATGCGGGCTTCGGTCAGCGCCAGAATGTCCGGGCCGGCAAGCGACGCGGCGCGCACGGCGGCGCCGGCGTAACCGGCGTAGATCAGGCGGTCGGCGCGATATTTGTGATCGGCCTTGACGAGCGAAGCGCTGAAGTCGCGCAGGATGACGCCTTCGGTCAGGCCGTCGAAATTTCCGTCGCGCCATAAGGCTCGGATTATTCGCGACGCTTCGTCGTTGCGGCCCATCGCTTTTGCCGCGCGCGCCGCGGCGATCTTTCCCGCGCTCGTCTGCGGCGCGCCGCCGGCGAAAAACTCGGCGACCTTGGCCGGAGCCTGGGGATGCGCGGCCAGTTCGCCTTCCTGCCGGTCGCGAAGCGAGCCGCGGCTCGGCCAGGTCGGATGGGCCTCGAGGAAGGCCGCAAGCTCCGTGAAGGACGGATGCGCGTTGGCGCGCAGCGACGCCCATTCCAGCGCCGTTCGCCCGGCCGGGTCGCTCGCGGCGTGTGCGAGCGCCGCGAGGCCCGCAGCGTCGCCCTTGTTATAGAGGATCGCGGCCACGGAACCGAGCGCGGGCGGCGGCGGAAGCTCGCCTGGCGCCAGCGCCACGGCCGGAAGGGACGGCGAAATCGCGGCGAGGGCGCTCTCCGCAGGCGTCGCGCCTGGAACGTCGGCATAAGCGAGTTGCGCCGCGAGGCTAGCGTCGCTCGTGGCGACCTGCTCGGGCGCCGGCGTCGCGCCGGCGTCGGGAATAGTACGGACGCAGCAAGCCGAACTGAAACCGACCGCGCGAGGCGGCGCCGCCTCACCGAAGGGTGCGTCAAGCGCGGGCAAAGGGCGGATGTCGGCGGCCGGGGCGGCGGCGGCGAACGGAACAATCTTGTCGATCCGCGCATCCGTGGTGCTCAACCGCGCATTGACGCGCGCCGACCCGATGGGGCTTCTGTCGATCGCCGCAAGCTCGACGGGCGGCCGGCGCCATTGAGGGACAAGCGCGATCAGGCAGACGGCGCCTGACATGGCGAGAAAAAGGCGCGGACGGAGAAGCGTCATGGGTCCAACCCTCCCCGGCGAGGATGGACCAACTTTGCTGACCAAGATTTAATGCCTGGCGTCCGCCGCCTTGCCCCTTTCGCGCGCGGCGGCCGGGGGCTATGTGTCCGCAAGCCGGCCGAGGCCATGAAACGGCGGGGCGCGGAGAGAACTGGGCGCGGATGATGGAAAAGCGGGCGAAGTTTCACGGATCGATGCCAGCCCTGGTCACCCCGTTCAAGGACGGCAAGATCGACGAGCCGGCCTATCGCGCATTGATCGACTGGCAAATCAACTCGGGTTCGCATGGGCTGGTGCCGGTCGGAACGACCGGCGAGAGCCCGACGCTGACCCACGAGGAGCACCGCCGGGCTGTCGACATCTGCATCGACGAGGCGCGCGGCCGGGTTCCGGTGATCGCCGGCGCCGGCTCGAACAACACGGCCGAGGCGATCGAACTTGCCCGCCACGCCGAGCAGAGCGGGGCGGACGCGGTCCTCGTCGTCACGCCCTACTACAACAAGCCGACCCAGGAAGGCCTCTACCAGCACTTCAAGGCCGTCAACGACGCGATCGGAATTCCGATCCTCATCTACAATATCCCTCCGCGAAGCGTGGTCGACATGTCGGTCGACACGATGAAGCGGCTCAGCGAGCTTGCCAATATTGTCGGCGTCAAGGACGCGACAGGCGACGTAGGGCGCGTGTCGCGCCAGCGGCACGCCATGGGGGCGCACTTTATCCAACTTTCTGGCGAAGACATGACGGCGCTGGCGGCGATGGCCGCGGGCGGACACGGCTGCATTTCGGTCACGGCGAACATCGCGCCGGCGCCATGCGCGGAATTGATGGAGGCGACGTTCAAGGGCGACTGGGATCATGCGCTGAAGATCCAGGACCGCCTGACGCCGCTCCACGCCGCGATCTTCGCCGAACCGGGCGTCAATGGGGTGAAATACGCGCTGAGCCTGCTCGGCCGGGCGCGCGCCGAGACCCGGCTGCCGCTCCTGCCGGTCAACGAGGCGACCGAGGCGATGATCCGTCGCGCGATGGTGCACGCCGGCCTGCTCAATGCTTAAGAGCTGACATGGCCGCCGAAAAGGAGAAGCCGAACTTCAAGGTCGTGGCCGACAACCGCCGCGCGCGCTACGACTATGAGATCGGCGAGACGTTCGAAGCCGGCTTGATGCTGACCGGAACGGAGGTCAAATCGCTGCGGACCGGCAAGGCGACGGTCGCCGAGAGCTACGCCGCCGTCGACCGCGGCGGCGAGATCATCCTCTATAACGCCAACATCCCCGAATACCTGCAGGCGAACCGCTTCAACCACGAGCCGAAGAGACCGCGCAAACTCCTTCTGCACGCTAAGGAAATCGCCAAGCTCGCCAAAGGCGTCGAGCGCGAAGGCATGACTATCGTGCCCTTGAGAATCTACTTTAACGCCAAGGGCAGAGCCAAGATCGCGATCGCGCTCGGGCGCGGCAAGAAGCTGCACGACAAGCGGGAGACCGAGAAGTCGCGCGACTGGAACCGCGACAAGTCGCGGCTCATGCGCGAGCGCGGGTGAAACGCCACCCGCTCTTCATCGGGGTCATGCCCGCCAAAGCGGGCATCCAGGTGACACAGCCGCTCTGGATTCCCGCGTTCGCGGGAATGACAGCTCGGCGGCGCCCTTATGCGGCGGCCTTCAGCGCCTGGTCGAGATCGGCGAGGATGTCGTCGATATGCTCGATGCCGATCGAGAGGCGCACATAATTCTCGGTCACCCCGGTTGCGAGCTGTTCCTCCGGCGCAAGCTGCGAATGCGTGGTCGACGCCGGATGAATGGCGAGCGAGCGCGCATCGCCGATGTTCGCGACATGATAGAGGAGCTTCAGCGCGTCGATGAACTTGGCGCCGGCGGCCTTGCCGCCCTTGATCTCGAAGCCGACCAGGCCCCCCTGCCCGCCGCGCAGATATTTCTCGGCCCGCCGCTTCGACTCTCCCTTCTGGTAAGAGGGATGGATCACTGTCGTGACCTCGGGGCGCTTGCCAAGCCACGCCGCGACCGCGGAGGTGTTGGCGCAATGGCGCTCGATGCGCAACGGCAGCGTTTCGATTCCCTGCAGAGTCAGGAAGGCGTTGAACGGCGACATGCATGAGCCGAGATCGCGCAAAAGGGTCGTGCGGGCCTTGATGATGTAGGCGATCGGCCCGAGCGGCTTCACAGCCTCCGTCCAAACCGCGCCGTGATAGCTCGGATCGGGCGTGTTGAGCGCCGGCTGGCGCTCCTTGTGCTCCTCCCAGGGGAAATTGCCGCCGTCGACCAAGAGGCCGCCGATCGAGTTCCCGTGGCCGCCGAGGTACTTGGTCGACGAATAGACGATGATCGCCGCCCCATGCTCGAACGGCTTGGTCAGGATCGGCGCGGCGGTGTTGTCCATGATCAGCGGGATGCCGAGCGGCCGCCCGATCGCCGCGACTTCGCCGATCGGGAAGGCGATCAGTTTCGGATTGGGCAGCGTCTCGGCGTAATAGGCGCGCGTGCGAGCGTCGGTCGCCTTGCGGAAATTCTCGGGATCGACCGGATCGACGAAGCGCACCTCGATCCCCTGATCCTTCATCGTATTGGCGAACAGGTTCCAGGTGCCGCCGTAGAGGTCGGTCGAGGAGACCACGTTGTCGCCTGCCCGCGCCAGGTTCTGGATCGCAAAAGCCGACGCCGACTGGCCGCTTGCGAGCGCCAGCGCCGCGACGCCCCCTTCGAGCGCTGCGATGCGCTTCTCGAGCACGTCGGTGGTCGGGTTCCCGATGCGGGTATAGATGTTGCCGAGCTCCTTGAGCGCGAACAGGTTGGAGGCGTGCTCGGCGCTCTGGAACTGATAGGAGGTGGTCTGGTAGATCGGCACCGCGACGGCGCCGGTCGCCGGATCGGCCCGCCAACCGGCGTGAAGCACGAGCGTTTCAGGCTTCTGAGACATCGATTTCTCCTTGGGGTTGGCGGGCGCGGCCATTTATACTATCTAGATCGGTTACTAATTTCTTATCCATTTATCGATCCGTAGAAAGAGCCGACCATAGCGGTTCGCCCGCGCGTCCGCAAGGCGGCCTATATCCTCGACGAACCGGCGGCAAGCCTGGCTCTTTGCTTCCCGCGCCGGCAAAGGCGGCTCCCGAAAATCACTCTCACTCCTATCGCATCGGCGGGATAAAGTGATGGGCGATTCCAATCGCCGGCGGGCGCGCATTGAGTCGACAAGGAGGGCCGATGAGCACGGGGCAAGAACAGGCCGGCGCGGCGAGGGCGCGAAGATTTCACCTGCCCCACACCCATCTCGAATCCGCGTTCGGAAACGATTGGTTCGGCAAAAAGGCGGAGGATTTCGCCCGCTTCTTCGGCACGCCGACGTTTCTCGTCGGGCAGACACTCATTGTCGCCATATGGATCTGGATCAATGCGGTAGGCTGGACGCAGTTCGACGTCTACCCGTTCATCCTGCTCAATCTCGCCTTCTCGACCCAGGCTGCTTATGCGGCGCCGTTGATCCTTCTGGCGCAGACGCGCCAGGCCGACCGCGACAAGGTGATGAGCATCGCCGACGCCCAGCATCGCGAGGAGCTTCACCAGATCAGCGAAACCCGTCAGGCGCAGATGCGTGAGCAAGCCGGAATGCTGATCGAAATGCTGCAGCAGAACACCGCGCTGACCGAGCGCGTCGAAGCCCTGATCAGGCAGAATACCGAGCTCACGGAGACGATCAGAACCCTCGTCGAAAGGATCGAACTCGGTGACGGCCGCGGTCCACACCTGCGTCGCGCCGCCCCCCGCGCGCAGCTGAGCGGCGCTGCCTTCGGATGGAACGTCATTGCGAGGAGTCATAGGGCGTTCGGAAGAACGCCCGTCTTCGACGGGCTATGACGACGAAGCAATCCAGAGAACGAAGGACGCTCTACGATTTATGGATTGCTTCCCCGCGGGCTTGACCCGGGGTCGCAATGACGAACACGGTTCGAGCCAAATGCAATCCGCTCTGAGCGGCGCCCGTTTCTATTTGTCGATGTATTGGATAGTCTGCTCGAGCGCGGCGGGCGACACTTTGAAGAGCCCGGTGTAGGGCATGCCAAGCTCGAGAATGAGAAAGATTGCAAACGCGATCGATAGCGCGCCGAAAGTGAGGGCGGCGATCACCAACGCGTTGGACTCGGCGTACAGGCCGATGCCGAAAAAGAGCGCCGCCGTCCAAAAAACCAGGATCGCGATCAGAACCCACGACACCGGGGCGGCGGCCACTTGCAGCGACATCAGCAACCGCGATTGCTCGACCATGCTCGCATATTGCTGCGCGGTCGCGAGAGCGGCCTTCTGCGCGTCGGTCGCGGGTTTGAGCGTCGCAAGAAAGTCGGCGATCCCCTGAGCGGCGGCGAGCGGCGCTGCAACCGTCAACAAACTCGGGTCGCTGTTTCCGCCGCCCCAGAACGCGTCGTAGCCCTTCTGGATTCCGTCCTTGAGCTTGTCGCGCAGGGGCTTGGTCTCGGGACCATACTGCGCCAGCGCCTGATCAAGCCGCAGAATCTGGGCGGAGAAGTTTTCGAGATTGGTTCTCTGACCGGAAAAATAGCCCCAGCTGACCCCGATCAGAGTGCCGAGCACAAGCGCCAGCAAAAGGCTGACCAACCCCGAGACCTGGCCCACGACGCCCTTCGTCTCGCCTGACTTGTGCGCCGACGTAAGCTGCGACTGCAAAGAGAGCCCGGCGTAAGCCGCGACCATGAACAACGCGAAAATTAGTACGCAGATTAGAACAATGCTCATCTCTTGCCCCGTTCCCCTATGCCCTTTGCACGCGCCTACCCGACCCGTTGCGGAAATTCAAGCGAGACCGTCGCTCACGCCGGGATTTCCTTCTCGATCGCGCGGACGATCTCCATGAACGCTCTCGCCGCGGGCGAGAGGGTCCGGCCGCGCCTGGTGACGAAGCCATAGTTGAGGCTGAACCAGGGCGCGACGACCGGCAGCGTCACGCACCGTCCCGCCTTGAGCTCGGGTTCGATCTGGGTCGCCGCCGCGCCGCCGATGCCCAGCCCCGCAAGGACGATCCGCTTCGCCGCCGAGAAGGTTTCGACCAGGATGCGCGGATGGAATCGATCCTGCAGTTCGTCGAACGTGCCGAATGGCTTGCCGAGGACGGGAAGCGCCTTGCGCAGCCTTCCCGGCGAGGCTTGGGCCGACCCACGGAAAATCCAGGAGGTCCTCGATCGCCAGCGGCCCCCTGCCCGCCAGCGGGTGCTCGGCGCCGCAGAAGAACAACAACTGCCGGCTTCTGGCCGACAGCACCTCGAGATTGGCGTCGTTCTGGGCTTCCGAGACCTCGGCAAACCCGAGATCAACCGCGCCTTCGCTGACGTCGGCGACGGCGTGTGTCCAGTTGGCGATTTGCAATTCGACAGACAAGTTGGGATGCTGCGCCGACAGCACGCCGATGGCCCGCTCGCCCGAAATGTCCGCGGGATAGGGGCCCGCGGCGATGCGCAATTCGCCGATCTCCAGCCCCTTGGCGAGGGCGACCTCCCGCATCAGCTCATGAAATTCGGCTGCGGCCCGTTCGCCGTGGCGCAGCACGATCTCGCCAAACGGGGTCGGCGTCACCCCCTGCCGGTCGAACAGGGTAACGCCGAGCTCCGCCTCGAGCTGCTTGAGGCTGCGAGTCAGCGCCGGCTGCGAGACGCGGAGCGCTTTCGCGGCGAGGCCGAAATGATGGTGCTTCGCCAAGGCCTTAACGATTTCGATCTGTCGAAGGGAGTGTATTTTTGTCAATGGATTCTCAAGATCCGATAAGGCGCCATTATTGTCCAATACCACAAATGGTATTGGACTGGCGAATTCATTTCATATACGTGCCACCGGTCGAACGGGGACTTATCGACGGGGAGCAAGATGACATTCAGTTTGAAAAATTGCGTGGCGGCTTCGGCCTTGGCGACGTTGGCGCTCGCTGAGCGCGGCGGGCGCGGCGCACGCCCAGGCGCAGAAGCCGAACATTCTCGTCATCATGGGCGACGATATCGGCTACTGGAACATCAGCGCCTACAATCGCGGAATGATGGGCTATCGCACGCCCAACATCGACCGCATCGCCAGCGAAGGCGGCGATCTTCACCGACTATTACGCCCAGCAATCCTGCACCGCCGGCCGCGCGGCCTTCATCACCGGCCAGAGCCCGATCCGTACCGGCCTGCTCAAGGTCGGGCTGCCGTCGGCGAAGGAGGGCCTCTCGGACAAGGACCCGACCCTGGCCGAATTGCTCAAGCCCGAGGGCTACGTGACCGGCCAGTTCGGCAAGAACCATCTCGGCGACCGCAACGAATTCCTGCCCACCGTGCACGGCTTCGACGAGTTCTTCGGCAACCTCTATCACCTCAACGCCGAGGAAGAGCCCGAAAACCCGGACTATCCGAAGGCGTCAGAATATCCGAACTTCGCGCAAGAATTTCGGCCCGCGCGGCGTGCTCAAATGCGTCGCGACCGCGACCGAGAACTCCCGGCGACGATCCGCGCTTCGGGCCCTGGGGCAAGCAGAAATGCGAGGACACCGGCCCGATCACCAAGAAGCGGATGGAGACGGTGGACGGGGAGTTCCTCGACGCCTCGCTCGACTTCATCGACCGCGCCAATAAGGACAAGAAGCCGTTCTTCGTCTGGTTCAACTCGACCCGGATGCACATCTTCACCCATCTGAAGCCGGAGTCGCTGGGCAAGACCGGCCTCGGCACCTATCCCGACGGCATGGTCGAGCATGACGGAATGGTCGGCCAGCTCCTAAAGAAGCTCGACGATCTCGGCATCGCCGACAACACGATCGTGATCTACACCACCGACAACGGCGCCGAGGCGTTCTCGTGGCCCGACGGCGGCACGACGCCGTTCCGCAGCGAGAAGAACAGCAACTGGGAAGGCGGCTATCGCGTGCCCGCGATGGTGCGCTGGCCCGGCGTGACCAAGCCGCACACCGAGATCAACGGCGTCTTTTCTTCCGAGGACTGGGTGCCAACGCTGGTTGCGGCCGCGGGCGAGCCGGACGTCACGCAGAAGCTGCTCAACGGTTACGACGCTGCCGGCAAGACCTTCAAGGTCCATCTGGACGGCTTCGACCAGCACGATTGTCTCGCCGGCGGACCGACCAAGCGCCATTCGTTCTTCTACTGGACCGACGACGGCGATCTCGCGGGGCTCCGCTACGATCAATGGAAGGTGGTCTTCCTCGAGCAGCAGCATGAAGGCTTGCGCGTCTGGCAGGAGCCGCTTGTGCCGCTGCGGGCGCCCTCTTCTCGTCAATCTTCGCACCGATCCGTTTGAGAAAGCGATGCTCGAATCCGGCGAATACGAGAAGTGGTACGTCGAGCGCATGTTCGTGATGGCGCCGGCGCAGGCGATCGTTGCACGTGAACTGCAGACGTTCAAGGACTTCCCGCCGCGCCAGAAGCCGGGGAGTTTCTCCGTCGGCGACGCCTTGGACAAGCTCCTGAACGCCGAGCACAGCAGCAACTGACCGAGACGCGAGCCGCCGCCAGGCTGGCTTGGGGGGATCGATATGTCTTGTTCCGTCCTTCGGCGAATTTGGCTGTCTGTGGTCTTCGCGACAACGCTCGGCGTCCTTGGCGTGAGCGAAGGTCACGCTCAGGAATCGCGAACATTCCTCATACCGGCGACGACGGGTTATGGCGTCGATGAGTGTCTCGACGCCAGCGGCGAGTGCGGCGCGACGGTCGCGAACGCATTGTGCAATGCCTACGGGCAGGGCGTCGCACTCGAGTTCGGCCGATACGGGGTCGACAAGTCCGGCGCCTCGAACGCGTCATGGCCGGCTCCGAAACGGTACTACGTCGATTGTTCTGTGACTGAGCCTCATTGACGACGCGCCAAGCTCGACGCGGCAGGCCGAGTTGGGTTGTGGCGACACGGCGGAAAATGATGGACGCGCCGCGGGTCAGGCGTCGCTTTCCGGCCAATCGGCGCTTCGCTCGTGCTATCAAGGGCGCTCCATCGCCCGAGGATTATCGAGATGAAAAACCGCCAGTGGCTGCTCGCCAAGCGTCCGGACGGCGCGCTCAAGGATAGCGATTTCACCTTCGTCGAGACGGAAGCGCCCGCGCCCGGCGAGGGCGAGGTCGTCATCCGCAATCTGATCCTGTCCTGCGACCCGACCCAGCGCGCGTGGATCGCCGGCGACACCTATCTGCCGGCGGTCAAGATCGGCGAGGTCGTGCGCTCGTTCGGCGCGGGCCGGATCGAAGCGTCGAACAGTCCCGCCTTCAAGGTCGGCGATGTCGTGCTCGGCCTCGTGGGCTGGCAGGACTATGTCGTGACGAAGCCGATCGCCTTGAACAAGCTGCCCCCCGGCGCGCCGATCGAACTCGCGATGGGCGTCCTCGGCATGATCGGCATAACCGCCTATTTCGGCCTTCTCGACGTCGGCCGCCCGGTCGCCGGCGAAACCGTCGTCGTCTCCGGCGCCGCCGGCGCGACCGGCTCGCTCGTCGGCCAGATCGCCAAGATCAAGGGCTGCCGCGTGATTGGCGTCGCCGGCGGAGCGGAGAAGTGCCGCTGGCTCACGCAGGAACTCGGGCTCGACGCGGCGATCGACTACAAGGCGGAGAACGTGAAGGCGCGGCTCAAGGAGCTTTGCCCGAAAGGCATCGACATCTTCTTCGACAACGTCGGCGGCGACATTCTCGACGCGGCGCTTGGGCGGCTTGCGATGCGGGGGCGGGTCGTCCTTTGCGGCGGCATCTCGGCTTACGACACCGCCGAGCCGCCGCCAGGACCGAGGAACTACCTCAACCTCGTCTCGAAGCGCGGGCGAATGGAAGGCTTCCTCGTCACCGACTACATGCCGCGCGCGGCCGAGGCGATCGGCGCCCTCTCGGGCTGGATCAAGGAGGGCAAGCTCAAGCACCGGGTCGACGTGCAGCAGGGTCTTGAGAACGCGCCGGCGACGCTCAGGCGCCTGTTCGAAGGCAAGAACGAGGGCAAGCAGCTCCTGCGGATCGCGGAATAGGCGTTGCGTTGTAGGGCCGGGTCGCTGACCGGCCTCGCCGCGGTCACCAACCGCGCCCGACAAGTCGAGGAGCCCGTGTAGGGCCAGGTCGCTGACCCGGCCTCGGCGCGGTCAGCGACCGCGCCCTACAAAGTTGGGAGACAATAATGAAGACCAACCGGCGCGAGTTCGCCGCCCTCTTGCTCGGCGCGGCGGCGAGCGCGGCTGTCGCGGGACCCGCGGCCGCTCAGGGCGACCCCCTGCCCTCCTGGAACGACGGCGCGGCGAAGCAGGCTATCCTCAAGTTTGTTCACGCGACGACCGACGCCGGAAGCCCCGAGTTCGTCCTGCCCGCGGAGCGCATCGCGACCTTCGACCAGGACGGCACGCTCTGGGTCGAGCATCCGATCTATACCCAGCTCGTCTATTGCTTCGATCGCGTGCCGGAGGTCGCGAAGGCCAAGCCCGAGCTTGCAAACCAAGAGCCGTTCAAGACCGTGCTATCGCGGGATCGCGAGGCGATCGCCAAACTGTCGATGGACGATCTCATCAAGATCGTAGCCGCGACGCTGACGGCGATCGACGTCGATGCGTTCCGCGATCAGGTCGCCGCCTGGATCAAGGACGCGCGCGATCCGCGCTGGAAGCGGCCTTACACCGAACTCGTCTATCAGCCGCAGATCGAGCTGCTCAATCATCTGCGCGCCAATGGCTTCAAGACCTACATCGTCACCGGCGGCGGGCAGGATTTCGTCCGCGCCTATGCGGAGGGCGTTTACGGCATTCCGCCCGAGCAGGTGGTCGGCACAATGGGCGGCGTCAGCTACCAGTATGGCGCCGACGGACGCCCGATGCTGATCAAGGAGCCGAAGCTTCTGCTCAACGACGACAACGCGGGCAAGCCCGAGGGCATTCATCTCATGATCGGCCGCCGGCCTTATCTCGCCTTCGGCAATTCGACCGGCGACCGGCAGATGCTCGAATATACCAAGGCCGGCGCCGGCCCCCGGCTCGCGATGCTCGTCCTGCACGACGACGCCGCGCGCGAATACGCCTACGGGCCCGCGCGAGGGCTTCCCGACACCAAGATCGGCCGCTTTCCCCCGGAGCTCGACGACGAGGCGACCAAGGACGGCTGGTTCGTCGTCAGCATGAAGAACGACTGGAAGCGCATCTTCGCCTTCGAGTAGCGCATGATCCGTCGCGGTCGAATCGCGTCATTGCGGGGAGCGCGAACCGACGATTATTTGGACGGACCTTGTTCGATTGCCGTCGCAACAGTTCCATCGGCCGGCAATGAGCTCTCGCGAAGCGACTCGTAGATCGGCGGGTCTTTCAAAAGCGCCGCCGCCAGCATGGCCATCGAGCAGGCGCAGAGCATCGGCAGCAGCATCGAGACGCTGCCGGTCATCTCGGTTGCGAGCACGATGCCGGTGACTGGCGCGCGCACGACGCCGCTGAAGAAAGCGGCGATGCCGACGACCGCAAACGCCTCGGGCTGAACATTGACATAAGGGATCAGCGCGCGGCAGGCGGCTCCGCACAGGAACCCGAATTGCGCGCCCAGGACGAGCATGGGCGCGAAGAGACCGCCCGGAGTTCCCGCCGCATACGACACGGGGCCGAGCGCAAACCGGATCAGGAAAGCGGCGGGAAGGGCGGCGAGCGGCGTTGCGCCCGTGAGGACGCCCTGCGTGATTTCGTCCCCGCCTCCCACCACGCCCGGCGCGAACCATCCGAGCGCCCCTACCGCCAAGCCGACCAATGCGGCGCGCAGATCGACATGGGCGAAGATCAACCGGCCCGCGGCCGCGCGCGTCCCGAGCAGCAGCCGGTTATAGGCGACGGCCAGAAGCCCCGCGAAGGCGCCGAAGACGAAATAGAGCGGTCTTGTTTGCGCGTCTCCGTAAGCAAGCCCGCTCACGGTGAAGTCCGGCGCGTCGCCGATCAGCAGGCGCGCCACCCCGATCGCGGTCGCGGAAGCGCCCAGCGCAGCGACAGCGATGCGTCGCTCGAATCGCTGCACCAATTCCTCGAGGACGAAGACCGCGCCGGCGATCGGCGCATTGAAGGCGGTGCCAAGCCCCGCGCCGGCTCCCGCGGCGAACAGCACCCTGCAGTCTGGCCAGCTTCGGCCGAACAGCTTGCCGACAAAATAAGCGAGGCTCGCGCCCATCTGGACGGTCGGGCCCTCGCGGCCGAGCGCGAGGCCGGAGCCGATGGCGAGCAGCCCGCCGAAGAACTTGACCGGAATCACGCGAAAGCTGACCGGACGAAGCTCGCCGCGCAGAACGGCCTCGACATGAGGGATGCCGCTGCCGGCCGCTTGCGGCGAGAACCGGCGCACCAGCCAGCCGGCAACTGCGGTCGCGCTCGCGCAGGCAGCGACGACAACAAGGAAGCCGCCGGCCCCCTGGCCGTGAGCCCATCCGATCAGGAGGTTGCGAAGCTGGTCCGCCTGTTCAAGCCCGAGGCGGAAGATCGCTCCGACAATCCCCGCAACCGCGCCGGCGACGAGCGCAAGCATGGCGAGCGCGAGCAGACTTCCCTCGTCATGACCCTCGCCGTCCGTCATTGGCTCCCGGTCTCGCTCTCAAGGCGCACGAGGCGCGATCGAGGGCGCCCAACTCACCAGCGGATCAGCGCCGCGCCCCAGGTGAAGCCGCCGCCCATCGCCTCGAGCATCACCAGATCGCCGGGCTTGATCCGGCCGTCGCTGACGCCAACGTCGAGCGCGAGCGGGATCGAAGCGGCGGAGGTGTTGCCGTGCTTGTCGACGGTGACGATCACTTTGTCGCGGGGGATGCCGAGTTTGTCGGCGGTCGCGTCGATGATCCGGCGGTTGGCCTGATGCGGCACGAACCAGTCGATCTCGTCCGCCGTCACACCCGCGTCGGCGAAGCAGCCCTGGATCACGTCCGTCACCATGCCGACAGCGTGGCGGAACACCTCCTTGCCCTCCATGCGCAGATGCCCGACCGTCTGGGTGGTCGAAGGCCCGCCGTCGACGTAGAGCTTCGAGCGGTGCCGGCCATCGGAGCGCAGCCGCGAGGCGATGACGCCGGGCGAGCCGAGCCGGCCGTCGCTCGCGCGCGCCTCGAGCACGATCGCCCCCGCGCCGTCGCCGAACAGGACGCAGGTCGTGCGATCGGTCCAGTCGAGGATGCGCGAGAAGGTCTCGGCGCCGATCACCAGCGCCCGCTTGTTCGAGCCGGAGCGCAGGAACTTGTCGGCGGTGGCGACGGCGTAGACGAAGCCGGTGCAGACCGCCTGGAGGTCAAAGGCCGCGCCCTCGACAATGCCGAGATGAGCCTGGACCTGGGTCGCGACGGCGGGAAAGGTGAAATCGGGCGTCGAGGTGGCGACGATGACGAGATCGATGTCGGCCGGCTCCAGGCCGCCGGCGGCGAGCGCGGCCTCGGCCGCCTTGGCTGCAAGCGACGACGTGGTCTCGCCGGGGCCGGCGATGTAGCGCTGGCGGATGCCGGTGCGCTGGACGATCCACTCGTCCGACGTTTCGACCTTCGCCGCCAGCTCCTCGTTCGACACGACGCGCTCCGGCAGGGCCGCGCCGACCCCGCGCACGCACGAGCGGATCGATGCAGGAGCAGGGCCGGCGGAGAGGTCCGGACCCGGACGGCGCGAGCGGCGGGTTTGTGGCGGAGGGGATGCAAGGTTCATGAGCGGGGCGGGTTCCAGGATCAGGGTCTGGGTTCGCCCGAATGGGCGGGCGCGGGACGGAAGCCGTTGGCGTGGGCGATCATTTCGCGAATCTTACCGAGCAATTCCTGACGAACCATGTCATAGCCCAGTTCCACGGCGCCGGCGTAACTCTCGGCGTCCGCGCCGCCATGGGCCTTGATGACCACGCCGTCAAGTCCCAGGAACACGCCGCCGCTGGCGCGGGGCGCCATTTTTGTGCGCAAAGTCGTGAGCGCCTTGCCGGCGAAGAGAGCGCCTATGCGCGCCATGAGGCTCGAGCCCATGGCGTCGCGGATGTACTGGCCGAGCTGCCTCGCGGTCCCCTCGGCGGTCTTGAGCGCGATATTGCCGGTGAAACCCTCGGTGACGAACACGTCGACAGCGCCCTTGCCGAGGTCGTCGCCTTCGACGAAGCCGTGATAGCGCAGGTTGGGCAGGTCCGCCTCGCGCAGGATGCGGGCCGCCGCCCTGACCTCCTCGACCCCCTTGATCTCCTCGACGCCGACGTTGAGCAGGCCCACCGTCGGACTGTCGATGCCGAATACGATTCGCGCCATCGCCGCGCCCATCACCGCGAGATCAACGAGGTGCTGCGCGTCGCCGCCAATGGTCGCGCCGACGTCGAGCACGATCAATTCGCCGCGCAGCGTCGGCCACATCGCGGCGATCGCCGGCCGTTCGATCGGCGCCATCGTATGCAGGCAGAACTTGGCCATCGCCATCAAGGCGCCGGTATTGCCGGCCGAGACCGCGCAATCGGCCGCGCCCGACTTCACCGCCTCGATCGTCTGCCACATCGACGAGACGCGCCGCCCCGTGCGCAGAGCCTGGCTCGGCTTGTCGCTCATCTTGACCGCGACGTCGGTGTTGAAAACCTGCGACCTCGCCGCGAGCCTGGCGTGGCCCTCGAGAGCCCGGCCGATCGCCTTCTCCTCGCCGTAGAAGAGAAACTGCAGGTCCGGCCGGCGTTCGAGCGCGACCGCGGCGGCGGGCACGACCACAGTCGGCCCGTGGTCGCCGCCCATCGCGTCCAGCGCTATGCGAATTTCGCTCGCCATTCCTTAGTCCGAACGCCCCCAAGCGCGTTGCTCGGGCGGCGCCCGGCGTGGGCCGCGACAATAACGGCTTCGCCGCGCAAGGCAACGCCCGGGACGGGCTCCCGGCCGGCGCGGCGGGCGCCCGATCCCGCTTATCGGCGCGCCTGCGGCGGGGAAAGCAGCCTTTTCCTCGATCGGCGCGCATGCAAGGATGCCGGCGCCGCTGTCCTCATGTCCGATCAACTGCATTGCGCGCTCAGCGCCATCGACGACGCCAACGCGCGCGATCTCAACATTGAGGCCGGCGAACCGGCCGAGCTCGTCTACGGCCGGCGGATGTGCGAGGCGCTCGCCGCCTTCGCGCCGGGCGCCTCCGAAGCCTTGCAGATTGCGGTGCGGGGCCAGCATATCGAGCGCTGGCTCAACCCCCGCCGCGATTTTCCTGACGGCAAGGCGGGCTATATCGCCTGGCGCAACGCCGCCAAGCGCCGCCACGCCGAGCGGGTCGCCGGGATCATGGCGGATTGCGGCTATGGCGAAGCGGAAATCGCCCGCGCCGGCGCGCTCGTGCGCAAGGAGCGGTTGCGCAGCGACGCCGAGGCGCAGACCCTGGAAGACGTCGCCTGCCTCGTCTTCCTGCGCCACTACGCCTTGAACTTCGCCGCCAAGCACCCGGAAGAGAAAGTGCTCGACATCCTCGTCAAAACGCAACGCAAGATGTCGCCGCGCAGCCGCTCGGCGGCGCTCGATTTCGGCCTCCCGGCGCCCGTCCTCGCGCTCTACGAGCGGGCTTTCCAGGCCGGCGAGTGACCGTCATGCTCTATCGCTTGGCCCGCTTGCCGCCCGCGCCGGCCAGCGCCGCGAACGGCGAATCGGGAGGCGGCTCCTCGGGCGGCGCGACGAATTCCGCGCCGGGCTTGCGCGGGTAAGGGTCGAGCCCGAGAGCGAAGAACTCGGCTGTGAGCGCGCCGAGGTCGATCCTGCCGTCGATCACCGGATCCGGACCGTCCTCGTCGGCAAGCGAAAGGCTGAGGGTTTCGCGCGCCGCCCCACGGGCCGACCCCTCCTCCGCCTCGGGCGCGAACCGCACGTCGACGGCCTCGTCGACGGTCGCCTCGAACGGCTCGAGCGAGACGACGCAGGTCTGGGTCAGCTCGCCGTGGACCGCGCCGGTCGCACGCGCGCCCCCGCCCCCGGCCGGCTCGAGGCGCAGCGTCGCGGTCAGCGCGGCGATCTCCGGCAGCCCAAGCAGCGAAGCGAGCGCCTTGCGCTCGGCGGGGCTCGCCTCGATGGTCACGCTCTCGCCCTCGCGCGGAAGAGCGTCGACCCGCACGACGCGGGTGAGCGGCCCGGCTTCAGTCATGACGGCCTCCGGATGCGATCGAGCCTGGCGGAAAACGGAATTGGCCGGTCGCGAACGCTTCCATTGGAATCGCCGCCAGCGCCACGTCAAGCGAGGCGACATAGGAGGCGAGCGCGCCAGCCCTCGGCGCCGCATCGGCGCCCGCGGCGCCGTAGACGTTTCGCGCCAGCGCTGCTGCGAGGCGGCCGTCCGACCCGTCGTCGAGCGCGGCGGCGTAGGCGGCGTTGCGGCCGTAGAAGGCGCGACCCATCGCCTTGATCCGCTTCGAAACCGCGATATCCGACAGCCCCATCTCGCGCAGGGTGTCGTCGAAATGCAGGAAAACGCTGTTGACGAGCTCCTGGGCCATGGCGTCGGCGAGGCCGCCCAGCGCCTTGAGCCGCCGCAGCACGAGACCGGCGTGCAGGGTGAGCAACTCGAATCGCCCGTCGAGCCGGTCGGGCGCCTCGAGCGCCTGATAGAGCGCCGGGCGGCGGGCGGCGGCCACGATCTCGCCAAGAATCTGCTCAATGACGGCTCTGCTGGCGCGCCGCGCGCGCCACCGGGCGAAGATCATGCCGATACCCTCGCGCTGTACGCTCGGCTGACGGGCTAAAGCCTTGTTTGACACGGCGCCATGAGTTAGGGATCGCAGCCCGGTCTGGCAAGCCGAAAGGCTGGTCATGGAGAGAGGCAGAATGCAATTCCCGCCCAAGGTGTTTCGTCGCGTATCGTTGGGATTGACCATTTGCGGCGCGCTCGCGCTTGGCGGCTGCATCGGCTACGACGGCGACTTCGATCGCGGCTATCAGATCGACGAGAGCACCATCGCGCAGGTCAAGGTTGGCGCGACCACCAAGCCGGAAGCGCTGGCCCTCCTCGGGACGCCGTCGACCACGTCGACCGTCGGCGGCGACGCCTGGTACTATATCGGGCAGAAGATGAAGCATTCGCTGGAGTTCATGCCGGTCCAGATGACCGACCAGCATGTGCTGGCCGTCTATTTCACCAAGGACGGCAAGGTCGACCGCATCGCCAATTACGGCATGAAGGACGGCAAGGTGTTCGATTTCGTCAGCCGCACCACCCCGACCGGCGGCACGGAACCCGACTTCCTCAAGAACATGATGGGCGGCCTGTTCAGGTTCAGCTGAGCCGGCCCGCCGGGCGTCGCTGACGGGCACGCCTTAAAGAGCCGAAGCGTCGGCGGGACATCCCTCGATCGACGCGCCTTCGGGAACAAGCCGCCTTCGACCTCGTTGTGTCTCGACTCCGAACGCGCCCGTTCGGTACGCGACGAGGACGCCGGCATGAAAGCGCTGACCTGGCACGGCAAGCATGACATCCGCTGCGAAACGGCGCCGGACCCGAAGATAGCGGACCCGCGCGACGCCATCATCAAGGTGACGGCCTGCGCGATTTGCGGGTCGGACCTTCATATCTATGATGGGATGATCCCGAAGATGAAAAGCGGCGACGTGCTCGGCCATGAAACCATGGGCGAGGTCGTCGAAGTCGGCGCCGGCGTGACGAACCTCAAGGTTGGCGACCGGGTCGTCGTGCCGTTCACCATCTCTTGCGGCGAGTGCTTCTTCTGCCGCAACGGCTTCTATTCCGGCTGCGAGCGGTCGAACCCCGACCGCCAGACCGCCGAACAGCTTTGGGGCCACTCGCCGGCCGGGCTGTTCGGCTATTCGCACGTCCTGGGCGGCTACGCAGGCGGTCAGGCCGAATATCTGCGCGTGCCTTACGCCGACGTTGGTCCGATCAAGATCGAGAACGGCCTCTCGGACGAGCAGGTTCTGTTCCTGTCGGACATTTTCCCGACCGGGTACATGGCGGCGGATTTCTGCAACATCAAGGGCGGCGAGACGATCGCGATCTGGGGCTGCGGTCCTGTCGGCCAGTTTGCGATCAAAAGCGCAATCCTTCTCGGCGCCGGCCGGGTCATCGCCATCGACACCGTCCCGGAGCGCCTGGCGCTGGCGCAAAAGTCCGGCGCGGAGACGATCGATTTCGCGAAGGAGGACGTCTACGAGCGCATCCAGGAGCTGACGGACAGGCGCGGCGCCGACGCCTGCATCGACGCGGTCGGAACCGAGGCCGAACCGACCGCGAGCGCCGATTCGATGCTCGATCGGGTGAAGGCCGCGGTTTATCTCGGAACGGACCGCCCGCACGTGCTGCGTCAGGCGATCCATTGCTGCCGCAACTTCGGCGTGGTCTCGATCGTCGGGGTTTACGGCGGGTATCTCGACAAAATCCCAATGGGGTCGGCGATCAACCGCGGCCTCACGTTCCGCATGGCGCAGACGCCGGTCCAGCACTACCTGCCGATGCTGCTCGAGCGCATCGAAAAGGGGGACATCGACCCGTCGTTCGTCGTCACCCACGAAGCGCCGCTCGAGCAGGGCCCCGAGCTCTACAAGACCTTCAGGGACAAGAAGGACGGCTGCATCAAGGTCGTATTGAAGCCCTCAATGACGGCGCCGGCCGCCTGAAGAATACAGGAGATTCATCATGGACCACCTGGCTGTCGTCACCGGGGCCTCGACCGGCATCGGCTATGAGCTTGCGCGCTACGCGGCGAGCAAAGGCTACGATCTCATCGTCGCCGCCGACGAACCCGAGATCGAGGCGGCGGCGGAAAAACTGCGAAGCACGGGCGCGGAGGTCGAGGCGGTGGAAGCCGATCTTTCGACCAAGGAAGGCGTCGAAAAGCTTTACGGCGCCATCAAAGCCTGCGGCCGGCCAGTCGACGCCCTGCTCGCGAACGCGGGCCGGGGGCTCGGCGACGGGTTTCTCGACCAGGACCCCGACGCCTGGCGCAAGGTGGTCGACACCAACATCACCGGAACCCTCGACCTCATTCAGAGAGTGGGGCGCGATCTGCGCGACAACAACGAAGGGCGAATCCTCATTACCGGCTCGATCGCGGGCTTCATTCCGGGCTCATACCAGGCGGTTTACAACGCGAGCAAGGCGTTCCTCGATTCCTTCGCCTTCGCGCTGCGCAACGAGCTCAAGGACACGAGCGTCACCGTAACCTGCCTCATGCCGGGCGCCACGGAGACCGAGTTCTTCGATCGCGCCGAGATGGAGGATACAAAAATCGGCGCGAGCAAGAAGGACGATCCGGCGGAAGTCGCAAAGCAGGGTTTCGAGGCGATGCTGAAGGGCGAAGGCGACGTGGTGACCGGCTGGCACAACAAGCTTCAAAGCGCGATCGCCAACATCACGCCGGCCGGACTGCTCGCCGAGCAGCATCGAAAGCAGGCTCAGCCGGGGAGCGCCGGGCGGCGGGGGTAAACTGGTCTCGAGGAATTCGGACGTGCGAGAGACCCGCGGACGAGTCCCAACACGTCATGGCCGGGCTTGTCCCCGCCATCCAGGTGCTTCGGCGCGTCGAACGCGTCTGCCAGCGAACGCCAGGAAGAAGCGCCTTATAGCTTTGCCAGTCTTCGCGCCGATGCGCGGACCCGTCCTTGTCGTGGCGCCGCGTGGGTGGCCGGGACAAGCCCGGCCATGACGGCGCGGACTTGACCGAGCAATCGGCCAAGGCCGACCAAAGCCTTCGCCGGCTTACAGAAAACCAGATTATTGAGAAATATCTTTGCCAAAAACAGAATATGCGCTAGTCTGCCTCGTCGACGCCGATGCGTCGGCGGACGCCTGTTCGCGCGATCGGCCGGTCAGCATGGAGGACGAGAATTGAGGTCTGCCGGTCACAAGAAAGCGGTTCCGCAGGTCAAGAAAGCGGGGTTCTATCGGCCATAACCCACTGAAAAACATCGCCTCCGCGCCCGAAATCCAAATTTGGATTTCGTTGCGCCCGACTTGGTTTTCGTTGCGTCCGGCTTTGTTTTTGTTGCGCCCCGCTTGGTTTTTGTTGCGCCCGGCTTTGGTTCTGTTGCGCCCTCAACGCGCCAGGATCGCCAGCAGCAGCAGCGCGACGATGTTGGTGATCTTGATCGCCGGGTTGACCGCCGGGCCGGCGGTGTCCTTGTAGGGGTCGCCGACGGTGTCGCCGGTGACGGCGGCCTTGTGCGCCTCCGAGCCCTTGACCCACTTGTTGCCGTCCTTGTCGATGAAGCCGTCCTCGAAGCTCTTCTTGGCGTTGTCCCAGGCGCCGCCGCCCGAGGTCATCGAGATGGCGACGAAGAGGCCGTTGACGATCACGCCGAGGAGCGACGCGCCGAGCGCGGCGAAGGCCGACGCCTTCGAGCCCGAGATCCACAGCGCGCCGAAATAGACGACGAACGGCGCCAGCACCGGCAGAAGCGAGGGCACGATCATCTCTCGGATCGCGGCCTTGGTCAGAAGGTCGACGGCGCGTCCATAGTCGGGACGCTGCGTCCCGTTCATGATGCCCGGCATCTCCTTGAACTGCCGGCGCACCTCGAGCACGACCGATCCGGCCGCGCGGCCGACCGCGGTCATCGCGATGCCGGCGAAGAGATAAGGGATCAGGCCGCCGAAGATGAGGCCCGCGACGACATAGGGACTGGAGAGGCTGAAATCGAGCGCGCCGACGTCCTGGAAATAGGGCGCGCCGGTCTCCTTGAAGTGGCGGATGTCGTTGGTGTAGGCGGCAAACAGCACCAGCGCGCCCAGGCCTGCCGAACCGATGGCGTAGCCCTTGGTGATCGCCTTGGTGGTGTTGCCGACCGCATCGAGCGCGTCGGTCGACTGGCGCACTTCCTTCGGCAATCCGGCCATCTCGGCGATGCCGCCGGCGTTGTCGGTGACCGGGCCGAAGGCGTCGAGCGCGACGATCATGCCGGCGAGGCCGAGCATCGTCGTGACCGCGATCGCGGTGCCGTAGAGGCCGGCGAGCTGGTAGGTCGAGATGATGCCGGCGACGATGACGATCGCCGGCAGCGCGGTCGATTCGAGCGACACCGCGAGGCCCTGGATCACGTTGGTGCCATGGCCGGTGACGGAGGCCTGCGCAATCGACACCACCGGGCGTTTTCCGGTGCCGGTGTAGTATTCGGTGATGACCACGATGAGCCCGGTAACGGCGAGGCCGACAAGGCCGCATACGAACAGATTGGCGCCGGTGACCGATTTGCCGGCGACGGTTCCGATCTCGCCCCAGCCGACAACGAATTGGGTCGCGATGGCGAGGCCGACGATGGAGAGCGCGCCGGTGGCGATCAGCCCCTTGTAGAGCGCGCCCATGATCGAGCCGTTGGCGCCGAGCCTGACGAAGAACGTGCCGATGATCGAGGTCACGATGCACGCGGCGCAGATCGCCAACGGGTACATCATCGACGAAACGAGCACTGGCGTCCCGTCGAAGAAGATCGAAGCGAGGACCATGGTGGCGACCACCGTCACGGCGTAAGTTTCAAACAAGTCGGCGGCCATGCCGGCGCAGTCGCCGACATTGTCGCCGACGTTGTCGGCGATGGTCGCCGGGTTGCGCGGATCGTCCTCCGGAATGCCGGCTTCGACCTTGCCCACGAGATCCGCGCCGACGTCCGCGCCCTTGGTGAAGATGCCGCCGCCGAGACGGGCGAAGATCGAGATCAGCGATGCGCCGAACCCGAGGGCGACCAGGGCGTCGATGGTGATGCGATCAGATGGCGCATAGCCGAGAGGGCCGGTGAGAACGCCGAAATAGCCGGCGACGCCGAGAAGCGCGAGACCCGCCACCAGAAGCCCGGTCACCGCGCCGGAGCGGAAGGCGATGTCGAGGCCGCCGGCGAGCGATTTCGTCGCCGCCTGCGCCGTGCGCACGTTGGCGCGCACCGAGACGTTCATGCCGATGAAGCCGGCGGCGCCGCTGAGGATGGCGCCGATCGCGAAGCCGATCGCCACGGTCCACGACAGCAACAGCCCGAGACCGATGAACACCACGACACCGACGCCGGCGATGGTCATATATTGGCGTCTGAGATAGGCCTGCGCCCCCTCGCGCACCGCCGCCGAAATCTCCTGCATCCGCTGCGAGCCGGCGTCCGCCGCCATGAGACTCTGAGATCGTGTAGACGCCATAGACAATCGAGAGCAGTCCACAGACGAGAATCAAGCCCAAAAGCATGGCGAAAGGCCCCGTTGATAGGCCGCGGGCGGTCTCCCGCGGCTCGTTTCTGGGCGCCTATTGCCAGAAACCGCGTCCTGCCGCAACGCGCCGCCAGCGTTTCGGGTCGCTTTCACCCCAAAGTCGCGCTGCGGCCGAGCGCCGCAGCCGCTCGGGCGCGCCAAAGGCTCTATCACGGCCAGTTTGCCCCTTCCCCGCAGGGAGTCAGGGCTTCAGCCGCCCCGCTTCCAGGTCAACTCGCCGACGCGGAGCGACTGAACCTCCAGTTCCCCCTTGGGCTCGAACAGATCTGGGCGGGCCGAGACGCGCCCGTCCTCCTGCTCGACGCCGATAAGGGCGTAGGCCGCCGACAACATGCGCGCGGCCGAGCCGGTGTACCATGACCAGCCGCCGCGCCCGCCATGGCCCCAACCCTCGTAGATGTCGGCGGGCTGCTGGATGGGAATGAGGCCGTAGGTCGCCAGAACTCTCGGGGTCGGTTTTCTTCATCGGCGATATCTTTTCGAAAATCTCGAAGGCGCGGGCCCGAAGGCGAGCGGCCAATTCGTTGTCGCCCGCGGCGCGCGCCGAGGAGGCGAGACGCATGAACCCATCGACGATCCAGGTCGCGCCATGGCTGTATTGGGCGCCGTTCTCACGTACGCCGGGCGGATAGTCGGCGATGCGGCCGGGATAGGGCTGCGAATGCTCGTAGAACGGGGTCTCGAGCAGCAGCACGCGGCTCGACCGCTCGATCCCTTTAAGGCCGCCTTCGATCGCCGCGAGGGCGCGCGCGTCGTTGCAGGCCCCGGAATAGGCTGCCCAGCCGGTCGTCATCGCGTTGCGAAGGTCGACCTCGCGTCCGTCGTCGGCGAAGTCGAGCAGGTAATGGTCGCCGCGCCATCCGATCTCGAGCGCCTCGCGCTGCCGGGCGAGCGCCGCCTCACAGCGGGCGGCGAACGCCTCGTCCTCTTTGACGCGCGCGAGGGAGACGAAGCCGTCGAGCACGTTGAAGAGAAAGAAGCCCATCCAGACGCTGGTCCCGATCCCGCGGCGGCCGAGCGCGTCGATGCCGTCATTCCAGTCACCGGCCCGCAGGAGCGGAAGCCCGTTCACGCCGAGATGCTCGAGAGTGTAGTCGATTGCGAGGCGCGCATGCTCGTAGACCGTCGCGCTCTCGCGCGAGACGCGGGGAATGACGATCCAGGTGTCCTCGTTAGGCGGCACGGCGTCGCCTTCCAGAAAAGGCGTCGTCTCGTCGAGCACGCTGTCATCGCCGGTTTGGCGCACATAGCGGGCGAGCACGTACGGTAGCCACAGGTGCGGATCGGAGGCCTTGGTCCGCTGCCCCAGTCCCGTCCCGCCGCCGGGCGCGCGATGCCACCATTTGAGCACGTCGCCCTCGCGAAACTGCTGGCTCGCATGAAGCACGATTTGCGCCCGGGTCAGGCGTGGTTCAATGAGCGCAAGCGGCAGCACGTCCTGCAGCTGGTCGCGATAGCCGGTTGCGCCGCCGAGCTGGTTTGGCCCCAGGCGGCCGAAGAGCCGCGAGGCGTAGAGCTGGTAGGGCAGCCAGGTATTGACCAGCCGGTCGAAGTCCGGCCGGTTGGTGCGAACCTCGACCCGGCCTAGCCGGGCGGCCCACGAAGCACGGGTCGCCGCGAGATCGCTTTCCGCTTCGGCGACGCCGACACGCGCCGCCGCGGCGAGCGCTTCGCTCCGAACTCGGAGCCTGGCCGAAGCCGATGGCGATTTTCGCTTCGCTCCCAGGCGCGAGCGTGAGCTCGCCGCAGAAGGCGGCCACCCGCCGGCCGTCGTCAGGCGCGGAACCGTCGCTCGAGCCGGTTTCGACCATCGCCGGCGTCAGGATGTTGCGCCCTGGCCCGCCGAAGAACCGGGCGCGGATCGTCTCGGTCGCCGGCTCCCGCAAGCTCGTCGCCGCGAAAGCGAAGCCGCGCTCGAAATCATTGTTGGGGTTCTGGAACAGGAGCGTAGAGCCGACCGTTTCGTCGCGGATCTTGTCGACGCTCGCGTTCGGACTGTCCTCGAGCGCGAGATCGAAGAAGGGCGTAATGCGCAGGCGCCTCGGACGCGACCCACCATTGCGCAAGGGTCAAGAGGCGCATGTCGCCCGGATAGCCGGGCGGAACGAAGACGACGTGTTCGATCGTCAGATCGCCTCGGGTCGTGACGAAAGTCGCGACCCCCGGTTCGTAGGTCGCCTCGCAAGTCGCGTCTTCGGGCTGGAACGGCGTGAAGCCCACCGCGCCGGTTTCGCCCTTGTCGAGGTCGCGCAGGTAGACGACCTGCCCCGGCTGGACGACGGTCACGCTGTCAAAGCGGAAAGCGGAGAGGCCGTTTTGGCGAGCATTGCCAAAGGCGGAGAAAATCTCGCCGTCATTGGAGACCATCGTCGCCATGCCGAGTTCGTTCGCCATCACATGCGCCCACGGGCGCGGCGTGCGATGGGTGAGGCTCAACGTCTTGCCGTCGGCCGAGAAGCCGAACGGCCATCGCGACGGGAGCGCGGGCGACGGCTCGACGGCGCGGGTCTCGTAGAGCCGCCTATGCAAGTCGGGCTCGGGCAGAGGCGCGAGGCCGAGCCGCCGGGCGATCAGTTCGCTCGCCCACACCGCGTTGTCGGAGCGGCCGACGATGAATTCCGCCTCGGCCGCGGCGCCAGGCGCAAGCGTCGCCTCAAGGGTGAAGCTCGCCGCCGGATCGAAGGTCCAGACCTTGCCTTCGTCGTCGAGCTTGCGCCAGCGCCAAGGCTCGCAGCCGGTCGGCCGCAGGAGCGAGCCTTCGCCGATGAAGCGTATGCGCGAATCTTCATAGCCGACGAGATCGGTCCCGGGTCCCGGCTTGACGGCGAAGAACGCGGTCTCGCCGCGGTCGGCGCGCGCCGACCGCAGGAGCCGGTTGCGCGCCAGAATGGCGTTGAGCGGACGCACGAACACGGTCTCGACATGCATGCCGGCGAAATCGAGATCCTTTGCATAAGCCCCGGTTTCAGCTTGCGCGATCTCGCAGAAGCTCGTCAGTCGCAGCCGCCTCGTCCTTTCGGATCCGTTCTCGAGCCGCACGCGCCAGCTGATGATCGCGCCCCGCGAGTTCAGGCGCGATCTCCATTCGGGCCTCGATTCCGTTCAGAGCATTGACGATCGCAAGGCGATTGAAGCCCGGCTCCTCGATCCTGTAGTCGCCGGCGCGTCGCGCCGGCTCGAAGCCGATCGACCAGGGCGCTTCGCCGTCCTCGCCTACGTAAAAAAAATGGCCCCTCGCCTGCAGCGGATCGAGCGGACGGCGGAAGAGATCGATCGGGCCGCCGCCGCGCTCCGCCCCGATGACGAAGGCTGCGCCGCGGCCGTCGCGCTGAATCTCGACCCCGACCGCCCCGTTGTTGAAGACGAAGCGATCGGGCCGCCGCCCAAGCTCGAGGGGCGCGCCTTCGAGCCATGGCGCCGCAGGTCCAGATTTGGCGCGCTCCTTAACCGCCACCGCCACGCCCGCAGCAGCCATTGCGGCGATCGCCGCGCCATAGGCGAAGCCCAGCGTCTTGATCGCGTCGGGCATTGGGGCGCCGCCGCGCGCAAGCGTCTCGGCGCCTGTCCAGGCCTTGTCCCAATCCGGCCCGCGCGGGATGTAAAACGGAATGAGGAGCGGCGCCCAGGTGCCAAAACGGCGGATGCCGTCGGGAATGGCGCGGGTGCGTCCATGGTGGCCGACGAACCGCGCCGCCGCCTCGTCCGCCCGGTCGCCGCCAAGAAACGACAGGTTGACCAGGGTCGCGACCCTGAGTCCCATATGGTCGAACCAGATGAGGATGCGTAGCCAGTCGTAGGCGAGCAGTCCAAGAAACAGGGTCAGACTGAATTGCCGGAAGCCACTGGAGCTCTGAGTCGCATCGGTTGCGATGGCGACACCCGACCGGATCGCGCCGTCCTGGTTATACCAGGTCGGGTCCGGGGACTGGCGCAGGAACGAGTTGATGATGGGCGCCATCCACAGGCCCCAGCGCAGAACGCGCACACCCTGCTCGACCAGCCCCTCGATTCCGCTCGGGCTGACCAGCGTCTTGATCGGCCTCAGGCTTCTCTGCAAGCCCGCATCGAGCAGGACGTAGTTGATCGAGAAGAGCGGAGCCGCGAGCGACCAGTTGATCACGCCAGCCACCGATTCCGCCCAGAACAGCCTGACTCCGCCCGCCACCTCACCGAGGTTGATCATCCCGTATTTGTTGAAAATCGGATAGGTCGTGAAATCGCCGAGACGTCGCCCGTCGAGCCGGTAATTGACGTCGGCGTAGGCCCAGAATTTGGCGATGACGACTTGCAGCTGCGTCGCGTCGAAATACCATCCGAGCGCGCCGGCGACGAGAGCGCCGAGCAGGAGCCCCAGCGCATAAAGGCGCCAGCTTTGCAGTTTCCGCCGCTCGCCCGCGATGACGCTCCAGGCGTCAAAGGCCAGATCGACGCCGCCGTAGCAGAGCGCCCCGACCACCGCCATCGCCAGAAACCGCGCGCCGCCGTCGTAAGCGGCAAGGCCGGCGCGATAGGCCAGCGCAAGGCCGAGGCCCGCGACGATACCGCGCGCAGGCCCGCGCGGATCGAGGTAGGCGCGCTTTAGCCGGCCGAAGAACGGCGCCGTCCCGTCGGCGCTGCCCATGATCGTCTGGGCGAGCGGGAAGGCGAGCGCGCCGCCGACGGGACCGATGAGAAGCGCAGCTCGATCGAGGATCGTCGCCGCGCCGGGCGCGCGCAGGATGAGAGCCGCGACGAGGATGAAGCCCATGAACAGCGCGCCGTAAATCGCGCCCTTGACGAAGCCGGCGCGCCAATGCTCCCACGCCGTCTCGAAGCGCGGCGGACGGCCGCCGAGCCAATCGAGGATAATGCCGGTGAAGAGATAGACGATCGCCCAAAGGCCGCCTTGCGCGAGCGCGGCGCAGAAGCTCGAGAAAAAAAGCGCCAGGAACGGCTGAGCGACCATCTGCGCTGCGTTGGCGATGAGCGGCGTCGCGGCGGCGAGACCTCCGCCGAGAGCGAAAAGTCCGTGCGTGCGCGCCGAATTCGGAAGCAGGTTGACGCTGACCAGGTTGATCATCGTCAGCATCGCATCGCCCACGAACCAGAGAGTAAGCGCGCGCCCGATCGCAACCTGGACGGGAAATGGCAGGCCAGCATGCCCAGTCGCCATCGCGCCGAGCTCGGCCATGTGCCAGTCGGCGCCGATCGCCATGAGCAGATTGAACAGGAAAGGGAACCGCGATTAGGCTCAGGGCCTCGATGAGCCGCAATCCGCGAAAGCCGGCGATCAGGGCCATGATCGACCCGCCGGTATAGACGATCAGCGCAATCGTCGCCCCGGCCGGATTGAACCGCCAGACGTCGGCCCACGGTCCAGGCAATTGCCAGAAGCCGATCGAATCGTTGCGCTGGAACGCGAAGATGGCGAAGGCCGCGGCGTCGACGGCGATCAGCGCCGCGGAATACGGGCGCTCGGCCCGCGCCCAGCGGAGAAGAGCGAGCCCCACAGCCCCAGCCAGCGCGGCGACGACCGGCTGACGCGTGCCGATCGCCATGTAAAAGCCAAGCGCGAGCACTGCTGCGCCGGCCGCCGCGACGGAAGTCGGGGCGACGGGTCGGCGCGCGAAAGGGCGCGCAAAAGGGGACGTCATCTCCATGCCTTGCGCGCTCCCCTCTCCGCCTCGGGCCCATCCCTTGCGGATTGCTCACTGAGTCGCAAGCTCGCGTCAAAGACGCTTGCCGGCCGCCCCATAGCGGCCCAATATGGCGTCTATGCGCTCTTTGGCGCGTTCAGGATTTGGCCAGAAGCTGGCGTCAAGGTGAAACAGATGATTGTCGAACGATGGTTCGCTTTCGCTCTTGCGGCGGCGGTCTTCGGCGTGACGGCCGGGCGCGCGGCTGAACTGCCGGCCCAAAACAAGAAGCCGACCAAGGCCGAACCTGCCCGGACGTGCGACGTCGCCGGCAAGCCCGGCGTGCTCGCGGCGAATGGCGTTTGCGTGCGGTTCAGCGGCTATGTTTCGTCGCAATTCAGCGCCGGCCAAGTGCGCGAACAGTACAAATAGGCTCGCGGTAGGACCGTCTTCGGGTCTAAAGACGGCCCATGAAGAAAGCCCAACCCCCCTTCACCCACCTCGGACATCTGTCGCAAATTCCTGAAGCGCCAGACGCTAAGACGCTTGATCGCGCGCCGAATCCTCAGTCCGACGCCGATTACATAACCCGGTTTACCGTCCCCGAGTTCACCTCGATCTGCCCGGTAACCGGGCAGCCCGACTTCGCCCTTCTCGTTATTGACTACGCGCCGGGCCAATGGCTCGTGGAGTCGAAGTCACTTAAGCTCTACCTCTCGAGCTTCCGCAATCACGGCGCGTTCCACGAGGATTGCACCGTGCGGATAGGCAAGGACATCGTCGGCGTCATCAAGCCCCGCTGGCTCAGAATCGGCGGCTACTGGTTCCCCCGCGGCGGCATGCCGATCGATGTTTTCTGGCAGAGCGGCAAGTTGCCAAAAGGCGTCTGGCTGCCGGATCAGGGCGTCGCTCCTTATCGTGGGCGTAGCTGAACCGAGGGCTTTGGGAGAGGAACAAAGGCGATTTGCGGCGCGTTCGACCCGAAGGAGGCGACAGGCGCTTCCGGTCCAAATGGAGCTGCGCAAATGAATCGTCGTTTGCTTCTTGCCGCGATCGCAACTGCGCCGGCTAGCCGGCTCGCCGCACAGACATCTTCGGCGCAGCAGGCCCCCGCCCAGACAATTAAGCCGCCGACGCCCTCGCCGGGCGGGATATCAGAGGCGCAGCTCAAGCATATCAACGACACGATGGCCGTCGGCTCTTTGTCGTTGCTGTTGAGCCGAATCGCGCTGCCCAAGGCGGACAACCCTCTCCTCAAACAATTCATCGAATTCGAAATCGCGGAGCAGGAAACGGTCGCGGACGTATTCAAGGCGATCCAGAGGAACGGCGCCCCGACGGGTTCAATCCCAGCCCCGACTGACGCGGAGCTGATGCAAAACCTCGACAAGGCGAGCAAAGCGGCAGTCGAAAAGTTGCGCGGGTTGGGCGCAGGGTCCGAGTTCGATCATGACTACATTCAGTACGAAGTCGAGGGACACCGGAAGCTCCTCGACATTCAAGAAGTCTATCTAAAGGTCCACGACAACCTCGATGAGACCAACGTAGCCAAACTCGCGCGGGGCATGATCAAGGAACACCTGACCTTGCTCACGGGCGTGCAGAAGGTCGGCTAAGGGCGCACGTGCGGAGGG
Organism: uncultured Alphaproteobacteria bacterium; assembly: GCA_963806935.1. Classification (GTDB taxonomy): domain Bacteria; phylum Pseudomonadota; class Alphaproteobacteria; order Rhizobiales; family Beijerinckiaceae; genus Roseiarcus. Next base: position 149,414 of record CAWEAT010000002.1, read on the forward strand.
GGAGACCGGGCTCGGTTAAGCCGCCTGGTCGGTTCGATGGGTCGCGGGCCTCGGCTCGCAAAAGCTTGCGCGCGTCGAAGGGGGAACTCCTTAGCGCGGGGGCAAGCCGCGCCAGCGCATAGACACGCGCGCGCAGCTCATCGGCGAGCGCCTGACGGTTCCGGATCGCGGCTATCGAGGCGAAGGGGACAGGCGCGCCGATCACGACTGGGAGGCGGGCGCCGATGCGAGCCTTGACTTCGTGGAAGATGAGCGACAGGCGCAACGTCAGGCTGAGATGACTGGCGATCTGGAAAAGACGGCTGTTCTGGCCGCCGAACCAGACCGGAACCACCGTCGCCTGCGAACATTGGATGAGCTGCGATACGAACGGCTGCCAGCGTCCATCGACCGCGGGCTTGAGGCCGAGCTTATCGGGCGCGGTCGAAATCGCGCCGGCCGGAAACACCACTACGGCCCCGCCGCGTCGGAGCTGGTCGCGCGCCGCAGCCCGCGAGCCGAGATTGGTCCGCTCTGCTTCTTCGGTTCCCGAGAAATCGACCGGCAGGATGAATCGGGCTGCTTCCGGCGCCCGCGTCAGCACGATGTGGGTAAGTACGACGAAATCGCTTCTGACCTTGCTTGCCAGCCAGGCCATGACGATGCCGTCGAGCACCCCGTAAGGATGATTGGCGACGAATACGACCGGGCCTGTCCGGGGAATGGCGGAAAGCGCGTCGGCGTCGTACTGGACGTCGAGCTCGAGCGACCGCACCGCAGCCTGCCAGAAGGTCTCGCCCAAGCGCGGAAAGCGCTGGTTGTGCACATACATCCGCTTGAGCTTCGGCTGACCGGTGGCTTTCTCGACCAGCCGAATGAGGCCCCGTTTGATCGGGGGGTCGCTTGCGGTTGCGTAACTGAAGAGATATTTGTCCATTCGACTCGTCTTCGCGGCCGATTGCGCGAGATATCCCGCCCGCGCGACCGCCATGTGACAGACGCCCGCCATGGGCAAAAATTCAGCGCTTGGCGAGCCGGTCGAAATCCTGCAACTCGGCGATAAGCGCCTCGAACTCGTCCAGCGGCACCATATTGGGGCCATCGGAAGGGGCGTGGTCGGGATCCTGATGCGTCTCGATGAAGACGCCCGCGACGCCGACCGCGACCGCCGCCCGCGCCAGCACCGGAACGAACGCGCGCTCGCCGCCCGAGGCGCTCCCCTGCCCGCCCGGCTCCTGGACCGAATGGGTGGCGTCGAAGATGACCGGCGCGCCGGTGTCGCGGGCGAGGATCGGCAGAGCGCGCATGTCGGAAACGAGCGTGTTGTAGCCGAAACTCACGCCCCGCTCGGTCACGAGGACATCGACGGCGCCGGCCGCGTCGAGCTTGGCGACCACGTGTCTCATGTCCCAGGGGGCAAGGAACTGCCCCTTCTTGACATTGACCGGCCGCCCGGTCTCGGCCGCAGCAACCAATAGGTCGGTCTGGCGGCACAGGAAGGCTGGAATCTGCAGCGCGTCGACAGCTTCAGCGACCGGCGCGCACTGGCTGCTCTCGTGCACGTCGGTAATGACCGGAAGGCCGAGCGTGTCGCGGATCTCGGCGAAGATCGGCAGCGCCGCCTTCAGCCCGACGCCGCGCCTGGCCGCGCCCGAGGTCCGATTGGCCTTGTCGAAGGACGACTTGAATACGAGGCCGATCGCGCGCCGCGCGGCGATCGCCTTTAGCGCCGCGGCCATTTCGAGCGCGTGGCTGCGGCTTTCGAGCTGGCATGGGCCCGCGATGACCGCCAACGGCAGCTTCGGGCCGAACCGCGCCGCGAGCGGCCCTCGGCCGACCTGAACGATGCCGTTGTTGCGCAAGGAAAATCCCGCTTCCAGAGACGCGGTCGGACTCCGTTAGCCGCCCTTCAGCCCAGGGCGGCTACAACCCGGAGCGCTCAAAGGCAAGAGCCGCGGGCCGATCATGAACGCTAGCCGCGAGCGCTCAGCCCTGCCCCTCCACGGTTTCCGTCGCCGCAAAGTCGATCTCGACCCGGGCGCCGCTCGGGTCGAAGAAGAACAACTGCCACAGCCCCCCGGCGTGGCCGGATTGCGGCAACCGGCGCAGGTCGTATTTGATGCCGCGCGCCTTGAGCTTGGCGAGGTAGGACGGCGCGTCCGTGCCCCGGAACGCGATATGGTCGAGCACCCCGCCGCTGTCCGGGATGACCGCCTTTTCCACGACATGCAGCACCGCGCTGCCACCGCTGTAGAGCCAGGCGCCAGGGAACGAGAAGTCTGGCCGCGGTCCGGGGGTCAATCCGAGCACGTCGTAATAGAAGGCGACCGTCTTTTCCGTGTCGGTAGTGAGGATGGTGAAATGATCCATCCGATCGATCGGCATGGGTTTCCTCCCCTGATGCCCGCAACGGACGAGCGATGCCCGAGCTAGAGTCCGCGCCTCGCGCGGCGCCTGTCAAGCCGATAATCGTACATGTTTCAAATTTGACACCCAGCCGGCGCCCGGGGCAGGCTTTCGTATCATGGATAAGCGAATGGACGGCGAGCTCGGCATCTTGGCCCGGCGCAAAATCGAGGCGGCGATCATCGCTCCGATCTATGATGAAATGCGCGAGGCGGTCGGCGAGGACAAGGCCCGCGACATTCTGCGCCGCGCCATTCGCCGCGCGGCGATCGACGCCGGCGCCGAGATGGCGTCGCGCGCGGCGGACGGAGCGGACCTCGAGAGCTTCAAGGCGATCCTGCCATTGTGGACGAAGGACGACGCGCTCACAATCGAAGTCATCGCCGACAAACCGGGGATACTCGATTTCAACGTGAGGCGTTGCCGCTATGCCGAGACCTATCGTGCGATGGGACTTGGCGACATCGGCGATATCCTCTCCTGCAATCGCGACGGCGCTTTCTGCGAGGGCTACGATCCGCGCATCAAACTGACCCGGACCCAGACGATCATGGGCGGCGCAAGCCATTGTGACTTCCGCTATCGCACCGAGGCTCCAAAGGCGTAAGGCCACATGGAGGACTTAAAGCCGCCTCAAACGTTCGCATTGTCCTAAGCCGCATGGGCGGGAGGAAATCATGCGGCCAAATTCGCTTCTAATCGCATTCCTGATGGCGCTCGCCGCGGTGTCCCCCGCTGGGGCCCTGGAGCGCATACCTGATATCAGCAACGACCGATGGGTCGAGGTCACAGGCGAAGGCAGCTTCAGCGCCGCGCCCGACTTCGCCCGGGTTACGGTCGGAGTTACGAGCGTGGGGAGAAATGCAGCCGAGGCGATGGCGACGAATGCAAAAGCGGCCACCGCTCTCATTTCGCTGATCAAGGCCGAGGGTGTCGCGGCTGCCGACGTCCAGACCTCCGATGTTTCCATTTCGCCTAGGTTCTCGCAATCCTCACCGGGCCAAACCGCCTCTCCGACGATCACCGGCTACAGCGTGAGCAACAACGTGACCGTGATCGTTCGCGATATTTCGAGCCTCGGATCGCTGCTCGACAAGGCTGTTGCTGCCGGCGCCAACTCAATCTACGGCATAGGTTTTGGCCATAACAATCCGAGCGCGCTGCTCGACAAGGCGCGGCCGCTCGCGGTGGCCGACGCCAGGCGGAAAGCCGAGATCTACGCCGCCGCAGGAGGCGCCCGGGTTGGTCGGCTCATGGTGCTTACGGAGGAAGGCGGGAACCAAGCGCCCGCGGCGTTTTCCCGCGCGTACTCTGGGGCCTTACCGGCACCGCCGCCGATCGAGGCGGGCGAGGACCGACTCACCGTGACTGTCACCGCGCAATTCGAACTGACCCAGTGAACGCCCGCAGCCCTTTGATCTCATTCCATCTCGACGAGGCTCCCATGTGCCGCAACATCCGCCCACTGTTCAACTTCGAGCCGCCCGCGACCGAAGCGGAAATCCGCGCGTCGGCCCTCCAGTTCGTGCGCAAGGTGAGCGGCTTCGCCAAGCCGTCGCAGGGCAACGCGGAGGCGTTCGAGCGCGCGGTCGATGAGGTCTCCGAAACTGCGCGCAAGTTAATCTCATCGCTTCACAGCGCTGCCCCGCCGCGTGACCGCGACGTCGAGGCGAGGAAAGCGCGGGAGCGATCGCGGCTGCGCTTTGGATAAGCGCACTGTTCACTCGGGTGAATAGGCGCTGACCTCGGGCGGCCGCCACCCTTGCAGCGCCTCGTCGCGTGGGCGGAAGATCTCGACCTTCAGCGGATGGCAGCGCGCCGCGTCGCTCGAATGGCTCTCGCCGCAGTCGCCGCCCGGACAGGCCGACAGCGCGCCGATGAGGTCGATCTCGGCGAAGAATTCGATGTAGTCGCCGGGACGCACCGGGCTCGCCTTCATGAAATAGCGATGGGACCGGCGCTCGAAGCCGGTGCACATAAACACGTTGAGCACGTCATGGACATGCGGCTCCGCCGCGCGATCGGATAGCCTCATCCGATCCGCCAGCGCGCGCGTCAGGTTCGAATGACAGCAATGATGGTAGTCGCCGCCGGTCAGAAGGCGGTTGGTATAGGGGTCGCAGCGAGTGCCGATCACATCGTGGACGCCGGCGCCGTCGGCGTCGAAGCCGTACCAGTCGAGCGTGTCGCACGTAATCGTCGCCATCGGCCTCAAATAGGGCAGCGCGCTCCATAGCCGGGCGCCGGTGCTCACATGGGTCGCGTTAAGCGCCCGGGTCTTGCCGCTGAAGAATCGTTCCGCGAGATCATCTGCGTTCCACAGATTGAGGTCGCCGACCTGCGGGCCGTCGATGCTGACGATGCGAAAAAAATGTCCTGCCGGAACGTCGAACGCGCGGCCCTGGCGCGGCGGCACAACCGTCTCGCCAATCTTCGCCATACCGGCGCGCGCCTTGTCATAGAACGCGGCGTCGTAGGCCGGCAGCCGCTCGACGGCATAGACGATAGTGGGCCTCGCGGCGCGTCGCTCCGCGGCGTCTGGCGGCGGCGTTGTCCGGGGCGGGATCAGCATAGCGGCAAAGCGTAGCTGAAGGCCGGGCGGCCGGCAAAGCGGCGGTTGGCGGCTTCCCTGCCGCCTCGTCGCAGGCCGAGCGTTGTGCTAGGCAGAACGAGACTGCGAACGGCTCTTTGTTGAAATTCCGCTGCCCGTCGGAGCGATGTGATGCATGGCGAACAGCGGGTGATCGAATATCTCAACAAGGCGTTGCGACATGAACTCGCTGCGCCGGTCCCGTAGGACAGCATATCGCGAGGAAATCCATGACGGCCAAATGGATCAAGTGCACGCTGACCGAAGGCGGAAAGACAATTCGCGTGAACATGGCGCTCGCGGCCACCTTCGTCCCGCACGGCGCAGGCACGAGGATCTGGATCCCTGGCGATCAAATCGGCATCGATGTGAGTGAGATGCCTGAGCAAATCGATGCGGCAATCGCAGATTCGCTGGTGGACGCCTCTCAGACCTAGCTGCGGAGGAGCGCCGGCGCCACGAACGTTGCCCTGGCGAGCCGCCGGCGAATTAGCCAGACCACGCTGCGCGTTGGTCGCGACCGTTGCGGAGCGGCGCGGGTGTAGCTAGGCTGTCTTGTCGCGTCTCACAACTGCGGAATTCGTGTGGCTGCCAATCGCGGATTGCCGGAACCTGGCCCCGCGCAGTTTTTCGAGGGCCGCGCGGCCTATCCGTGGTTCGTTGTCGGCACGGTATGCATCGGCGCGTTCATCGGCCAACTCGACGCGAGCATCGTTCAACTCGCGATGCCCTCGTTCGAGGACGTGTTCGACGCGCCGCTTGACGCGGTAAGCTGGGTCGCCGTCGCTTATGTGTTGGCCTTTGCCGCCGCCCTGCCGGCGTTCGCCAGGCTCGCGGAAATCGGCGGACGCAAGACCCTCTATCTGTGTGGCTTCGCGCTGTTCGGTCTGTTCTCCGCCCAGTGCGGCTTCGCTCCGAGTCTGCCGCTGCTGGTCGCGTTCAGGGTGCTGCAAGGGATCGGAGGATCGTTGCTGGGCGCGAACAGCGTCGTTATCCTGGTCGGCGCGGCCGGGCCGGCGCGACGGGGAAAAGCGCTCGGAATCATGGCGGCGGCGCAGGCAGTGGGTCTCAGCCTCGGCCCGACGCTCGGCGGGGTGCTTCTGGCGACGTTGGGTTGGCGCTCGATCTTCTGGGTCAGCGTTCCGTTCGCTATTCTTGGCGCCGCCCTCGGCTGGCTGATCGTCCCGAAGACGACGGCCTTCGCCCAGAATCGGCGCTTCGACGCCGCCGGCGCGGCGCTCCTGATCCCGGCGCTGGTCGCGCTCCTGATGACAATCTCGGAATGGCGGGCATGGGGGCCGACGGCGCCGCTCATCGCCTGCGCCGCCGCCGGACCGATCCTACTCGGCCTCTTCATCTGGCGGGAAAGCAGGGCGCCGGCGCCGCTGATCGATCTCCGCCTGTTCGGATCCGCCGCCTTCTCGGCCGGCTGCGTCGGCGTGCTCATCTCCTACGCCCTGCTTTACGGCATGTTCTTCGCCATGTCGTTTGCGCTCATCCGCGGCTACCACGATCCGACATTTGCAGCTGGTTTGCGGCTCACCGTCGTCCCGGTCGCGCTTGGTCTCGTGGCGCCGTTCGGCGGAGCATGGGCGGACAAACGCCCGCGCCTCGTCATGGCCGGGGGCATGGTGATCTGCCTCGCCTCGGCGATGGCGCTGAGAGTGTTGCTCACCGGGACGCCGCAGAGCCTGGTCGTCGTAATGACGGCGCTCGCAGCCTATGGCGTCGGTCTAGGCCTTTACATCGCCCCCAACAACAGCTGGACGATCGGCGCAGCCCCAGCTGACAAATCCGGCGTTGCAGGCGGTCTCCTCAATCTTCTGCGCGTGTTTGGCGCCGGCGTCGGGGTGGCCGGGGCTTCGACGGCGCTGGGCTGGGGGCTGCAAACGGCGACCGGCGGTGCGGGGCGCACAACCCATGCGCCGGAGGCCGCGCTGCTCTCGGCGGTCGGCGGCGTGCTTTCGATGCTCGCAATTTTCGCCGCTTTGGGAGCGGCTGCGGCGCTTATCCGCAGCAATTCGAAACAAGCGACCGGAAAGCCCGCGCCCGCGTCCCTCGCGACGTTGCGCCGATGAGCGTGCAAATGACAGGTCGAGAGCCTGGCGCCGACAGAGGAGAACCTGATGGCTGACCGCCCTGGGTTCTCCCACACATCCAGCAGCACGTCGTTCGACGCGCTGTCTTCAGCGCAGCGAAAAGCTTCTGCCTCAATCGCGGTCATCATCGCCCTCGCGGCTCTGGCGCTATCCGGCTGCAACTCCACTGGAGCGGTCAATCCTTCTTCACAACAGAATCTCGCAAACATCTACCCGAACTATAGCGCCTACAATCCCATTCAATATGCCCAAACCAGCGGCTTTTATGGCGGCCGCTGAGGGTTCTTGGGGAGGGGCGCCCGCCTTCCGTGAGCGAACCCGATCAAAACATGAGGAAGAGAATCCATGCCGCTCGTTCGAATCGACCTTCGCAAGGGCAAGGACGCCACATATCGCGAGGAAATCAGCCTGATCGTGCATGAGGCGCTGATCAGCGTCGGCGTTCCGAAGGACGACCGCTTCCAGGTGATCAACGAGCATGAGCCGCCGAACCTGGCGTTCGACGCGACCTACCTCGGCATCCGCCGCACCGAGGAATTGGTGATGATCCAGATCACCTGGAGCGAGGGCCGCACCGTCGAGCAGAAGAAGGCGCTTTATAAGGCGATCGCCGACGGGCTTGCGGGCAGGCTCGGCCTGCGCCCTGAGGACGTCTTCGTCAGCCTTGTCGAGGTCAAGAAGGAGAACTGGTCGTTCGGCAACGGAATTGCGCAATACGCATGAGCTACTCGCAAATTCGGTAACTCCCGCTCGAGCCGTGCTTCTCGATGTCCATGTGCATATTGTTGGCGTGGAAAGAGTCGGCGCCCGGACCCAGAACCGTCGTGAACCAGCCGCAGGCCGCTGTCCGAACCGCGCGGAAATACGCGGCTTCGTCGGCGCCGGTTGGTCGCTCGACGAGAAGGCGCCGTTTGTCAGCGAAGGCGATCGCAACAAAGTCGACCGCGAGCCCCTTGGCATGGGCGCTGATCTTTGCTCCCACGACCCTGTCCTGGGTCCGGCAGTCGTAGCCGGGGCCGGTCTCGATCGAGGCGACCTTCGCCCGCAGCAACGCCTCTCCGAGCGGGGCGATGATCAACTGGATGTAGTCGGCGAGGACCGCCGCAAACTCGCATTCGAGAATTGGTCGATCGGGCAGGCTGACGATGTCCCCGCCCGCCACCGTGACCGAAGACAGGCGGATCGGCGAGGCGATCCCGCAGCCCTCGCCAGTCGGCGCCGGAGCCGTGGCGGCTTCCACGCGCGCGCCGCCGGCCACAAGCTGAGCGAGGCAAGCGGGACCCATGGCTTCGGGGCCCATTCCACGCACCGGCTGCGAACCGACATCCTCCGCGGGGGCCGGAGCTGACTCCGCCGGGCGCGGCGGCGGGAGCGGCGGCTGCTGTTCCATCGCCACGCCGACCCGAGCGGCGATAATCAACACCAGCGCGCCTAGGGCGACAAGCGCTCGCGGGCTCGCTCCATTCATTTCGGGAACCTCGCGGGCCGCTCGTTTGTGCCCCTGTTCGTCTACGCCAGGCGGCGTCAAACGGCAAAGGTGACCGGAGGCGGCGCTTCCGGCGGGAAAGTCTCGGGAATGTCATCCGGCCCGGGTTCGCGGATGACATCCGGCCCCGGCGCCGGAATGTCGGGCGGCGGTTCCGACTTCGGCGCCTCTTGAGGGGTCGGGGGATGCACGGGATTTGGAATGACATCGGGCGGCGGGGTCGGAACCGGCCGCTGTGGATCGCCTGGCATTCGCCGTCTCCCGGGCTCGCGTTTGCAAGACCGCAACGCGTCGCGGTCGCGCTTGGTTCCTTGACTCCCGGTCGCCTCACGCGCCCCACCCCCATGCGGGGTTTGCCCCCGACCCTTGGCGCGGAATGAGGTTACGGCTCTCTGCAAACGGGCGGCGGCTGCGGCGGCGGGGCGGGATGGGCCGCGCGCCATCGCGCCAAGGATTGGCTCGAGCGTTTCCTTACCCCAGAAACGTGGGGCGCCGATGTCTCTCAGGCACACGGCGTTCCAATAGAGCCCCGCGCGAGACGGCGCCTCTCCGGCTCCGACTGCCCGCGCGACCGCGTCGATGTCGCGCGATTCCGGATAGATGTAGAGCGTGGTCGGGTTGCCGCTTACCATCGCCATGATGCTTTCGGCGTCCGCGGGCGACCAACTGGTGCAGCCATCGCTGCGCCCGGCCTCGTAGTTCACGAGCTTCCCAAATGGAACGTATCCGTCCGCGTCGGCGTGCGGGTTTCCCGGCTCCTTTCGCCGGCAGACTCCCCTGAGCAGGACCGCCGGATGCCCGCCGATGGCGCGCTCGCGGGCGTTTGCGGTATCGCCTTCGCCGTCAAACTTGAGGAAAGGCCGGGTGAAAGCCGCGTCTCCTCCGCCAGAGCGATAATAGCCTTTGAAGGCTGCGGCGATGTCGGCGGTCACGTACGCCCCCCCGGTCGTCAGATCGGAATCCATGCGCGTTGCCGAAATTCTTCACGCACCGCCGGCCGTTGGAGAAATCCGCCATCCCGTCGAGATCGCGTCCGCCGCCGTGGCCCGCGGAGATTGCGCGAAACGACCCCTGGGCTTCGCAGATGATGTAGAACCGCCGTCCCAGTCCGCCGGCGAGATCATGGGGACGCGTCGCGTCAAACGCGAAGTAGCAGGGATTGCGAACGCCTTTGCGCTGATAGAGCGCGCGGGCGCGTTCCAATACGACGGGCGCGATCTGCCCCTCGCCCTCGCCGACATGGGCCGCGAGCCATGCGGGAAGTCCCGGCTCTCCGGCAAGCGACGAACCTGCACTTACGAGCGCGACCAGGAGCCCGAGGCCGACTGAGGCGAAAAGGCGCAATCCCGACGGCATTGAACCTCTCTCTCCCCCATCCGCCAAACCGACCGTCACAACGGTGGTCGAACACGACTTTTCAATGGCTTAGGTGACAAAATGTGATTCGGGTCTTTTCCTGTCTCTGGATCTTTCCCGCCGGTCTCGACGACGTCTCCGCCCTTTGTCCTTGCGCGGCGTCCCGCGGGCGGGTTCGATCCGAGGCCTGCCGAATTGTAGCACGAATTCCAATTCTATGAAAGAGATTGTCGTGTTTTCTGATTTCTGCCATGATCCCAGGAAGCGGCTTGTTCGTAGAAGGACCGTCCCAACCCCTGAAATCGATCGCCGGGTACTCGTGACCCGCCGGCCACGTCTCTTCTCGAAGCGGAGGACCGAATGCGGATCCCGATCATTCTGGCGATTGCGGCGCTCGCGCTCGCCGGCTGCAACGCCAATCAGAACGTCAGTCCCTCGTCGCAGGGCGCTTCGCAGATCTTCGCCGGGCGCTACTCTGACACCAATCCTTACAATCCCATCAGCTACGCCCAGAACAACACCGGGCGCGGCGGCGGCGGCCACTAGGGTGCGAGCGCGACAACGGCCGGCGGCTTAGCGCGGCACAGTCGGCCCAGCCGGGGCGTTGGCGGGCTCCTCCGCGCATTGCGGCCTCGATGCGCCCTTGGAGCATCCGCGTAGAAAAGGGCGAATGATTTCGGAAATAGAGTAGACTGTCGCTCTAATCTTGGCGACCGGGAGGAAAGCGATGAAAACTCGATCTATGGCGGCGTTGGCGTTGTTGGCGGGCGCTGCGATCGGCGCTCTCGCGGTTCAAGGCCTCCATGCGCAGACCAAGGCGCCGGTCTATGTCGTCACCCAGACGGACATCACGGACTTGGACGCATATCAGAAAGAGTATGTCCCGGTTGTCCAGGCCACGATCAAGGCGGCAGGCGGGCGCCTCGTCGCCGCCGGGCAGAACATCGTGGTGCTCGAAGGGCCGCCGCCGGGTACACGCGTCGCCATCAATCAGTTCGACAGCCTCGAAGCGGTTAAGGCCTGGCGCGCATCCGCAGATTACAAGGCCGCGCGGAAGATCGGCGACAAATACGCGAAATTCCGCACCTTCGCCATCGAGGGCCTCCCTCAATAGCCGGCGACCGTGTAGGCTATGTCACCCCCGCAAAAGCGGGGGTCCAGCCGCACATGCTCTCAATTGAGCGGTTTGGCGCCCGGCGATTCTGGATGCCCGCTTTCGCGGGCATGACAGCGGCCAGCGTAAGACCGCGTTCTCAGTGGCGGGAATAGGCGCCGGCGTGCTTGGCGTCGAAACGGCGCATCAGTTTGCCGCCGGGCTGAACCGTGAGTTCGAGCCGCTCGAACTTCATCGGGTCTTCCATGCTGTGCTCGAATTTGTGGGCATGGAGCGTGACCATGGCCGCGCTTCGCGTCCAGCAGCCCGAGGCAAGCTCGTCCAGCGCGCCATAGGCGAGCATGTACTCGAACCGCCCGTCCGGATGAAGCAGAAGCTCGGACCCAACCTCCATGACGCCGCGGAGATAGTAGTGGCCGGCGAGCGAGGGATCGGCGGGGGCGCAGGCGGCGGCTCTCGCGTATGCTGCGCCAAGCGGCAGCAGCGCGAGCCCTAAAGCCGCGACAACGGCGGATCGGCGGCGCACGCGTTTCCTCCTGAATTCTTGAGCCGCAGCGTCGAGGGGCAGAATATCCAGAGGTTTCCAGCCCGAGGTTGTGGCCGCGATAAAAAGGAAGCATAGAAGCCTCGCCGCCGCTCGAAAAACGTCACGATTCCGGCGGCGATTGCCGCCCCCGGAGCGCTCATCCGGCCGATCGATCAAGAGGGGAAGGGAAATAATTCGCTCCAGGCTCGCCGCCGCCATGCTCATCGTCCTTGGCGCGGCGCTTTGCAGCGCAGCCGAGGGCCAAACCGCGCCGGCGCCGGGCGCCGGGCAGCGCGCGACCCATCGCCTGCTCCGCCCTTCGACGGCGCGCCCGAGCCACCGTTCGCCGGACTTTCATCGCCGCGCACGGAACCGTAACCCACGGAACGCCGATCCACCGCACGATGGCCGGCCCTCGGGTGTGACGGACTCTCAAGCTTACGCGGCTCGTTCTCCGACCTCGACATACTCCGCGCAGACTCGACGGCTTCGGGATTGCCAAGCCATCGTCCCGCATTCCTTCGAGGTGAAACCTAATCGCCTCGCGGATTTCGGCCTTCGCTTCTTCCAGCGTATCGCCGACCGACACGCAGCCGGGCAAATCCGGAACATATGCCGAGTAATTCCGTTCGCCCTTCTCGATCACGACGGCATAACGCATGGAGTCAATCCTTGAGGCCGGCCTGTCGGAGGATGCTCTTTAACGCATGCGATCGCTAACCGGCGAATCGGGGATTAAGTAAGCTGTCACCGTAATCCCCACCGTAATCCCTGTCACCGTAATCCCTCGGGTGTGACGGACTCTCGAGCTTACGCGGCTCGTTCTCCGACCTCGACATACTCCGCGCGACTCGACGGCTTCGGGATCGGCAAGCCATCGTCCCGCATTCCTTCGAGGTGAAACCTAATCGCCTCGCGGATTTCCGCCTTCGCTTCTTCCAGCGTATCGCCGACCGACACGCAGCCGGGCAAATCCGGAACATATGCCGAGTAATCCGTTCGCCCTTCTCGATCACGACGGCGTAACGCATGGGGTTAATCCTTGAGGCCGGCCTGTCGGAGGATGCTCTTTAACGCATGCGATCGCTAGCCGGCGAACCGGGGATTAAGTAAGCTGTCACCGTAATCGCGTAATCGCACCGTAATCGCACCGTAATCGTGTCACCGTAATCGCGTAATCGTAATCACGTAATCCCCGTAATCTCGACCGTAATCTCCGGTTGCAAAATTGGGCGCTGAGTTTGCTGGAACGGTGACGTCAGCGCCATTTCCTCAGAGAGTTTGGGGTGGCAGTATTTCCGCCCTGCGACCCACCTGTGGGGCGAAGCGGTACCGTCGGGGGCCGAACCTGAACCTGAGAAGTCGCGGTATTTGATCCCCCTTTCTGTCGATGGCCTTCCGTCACCAGTGGTGGTTTTCCGTAGCCGTCCATCGCGATTTTAGTCACTGTCCGCTCTCCTGTGTTGGCCCCTGGTAAGGAAACTCGATGTGGATGCTGTCTGGCGCACGTGCAAGATACACTAGCGGAGTTCGAATAACCTATCGCCTTCGAGATTAAATACCCGAACGTCGCGCAGCAACAGCTCTCGGAGTTTCCCTGTTTCAGAAAACGCGTTGACCCATCCAGCATATGTTAGGCCGTTGGAGAAATCTCTGAAGTGAACATATTCAACACTGGCACTCTGAGAATTAAAGGTATAATCCCAGACGTCTTCGTCGCCATACCTTTTTGTCGCTTTTATAAGCTGTAAGCCTCTGGACAGCCATTTATAAGTTGCAGCGTAAATCCACACGAGAGAAAGAACAATCCCCACCACGAGGGCCGCCGCAATCTCATGCACCACCGACGCGGACAGCACGGGTCTATCGCCGGCGTCGCTTATATCTACAACGGTGAATTGCCAACCTGCCAAGGAATATAGGATATAAGTGGTTGTGTAGCTCGCCATTCCAAATAGGAATGCGCGCAGTACAAACTCCATATCTGAGGGAGGTGATTTAAGCGCAAAGCGAGCATCAAGCCTCGCCCAAATCAAACCGGGCAAGAAGATGATTGCTAATTGCAAAATCAGCAGGTCTACTTTCATATTTAGCCCCGTTTTGGGGTCAACCTCTCAACTGCACCCCGTCGTCCCGCCGCAGGTGTCGCACTTCAGGCACGTGCCGTTGCGCACCATGGTGAAGTTGCCGCACTCCGGGCAGGCTTCGCCGACATAGCCTTTCATCCGCGCCTCCGCGCGTTTCTCGGCGACGGTCTCCGCGGCCGGGGCGGAGGCGCCGAAGGCGACGTTGCGCGGCTTCCGCAAACTCCCCTTTCAGCGCCGTCGCGCCCTGCACATAGCTCCCAGCCGGCGAGCCGCCCACCTTCGCGGCCGGCGGTTCGCCGCCTGCGTCCCGCCCGCGCACCAGCATCAGCTTGTCGCCGGGGCGAGAACGCAGAAGGCCTTTCGACACGACGGACGCCACCGGCGCTGCCGGCGGCGCGCTGATCCCCTCGCTATCCCCGGGCGCCTTGTCCTCATTGACGCCGCCGCCGAGGATCATGTTGCCGATCTCCTCCGGCGCGATATGGGCGAGGTCGTTGCGGCCGAGATAGGAGATCGCGAGCTCGCGGAAAATATAGTCGAGGATCGAGGTCGCGTTCTTGATCGCGTCGTTGCCCTGCACGAAGCCGGCCGGCTCGAAGCGGGTGAAGGTGAAGGCCTCGACATATTCCTCGAGCGGCACGCCATATTGCAGGCCAAGCGAGATCGCGATGGCGAAATTGTTCATCAGGACTCCGGAAGGCGGCGCCTTCCTTGTGCATGTCGATGAAGATCTCGCCGAGCCGCCCGTCCTGGTACTCGCCGGTGCGTAAGTAGACCTTATGCCCGCCGACGACGGCCTTCTGCGTATAGCCCTTGCGGCGATCGGGCAGCTTCTCGCGCTCGCGGGTGCGCTCGACCCGCTCGACCACCCGTTCGACGATTCGCTCGGCGATCGCGGCCGCGCGCTGAGGCGCGTTGAGCGCAACCAGCGTCTCGACCGCCTCGTCGTCCTCCTCGTCGTTCTCGATCAGTTGTGCGCTGAGCGGCTGCGACAGCTTCGAGCCGTCGCGATAGAGCGCGTTGGCTTTGAGGCCGAGGCGCCAGGAGAGCATGTAGGCGTCCTTGCAGTCCTCGACCGTCGCGTCGTTCGGCATGTTGATGGTCTTCGAGATCGCGCCGGTGATGAACGGCTGCGCCGCCGCCATCATCCGGATGTGGCTCTCGACCGAGAGATAGCGCTTGCCCGTGCGTCCGCACGGGTTGGCGCAGTCGAACACGGCGAGATGCTCATGTCTTGAGATAAGGCGCGCCCTCGAGCGTCATCGCGCCGCAGGCGAAGCCGTTCGCAGCCTCGATCTCGGATTTCGAGAAGCCAAGGGCGCTCAGGAGGTCGAAGCCCGGCGCATCGTAGCGCTCGGCCGGGATCTTGAGCGCGCCGCTCAGCGTCTCCGCTCCGAGCGTCCACTTGTTGAAGACGAAGCGGATGTCGAACGCGCCGGCGAGCGCGGACTCGACCTTGTCGATCGCCTCTTGCGGCAGGCCCTTGGCTTTCAGCGCCGCATGATTGACGCCGGGCGCATGGGCAAGCGTCGCCCGACCGACCGCATAGGCGACGATGTCGCCGATCTGCTTCTCGTCGTAGCCCAGCGCGCGCAGGGCCTCGGGCACGGCGCGGTTGATGATCTTGAAATAGCCGCCGCCCGCCAGCTTCTTGAACTTGACGAGCGCGAAGTCGGGCTCGATGCCGGTCGTGTCGCAATCCATGACGAGGCCGATCGTGCCGGTCGGCGCGATCACCGAGACCTGGGCATTGCGAAACCCATGCTTTTCGCCGAGCGCGAGCGCGTCGCTCCATGCGGCGCGCGCGGCTTCGCTCAAGCTCGCCCACTCCGGGCCGGCGTTGGCGAGCTCGCCATGGTCGATCGGGGTCGGCGCGACCGAGAGCTTCTCGTAAAGCCCCGCCTCGCCGTCCGCGGCGCGCTTGTGATTGCGGATTACGCGCAGCATCGCGTCCGCATTGTTGCGATGGCCTGGGAAGGCGCCGCTCTTCGCGGCGATCTCGGCCGAGGTCGCATAGGCGCGTCCGGTGAGGATCGCGGTCAAGGCGGCGCAGATCGCCCGGCCGTGGTCGCTGTCGTAGGGAATGCCCGACGACATGAGGAGACCGCCGATATTGGCGTAGCCGAGGCCAAGCGTGCGGTAGTCGTACGACAGCCGCGCGATCTCCCTCGAAGGAAACTGCGCCATCGCGACCGAGATCTCGAGCGTCAGCGTCCATAAGCGGATCGCGTGCTCATAGCCTTTGACGTCGAACGCCTTGGTCGCCACGTCGCGGAACTGAAGCAGGTTGAGCGACGCGAGATTGCAGGCAGTGTCGTCGAGGAACATGTACTCGGAGCACGGATTGGAGGCGCGGATCGGCCCCGATTCGGGGCAAGTGTGCCAGTCGTTGATGGTGGTGTGATACTGGATGCCCGGATCGGCGGAAGCCCAGGCGGCGTAGCCGATCTTCTCCCAAAGCTCGCGCGCCTTGATCGTCTTCGCGACCTTGCCGTCGAGGCGCCGGGTGAGGCTCCACTCGCTGTCGGTCTCGACCGCATGCAGGAAGGCGTCGGTCACCCGCACCGAATTGTTCGAGTTCTGCCCCGATACGGTGAGATAGGCCTCCGACTCCCAATCGGTGTCGTATTCCTCGAACTCGAGCTTCTGATAGCCCTGGCGCGCGTATTGGATGACCTGCTTGATCGCGCCGTCCGGGACGTCGTCGCGGCGCGCGGCCTTGACCTCGCGCTTGAGCGCCGGGTTCATGTCGACGTTGAAACAGTCGTCGCCCGAGCCCTCGCAATTGACGCAGGCTTTCAGGATCGCCTTCAGGCGCCGCCTGACGACTTTCGAGCCCGCAGCGAGCGCGGCGACCTTGCGCTCCTCCTTCACCTTCCAGTCGATGAAAGACTCGATGTCGGGATGATCGACGTCGACCACGACCATCTTGGCGGCGCGTCGCGTCGTGCCGCCCGACTTGATCGCGCCCGCCGCGCGGTCGCCGATTTTCAAAAACGACATCAGGCCCGACGAGCGCCCGCCGCCCGACAGCTTCTCGTTCTCGCCGCGAAGCGCGGAGAAATTGGTCCCCGTGCCGGAGCCATATTTGAACAGGCGCGCCTCGCGCACCCACAGGTCCATGATCCCGCCCTCGTTGACGAGGTCGTCGGCGACCGACTGGATGAAGCAGGCGTGCGGCTGGGGATGCTCGTAGGCCGACTTCGACTTGACGAGCTTGCCCGTCTCAAAGTCGACGTAATAGTGGCCCTGGCTCGGCCCATCGACGCCATAGGCCCAATGGAGGCCAGTGTTGAACCATTGCGGCGAATTGGGCGCCGCGACCTGGCGCGCGAGCATGAGCCGCATTTCGTCGAAATAGGCGCGCGCGTCCTCCTCGTCGTCGAAGAGGCCAGCCTTCCAGCCCCAATAGGCCCAGGCGCCGGCGAGCCGGTCGAACACCTGCCTGGCCGAAATCTCGGAGCCGAAACGCTCGCTCTTCGGCAGCGCGCCGAGCGCGGTCTCATCGGCGACCGAGCGCCACAGGAAGGACGGAACGCCCTCCTCCTCAACCCGCTTCAAGCGCGCCGGAACGCCCGCTTTACGGAAATATTTCTGCGCCAGCACGTCGGCCGCAACCTGGCTCCAGGCGGCCGGAACCTCGACGCCTTCGAGCGAAAACACGACCGAGCCGTCAGGATTGCGAATTTCGCTCTTGGTCGTCGCGAACGCGACGAGCTCATAGGGCGAGACGCCCGGCTTGGTGAAATACCTCTCGATCCGCATCGCTTTCGACCTCGCCCTCGCGGCCACGGACATATTACGCCCGCAGCGCCGCCGTTGATCCCTCAATCGCCATCGATGGCGCGACATCGCCGTGCGCTGCCCGCAGCGCGCGCGGCGCCGCTGGCCTGGCTCAAACGCCGCCCCGCCCCTCAAACTCGCTTATGTTTTACCTGGACCGGCGCCTCGCCGGGTGGTGCGCTTCACCCATCCCGACAGGCTTGAAACCGACCGCCCCTTGACGCTTGGCCTACCCGCTGCACCCGATTCCACGGGACCGCCGAACATTACGACTTTATGACGTCCGCGTCAACACCTTGTATGAGCGTCCGCCATCGGCACAACATATTGTGGACAACAATCTCTAACGCTGGGTTAACGCCGGCGCGAGACCGAGAGCATCCGACGAGTTGGGGAAGCCTGCAAGCCCGTTTTCGCTACGGACAAGAAAAAGTTCAGCTTGCCTCGTTCGGTCCGCCCCGCCATAGTCGCGCGCGTCGGTCGGCGCCTCATCACGAGAACGCGCCAGTCGACGTCTTATCCCCAAGATATGAGCGGCGCTCGGCGAATGGAATGGATCAAGGAAGCTCTGCTCCACTATTTCACTTGGTGGAATGGCGCGAACTTCAACACCCGCTTCTATACGAAGCGACATGGCGAGCTCGTCGGCCATGACGAGCAGGGCAACGCCTATTACCGGCGGCCGGGCATCGATCCCGCGCTCGGGTTTGAGCGACGCTGGGTGATCTATAACGGCGTATCCGAAGCCTCGAAGACCCCGCCGGGCTGGAACGGCTGGCTTCATCACACCGTCGATGTGGCGCCGACCGAGGAAAGTTATAAGCCCCACTCCTGGGAATTGCCGCATATGCCGAACCCGACCGGCACGCCGGGGGCGATTCGGCCCGACGGCTCGACGCTGAGGCCCGGTCCGCGCCAGCCGACCGGCGGCGATTACGAGGCCTGGAGTCCGGGTCCCTGAGGCGCGCCGCCTTCATTCCGCCTCCGTTGAGCAGCAAAGCGCCGACCATGACCCTCCTCGACCGGGCTCACGCGATCAGCGGCCGCGCTTTCCCCGCCCTGACCCGGAGGGGCGCGGCGGTCGCGTGCGCGGCTCTGGCGGCTGCCGGGCTCATGGCGCCCGAGGCGGCGCGCGCCGACAAGATCAGCCATCCGATCGCTATTTTCGACGGCCTGGACAAGATCACCGGCCGCATCATTTCGTTTGAGGTCGGCATCAACGAGACGGTGCAGTTCGGCGCGCTGCAGATCACGCCCCGCGTCTGCTACTCGCGCCCGCTGACCGAGGCGCCGCAGACCGACGCCTTCGCTCAGGTCGACGAGATCGACGAGCAGAAGCAGCTCAAGCGCATTTTCTCCGGCTGGATGTTCGCCGACAGCCCGGGCCTGCACGGCATCGAGCATCCGATCTTCGATGTCTGGCTGACCGGGTGCAAGGGCGGCACGGTGGTCATCCACGACGCCCCGACCGCGGAGGCCTCCGCGCCGAACCCTGACGAATCGCCGCCGACCGACACCGGGGCGGACGCGACCGCGACGACGGAGCAGCCGGCGCCAGCGCCGGCCCCGGCGCCGAAAAGGAAGAAGCCCAAGCCTCAGCCGGCGGTGGTCGCCGCGCCCGATGCGGTTACTGTCACGCCGATCGACCCGCCGGCGCCGACGACCTCGTCCGGGAACGGCCGCGGCGGGCGGTGGCCCTGAGCGGCGGCTGGATTGGCCAATGCGGGATGGCGGCGGCGACGATGCTGCGGTAGCATTTTGAAAATCGGTTGTCCGGCTCCGATTTAGAGGCCGAATTCGGGAGGGAAGCGCCATGACCGCGATCCGCAACGCCATCAAGCCGACCCGGCGTCCAGGCGAGCTCGGCGTTCATTCCGTCGACCGGTTTCATTTCGCTGTTCCCGACCTTGCGGTCGCGAAGACTTTTTACGGCGAATTCGGACTGGACCTTGAGGAAGACGGCAATCTGATCGCCATGAAGACCCGCGGCAATCCGCATGTCTGGGTCACAATCGGCGAGGGCCCGCGCAAGAAGCTTGGGCATCTTTCGTTCGGCGCGTTCGAGGAGGATTTCGACCGCTTCGGCGAGCGGCTGCAATCTCTCGGCGTGAAGCGGCTCGACCCGCCGCCGGGCGTGAAAACGAACGGCCTATGGTTTCACGATCACGACGGCAACCTGGTCGAGATCAAGGTCGCGGCGAAATCGTCGCCGAATGAGAAGTCCGAGTTCTCGGAGCTCCCTGTCGGTCCGGGCGAGCGCGGCGCGCCGTTCCGTCGCGACGTCGCGCGCGCCAATCCCAGGCGGCTGGCGCACGTGCTCCTGTTCACCCGCGACGTCGAGAAGGCGGTCCAGTTCTATACCCGCATTTTGGGCCTGCGCCTTTCCGACCGGTCCGGCGACGGCATCGCCTTTCTGCACGGGATTCACGGCAGCGACCATCACATGATCGCCTTCTTGAAATCGAGCGCGCCCGGCCTTCATCATCTGAGCTGGGACGTGGGCTCGATCGACGATATCGGCCGCGGCGCCACGCACATGCTGGAGAAGGGATTCTCAAACGGATGGGGCCTCGGACGGCATGTCCTCGGCTCCAACTTCTTCCACTATGTCTGCGATCCGTGGGGGTCTTTCAGCGAATATTCCGCCGGCATCGACTTTGTGCCGGTGGATCATGACTGGAACTCCGGCGATCACGACCCGGAGGAATTCCTTCTACGTCTGGGGCCCGAACCCGCCGGACTATTTCACCCACAATGCCGAAGCGTAAGCATTCCCCTCTCCCCCTGGGAGAGGGTTGGGGTGAGGGCGGGCGCGCACAAACCTCATCCGGCGCTTCGCGCCACCTTCTCCCGGAGGGAGAAGGACCGCGTCACCGTGAAAGCCACCAGGTCCCCGCCGCAAGCGTGACGATCGTCAGTGGCGCGCCGACCTTGAAATAGGCCCAGAAGCTGATCGGCGCGCCTTCCGAGCGGGCGTGCTCGGCGACGATCAGGTTGGCGACCGATCCGAGCAGGGTGAAATTGCCGGCCAGCGTCGAACTCATCGCGACGACGAGCCAGGCGCGCTCGGGGTCGGCGAACGTCGGAATGAACGGCCTCAGCGCCAGCACCGCCGGCACATTGCTGACGATGTTGGAAAGCACGGCGGTAAACAGCGACAGGCGCCAGACCATATCGAGCCCGAGCGTCTTCGCCATCGCGATCCGGTCGGGCGTCAGCAGCGCCTTCTCCGCGCCGGCGACGACGACGAACATGCCGGCGAACAGGATGAGCAGCGGCCCGTCGAGCTCGCGGTAGATGCGGTGAGGCTTGATCTGGCGCGTGAGCAAGCAGGAAGGCGCCGCCGATAATCGCGGCCTTCGCCGGGGCAACGCCGGCGAAGAAGGCGATCGCCAGCGCGATGCAGGTGACGCTCGCCTTGAGGATCTGCCCGCCATGCATCGGCCCGCGATCGAGCTGCGGCTTGAGCTCGCTCCTAAGCGCAAATTCCTGCGCATAGACGAGACGCACGACGACGATGACGGCGACGAGGCCGAACGCCGCGACCGGCGCGAGCGCGGCGGCGAACGCAGGATAGGGAATCCGCGACAGCGTCCCGATCACCATGTTCTGCGGGTTGCCGGTGATCGTCGCCACGCTGCCGCAATTGGAGGCGGCGGCGACCGCGATCAGATAAGGCAGCGGATTGCGGTCGAGCGCGCGGACGACCTGCAGCACGATCGGCGCCATAACGAGGCAGATCGCATCATTGACGAGGAAGGCGGACAGGAGCCCGGTCAGCACGGTCACGGTGACCAGGAGGATGAACGGCGCGCGGGCGTGGTCGATCGCAAGCGCGCCGAGCGCCCTGAATGCGCCCGAAACCTTGAGGTGCGCGACCACGATCATCATGCCGAGGAGGAGCGCGATGGTGTCGAAATCGATCGCCCGGAAGGCGTCCTCGAGGCTCAACGGCCCAAGCGCGATCATCGCCGCGCCGCCGAGGAACGCGATCCCCGCGCGATCGAGCCTGAGGCCGGGAACGCGGCCCGCCGCGACCCCGACATAGGTCAGGACGAGGATGAGAAGCGCCGCCAGACTTTCGCTTGTCATTCGCCCGCGGCGCCTTCGACCGCCAGCGGCGCGCCGCCGTGCTCCGTCGCGCGCTCGTCGCGCGTCTCCGGCATGAACGCGAAGAAGACGAGGAAAGCCGCCGCCGCAGCGGCGCCAAGGGCGAGAAACGAGGCGGAATAGCCGAAATGATCGACCATCTCGCCCGCGAACAGTGCGCTCATCGATGCGCCGATGGCCATCGTAGTCGCGACCGCGCCTTGCGCGAGGTTGAAACGGCCGCTGCCGCGCATGATGTCGGCGATGACCAGCGGCGTCAGCGCCCCATAGATGCCGGCCCCCACGCCGTCGAGCAATTGGACGCCAATGAGCCAGAAGGCGTTGTCCGACAGAATATAGAGCGCCGCGCGGATCGGCAGGACGGCGAAGGCGATGAGAAAGATCGGCCGTCGTCCCCAGGCGTCGGCGTTGCGGCCGACCAGGATCGCGATCGGCAGCATGACGCCCTGCGCCGCGACCATGCAGAACGACATCATCGCCGTCGCCTCCTTCGGGAACTGAAGCGCAAGCTTCTGGCCGACCAGCGGCAGAAGCGGCGCGTTGGCGAAGTGGAACAACATGGCGCAGAGGGCGAAAATCATGAGCGGACGCGTCTTGAACAAGATCCGATATCCGGCCGCCGCCCCTTCAGCTTCGCCATCGGTGGCAAGGTCTCTCGCCCGGTCGTGGTTGATCGCGTCGGCTGGAATGGCGAGTACTGCCGCGGACGTCAAGATCGCGAAGACGGGAACCATGAGAAAGACGGCGCGCTGCGAGAAGGCGTAGCCGACCGCGCCGGCCAACAGCGCAATGGCGATGTTGCCGCCGTGGTCGAACGCCGAGTTGCGGCCCAGTCGCCGCGCGAGCTTGTCCTTCGTCACCAGGCCGAGGGTGAGCGCCGAGACCGCCGGCACGAAGGCGTCGCCGGCGACCGCAAGGATGCTGAGGGCGATCGCCATCGGCCAGAAGGTCGGAGCTGCGAAAATGATTACGCCGGCCGCAGTCATCGCCGCCATCGTCAGGCAGATGACGCCGCGCTTGGCGCGGGTCACGTCGATCGCCGCGCCGATCGGGGTCTGAAGCAGCGATGCCCAGCAGACCGCTTGCCGTCGTCACCAGCCCGACATCGGTCTGGCTCCAGTGCCGGCTCGTGACCAGGAATACGTTGACGAACGGCCCGAACAGGTTGCGGACGTCGGCGGCGAGAAAATTGACTGCGTCGAGCGCATAAGGGATAGGGAGCATCGACGGCGTCCGAAACGCGTCCCCGCCCGGGCCGCGTCCCGAAACGTCCCTCGATCGAATTCGTTCCATGGCGCCGGTCCGCGAAGGCTGTGGAGCGCGGCTGGGATTGCGGGGGCTTGTCGACCGCTTCGGTGAAAAGCATGCGCAAGCGCGCGGACATCGTTCTCGTCGAGCGCGGCTTCTTCCCGAGCCGCGCGCGGGCGCAGGCTGCGATCGCCGCGGGCCTTGTCAGCGTCGGCGGGGTCGCGCTCGCGAAAGCGTCCGAAGCATTGGCCGACGATGCGCCGATCACGGCCGAGCCGCTCCACCCTTATGTCTCGCGGGGCGGGGTCAAGCTCGCCGCCGCGCTCGACGCCTTCAGGCTCGATCCAGCCGGCCTCGTCTGCCTCGACGTCGGCGCCTCGACCGGAGGCTTCACCGACGTCTTGCTCCAGCGTGGCGCGGCGAAGGTCGTTGCGGTCGACGTCGGCCACGGACAGCTCGATCCGCGTCTCGAAGCGGACAAGCGCGTGCGATCGGCTCGAAGGCCTCGATGCGCGCGCCCTTGACCCTGAGCATCTCGGCGAGCCGCCGTCGGCGATCGCCATCGACGTCAGCTTCATTTCGCAGCGGCTGGTGCTGCCGCATGTGCTGAAACTCGCCGCCGAGCCGGCGTGGCTCGTGAGCCTCGTCAAGCCGCAGTTCGAGGTCGGACGGGCTGACATCGTCAAGGGCCGGGTCAGGAGCGAAGCGGCGCTCGAACGCGCGTGCGCCGACGTCAGCGCCTGCATCGAAGCCCAGGGCTGGACGACTCTCGGCCTCATCCCGTCGCCGATCCTCGGCGGCGGCGGCGCGAGGGAATTCCTGATCGCCGCGCGTCATGGCTGAGCCGGTCGAGGAGCTTTCGATCGTCGCGCTCGACGCCCACGGCCAGGGCGTCGCCGGGAACGGGGCGATCGTCCCGGGCGCGCTCCCTGGCGAGCGGGCGATGGTCAGGCTCGGGGCCGATCGAGCCGAGCTCGTCGAGACGCTGAGCGCCGCGCCTGAACGCGCCGAGCCGATCTGCCCTTGGTATGGCCGCTGCGGCGGCTGCGCGGCGCAACATATGTCGGATTCGCTATACCGCCGATGGAAGCGCGGCCTCGTGGTCGACGCGCTGAGGCGCGAGGGCGTCGTGGCGGAAGTCGGCGAGCTCGTCGACGCCCATGGCGCGGGCCGCCGCCGGGCGACCTTTCATGCCCGCTTTCCCCACGGCCAGGCCGACGAAGTCGGCTTCATGCGCGCCCATTCGCACGACATTGTCGCGATCGACCACTGCCCGCTGTTCAGCTCCGGCATGGCGGGCGCGATCGCCGCGGCGCGCGCGGTGAGCCGCGATCTTAAGGGGCTCATGAAGCCGCTCGACATCGGCGTGACCGCAACGCTCGACGGGCTCGACGTCGACCTGCGCGGCCCGGGGCCGCTCGAGCGCACGGAAGCGCAGAAGCTCGTGCGGACGGCCGACGCGCTCGACCTCGCGCGGGTCTCCAATCATGGCGAGGTCGTGATCGAGCGCCGTGCGCCGCGCGTCAGGTTCGGGGAAGCGATCGTCAAGCTGCCGGCGGGCGGCTTCCTGCAGGCGACCGAGGCCGGCGAAACCCTGCTCGCGGAATTCGCCGAGCGGTCGCTCGCAGGCTCGAAGCGCATCGCGGATCTCTTCTCAGGCGCGGGCGCGTTTGCGCTCAGGCTCGCGCGCGGGCGAGAAGTGTTCGCCGTCGACGCCGACGCGGCCGCTGTCGCCGCGCTCGCCCGCGCGGCCGCGACAACGCCGGGCTTGCGCAAGATCGCCGCCGAGACACGCGATCTTTTCCGCCGCCCGCTGAGGGCCGACGAACTCGCCGCGTTCGATGCGGCGCTCATCGACCCGCCGCGCGCAGGCGCGCTCGAGCAGGCGCGCGCCCTTGCCGCATCCGCGCTGCCGCTCGTTGTGTCCATCTCCTGCAACGCGGCGACCTTCGCCCGCGACGCGCGCATTCTCATCGACGGCGGCTTTCAGATCGAGGCGGTGACGCCGCTTGACCAGTTCCGCTTTTCGCCCCATGTCGAAATCGTCGCCGTCTTTCGCCGACCGAAACCGAAGGCGCGCGCGCGGAGGCTTCTTTAGGTGGATGGATCGAAACGGGACGCAATTCTTGCTTCCCTGCAAAAGATCGTCGGACCCGGCCATGTGCTGACCGACCCGGCGCTTTTCGCCGGCGCGCTCAGCGAGCCGCGCGGCCTCTATCATGGAAAGACGCTTGCGCTCGTGCGCCCGGCTACGGCGAAGGAGGTCGCTGGCATCGCGGCCCTCTGCAACGAGGCCCGAATCGGCATCGTGCCGCAGGGCGGCAACACCGGGCTGGTCGGCGGACAGACGCCGGACCTGAGCGGCGAGGAGATCATCCTCTCGACGCAGCGTCTGCGCGCGATCCGGGAGGTCGACCTCGACGGCGACGTCATGATCTGCGAAGCGGGCGTCACCCTCGCCGAGGCCCAGGCCGCCGCGCTCGCCGCCGACCGGCTCTTTCCCCTGTCGCTGGCGTCGGAGGGAAGCTGCACCATCGGCGGCAATGTCTCGACCAACGCCGGCGGCGTGACCGTGATCGCCTACGGCAATACCCGCGACCTCGTCACCGGGGTCGAGGCGGTGCTTGCCGATGGTCGGATCGTCAATGGCTTAAGCAAGCTGCGCAAGGACAATACGGGCTACGATGTGAAGGGTCTCTTCATCGGCGCCGAGGGGACGCTCGGCGTGGTCACTGCCGCTTCGTTGAGGCTTTTTCCCAACCCGCAGTCGCGGGCGACGGCCTTCGTTGGCCTAAAGAGCCCCGAGGACGCGCTGAAACTGCTCAGGATGGCGCGCGAGCGCCTCGGCCTTATCACCAGCTTCGAGCTGATCGGACGCAACGCCCTCGACATAACGGTCAGGAACGGGCTGGCGCGAAAGCCTCTCGCCGGCGACCATCCCTGGTGCGTGCTGATGGAGGCGGCGTCGCAAACGCCAGGCGGACTCGACGCGGCGCTCGCCGAAGCGCTGCAGGCGGCGCTCGACGGCGGGATCATCGACGACGCGTCGATCGCCGCTTCGCTCGAGCAGCGGGCCGAGTTCTGGCGCCTGCGCGAATCGATTCCGGAGGCGCAGGTCAAGGAGGGCGCCTCAATCAAGCACGACGTCTCGGTCGAGGTCGCCCTCGTGCCGGCTTTGATCCAGGAGGCGACGCCCGCGGTCGAAGCCTTCGCGCCCGGCGCCCGCGTGGTCGCCTTCGGCCATCTCGGCGACGGCAACATCCATTTCAACGTCTCGCAGCCGGTCGGCGCCGACCGGCAGGCCTTTCTCGACCGTTGGGACGCGATGAACGAAATTGTGCACGGGATTGTCGCCCGCCTTGGCGGCTCATATTCGGCCGAGCACGGCGTCGGTCAGCTCAAGCGCGGGCTGCTTGCCCGATGGAAGGATCCCGCCTCGCTTGCGGTCATGCGCCAGATCAAGGCGACGCTCGATCCGAACGGGGTCATGAATCCGGGCAAGGTGCTGTGAAGCCTGAACCGCGTCACTCCTTGCCCATCACCGCCAGAACCTGCTCCAACGGCGCCGACGACGCGAGAAAGACCCCGGAATAGGGGGTGGAAAGCTCCACGATCAGCAGGACGGCGGTTGCGACCGCGACGGAGCCGACGGCAAGCGCGATCACCGATGTGGCGGTGCCGCGCGACATCAGCCCGAAGCCGCAAAAAAGGCAGGTCACCCATCCAACGACTGTCAGCAAGAGCGGATAGGAAACGGGGGCGGTCAGCGCGAACGACATCTGCATGCGCGCCTGAGCGAGCGCATCGGATGTCGCTGTCGCAGAGGCGAGGGCACGTTTTTGCTCGTCCGTCGAGGGGTGGAGGCCCGCGAGCGCTTTTTCCCGGCCGCGCATGTTCTGAAGCGCCGCAGCGAAGTTGTTGGCGGCGAAATTGGCGTCGCTCTCGCTCGTGCCCCAAATTTGATCAATGGTTTTCCCGACTGCGTCTCGGAGCTGCGCTCGCGCGGCGTTGGCCTCGGGCCCGTAGTCGGAAAGCGCAAGATCGAGCTGCATGACCTTCGACGCCAAAGCCTGGATCTGCGTATTCTGGCCCGCATAGACGCCGTAGGCCGTCCAGACCAGAAGGCCCGTGACGAGGGCGCACAACAGCGTGAGAAGGCCGACAACCGCCGCAATCATCTCGCGCGAGCCGCCGGTGATGTGTTTTTCCGGCAGGATGCGCTGGAGGGCGAGCCCAAGCGATCCGCCGGCGAACATCAAAATCGCGATAGCGAGCGCGAACGTGAGCGAATTCATTTCAAGCCCCCGGCAGGATCGCGGCAGTTACCCGCTCCGCAACGCGAACGCAACGGGCCCTGTTTATCGTGCGTCCGGCGGCGTGTCTCGAATGGCGCGAATCAGGCCGACGCGATAGTGTCGCAGCGCATGAGCTGTTTGCGCATGCGTCGTGCTGCGCGAAGGCTTTGATCGCGGCGATGGCGAGATTCGGAGAGCAGCGGCAAGGCTCCATGCGCGGACGTGTCGCAACTCTGAGCGCGCTCGTCGCCATCTTTGTCGCGGCTATCGGGACCGCTTCGGCCGGCTGCGCCCCCAGGGGCTTCGAGGCCGCGAAGTTCACAGTCTGCGCCTTCGATCCGCGGCATGACGATATCCGCCTCTTCCTCAGCGGGAACGACGGCAAGCCTTACGGATCGCTGGCGGCGCTTGCCGCGGCGCTGAAGACGAAGGGCGAGCGGCTGATGTTCGCGATGAACGCCGGCATGTTCAAAGAGGACCAGTCGCCGGTCGGCCTCTATGTCGAGAACCGCAAGAAGCTGCATGAGGCGGACACGCGCGCCGGCGCAACCAATTTTCACCTCAAGCCGAACGGCGTCTTCTGGGTCGGGGACGGAGTCGCCGGCGTGACCGAGACGAGCCGCTTTCTCGCCAATCCGCCCACGGCGCGCTTCGCGACCCAGTCCGGCCCGATGCTGGTTGTCGACGGCAGGATTCACCCAAAAATCAAGCCGGGCGGCGCATCGGCGAAGATCCGCAACGGCGTCGGCGCCTGCGACAGCGACGCGGTCATTTTCGCCATCGCCGACGAGCCGGTGAATTTCGATACGTTCGCGCGGCTGTTCCGTGACGGCCTCGGCTGCCCGAACGCGCTCTTCCTCGACGGCTCGGTGTCATCGCTTTACGCGCCCGACCTCGATCGCGACGACGAGCTCGGGCCGATCGGGCCGATCGTAGGAGTCGTGCTGGGCGGCGCAGCGGACAAGCAGTAGCGGCGCCTATTGTTCCCCGGGTCGTAACGCCCGCTGCAGGATCGGCGTGTCGACCCAGCGCCCGAACTTGAACCCGACCGCGCGCAACGTTCCCGTCAGCTCGAAGCCGAAGCGGCGATGGAGCGCAATCGAGCTGAGGTTGCCGCTGTCGCCGACGATTGCGACCATCTGGCGCCACGGCCCGCGCTCGCAGGCCGCGATCAATTCGCCGAGCAGCGCAGAGCCTATGCCCTGGCCGCCAAGCCCGTCCGCGACATAGACCGAATCCTCGATCGTGTGACGATATGCGGCGCGGGCGTGGTACAGGCCGGCATAGGCGTAACCCAGGACGCCTTCCGGTCCCTCGGCGACGAGGTAAGGAAGCCCAGCATCGAGGCGCTGACGCCAGCGCTGAACCATCTCCTCGAGCGTCGGCGGCGTCTCCTCGAAGGTGGCGAGCGAGTGGAGGACGAAATGGGGCGTAGATGTCGCGCACCGCCGCCATGTCGGCCTCGCGCGCGCCGCGGACGAGGATGGAACCGCGTGAGGCAATTCGATCGATGGGCGTCGCCACGCGCCTCGTCCTCCAAAGCGATGCAGCTTACGGAAACAGCCCCCGCGCCTGCTTGGCCTTCACCACCCGCTCGACTCCGATCGCCATCGCGGCGGTGCGGTTGGAGACCCCGTCGCGCTTGGCGCGCGCGACGACCATCGCCCACGAGCGGTCGAGGGCGCGTTCGAGCCGGTCCATCACCTCGTCACGCGACCAGAAATATTGCTGCAGGTCCTGGACCCACTCGAAATAGCTGACGATGACGCCGCCGGCGTTGCACAGGATGTCGGGGATGACGAAAATCCCGTCGTTGCGCTCGGCGAGCACGCGGTCGGCCTCGGGCGTGGTCGGGCCGTTCGCGCCTTCGGCGATGATGCGGCAGCGGAGCCGCCGGGCGAGGTCGGCGTCGATCACCCGCTCGACCGCGCAGGGCGCCAGCACGTCGCAGGGCTGCTCAAGCAGCGCGCGCGGTTCGATCACGGCCTCTCTCGAATAGCCGGCAAGCTCGCCGAATTTGCCGGCGTAGGCGACGAGCGCCTTCACATCGAGTCCCTTCGGATCGAAATAGGCGGCGGAGTGATCGCTGACGCCGATCAGCTTCACGCCCCGCGCTGCGAGTCCCATCGCCGCATGCGAGCCGACGTTGCCGAAGCCCTGGACGATCGCCGTCGCCTTGGCCGGCGCGATGTCCAAGGCGTCGAGGGCGCGAAAGGCGAGAAAGGCGACGCCGTGGCCGGTCGCCTCGCGCCGGCCCAGAGTGCCGCCGGTGCCGACCGGCTTGCCGGTCACGATCTCGGGGACGGTGACGCCCTGGTACATCGAGTAGGTGTCCATGAACCAGGCCATGATCTGTTCGTTGGTGCCGAGGTCCGGCGCCATCACGTCGACCCTCGGGCCGACGAACGGGATCATCTCCTGCATGTAGCGGCGGGAAAGATTCTCGAGCTCCTTGGGCTTGAGCGCGCGCGGGTCGACCGCGACGCCACCCTTGCCGCCGCCGAAGGGAAGATCGGCGAGCGCGCATTTCCAGCTCATCCAGACGGCCAGCGCTGCGATTTCGCCGATGTCGACGTTTGGGGCGAATCGGGTCCCGCCCTTGGCGGGGCCGAGCGCCAGGTGGTGCTGGACGCGAAAGCCGGCGAAAATATTCGTCCGGCCGTCCTCCATCCGGACCGGGCAGGTGACGACGATCGCGCGCTTCGGGTAGAGGAGCCAGTCGCGCTCGTCCTCGGGGATGCTGAGATGGTCGGCGATGACGATGAGCTGGTCGCGCGCCATCTCGAACACTGGGCCGCTCAAGAGGCTCTTCACATCCGTTTCTCCCGCCGCCGACGACGCCGGCGGCGCAATGATAGCGGCGATCGGGACCGCCGGAACTCAAAATTTTTCATGAGCTTCGGGAAAGGGGTGGCGCCTCGGCTCGGGACCGCACCGGGAAGCGGGCGTAG
Source organism: uncultured Alphaproteobacteria bacterium (assembly GCA_963806935.1). GTDB lineage: Bacteria > Pseudomonadota > Alphaproteobacteria > Rhizobiales > Beijerinckiaceae > Roseiarcus. The sequence goes on from CAWEAT010000002.1 coordinate 179,444, forward strand.
CGTCGGCTTGACTTCGCGCCCGTCCTCACTATTTTGCCGGCCAAATGTCGAGCCTGCGATCCCTCGCGGGCGCACTTGGCGCGTCCGGCGCGCCGCTTCGCTGAAGGACGCTTTCCCATGGCCAAGGCCGCCTCGCTCAAGATCAAGCTGTTGTCGACCGCCGACACCGGCTATTTCTACGTCACCAAGAAAAACGCGCGCACCAAGACGGAAAAGCTCGCGTTCAAGAAATACGATCCCGTCGCGCGCAAGCACGTCGAGTTCAAAGAGTCGAAGATCAAGTAGAGCGGACTCGCCTCGCTTGGAGCCGAGGGCGCCTTTAGGGCGCCCTTTTTCTTCGAGCCTCCTAAGCCGGGCCGAGCGCCCGCCCGGCCTGCGCCCGCCCGTCGTTCAGGCTCAGGGCGGCGGCGGCATCTTGGCGTAGACCCCGCCCGGAACGATCACGAAGACCAGCGTGGTCGGCGTCTCCTTGGGCCCGAACGGTCCGGGGACCTTGTTCTTCACCGGCGGCAGGCTCCTCAGATAGGCGACGATCGCATGGGCGTCGTCCGAGGTCAGGTGCGAGAGCGCCTCATAGGGCATGATCGGCGCGAGCCGGCGGCCCTCTGGCGTGTTCCCGGCGGTGATGGCCGAGATGATCTGGTCGTCGGTCCAGTTGCCCAACCCCGTTTCCTTGTCGGGCGTCAGGTTCGGTCCGGCGAAGACCCCGAGCCCGGGGATCGCAAACCCGACTTCAGAACCGCCGAGCATGCGCGAAAAATCGGGCTTGCCGAGGAAAGAGCCGGGCGTGTGGCAGTCGCTGCAGCCGCCGATCGTCACCAGGTATTTGCCGCGCGCGATCTCGCTGCCGTCGGCGAGCGCCGCAGAAGATGCGCCAAGCGTGGCGGCCGCGGCGAGCAGAAGCTTCCATTGTATTCGCATTTTTCCTCCCTCACGAAGTCTTGTTATCGGGCCTGCGCGCGCCCGTTCAGGTCAATGAAATGCCAGCGTCGATCACAAGGTTCGCGCCATTCATGCCCTGGTTGTCGAGCAGGAACAGAGTGGCGCCGACGCAATGCTCGGTGGTGAGGCTTCGACGGCCGGGTGTGCGACCCAGCATTCGTTCGCTCACCTCCGTGTTGCCCGCCCAGTATGGACTGTCGCTGACAAACCCAGGATGGATGGCGTTGACGCGAACCGGCGCCAACTCCACCGCCAGCGTCCGCGTGAGCCCGGTGACGCCGCCATTGATTGAGCTGACCGTCGTCGAGCCCGGATAGGGCCGATCGCGCGACATTCCGCCATAGAGCACGATCGCGGCGTCGGGCGTCAGCCTTTCGACGAGCGTGTGGACGACCTCGGCGTAGCCGACCAGCTTGGTCGTCACCAGTTTCATCGCCGCCGTGATGTCATAGGTCTTTACGCTGTTGCGATCGCGGTCGACTGCGGTGATCACGAGATGATCGACCGCGCCAATGCCGGCCAAGCGCTCCGCGATCTCGTGCGGCCGGGTAAGATCGATGACGATCGCCGTTGCGCCGTGGCCCACCTTGGCCGCAGCGGCTTCCGCCTTCTTCGGATCGCGGCTCGTCACCACCACCGCTTCGCCGCGCGCGGCCAGCGCCTCGGCCACCGCGAGCCCGATGCCCTGCGAGCCGCCGACGACGACGGCTGTTTTCCGGCCGGCCATTCCCCAAAACTCCGCGTCCTGCGAATTGTCGCGCGCCCGGGCGACTCAACCAGTTTTCACATGTTCAATAGGCGATGACAAGCGGCTCTTCGCGCGCCTTGTCGTGCTCGACGCGAACCTTCCCGCAGCGAATGTTTCGCCCGGCCGCTCGCCGGGCGACTTGAGGCGGGATGAGGCCTCCTACTTTCCCCCGGGAACTTCGATATAGAATACCGGGTCAAGCACGGTATGGGCTTTCATCGCCGCCTGCATTTCGGGCGTCGACAGGGCCGCTTCCATCTTCTTGAGGTCGACGCCTTCGCTGACGACCGCGACGCGATTCGAGTCCTTCTCTCTGTAAATGCGATAGCTCGAAGCGAAGGGAGCGAACAGCTTTTCGCGCTCCGCTGCTCCCTTGAGCCAAACATCCATATTTCCGACCCCGTGGGTCACAACCACGCTCGCCATTCCAGTCCGCCTTGGTCAATGAAGCCAAGCGTCCCTAGCGACGCCTGAACTCCCGAAGTTAACACGGGAAACAACCCTGCGAAACTCCCAACGCCACGGCTTTCGCCTTACCTTTCGTTGACCGAGGATGGCTCGTCGCCCGCATCCGCCGGATCGGCCCCATGCGACCCCCCGAGGCCGGGGCGAACCAGCCGGTCGTCGCGCGCGGGTTCTGGCGCCGGCGACCAGGGGCGGTTCTCGAGCGGGCTGCGGTCGGCCGTGAGGGTGAAGCCGTTGTCGTCGCTCCATGTCAGGCCGACGGCGCCGAGCCGCGCCAGCGCCGTTTCATCGAGCACGAATTTCGCTTTGCAGCTCCGAGGCGCGGTGAGCGCGCTGACCACGACTTCGGCGCGGGCGCAATCCTCGTCGAACGCCAGGCGATCGAGGACAATCGAGAGCGACTCGCCCTCCGGCAGGTCGGCGACGCAGCCAAGACGGTCGCAGGGCGCGTCGGGACTGCGCGCTTGAGCGGGATCGCGCCCGTCGCCGTCGGCGGAGAGCCACTGCTCGGCGGCGAAGGCGTTGAAGCGCTTGCCGACGACCTCGAGCGCGCCGTCGGCGTCGCGCACCGCCGCCAGATCGCCGGACGGCGCGACGATCACGTCGTAGCGTGGCCCCTGGGTCGCGCCGATAAGCCCGATGAGGGCGAGCGGAACGGCGCTCAAGCGGAACGTCCAGGTCCGCCAGATGGCGGCGCTCATCACGGCGAGAGCGAGGAACGGCAAGGCGTAGGGCGCAAAGGCGCGCAGGTGCACGGTCGAGCCGGGAGCGGCGGCGATGAAGCGCGCGACCCAAAGGATGAACTTGATCCCCGCCCCGACATAGACCCAGACCGGTCCGTCGAGCCCGAGCGGATAAAGCAAGGCGCCGATCAGCGCGCCCGGCACGGCGAAGAATTCGATCACCGTCAGCGTGAGCGGATTGCCGATCAGCACATAGGGGCTGAGATCGTGAAAGTGATAGGCCATGAACGAGGCCGTCGCCGAGGTGGCGAAGGCGGTGGCGATGAGGAGCGCGAGCGGCTTCTCGACGAGATGAGCGGCGAACGGGCCGCGCTTCGGCGCCTCGCCCCGCTTGGGCACGAACGGATCGGGATCGATGTCGCGGGCGGCGAGCCGCGCCTCCATCACCGCGACCAGCGCCGCGACCGCAGCGAACGAGAGCTGGAAGCTGACGCCGAGAATGGCCTCCGGCTCGATCGCGACCACGGCGAGAACCGCGAAGGCGAGATTGCGCATGGTCAGAGCGCGGCGGTCCATGATCACCGCGCCGAGCACGATCAGCGTCATGATCAGCGCCCGCTCGGTGCCGACGCGCGAGCCGGTCGCGACGTCGTAGAGGAGCGAGCCGGCCATGGCGACGACCGCCGCCCATTTCTTGATCGGATATTTCAGAGCAAGCGTCGGCGACAGCGCCAGCAGCCGGCGGGTGACGACAAAGAAAATTCCCGCAACCAAAGTCATCTGGACGCCGGAAATGGTGATGATGTGGAAGATGCCCGCCTCGCGAATCAGGTCCTTGGCGTCGGTGGAGAGAAAGTCGCGTTTCCCGGTCACCATCGCCGCCGCGATCGCGCCTTCGTCGCCGCCGATGATCGCGTTGACCCTGAGCGCGAGGCGATTGCGCGCGTGATCGATCGTCGCGGTGAAGCGCTGGCTCAAGCTCGCATCGCTCGGCGCGGGCAGGATTCGGATCGGGCCCAGCGTCGAGCCGACCGCGCCGACGCCGGCAAAAAAGGCGTCGCGGGCGAAGTCGTATCCGCCCGGCGTCACCGCTCGCGACGGCGGCAGCAGGCGCGCCTTGAGCTCGACGTAATCGCCCGCGGCGACGTCGGGCGTCTTGCGTGTCGTAACCCTGACGCGGCGCGGAACTTTCTCGCGCGGCATGCCGTCGGCGCCGGCGACGCCGATCACCATGCGCGCGCCGACAGTCCTTAAGTCCACCTCCTCGACGAAGCCCTGCAGGGTGACGATGCGGACGCGGTCGAGCACCGGCGCCGCGACGCGCGCCGTGCGCAGCGACATCGACAGGAAACCCGCGAACAACGCTGCGAGGGCGAGCGAAACGCCAAGAGCGAACGGACGAGCGCGCGACATCCACGCCAGCGCGGCGAACGCCGCCGTCATCAGCGCCGGCAGCCAAAGGACCGGTTCCTGATCGGCGGCCAGATTGAGCGCGACGCCGCCCATCGCGAAGACGGGAAGCCAAAGGAAAAAGCGCCGCTCCTCGATCTCGCGCACGAGCGCGCCCGAGAACGCCGCGCGCCAGTCCGGCGCCCACGCAGCGGCGCGGGCGAAGCCGGCGGCCGCGGCGAGCGCGCCAGTGCGGGCGGGAGTGGCCATCGGCGGCGAGACTAGCGCCGGCGGCGCTGAGGCGAAAGGGCGCGAACGGGCGCAAGGCCGATTGGTGGAAACGCGCCCTTTCTTAGACGCCGAACAGCCGCTCGGCGTTGCCGTGCGCTATTCTCTCCCGGTCGGCGGCGCTGACCGGCAGCCGGTCGAGGAAGGCGCGCCCCTCGGCCATCGGCTGATAGGGATGATCGGCCGAGAACATGATGCGGTCGACGCCGACCTGCAGCATCAATTCGAGGAACGCGGGCAGGAAGTTGAAGCCGGCGAACGTGTAATGGACATTCTCGCGCAGATAGGCGCTGATCGGCTTCTTGAGCTTTGTCATCGCGGGCGACATCACGTCGACCCGGCTCAGCATGGCCGGCAGCGTCTCGCCCATGTGCCCGACGACGATCTGCAATTCGGGGTGGGCGTCGAAGACGCCGCCGAGAATCATCCGCAGCACGTGCAGCGCCGTCTCGATATGCCAGCCCCATCCGGGGCCGGCCATCATCTCGCTGACCAGCGGCTGAAGGCCGCCGTACCAGGCGTCGCTGACCGCTTTCGGCGATTGGGTCGGATGGAGATAGATCGGCGCCTTCAGCGCTTCCGCTCGCGCCAGGACCGGCCAGAAGAAACGGTCGTCGAGATAGCGGCCGCGATGATGGCCGTTGATGACGATGCCTTTGAAGCCACCCTCCGCGATCACGCGCTCGAGCTCCGTAACGGCGGCCGGCGGATCGCCGGTCGGCAGCGAAGCGAGGCCGAAGAACCGCGCCGGGTGGCGCCGAACGGCTTCCGCGATCGCGTCATTCGTGCCGCGCGCAAATGTCTTCGCCTCCTCTCCGGCAAGCTGCTCGACGCCGGGCGCGGTCAGCGACAGCGCCTGCACGTCGACGCCGGCCGCATCCATCGCCGCGACGCGACCGTCGCCGATGTCGAGAAGGTTCGCGACGAGCGTCGCAAACCTGCCCCCCATCTGCTCAGCCCGCTCCCTGAACCGGCGTTCGGGGCCATCGAGGAAGGCAGGCGTGGCAAAGTGCTCTTCGAGGGCGATGACGCGCATGGCGGGTTTCCTTCAAGCAGGACGGAGCGCGCTCGGCGCCTCGAACCGCATATGTCCGCCGCCGGCATGCGACGCAAGGGCGCGCGCGGCGGCGAACGTCAAGGCGACCCGTGACGCATGTCTCGCGCCGACACGTGGCCTTTGCTTTTACGGCAACGGTAGAATGCTCTCGAGCGTCGGAAACCCGCTCAGGGTCGACTGCAGGTAGAGAAGCTGCGAGTTGATCGAACTGGTGAGGAGCTGCTGCAGGAACAGATAGGCCTTGTTGTTTGGCGCGTTCACGACGACGTCGAGCGGCTTGCCCGCGTTTTCCCCCTTGGCGAAAGCGAGGGTCATCTTGTCGGTGTTGATTTCGGAGAGGTTGACTCCGCCCGGCCCTTTGAAATGCACCAGCGACCAGGTCGGCCCGAGCGCGCTTACGCTCTTGGTGACAAGGAACTGGACGCTGCCGCCGAACACGGAGTTCGGCGACTTGCGGTCTTCGGCGAGGCCGGGGCTCGTCGCCGCCATTTCGACGAAATCGCTGATTCCGAGCGTTCCCGCGAGATTGGTGTCCGCCTGGGGACACGGATAGGCGGTCGGGATGCGTTTCGAGTCCAGATAGATTTCGCGCAGCGAGAACTGAAGATTCTCGGTGAAATTGTGGTCGCGCGATTCGCTTAGAACACCCGATCCGCCGAAGGTGAAGCTCTCAAGTTTGTTCAACGGGTTCAAGTAGGAGAGGCTCGGCGCGAGGCCGCCCGTGTCATTGACCTCGAGCGAGAGCGCAACCGCAACCTGATAATCGCCCGTCAGGAGCCATTCCCTATTATCGGAACCGTCGCGCACAAGGTCGAGAAGTTCGCACTCGAGCCGGGCGACGATCGAGTGCGCGGAGGGCGCTCCATTCGGGTAGGGAACGTCGTAGCGGGGAACCGCGCAGCCCCCGCAAAGGTCCGCTAACAACGCCACGGCCACGAGCGCCCGCCACGAACGAATTGCCATTGGCCCCGCACCCCGCGCCGATCGGAGCTCGGCGCCGCTCCTGCGGATCAGGCGCAGACCCCTTTTTGCCATTTCGTCGAAGCGACGGTGCTCGGATTAGAGATTTCGATGTCGTGGCACTCCTGCTGCGTCACGCCGTCCTGTGCCTGCACTGTCCCGTTCAGGTACTTGATGATGCAGCAGCCCTTCTCATTGCGGGCGGCGCGCGACGTCGCCTTGGCGGGCTTGGCTTTCGCGTTCTTTTTGGCCCTCGCCTTCGCGGCCGCCGTTTTGGATTTCGAGGCCTTCGTTTTCGCCGCGGCGGACTTGGGGGCCTTGGTCGCCGCGACTTGCTTGGACGGCGCCGCGCGCGACTTCGTCTTCGATTTGGACGAAGACTTGACTGGTTTTCTCACGGGACCTTCCCCGAGGACCATCCGCCCGAGTTGTTGCTCGTCGCACGACTCGCCGAATGGAACCGGAGACTAACGCTCGGCTAAGGGTCCACAACGCGTTTGAGGAATCGTCAGCCTCTTATCCACAGCCGCGCATGCCCGCTCGGTCTGCCTTCGGTCTTGGCGCCGCGCTCGCTGAGCGCGGCGGGCGCGGTCGATGGCCGCGTAAGAAGGGAGGCCCGCCCCCTATCCCTTCTTCTGCCCCTTCACATACGCGATATACCCCTCGACGTCCTTCGCCGGCTCGGCGTAGGCGTCGCCGAGCGCCTTGGCGACTGCGGCCATGTAGGTCTTCGCCCATTCGGGGTAGTGGTAGTCGATCACCTTGAGGAATTCGAGACTCGCCGCGAGGCGGATGTCGGCGATCGAGGGATGGTCGCCGCCGATGAAGGTCTTGCCGTCGAGATAGAACTTCTTGAACACGTCGAGCGTCTCGCCGACCGCCCCGACCGCCGCCTTCTGCGCCTTGTCCTTTTCCGCTGCGGTCGCGTCGCTCGCGCCGACCTCGCCCGCGTATTGCGGGAAGTTCAGCGCGCCATAGGTCGAGCGCACGATATAGGGATAGAGCGTGCCGACAATATAGAACATCGCGCTGTCGACCATCGCCCGCTTTTCCAGCTCGGTCGGATAGAGCTTGTCGAGATGATGCTTGTTCGAGAGATACTGCATGATCGCGCAGCTCTCCCACATCACGCCTCTCGGCAGGCCCGCCGCCTCCATCATCGGCGTCAGATGGGCCGGGTTCTTGGCCAGGAAGTCGTCGGTGCGGGTCTTGCCGTAGACGTCGTCCTCGGTGAAATCGAGCTTCGCCGCGCGCACGAACACGCGCGCGGTCATGTTGTTGACGCTCGGCTTGATGACATGGAGCTTGATCGCAGACATGTGACGCTTCCTCCTGGTTCAGGTTCGACTATTTGCGGTTTGAATGCGCGAGCGCGGGTTCGGGCTCACGATATGGGTCCTTGGGCGACCGGTCCGCCGACAGGCTCTTGGTCGCCGACTTGACGAGGCTTTCGATCGCGTCGGCGATGTGAACCTCCATGATCGCTCGGTCGCCGCGCGCGACGCGCAGGTTGTGGGCGGCGAACAGCACCTCGGAGCGCGTGAAGCCCGCAGGCGCATCGAACTTCCAGCACGAAAGCTCGATCAGGAGCCCGAGCGGATCCTCGAAATAGACCGCGTCGAAGATCATCCGGTCGCGCACCCCGGTGTTGGGGACGCCGCGCGCGCCGAGCCGCTCGACGATCTGCATGAAGACGGCGCGCGAGACGTTGAACGCGATGTGATGGACGCAGCCGGTGTCGGTCGGCGTGCGGCGCTTGATGGCCTTGCGGTCCTCGCGGGTGAAGACGGTGATGAGCCGGTCGTCGCCCGGATCGAAGTAGATATGGCTCTCGCCGGCGTTGTCGAGGTTCGGCTGCTCGAAAATGAAGGGCATGCCGAGCAGGCCTTCCCAGAAGTCGATCGAGGTCTGGCGATCGGCGCCGACCAGCGTGATATGATGCAGCCCCTGAGTCTGAAGCTTTTGCATTTCCTCCTCCCTTCAGGCTTTCTCGACCAGTTTCGACTTGTATTCGCTGCGCGGGAGAGCGCCCGCCGGCGCGAGCTCGATCTCCGTCGTCACCAGGAGCTTATCACGCAAGCGCGCGCGGATGCGCTCGGCGAGACCCTCGGTCTCCGCGCCGGAAGCGAGCTCGACCCTGATCGGCAGCGGCGGCTCCTGCCTCACCCCGGGCGCACGCGGGCGGATCATGATGACGCCCGCGACCGCTGGCGCGAATTCGTTGACGACCTCGCGCACCGCCGAGGGAAAGACATTGACCCCGCGCACGATCAGCATGTCGTCGGTGCGCCCGATGCAGCGCACCCGTGGGCTCGTGCGGCCGCAGGCGCATCGTCCCACGCCGAGCCGCACGTGATCGCGGGTGCGGAAGCGCAGAAGCGGCGCGGAGCGGTTGACGAGGTGGGTCAGCACCAGTTCCCCCTCGGCGCCGTCGACGAGCGGCTTCTCGGCCCCGGTTGCCGGATCGATCAGCTCAAAGTGAACGAAGCCGCGGCCGCTGAAATGCATCCCCGCCTTTTCTTCGCACTCGCCCCACAGAGAAACGGAAATGTCTCCGATGCCCATCGCCTCGGTGACGCTCGCGCCCCATCCCGCCTCGAGCTTGGCGCGCATGGCCGGTTCGCCGCCGCCAGGTTCGCCTGCGACCATGACCCGCTTCACGCTTGACGCGCTGAGATCGACGCCGCGCGCCTGTCCCCACTCGACGAGATGAAGCGCATAGGACGGCGTCATCGCGACGACGGCCGGCTTCAGGAGCTCGACCGCCGTCATCAACCGCTCGGTGTTTCCGGAGCCGACCGGGATGTGGCAGAGCCCGAGCCGGTCGAATGCGCCAAGCGCCGCGCCGGCGACGAACGGGCCGGCGTTATAGGTCGAGACGATGCGCTCGCCGCGCTTGAGGCCCGAGGCCGCATAGGAGCGCGCCGAGGTCCGCACCCAGACTTCAAGATCGGCGGCGGTCAGCGGGATGTAGCTCGGCGTTCCGGTGGTGCCGCTGGTCGAATAGATCCGGACGATCTCTTCGGGCGCGGCGGTCAGATGGGCGCCGATCGGCTCGTCGGCCGAGCGCGAGCGCCTGAGCTCGTCTTTTTCGGTCAGCGGCAGCGCCGGGATTGCTTCGAGGCCGCCGACGGCGCCGTGGGTCGCGAATCCGGCCCGCTCGAGCTTCATGCGATAGAAGCGCGACCGCTCGAACAGATATTCGATCTGCTTGAGATAGAGCGGCGCGTCGATGCGCGCCTGGTCCTCCCAGGGCGCCGCCTCGATCTCGGGCTCGACCATCGCCATCAGGCGACCCCGTCCGCATCGGCGGTATGCGCGATCGCTTCCTCGCCCTTCGAGGCCATGAGAAAGCCGATCGGGGTCTCGGCCTCCTCGATGCAGTGGGCGATGAGGCCGGCTGTGCGGGCGAGGATCGGCACGGCGCGAATGAGGCCGGGCGGAACATCGACGTCGCGGAGGGTCGCCGCGATGGTCATCGACACGTTCATCGGCAGCGGCTTGCCCCAAACCTCGGCCGCCGCCCTGGTCAGCGCCAGCGCCGCCTCGACCGAGCGCCCGGCGATCCGGCGTTCGCGCGCGAGCTCGATCATCCGCTCGGCGCGCGGATCGACGGGCTTGTGCAGCGGGTGGCCATACCCGGGCAGCGCCTTGCGCTCCTGGCGGTGCTCGCGCGCCACCGCGAGCGCCGCGGCGTCGAGCGAGCCGAAGGCCTCAGTGCGGGCGAGCACGTCTTCGATCACCTTCCGGCAAAGATCGGCCGCGCCGAGGATCACCGTGCCGCAGCCGAGCACGCCGGCGGCGACCGCGCCCTGAAGCGCGGCGGGATCGGCGTCGTAGGTCATCCGCGCCGCCTGGACGGACGGCGTGAGCCCATGCTCGGCGAGCGCGACTAGGCTCAGATCGAGAAAGAAGCGCTGATCGTCGGTCGGCGCCCGGCCGGTCGCGAGCAGGAAAGCATAGTCGGTGAAGCTCATCGCCCCCATGAGGTCGCGGGCGAGATCGCGTCCGCGCACCATCACCCGGTCGCTCGACGCGGCGGCGATCGCGGTCCGCGCGGCTCCCGGCTTGCCGATCAGCATGGGCGATCCTCCCGGCGTCCGACCCCCTCGCTTCCCGCTTGCGGTGAAAGGGTGTAGTACGATTGTAGGACAATATCAGAGAGGGGGCCCGTGTCAAACGCCGCCGCTGCGAAGAGGACGATCGCGGGCTCGCGCGGCCCGGCCCCGCCGGCGCATGGCGCAACCGTCGCCTTCATCGTCGAGCGGCTGCGCGAGGACATTCTGGCCGGGCGGCTTCCGCCGGGGTCGCGGCTCGTCGAATGCGACCTCACCGCCCGCTTCGTTGTAAGCCGCGGCCCGGTGCGGGAGGCGCTGAGGCGCCTCAGCGCCGACGGCCTGATCGAGCATTGGCCCCATCGCGGCGCCGTCGTGCGGCGGCTCACCGAGCGCGAGATCCGCGAACTGTTCCTGATCCGGATCGAAATGGAAGCGCTGGCCGCCCGGCTCGCCGCCATGACGGATGCTCCCGACCGGCGGGAGCGTTTCGCCGCCGCGATCCAGCCGATCTACGCCGAGGCGGCCCGCAACGCTTGCGAATATCTCAAGGAGAACGCCGCCTTCCACGATGCGGTGATGGCGCTTGCCGACAATCTTCAGCTTCGCGAGCTGGCGGCGCGGCTGCAGTTGCCGCTCATCATGGCGCAGGTCGGCGACGTCCTGACGCCGGCGGTGCTCGAGGCTTCGGTTCGCGAGCACCGCGCCATCGCGCGGGCCATCCTCGAGCGCGACCCGGGCGCCGCGTCGGCGCGCATGCGCGCCCATCTCGAACGCGCCGCCGCGCTCGCGCTCGCCAGTCGCGCCGCGGCCCAGGACCGACGCGGCCCGGCGCAGCGCGGCGCCGGCGCCGGCTCGCGGGCGGAGCGCGGCCGGGTCAGCTTGACACCGCCGGGCCCGCCGCCCTTAAGCAACGGCGCGCTTCAGCGAGGGAAGATCCATGTGGACGATTTGGCTCTGCATCGGCGTCGCCGTGGCCGCCTTCGCTTTCGGCGTCGCTGGACTTTATCTGCAAAAGCTGTTGCCGGAGCCGCACACCGCGGACCGTTCGCGCGACATGATCGGCGCGATCGTCGGCCTCATCTCGCTTCTGCTGGCGCTCGTGCTCGGCACCCTCGTCGGCTCGGCGTACAGCTTCTACTCGACCCAGAAATCGGAGATGGAGACCTTCGCCGCCCGCGCCATTCAGCTCGATCTGGCGCTGGCCGAATTCGGGCCGGAGACAGCGCCGGCGCGGGCGCGGATGAAACAGCAGCTGCAAGGGGTCCGCGACATGGTGTGGGGCGGAAACATCCGCGAGGCCGCGAACGCTCTCAGGGTCGCGGAGCCGCTTCCGCACCTCAGGGAACTGGACGAATACGTCGCCTCGCTCGATCCCAAGACGCCGGCGCAGCGGCAATTCGCCGCGGCAGCCTCCGCCGATGTCGCAGCGATCGAGCACACCCGATTGCTCATTTCGCTCCAGCTGGCGAGTTCCGTGTCCTGGCCGCTGGTCGTTATCGTGGTGTCGTGGGGGCTGATCCTCTTTTGCGGCTACGGCCTTCTCTCGCGCATCAACGCCACCACGCTGACCGCGCTTGCCTTGGGCGCGTTCGCGGTCGGCAGCGCCCTCTTCCTCATTCTCGAGCTGAGCCAGCCCTTCGCCGGCGTCTTCCGCATCCCCTCGGGCGCCTACGATCAGATGCTGGAGGCGCTGACGTGAGCCGCGGCTCGCGCCCTCACGCGGCGTAGCGCTCGATGTCGACCGGCAGCCGCCGCGAGCCCCATTGGCCGGGCTCGGCGGCGAACACACCCGCCATCTTCGTCCCACAGCTTAAGCAAGCGCCGGAGGCGTCGAGCGCGTAGCCCGTGATCGTGTAGCCATCGCGCTCGATCGCCCGCGCCCCGCAGGTCGGGCAGAGCGTCGCCTGCCGCGCCGGATCGTGGACATTGCCGACATAGACGTGATGAAGCCCGTTCTTGATCGCAATCGAGCGCGCCCGCTGCAGCGTCGCCGAAGGCGTCGGAGCCGTCTCCAGCATATGATAGTCGGGGTGGAAGGCGGTGAAATGCAGCGGAACGTCGCGCTTGAGCTCGCGCGCGAACCATCGCGTCATCGCCTCGAGCTCCTCGTCCGAATCGTTCTCGCCGGGAATGAGCAGCGTCGTGACCTCGGTCCAGACATTCGTCTCGTGCACGAGATATTTGAGCGTATCGAGCACCGGGGCGAGCGCGCCCGCGCAGCGTTTGGCGTAGAACCGCTCGGTGAAGGCCTTGAGATCGACGTTCGCGGCGTCCATCCCGGCGAAGAGGCGCTTGCGCGGCTCCTCACAGACGAAGCCCGCGGTGACGGCGACATTCTTCACGCCCCTCGCCCGGCAGGCTTCGGCCGTGTCGAGCGCATATTCCATGAAGACGACCGGATCGTTGTAGGTATAGGCGACGCTCGCGCACCCGAGCCGCTCGGCCGCGCGCGCGATCGTCTCCGGCGTTGCGTGGGCGCTCAGACGCGCTGTCTCGCGGCTCTTGGAAATGTCCCAGTTCTGGCAGAAGCCGCAGGCGAGGTTGCAGCCCGCCGTGCCGAACGACAGCACCGAGGAGCCGGGCAGGAAATGATTGAGCGGCTTCTTCTCGATCGGATCGACGCAGAAGCCGGTCGAACGGCCGTAGCCGGTGAGCTCCATGCCCTCGCCGTCTTCGCGCGCGCGGCGCACGAAGCACAAGCCGCGCTGGCCGGGACGCATCTTGCAGAAGCGCGGGCATAAGCCGCACTCGATCCGCCCGTCCTCGAGCCTCGTCCAAAATCCAACGTTCACGCTGTCGTCCGCGCCCATGCTCCTTCGCCGCTTAAAAGCCGGCCCCTCCTGATCGCCGTCATGTCGTGACTGGGGCGTGAAATTGCAATGCGGCGCTCTGGCGCCCGAGCCTGCCCGCGCCTAGATTTTATACCGGCGACTATTGCGGGCGTGACCATGCCGACAAACGATATCCATCCCGCGCAGGTGGCGGGGATGTTCTATCCGGCGGCGCCGGAGGAACTGAACGCTTTGATCGGAGCGGTCCGCCGGGACGCGCGCGACGCCGGCGTCGCGCCGAAGGTCGTGATCGCGCCCCATGCCGGCCTCGTTTATTCCGGCGCGGTGGCGGCGAGCGCCTTCGGTCCGTGGGCGAAGCGCGCCGAGCCGCCGCGCCGCATCGTGATCATCGGTCCTGCCCACCGGGTCGCCTTCCGCGGGATCGCGGTCCATCCGGCGGTGAAATGGCGGACGCCGCTCGGCGAAGCGCAGGTCGCGGCGATTGCGCACGCCGAGCTCGCCAGGGCGCCGGGCGTCTTCGTCGATCCCCGGCCGTTCGCGGGCGAGCATTCGCTCGAAATGCATCTCGTGATGCTCCAGGCGATGCTGCCGGCCCCGTTCGAGATCGTTCCCATCCTCGTCGGCGACGCCGCTCCGCATGATGTCGCCGCGGCGCTGCGCGCCGTCTGGGGCGGCCCGGAGACGGTCATCGCCGTTTCCTCCGACCTCTCGCATTTCCTCGATCGAAGAGCCGCCGAAACGATCGACGCCGACACCGCCCGGCGGATTGAGACGCTGGACGCACAATCGCTCGACGGGGGCCGAGCCTGCGGCTTCCTGGCCGTCAGGGGCGCGCTCGAAGTCGCCGCCGAGCGCGACATGCGCATCAGCAGCCTGCATCTGGCGACTTCGGCCGACGTCGGCGCCGACGCGTCGCGGGTCGTCGGCTACGGCGCGTTCGCGTTCGAATATTCCGCCTCGGCGCGGCTCGCCGAGGCCGATCGCGAACTTCTGCTCTCGGCCTGCATGTCCGCGCTTGGGGAGGCGGCCCGGAACCGCGGCAAGCCGCCCGCGCCGAGCGTGAACCCGAAGTCGCCTGCGCTTTCGTCGTGGCGGGCGACCTTCGTCACGCTGTCCGAGAACGGCCAATTGCGCGGTTGCATCGGCTCGCCCGCGCCGAGACGGCCGCTCATCGAGGATGCAATCGCCAACACGGCGCAGGCCGGCTTCGCCGATCCGCGCTTCCCGCCTCTGAGCGAGAGCGATCTCGCCGGGCTGCGTCTCGATGTCTCGATTCTCTCGCATCCGCGTCCCGTCCCAGCCGAGAGCGAATCGATGCTTGCCGGCGCGCTCGAACCGGATCGCGACGGCCTTGTTCTCGGCGTCGGACGGCGCCGCGCGCTGTTCCTGCCGAGCGTCTGGCGTCAGCTTCCCGACGCGCGCGCATTCGTGCGTCATCTGGTCGCCAAGGCCGGCCTCGAAACGACAGGCTGGCCAGCGGGTTTGGAGGCGATGCGCTTCCGCGTCGAATCATTCGGCGCTCCGTGGCGATCAGTCGAAGCGGGAGAGATCGCGAATGCGGGAAGCGAGGACGCGAGAAGCTGGAATGCCCCTCGTCTGCACTAAAAGCAGGACCATTTGCTCAAAAAAAGTTGGTGCGCTGCAGCGGATTGAGGCGTCGAGGGTCTTGCCCTCATTAATGCCCCAATGCCAATCTAGCGTTTGGAACCAAACAACGATCGCAACGTTGATTCCGCGACGGAACTGGGGGGCTCACAAAGCGCAGGAGCCTGTCATGTGCGACTATTCGTTGGAGATGTATGGATCGCGTCCCGCCCGTGAGGGCGAACTGTACACGACGACGCGTTTCCCTAGCGGTTCGATCGGCTTCGCCTCGGCAGGCGACCCCCGAACCGCAGTTTGCATGCAGTGCGACACCAAGGTGATGCTGACCGATATTCCGCCTGCGTTGCAGACGGCGTTGCGCGTCGGCGCGGAGGCGGAAACGACCTTCGCTCAGCGCGAGGCCGGCCTTTATCGCGACGGTCTCAGGTTGGCGGACGGGCGTTTTGTCTCGTTGCAGGATCTGCAGCCTGGCATTCACGCCTATGTGCCGGCGCTGCTCGAGCGCGATGCGCTGAAGGGCCTGGCGAAGACGCCGGAAGCCGTGGACTAAAACCGACGGCCATCGATCCCGTCGGCGGCCCGACCGCAGTCTTGCGCGCGCCTCTGAGCTGGGGCGCCGCGCAAGCTGCGGAAGGCGCTTTCTGCGCCCGGAAATCGGGCGATATGGATCGATTTTCCCAAGTCATGCCTGCGCAGAGCGTGCGACGCTGAAATACGCGTCCACGCTCATGACGTCGGGGGCGGGCCTCGTTTCGAGGGATAGCCGAGCGCGGAATCGCGTTGTCGCGTGTAGCCTGCCGCCTTCGGAAGATCGTCTGAGAATTTCACCCAGGGCAATTTCATCTCCCAGTAGGCGTGGGCCTGAGGTTCGAATCGCTCCGGATGGTCCAGGAACCCAATCGACACATAAAGCTCGTTGTCGAGCCCTTCGTCGCGGTAGGCGATGGACGTCCCGCAGTCCGGGCAAAATGTTCGAACGACGCCTTTCGTCTTCGAAAACGATTTGGGCGCGCCGCGAGTGAGCCGGAACTCGTTGGGCCGATAGCCGACCCAGACATTCAGGGGACCGCCGACCGCCCGGCGACAGTCGTCATCGTGATCGTAGCAGATCCAGAACGGGTCGCCGCGTAAGCTCCGCCGCGATGGCGCCGCAAAAGCACGCGCCGGTTTCGACTCTCTCGGTCATCGGATTTTTTGCTTCCTGGAAAACGGAAATTGTGGTAGGCTCCTCACCATGCCCCGGGAGAAATCCACGCTGCGGGCGTGAGTTTAAATGCGGCGAGGCCAAGAGGAACCAAAAACGGCCGGCAGTCGGCGCAACTCGTTGAAAAGGCTCATTTCCGCCAAGGGAAAAGAAGCCGATACAAGCCTTTTTCTTTGATCGCCTTTGCTGGCCCTTGGCTGGCTTTTGCTGGATTTGGCTAAGTTTCGCCGTGGTTTGGAAGAGCGGCCCGCCCTAGCCGCCAAGGCGGGAGATGATGTCGCGCAGCGGCGTGCCGCCAAAGGCCGAGGTGACGAAGTCGTTATGGTCGACCGACCCGGCGTCGACGAAGGCGACGACGCCCGGGGTCAGCGACGCCGGCAGGCCGCTCACGGTGGCGATCCCGTCGGCCTCGATCTCGGCTCGGATCGCCTCGTTGTCCGCCCGGGTCGAGGTCGAATAGGCGCTGACGAAGAAGCCGTTGCGGCCGGGGCCCTCGACCCACCGGGCGAACTTGTCGCGCTCGCCATAGAGCGCGTCGAGCAGGACGACGCCGCGGATGCGGCTCTGATCGCCGCCGACCGCGAGCGAATAGGCCGCGGGCAGATAGCCGCCGCTATAGGCGGCGATGACCACCGGCATGCGGCGGAACGCGCCCCGCGCGTTGGGATAGAGCTCGCCGAGCTTCGCCTCCGCCTCGCCGAGGAAGGAGGCGAACCCGTCCGGCGACCAGAACCGCCCGGCGCTCGAATCCTGGGCGTCGACTGCGAGCTGCGGCGCGACCAGCACCGCGTTGAGGCCCGAATCGGCGAGCTGGCGCACGATCTGCTGCCGGGCGATGACGTCGCGCGACAGCGTCGCCATGTTGCCGTGAAAGAAGACGATGATCACCCCCGGCCGGGCGGGATCGAAGGACTGCGGCGCCGCGAGCAGCACGCTGCGGTCGCTGTAGGTCTGGTCTTCCCAGTGGATCCCGCCCCGCGGCGAGGAATGGCCCAGCCGGCCATTGTCGTCGACATCCAGGAACGGCCGGGTCTTGCCCGTCTCCTGATAGTTCGGGATCAAACCATGGTAGGGGAAGGCCGAGTGCTCGAACGAGGCGAGCTGGACATTGGCGCCGTCGATCGACGTCACGCCCGTGGATCATGGCCGGGCGCGGACGGGCGGGGTCGGACCGGCGCAGTCGGCCGTGAGCAGGGCCGCGCCAAGCGCCAGACCCACCGATTGCGTCCGCCCGAAAAGACGACCGTGCATGGCCCGATCCTTAACAATCCATTGGCGGCCCCAAAAGACCCTTTTCAAAGCCGGCTTACAAAATCGTGAAGAACCTGGTCACGCCATCCCCAAGAGCCGAAAGCCCCCTAGACGCCTTCGAGATCGTCCCCGGTACGCCGCGAGTGGTAGGCGAAGCGATCGGCCAACGCCAGGAACAGCGTCGAGAACACAAAGGTCACGTGAATCCCCACCAGCCAATAGAGCTCGCGGTCGGATTGATGCTCGATATTCATGAAGCCCTCGAGCAGCTTGATCCCCGAAATGGCGACGATCGAGGCCATCAGCTTGAGCTTCAGCTCGCTGAAGTCGATCTGCGAGATCCAGTGTGGTCTTCCGTCGTTTTCGCGCACCGCGACCGGCGCGACAAAATTGGCATAGCCGGACAGAAAGACGATAACCACGAGCGAGGCGGTCAGCGTCATGTCGACGATCGCCAGGTCCGAGAGCAGGACATCCTCGTCACTCATATTGGTCAGTTGAGTGAGCATCTGATAGAGGTGCAGGCCGCTTTTGTACATCAAGGCGACGAGGCTGACCGCAAGAGCGAGATAGAGCGGGGCCAGCAGAAATCGGCAAGCGAACAGCAAACGCTCAAACGCTTCCTTGATCATCGGTCCCTCGAGGTTTCAGAGATCGTCAAGCGACAATCGCTGCGCCGCACTCGTCTCGGAATGCACTCATCTAGTTTGAATGTCCGAAGTCATGCAAGCCGAAGGGCGGACTGGCGCGGATCGCGAGACCTTCAGGCGGCGCGAAGCACGCGTCCGGCGACCGCGTCGA
Organism: uncultured Alphaproteobacteria bacterium; assembly: GCA_963806935.1. Taxonomy (GTDB): domain Bacteria; phylum Pseudomonadota; class Alphaproteobacteria; order Rhizobiales; family Beijerinckiaceae; genus Roseiarcus. The sequence continues at coordinate 197,687 of CAWEAT010000002.1, forward strand.
GCTTTTTCACAACCTCCGGATCGCGATTCGGAGGTTGAGTAATGATGGCGAACTCGAGCGAGCGGTCCGATCCGACCGGACAGGCCTCGTGATCGGCCGGAAAGTCGCGCAGGGTGCGCGCGACGACCGCGCTTGCCCGATCCGCGTTGTCCGCCATGACCTTGATCACCGCTGCGACATCGACCGCGCCATGTTCTTCGTGCCAGCAGTCATAATCGGTGACCATGGCGACCGTCGCGTAGGAGATTTCCGCTTCGCGCGCCAATTTCGCCTCCGTCGCCCCCGTCATGCCGATGACATCGGCGCCGCGCGCCTGAAAGCCGATCGAACTCGGCGAGCGACGAAAACTGTGGACCTTCGATGCAGACGTAAGTTCCTCCTTCACGGAAGGGAACGTTCTCGGCTTTGGCCGCCGCGACGAGGCGGCGGCGCAGCAGCGGAGCGATCGGATGCGCCATCGAGACATGCGCGACGCAGCCGTCGCCGAAGAAGCTCGTCTGGCGCCGATAGGTGCGGTCCTCGAACTGATCGATCATCACGAACATGCCGGGATAGAGGTCGCGGTGAAACGATCCGCAGGCGGAAAGCGCGATGATGTCGGTGACGCCGACCCGCTTCAAGGCGTCGATATTGGCGCGATAGTTGATTGTCGAAGGCGACAAGCGATGCCCACGGCCGTGGCGCGCGAGGAACACCGCCTGCGTCTGGCCGACGCGTCCGAATCGCAGCGAGTCGGAAGGATCGCCCCACGGCGTCGCGATTTGCTCTTCGCGCAGGTCGGTCAGGCCGGGAAGATGATAGACGCCCGAGCCTCCGATCACTCCGACGATTGCCTTGACCATGGGGCCCCCCTCTTCGTCGAGCCGCTTTATTTCCGAGCGGCGACGCCTTCACTCGAAGCGCGCCGGACTGACGCCGCCGTGGCGTGAGATCGAACGGCAGCGTGCGCCGAACGCGACCGGGGTTGAACCGGGGTCAGGGCCAGCCGCGGGCCGCTAATGCACCCACTCCCAGATCCGCTTCTTGGTGAAGTAAAGCAGCGTCGCCAACACCAAAAGGAAGATCAGCACCCGAAGGCCGATTCTCTTGCGCTCGACAAGGTTGGGTTCTGCCGCCCAACTTAGAAACGCGGCAACGTCCTTGGCGTAATTATCCAGCGTCGGGGGCGTGCCATCCTTGTAGTCAACGGCGCCGTTGGTGATCGGCTGCGGCATCGCGATCTTGTGCCCGGGGTAGTATAAGTTCCACTGCAGGTCGTCCGGCTTCGTATAGCCGGTCAGGATCGCGTGGATGTAATCGGCGCCCATCTCCTGATATTCCAGGCCAGGCAGCGCGTCGAAGACAAACCATGGAAAGCCGCGCTCGTATTTCAGCGCCTTGGCCAAGAGCGCCATATCCGGAGGCGCCTTGCCGAGCGCCGCGGCCGCGGCCTGATCGTTCGGATAGGCTTCCGGACGAGGGATGAGGTCGGCCGGCGTCGCAGGACGCTTGAAGATTTCGCCTTTATCGTTCGGTTCGGCGTTGGTGACCTGGTAAGTCGCGGCGAGCGTCTTGACCTGATCCTCGCTGAAGCCGGGACCGTCAGGATCGGCGAGGGTGCGGAAGGGAATACTGAGCGCGTGACAGGTGCTGCAGACTTCCTTGTAGACCTGGAATCCGCGCTGCAGTTGCGCCTTGTCGTAAATTCCAAACATGCCGGAGAAGGACCAGTCCTGTCGAGGCGGGTTAGGTTGGTCGGCCGCCCCCTGCGCGAGCGCGGCAAGCCCGCTCGTGGCGACGAGCGCCATGGCCGCGAAGGCGAGGGCCGAGAACTTGACACGGATCATGGTTGGAATTCCTCGGGAGCGGTCGCGCATCAGCCGGCGGCGACCGCCGCAGTCTTCGTCTTCGCCAGCACCGCGTCGGCAATCGACGTCGGGATCGGCTTGGTCTTCTCGGTAAAGCTCAGAACAGGCATGATGATGAGGAAGAAAGCGAAATAACCGAAAGTGAAAATGCGCGCGATCAACGCCAGCCCCTCCGTCGGCTCTTGCGAACCGAGATAGCCGAGACCGATACAGATCAGAACAAACACCCAAAAGAAAAAACGGTATGCCGGCCGGTACTTCGCGGACTTGACCGGCGACCGGTCGAGCCATGGAATCAAGGCAAGCACGACGATCGCAGCGAACAGCACGATCACGCCCATGAGCTTGTTCGGGATTGCGCGCAGCATTGCGTAGAACGGCAGCAAGTACCATTCAGGCACGACGTGCGCCGGCGTCGCCAGCGGATTGGCGATATTCGAATTGTCCGCATCGAGGAGATAGTTGGGAATATAGAAGACGAGCCAAGCGTAGAGGATCAGAAAGACCGATAGGCCCAGCACGTCCTTGATCGTCGCGTAAGGGGTGAAGGCGACCGTGTCTCGCTCTACATTTTTGACTTCAACTCCGTCCGGGTTGTTCTGCCCGGCGACATGCAACGCCCAGACATGCAGCCCGACGAAAGCGGCGATGATGAACGGCAGAAGATAGTGGAGCGAAAAGAATCGAGTGAGCGTTGGCCCGCCGACCGCAAATCCGCCCCACAGCCAATGGGCGATCGAGTTCCCGACCCACGGGATTGCCGAGGTGAGATTGGTGATGACGGTCGCGCCCGCGAAGCTCATCGCACCCCAGGGCAAAACGTAACCCATGAATGCGGTCGCCATCATCAGGAAGTAGATGATAACGCCGATAATCCACAGCAGCTCGCGCGGCGGCTTGAAGGAACCATAGTAGAGGCCGCGAAACATATGAATATAACCGGCGAGGAAGAACAGCGAAGCGCCGTTCGAATGCATGTACCGGATCATCCAGCCGTAGTTGACGTCCCGCATGATCGTGTCATTGATCGACGAAAACGCCAGAGTCGCAGACGGGACGTAATGCATGGCAAGCACAACGCCGGTGACGATCTGAGCAACCAGCATGAAGGATAGAATTGCGCCAAACGTCCACATGTAGTTCAGGTTGCGTGGAACCGGATAGGCGATAAACGAGGAATGAACCAAACCCATCAAGGGAAGACGCGATTCGAACCAACGCCCGATTGCGCTTTTGGGAACGTAAGTCGAGGGGCCGCTCATGTCATGGGTCTCTGATTGTCGTTAGGGCTATGAACTGGCGTATTGGGGTCGCCCGAGGCGCCGCCCGGCAACATCAACTGCGGCGGCGGCAGTCGGATCGGCTGACAGGCTGCCCACGCAAGTTGGTCCATCGATGGTCGCAGCGCTAGTCAATTCAACCCTCAACGTTCATCCCGGCGCGGCGCCCACGGGCATCACGCGATGTCGGGCTGTCTATCCGGCAACTGCCCCCACATTGCAACCGGCGCGGTTCCGGCGTCGTCGATCATTGCGCCTCGGCGCAGGTCAACGTTCGACGCGGTTTTTCGCATTGATCGAATTGGATGTCCATAGGCGAGAGCGACGCAAAGGCGCGGTTTGCGGCGCGCGACGCGGCCCTTTCGTTTTTTGCCCGGCGCTTGTAATTGCGAGGCGCCATGGCCGAGCCGCCCCCGCCTCTCCTGCTCGCGTTGTTTGAGCCCGATATCGCCCAAAACGCGGGTGCGATGATACGCACCTGCGCCTGTCTTGGCGTCGACGCGGCCATCATCGAGCCGGCAGGATTTCGAATCAATGACAGCCGCTTCCGGCGCGGCGGGATGGACTATCTCGACGCCTTGACGATCACAACTCACAATTCCTGGACTGAGTTCGCGGCCTGGCGGGCGTCCAACCGGCGCCGCCTCGTGCTATTGACCACGAAGGGCGAAACCTGTCTTTGGGATTTTGCCTTTCGTGAAGGGGATATCATTCTCGTGGGACGTGAGTCGGCCGGAGTGCCCGAGGCCGTCGGCGCGTCGGCCGACATGAGGCTCGTCATCCCTATTCGGCCCCGGCTGCGCTCCCTCAACGTGGGCGTCGCCGCGACAATCGCGCTCACCGAAGCTTTACGGCAGCTTGATCGCCTGCCCTCGATGATCGAGCGGAGGCGGTGAGGCGTGGCGGCGATGGTCAGATCAGCAATTCCCGCCCCGACGCGCTGGAGGAAACGATGAGCGAGGGGAGCGCCTTTCGCGTCCTCATTGCCGATGACCATCCGCTCGTCGTCGGCGGGTTGCGTCAGGCGGTGCTCGCGGCGGCCCCGGACGCCAAGATCGCGGTTGCGCATGATTTCGACAGCATGGCCGCGGCGCTTGAAGCCTCGCCCGACACCGATCTCGTGCTGCTCGATTTGACCATGCCTGGGGTCCGAGGCTTTTCCGGACTCTTGTTCCTGCGTTCGGAGCGTCCCTCCACTCCGGTCGTCGTCGTTTCGGGAAATGAAGACCGCGCTGTCATCCGCCATTGCATGGAATTCGGCGCGTCGGGCTATATTCCGAAGTCGAATTCGCTTGAAACCATGCGCGCCGCGATCGCGCAGGTGCTCGAGGGCGGTCGATGGACGCCGCCCGATTTCGATCCGGCCTCCCAGGCCAACCGCGAGTCGAGCGCCATGGCGCGACGACTTGCTTCGCTGACCCCGCAGCAAATCCGGGTTTTGATGATGTTGTCGCAGGGTCTGCTCAACAAGCAGATCGCCTACGAACTCAGCGTCTCCGAGGCGACCGTGAAGGCCCACGTGTCCGCGATTTTGCAAAAGCTCGGCGTCGAGAGCCGGACGCAGGCGGTCATACTGGCGACCAAGATCGAAACGGCCCAAGAGTTGCTGATCGCGTCATGACGGTCGGCCGCCCGTTGGGCTGCCGCGACTGAAGGCCAGACTGAAGATTTCAGGTCAGTTCTTACCCCGGTTCTGCCTCTTGTCGATGAGATCGCTGACGACGGCCGGATCGGCCAGCGTCGAGGTGTCGCCGAGCGAACCATATTCGTTCTCCGCGATCTTGCGCAGAATTCGGCGCATGATCTTGCCCGAGCGGGTCTTCGGCAAGAGGGGCGCGAACTGGATAAGGTCGGGCGAGGCGATCGGTCCGATCTCCTTTCGAACCCAGGCGACCAATTCCTTGCGAAGCTCCTCGGTCGGTTCCTCGCCCGCCATCAAGGTGACGTAAGCATAAATGCCCTGCCCCTTGATGTCGTGCGGATAGCCGACGACCGCCGCTTCCGACACTTTCGGGTGCGCGACAAGGGCGCTCTCGACTTCCGCCGTTCCCATGCGATGTCCTGAGACATTGATGACGTCGTCGACACGCCCCGTGATCCAGTAATAGCCGTCGGCGTCGCGCCGCGCGCCATCGCCGGTGAAGTATTTGCCGGGGTAGGAGGCGAAGTAGGTGTTCACAAACCGAGCATGGTCGCCGAAAACCGTCCTCGACTGACCGGGCCATGAATCGGCGAGGACCAGATTCCCCTCGCAGGCGCCTTCCTGAACATTGCCGGCAGCGTCAACGATCTCGGGAATGACGCCAAAGAACGGCTTTGTCGCCGACCCGGGTTTGAGCTTGATGGCCCCGGGCAGCGGCGTAATCAATATGCCGCCGGTTTCGGTCTGCCACCACGTGTCGACGATCGGGCAGCGACTGTCCCCGACCACGCGATAATACCACTCCCAGGCCTCCGGATTGATCGGCTCGCCGACCGAACCCAAGAGGCGCAGAGAGGCGCGACTGGTTTTCTTGACCGGCTCCTCGCCCGCGCTCATCAGCGAGCGGATCGCGGTCGGCGCGGTGTAGAAAATATTCACCTTGTGCTTGTCGATGACTTCCCAGAACCTGCTCATCGACGGATAGTTGGGTATGCCCTCGAACATCAGCGTCGTCGCGCCGTTGGCGAGAGGCCCGTAGACGATATAGCTGTGGCCGGTCACCCACCCGACGTCGGCCGTGCACCAGTAAATATCGCCATCGTGATAGTCGAAGACATACTGATGGGTCATTGAAACAAAGACGAGATAACCGCCGGTCGTGTGCACCACGCCTTTAGGCGCGCCGGTCGAACCCGACGTGTAGAGGATGAAGAGGGGATCCTCTGCTTTCATCGGCTCGGCCGGGCAGTGCGCGGTCACCGCCTTTTCAGCTTCATGCAGCCACACATCTCGCCCGGGCCGCCAGCCGACGTCGCCGCCGGTGTGTCGGATGACAATTACCGTCTTGACCCCACCCGCTTTCTCAATCGCGGCGTCGACGTTGGCCTTGAGCGGCACCTTCCGGCCTCCCCGCAGGCCCTCGTCGGCAGTGATGACGACATCGGATTTCGCGTCCGCAATGCGGCCCGCGAGGGCGTCGGGCGAAAAGCCGCCGAACACGATCGAGTGGATTGCGCCGACGCGAGCGCAAGCGAGCATCGCGTAAGCCGCCTCGGGAATCATCGGCAGGTAGATCGTGACCCGGTCGCCCTTCTTGACCCCGTGGCCCTTCAGCACATTGGCGAAATGCCCGACCCGACTGGCCAGCTCCGCATAGGTGATGTGCTTGGACTTCGAAGGATCGTCGCCTTCCCAGATGATCGCGGTCTGGTTTGCCCGCTTGGGCAGATGGCGGTCGATGCAATTATGCGCGACGTTGGTGACGCCGTCTTCGAACCATTTGATCGAGACATTGTGCGCGTCGAACGAGGTGTTTTTGACCTTCGAGAAAGGGGTGAACCAGTCGATCCGTTTCCCGTGCTCAGCCCAGAACCCGTTCGGGTCGGCGAGCGAGCGCTTGTACATCTCCTCATACTTGGCCGCGTTCACCCAAGCGCGCTTCGCCCATTCGGCGGGAACGTCATAAGCCTTGTCGGACATGGGCTCCTCCCGAGCAATCCGGGCGCGCGGGACTTCCGTCCCGCACGGGGTGCGCTTCAAGGCGTTTATGCCCCATCGCGGGGAAACCCGACAAGTCGGCGCCGGGCAATCCTTTGGTCTTAGGCCATCGAGACGGGAGAGGCGCGCCTCGATTGGCGTCAGGCGCCGCCGAGTTTCAAGACATGCGCCCACTCGGCGTCGGTCACCGGCTGCACCGACAGGCGCGAATTGGTGACGAGCGCCATCTCGGCCAATCGCTTGTCGCTCTTGGCCTCTTCGAGCGTGACCGGCCGCGGCAGGGGACGCACGGCGCGAATATCGACCATGCCGAATTTGCCGCTCGGGTCGGTCGGATCGGGCCGATAAGCCTTGCAGACCTCAACGATTCCGACGATCGCCTTGCCCTCGTTGGAATGGTAGAAAAACCCCTGCTCGCCGACTTTCATCGCCTGCATGTTGAGTTTGGCGGAATGATTGCGGACGCCGCTCCAGTCCGTTCCGGCGGCGCCGAGGCGCGCCAGCTTGTCGAACGACCACGCCGAGGGCTCGCTCTTGAACAGCCAGTGCGCCATGGCTCACTCCAGTCGTTTGCACGCGCCCGGAAGTCGGGATGTCACGCTGACGCTCTCGAACAGGACGGCGCGAGGAGCGATTCTGGCGCGGTTCCGGACTGTGCGTCGAATCGACGCAGGCGACCTTCTCGCCATAAGCGAGGCGCGCCCGGATTGCAAAGCGCGTCCCCTCATTCCTCGCCCTTCGGCGGACGTGCGAGCAGCGCCTCGACAGCGCCCGACACGTCCAGGGAGCCCTCGATCAAACCCTCGACGCAACTGGCGATCGGCATTTCGACGCCGCGCTCGCGCGCCAACTCGATCAGCGCAAGGGCGGTGAAGACGCCTTCGGCGAGCCCGCCCGCTCCCGCTTCCGCCACGCTCACCCCTCGCCCGAGCGCCTGGCCGAAGGCGAAGTTGCGCGATTGCGGCGAGAAACAGGTCAGCACCAGATCGCCGAGCCCCGAAAGCCCCATCAGCGTCGACCCCCGCGCCCCGAACGCCTCGCCGAAACGGCGCAGTTCGGCGAAACCGCGCGCGATCAAGGCGGCGACCGCGCTTGCTCCGAGGCCGTGACCGGCCGCGACGCCGCAGGCGATCGCGAGCACGTTCTTCGCCGCGCCGCCGATCTCGACGCCGCGAACGTCGGTCGAATGATAGAGGCGCAGGTTCGGTCCGCGCAGCGCGTCGCAGAGGGCGCGCGCGAGGCTCTCATCGATCGAGGCCAGCGTCACTGCCGTCGGAAGGCCGGCGGCGACGTCGGCGGCGAAGGAGGGCCCGGAGAGAATCGCCGTCTGTCGCCCGGGCGCCGCTTGGCCCAGGACCTCGGTCATGAAGGCATGCGTGACCCGCTCGATGCCTTTGGCGCAGGACACAAGCGGCGCAGATCCCGGAACCCCGGTGAGCCGGGTCGCCATTTCGCGGCTCGATTGAGCCGGGGTCGCTAGCAGAATCGCATCGCAACGAGCGAGATCGTAAAGATCCGACGTCGCGACGACCGCGGGCGACAAAACGACGCCAGGAAGCCGATCGCTGCGCCCGGTCGCCGCAACGCTGCGCATACGCGATTCGTCGCGGCCCCACAGGACGACGGCTCGACCCGCAGCGGCGGCGGCGTTGGCGAGCGCCATGCCCCAGGCGCCCGCGCCGGCGACGCCGATCCGGTTTGCGCCGTTCATGCCCTGTCGCGCCGCATTCTTATGCTCCCGGAACAGTGGTGATGAGTAGAACCGCGCCGGCCGGCCACGCCCCCGAGACGCCGCGCGTCGGACCTGCTCCTAGCCAAAACGCTTGCTTGCGCCTAGGTATGTGGCCGGCGCGTCGCCGGCGGGACGCATTGCCGCGGGCAGCAAGGAGCTTAACAGCGATGCCGGAGATTGATCTACCGACCGTCATATTCGCGCTTGTCGCCCTGTTCGTCGCCTATAAGCTACGCTCCGTGCTTGGCGTCCGCCAGGATTCCGAGCGTCAACCGGGCGGCCTTCTGGCTCCGCTGCGCCGGATCCCGGCGCCTTCGGCCCCGCCAGTCGCCCAGCCGGACGGGGCGCCGTCCGTGCTTGCCCAGCCGCCTGCCGCGGATCGCTGGAAGGGCGTCGCCGACGCCAACCCGGTGGTCTGGAGCGGCCTCGACGCCATCGCCACGGCGGATCGCGGCTTCTCGCCGCAGGGCTTTCTGTCCGGCGGCCGGACTGCCTACGACATGGTCGTTCATGCCTTCGCCGCCGGCGATACGGCGACGTTGCGCAATCTCGTGGCGCCCGAAGCCTTCGCCAATTTCGACAACGCAATACGCAGCCGCGCGGCCGCGGGACAGACGATGACGACGACCGTCGTGTCGATCGACGACGCCACCATCGTCGGGGCTCAACTCGCCGACTCAATGGCGCAGCTCAAAGTACGTTTTGCCGCCAAGCTCGCCTCCGTCACTCGCGATGCCCAAGGCGAGGTCGTCGACGGATCGGCGAATGCTGTCGCCGACCATATCGACTTGTGGACTTTCGCCCGTGACATTCGCTCGCGCGACCCGAACTGGATGTTGACGGCGACGGAACCGGACAGCGGAGCCGCGCCGCAACGCTAAATCGCGGTGCGAGTCCGCCTCGAGACGCTCGGGTTTGAAACTCTCGCGGGCTGGGAGGATGACGACCACCTGGCGGGGTTCCGCGCTTTCGAGCGCTCGGCGCTCACGCTCGAGCGCGGGTGGAGCGAGCCCACGACCGGCCCGGCCGGCTTCTCCCGGATTGATTGCGGCCGCCACAGCGGCGCTTGGGGCGACCGTCTCGGCCGAGCGAGACGCGCGGCGGTTCTTCGAGACGCGATTTCGACCTTTCCGCATCATTGCCGAAGATGGCCCAGGATTTCTGACCGGATATTACGAGCCGCGCGTCCGCGCTTCGGCGGTCGAGACGGAGGAGTTCCGCTGGCCGATCCTGGCGCGGCCGGCCGATCTCGTCAGCTTTGCTCCCGATGCGGCCCCGGCGGGATTCCCCGAGGGAATCGGCGCCGCCAGACGCCTCCGCAACGGCTCGCTGGTCCCCTACGCCGATCGGGCGCAGATCGAAGCGGAGTGCCTCGGCCCCATCGCCTGGCTGCGAGACGCCGTCGAGGCGTTCCTCATTCAGGTGCAGGGTTCGGCTCAGGTCGAATTTCCCGATGGACGGCGGGCGCGCCTCGCCTACGACGGGCGCAACGGCTTGCCCTACACCTCGATCGGACGGATCCTGATCGAGTCCGGCGAGATCTCCGAGAGCGCCATGTCCCTCTCGAGCCTCAAGGCGTGGCTGCGCAACGACGTCGAGCGGGGATTGGACTTGATGCGACGCAATCGCTCATTCGTGTTCTTCAAGCTCGTCGAGGATTTCGACCCTCGGCTCGGCCCGGTCGCCGGCGCCGGCGTTGCGCTGACCCCGCTGCGCTCGATTGCGGTCGACCGGGCGATTTGGGCTTACGGCCTGCCGTTCTGGATCGACGCTCTATTGCCCTGGGCGGACGAGACGCCGCGGCCGTTCCGCCGGCTCATGATCGCCCAGGACACCGGCTCGGCGATTGTGGGACCGGCGCGCGCCGACCTCTTCTTCGGCAGCGGCGAGGCGGCAGGCGCGCGCGCCGGCGCCATCAGGCACAAGGGCAAGTTCGTCGTGCTCCTTCCGCACGAGGACGAGCCGTGAAGGAGACGACGCACCGACCGCATCGCCTGAGGCGTCTGAGCGATGACGAGATCGCGCTCTGGACCGAGGTCGCGCGCGGGGTCGAGCGGCGCCGCGGCGCCGCCCTGCCGACGCCGTCGAACCCTCGCGCCAGCGAGCCGGCGGCCGCCCCCGCGCCAGCGGCGGCCGAGGCGCCGCCAAGCCCGCCGTCGAAGCGGCCCGCGCCGCCGCTGGCGACGATCGAACGGCGCCTCAAGCGCGATCTCTCCCGCGGGCGGGGCGCGATCGACGCTGCGCTCGACCTGCATGGGCTCACCCAGGCCGAGGCGCACCAGGCTCTGCGCGGATTCCTGCGCCACTCGCAGGCGCGCGGCGCAAGGCTGGTGATCGTCGTCACCGGCAAGGGCGGACCGCTGGGCGAGACAGGCCCATGGACCAGCGAACGCGGCGTGCTGAGAAGGTTGGTCCCACACTGGCTGCGCGAGACCGACATGCGCTCCGTCGTGCTCGGCTTCGAGGAGGCCGGACGCGCCCACGGCGGGTCGGGCGCGCTCTACGTGCGGCTCAGGCGCCTGCAGGACCGGGCTCGGGAGTAGTCAGGCGATCAGAAGTCGGCCCGTTTCCACCATCACTTCTTGCCGCCGCACGTCCGGTCGAGCTTGTGCGCGGCGGCGTCGCCCTTGACGCCGATGTTCTCGAGGGTCTCCGAGCCGAGCTTGACCGCGCCGTGCAGGACCCAGGTGCCGTCAGCGGATTTGCTCCAGGCGCTGCAAGGGATGAGGTCGATGTCGCCGGGCCAGTCCTTCATCTCCCAAACCTGCTGGTCCGCGCGAGCGGACACGCCCATGAGGACGAGAGCGACGACCGCGGCGGCGATGAGCTTCGGCATTTCGATTTGCTTTCCGTGCATGACTGGCCTTCGTCAGCTTGGACCATACCGCAGGAACGCATTTTCGAGCCAGTCCATCATGCACATGATCAGCACCCAGACCCGGGAACGGAAGCCAGCGCTTGTTTACACCCGCCTTGCTCCCGCACGGAGCGGCGGCTATAAGCGCGCCGCTTCTCCCGACAAACCCGCAAAGAGACCCGACAGCCGATGGCCGTTCAGCGCACGTTCTCGATCCTCAAGCCCGACGTCACCCGGCGCAACCTGACGGGCGCCGTCAATCAGCGCATCGAGGCCGCGGGGCTGCGCATCGTGGCGCAAAAGCGTGTCCACATGACGCGCGCCGAGGCCGAGACGTTCTATGGCGTGCATCGCGAGCGCCCGTTCTTCGGCGAATTGGTCGAGATGATGACCGCGGCGCCGGTCGTGGTGCAGGTGCTCGAAGGCGAGGACGCGATCCAGCGCTATCGCGACGTGATGGGGGCGACCAACCCGGAGAAGGCCGCCCCCGGCTCGATCCGCAAGGATTTCGCGCTGTCCATGGGCGAGAACTCCGTCCACGGCTCCGACGCGCCGGAGACCGCGGCGGCGGAAGTCGCGCAGTGGTTCTCCGGCAACGAGATCGTGGGGTGAGGAAAGCCTCTCGGTCAGCTCCACTATCGAGAGCATAGCCTCTTGCTAACTGCCCCCGAATACTGCGAGGCTGCAGTTCTATCTCGGGAGAAGCGCCATGGCAGATGCAGAAGTCGGTTGGATCGCGGCCATTATCATCGGCGGGATTGCTGGCTGGCTGGCCGAGCAATTCATGAAGAGCGATATGGGATTGCTGATGAATATCGTGCTCGGCGTCGTTGGCGCCGCGATCGCGAGCGCCATTCTCAGCTTTTTTGGGATCGTCCTGGGCGGATGGATCGGCTACCTGGTTCTTGGGTTTATCGGCGCCTGTTTGTTGATCTGGATCGTTCGCGCCGTCAGAGGCCGCACAGTCTAAGGCCTATGGCGGAGAAAGCCGGGCTATCGCTCGCTCGAGAATGAAGCGGGCTCAAGGATCGAGCTTCTCACATTCGCGACGATCGGCCCGTCCTTTTCGCTCTCTTTTCGCGCCTCGACCCATTCGGGATCGGTGGTGAATGCGGACCATTTTCGTTCGCGCTCGGCGAGCGATTCCCACGCCAGCAGGTAGATAAGGTCGTTATTGGACTCCCCGATCATGGTCGTCCAGAGGCCGGCCTCGCGGATGCCGTGCTTGTCCCAAAGCCGCAGCGCCGCCGATTCGAACCGCTTCAGCAAGGCCGGCAGGCGATTCGGAACGCACCGATAGACGCGAAGCTCATGGATCATCGCGCGAGCCTGCGGATATCTAACGCACGCTCGAGAACGTCGTCGGCTGCAGGATCGAGTTCGACAGGGTTGCCACGATCGGCCCGTCCTTCTCGGTTTCGTCGCGCGCCTTGATCCATTCCGGGTCGGTGACGAAGGCGGTCCACTTTTGCTCGCGCTCCGCCAACGATTCCCACTCTAGAAGATAGGTGAGCTCCTGATTGGATTCGCCGATCATGGTCGTCCAGAAGCCGGCCTGGCGGATCCCGTGCTTCTGCCAGATCCGTAACGTCACGGTCTCGAACCGCCTGAGCAAGGCCGGCAGGCGATTCGGGACACAGCGATAGATACGAAGCTCATAGATCATTGTCCGGACCTCTTTGTCATAAGCCGGGGTTTAGCGCGCTCTTCGCGACGCGGTTGACCGGCGCGGCCAACATGGCATGAGCGCGGCCGTTTGTCGCTCCGCGGCTGAGCACGCCACGGGCGATCCACGCAGCAATCGAAGCACGAATTACTTGGTCGACTTGCTCGCAGTGCTGCGGGCGGCGCGGCGCGTCGTCTTCAAGAGCCTTGGCGAGCCGCCGACGAGCGGCCCGAGCGTCCGGCAAAGCCCGTTGTATTCGATGCGCCAGCGGTCATATTCAGCCGGGAGCACGCCGGCCGAGCGGACGGCTTCGGCGACGGGCATGCCCTCGATCGTCAACGCATCGATCATCTGCAGCCGCTGGACAATTTCCCTCGGACTGAGCTTCGGCTTTGTCATTGCGCCCTCCGCAGACGGCAGATCCAGCCGTTAGCGAGCGACCGCATCGAGCGGTCAGAAGGAAGAACATGCGCCTCAGCGCCTATCCGGACTTTGGCCGGCGGATTAAGCTTTTTCCACAATGCCGGGCGCCCGCTTGCGCGGCGCAGATAAATCAGCGCGACCGCGTGCGGCGGGTCTGATCGCGCGCCCATGAACAAAAATTAATTCGCCGGCCAGCGTGCGGTTACGCGTCGCGTGCCTACCATCGCGCCAGGCGTGAGTACGCCAGGGAGGTCATACGCTTTGACGTAGTCACGCTTCTTGTCAGAAACGGAGAAGCACTATGCGAATGATTGCAGGCGCCGCGTTGGCGGCAGCGCTACTGGGTGCGGCGTCCGTCGCCTATGCGGCCGATGCGACCGGCACGATCAAGAGCCTAGACATGTCCAAGGACATGATCACTCTCGACAATGGCTCGTCCTACATGGCGCCGAAGAGCATGAAGCTCTCCGACTTCAAGGTCGGCGAGAAGGTGACGGTCAGCTACAGCAAGGCCGGCGACAAGATGGATGCGACGTCGATCAAGCCCGCGACCTGAGATCGGTCGCGGTTGAATGCGAGCCGCCGGTCCAGACCGGCGGCTTGTGTGGCTTGGCTTGCTCAATCTCGAATCTTCTCAAAGCTTGCGCTACGGCCGGTTTGACCAAAAACGATGAATGACGGCGCCCTTGTTCTGACCCCGCAACATAGCCTGGCGCCGGAGCATCGATTGAGGGCGGCGCACGATCTCGTGTCCCGCATACCGGCCCGCGCGCCGCGACGCATCGCCGACGCGTTCACCGGCCAGGGATCGATGAGGCCGCTCCTGGTCCGGCGGTTTCCCAACGCCGAGATCGAGACCCTGGACCTCTCGCAATCCGCCGGCCGGGTCCCAGAGATGCGGCACGAGCGGAGGCCCGGCCAAGTCCCCGGCTTCCCGGCGAGAAACGAACTTGACCTCATCTGCCTGAACGGTTCGCTCGAGCTCCTGCCGACGCTGCCGCGCTTGCTGCCCCGATTCGTCGGCATGCTGGGCGCCGGCGGTTGGCTCGCGGCGCAAATTCCCAACGACCTCTATGAGCCGAGCCGGGCGCTGGTGCGGATGATCGCCGCCGACGGACCGTGGGCGAGGAGGCTGCTGCCGATCGCCAAGACGCGGCCGTTCAACGAATCGATGGAAGGTCTCCACGCGCTCCTCAGCCCGATCGCCGCGAGCCTCGACATCTGGGAGGCGACCTATCTCCATGTGATGAGCAATGTCGCGGCGATCGTCGAACTCATGGAGGCGACGAGCCTCGCGCCGTTCCTGGCGCCGCTCGACCCCGCCGGCCGGCGCGAGTTTCTCGCCCGCTACGCCGCCGAGCTCGAGGAAGCCTATCCGGCGCAGCCCGACGGCAGCGTGCTGATCAGGCTTCGGCGTTTGTTCGTCCTGGCGCAGCGGTAAGCGCGCGACGCTCCCCGACTCACATCCGCGGCTTCGCCTTCAGAGCGCGGGCGTAGAGCGCCTCTTCCATCCGCTCGGCGATTTCGCGCAGATAGGGGTTGCGCGCCTCCCGGCCGGCGCGGCCGGAGTCGAGGTCGCTCTGGAAGCCGTCCCGCTGCGGCCAATGCTCGCCGAGGAGTTCGAAGCCGGCGTCCTCGATCGTCTCCACCGCCTTGGAGAATTGCGTCTCCGAGCGGCCGACCTTCGACAGGACGAGAACAAGCCGCCCTTCCGCGCCGCGCCGGGCAAGCTTGCGGGCGAGCGAAAGCGTCGGCCTCAGATCGTCGCTCGAAACCCCCGTCGGCAGGAAGACGACGTCGCTGTCCTCGGCGATCTCGGTCGAGAGATCGTCGGCGAGGCCGCGGGTGTCGGCGACGATGAAATCGGCGACGCCGTCCTCGCGGCGCAGTTTCTTCAGGCTCTTGAACGCGCGCGCGTCGACTTCCGGTTCGAGGCCGGCGCGCAGGCGCAGCGCGCCCCATTCGACGCAGGTCAGTTGGTCGAGATCGAAATCGGCGAGCAGGGTCTTGCGGCCGCGATGAAGGGCGCCGACCGCGAGCAGGCGCGCGAGCGCGCTCTTGCCGACGCCCCCCTTCTGGCTGACGAACGCAGCCGTGGTCGGTGCCTTTGCCTTTGCCATGCTCGCGCCTCTCGACCGCGCGCCCTCGAGGCGCTTCTCCGGTCACCCGCTTTTGCGACGGGGCGGGCCTTTCTTGATTCGCATGCTAGCCGCCCGCGCGCCGATGGCAAGCGAGGTCAGCGGTCGATTGTCTCCATCACCCAGGCGGGATAGCGCGGGCCGGCGATCTTGCCGGGTCCAAGGGCCTCGTCGAGCGCCTCCATGTCGGCGGGGTCGAGCTGGATTTCTTCGGCGGCGACATTCTCCTCGAGATAGCGGCGCCGCTTGGTCCCCGGAATCGGCGCGATATCGTCGCCCTTGTGCAGGAGCCAGGCGAGCGCGATCTGACCTGGCTTGACCTGCTTCGCGGCAGCGACCTGACGAACGACCGCCGCGGCGCGCTGATTGGCGTCGAAGTTCTCGCCCTGGTAGCGCGGATCGAGCCGCCGGTAGTCGCCCTCTGGATAGTCCTCGGCGCGCTTTGCGTCGCCCGTGAGAAAGCCGCGGCCGAGCGGCGAAAAGGGAACGAGGCCGATCCCGAGCTCACGCAGGACCGGAATGACGTCGTCTTCGAGATTGCGCTCCCACAACGAATATTCGCTTTGCAGCGCCGAAACCGGATGCTCGGCGTGGGCGCGGCGGATGTTCGCGACGCCGGCCTCGGAGAGGCCGAAGAACCGCGCCTTGCCCTCCTTGATCAGGTCGCCGACCGTTCCGGCGACCTCTTCGATTGGAACGTCCCGATCGACGCGGTGCTGGTAGAGGAGATCGATATGGTCGGTCTTCAGCCGGCTGAGCGACCCGTCGACGGCCTTGCGAATCGACCGGGGCCGGCTGTCGCGCTCGGCGCCGATCTGCTTGCCGCCTTCGAAGCGGAAGCCGAATTTGGTCGCGATGACGACCTCGTTGCGCCGATCCTTCAACGCCCGGCCGATAAGCTCCTCGTTGGCGAACGGGCCGTAGCCCTCGGCGGTGTCGAGGAACGTGCAGCCGAGCTCGATCGCCCGGTGAAGCGTCGCGACCGACTCGCCTTCGTCAGCGGGGCCGTAAGACTGGCTCATGCCCATGCAGCCGAGCCCGATCGCGGAGACCTCGAGTCCCTGGCGGCCAAGCTTGCGTTTGCTCAGAGTCATGAATCGCCTTCTCCCAATCAGCGCAGCGCGCCGCTCGCCGCCAGCGAGCGAACCGGACGCGCCTTTAGGCGAAGTCGTCCATCTCGAACATTTCGCGGATCTCGATCACCGAAGGCCCCGGCATCGGGTTGGGACAGCGTTTGGCCCACTCGATCGCCTCATCGACGTCTTTGACCGTCCAGATCCAGTAGCCGGCGGCGAGTTCGCCGACGTTCGGGAACGGCCCGCGGGTCACCGTGCGGTCCTTGCCGGAGAAAGCGACGCGCGCCCCCTTGCTGCTTTCCTTGAGCCCGCCCGCATCGACGAACAGCCCGGCGTTGATGAGCATCTGATTGAATTCGCCCATGTCCGCCAGGAGCTCGCGCGGCGGGTCGCCGCCGACTTCGGAATCCGTGGTCGCTTTGACGATGACCATCACGCGCATCGTGTTCCTTCCAACAGTTTCAGGGGCGCGGCTAGACGTAGTCGAGCTTCGGATACCAGTCTAGCCCCCGCCCCTCGGGCGTCGAGTTCGAGCACCGTCCACAGCGGCGCGGGATCAGGCGCGCCGCGCGGGTCCTGGCCGGGATCCGACGTTCCCGACATCTCATCCGACCAGAAATGGCGGATCGTTCCGTCGCGACGGGTGAAGACGTTCAACGCCGGCTCGTCCGTTCCGTCGGCCGCGATAGCGCGAAAATCACGCGAATAAGCGCCGTTGACGTCGCTGAAGAGGCGAAGGCTCCGCCAGCCGCGCTCTTGCTTCCACGCGATCAGGCGCTCGATCGGAGAGCGCGCGACGACGGCGAGCGACACCCTCTGCCCAATGTCGGCGGCGTTGCCCTCCCAGGCGCCCAAAAGATTCGTGCACATCGGACAGGGGCGATCGCGTTGTGGTCCGAACATATAGCTGTAGATCACGAGCGTCTGCTTGTCGCCGAACAGCCCGGCGAAATCGACCGGGCCGTCCTCGCCCTGAAACCGATAGTCGCCGCTCACCGCCGCGCCTGGAGGCAACGCCCGCCGCTGCGCGGCGACGCGCTCGATATGACGTCGCAGTTCGATTTCCTCGGTGAGCAAAGCGGTGCGAGCGGTGCGGTATTCGACGCTTTCGTTGGGAATTCGCGTAGGGGCCGCGCGGGCGACCTCGTTTGCGGGTCTGAGAGTCTTGGTTTCAGCGTTCATCTGTTGATCTCCTCACTATGAAGGAGCCGCGCCGACGGCCCCGCGGGCGAGCGGACCTTCAGCCTGCAAAGGCGCCACGATCCCGCCAGGGCCGCCCGCGGGCTCTATTTCTTCGAAGCAACCAGCGCGAACATCGCGCCTTGCGGATCGAGACCGTTGATGATCCAGCTGCCGCCGGGAACCTGCACCGGCCCGTGAATGACCTTGCCTCCGGCGGACTTCACCCGATCTCCGGCTGCGTCGATCGCGTCGACGGTAATGTAATAGATCCAGTGCGGGGCGGGCTCTTCGGCCATCTTCTTCATCATGCCGCCGCTCTGCTGGCCCTTGGTGGTGAAGATCTGGTACGTCCCCACCGGACCCATGTTGATCGCCTCGCCTTTCGTCCAGCCGAACAGGCCGGAATAGAAGGCAAACGAGCTCTCCGGGTCGCCGCCGTGCAGCTCGTGCCAGCCGATATGGCCGGGCTTGGCTGGATCCTGGACCGGCGCCTGGTCGCTGTTCCCCTTGAACAGAAGAAAGCCCGCGCCGCTCGGATCGCCGGCGATGGCGAACGTGCCGATGTTGGGAATCTCGGTCGGCGGGCGATGAATGGCGCCGCCGGCCGCCTTGACCTTGTCGGCGTAAGCCTTGACGTCGTCGACCGCGATATAGCCCATCCAGGTCGGGCGCGCGCCCATCTTGGCCGCCTCTTCGGGGATCGCCATCAGGCCGCCGACGCTCGTCTCGCCTACCTGCAGCAGCGAATAGCGCTGGGCGTTCATGGTGTTGGGGCCGATCGTCCAGCCGACGACCTTGGAATAGAACTTCTCGGCCCCGGAAAGATCATGCGACATCTGATCGTACCAGATGAACTTGCCGAGCACGTTCGAAGCGGACGGATTGGTCATGGCTTTCCTCCTTCAGTTCGGCCCGACGGCCGGTTGAGCGCTGTGGCCTTCAGTTCGGCGCGAACGCCTGCTGCAATTGGGCGATGTCGAGCTTCTTCATCGTCATCACCGCCCGCATGAAGCGATCCGTCTGCTCTGCGTCGCGGCCTGACAGGAACTCGGGCAGCGCGCGCGGGACGATTTGCCAGGAGACGCCGAATTTGTCGGTGAGCCAGCCGCACTGCTGGTGCGAGCCGCCTTCCGCAAGCTTCTCCCACAGCGTGTCGATCTCGGCCTGGTCGTCGCAATTCACGATCAGCGACAGCGCGGGCGTGAACTTGAATTGGGGCCCGCCGTTCAGCGCGAGAAGACGCTGGCCATCGATCTCGAACGAAATCGTCATCACCGCTCCATTCCTCTCGGGAGCGAAATCGCCGTAGCGCGTCGTCGAAATCACGCGGCTGTTAGGAAAGATCGAGAGATAGTGATCGACCGCCTCCTCGGCGTTGAAATCGAACCAGAGACAGGGCGTGATTTTCTGTTCGGTCATGGTCATCTCCTCGTTGGTTGACGTGCTAGCGCGCCGCGCGTTGCGGGCGGGCGATCGGCAGGAGGGTTTCGAAGTAGCGCCCGAGATGATCGAGACAGTCGGCGGCGACTTTCGGCCCGTGTTTAGCCTTGGCCAGAATGAAGGCGCCCTGGAGGACGGCCTGTGAATAAAGCGCGGCGCTTTTTGGCGTCCAGGCGGCGTCCGGGGCGTAGCGCGCCTTGGCCTCGGCCAAGTCCTTTTCGAGCCGCTCGGCGTGCTCGCTGATGTAACGGTCGCAGGCGGCGCGAATGGCGGGATGCGAGTCGTAAGCCTCCTGAACCATCGTGCCGAGGAGGCAGGTGAACTGCGGCAGCTCGCCCTGAAGGATCGCCTTGCGGAAATCGACATAGCCGAGCACCCGCGCCCTCGGGTCCGGCAGGAGGCTGTAGGGCGCGGCATCGAACACCGCGTCGGCGTTGGCGGCGAAATGGGCCGCCGCGGCGATCGCGCAGGCTTCCTTGCTGGCGAAATGGTGGAAGAACGCGCCCTTGGTCAGCCCGGCCTCGGCGCAGATGTCTTCGACCCGCGCGGCCGAATAGCCCTTCGAGCGGATCACGTGGACCGCGGCGTCGAGCAGCCTGCGGCTCGAGGCCTGCGCCGCTTCCGATTTCGCGCTTGTCGCCATGCGGCATCCATACCAACCAGTCGGTATGGCTGTCAAGCGAAGATACGCCGCTGCCCGCCAGCCCCCAAACCCAAACAATCTCAGACGGGCGACCCCTTTCTCAACACTCCACTCGCCCGAGATCGACATTGACCTTGCAATGCTCGACGACGGAACGCACGGCGCGAACGAAATCGGGATCGGCCTCGAGCTGGCGGGACTTCATACCCGCGACCGCCGCGCGCGACGGCGAAGAGAAGTTGAGCGCCAGCACGACGAGATTAAGCGCAAGCAGCAGGCACAGGACGGTCGTGGCGATCTTCAGCGGCATTTCGGGCTCCATCGGGATCCACGGACCGGCCATGCGCCGGCACGGACGAGGTTAGCGCAAATTGCGATTGGCCGTGCGCGTTTTGCTCCGCCTCGACTCGCCCTCGGCCGGCGGCGTCCAGGAGCGATCCCATAAGCGCCAAGAACGTCCTTCGAGACGCGCCTTCGGCGCCCCTCAGGACGAGGGTGCGGCGCGATTCCGCCAGACTGCGTAGCGCCTGCGGTCGATTGCATCTGGGTCAAACCGTGGCCGTCATTGCGAGCGAAGGGAAGCAATCCAGGGATCGTAGAGCGTCCTTTGTTCTATGGATTGCTTCGTCGCTGCGCTCCTCGCAATGACGGGTCCGGTTCCACTCAAATGCAAGTGCCTCAGCCGCCTTTCGGTCCGCAGATCGTCGCCACCGCGTCGTCGATGATCGGCAGGATCTCGGCCTTCGGGATTTGGGCGCGGGCGCGGATCGAGAGCGTGTGGATGGTCGCTCCGGCCAGTCGCGCGAGCGCGCGCGGATTGGCGCCGGGCGGCAATTCACCCGCGGCGCGCGCGTCCGCGAACAATCGCCCGAACGCGCGATCGGTCGCGTCGATCGCCTCGGCGACAAGGGCGCGGACCTCCGGGTCGGCGACTGCGTCCGAGGACGCTGTCAAGACGGTGAAGCAACCGCGCGGACCATGCTCGCCGCTGAGATAAAGCTCGAGGGCGGCGACGAAGATGCGCCTGAGCTTTGTCCGTAGCGACGCGCGCCCCTGAAATAGCGGGGCGAACGTCTCGTTTACGCGCTTGCGGTACTGGCTATAGGCCTGAAGGTAGAGCGCCCGCTTGTCGCCGAACGCGCCGTAGAGGCTCGGACGGTTGAGCCCGGTCGCCGCGCTGAGCGAGTCGAGCGAGGTGGCGGCGAAGCCCTCCTGCCAGAAGACGTCCATCGCCTGGGTCAAGGCCGTCTCCGGCTCGAAGGCGCGCGGGCGGCCGCGTCGCCGCGCGGCGGGCTCGGAAGGGGATCGCGCAGATTTTTGTACCATTTCGAATAAAACTCTTGACGCTGCGCATTCTATGCGAAAGAGTACATAAATTGCAACGGAGGACGCTCATGGACCTGTTCTTTGCCCCCCTCGCCTGCTCGATGTCGGCTCGCATCGCGCTCACCGAAGCCGGCGCCGCCGCCAATCTCGTCGAGGTCGACACGCATGCAAAGCGCGTGCTGGCGACGGGCGAGGATTATCGCGCCGTCAACCCGCTCGGCTACGTGCCCGCGTTGAGGCTCGACGACGGAACGGTGCTGACCGAGAACGCCGCCGTTCTCCAGTTCATCGCCGACGCCCATCCGGCCGCCGACCTTGCGCCGCCGGAGTCCGATCCGCCGGCGCGGGCGAAGCTGCGCCAGTGGCTGAGCTTCATCGGGACCGAACTGCACAAGGGGCTGATGCTGCCGCTGCTCGGCCGCGAGACGCCGCCCGAGGTCAAGTCGTGGGCGGTCCGCAAATACGCGTCACGGCTCGGCTATCTCGACGACAAGCTCAAGGGCCGCCAATTCCTGCTCGACCGGTTCAGCGTCGCCGACGCCTATCTGGCGACGGTGTTGAACTGGACTCAGGCGACGCCGGAGATCGATCTTGCGTCCTACCCGAACATCAAGGCTTACCTCGAGCGCATGCGTCAGCGCCCGAGCGTCGCCGCTGCGCTTCAGGTCGAGCTGCCGCTGTACCGGGCCGAGATCGCGCGAACGAAGGCGGCTTGACGAGGCGACCGTTGTTGCGGCCCGCTCGCCGCGTCGCCGCCTCGAACTGTTCATCCAAGGGAACCAACCGCTTCGCGTTGCGTTGACTTCACGAACGCAGCTTAGGGAGCAATCCGCATGGATATCGACCAGGAAACCACGGCGCTGATCGCGGCCAGCAAGGTCCAGGGTACGGAAGTTTATAACAGCGCCGGCGAGTCGTTAGGCTCGATTCACGACGTGATGATCGACAAGATCTCGGGCAACGTCGCCTATGCGATCATGTCATTCGGCGGGTTTCTCGGCATCGGCAACAGCTATCATCCGCTTCCGTGGTCCCTGCTGCAATACGACACCGGAAGAGGCGGTTACGTCGTCAATCTCGACAAGGGCCAGCTCGAGGGCGCGCCGTCCTACGACGTCGGCGTCGAACCGGCCTGGAACGATCCCGAATACGAAACCGAGATCCACGACTATTACGGCGTCGGCCCCTACTGGGGCGAGCCTCAAGCCCGTCACCCGGCCAGTCCCTTACCGTAAACGCAGAGCGTGGAGGCTCTGGCCCGGCACAGGAGGCAGCGGGATTGCCCGCCGCCTTCTGTCGTCTCGTTTGATGACGGGCGGGCCGCGCCTCAACGAGCACGGATCCGCATACTGTCGGCGCGAGCGTCTTCCTCACGCCCGCGCCGCGCAATTCGTGTGATCGCGTCCCGCGCCGCTGTGCTATTCTGCATGGCGGCGGAGGACTTGGATGAGCGAGAGGGTGGCGGGTTCGGCCGAATTTTCGACCTGGGCGGCCTTGGCGGGCGCCGCCATCATAGCCGGACTGTGCGCGATCTGGTCGTCATCGCCATGGCTTCTCGTCCCGGCGGCGCTGGTCGGCGCCTTTTTCGGCTACATGGCCGAGCGCCTCGGGCGAAGTTACCTTGAACGCGCGCTCGCTCGAAACCGGTCGCGGTAGGGGCGAGTCGACGTATTGGCGTCAATAAAATTCAGAAATTCCTTGCCAGATCCGCAACCGCGTGGTTTAGTTTTTCCGAAGCCTGCTCACGAACCGGCCCGGAGCCCGCCCGGTCGAAAAAATCTGCCGGCGCCTCCTCACTCACGGGGTCGCCGGCTCCACCCGCGGGGTCGCCGGCGAGGTAACTGGTTGATAAACTTGGAGTTTACGCGAACAGACCGATTTTGATTTCGTTGCGGACGACTTTGATTTTGTTGCGTCCGGCCTTTGATTTTGTTGCGCCGGGCTTTGTTTTTGTTGCGCCCGGCTTTGCTTTTGTTGCGGCAAGCCGTCCGCCCGGTCGCCCCTACTCCGCTGCGCTTCGCCGCGCCTTCGCCTTCCGCGCCAGCACCGGCTTCAGGTACGCGCCGGTGTAGCTCTTCGGGTTGCGGGCGATCGCTTCGGGCGTCCCTTGCGCGACCACCTCGCCGCCGGCGTCGCCCCCTTCGGGCCCCATGTCGACGATCCAGTCGGCGGTCTTCACCACTTCGAGATTGTGCTCGATGACGATCATCGTGTTGCCCTGGTCGACCAGCTCGTGCAGCACATCGAGCAGCTGCGCGACATCATGGAAGTGAAGGCCGGTCGTGGGCTCGTCGAGGATATAGAGGGTGCGGCCGGTCGACCGGCGCGACAGCTCCTTGGCGAGCTTGACCCGCTGCGCTTCGCCGCCCGAGAGCGTCGTCGCCTGCTGGCCGACCTTGACGTAGCTTAAGCCCACGCGCTTCAGCGTCTCCATCTTGTCGCGGATCGACGGCACCGCCTTGAACAGGTCGGCCGCCTCCTCGACCGTCATGTCGAGCACGTCGGCGATCGACTTGTCGCGGTAGCGCACCTCGAGCGTCTCGCGATCGTAGCGCTTGCCCTTGCAGACGTCGCAGGTGACGTAGACGTCGGGCAAAAAGTGCATCTCGATCTTGATCACGCCGTCGCCCTGGCAGGCCTCGCACCGCCCGCCCTTGACGTTGAACGAGAACCGCCCCGGCAGATAGCCGCGCGCCTTGGCCTCCGGCAGGCCGGCGAACCAGTCGCGGATGGGGGTGAAGGCGCCCGTATAGGTGGCCGGGTTCGACCGCGGCGTCCGGCCGATCGGCGACTGGTCGATGTCGATCACCTTGTCGATCTGGTCGAGGCCCTCGATGCGGTCGTGCGGCGCGGGCGGGTCGCTTGCGCCGTTCAGGCTGCGCGCGGCGGCCTTGTAGAGCGTATCGATGACGAGGGTCGACTTTCCGCCGCCCGAGACCCCGGTGACGCAGGTGAAGAGGCCGAGCGGAATCGTCGTCGTCACGTCCTTGAGGTTGTTGCCGCGGGCGCCGACGATGGTCAGCTCGCGGCCGGGAGCGGCGGCCCGGCGCCTCGACGGGATCGCGACCGTCCGCTCGCCCGACAGGAACTGCCCGGTCAGAGACGCGGGATTGGCGGCGATCTCGGCAGGCGTTCCCTCGGCCACGATCTCGCCGCCATGCACGCCGGCGCCAGGGCCGACGTCGAAGACATAATCCGCAGCCCAGATCGCGTCCTCGTCGTGCTCGACCACGATCACCGTATTGCCCAGGCCCCGCAGGCGCCGCAGCGTATCGAGGAGGCGCGCGTTGTCGCGCTGGTGCAGGCCGATCGAAGGCTCGTCGAGCACATAGAGGACGCCGGTGAGGCCCGACCCGATCTGCGAAGCGAGCCGGATCCGCTGGCTCTCGCCGCCCGACAGCGTGCCGGAGGCGCGCGAGAGGGTCAGATAGTCGAGGCCGACGTCGCTGAGGAAGGTCAGCCGGTCGACGATCTCTTTCAGCACCCGGCCGGCGATCTCGTTGCGCTTCGGATCGAGCTTCGCCGGCAAGCCTTTGGCCCACACGATTGCGGCCTTGACCGAGAGCAGGCTCACTTCGCCGATGTGCTGGCCGTCGATCTTGACCGCCAGCGCCTCGGGCTTGAGGCGAAAACCATGGCACGCCTCGCACGGCGTCGCGGTCATGTAGCGCTGAATCTCCTCGCGGGACCATTCGCTTTCGGTCTCGCGGTAGCGGCGGTCGAGATTGGCGACCACGCCCTCGAACGGCTTCTTCACTTCGTAGGCGCGCAGGCCGTCGTCATAGGCGAAGCGGATCTCATCGGCGCCCGAACCGTGCAGGATCACGCGGCGCGCCTCGGCCGGCAATTCGCTCCACGGCTTGTCGAGGCGGAACTTATAGTGCCGTGCGAGCGCCTCGAGCGTCTGCAGATAGTAGGGCGAGCTCGACTTGGCCCATGGCGCGATCGCGCCCTGGCGCAAGGTGAGCCTTGGGTTGGGGACGACGAGCGAATCGTCGACCTTGAGCTCGGAGCCAAGCCCGCCGCACACCGGACAGGCGCCGAACGGATTGTTGAACGAGAACAGCCTCGGCTCGATCTCGGCGATGGTGAAGCCCGAGACCGGACAGGCGAACTTGGACGAGAACACGATTCGACGCGGTTCGCTCTCGCCCTCGGCCTTGTCAGCGAATTCGATCACCGCGAGGCCGTCCGCGAGCTCGAGCGCGGTCTCGAAACTCTCGGCGAGGCGCGCGGCCATGTCGGGCCGTACGACGATGCGGTCGACGACGACCTCGATGTCGTGCTTGAGCTTCTTGTCGAGCGCCGGGGCGTCCGCAATCTCGTAGAACTGGCCGTCGATCTTGAGCCTTTGGAAGCCGCGCTTCATGAAGTCGGCGATTTCCTTGCGGTACTCGCCCTTCCGCCCGCGCACGACCGGCGCGAGCAGATAAAGCCGGGCGCGCTCGGGCAGCGCCAGCACCCGGTCGACCATCTGGCTCACCGTCTGGCTCTCGATGGGCAAGCCGGTCGCGGGCGAATAGGGGATGCCGACCCGCGCCCAGAGCAGGCGCATGTAGTCATGAATCTCGGTCACCGTGCCGACAGTCGAGCGCGGGTTCTTCGACGTCGTCTTCTGCTCGATCGCGATCGCCGGCGAGAGGCCGTCGATCTGGTCGACGTCCGGCTTCTGCATCATTTCGAGGAACTGGCGGGCATAGGCCGAAAGCAACTCGACATAGCGCCGCTGCCCCTCGGCGTAGATGGTGTCGAAGGCGAGCGAGGACTTGCCCGAGCCTGAGAGCCCGGTGAACACGACCAGCTTGTCGCGCGGGATGGTGAGATCGACGTTCTTGAGGTTGTGCTCGCGCGCGCCGCGGACAACGATCGCCCGGCCGCCGAACAGGGCATCGACCGGCTCACGCGCGCGTCCGTCCGCGCGGGGCGGCGAAGCGTCTGGATTGCGTCTGGCCATGATGGCTCGCTCCCGGACAGGAAAGTCGGCTAAGGCGCAGCTTCCGCGCGAATCGCGCTTGCGCAAGCCTGCTGCCCATGCTAGAACAAACGATGAACGCGGGGAAGCAGCTTTCAAGGCGCCTCAGGAAAGCCCGACCCCGCGATTTATGATTAATGTAGTTGCGACCGGGCCAGTTCCCAAGCGCTCGGCGCCGCAAGATGTGGACAAGCGTGCGATTGAGCGCCGGGCGAGCGCCGGTTTCGGCTAAGCATTTCTCGCGTGAAGGCGCGCCCTGTAAGGGGCGGTAAGGAGTGGACCATGGCGGGCAGCGTCAACAAAGTCATTCTGGTCGGCAATCTTGGCAAGGACCCGGAAGTCCGGCGGCTCAATTCCGGCGATCCGGTTGTGAATTTCACCCTCGCCACCTCCGAGACCTGGCGCGACAAGAATTCGGGCGAGCGCAAGGAAAAGACCGAGTGGCATAACGTCGTGATTTTCAACGAAAATCTCGGCAAGGTGGTCGAGCAATATTGCAAGAAGGGCTCCAAGGTCTATGTCGAAGGTCAGTTGCAGACCCGCAAGTGGCAGGACAAGGACGGCAACGATCGCTACACGACCGAGGTGGTGCTGCAGCGGTTCCGCGGCGAGCTGACCTTGCTCGAACTCGCGCGGCGGCGGCGCCGACCGCCAGAGTTTCCCTGACGAGGAGCGCAGCGAGCGCCAGAGCTTTGGCAAGTCCTCGGGCGCCGATCGGCGCCCGGCGCTCTCGACCGGCGGCGGGTCGATCGACGACGACATTCCGTTCTGAGCGGTCGTAGGCTCTACGCGGACTTCCGCTTCGGCTTCGCCTTCTTCGGCGGGGTTTCGGCCATCGCGCCGCTCTTGGCCTTCACCAGCGCGGCATGATCCTTGACGGTCTGCTCGGCGTAGGCCATCGCGAATGAGGCCAGCGTGTCGTCGAACGCTTTGTTCCTGCCCATGTAGCCGGCGATAACGGCGGGGTCGCCGGAGCGGGCGTGGGAGCGGGCAAGCGTTCGGCCGCAGAGGCGCGCGTATTCCGAGAGCGCCTCCTGCTCGGCGAGATCGCTGACCGCGCCGAGCCGGCGGTTCTTGAGGATGCGAACATAGAAGTCGATCCCCAGGGCCTTGTCCGACGTCCAGCCAAGTAAAATGTCGCTCGCGGCCTGCATCATCCGCTGTCCCTCGACCACACGTTGGCCTTGCGGGCCACGGTAGGCGAGCTTTCGCGACAGCCGCTCAAGCACCGAGCGCTGAGCCTGCTTGACCTGCAGGAAGAGCGGGTCTGCGTCCCCGCTCAGGAACAGGCCGACGACGCAGATCGTGCCGACCGAGCCAACTCCGACCGCCTTGAAGGCGACATCCTTCAATTCATAGCGGTCGAGAAGAATACTCCGGTCGGGCGTGAGCGTTTCCCGGTAACGCTGGAAGTCGCGGGCAAAGTCGATTCTGCGCGCCCCGAACGTCTTTGGATCGATATGGAAGATCG
The DNA here is from genome assembly GCA_963806935.1 of uncultured Alphaproteobacteria bacterium. GTDB lineage: Bacteria > Pseudomonadota > Alphaproteobacteria > Rhizobiales > Beijerinckiaceae > Roseiarcus. The sequence goes on from CAWEAT010000002.1 coordinate 225,380, forward strand.
TCGGCGGCTTGTCGGCGATCCTCGGTTCTCCATGGGCGACGAGATGCGGAAAGTTGTCGTCCTTGTCCAGACCGCGATGCTGGGCGCGCCGGATCAGCGTCGAAAGGCTGCGCCGCAGCGCCGGGCTCTCGACGTGCTTGAGTTGCTGCTCAAGATCGATCCGGCTGTGCCAGATCTCGAGCGGAGACAGGCCCATGAGCGAGAACATATGTTCGCGATAAGCCGTCACCGTGCCCGCCGCGAGGCTGCGCGCCCGTTTGTTCGACATATTCGCCGCCTCGGCCGCGACCGCGACGCTGGCCGCCAGACGCTTGACGTCGACGGTGAAATCGACGCCAGGCAGGGTCTCGTCGAAATCGTTGATGTCGAAGAGAATATTGTCTTCGGGTGAATTGAATGCGCCGAAGTTCATTAGATGGCAGTCGCCGCAGGCCTGAACCGGCGCGCCGGCAATCGGCTGGCGGGCGAGATCGGTCGCCATCACCGCCGCGGCCCCGCGAAGAAACGCGAACGGGTTCGCCATCATGCGCTTGTAACGCTCGGGCACGAGCTGGGGAACGCGCCCGGCGTCCGTTTCCGCAAGAATGGCGAGCGCGTCCCGCTCACGCCGGCCGTGCAACTCCGCGTGGGCTTCGCGGGGAGCGCGCGAACGCAGCAATCTGCCTTTCTCGTATCGGTCAGCACGGCTTTCCAAAGCAGCGCTCATGACGAAGATCCCGAAAGAGAGAACGAGGTTCGACGCAAGTTCCGGACTCACGCGGCGTCGGCTGTTGGAGCCCAGCAGGCGCGCGACCGCGCTCGACATCCTCTCCCTAGAAGGAGTCGATCGCTTCACCGAATGCAGCGCAACGTCCCATTGGGCATGCGGGTGGCCGGATGGCCAGTTTTTCTCAAGCACCAGTCCTGATTTTGACCCCCCCAGACGCATTGGCCCCACCCGTTGCGATGATGGTTCGGACCGCAGCCGCCGAGCGCGAACGCCGGCGTAATCGCCGACGACAGGGCGGCGGAAATAACCACGACGCCAAGGAGTTTAATGGAAAGCCTTTTCATCGTCTCCTCCACTTCTGACGCAATAGAAGTGAATGAAAATATTCGACCGCGCAACGCTCCTCGCCGACATTCAAACCAAGACAGTAAACGGACATCTCGTTTCGCACGCGGTTGTCACCCCTGCCCCTGGCGGCGGGATGCAGCGGCGCCCGCCGCCCCCGCGGCTGTTGCGCGTGACCAGCCTGGATGGCAAGACTTCGCTAGGCGTTACCCCGGCATACCCGCTCGGGATATCGCCGGCGTTCAGGCGGGTCCCGGGCGGCCTATCGCCCAGCCCCTTCTAAAGTTGAAAGCTCCGATGGCCCTTGCCGCCAATATCGCGCTGAAGACCATCGACGGTAAGCCGGCGACGCTCGGCGACTTCGACGGCCGGGCGCTCCTCATCGTCAATGTCGCCAGCAAATGCGGCTTCACGCCGCAATATGCCGGACTGGAGGCGTTGCACCGGCGGTTTTTCGACCGCGGCCTCGCCGTCATGGGGTTCCCCTGCGACCAGTTCGGCCATCAGGAGCCGGGCGCCGAAAGCACGATCCGGAATTTCTGCACTGAAAATTACGACGTGACCTTTCCGATGTTCGCCAAGACCGAGGTCAACGGCTCGAACGCCCATCCGTTGTTCAAGGCGCTGAAGCAGGAAGCGCCGGGCCTTTTCGGCACCCAGGCGATAAAGTGGAATTTCACCAAGTTCCTGGTCGACCGGCAGCGCCGCGTCGTGCGCCGCTATGCGCCGAGCGACAGGCCGGAATCGCTTGCCGCCGACATCGAGGCGGCGCTCGCCTGATGCGATGCTTGGCGCCCCCTGAACGAGGCTCATGATGCCCGAAAAAGCCCTTCTCGTGACCGGCGCCTCGCGCGGCATCGGCCGCGCCTGCGCGCTGCTTGCGGCCAGGAACGGCTGGTCGGTCGGCGTCAATTATCGCGAGGACGCGAAAGCGGCGGACGCCGTCGTCGAGAAGATCGCCAAGGGCGGCGGCCGCGCCGTACGTTGAAGGGCGACGTCGCCGTCGAGGCCGATACAGTCGCGAGTTTCGACGCGGCGACCAAAGCGCTGGGACCCCTGACCGCCGTCATCGCCAACGCCGGCATCATCGCGCCCACGGCGAAGCTCGTCGACATGAGCGCCGACCGGATGCGGCATATCTTCGAGGTCAACACGCTGGGCGCCTTTCTCAGCCGCCCGCGAAGCAGCCCGGCGAATGTCGAGGTCGCTCGGCGGCGCCGGCGGATCAATCGTGCTGATGTCGTCGGCCGCCGCGCGCCTGGGCTCGCCGAACCTCTATATCGACTACGCCGCATCCAAAGGCGCGATCGACACACTGACCCTGGGCCTCTCCAAGGAGCTGGGACCGGAGGGGGTCAGGGTCAACGCTGTCCGGCCGGGTCTCATCGAGACCGAAATCCACGCCAGCGGCGGCGAGCCCGATCGCGCCCGTGTCCTGGGCGCGACCGCCCCGCTCGGGCGTCCCGGCGCAGCCGAGGAGATCGCCGAGGCGGCGATCTGGCTGATCAGCGACGCGGCGTCCTATGTGACCGGCGCGCTCCTCGACGTCGCGGGCGGGCGCTGAACGGCCGCCGTGCAGCGATCGGACATATGCGAGACTTGGGCGAGCATCCTTGCATTCTTTGTGGCGGCGGACGCGTTCGGACCCGCCACAGGCCGCGCGCGGGAGCGGCGGCCGCACACTGCATCCTGCGCTCGGGTTCCGCGCCGGCTCGCGTCCGTGGCGCCCTCTTGGGTCGGCCGGCGCCCAGGCCTGTCAGCGCGCCGTACTTCCTCACTTTCCGATTGCGCCGATCCCGTCGATGACGAATTGCACCGCAAGGGCCGCCAGCACGAGGCCGAACATGCGCGTCAGCACGACGTTGCCAGTCACGCCGAGGAGCCGCACCACCTGCCCCGCCATGAGGAAAGTGACTAAGCAAACCGCAATTGCCGCCGCCGCGACCGCCATCAAACTCGCTAGCGCCCTCAAGTCGCCGCCGGCGCGACCGGCGAGCAACATGGTTGCGGTGATCGCGCCGGGCCCAGCCATAAGCGGAATCGCGAGGGGGAAGGCCGCGACATTGCGGATATGGTCGACCGTCACCGCGTCGCTCGCGATCTCACGCTTGCGCTCGCCGCGCAGGGCGAACAGCATGTCGAAGGCGACATAGAACAGCAGCAGCCCGCCGGCGACGCGGAAGGCGGGAATCGTAATCCCGAGCGCCTCCAGAACCGTTCTGCCGCCAAGCGCGAAGGAGGCGAGAATTGCAAAGGCGATGACGCAGGCGCGCAACGCGACCTCGCGCCGGGCGGCGCTGCTCATGCCGAGCGTCAGGCCGACGAAAACCGGCGCCAGACCGGGTGGATCGAGCGTCACCAGGAGGGTGACAAAGGCCGTTTTCAGGTAATCGACCGGCATAGGCGGCTCCCTCTGCATCCCCGGTCTTTCCGCCCGGCAGCGCCGCGTCAAGACCCCTGTGGCGCTCGCGGCCCGCTTGGCGCAACCGAATTCGATAACATATTGAAATGTCCCCGGAATATATTGCCCCGCGGCTATGGCGCGCGGCGTCGAAATCGGCTAGACCGCAAGCTGCGCGATTTGCGTTAAGGACCCCTTCCCGTTGCCCGATACTCTCGACGAACGGCCCGCTCCGGGCGGGCCGGCCGACATTAAACCCGTCTCGATCCTCGACGAAATGAAACGCAGCTATCTCGACTACGCGATGAGCGTGATCGTGAGCCGCGCCCTGCCCGACGTTCGCGACGGGCTGAAGCCTGTGCACCGGCGAATCCTCTATGCGATGCGCGAGCTCAACTTCACTCCCGACCGCCCTTACAACAAGTCGGCGCGCACCGTTGGCGACGTGATCGGCAAGTATCATCCGCACGGCGAGCTTGCGGTCTACGACGCCTTGGTGCGGATGGCGCAGGACTTCTCGATGAGCGCGCCGCTCATCGACGGGCAGGGCAATTTCGGCTCGGTCGATGGCGATCCTCCGGCGGCGCAGCGCTACACCGAGGCGCGCCTTGCGCCCGTTGCGATGCCGATGCTCGACGACCTCGACAAGGACACTGTCGACTTCAAGCCGAACTACGACGAGAAGGAATTCGAGCCGGTTGTCCTGCCTGCCCGCTTTCCCAATCTGCTCGTCAACGGCGCAGGCGGCATCGCGGTCGGCATGGCGACCAATATCCCGCCGCACAATCTCGGCGAGACGATCGACGCGCTGCTCGCGATGATGGAGAAGCCCGACATCACGCTCGACGAATTGCTGGAACATATTCCGGGACCCGACTTCCCGACCGGCGGCTCGATCCTCGGGCGAGCGGGCATTCGCGCCGCTTACGCGACCGGCCGCGGCTCGATCATCATGCGCGCCAAGGTCGCGGTCGAAGAACTGCGCAAGGACCGCGAGGCGCTGATCGTCAGCGAGATCCCGTATCAGGTCAACAAGGCGACGTTGATCGAGCGCATAGCCGAACTCGTTCGTGAGAAGCGCGTCGAGGGCATCGCCGATCTGCGCGACGAGTCCGATCGCGACGGCATGCGCATCGTGATCGAGCTCAGGCGCGACGCGGTCGCCGATGTGGTGCTCAATCAGCTTTGGCGCTTCACCGCCCTGCAATCGAGCTTCGGCGCCAACATGATCGCGCTGAACGGCGGCCGGCCGGAGATGCTGACGCTGACCGACATGCTGCGCGCGTTCCTCGACTTCCGCGAGGAAGTGGTCACGCGGCGGACCAAGCATCTGCTCACCAAGGCGCGCGACAACGCGCATATGCAGGTGGGACTGGCCATCGCGGTCGCCAATATCGACGAAGTGATCCGCCTCATCCGCACCTCGCCCGAACTCGGGCGCCGCGCGCGCGGCGCTGATGGAGCGGTCGTGGCCCGCGCGCGACATGGCGCCCCTGATCACGCTCATCGCCGATCCGCGCCACGCGCTCGACGCCGAGGGCGCCATCCGCCTTTCGGAAGCGCAGGCGCGAGCGATCCTTGAACTGCGCCTCGCGCGCCTGACTGCGCTCGGCCGCGACGAGATCGCCGAGGCCCTCAACCGCCTCTCCACGGAAATCGCCGACTATCTCGATATACTGAGCTCGCGCGTGCGCCTGATGAGCATCATCCGCGACGAGCTCGTGAAGGCGAAGGCCGACTTCGCCACGCCGCGCCGTACCGAAATCCTCGATAGCGACGCCGATATGGAGGACGAGGACCTCATCCAGCGCGAGGACATGGTCGTGCTGGTGAGCCACGGCGGCTACATCAAGCGCGCGCCGCTTTCGACCTATCGCGCGCAGCGGCGCGGCGGCAAAGGGCGCGGAGCCATGGCGACGCGCGAAGAGGATTTCGTCGCCCGCCTCTTCGTCGCTTCGACCCATCAACCTGTCCTGTTCTTCTCGTCGACCGGCCAGGTCTACAAGGAGAAGGTCTGGCGTCTGCCGCTCGCGGCGCCGCAGTCGCGCGGCAAGGCGCTGATCAACCTGCTGCCGCTCGAGGCTGGCGAGCGCATCACCACCATCATGCCGCTGCCGGAGGACGAGGCGAGCTGGGAGGCGCATGACGTGATGTTCGCCACAACGCGCGGGACGGTGAGGCGCAACAAGCTCAGCGACTTCGCCCAGGTCAACCGCGCCGGCAAGATCGCCATGCGGCTCGACGAGGGCGAGCGAATTGTCGACGTGCAAATTTGCTCCGACAAGGACGACGTGCTGCTGACGACTGCGCGCGGCCAGTGCATCCGTTTTCCGGTCGACGACGTCAGGGTGTTCAAGGGTCGCAATTCGATGGGGGTGCGTGGCGTCGCGCTCGCCGAGGGCGACAGCGTCATCTCGCTTGCGATCCTCAATTCCTTCGATGCGACCCCTGCAGAGCGCGCCGGCTATCTCAAGCAGCGCCGGGCGCTCGCTGGCGAAGCGGCTGAAGAGGCAGGGGAAGCCGAGGCTGAAATCGAGAACGGCGGCGAAACGAACGGATCGGCGCTGCTGACGGCGGAGCGCCTCAAGGAAATGCAGGACGCCGAGCAGGTCATTCTGACGGTGTCCGAAAACGGCTATGGAAAACGGACATCATCGTTCGAGTATCGTGTCACCGGGCGCGGCGGCAAGGGCGTCGTGGCCATGGCGGTCAACGACCGCAACGGCTCGCTCGTCGCCTCGTTTCCGGTCGCGGACAGCGACGAGATCATGCTGGTGACCGACGCCGGCCAACTCATCAGGATACCGGTCGCCGGCATCCGCATCGCGGGGCGGGCGACGCAAGGCGTGATCGTGTTCGACACCGACGAGCAGGAGCGTGTGGTTTCGGTCGACCGGATTGGGGAAGCGGAAGACGAAGAGGACGACGGGGAATAGCGCGCTCGCCAGCCCGCGCACAATGTTACGCGCGCCAATGATTTCAGGCGCTTGAGTGCTCTTTTGTGCAACCTTTTTCGTCTTCGAACATCCCCGTGACCGTCACGCCGGCGAATAAGTCAGGGCAAGCGGCATCGAGCTGACGCTGCGGCAAAGCCTGACCGATCAGGCGCCGGACCGCCGCCGAAGTCTTCCTTATGTCGCTCGCTGACCTGCTCGACGCCGAAACCGGAAACGAGCAGATCGAAATACGCCTCCCGCCGCTTGATCAATCCCTCGCGGATTTTGCCCGCCGCGCGCATGCGCGCCTGTTCGGAAAGCTGTTTGGGTTCGTTGGGCATGGAGGCTCGTTGCTTTTGCTAATTCAGAATTTATGATACCTTGTTTTCTGATTTTGTCAAGCATTTGTTTACAACTCACAGTGCTCGGCCCCGGGCGGCGCGGTCCATGCGGATCGGATCGACCGAGCCGGCAAGTGGGTTTGACTCAACGCTTCCTGCGTGCTCGCCTAGCGGCACGGACGCGTCGTGCTGCTCGGCGACGGCTGCCGGCGCGTCGCGGCGACGACGTCGACGATGGAATGCGCCGCTACGAAGCGCTGCGGCGCGGCCGGACCCGAATCATTCAGCGCAGTTCGCGGGCCACGAACGCGACCCTTCATCTGTCCGACGGCGCGACCGCCGGCCGCGCGGCGCGCCTGGCCGAATTTCCCAAACAATTCGGCTGGATTCACGAATTCGATGCGCTCTCCGACGCGACCTCGCGGGCGTCAGTTGGACGCGGACGCCGCGCTTGCTCTTTGCATGCTGGATAGGCGACGATCATTCCAGCCTGCGCGTCATCGCTGACCGGTCCGATTCCCGTCCGCCGGCAACCTGATGCGGGACTCGCTCAGAAAGGAGATCGGATGGTTCGACGCGCGCGCGACATTCTGCTCGACATCCTGCGCGACGAGGGCGTGACCCATGTGTTCGGCAATCCCGGCTCGACCGAGATGCCGCTCATGGACGCGCTCGTCGACGCACCCGACATCCGCTACGTCCTTGGCCTGCAGGAGGCGACCGCCGTCGGCATGGCCGACGGCTGGGCGCTCGCATCGGGCCGCGCCGCGTTCGTCAACCTGCATGCGATGGGCGGCCTGGGCAACGCCATGGGCGTGCTCGTCGCCTCCAAGGCGAGCGAGACGCCGCTCGTCGTCACCGCCGGCCAGCAGGACACCCGGCATCTCATGACCGAGCCGTGGCTCTCGGGCGACCTCGTCGCCCTCGCCGAGCCGGTGACCAAATGGGCGAAGGAGCTCAGGCGCGGCGAGGATGTCGGCCAGGCCTTGCGCCGCGCGTTCGCCATTGCGCGCACGCCGCCGGCCGGACCGGTCTTCCTGTCGCTGCCGATGGACATCCTCGACCAGGAGGTGAGCGGTCCGACGCCGCCGGCGTCCTCGCCGCCGCGGCTTGGCCCTTCCCCCGACGCGACGCGGCTTGCGGAAACGCTCGCCGGCTTCGATCCGGACCGGGTCGTCGTGCTGCTCGGCGACGATCTGGCTGCGGCGGCGAGCGGCGGCCTGGTCGCCTTCGCGGAGGCCGGCGGCTATCCGGTATGGGGAACGCAACTGACCTCCCGCGCCGCGTTTCCGTCCGCGCATCCCTGCTGGGCGGGCGTGCTGAAGCCCGATTTCGCCGACATGCGCGCTCACTTCAAGACCCTGCAGGCGATCGTGCTTGTCGGCGGACGCGCCTTCGTCGCCTACCCCTATCGCGACGCCGAGCCGGTTCCGGAAGGCGTCGCGGTCCTGCATATCGCCGATAACCCGGAGGCTTTCGGACGGGAGCACGCCGCCGACATGGCGCTCCTCGGCGACATCGGACTGACCCTCGAGGCGACGGCCGGACGTCTGGAGCAGCTGTTCGACCAGGACAAGGTCGCGGCGCGGCTCGCGGCGCGCGCGGCCCACAGACGCGACGCGAGGCAAGCGACGCGCCTCGATATTCTGGCCGAAAGCGCCAACCCGCCGCTGACGCCCGACGCGGCGGTGCTCGCGGCGCTCGACGCTCTGCCGCAAGACGCGCTGATCGCCAATGATTCCGCCGCGACGTTCGGCCGGGTCCAGGACTTGCTGATGACCCAGCCCGGCCGTTACTTCTTCGCCCGCGGCGGGGTGCTCGGATGCAGCATGCCGGCGGCGGTCGGCGCGGCGCTCGCGACCCGGGGCTGGGTCGCCTCGTTCGTCGGCGACGGCGGGGCGATGTATTCGCCGCAGGCGCTGTGGAGCGCCGCCGCTACCGCGCGCGGACGATCTTCTTCGTGTTCAACAATCGCCGCTACGGGGTGCTTCAGAATGTCGCCCGACAGCTCGGATACGCCAACGCCGTCGCCGGCCGGTTCGTTGGCATGGAGGTCGCCGATCCGGCGATCGACTTTCAGGCGCTGGCGACCTCGATGGGCGTGCCGGCCGCGCGCGCCGACGATCGTCACGCGATCACCGCCGCGGTTCACCGGGCGCTGGGACGCCAAGGCCCGTCGCTGATCGAGATCCCCAATTCGGTGAGCGCCTACGCCTTCACAAGCTTTGCTTCGAGCTTCGGCGAATGATTCAGCGTCTGCAGCACGACGCAATAGCGCTCGGTCAGCTTCAACAATGTGTCGAGCTGGTCCTGCGGAGCGTCGGTATCGAGAGCGAAGGCGAGCCGGATGGCGGAGAAGCCGACCGGCGCATCCTTGGCGACGCCGAGCGTGCCGCGAAAGTCGAGATCGCCCTCCGCCGTCACTTCGCCTGAGCGCAGAGTCACGCCCATCGACGTTGCGACCGCTTTCAGCGTCACGCCGGCGCAGGCGACCAGCGCCTCAAGCAGCATGTCGCCGGAGCAGAGCTCGGCGCCGGTTCCTCCAGTCGCGGGATGCAGTCCCGCGACGGCGAGCGCGCGCCCGGTCTCGACCTTGCAGGCGATGGCGGCGGAATCGAGCGCGCCTTTTGCCCTGAGCGTCAGCATTCCCGCCTTCGGGTCGGCGCGATAGCGATCCTTGAGCGGCGCCTGGATTGCCCGGATTTCGTCAGCGTTCATTGCGTACGTCTCCTTCACACTGCATTCGGCCCCGACCAATCGAACCGCAGGGGCGCCTCGCGAAACGCGAAGCGGTCGAGATGACTTGCGACCACGCCTTTCAGGCGCTCGACCTCGTCGGCGTTTTCACCTTCGATCGTGACCAGAAGCGCATCCTCGCCCGCGTCGAGCGTTGCGACCGCGCTCGGAAACTTGACGACGCCCTTCCGGTCCGAGAGATCGACTTCGAGTCTGTGGCTCCAATGTTTGCAAAGCTGTTGCACATATTTGGCCGCATTGGCGGTGGGAACGCTGGCTTTGGCGGTCGGCATACCAAAATCTTTCGGTCTTCACTGGGAGCGGCCTAGCGGGTCGCCGTTTCAGATGCGGCGGATTGCCGCCAGCGACGAGCTGAGGCGTCGATCGGTGGGCGATTTAGCCTGACCGGGCGTCCAACTCAACCTCACGTCCGCTTGTCGCGGCCCCCGGGGCGGGCTAACGCTTGCCAATGACCCGCGTCGGTTTCTTCTCCGGCTCGTTCGACCCGATGACCAACGGCCATCTGGACGTGATCGAGCATGCCGCGGCGCTGTGCGACCGGCTGGTCATCGGCGTCGGCTCCAACCCGAACAAAGCCGGGCTGTTCACGGTCGAGGAGCGGCTGAAGCTCATCCGCGAGGCGGCCGCGCCGATCATGAAGAAGGCGCACTGCAAGCTCGAGGTGGTCGAATTCACCGGGCTTGCGGTCGAGGCGGCGCGCAAGGCGGGCGCGACGCTGATCGTCCGGGGCCTGCGTGACGGAACCGACTTCGACTACGAGATGCAGATGGCCGGCATGAACGGCGCGATGGCGCCGGAAATCCGCACCGTCTTCCTGCCCGCCTCCTCGCCGGTCAGGCCGATCACCGCGACGCTCGTGCGCCAGATCGCCTCAATGGGTGGCGACGCTTCACCATTCGCGCCCCCCAACGTGGTCAAGGCGCTGAAGGCGAAGTTCGTCGCGGCGGGCTAGCTTACCCCCCTCCCCGCTCCTGCCGGAGCCGCGCCCAATATTCCAGCCGCTTTCTGATCTCGCGTTCGAAGCCGCGCTCGACCGGCTCGTAGAGCGCGTGGCGACCGACCTTCTCGGGCCAATAGTTCTGTCCGCTGAAGGCGTCCGGCGCGTCGTGGTCGTATTGATAGTCGGCCCCATAGCCCTCGCGTTTCATCAGCCGTGTCGGGGCGTTGAGGATGGCCTTGGGCGGCGCCGGCGAGCCGTGCGCTTTTGCCAGCGCCTGCGCCGCGCCGAACGCCTTGTAGACGGCGTTCGATTTCGGCGCGGTCGCGACATAGACCACGGCCTCGGCGATCGCCAGCTCTCCTTCGGGAGAGCCGAGGAAGTCGTAGGCGTCCTTGGCGGCGTTGGCGACCACGAGCGCTTGCGGGTCGGCAAGTCCGATATCCTCGGAGGCCATGCGCACGACCCGCCTTGCGATGAACAACGGGTCTTCGCCGGCCTCGAACATGCGCGCGAGATAGTAGAGCGCCGCGTCGGGATCGGACCCGCGCACGCACTTATGCAGGGCCGAGATCAGGTTGTAGTGACCGTCCTGCGCCTTGTCGTAGATCGGCGCGCGGCGCTGTACGACGTCGACCAGGCGCGCCGCGTCCAGCGTCTCGTCCGGGCGGGCGGCGCGCCAGACTTCCTCGGCAAGCGTAAGCGCCGCGCGGCCGTCGCCGTCGGCCATTCCGATCAGCGCCTCGCGCGCTCCAGGATCGAGCGGCAGCGGCTTCCCCAGCAGCCGCTCGGCGCGTTCGAGCAACGCTTCGAGAGCCTCGGGCCCGAGCGGGCGAAAGACGAGCACCCGCGCCCTCGACAGCAGCGACGCATTGAGCTCGAACGAGGGATTCTCGGTCGTCGCGCCGATGAGCGTGATCGAACCGTCCTCCATCACCGGCAAGAAGGAATCCTGCTGCGCGCGATTGAAGCGATGGATCTCGTCGACGAACAGGAGCGTGCCCAGCCCTTGCGAGCGGCGGGCGCGCGCGGCGTCGAAGATCTTTTTCAATTCCGCGACGCCCGAGTGAATGGCCGAAACCTGGACGAAGGCGTCGTTGCGCGAGGCCCCGATCAGCCGCGCCACCGTCGTCTTGCCGCTTCCCGGCGGCCCCCAGAAGATCATCGAGCCGAGCGATGGCGCGGCGATGAGGCGGGTCAGCGCCCCATCGGGCCCGGTCAGATGCTCCTGGCCCGAAACCTCTGCAAGCGTCCTCGGCCGCAGCCGCTCGGCGAGCGGCGCCAGCGGCGGCTCGGCTTTCGCGCCGGCATCGTCGACAAGGCTCATGGGCGCTTTCTCCCGCGCTCGGCGGCTGCTGTCCAGCGCGCTTCGCTTCGGCATTGCGCGGCGCGCGCATTTTGTGTGAGCCTGCCGTCCACGGAGAACCCCATGACCGACACGCTCACCCGAACTTTCGCCGGCCTGCCGACCGCCGAGCCGGACGAGATCGGCCTTTCGCGCTCCGGGCTGAAGCGGCTGACGGCGGCTATGGAGCGCGAGATCGCAGCCGGACTGGCGCCGGGGGTTTCGATGCTGATCGCGCGCAACGGCAAGATCGGATACGCCAAAACGCTCGGCGCGATCGAGCCGGGCGGGCGAGCGATGCCGCCCGACGCCATCTTCCGCATCTATTCGATGACCAAGCCAATCGTCTCGGTGGCGGCGATGGTGCTGGTCGAGGAAGGGCGGATGCTGATCACCGACCCGCTGTCCAAATACATCCCCGCCTTCGCCGAGACTCGAAGGTCGGCGTCGAAACCGGCGACAGGCTCGATCTCGTTCCGCTCAAGCGGCCGATCACGATCCAAGACCTCATGCGGCACACATCCGGGCTGACTTACGGTTTCGGCGTCTCGAAGGTGGACAAACTCGTCGCGGCCGCGCGGATCACGAGCCAGGAAAAGACGATGGCCGAGCACGCGGAAACATTGGCTGCCTTGCCGCTCTTGCACCAGCCCGGAGAGGTTTGGGAATACAGCCTCTCGACCGACGTGCTGGGCCGCGTGGTCGAGGTGGTCGCGGGCGGCAAGCTCGGCGACATCCTGCGCGAGCGCATCTTCGAGCCGCTCGGCATGGACGACACCGCGTTCTTCATTCCGCGTGAGAAGCTATCGCGCGAGGCAAAGCCGATGTCGCCCGACATCTACCCCAAAGCCCTCGGCGCCGATGCGGAGCCCGTCACCGAGCCGCCGCGATGCGAGTGGGGCGGCGGCGGCTTATGGTCGACGCTCGGCGACTATGCGCGCTTCCTCGCGATGCTCAGCGGCGGCGGCGCGCTTGACGGCGAGCGCATCCTCGGCCCGCGAACGATCAGGTACATGGCGAGCGACCACTTGGGACCGGATGTAGATACGAGCAACGGGCTGCTTGCGCCGGGCCACGGCTTCGGTCTCGGTTTCTGCGTGCGTCTCAGAACGGGGCTCGCGCCGACTATTGGAAACGTCGGCGACTATTTCTGGGGCGGCGCGGCGGGAACGTCCTTCCGGATCTCGCCGCAAGAATTCGCTGTTCGCGATCCTGATGGTGCAGGCTCCGGACTATCGAGACCATCTTACCCGGACATTCGGCAATCTCTTCAACGCCGCGATCGTTTGATTCCCCGCTTGGCCGTCCGCCGTCCGCGCTTGCCCGCAGCCGGCTCGCGCCCCATGCTGCGCTTCTCCCTTTAAGCCTTAAGAGACCGCGATGAACGCCCCTGCCCTGCCCCACGCGCCGCCCGAGAGCGTCGGCCTCGATCCGGCGCGGCTCAAGCGGTTGAGCGCGGCCATGGCGCGCGAGATCGAGGAAGGCAAGGCGCCGGGCCTCTCGATGCTGATCGCCCGCAACGGCAAGATCGCCTTTCATCAGATGATGGGCGCGCTCAAGCCTAACGGGCCGCCCATGCGCGAGGACGCCATCTTCCGCGTCTATTCGATGACGAAGCCGATCGTCTCGGTCGCAACGATGACGCTGGTCGAGGAGGGACGACTGCTGCTGTCGGAACCGGTCGCCAAATACCTGCCTCAATTCGCCTCGATGACCGTCGGCGTCGAGCGCGACGGTAAGTTCGAGCGCGTTCCGGCCGCACGGCCGATCACGATTCTCGACCTGATGCGCCACACATCCGGCTTTACCTACGGCTTTCTTGGAACATCGCCTGTCCATCGGCTCACTCACGAGGCCTATTTCCTGAGCCAGAGCCGGTCGATGGACGAGCACCTGGCCGATCTCGCGGCGCTGCCGCTGCTGCGCCAACCGGGCGAAGCTTGGGAATACGGCCACTCGACCGATGTGCTCGGCCGGGTCCTCGAGGTCATCTCCGGAATGCGCCTCGGGCGACTTCTGGAAGAGCGGATTTTTGCGCCGCTCGGCATGGTCGACACGGCCTTCTATACGCCGCCGGACAAGCTCGACCGGCGGGCCGAGGCTTTCCCCTCAGGCCTCAGCGAACGCGACCATGTCGACCCGGTCAATTCGACCGAGCCGCCGCGATGCGAATTCGGCGGCACCGGCCTCGTTTCGACGATGAACGACTACGCGCGATTTTGCGCGATGCTGATCGGTGGCGGCGCGCTCGGGAGCGAGCGCCTGCTCAGTCCGCGCGGCTTCGCCTCGATGACCGCCGACCAGCTCGGAGACGCCATCATTGCCCGCAGCCCATTGCTCGAGGCCGGGCACGGCTTCGGGCTGGGATTCGCCGTTCGCCTCGGACTGCGCGGCGCGGCCTACGGCGGTCCCGGCGAATTCCGGTGGGGCGGATGGGCCGGAACGGGATTTTGGGTTTCGCCCCGCGACCAGATGTACGCGATCTTCATGGTCCAGGCGCCGGCCTACATCTATTACCTGCGCGAGATTTTTCGCAATCTCGCCTACGCCGCGCTCGACTGACCTTACCAGACGCCGGTGTTCGCCATCGACGCCCAGGGTTCCGCCGAGGGAAGCGAGCCGCCCTTCTGGATGAGTTCGATCGAAATGTTGTCGGGCGTGCGGATGAACGCCATATGGCCATCGCGCGGCGGCCTGTTGATGGTGACCCCGGCCGCCTTGAGCTTGGCGCAAGTCGCATAGATGTCGTCGACGCGGTAGGCGAGGTGGCCGAAATTGCGTCCGCCGGCATAGACCTCCGGGTCCCAATTGTAGGTTAGCTCGACCAGCGGCGCCTGGTCCTTCTTCGCCCGCTCCGCATCTCCGGGCGCGGCAAGAAAAACCAGGGTGTAACGGCCCTTGTCGTTGTCGACGCGCCGCGTCTCGACGAAGCCCATGAGCTCGAAAAAGGCGACCGTCGCCTTGATGTCGGTCACGCGGATCATCGTATGCAAATATTCCATGGGTCGTCCTCACCGGGTTTGCTAGGTGGCTGGCTTGGGAGCATAAGGCCTCCGAACTGGAGGAGCAGCCCCAATAACATGGGACCTCTCGGCTTGGGAACGCGGCCATCCGAAACGGATGACCTCCGCTCGGCGCTCAAGCAGCGCGCGGCGGCGGCTTCGATCGGCGCCAGCACCGTGCTCGCCGTCGTCAAGCTCGCGGCCGGCTTTGCGTCCGGCTCGCTCGCGCTTCTTTCCGAGGGAGCGCACAACGCGCTCGACATCGGCGCGAGCGCGCTGACCCTGTTTGCGGTGCGCGAGTCCGACAAGCCCGCCGACGCCGATCATCCGTTCGGCCACGCCAAGATCGAGGCGGTGGCGGCTCTGGCCGAGACCGGCTTTCTCGCCGCGCTCGCGATCGTCGTCGCGGTCCAGGCGATCGGGCGCATCCGCGACGGCGGCGCGGCCGTCGATGTCGGCGCCTTCGCCATCGGCGCGGTCCTGTTTTCGATCGCCGTCGATATTCTGCGCTGGCGCGCTCTGACCCACGTGGCGCGCGCAACGTCGAGCCATGCCCTCGCCGCCGACGCGCTGCATTATTCGAGCGACCTCGTCTCGTCGGTGCTGGTCCTCGCAGGCCTCGCTGCGACGCGCGCGGGCTATCCTCATGCCGACGCGATCGCCGCGATCGGCGTCGCCGCTTTCATCGCCGCGGCCGGCTGGCGCCTGGGCCGGGCGACGATCGACGCGCTGGTCGACCGCGCGCCCGCCGGCCTGACCGAGGCAGTCCGCTCCCTTGTCATCAGCGCGAACGGGGTCGCGGCGATCGAAGCCATCCGGCTGCGGCCGACCGGTCCCCGGACCGTCGGCGATGTCATCGTCTCGGTCTCACGCACCCTGCCGCTCGAGCGCGTCGCCGCGATCAAGGCCGAGCTGCAAGCGCGCATCGCCCGGCGGTGGCCTGAGGCCGATCTCACCATTACCGCCAATCCGCTCAAGCTCGACGACGAAACGATCCTCGAACGGGTGTTGGTGATTGCAGCCCGGCGAGGCCTGCCGGTGCACCACGTCACCATCCAGGAGATCGAAGGGCGCAAGTCTGTCGCCCTCGATCTCGAAGTCGATCGGGAGATGCCGCTCGGCGACGCCCATGCGCTTGCCTCTGAGCTCGAGGACGCCATCGCTAACGAAATCGGCGAGGGCGTCGAGGTCGAGACCCACATCGAGCCGGCAGAACCGGAGGCGCAGGGACAATTGGCCGAGCCCGATCTCGCGCGCCGAATCGAGGCTTCGCTTGCCGAGGCGGCGACCGCTCAGGGGCGCCTGCGCGACATTCACAACGTCCGCGTCCGCGAAACCACTGGCGGCGTGATCGTCCTCTTCCACTGCCGCGTCGATCCTGCGACGCCGGTTGAGATCGTCCACGACGCTGTCGATGCGCTCGAGCGCTCGGTCCGCAGGGCCTTTCCCGAGGCCCGGCGCGTGATCGGACACGCCGAGCCGGCAGGCGCCGCTAGGCGAGCGCGACTTTCAGAATTCCCTCGGACTGCGCTATTCAAGAGGGCGCGATGACCGATACGCAGCGGACGACCAGCGCTTCGCCCGAAACCGGCGCCCCGGCCCAAGGGCGCCTTTCGCGCTGGCTCTTTCCGCTGTTGCGGATCCTTCTCCTCGTCTTCGCCGCGTGGCTCGTCTGGTACACGGCCGGACATTGGGATCGCTGGACCGGCGCGGCCCGGTTCGAATCGACCGACGACGCGTTCGTATCGGGGGATGTGACGCCGCTCTCGGCCCGGGTGTCCGGGAACATCACCGAAATGCCGGTCAATGATTTCCAGATCGTGCGCAAAGGCGACCTTCTCGCGGTGATCGACCCGTCCGACTACCAGGCTCAGCTCGACCTGGCTAAAGCCAATCTCGCCGCCGCCGAGGCGACGCTCGCCAATCTCGCCAATCAGCGGATCGTGCAGCAGTCGCTTGTCCAGCAGGCCGAAGCGACGATCGACGCGACCGAGGCCGACGTCCTGCGCTATCAGCTCGAGGACAAGCGCCAGCGCGACCTCCTGCGCACCGGGATCGCCGGCACGCAACAATTGGTCGAGCAGGCCGACGACAACGCCAAGCGGGTCATCGCGCAACGGCGGCTGAACGCGGCGCAGCTCGAACAGCAGAAGGCCGCGCTGGCGGCGATCGACATCCAGGAAAAGCAGCTCAAGGCGCAAATCCACGCGGCGGAGGCGCAGGTCGCGCTTGCCGCCGACAACCTGGGCTATACGCGCATCGTGGCGCCGGCGGACGGATTGGTCGGCGAGCGGCAGGTCCGGCTCGGCCAGTTCGTCAATGTCGGCACGCAAATCATCGCGGTCGTGCCATTGCCCAACATCTGGGTGATCGCAAATTACAAAGAGACCCAGATGACCGACGTCCGGATCGGCCAGCCGGCCAGGATCGCGGTCGACGCCTTCCCCGATCTTAAGCTCTCCGGCCACGTTGACAGCTGGTCGCCAGGAACGGGAAGCACTTTTGCGCTGCTTCCGCCCGACAACGCCACCGGCAATTTCACCAAGGTGGTCCAGCGCGTTCCGGTGAAGATCGTCCTCGACCGGAACGACTCGCTTGGATCCCTGGTGCGGCCAGGCATGTCGGTCGAAGCGACGATCGATACCGGCGCGCCTCCGGCCAGGGGCGGCGGGGCCGCGGCAAGCGCGGCGCCGACTCCGTGACAGCCGTCCCCGCCCCGCTCGCCTCGATGGACGCCGAGGCGCCCGTCCCCGCCCCGATCACGTGCGCCGGCATCGCCGCTCACGCCAGCGGGACCCGCTACATCCGCCTCAGCGCCGATTCGCTCAGGCCCTATATCGGCATACTCGGCGTTCTCATTGGCGCGATCCTGTCGTTCACCGGCAGCCGCATAACGACTTTCGGGCTCGCCGACCTGCGCGGCGGGCTGCACTTCGGGTTCGACGAAGGCGCCTGGATGACGACGAGCTTCGGCGTCGGGCAGATGCTGATCGGCGTCGCCTGCCCCTATCTCGGCGCCATTTTCAGCGTCAGGCGGGTGCTTCTGCACGGGATGGCGCTTCTCTTCATCGCCAGCTTGCTCGGACCGTTGTCGCCCAACCTCAATGCGTTCCTTACTGCGCAGTTTCTTGCCGGCGTGGGCACGGGCACGTTCATCCCGCTCACCATCGGCTTCATCGTCCGCAATCTTCCGCAGCGCCTGGTCGTCTACGGACTCGCCGTCTATGCGATGAACTCGGAACTGTCGCAGAATGTCTCCGCTTCGCTGGAGGGCTGGTTCACGGACAACCTCAGCTGGCGGTGGATCCAATGGCAATTCTGCAGCGGCGGTGCCGGTCTGATGTTCGTCTGTATCTGGTACGGAACGCCGCGCGAGAAGATCAATATCGCGCTCCTGCGCCACCTCGACTGGCCCGGGCTTGTTTACTCCGGCTTGGGGTTTTCGCTTCTCTACGCCGGCCTCGACCAGGGCAATCGCCTCGACTGGGTCAACAACGGTCTCGTCAATGGGCTTCTCATGTCGGGCGCATTGCTGACCATTACGTTCGTCTTGCGCGAGCTCGTTGTTGAAAGGCCGTTCCTCAACCTTCGGCTGCTGACGAGGGAAGGGATCGTGCCGATCCTTTTGGTCCTGGCCGGCTTCCGCTTCATCATTCTGTCGACCGCCTATATCATTCCAACCTATCTCCAGGTCGTCCAGGACTACCGTGAGCTGCAGGTCGGCGCGGTGCTGCTGTGGATTGCGCTGCCGCAGTTCCTGATCGTGCTTCCTCTCGGCTGGCTTCTTTCCCGTGTCGAGGCGCGCTGGGTCCTTGCGCTCGGCGCGGTCTTGATCGGGGTCGCGTGTCTCATGGGGACCGGCCTCACGCAGGACTGGGCGACCGATGATTTCCTGCCCTCGCAGATCCTGCAGGCGATCGGTCAGTCGTTCGCGCTAACCGCGGTCGTCGTGCTCGCGGTCAAGTCGATGAATCCCGCCGACGTCCTGACGATCGGCACGCTGTTCCAGACCGTTCGGCTGTTCGGCGGCGAGATCGGGACGGCTTTCATGCAGACCTTCGTCCGCGTCCGCGAACAGGTCCATTCCAACCTCATCGGCCTGCATGTCGACAGCCTCGGCGGCATGACCGCCGACCGGCTCGCGGCCTATCGCAACGTCGTCGGCGCCCATACGAGCGACGCCGCTGCGGCCGCGGCGCGGGCGACGAGCCTTCTTGGCGCCGCCGTCGCGAAGCAGGCCGCAGTCCTCTCCTATATCGACGGGTTTCTCGCCGCGGCCGTCGGCGCCTTCGTCTGTCTCCTGGTCGCCGCTCTGTTGCGGCGCCACTGACCGGCAGGCTCAAATCGCGCCACGCCCTTGACAGATCGGCCGCCCTCGGCCCCTCGACTCTCGCCACCAATCGTTGGAGTATTCTCATATGGCGCGCAAGCTACGCGTTGGCTTTGTCGGCCTGGGGCGCGTCTTTGACCTCAATGTGCGCGGCTACCTCGGCCACCCCGAGGCGGAGGTTGCCGCGCTATGCGACGCCGACTCCGCCATTCTCGCTCGACGGGCCGCCGAGCACCCCGGCGCCCGCGCGACGTCCGACTTCCAGGACCTGTTGCGCTCCGACCTCGACCTGATCGAGATCCTGACTCCGCACCCACAGCACGAAGCGATGACGGTCGCGGCGCTCGCCGGCGGCGCTCATGTCAGCGTGCAAAAGCCGATGGCGATGACGCTGCCCGAATGCGATCGAATGATCGAAGCCGCCGCCGCGAGCGGAAGGCGTCTGAAAGTGTTCGAAAACTTTGTCTTCTACCCGCCGCTGGTCAGAGCCCGCGCGTTGCTCCGTGAGGGCGCGATCGGCAGGCCGCTGCATTTCCGGATGAAGGTGGTGATGGCCGACCGCGCGCAGGCGTGGCATGTGCCGAATGCGGCGAGTCGCTGGCGCCATGCGCTTGCCGCCGAGGGCCGCGGCGGCCCGATCGTGTTCGATCACGGCCACCATATGATGGCGGTGGCGCTGTGGCTGTTCGGAGAGGTGCGCGACGGGTTCGCATGCATCGAGCGCACCGAGACCGCCGCCGGCGTCTATGATGCGCCCGCGACGCTGATGTGGCGTCACGCCAACCCGCCGGTGCACGGAACGTGGGATGTTTCGCTGGCGTTGAAGATGACTCTGCGGACCGACTATTATGCCGACGCCGAGCGGTTTGAAATTCAGGGCGAGGAAGGCATCATCCAGGTCACGCGATGCTCCGACCGGATGCTGGACGAACCCGCGCTCACCCTCTATCGGGACGGCGAGGTCCGCGCCTTCCACAATCTCAACACCGACTGGGGCGCGAGCTTCCCGCTATCCACACGCCATTTCCTCGACGTGCTCGCCGGAAGGGAGCCTGAAGAAGCGCTAACCGCGCCGGAGGGCCGGCGCGTGATCGCGCTCTACGACCTCTTTCAACGCAGCAACGCCGAGCGACGCGCTCTGGCGGGATAATTCGATGACCGGCGGCGGGCTAAGCCGCTTAAGAATGTCTGCAGCCGAGTGATTGGATCGAAGCCTCGCCTCGGGTCGAAATGCGAACCGTCAGCTCGTAAACTCGCTCCGAATCCGTACCGAGCTAACGAGTGTGACTTCGAAGAACGGGGGACGGCATGCGAACCGCCTATTGCTTCACGCCCGACCGCGCGTTCTTTGCGCCGGCGGTGCGCGCCATCGCGTCGCTCATCGCGGCCGAGCCGGAGGGGGGGCACGAGATCGTCATCGTCTGCGAGCCGGGCGACGTGCCGCGCGGCTTCGACAAGCTCGCGGGGCGATTGCGCGATCGCATCGAACTCATGGCGATCGACTTTGCCCGCTTCGACAAGGATTTGAAGCCGAGCGGGCGCTTTTCGCGCGCCGTCTTTCGCCGGCTCTTTCTCGACGAGCTGCTGCCGGCCCGCTTCGAGCGCATCGTTTCGGTCGATTCCGACATGCTCATCGTCCGCCCGGGGCTCAAGCGGCTCGAAAGCTTCGATCTCGACGGAAGGCCGCTCGCCGCCGCCTACGACATGATCTTTTACATGGACTTCAAGGGCGACGCGCTGGCGCGGCGATTCCAGCGGACGCGCCGCTCGCTCGGCCTTGCGCTCGAGACCCCCTATTTCAATGCCGGCCTGATGGCGATCGACCGCGCCGAATGGCGCCGGCGCGGGCTCGCCGAGCAGGTGGCGCGGGCGCTCCGCGATGCGCCCGAGCGGTTTCCCTTCAACGAGCAGGACGCGCTCAACGCGACCCTTCAGGGCGATTTTGCGCCGCTGTCGCCGCGCTTCAATTTCATGGGCGACTTCTTCCTTCTCGACCTCGAGCGCTCGATCGAGCCGATCGTGCTCCACTTCGTCAACGCGCCAAAGCCATGGGAGCTCAAGCTCTGGCGCGGCGAGGCGCGTTTCGCCGAGAACTACCGCGACTGGTTCTCAAGTTCGCCGTGGCCGGAGCTGGCTCAGGCGCCGTCGTCTCCGCTTTGGCGGCGGGGCCGGCCGCCGCTCACCCACGTGCGCCGGGAGTTCGCCAAACGCTTGTCGCTGTTCATCGACCGGACCCGGTACGTCGATGGACCTTTGACCTTGCGGGGGGCTTGAAGGTGCAATTCTGGCTCATTGCGATGGCGTGCGGCTTGTTCCAGGTCCTGCAGGCGATGGCCAATGGCGGCGCGGCAAGAGCGGGCATTGGCGCGATCTGGGTCGGCGCCATATCGGCGACCGTTTCCGCGCTGGCGCTCGTCGTTGTCGCGGTCGCGGTTTTCCGACTGCCGCTGCCTGAAGCCGGCCTCCTCGAAGCTCAGGGAGTGAAGATCGTCGCTGGCGGATTGATGGGGGCTTTCATCGTGGCGGGCCTGACCTTCGTCGCGCCAAGGCTTGGACCCAATCAAACCTTCATCCTCTATTTTTTCGTGATCGCAGCGACATCGGCTCTGATCGACGGGTTCGGGCTTCTTGGAACTGAAGCCAAGCCGTTGGCGGCTCGACAGCTTGCCGGCGTGCTGCTCGCGGGCTTCGGCCTCCTTCTCGCCCGCTGGTGAACGGGACCGCCCGCCGTTGTTGCGCAGCTGGAGGTGATATATTATGAGTTAATAGCAACTATAAGTATTATATGGCTAAAACTTTGTTACTGTTAAATAATAATTAAGTATTGTCTGCCAGATTCTCCTGAAGCGTCGCCGTTTCTCGCGTCGGCGCGGCGATTTTGGGGTGGCCGATGAAGGTTCTCAAGTTTCTCGCTTGCGCCGGGCTGACCGTGGCCGCGTGGCCGGCTGCGGGCGCCGATCTCGGCAGCGCGCCGCCCATGACCATGCCAACGAGCCAGGGGCAGACGATGTTCGAAGTCGGCTCGAACTGGTACATCCGCGGCGATCTCGGCGTCAGCTTCGACGAGGCGCCGACCGTCTCGCTGTCAAGCCTTTCGACGCCGCCGCCCGGGCTCATCGCCACCCCATACACGACGCCTGCCGGAACGAACTGGTCGACCACCAACTTCACCGGCGGCCTCGGAGCCGGTTATCGCTTCAACGACTATCTGCGCCTGGACGCGACCTGGGACTACCGCACCGGCGTCGGGGGAACCCGCAACACGGCGGTCGTCTGCCCCTATCCCCCGACGACTGGAATCGTCGCTCCGACGACCGGCCTGCCCGCGGGCAACCTCTACAATACCTCGGACGTCTGCAACGGGACGACGAATCTCAAGCAGTACAACAACACTTTCCTCGCCAACGGCTATGTCGATCTCGGAACCTACGGCGGCTTCACCCCCTATGTCGGCGGCGGCCTGGGCCTCAACATGAACGTCGCAACGGGAAGCTTCAACGCGTACCAGACGAGCGACGGTCAGGTCTACGCGCCGAACCTGACGCCGGCGGCCGGATTTCCGCAGGTTTGGGTCAATCAGCAGGGCCAGCCGATCTCTCCGCAGCCCGCGGTCGCCTTCGGCCAGCAATACTGGAGCCGGTCGATCAGCTCGACCACCTATTCATTTGCCTGGGCGCTTTCGGCCGGGCTCGGCTTCCAGCTCAATCCGAGCACGACGCTCGACATCGGCTATCGCTACCTCAACAGCGGCGTGACCACGAGGCTCATCAACCCGCAAACCGGCCTGACTCTGCGGCAAAACAACGCCTCGCAGCAACTGCGAGTCGGAATTCGCTACGTGCTGCAGTGATCGTCTCGGCAAAGGCCAAGGGCGAGCGCGGCTAGCGCAGATCGATCCGTCTCCTCGCCCTTGGCGGTTTACGCGTCCTTCAGCCTGCGCTACCGTTCTTGTGCAAGGCGCTGGGCGAGAGGCCGGTCGATGAGCGCAATCGCGAAGATCGACGCGGCGCCGCGAACGGCGCACCCACAGAAAACGGGGCGGGCGCTGGGGCCGGCGGCGCTTGCTTGCATGGGCATCGTTTTTGGCGATATCGGCACGAGCCCGCTCTATACGCTCAACGTCGCGGCCAAATCCGCCAGTCCCACCGGACAAGTCACGCCTGAAGCGGTGCTCGGCATCGTGTCGCTGATCTTCTGGTCGCTCATCATCGTCATTTCGTTCAAATACGCGATCCTCATCATGCGCGCAGACAATCACGGCGAGGGCGGCATCCTGGCGCTCCTGGCGCTGGTCAGCCCGCGCCGCGCCAAGCGGAACCGCTGGCGCGCCGCGATGGTCGTCATCGGCCTGGTCGGCGCGACTCTGCTTTACGGAGACGGCACGATTACGCCCGCAATCTCGGTCTTGAGCGCCATCGAGGGCCTCAAGATTTATGCGCCTCAGCTCAACCACGCCGTCGTCCCGCTGACCGTCGTCATCCTCGCCATCCTGTTTCTCGTCCAGCGCAACGGCACGGCCCGGATCGGCGGCATATTTGGGCCGGTGATGCTGGTCTGGTTCGTCGTCGCCGGCGCGCTCGGCATTGTCGGAATCGTGCGATCGCCCGCGGTGCTCGCCGCGCTCAATCCGCTAGCGGCCGTCACCTATCTCTGGCACGCGGGGCCGCTGGCTCTCGTGGTCATCGGCGGCGCCTTTCTCGCCGTGACGGGCGGGGAGGCGTTCTACGCCGACATGGGCCATTTCGGCCCGCTGCCGATCCGCGTCGCCTGGTTTGGCGTGGCGCTGCCGGCGCTGACCCTCAATTATTTCGGCCAGGGCGGCCTGCTGCTCTCCGAGCCAAATTCACCTGACGTGGTCGACAGTCCCTTCTACGCCCTCGCCCCGCAATGGGCGCATATTCCGCTGATCATTTTGGCGACAATGGCGACCGTCATCGCTTCGCAGGCGGTGATTTCCGGCGCCTATTCGATGACCCAGCAGGCGATCTCTCTCGGATTTCTGCCTCGAATGAGAGTCGTCCATACCGAAGGCCGCGAGATCGGCCAGATCTATGTGCCATTCGTCAACTGGGCGCTCGCCATCGGCGCCCTGGCCGCCGTCATCGGTTTCGGCTCCTCGGACGCTCTTGCCGGCGCATACGGCATCGCGGTGTCGCTCTTGATGGTGATCACGACGCTGTTGGCCACCTTCGTCGCCCTCCACTGGAAGCACTCTCGCTTCGTCGTCTTCACTGTGAACGGGAGTCTGCTCGCCCTCGACCTCTTGTTCTTCGCATCGACCTCAACCAAGCTGTTCGACGGCGGCTGGTTTCCGCTCCTCATCGCCTTCGTCATCTCGTTCCTCATGCTGACGTGGCGCAAAGGCGAGGAGGTCATGGACGCGGTGCGGCTCGAGATTCGCGAGCGGACTTCTGATTTCATCGAACGCCTCCGCCGCGATCCGCCGCTACGCCTCCCCGGAACCGCGATCGTTCTCGGGCGCATGGCCAAGGGCGTACCGTTGGCGCTGTCGCACAACGTCCGGTGCAACCACGTCCTGCACGAGAGGGTGTTGCTGGTCGCGGCCAACATGACCGAGGCGCCGCGTGCGCCGGAACACGATCGGTTCGTGGTCGCCCCGATCGCCGAAGGCATCACTCGCCTCGAGTTGCGCTTCGGATTCATGGAGGAGCCAAACATCCCCGAGCGACTGGTCGAGGCGACGGCGAGCGGAAGGATCGAGCCATTCGATCTCGGCCGCGCCATCTACTATACCGGGCACGAGACTATCATTCCGTCCGGACGGCGCCCGGGACTGCCCCGATGGCGGGAGGCGCTGTTCGCCTTCCTGCACCACAACGCCCAGCGCCCGGGAGCGTTCTTCAAGATCCCCGGTTCTCAGATCATGGAGATCGGCGTCGAATTCGAGATTTGAGCTCGGCGGGCGGCTTCTTCACGCCGGCAGAATGCTGCGTCGAGTGCAGCGTCTGCCGGGGACCATTGTCCGTTGCGATGGCTCAGACAGCCGCGACGGCGCGGGCGCGGCGATAACCGACCGCGCCAAGGCCAACGAAACCGGCGATCAGCATCGCCCAGGTCGCAGGCTCCGGAACCGCCGTTGCGACGCCGGTCACGAGGTAACGGATCGGCGGTCCGCCGATCGTGTATGAAAGATTCTCCCACGACGGACCGCCCGCTCCGCCGATGATCGGATCGGAGCCCGACGATCCAAGCGGATTCGTAAAGGTCAGCTGCAACCCGCCGAAATAAGGCGGAGACGTGCGGCCATAGCCGACGCAATTGGCTCCGCAGCCGTCGGGATCAGCCGTGGCGGCTGTGTAGACATATCCGGAAATCGCCCCGCTCAATGTGGTCAGCTGCAGGCTGGCAAGTTCCACGTAGCCGTAAGTGTTCACGGTGAATTCGCCGCTCAAACTGGTCGAATCGTCGAACGTGCCGGTAATAATGTAAGTGACATCGGCCTTGCTGGCGGTTGCGCCCGCGACCACGCTCGCCGCCGCCAAGCCGATAATTGCCCAGAACGCTCTCAGTTTCATTCGCTCACCCTTCCCGCTACGGCTCCGCGCCACAATTTTCGACAGCCGGACCCCACGCCGATTTACTCAACTCAGCGCGTACAATCTTACATACTCAGGCATGATCCACAAGCGACTTGCTGTGGATATTGTTAGCGCCGCGGCGCTCAAGGCTTGGGGGAAGACCCGCCCCCAGACAGAGGGTCGCAATCCGGGCGCCCGGCCTGGAGCTTTTGTGCTTCGTTTTGGAAAGACGAAATCAGGTGGAGTGATCCGACAAAAGATTGCAGGCAATCAGAACTTTGGTTATTCTGACCCTATGGCAAATCCTGTCGCTCCTCGCGCCGAGATCGCAGGGCGCCCTTCCGCGCCTCGCACGCGACGAGAGGCGCGGGAAAAAATGGTTTCCTGCTTCCACCCCGCGCAACCCATTGAAATGTCACAATTCTGACGAGAGAATCCAAGCAAACCCCAGACAATCCAACCCGCGCGAGCGGGATCTTCGGCTGAAACCGCCCGAAGCCAAGAAAACCCAAATGGACGCTCGGCCAACGCCGACGGCCGCCCTCGGAAAAGGGGCCGAACCGACTCCCATCCACGCGCGTTGCGCTCTACCGGGTAAGGCCGCTGAAGACGCCCGCGGCTACAGCGAGATCGCGATCGCCTCGCGGCCCTTCGGCGTCTCGACAACGCGCATCGAGACGGCCTGCCCCTCAATGAGGCTGGAAGCGCCCGCGGCGCTGAGAACCGAGGCGTGGACGAACACGTCCCGCCCGAAGTCGTCGCCGGCGACGAAGCCAAAGCCGCGCGCGCCGTCAAACCACTTGACTTTCCCGGTCAAACCGACGGCGGTCGATGGGTCGGGAGTCTGCCGTCGCTGTGGCCGCTCCGGCCGTTCGATGGCGCTCGTGGTGTCGACCTCGATCACCCGCACCACCTGCGCGCCGCGCGAGCCGGATCGGACGACCGCGCGAACCTTCGCCCCCGAAGGTAGGGTTTCGCGTCTGATCTGGCGCAGGGTCTTGAGATGCAAGAATGCATCGCCTCGGCCGCCGGTCAGCTCAACGAAGCCATAGCCCTTTTCCGCGTTGAACCATTTCACCGTCGCCTCGACCGTCAGCCCGCTCGCCAAAGCATCGGCGCCAGCAGCAGAACTGCCAAAAGCGCTGGTTGCATCCTGCTGAACTCGCGCCAACCCCCGCGAACCGGACGGTTCTGCCCCCTCCGCAAACGGCTCGTCGGCTTCGAACGCTTGCCTCCCAAGGGTCCGCAACTGATGAACATTACTCATCGCTCCAGTCCTCCCATCACCCTCATCGTTCGGACTGCTCCCGTTCGAGAACTGTCGCCATACATGCTGAAGTCGTGATGATTGAACGATGCCGCTCCATCCAATCTCGCGCCAATGGCCCAAAGTTCGCGTTCTGGACACACCCGTCCGATGGCCGGGACGAGCACACCTGCCGCCCCGGACTCCAGACGCCGTAGGACAGCAAATCCACCGCCGCTGTGAGCGGGCTCACAGCGCGGACGGATGCCGCGGTATAAGTTGTAGTGGGTGGTATGACCCCGCGGCGCTGGCGAGCTGGCCGCCCAAGCGCCACCGCCCGCTGGCTGATTGACGCCTTACGGGTACATACGCGCCGGCGCGACTTCCTTCATGCCACGCGCGCCATCGCGAGGGCGCGGAGGCTCCGCTGGACCTTCGGGAGGGAGACCACCGCCGCCGCGCCTCCGCCGGTCTGGGACTGGAGCCGCAGCGTTCCGCCGTGCAATTCGACCAGCGAGTTGGCGATAGCCAGGCCAAGCCCCGATCCTTTCATGCCGTTGGCCATGACGACGTCGCCCTGCTCGAAGGGCCGGCCGAGGCGCACGACGTCCTGGGCAGTGATGCCCGGACCATTGTCCTCGACGATGAAATGGACCAGCTCTCCGACCGCTGCGGCGCCGATGGAGATTTCGCCGCCCTCGGGCGCGAATTTCACCGCATTGCGCATCAGCGTGGTGAGGATCCGCTCGACCGCAAGAGAGTCCGCTTCGATCGTCACATCCGGGCCGACCTCCACCCTGACGGCGATTCGCTTCTCGCGCGCCGTCGGCGCGATGTCGAGCACCGCCCGGCTGACGGCCTGCTCGGCGCGAAATCGTGCATAGGACAGGCGCTCCCGGCCTGCCTCGAGCCGCGCCATGTCGAGAACGTCGCTGACCACATGCAAGAGATACTCGCCGCCGGCGAGAATGTGGGCGCAGTAATCACGGTACTTCTGCGATCCCAGCGGCCCAAACGTCTGGCTTCCCATCAGCTGCGAGAAGCCGATAATGGCGTTGAGCGGCGTGCGCAGCTCATGGCTCATGTTGGCGAGGAACTCCGCCTTGGCGCGATTGGCCGCCTCGGCCCGCGATTTCTGCTCGTGATAGCGCTCGGCGAGATCGGCGAGCTGCTGGGCCTGCTCCTCGAGCGATCGCCGCGACTGTTTGAGCTGAGCAACGGTGGCCAGCAGAAGCCGCTCGGAATTGATGAGTTGCTGCTCGTGTTCCTTCAGCGCGGTAATATCGGCGCCGACCGAGACATAGCCGCCGTCGCGGGTGCGGCGCTCGTTGACCTGCAGCCAGCGCCCATCGTCGAGGCGCGCCTCGTAGGTGCGCGATGCGCCGAAATATGCGCCGTCGCCAGCGGCGCCCAGGACGTCGTGAGCGATAACGTGGGCATCTCCCGGGGCGGCATGGGCTGCGCGGCCCGGGGCCGGCCGTCCTGCCTCGCCGGGCCGATCGCGCAGGCCCTGATATTTCGAGTTGCACAGCACCACCCGGTTGCTCGAATCCCGGAGGACGAAGGCCTCGGAAATCGCCTCGATCGCGTCGCGTAGTCGCTGGTCGGCGGTCGCCGACAGCTCGGCTTCGCGCTTGCGCTCGGTCACGTCGACGGCGATGCCGACGAGACTGGCCGCGCCGGTCTCCTCATCCTCGACGATATCCGCTCGCTTGCGAAGCCACACCCAGCGCCCGTCCGCCGCCCGCATGCGGAACTCGACGTCGATGCACTCACCGCGCCGCTCGGCGGCGATCCGCGCGATCGTCTCGAGCGACTCATCGTCAGGGTGCATGAGGCGTTGCAGATCGGCAATCGTCCAGCGGCTCGGCCGCTCCTCGAGTTCGAGGAGCCCGAACATGGAACGCGACCAATGGATATGGCCGCTCTCCAAATCCCACGTCCATAGGCCGCAACGCCCGCGATTGAGCGCCAGCTCGACGCGGGCGCGCCTCGCGCGCTCTTCGCGAACGCGTCGGCGCTTGCCGCTGGCATGGATCGCGTAGAGGGCCGCCGCCGCGATCATGAGCGCGACCGTCAAGGCGAGCAGAAGGATCGTCACCAGCGCCGCGCGACGCCAGGCCGCCAAATGAAGATCAACCGGCGACGCGAAGGCTACTCTTGCTGAAGTCCGCGATAGCGTCCGCACGGCCGCAAACTGCTCGTCGCCGCGCTCGGTCTGGAATTTGATCACGCCGCCCCAATCGCCAGCCGATAAGGCGACTTTGCGGTCGCCGAAAAGGGCCGCCAGCGGCGAATTGGACGCAGCCTGCGTCCGGTCGAATTCGACCAGCCGCCCGTTGTGATCAACGAGGATCGATTGGGCGAACCGCTCGTCGGGATGGGCCTCGAGGACGCTTCGGAAGATTTCGGCCTCGGACCCCTTCGGGTCAGCGATAAGCGCCGCGTTGAGCCGCTGGACGAGCAGGGTGGCGCGGATGTCGACATCATGCACGGCGGCGCGTAACGCGAGGTCATGTTCGAGCCGCAAATGGTAGAGAGTCAGCGCGATAGTCCCGATGATCGCGACAGCAGTTCCGATTGAAGCTGTTCGCGGAATCACTCGCCAACTGACCGTCGCGAGGAAGCGCCGATATGCGCGTTCAAGCGCCTCGATCGGACGGCGCACCCACGCCGCGGCGAAGCGGAGCGTCGCTTCCGCGCCCAACGCTCGGACTGGCCCTTCCGGACATGTGTCCCCGTTTGCCGCGCTTACACGCGTCATTGCCCATCCCAGACTTCGCCACAAATTACACTCGGGCAGCCGCCTTTACGCCCGAATCACTACGATAAGAATCCTTGTGCAAATCTTTGTCCAGACCCTTGACACGGGCGGGTGGAAAAAAATGTGGCCGAACGGGGGCTGCGAGAGAATCGGCAGTCGGCGCCGGGCTCCAGCGCATTGAATCCCCCGGCCGCAGCTGAAACGAGCGCGCGCAAGGGCCTGGCGACCGCCGCCCTTAGCCGAGGCTCCGGGTCACGATGTCGCGCACATCAGGCGACAGCGAGGGTTGGGCGGCGATACGCTTCAGCATCGCTTCGGCCTTGTCCCGGCGGGCTTCCTCCAGCGAACGCCACGACCGCATCGCAGTCAACAGCCGCGCGGCGATCTGGGGGTTGGTCGGGTCGAGAAAAACCACCATCTCTTCGAGCAACTCAAAGCCTGCGCCGTCAGGCCGATTGAATTGCGTCTGATTGGCGGTGAACCCGCCGATCAGCGCCCGGACGCGATTGGGGTTGGCGAGCGAGAATCCACGGTGGTTCATCAGGCCGCGCACCCTCTCCAGCGTCTCGCGCTCGGGAATGAGGGCCTGGAGTGCGAACCATTTATCAAGAATGAGCGGCTCCATTGCGTAACGCCGGCCGAAGGCGCCGAGCGCATGCTCGCGCGCCTCGTCGGCCTTGAAGGCGATCGCGGTCAGCGCGCCGAGGCGCTCTGTCATGTTATCCGCCTCGGCGAGCTGGCGATGGGCGAGCTCCAGTCCCTCGATCACGTCGCCGTCGACGAACAGGCTGAGAGCGACGTTGCGAAGCGCGCGGCGGCCGGCCGCGGGGGCGTCGGGGCTGAACGGCGAAGTATCGGCGAACTCGGCGTGCAGGGCGGCAAGCGCTCCAGCGTGGGCGCGCCCGAGCGCGCCGCGCATGGTCTTGCGCGCGACGTAGATCGCATCCGGATCGACGTCCTGGCCAATCTCGCGCGCAATGTCGGCCTCCGTCGGCAGGCTCATCGCCAGAGCGGCGAAGGCGTGATCGATGCGGCCGGCCCGAGCGTCCTCGATCAGCGCGCCGAAGGCGGCAGCCAGCGCGCCGTCACGCTCCGGCGCGTGGCCGGCGCGAATGGCGCTCACGCCACGGATGAGAATGCGCGTCCCCAGACTCTGGAGCGATTGCCAGCGGTTGAAATTGTCGCTGTCATGCCGCGAGAGGACGACCAAATCCTCCTCGGTCAGGTCGTCGTCCGCCCGCACCGGCGCCGAGAAGCCGCGAAGGAACGATAACGTGGGCCGCTGCGGCACATCGCGAAAGACGATCGACCGCCGCGCATCCTTGAGTTCAAATACGCCGCTCGCGAGCTCGCTGGCGGTCGCGTCCGACGACGAGAGGGGCAGATCGCCGCCGTTGGGACCGACTAGGCCGAGCGCAAGCGGCATCGTGGCCGGCAACTTCACCGCTTGTCCCGGCGTCGGCGCGAGCGACTGGGCGATTTCGAGGCGGTAGGTCTTGGCGGCGGCGTCGTAGGCGGTGCGAACCGTGACCCTCGGGGTGCCCGCCTGGCTGTACCAGCGCATGAAGAGGGTCAGGTCACGGCCGGAAACGGTCTCGAAACAGGCGATAAAATCCTCGATCGTCGCCGCATGACCGTCGAAGCGGGTGAAGTAAAGGTCCATGCCGGCGCGGAATGCCCCGGCGCCGATCAAGCGCTTCAGCATCCGGATGATCTCGGCGCCTTTCTGATAGACGGTCGCAGTGTAGAAGTTGCTGATCTCGTGATAGACCTCGGGCCGGACATTGTGCGCCAGCGGGCCGGCGTCCTCAGGGAACTGGGCCGCGCGCAGCGCGCGAACGTCGCCGATGCGCTCGACCGGCGCAGAGCGCATGTCGCCCGAGAATTCCTGGTCGCGGAACACGGTCAGTCCCTCTTTGAGGCACAACTGGAACCAGTCCCGGCAAGTTACGCGATTGCCCGTCCAGTTATGAAAATACTCGTGGGCGATCACCCCCTCGATGCCCGCGTAATCGTCGTCGGTCGCCGTATCCGGCGACGCGAGCACATATTTGTCATTGAAGACATTGAGGCCCTTGTTCTCCATTGCGCCCATATTGAAGTCGGAGACGGCGACGATGTTGAAGACGTCGAGATCATATTCGCGCCCATAAGCCTGTTCGTCCCAGGTCATCGATCGCTTGAGCGCGCCCATCGCGTAGCGGGCGCGGTCCTCGCGGCCATGTTCCACATAGATAGCGAGCGCGACATTGCGGCCGGACGCGGTGACAAACGAATCGCCGATATGGCCGAGATTGCCGGCGACGAGTGCGAACAGGTAACACGGCTTTTTGTGCGGATCCCGCCAGATGGCGTAGTGGCGCCCGGGAATGTCGGTCTCGCCTGTGGCTTCAAGATTGCCATTGGAGAGCAGAACCGGCGCCTCGTCCCGATCCGCCTCGAGCCGCACCCGATAGGTCGAGAGCACGTCCGGCCGGTCGAGGAAATAGGTTATGCGCCGAAAGCCCTCCGCCTCGCACTGGGTGCAATAGGCCGAACCGGTGCGATAGAGACCCATCAGCTTGGTGTTAGCCGCCGGATCGAGCCGCGTCTCGATCTTCAGTTTGAACGGGCGCGGCGGCGGCCGCGAAAGCAGAAATTGCGAAGGCTTTGCCTCGAAACCGGAGCCGTCGAGCGGATCGCCGTCCAATCTCGCGGAAATGAACAGTAGCTCGTCGCCG
Organism: uncultured Alphaproteobacteria bacterium; assembly: GCA_963806935.1. GTDB lineage: Bacteria > Pseudomonadota > Alphaproteobacteria > Rhizobiales > Beijerinckiaceae > Roseiarcus. The sequence continues at coordinate 257,752 of CAWEAT010000002.1, forward strand.
TCAAGCTCAAGCGCGGCGCCCTCCCGGCCGGCGGGATTGGGCCGCAGCGACAAGGTCGAAACGACTCGGGTCGCATGGATGTCAAGCGACACATCGAGGTCCACAAGGTCGATGAGATAGTCAGGCGGACGATAATCGGTGAGGCGAACTGGCTGTCCGACCGATGTGCGCATGGGCGGCCTTTCCGAGTCCTGGCTTTTGCTGGCGATCAGGCCGGAGGCGAGGCGATGATCGCGGTCGGCGTAAACGCCAACCCGTAACGACGCAAGGTCTTTTGCACCGCCGGCTGCGGAGCTTCGCCGCTGGTGAAGATCGCGGCTCCGTCATGCGCCGGCGGCGCCCCCGGCCGCGCCGCGCCGATCAGCGCGTCGAGGCGGCGGGCGATTGCGGGCGCCGGATCGACGAAGCCGACCGGCCAGGGCGAAAGCCGCCTGAGCCGATCGACAATGAGCGGAAAGTGAGTGCAAGCGAGCACGACATGGTCGGTGCGCCGGCCCTCGCGTTCGACGAAACACGGCGCGATTTCGTGCGCGATCTCGGAATCCTCCACCGTTTCGCCGCGCACGATGCGTTCGGCGATTATGGCAAGGAGCGAAGAACCGACCAGCGTTACTTCACAATCGGCGGCATGATCGCGCACCAGGGCATGGGTATAGTCGCGCGCCACGGTGCCGCGGGTCGCCAGTACGCTGATCATGCCCGATCGCGACGCGGCCGCCGCCGGCTTGATCGCGGGCACCGTGCCGACAAATGGCAGGCGCGGATAGGCGGCCCTGAGCGGCGGGAGAGCGAGGGTCGAGGCTGTACTGCAGGCGATGACGACGACGTCGGGCTCGGCTTTCCCGATGAGAGGCGCCATCACCCCCACAACCCGGGAGACGAGGGCAGCCTCGCCAAGCCGGCCATAAGGAAAGGCCGCGTCGTCGGCGGCGTAGACAATCTCAATGTCAGGCCTCAGACGTCGGACTTCGGCCAATACCGAAAGGCCCCCGAGTCCTGAATCGAACACGAGCGCGCGCGGCGCGCGCCCCCTCGCCGTCTCTGCGCCCAATTCGGCAAGCAGGTTCAAGCCCTCCTCGTTCTGTTCGTCGCCTGCCTGCTTCATTCGCCGACGCATACGCCAATCGGGGCGCTCGGCAAAGTGACCGTCCGGCCATTGACCCGGCGGGAGCGATTCAGCCAAGGAAGGACGCCGCGCTTTTGCGGAAAGGGGTCGCGCGCTGACCGCTACGTTGTTGTCCGAGGCCGATTTCACGGCCGAGCCGGTAGAGCGCCTTGACGCGCCCGATCCGCCGACGGCCGCCGAGCGGAAAGGCATGGCGGTCGCGCTCATCGCTGCGGCTGTGCTCCACCTGCTGATTCCGCTTGGATTGCTCGTCTATTACGAGCTTTGGCCGCCCTCTATGCCGACTGCGGTGCAGGAAATCCCGGTCGAGGTGGTCATCGAACCGCCGCCGCCACCCCCTCCTCCCCCGAAGCCGAAACAGGCCGAAGACAAGCCCAAGCCGCCGCCGAAGCCGTTCGAGGAGAAGCCGGCGTTCGACGCGCCGGCGCCCGAGACCAAGGAGAAGGTCAACCGCGAGTCGCCGGACAAGACCACTGAAGCTCCGGCCTCCCAGGCGCCGCCGCCGCCAACCCCGGGCGCTCCGCCGAAAAGCGAGACGCAGGCGCCGGCGCCTGCGCCGGCCGATGAGCAAAAGGCGCAGACCGCGCCCGCGGCGCACGATCTTACGCCAACGCCACAAGGGGAATTGCCGGCGGACGTGACCCCTGCGCCCAACCATGACAGCGCCAAGGCCGCCGCGCCTGCGGCGCCCGCGCCCCCGGCCAAGGCGCCGCCCGGAGAGGCGCTTCCTACAATCGAGGACCTGCCGCAGTACAAGTTCGCGCGCGAAGTTCGAGCATTCCCCGGTCGCAAACGGCAACGCAGAATCACGTTATCTCACAGTCGTTTACGGGATGATCAAGTCGCATCTGCGCGAGAGCCCGGAACTCCACATCGACAGCGCCAATCGGCGCGGGGTGGTCGATTTCTACGTCGACGAGGGCGGCAACCTCGTCGGCCGCAAGCTGATCAGTTCGAGCGGTTCGCCCAATCTTGATCTGGCGGTCATGGCGGCGATCGCGGCGGCTGCACCTTACCCCGCGCCGCCGAACTGGTCGCCCCTTTACCTGACCTACAACTTCGGCAAACGCTAGGCCGGACCTTCTCGGTCACCCCGCCGCCGGATGCACAATATCACTGCACACAAGTGTAATTAACCCTGATCCGCTCAAAGTCAAAAGTGTAGTTGTCCCAATTGTGCACCGCCCTCATTCCGTATTTCGCGCATTCCCGACTGGCCTCGGCGTAGAACCGATATGCAGGGGGAAATCGGTCGCTCGGCGGCGCGTTGGGATAGTAGAGAAAGGTGACGTCGCGGTAGCTCCCGCACCCGGTCAGGGCCGTGAGCATCCCGATCAGGAAGACAATTCGCATTCTGCCCCACCCTCGCGAATCGGCGGGCCGCCCAGGAGCAGCCCGACTCTCTGCCGCACTCTGCCCGCACGTCGCCCTTCGCGCAAGCCTCTCGGACCGGGGGCAAACCTGGCGAGGCTCAATCGGATTCGCCGTTCCCATTCGTCCGAGAAGGCGCACGAGCTTCAATTCGCCATCGGCCCGTTCCGCAGGTAGCTTTGCAGCGCCTCGGCGGAGCCAGTTTCGTCCGCCAATCCGACGTAAGTGTCCGGGCGCAGGAGGTAAACGGCGTTCTGAGCCAATCCGGCGCGCGCGTATGCCGACGCCCATGGGAAAATCTGCAAGGGCAACTTCCTTTCCGCGCACGCGGCGACAAGCTCGGGGAGCGCGACGCCGTAGACCTGCGCCTGCCAGACCGTCTTCGCGAGCGCGTCGTGATTGTCGACTCCATCGACGACCGCCCAGGGCATGCGGTCGCCGGCATGAACATGGCCCGCCCTGCCCTGGCTCAGCGGGCTCGCGCGATAATTCACGTTGATTTGCGACACGGTGCGGAACGCGAACTCCCTCGCCGCCTCGAACGACAGGGCGGCCTGCAAGGCGGCCGGCGCGATCCAGACCCGGATCAGATTCGCGAACTCCCCGTCAGCGGTCGCGACCGTGAAGGCCTGATCGGTCGTCTTGACCAGTCGCCGCGCGAAAGCAATGCGCTCGGTCTCATAAGAGTCGAGAAGCGCATCGGGCGCACCGTCGAGCGCAGCCTTCAGCTTCCAGGCGAGATTGATGGCGTCGCCAATTCCGGTGTTCATGCCCTGCCCTCCGGCGGGACTGTGGATGTGTGCGGCGTCGCCGAGCAGAAATGCGCGGCCAGCGCGGAACCTCTGCGCGACCCGGTGATGGACATGATAGGTCGAGAACCAGTTCGTTTTGTCGACCGTCAGCCTCAATTTCTTGATCGCGCGATCGCTCACGTCGTCGAACCGCAACTGGTCGCCAAGCTTCGCGCGTTCGCCACGCACGCTGCCAACCAGGCGCACGCGTCTTTCGCCGGCGAGCGGGAAGATCGCCAGAAAATCGGCCTCGTCCAGGTCGACATGCAGTTCGCCGTCGATCGGCGGACCCGACGCCACGACGTCGGCGACGTAGAAAAGCTCGCTGTATGTGCCGCCCGGAAAGCCCGCTCCCATCGTTTGTCGTACCTGCGAACGCGCGCCGTCGCAGCCGGCGATGTAAGCGGCCTCGATCATCTCCTGATCGCCATCGGCATGACGAAGCTCGGCGACGACATGGCCCCCCTCATCTCTGTAACTGACAAGCTCGGTCTTTCGGTCGACCGAAACCGCCATCGCCTCGAGGCGTTCGATAAGCAGGCGTTCGTGTTCGTCCTGCGGGAAAATGCGCAGATAGGGGTACGGGGTCAGGTCGACGCCAACTCGCTCGAAGTCTACGCGCGCCTTGCGTTCGCCGCGCGCCCAAAGATTGACTGCGGGAACTTCACGCGCTCTTGCGACAACGGCGTCGGCGAGATCGAGCTGCCGGTAAAGCTCGAGCGTGCGGGCCTGAATGGCGAGCGCGCGCGAGGTCGTCCCCGGTTCGGCGGTCTTGTCCACGATTCGCGCCGTCACCCCGAGCTTGGTCAGCCACAGGGCGAGGACAAGCCCGGTCGGACCGGCGCCGACCACCAGAACGTCACAAGCTTTCATCTCCGGCTCCTCAACTCCGGCGCAACGAAATCAAAGTCCGGCGCAACAAAATCAAAGCGCGGCGCAATAAAATCAAAGGCCGGGCGCAACAAAAACCAAGCCAATCGCAACAAAATCCAAACGCGGATTCAACCGCCTTTCCTGCCGCCGATCCCGGCTTTTCAATGGGTTACACCCGCCGGGACCGGCGTCTCCTCTGCGGGGACGCCGGAGGCCGGGGCGGGGTTCGCCGACATCAAGCATGATACCCGAGATTTCTGATTTTCACAAGTGAATTCGCGCTTCCCGTGGGACCAGCACGAATCGGTCGATCGGGACTGCGCTCCATTCGGGCTCGTGCCCGGCCAACCGGACGCCCTTATTTGACCAGCAACGCCACGACGATGAAGGCGATGATGACTAGCGCGCAACTGCCGATAAGCACATAGCGGAGGTTGTCACCGGTATGACCAGCGCGCACGGATTCCTTGTTGGCTTCGGTCACGATGGGTCGTTCGTGAGCTTGGGGTCGATCGTCCGCTTGGGATCGATCGTCCACTTCGGGTCGATCGTCCGCTTGGGGTCGTAGATGCACTTGATCCATGGAGTGCTCCATTCTCGCCGAGGCTCTAGATCGCCTCGCCCGCCTTGCGGGACATGAAAGTCGAGGCGGCGTGGGCCTGCTGGGCCCGGATTGAAGGACAACACTCAAACAAGGCCCATTGTTCCCGTCACCGGCCCGAAAGGACCCGCCACGCCGGTTCAGGCGGCCTGGATCAAAAACTCTGGTAGAAAAGCGCGATGGCCAGAATCAACATCGTGCATTCGACCGAATACACCTACCGCAACCCGGTCGGCCTGACCCGTCATCGCCTGATGCTTCGCCCTGACGACAGCCATGACCTCAGGCTTCACCATGCCGGCCTCGACGTCGATCCGAAGCCCTCGCTCGTTCATTGGACGCACGACGCATTCGACAATTCGATCTGCTTTCTCGAGTGGCCGGAGACTCTACGGACGGAACGGCTCAGCATCGTTTCGACTCTCGAACTGACCCATCACCCGGATGGACCGCCGCTGCCGGTCTACAGCCTCGACCCGGGCGCCGAAGCCTTTCCGTTCGCCTATGCGGCCGAGGAGATTGCCGACCTTGCGAGCCTTGCCGAGCGGCAAACGCCAGATCCGGACGGAGCAGTGGAGGCGTGGGCGCGCCGCTTCGTCAGCAAGGGTAAGCCCCGTACGCTCGCGGTGATGGAGGCGATGACGCACGCGATCAAAGCCGAATTCCGTTATGAGGCCCGGCACGAGGAAGGCACACAGGCCGCGAGCGAGACGATCGCTCGCGGATCGGGCACGTGCCGCGATTTCGCGGTGCTGATGATGGAGGCGTTGCGCAGCTTCGGCGTGGCCGCGCGCTTCGTTACCGGATATCTCTATGACGATACCTCGGGGACGACGCGGGGCGGCGGCAGCACCCATGCGTGGTGCAACGCTTATTTGCCGGGGGCTGGATGGATGGAATACGATCCGACCAACGGCCTCATCGCCGGCTCGAACCTTGTCCGCGTTGGCGTCGCGAGGTCAGCCGCGCAAGCGTTGCCGGTCTCGGGCGGATATATCGGCGGGCCCAATGACTCGATCGGGCTCAGCGTGGACGTCGCCGTCCGCGCCGCGCTGATCTGACCCGACCGGCGTCTCGGGACTGGGGAGCGAGGGGTGAGTTCCGACCGTCTGGGGGGCGCATCGGCAGATCCGGCCTATGTCTCGACCGGACGTCTGCCGTCGCCCGACGTGGTGCGTAGAGTGGTGTCGCAAGCGCATGAGCGCTTCCGCGAGAACCGCGACGGCTCGAACTCCGACGTCTATCCTGCGCTGGCCGACGCTGATCCCGATCTCTTCGGCCTCTGCGTGGTCGGGGTCAACGGCGCGGCTTACGCGAGCGGCGAATCCGATCACTTGTTCTCGATCATGAGCGTGTCGAAGCCGTTCGTGTTCGCCCTCGTCTGCGAAGCTCTGGGCCCGGAGGCCGCGCGCCGGCGCGTCGGCGTCAACGCGACCGGCCTGCCGTTCAACGCGCTCGAGGCAATCGAGCGCAGCGGCGACGGGCGGACCAATCCGATGGTCAATCCTGGCGCGATCGCCGCGACCAGCCTCGCCCCCGGCTCGACGGTCGACGAACAATGGCGGTTCATCGCCGAGGGCCTGTCACGATTCGCCGGCCGGACGCTCGAGATCAACGGCGCCGTGTTCGCCTCGGCCTCCAACGGCAATTCGCGCAACCAGGCGATCGGCCAGTTGCTTCACAGTTACGGACAGATCGCCATCGACCCGGCCGACGCCGTCGACCTCTATACGCGCCAATGCTCGCTCAACGTGTCGGCGCGGGACCTTGCCGTCATGGGGGCAACCCTCGCCGACGGCGGGGTCAACCCGCTGACCCGGACGCGCGTGATCGACGCCGAAAGCTGCAAGTGCGCGTTGGCGGTGATGGCGACGGCGGGCCTCTACGAAACTTCGGGCGATTGGCTTTACGACGTCGGGCTGCCGGGCAAGAGCGGAATCGGCGGCGGCATCGTCACGGTTTCGCCCGGCAAGGGCGGGTTCGGCGCCTTCGCTCCGCGGCTCGACGACGCAGGCAACAGCGTCAAGGGGCAACTCGCGGCGCGATACCTTTCGGAGCGCCTGGGTTTGAGCCTGTTTGCCTCGGCGGCGGAAGTATGAAATCCGCCCGCGTCATTGGGGTCAGCCGGGCGGCGGGAATGGATTGGCGCAAATTGCCTCTAGGTCGAAGCATGTGCTTGCCCCCACCGTCGCCACGGCAAGGGATAGAGAGCCTCGAGGGACGCAGCCGGCCGATCCTCCCCTGCGAAGCGCGGGAGGGGGACCATGCGAAGCGTGGTGGAGGGGGCGCGCCGCTCGCAACCAATGGCCACAGACTATGACGGCGATCGCGGCGCCCGGCCTGGTGACGTTCACGATCGCCATTCTCGTGTTCTTCGCCGGCGCGGGGCTCAATCGCCTCATCCCGCCGCTCCGACGCTGGAACATTCCGGAGGCGGTGACCGGCGGGCTGCTCGCCGCCGTCCTGACGCTTATCGCCTATGCCGGGCTCGGAATTGAGATCGGCTTCTCGCTCGAGGCGCGCGACCTGCTCTTGCTTTATTTCTTCACCGGCATCGGCCTTAACGCCAAGCTCGACGATCTCATTGCCGGCGGGCGGCCGTTTCTCGTGCTGCTCGGCCTGACCCTCGCCTATCTCGTGATCCAGAACCTGATCGCCGCCGGCAGCGTCGCCGCGCTCGGCCTGCCAAGGGGGATCACGCCCTTTCTCGGTTCGGCCTCGCTCATCGGCGGGCACGGCACGACAATCGCCTGGGCGCCGATCATTGCTGAGCGGTTCGGGCTCGCCAATGTGCTCGAAGTCGGCATCGCGACGGCGACGCTCGGGCTCGTGGTCGCGAGCCTGGTCGGCGGCCCGATCGCAGGCTTCCTGATCGCCCGCCACCAGCTCAGCGGCCCATCGGCGCCCGATCCGGTTGTCGGCCTGCCTGACGTCCCGGACGGAAAGCCGATCGACGACATCAGCCATGTCGGGCTTCTGCGCACGCTTCTCGTGCTCAATGTGGTGATCCTGATTGCTTATGCGCTCGAGGAGACGGTCGAACGGACCGGCGTCAAGCTGCCGCTGTTCGTCGTCTGTCTCCTGGTCGCCATCGTGATCACCAACATCATTCCGCGCCTCTTTCCCCGGCTTGAGTGGCCGACCCGGTCGCGCGCGCTCGCGCTGATCTCGGACCTCTCGCTCAATGTCTTTCTGGCGATGTCGCTGATGAGCATGCAGCTCTGGACGCTCGGCGGGCTCGGGCCGGCGCTGGTCGTCGTTCTGGCGGCCCAGACGATCGCGGCGGTCGCCTATATCGTCTTCGCCGTCTTCCCGGCGATGGGCGGAAACTATCAGGCCGCCGTGATTTCGGCCGGGTTCACCGGCATCAGCCTCGGCGCCACGCCGACCGCGATCGCCAACATGACCGCGGTGACCAAGCTGCACGGCGCCTGCGCCCAGGCTTTCATCATCCTGCCGCTGGTCTCGGCTTTTTTCATCGACATCGCGAATGCATTCGCGATCGGATTCATGGCGAGGTGAGGATAGGAGCGGCTTCGCGCCCGCCGTTCGATCAATGACGGGGCGCCGCGCGGACCCCGCGCGCATGTTCGGCGGTCGAACGCGCCCGCTGTCTCGTCCGCGTCCCCCTATGCCTTGACCGGGCCGCGTTCGATCCGGCGCCGGCCCCGGTTCGCGGCACGGCCGACGGCGAGGCCACGCCAAGCGCCGGCTGGCTGGTCTGGGCGAAGGCGACCAGCGGTGCGAGCGTCAAGGCGACGGCAAGGCCGATCGAGGCGATCCTGTTGACCATCATTGTCGACTCCGGGCAATACTGATTACGGCGCACCGCGCTTATCCCCCATAGCCCGCGTTGTCGAGGATCGCGTTGTGCGACCCGTCCGGGTTCAGCGCCGACCACCAGTGCTTTTCGGGCCCACAAACAACGATACGTGAAAGTGTCAGTTCCCCATGACGCCATTATCCATCCTCGAACTTGTCCGCGTCACGCAGGAGACCGACGCCCGCGGCGCGCTCGACAACGCCCGGGACCTCGCCGCCCATGCGGAAGCGTGGGGCTATCGCCGCATCTGGGTGGCCGAGCATCACAACATGCCGGGGATCGCGAGCGCCGCGACGTCGGTCGTGCTCGCCCACCTCGCCGAGGGCACCACGACCATCCGGGTCGGCGCGGGCGGCATCATGCTGCCGAACCATGCGCCCTATGTCATAGCCGAGCAGTTCGGAACGCTGGCGCGGCTCTTTCCCGGCCGCGTCGACCTCGGACTCGGCCGCGCCCCGGGCACGGACCAGTTCACGCTGCGCGCTTTGCGACGTCCGCCGGAGGCCGCCGAGACCTTTCCCCAGGACGTCCTCGAACTGCAGGCGTTCCTCGCCCCGGCCGCTCCCGGCCAGCGCATCCAGGCGGTGCCGGCGGCAGGAACGGAGGTGCCGCTCTGGATCCTCGGCTCGAGCCATTTCGGCGCGATGCTCGCCGCCGAGCTTGGCCTTCCCTACTCGTTCGCATCCCATTTCGCGCCCGACCTGCTCATTCCCGCGCTTGAGATTTATCGCGCGCGCTTCAAGCCGTCGGCGCAACTCGACCGGCCCTTTGCAATGGTCGGCGTCAACATCATCGCCGCCGACAGCGACGACGAGGCGCGCCGCCTCGCCACGACCCAGCAAATGTCGTTCGCCAACATCTTTCGCGGTGCGCGCGGCTTGAGCCAGCCGCCGATCGACGACATTGAGAGCTATTGGTCGCCGATCGAGAAGGCGCAGGCGACAAGAATGCTCGCCCGCTCGATCGTCGGCTCGCCCGAGACGGTCCGCGCCGGCATCGAGGCGCTGGTCGCGGAAACCGGAGCGGATGAACTGATTGTCGTCTCCGACGTCTACGAGCATCGTGCGCGACTGCGCTCGTTCGAGCTTATCGCGGAAGCCGCTCGAACGACCCGCGCTAAAGCATGATGCGATTTGTTGGAACCAGAGCTCCGTCATTGCGAGCGAAGCGAAGCAATCCAGGGGACGTCGGACGCCCTGCGTTCCATGGATCGCCACGTCGCGATCGCCCTTCGAAAGACGGGCGTCTTGCGACGCCCTATGGCTCCTCGCGATGACAAATCCACGACAACGCATCAGGGGCAGCGGGGCGAGAGGCAAAAAGCCGATCGCGCAACTGTATCTCGCTCATCATCGAGCACCTTTCACTGAAGGGGCGAACCCGCTGCCTTCCGCCGCGCCGCCGCCACCATGACGGCGACCGCGCAAGACGCGAGGCGGCTCAGCAGCGAGTCCGCGCGGCTCGTCAGAATGATCGGCACGCGCGCGCCGAGCACAATTCCCGCGGCGTCGGCCCCGGCCAGGAACGAAAGGCTCTTGGCCAGCATATTGCCGGCTTCGAGGTCGGGAACCACGAGCACGTTCGCGCGCCCGGCGACGGGAGATACGATCTTCTTGATCGCCGCCGCCTCCGGACTGATCGCATTGTCGAGCGCTAGCGGTCCATCGAGCAGCGCCCCGGTGATCTGACCGCGCTCCGCCATTTTGCATAAGGCAGCGGCCTCTATCGTCGACGGCACCTTCGCCGTTACGGTCTCCATAGCGCTCAGGATCGCCACACGCACCTCTGCCGCGCCCATCGCATGCGCGAGATCGATGGCGTTCTGAATGATGTCGACTTTGGCCTCAAAATCGGGAGCGATATTGACTGCCGCATCGGTGATTATGAGCGGCTCCGGATGTCCCGGCACGTCCATGATGAAACAGTGGCTGATCCGGCGCTCGGTTCGAATGCCGCCTTCCCGCGCCACCACCGCGCCCATGAGTTCGTCGGTGTGGAGGCTGCCCTTCATCAGCGCCTCCACTCGGCCGGCCGTAACGAGACCCACGGCTTTCGCCGCCGAATCATGACTGTGCGCCGATTCGACAAGCTCGAAGGAGCTGATATCGAGCCCGGCGTCTCTCGCCGCGTTTTGAATGCGCTCCCGCGGGCCGACAAGGATCGGCTCGATCAACCCGAGTTTGTGAGCTTCGATGGCTCCGCGCAGCGAAACCTCGTCGCAAGGGTGCGCGACGGCGACCTTGATCCTCGTCTGACGCTGCGCGGCGGCGATCAGGCGCTTGTATTTCTCGCCGCCTGCGGGCTTCGGCTCCCCGCCCATCGTTCAGCTCCTCGCCTGAGCATTTACGAGTTTGACGCCGAGCACCTTCTCGACTCGAATGACACGGCCCTTTTCCTCCTTGGTCAGAGGTCCCGGCGCAACCAGGAGCGCTCGCAGGGCGTCCAGCGCCGCATCGGACTCAGGCTCGCCGGGATGGAGGAGCCTCGGCAGCGCCGTGATTGCGCGTTCTTCATCGAGCAGGACCAGCTGAAGTTGCTCCCTCGCCATCTCCCTGAACTGGGAAAGAGTGAGCTGTCTGTTCGCCTTTCTCGTGTCGCGGATGATCTTCAGCATGCGAAAGCCGCGCTCGTCAGCCGCGCCGTCAGGCCTGCGGGTGTAGATCAGCGCGCGAAGCGCGCCTTCGTCGGCGCCGCCTGCTTCGTAGCGGTGATCGAGCGCGTTCCGGAGCTCGGCTGCAGCTCTCTCCCGGCCGAGATCGCGCTCAATGTGACGCGGAACCACGTCCGGCTCGGCCATGAGGCCGGCTGCAGCCTGGATGAGCGGCGATCCGTAGACGTTGACGAACGCCGCTTCAGTCATCGCATCACGAATCTCCCCTATCGAACTCGAGACAGGTCGTGATCCAGTTTGAGGCTTCCTTCTCAAGCGCCAGGAACGGGTTGTCGGGGCTCACGGGCTTGCGGTTCAGGCGCGCTTCGGCCGCGATCGCTTTGACCGGCCCCATGAACGGGTTCTCATCGGAGAAAATCCGGAACCTGAATCGATGCGGATGCAACCGACGCAGCGCGTCGGCCATCTGCTCCGTCATCATGGCGCGGATCCACGGTTGCGCGAAGGCGCGATAGAGGCCGAGATTGACCTCCGAAACGCGCGCGACTGCAGCGAAGCGCTTCTCGTCGTCCGCGCTATTGACGCCGAAAGCACGGATGTCGTCGAGCGTCCGGGCTTCGAGACGGAAGAGATACTTGCCTTCGATGAGCTGCCGGTTTTCGGTCTCGTCCGTGACCTCGACGATCGTGGCTTCATAAAGCCCGGGCGGCATCGTTTCGATCATCTCCATGCACGAGACGAACTCACGATGCTCCTTCAACGCGACATTGCCGGAGACGAAGATGCCGAGATGTCCGATCGTGTGGTGCAGCGAGTAAACGATGGTCTGGCCGTTAGCGACGATTTCATTGACGTTGTCGTAGAGGTCGAGAATCCAGTCGAGCGCCTGTTGAGGCGGCGTGATGTTGTCGCCCCAGGAACAGAAGCAGACGATCGGCGACTTGATATTTCTGAGGTCGATCCGGAGCCCGTCGGAGGCGCGAATCTGGCCGGTCGAAAGCTTGTTGCCGACGAACAGATTGTCGACGATCCATTGCATTTCGCCGGCGTTGGTGAGAACCGGACTGCCCCACCAGGTTTCGAACGACAGGAAGCGCTCCTTCTCCGTGTCGACCTTTGAGTAGACGTTGTATTCCTTGGTCCAGAAGGTGTTGGCGAGGTTGCCGAGCTCGAAGTTCGCCACGAGGTTCGCGCCGTCGAACTTGCCGGCGCCGAGGTCTCCCGAAAGCGCGGTGAGCCAGGTTCCGCCGAGCACGCCGCCGAGGTATCGCATCGGGTTCTTGCCGCGGACCCCGGCCCAATACGAGAGCGGCGAGCCGACCACCAGGATCGGTCCCATCAGATCCGGGCGGCTCGCCGCTGTCATCATGGTTTGCCAGCCTGCCTGGCAATTGGCGATGACGATCGGCTTGCCCTCGGCCTTTGGATGCCTGCGCGCCACTTCTTCGATAAAGAGGGCTTCCGCGCGGCAGACGTCCTCGATCGTCTGGCCCGGCATCGGCTCCGGCGAGAAACCAATGAAATAGCAGGGGTGGCCGGCGCGGGTCGCGACCCCGATCTCGCTGTCCGGCTTCATGCCTCCAATGCCCGGCCCGTGACCGGCGCGCGGATCGACCACGACGATTGGCGGTTTTAAGGGATCGATGGCCGCGCCGTCGGGTGGAATAATGCTGACGAGTCCATAGTTGACCGGGCGCTCAAGTTTGCGCCCGTCAAGGACAAGCTCGGAGCCGAAGTTCAGGACATTGGGTACTTCCTTGGCCGCCTGCGCCAGATGAATGTTCCCGCGCTCGTTCAGAGCCTCAAGGGTTAGGAAGCTCCGCTGCCATGCATCCGTCCAGTACTCCGCGGCCGCGTCAATCGCGGACTGACTCTTTGCCTTGATGTCGGTCTCAGTGTGTGTCGTATCCATCGTCAAAAGCCTCGCGCTGGATGTTGTCGGGCATGAAAGTCCTTGGTCCCTATTGAAGGACGACAAGCGTCTTGCGGAAGCGGACTCCGGAGATGACGAAGTACACCGCGCTGATGATCGCCATGACGAGCAGCTCGGGCCAGACGATATCGAGGCCGGCCGCCCGGTACAGGACTGCCTGGGAGAAGCTGACGAAATGCGGCGTGGGAAAGATTTGCATGGCTCCCTGCAGCCAGACCGGCATGGTCTCCATTGGCGTCGCGGAGCCGGACAGCATTTGCAGGATGACGAGGACGGGGATCACCAGGAGCCCGAACTGCCCCATCGAGGTCGTGAACGTTGCAAGCAGAATGCCCATCGACGTGACTGAAAACGCGTAGACGACAGCGCCGAACATGAACAGAACGAGCGAGCCGGCGATGGGGACGTCGAGCCACAATTGCACGATCAGTTTCACTGAGAGATACGCCGCGACCAGGATCACCAGGCCGTTCGCCCAAATCTTCGAGAGCATGATCTCGCTCGGCGCAACCGGCATCGCCAGGAGATGCTCGATCGTCCCGTGCTCGCGCTCCCGAATGAGCGCGGCGCCGGTCAGGATCACCGAAAGCATGGTGATGTTGTTGATCACCTGCATCACCGAATTGAACCACTCCGACTTGAGATTGGGATTGAACATGACGCGAACGGTGAAGTTCAGGGGCTGAACTTCAGTTCCGCTGGGCGTCGTCGGAGTTCCGGCGGCACGCGTGGCATAGGTCTGGACCACTTGATTGACGATTTGCTGCAGATAGGCGCCGCCGTTGCCGGCTTGGGCGACCGCCGTCGCATCCATGTTGATCTGGATGCTGGGATATCGCATCGAAATGACGTCCTGCTCGAACTTGGGCGGGATCTCGATCACGAACACGTAACGGCCGGCGTCCATCGACGGACCGATTTCCGTCGCCGGGATTTCGACGGGGGGTCGGAAGAAAGGCGGAAGAATCGATTGCCGGATCAGCCGAGAAAGCTCGGAACGGTCCTCATCGACAATGGCGGTGGATACGTGATCGACCTCGGTCTTGGCCCCGGTGGCCACGGCGTAGACCGCGTAACTGAAGGTATAGACTGTCAGCGCCAGGAGGATCGGGTCGGCGCGGATGCTGTTGAGCTCCTTCAAGCCGAGCGCGAGGATATGGAGCAGTTTCCTGAGCACTCAGGCCTCCTGTTTCCGGAGCACGAGCGCGGCCACGCCGATGTAAAGGACGGTGAATCCGGCCAGCGCCAGGTGATTGGGCCAGAGCTCGGCAAACCCGAGACCCTTGGTGAAGGCGCCGACGCTGATCTGCTGGAACCATGAGGCCGGGAACGCGAGACCGATGGCGCGCCCGGCCCCCGAGAGGGACGAGACCGGAACGAGCAGGCCGGAGAAGCTGGCCGTGGGAATGAGCGCAATGCAGGTTGTGCCGAATATCGCGGCCACCTGCGTCTTAACGAAGGTCGAAACCAAAAGGCCGAACCCGGTCGCCGCGAGTACGCAGAGGAGTCCGCCGGCGATCAGCGCCGCCCAGGAGCCCTTGACCGGCACGCCGAACACGAAGATCGCCAGGAGAACGAGCGTGGCGAAGCTCGAGAGACCGATGACCACGTAAGGAAGCTGCTTGCCGAGGAGAAATTCGAAGCGCGTCACCGGAGTCGAGCGGAAATTGGCGATCGAGCCCGTCTCCACCTCGCGCACGACGCCAAGCGCCGTCATGATCGCAGGAATGAGGATGAGCATCACCATGATCGTGCTGGGCACTTCGGAATAGATGCTCTTGAACGACTGATTGTAGCGGTAGCGCTCCTCGATATTGACCAGCGAAAACGACGAGGGCTTGCCGGTAAGCCGCGCCGACAAATCGGCGAGGTAACTTTGCATGACGCCCCCGAGATAGCTGCGCGTCGTCTCGGCCCGGAACGGCATGTCGCCGCTGATCCAGGCGCCAATCTCGGGCGTCTGTTGAGTGATCAGGTCGTGCCCAAAGCTTGTCGGCACCTCGACGGCGAATTTCAGATCGCCGCTGCGTAGCCCCGACACGATCTGATCGGCGGCCGCGAGGTTGGGCTTCCGGTCGAAGTATTTCTGGTTTTCGAAGCTGTCCAGAAACTGCCGGCTCTCAAGCGACCGGTCCTGATCGAAAGCCGCCCAGCGCAGATGCTCGACGTCGAACGAGATGCCGTAGCCGATCGCGAACATCAGGATGATTGGATTTATGATTGCAAAGGTTATGCGCACCGGGTCGCGCATGATCTCCACCGCCTCCCGGCGCGCGTAGGCCCAGAGCCGGCCAATGCTGAAGCCGCCCGCGCTCGCCATCGGCGGCGTGGGGAGCTTGGCCTCTGGCGCGGGCTCTGGTTCGGTGGATTTCTGTTCCTTATGGGCCAAGCCGGCCGCGTCCTCAAGAAAGCCGATGAACGCCGCTTCGAGCGACTTCGCGTGGCGGGCCTCAATCAGCTCCGGCGGCGTGCCCGCAGCCAGGACCTTGCCGGAGTGCATGAGTGAGATGCGATCGCAGCGCATCGCCTCGTTCATGAAGTGCGTGGAGAGAAAGATCGTCACCCCATCGTTGCGGGAGAGCGCGATCAGGTATTCCCAGAACTGGTCGCGGGCGACCGGATCGACGCCGGACGTCGGCTCGTCCAGAATCAGCATCTCGGGGCGGTGCTGGATGGCCACCGCCAATTGCAGGCGCTGACGGATGCCGAGCGGCAAGCTTTCCGGCTCGACGTCCGCCACCTCCTTGAGCCCGAACCGGTCAAGCATCTCGTCGACGCGCTTGCCGCGCTCGGCGACGGGGAGATCAAAGAGCTTGGCGTGGAGCTCGAGGTTCTTCCGGACCGAGAGCTCGCCATAGAGCGAAAACGCCTGCGACATGTACCCGACGCGCCGGCGCATCTCCATGTCTTCCTCGCCGCTCACCGGCTCGCCGAATAGCTTGGCCGTGCCTGAGGTCGGCGGCAAAAGCCCGGTCAGCATCTTCATGGTGGTGGACTTGCCGCAGCCATTCGAGCCGAGAAAGCCGAAGATCTCTCCCTTCCCGATGCGAAAGCTCACATGGTCAACTGCGGTGAACGCGCCGAACTGCTTGGTGAGCCCGTCAGCTTCGATCGCCGGCATTCCGCCGTCATGCTTCAGCGGCGGAATCTCGATCGCCTTGTGACCTTTGCGCTTTTCTTCGGGCAGCAGCGAGATGAACGCCGTCTCGAGGTCTTTGGCGCCGGTGTGGTCCTTGATCTCCGCCGGCGAGCCCATCGCGATCACATGGCCCCCGTCCATGGCCGCGAGCCAGGCGTACTGCTCCGCCTCGTCCATGTAGGCCGTCGCGACTACCACGCTCATCTGCGGCCGGCGCGCACGGATGCGGTCGATCAGCTCCCAGAACTGCCGCCGCGAGAGCGGGTCGACGCCGGTCGTCGGCTCGTCGAGAATGAGGAGATCGGGATCGTGAATCAGCGCGCAACAGAGCGACAGCTTCTGCTTCATGCCGCCCGAGAGTTTGCCGGCGGGGCGCGCGAGGAAAGGGTCGAGGCCCGTCGACCGGGTCAGATCGTCGATGCGCGCCTTCCGCTCCGCCTCGCCCTGGCCAAACAGGCGGCCGATGAAGTCGAGATTCTCGAACACGCTGAGCGTAGGGTAAAGGTTGCGCCCGAGGCCTTGCGGCATATAGGCGATGCGGGCGAAGCAGTCCTGCCGGAACGCGGCGTCCCTCAGGTCGCCGCCCAACGCCTTCACGTCCCCGGTCTGAATCTTGCGCACGCCGGCGATCAGCCCCAGCAAAGTCGATTTGCCGACGCCGTCCGGACCGATGAGTCCGGTCATCCGGCCCGCCGGGATCGCAAGCGTGACGTTGTCGAGCGCGACCGTCTTGCCGTAGCAATGCGTCACGCCCGTAAGCGAGGCGGCGACCGAGGCGACTTCCTGCCGCCTTTCCGTCTCGAGGAGCACAGTCATCGTCGCGGCGGCCTATTGGCCGGCCTGCTCGGAGGGCGGCAGCTTGACCGCCAGCTCGGAAGGCCATTCGACGGCAGGATCGAGCCTCACGTAGGCGACAGCCCGCAGGCCCGACTTGATCTGCTCCTCCATGCCTTTGAGAACGCCGGGCGGCTTTTGCAGCTTGACACGAAAGACAAGCTGCTCGCGTTCCGATTGGACCTCGACCGTCTTGGGGGTGAATTGCGACTCAGGCGCCACGAACGAGACCGAGGCGGGAAAAACGTATTCCGGGTAGGCGTCCACGACGAGGCGCGAGGCGTCGGGGTCACTCCCGACTTTGAGCCTGCCAGCCTGCTGCGCCGGAAGGAATACGGTCGTGTAGACGTCCGCAAGATCGATCACCGTTGCGATCTTGCCGCCTGGCGGAAGCACCGCCCCCGGCTCGACCAGGCGATACTGCACCCGGCCTTGAACCGGCGACTTGATGGTTAAGTCGTTGATCACCGCCTGGAGCTCTTCGACTCTCGCGTCTGCGGTCTTGACAGTCGCGCGAGCCTCGTCGACTTGCGACTGGGCCGCCTTGAGCGCCGCGTCGGCGCTCTTCAGTTGCTGATTGCGCTGATCGAGAATTTCGTGGGTTGACCAACCTTTGGTGACGAGCGTCGTCGTGCGTCGGAGCTCCTCGTTTGCGAATTCGAGTTGAGCTTCGTCGCTTGCGACCGACGCCTGGCGGGTGACGAGCGTTTGGCGGGCGAGCTCGGCCGACGCCTGCGCCTGATGCAGTTGGGCGCCGGTTTCGGAGGTATCAATCCGGGCAACCACCTCGCCGGGAGAAACGAGGTCGCCCTCATGCGGGACTATCTCGATGACGCGGCCGGGTATCTTCGTCGAGATATCGACCTGCGTCGCTTCGACCCGACCGTTGATGCTGACGATGCCCGCAGGCAGACCCGGCGGCTTGAGTTTCAGCCACGCGTAGTAACCAGCCCCAGCGGCTACAAGAACTATCACCGCTGCAATAAACAGCTTCCCGAAGCGTTTCATTGTGGCGCCTGTCTGTGTCGTAGAATTCTTATGCCGTTCGTCGGCCCAGGATCGACACTTCCGTCCTGTGGGTCAGCAGGTCGCGCTTATTAGAGCGCGCGCGCCCAATTTTTCCTTGACCTGAGTCAACCCTCACTCCTGGAGGTAAGCCGTCCGGCGCGGCCAACCGACGATCGCGGCCAGCCATAGATTTATTGACTATTTAGTCAATATGACATTATCGTCTAGCTTTGAACTGTGGTCCGCTTGGTTCGCTCTGATCGATGTAGAGGATCTACGCTCGCATCAGAGGCAGCTTGGCCAAGCTCCTGATAACAAAGGCGTTCATCCCTTGTCGCGACGGCCGTCGCGACTGCCCGGATTCACTAGCTGCGCGGCAAAATGACACAGAGGGCAGCCGTCGCCGATTGCGAGGCTCTCAAGAGCGAAAGCAGGCGCCGGCCGTAGCCGCCGGCGCGGCGCACGTCGACGAATTCACCGAGGCGGCCGCGACGGCAATCTCAATTTCGTCGGCGGCAGGACTGCGACGTGGAACTTCTCGAACCTCGAATCCGCCGCCCGCCTCGGGCGACAGGCACATGGCGACCAGACGAGTCGAGAGGGTCGTTGTTTGCGCGGCCCGGTCGACTTCATCGTTCTCATCCTCCGGCTTTGCAGGCATCCGCCGACTGCTCGTCCGAGTTTCTCACGGCAAACACTTCCGACCTGAAAGCATAGCGGTCGAGAGCTTGTTGCAGCGCGTCCGCGCGTTCGGCGGCCGTGACCAGCGCCCGCAGACCGCTATGCGGGTTGCGTTCGACCCGCACGGACGAAATCTCTGCGCCGACCCTTTTCGCCTCGACGCGAACCGTTTCCTCGATTTCACGCTCGACGAGCGCCGGCTTGAAAAGCTTCCCAACGGCGGTCACTGGCAGGGACGAGGAAATCTTGACGCGCTTCGGCGTCGCGGCTTTTTCCGGAATGGTCCGACCGGCGTGCTCTAAGAGCTCCGCCTCCGTCACGGTAGCGCCCGGTTTCAGCTGAACGTAGGCGACCGGCAACTCGCCGGCATAGGCGTCCGGACTTCCCACGGCGGCGACCACCGCCACGGCCGGATGCTTCTGCAGGGCGTCCTCGATGATCTTCGGATCGATGTTGTGTCCGCCGCGGATGATGAGCTCCTTCTTGCGTCCGGCGAGCCAGAAGTAACCATCGGCGTCCTGTCGCCCGAGGTCGCCGGTGTTGAGCCAGCGCTGGCCGTCAATATCGATCCAGAGGCCTGCGTTGTGCCGGGGGTCGAGATAACCCGAGAACACGTTCGGCCCGTTGATCGCGATGACGCCAACCTCATCAATTCCCGCCATTCGCTCGAAGCGCCCGCTGGCGTCCAGGACGACGGCGGCCATGCGCTGGTAAGGGATCGACAGGCCGATCGAGCCCGGTCGTCGTTCGCCTTCGGGCGGGTTGACGGACGAGACGCAGGCGCCCTCGGTCAGGCCGTAGCCTTCGATGATCCTCACGCTGGTCTTGGCCTCGAAAGCGTGAGCAAGCGCCAGGGGCATCGGGGCGGCCCCGCAAATCGCAAACTTGAGACTGGATAGATCGTTGTCGCCGATCGGCGTCTCCAGCACGGCGGAATAGAGCGTCGGCACGCCGGAGAAGGTCGAGACGCGGAAACGCGCCACGATCTCCCAGAAGCGCGCGATGACATTCTTTCCCCGGTAGCCCTCCGGGGTGGCGAGCACGACATGGTCGCCGCGCATCCACGGCTGGAGCCCGGTGACCAGCTGTCCGTTCACGTGGAACAGCGGCAAGCCGCAGAGAACGGTTCGCGGCGAGCCGTCCGTCTCGGTCAAGCTCGACGCGGCCCAGGCGTCAAACACCTCGTTCCGGTGCGTGCGAACCGCAATTTTTGGGGACCCGGTCGTGCCGCCGGTGCAAACATATGACGATACGTCGCCGGCGCCGATCTCGCGTCCCGTGACGAGACGGTCGGAGGGCTGTGCGCGCATCGCGTCCCGGAAATTGACGACCTTCAGGCTCAAGCCCGATGCGGCCGCTTTGATGGAAGCGCGCGCAGCTTGTCGGAATTCCTCGTCGAGGTATTTGGCCATGTCGACGAAAGCGATCGCCTTGAGGTCGGGAAGCGAGGCGATTTCTGAGGCCAGCGCAGGCCACGCCTTCGCGTGCAAGGCCGGCGCGAGCGTGACGAGGACCGAGGCCCGGGCTGAGCGCATCAAGTCCGCGATCTGCTTCGGCTCGAGCATTGGGTTTATGGCAAGCGCCGCCCCGGCAGCCTCGCCTCCCCAAATCGTGAAGTGGGTCTCGGCAAGGTTCGGCAGGACAAACGCCGCCGGACGGTCGGCCGCAATGCCGAGCAAAGCAAAGAGGTTTGCCGCGCGCGTCACGTCGGAAATGAGGTCCGCGTAGGTCCAGACATGCGTCTTGTCGAGGCGCTCGGCCGAGAGAAAGAAGGTCAGCGCCGTCCTGTCGGGAGTTCGCCTCGCGCTTGCGGCTAGCGCGGCATAGGTGCTCTCGGGCAGGCCCCGCTCTATCAGCGGGACGGCTTCGATCGCCGCAATGTCGGACAGGTTCTTGACCGCCACTCTGGTATCCTCCCTCCGCTGCCGGCAGGCGTCTGAGCATTCATCGCCAAGGACGCGCCGGCCTCGCGACGCTGCTCTTGAGCGCGAGCATTTTCTTGAGGCGCGGCCTGTCGGTTATCGCCGTCCTCAGGACCGAGACGAGTCGCCGCGGCGTGAGTTTCGCGTCGATGAAGTCGTCGGGAAGGTCGGGGCCCCATTGATAGAGCCCGGCGCGATCGAGCACGTGATAGCCTGCAGGCTGCCGGTCGTCGAACAAATCACCGTCCGCGTAATGCTCGTGCTTCTGGCCCCAAGGATCGCGCCAGTAGTCGAAAATCTGGCTGCCGAGGAGATGTCGTCCCACGCCCCAGGCGTGACGGTACTTGCGCGCCATCAACACCTGCTGGCCCATTTCGACGGCGTCCAGATCGACGACCTCGAAAGCGACGTGATCGACCTTCGAACTCGAGGCCCAGTGCGACGAACAAGGTATGATGGTCGGTCGGCTCGCCGCCTCGGTCGAGACGCATGAAAGCGCCGACCGGCGTTCCGTCCGGCAGGCACATGACGTCGGACGGAATGAAGCCGAGCGTGTCCATGTGCCAGCGCACGCTCCTGTCGAAGTCCGGAGTTTCGAGCACGAGGTGGCCGAGCTTGGTGACCTGCGGCGGCTCGAGCGCGGGCCGCTGGGTGTCGTTCACCCGCACGATCTGGCTCGGAGCGTTGTGCAGGATCGCGCCCCGGGTCGGAAGCAGCTCGGACGGCGCAACCCCATGCAGAACGTCGACCTCGACTCCTTCCGGATCGATGAGACGCACGACCGAGCCGCCGCCTGGGCCCGCCGCCCTCTCTATCGGACGGCTGAACGTCTTGGACAGTCTCTGAAGGTCGTCCGCGCTCGGAACCGACAGGCCTAACCCGATGAACCGGGCTCGCGGGCCCCGCGTCACCTGGTAGACGTAGGGTCTCGAACCGGTTCCGCGCAGGAACATCTCGTTCTCGGCCTTTGAGACGACGATCAGCCCAAAATCGCGAAGGTACTGTTCGGCGCGTTCGAGATCAGGGCGCTCGAAATGGACGAACAGGAGATCGTTTGCCTTCACGACAGGCGAGACGCTGCGTGGAAGTTCGACGCTGCCCGGACCGCTCGTGACAATCGGCGTATGCAACATGGGTTCCTCCTTGATAAACTGTCGTCAGGCCGCCTTTGGCAGAGACGTGGCGGTCGCGTTGGCGAATGGGGTGAGGACGGCAAGATCGCCGCTTGCGTCGAGTCTCGCGGCGATGAAGCGGTCCGGCCGAACGAGAATACCGCGGACGCTATGCTTCGCGGCCCAGGCGATGAATTTGGGGTCGCTGCACTCCAGGACCGATGTTCGCCCGCTCTTGATTGGACCGGGTGGACTGAGAGCGATGAACTGCGCGCCCAGCGCCTCGAGGATCGCAAAGTCTCTGCCCGAGAGCATCGACGCCGGGTCGGCGCCGAAGCCAAGCGCGAGCCATTGATGGCACCCGAGGAACCGGTCGAGCGGCGTCTCCCCGAGCGAAGACTTAAGGATCGGCTGCGGCGCCATCTGGCCGATCAACGCGTCCTTCCCACTCGCCGTGAGGGCGCTGCGGTGGATGGCGGGCGGCGGAACAACGCCCCCCCGGCCGATAAAGGCGCGGAAGCGGCGCGAGAGATTGAGGCAGGCGAAAACCGAGTCGCGAGCGGCGGCGATCGCCTGATTCGTCGGCATGATGATCGACCCAAGCCGGCGGGAGATTTCAACCATTCTTCGCACCACCGGAGCCCGCTCGACTTCGTATGTGTCGAGGATCTCCTCGGAAGCCTGGCCGTTGAGGACGGCGGCAAGTTTCCACGATAGATTGGCCGCATCCTTCATGCCTCCATTCATCCCCTGCCCCGCGAATGGCGGCATGAGGTGGGCAGCGTCGCCGGCAAGGAAAATTCGACCCACGCGCCAGCGGTCGGCGACGCGGGCATGGAAGGCATAGACAGCCTTGCGCTCGATCTCGAACCCATCGACGCCCGCTTTTTCCTTGACGAGCGCCCGAACCATCTCGTCGCGGCTCAGCGTCTCCTCGCTCTCGCCCGGCAACTGCATGAATTCCCAACGCACGCGGTCGCCAACCGCGGGGAGTTCGACCGTCGGGCGCCGAGGATCGCACCGGAACGTGATTCCCTTGACGCCATGATTTGGGACAATCGCATCGACGACGAGCCAGCGCTCCGTATAGGTCGAGCCAACGAGTTTCACGCCGAGGCCTTCGCGAACGCCGCTGGTCCCTCCGTCGCAAGCGACAACATAAGCCGCTCTTACCCGACGATTTCCGTCCGGCGCCGAAATCGTCAGCGTCACCCCGTGCTCGTCCTGCGCAAGCGCTCCCACGGCATGGGCGAAGGCGACGTCGACGTTGCCGAAACGCGCGAGGCCCTTGAGCAGGGTACGCTCGAACTCAGGCTGGTAGAAGGTTCCGAGCGGCGAGTGGCCATAGACGCTGCGGGGAAACTTCGCCTCCATAAGCGCCTTGCCGCGCGCATTGAGATGGCGAACTGGCGGGTCCTGCACCAGCCCCGGCGCAATCTCGTCAAAAAGCCCAATCTGAGCGAACAGGCGAAGGGTCTCCGCGTCATAGGCGATGGCGCGCGGCAGCCCCAGGAGGTCGGCATTGCGCTCGAAGACTTCGACCCGAAGCCCCGCCGCGCCGAGAAGATTGGCGGTCATCAAACCGACCGGACCAGCCCCGACCACCGCGATGTCGCATGCGGACACACCCTCGGCTGCTGACCCTGCTTTTCCCACCATCGCACTTCCTCCATGCCTTCCGATCGCTCGACCGGCGATTTCCTGTTGCGTTCGTACGTCATAATGACTATTATGTCAATATGAACATTATGGTCGTGACGAGAATTAGTTTTGGTCAAGATCGATCGGAGCCGCGCCTGTCGCCCGGCGGCATGCCGGAATTCTGGGCGCTCGTGTTCAAGCGGACGAAGTCAACCGGGCGCTGCGCCAACTCGATGACGGAATGACCCCGGAGCGGGACGCAATCTGCGACAAGGACCAACTGATCCAAGAGGGAGAAACTTCAATGGCGACAAATCTCGTTCGTTTTGACAACGATGGGGCCGCGAAATGGGGCGTTGTAGGCGGGTCCGGCGTTACGCCTTTGGAGGGCGACTACCCGACGACGGCGGCGCTGATCGAACGCGGCGAAGTCGATTGGCTGGCCGCGAAGAAGCGCCCGCCAGCCATATCGCTCGACAAGACAAGTATCTTGTCGCCCGTGACCGCGCCCTGCCGCATCTACTGCCAGGGCGCGAACTACCGCCAGCACATGATCGAATCGGGCATGAATCCCGACGCGAAGGTCTTCAACATGTTCTTTACCAAGTCGGACGCCTCGATCTCGTCCGCGCGAGGCGCCGTCACGCGGCCGAAGCACGTCGCGCTCCTCGACTACGAGATCGAGCTCGCGCTCGTCTTCCGGCGCGCGATCGACAAGCCGGTGACGGTGACGAGCGACCGACTCAAGGACTTCGTCTTCGGCATAGCGATCGCGAACGATTTGAGCGCGCGGGACGTGCAGTTGCCACAAACCCAATTCTTCAAAGGGAAGAGCTATCGCGGCTTCTGCCCGTTGGGGCCGTGGCTGACGGTGCTCGAGGACGACGAGTTCAACCTTATCGAAGGCCTGGAGCTCACCCTCTCCGTGAACGGCGCGAGCAGGCAAAGCGATTCCACCCGAAACCTCGTCTTCAAGCCGGCCGAAACAATCTCGGAGCTATCGACCTTCGCCAATATAGCGCCGGGCGACGTGCTTCTCACCGGCACGCCCAGCGGCTGCGCGCTGCGTGTGCCGCCCCCGGCGATCCGCCGCATTGTACAACTGCTTCCCGAGCGGCAGTTCTGGAAGCTGTTCCTCAAATCGCAGAGCCGCCAGCCGCAGTACCTGCAGCCCGGAGACCGCATCAGCGCGCGCATCATGAGCGCGGACGGCCGTCTCGATCTCGGCGAGCAGCGGACCGAGGTCCTCGCAGAAGCGTGATACAGAGTCTCAAGCAAACCGAGCCCGCTCGAAGTGGTCGGATCGAGGCGCCCTGGTTGCCTGCCTCGGCGGGGCCGCCGGTCCGTCATTCATGGACGCCGACCTGAATGCGCGCTCCGAATGTCGGAAAGCCGGGCGCAGATGGACGCGGCGTCGCGCTTTCCGATGCCGATCGCGGTCAGAATACATCGGACGGCCTCGGTCCGGTCGCCATCCTTGAGCCGTCCCTCGCCGATCGCCGTCATGACCTGAAGGACGATTCCAACCGACACTTCGAGAGCAAGCTCTAGCGACAATCCCGCCTGCGGAGATTGCTTGAGCGCCTCCCGTAGGTCTTCGGAGAACCGCTTCCGCGCTATTCGTCCCACCGTCGGGTATGACCTTGCCATCCGGCCTGCAAGTAAGGCCCACAAGCGGTCATCGAGCGATTTTTGGAAGAAGGCGTCGCAGCCGAACGCAATCCGGAGAAGCGGATCAGAGAGGGATAACCGGAACGGCTGAATGAGCTCGTCGAACGATTTGACCAGCTCATCGGCTACCGCCGCGGCAAGTTCATCCAGATCATTGAAATGGGTGTAAAAGGTGCCCTTCGCGACTCCCGCCTCGCTCACCACCTCGTCTACCGTGACCGACTCCCACGGCCGCGTGGAGTACAGCGCCTTCGCCGCGCCGATCAACTGCGCTTTTGTTCTCGCGCGTTTCTCCCGGCCGATCTCCGCGCGCCTCTCGAGATTGATGTTCGCCATAAGCTTTTCTCCTGTTGATAGTATACGCCATCCTGGTCAAATTGACCATATATTCATTAGGAAAGGCCGCGGCGCAATGGGACGGAGGCGGGGCGATCCGGCTGCGCCTTACGCTCCCTTCGTTCAGTCTCGGCCGAAGGTTCCAGGCGACACAACGGTATCGCCTTGATTTTCCGCAGGAGCAGGACATTGCCGCCTGCGGCTCGTTTTCGACCTAAAGAGCGGCGTGTTCGAGAACCAGAGGCACGTCAAGCTTCTAGTCGATCTCGATTGCGGGAGAGCGTGGCCATGTCACGCCAAGCTTCGCGCGATGCGATCGAGGTCAGTCCGGCAGATCCCGCTGAACGCTAGAAGCGGATCGGGAACGGGGCTCTGCGACAATGCGTCTTGCGCGAGTTGCCGCAGTTCGGCGCTTGCTTCAGCGCAGTCTCGACGGTGGCTCTGAGCACCGCTTCCACGCCGCTGACCCCGTTTGCCGGGGCAAACAGCCTCATTGGTTTCACAACCCAGGTCAGGCGCCGCTCATCGCCGCCGGCGAGAAGTCGTCATGAGCCAGTAACAGGCGATCGTGACTGCGCTGGGTATAGATGGCCACGCGCCGCCTGCCGATGAGTGCCCGGCAGCGCCGACACCGGGCTCAGGATGGCTGCGTCGACAGTCAGGCGTCCACAAGAACGTTGTCATGGATGGCTTCGCTACGCTGGGCCGGCTCGAGATGTCCGAGATCCATTATCCGGCCTGCGTCGGGTTCCGGTTTCTTGATCCGGAACCAGGCGACATAGAGCGCTGGGAGGAAGACGAGAGTCAGAGCGGTCGCGCCAGCCAGGCCTCCCATGATCGCGTAGGCCATCGGACCCCAGAAGATCGTCGGCGCGATCGGAACCATGCCCAGGATGGCCGCGGAAGCGGTGAGCAGAATCGGGCGGACCCGGTGGCTGGTGGCGTCAATGACCGCGTCCCACGGGTGAAGTCCCTTCGCCTTGTCCGTCTCGATCTGGTCGATGAGGATCACCGAGTTGCGGGCAATCATGCCGGTGAGCGCGAGCACGCCGAGGATCGCCACGAAACCAAGGGGCTTGTCCGCGAGGAGCAACGCCGCGACGACGCCAATGACGCCCATCGGCGCGACGCTCATGACGAGGATCATGCTGCTGAAGCTCTGAAGCTGAACCATCAGCACGGTAAGCATGATGACGAGCATCAAAGGCACGACAGCGATGACCGACCTCTGCGCCTTGTCGCTCTCCTCCACGCTTCCGCCGACGCTGACGTGGTAGCCGCTTGGTAGGCTGGCGTTCAGCGCCGCGATCTGCGGCTGGAGCGACTGCACCACCGTCGCGGCCTGGGTGCCCGCCGCGAGGTCGGCCTGCACCGTCACGGTCGGCAGCCGGTCCCTGCGCCAGACAATCGGATATTCCTGGCCGTACTCGACGGAGGCGACCTGGCTCAGGGGAACGGTTTTCCCGTTCGACAGAGGAACCTGAAGGGTCCGGATCGTCGACAGCGACATGCGCTGGTCGGCGGAGGCGCGGACGAGAACGTCGTCGAGCCAGATTCCGCTGCGCATCTCGGTGGCCGTGACGCCGGAGACGACCGCATTCACAGCCAGAGCCAATTCCTGCGAGCTGAGACCGAGAAGGCGGGCCTGATCCTGATCGACCTGGATCTTGATCGTGCGGCCAGGCTCCATCCAGTTATAGTTGACGTTCGCGGCGCCGGGAGCCGAGCCGACAAGCTCAGCCACGTGGGAGGCGATCTTGCGCACCTCATCCGGCTCCCGCCCACTCACCCGGTATTGGAGCGGCCATCCGACCGGCGGGCCGAGTTCCAGAGGGTAAACCCGACCGACCGCGTTCGGAAAATCGGCCGCCAGGGCTTTCTCGAGCTTCGCCTTCACGCGCTCGCGCTGCTCGAGCCCTTTGGTGACGACCACGGCCTGCGCGAAAAAGTCGTTCGGGAGCTGCACGTTCAAGGGCAGGTAGAACCGGACCGCGCCCTGCCCGATATAAGTGCTCCAGTGATCGACGTCCTGATCGTCCTTCAAGAGCTTGTCGAGTTGGGCCGAGGCGTCCTTTGTCGCGTAGATCGACGCATTCTCGGGCAGTTGCAGATCCACCAGGAGCTCCGGTCGATCAGACGCCGGAAAGAATTGCTGCGGTACGAAGCGCATTCCAAAGATCGCCGCAGCGAAGAGGGCGAGGGTCGCGCCGATCGTGATCCAGCGGGCTCGCATCGCCAGCACGAGGAAGGAGCGGAAGGCGCGCATGATCGGGCCGGGATGGTCCGGATGGGCCGTCTTGGGTTTCTTGAGCACCCAGACGCCAAGCATGGGCGTGAACAGAGCCGCGACTCCCCACGATCCGATCAGCGCGATCGCGACGACAGCGAAGATCGAGAACGTGTATTCGCCCGCGGCGCTGCGGGCGAAGCCGATCGGGACGAACGCCGCGATCGTCACCAGCGTGCCGGCCAGCCTGGGAAAGGCGGTCGAGCTATAGGCGAACTTGGCCGCCTCATCCTTCTCGTCGCCCCGCTCCAGCCGCGTGACCATCGACTCGATGGTAATCATCGCGTCGTCGACCAGGAGACCGAGCGCGATGATGAGGGCGCCGAGGGAGATCCGCTGAAGGTCGATTCCGAACGCCGACATGGTGACGAACACGACGGCGAGGACGAGCGGGATCGAGAGCGCCACGACGGCGCCCGGCCCGCACGCCGAGGGCGATGAGGCTGACGCCAAGGACGATGGCGATGGCCTCCCACAGCGCCTCCATGAAGTCGGCGACGGCGTGATCCACGGTGACAGGCTGGTCCGCAACGAGCGCCGGCTCGATGCCCACGGGCAGGTTCGCCTTGATCTCGGTCATGGCGTGCTCGACGTTGCGCCCGAGCGCGAGCACATCGCCGCCCTTGCGCATGGCGATTGCGAGCCCGATGCCGTCCTTTCCGTTGACCCGGAACATGGGCTGCGCCGGGTCGGCCGGGCCGCGCGTGACGCGCGCGATGTCGCCCAGACGGATCATCCGGCCGTTCGCGACGAAATTGACGTTTAGGATGTCGCGCTCCGACCGGAACGCGCCGGAGACGCGGACGAGAATTTTTTCGTCGCCAGTCTGCACCACGCCCTGAGGCGCGACGGCGTTCTGGGCATCGAGGGCGGCGATCAGCGCGGCGCGGTCGATCCCGAGGCCAGCGAGCTGCTCGGTCGAGAACTCCACATAGACGCGCTCGTCCTGAGCCCCGAGGACGTCGATCTTCGTGATGTCCGGCAGCTCAAGGAGCTGCTTGCGGACGTCGTCCACGGTGTCCCTCAGCTCCCGATGGGTGAACCCGTCGGCAGTGAAGCCGTAGACGATGCCGTAGGTGTCGCCGAACTCGTCGTTGAAGCCGGGGCCTACGACGCCCTGCGGCAGGGAGGCGCGGATGTCGCCGACCTTCTTGCGCACCTGATACCAGATGTCCGGGACCTGAGCCGCGGGCGTCGAGTTCTTCAGGTTGACGAACACCGTGGCCTGCCCGGCGGTCGTGTAGCTCTTCAGGTAGTCCAGGTTCGGCGTCTCCTCGAGCTTGCGCTCGAGGCGGTCGGTGATCTGCTGGAGCGTGTCGCTGACAGTGGCCCCCGGCCACCCGACCTGGACGACCATGGTCTTGACGGTGAAGTCCGGATCCTCACTGCGCCCGAGACGAAGGTACGATCCGATTCCCGCCGCCACGATGACGAGCATGAAATAGATCACGAGCGAGCGATGCCGGATCGCCCATTCGGTGAGGTTGAACCGGTTCATGAGGCGTCTCCCAGGAGGCGGACCATCTGGCCGGGGCGCAGCGTCTGCACGCCGGCGGTGACCACGATCTGGCCTGTCTCCAGGCCCTGGGAGATCGCGACGGAGGCCGGATCGTAACGCAGGATCTCCACTTTGCGCAGGGACACGGTATGGCTTTGCGGATCGACCACCCACACCGCCGGGCGCCCGTCGGTCTCGGTGAGCGCGCTCGCAGGGACCTCGACGCCGGGGGGCGCCGATAGCCGGATGCGGCCGGTGACCGTGGCGCCGAGTCGCATGGCCTCCGGCGGATCCGAGATGCCGACCTTGACCTGGAACGTCCGGGTCGCAGCGTCGGCTTGCGGCGAAATCTCCCGTACCCGGCCGGTCGCCTTCACCTGCGGATCGCTGCTGAGAGCGATCTCGACCTCCGGCTCCCGCGGACCGGATTGAATGAGCTGTTCAGGGACGTCGAACACGGCGTCGCGGCCGCCCTGACGTGCAAGCTGCACAACCATCTGCCCGGCGTGGACGACTTCCCCCGGCTCGGCGCCGACAGCGGTGACGGCGCCGGCGGCGTCGGCGAACAAAACCGTGTAGCCCTGCTGTTCCCGAGCGGTCCGCAACTGCGCCTGCGCCGAGTCGACCTGGGCCTGGGCGCTCAGGAGCTTCTGCTGGGCCTCGTCGAAATTGGCGCGGGGGGTCCAGCCTTCCTTGAGCAGTTCCTGCTGCCGCGAGAAGGTGAGGCGCGCCTGGGTCAGCGTCGCCTCGAGCGAGGCGAGATTGGCTTCCGCCGATCGCGCTGAATTGTTTTGGATCTGGGGGTCGAGCCGAGCGACGACCTGCCCTGCCTTGAGCACATCGCCCACATGGACCGGCCGCTCGATCATCCGCCCGTCGAGGCGGAAGGCGAGACTGACCTCATCCTTCGCGCGAACCTGACCGGTGAGCGAGACAATCTCGCCCTCCGCGCCATGCTCGATGGTGACCGTCCGAACTGGACGCGCCTCCGAAACAGGTGGGGACGCTTTGTCGCAGCCAGCGACGGTTGCCGCAATCAGGGCCGCTGCTGCAATTCGAGACTTGAACATGGGCGCCGCCTTTCGCAGGAAGGCCAACGGATTCCGCCTGCAGGAGTTCGTCAGGCCGGGCACGGCCATTGCATTACATCGTGCAGTATATTGAGATGCACTTATATGTGCAATAGTGATTTTTGGATGAAGGAACAAAAAAATTCGAGCGCGCGATCCCGGCTAAGCCGCTGCTGATTGATGTCGTTGACCGATCAAAATTCAGGTAGCCGCAGACTGGGTCTCCGAATTGCGGGCGCCTCTCTGCCGGCTTTGTGGGTGAACATGCGGGACCTCAGCCCCGCGCCGAAACGCCGCACCGCCGCGACTTGCATGACACGAAGCTGTGTATTAAATTGCACCGAAGTGCAATAAGGGCCTTGGTGATGGAGCTTCGAGAAAATTCGAGGGGGGTGCTTCCGAAGGTGCCGCGCGGCGGATCGCGGGAAGCAATCGTCGAGGCAGCGTCGCGCCTGTTCCTTGAGCGCGGCTTCGGATCGGTGAGCATGGACGAACTCGCAGAGGCTGCCGGCTTGGCGAGGCGAACGCTCTACAATCAGTTCACAAGCAAGGAGGAAATCTTCCGCGAGATGCTCCTGCAGGGTGTCGGGACATCTCGAGGAAGCGTTTCCGCCCGGCATTGAAACCCTAGGCGATGTCGAGGAGGTGCTGCGCCTGATCGCGCGCATGATTCTGGAGCTCCACAAGCGCCCGGAATATCTCGGGTTCCTCCGAATGGTGGTTGCCAACTCCCGCCAGTTTCCATGGATCGCGGAGGAGTTCGCCGCCGTGATGGACCCCCAGACCGAGCGCTTTGCGCGCTATGTCGCCCATTTGACGGCGATGGGCGTCCTTGAATGTCGCAATCCGACGCTGGCGGCTCACCAGTTCATGGGGATCCTCAACGAGTTCTCTCTGTGGCCCTGGATGATGGCTCGCGAGCGCCTGGCGGTACCCGCCGAAGAGGTCGTTGAAGAGACAGTCCGGATGTTCCTTCGGAACTACCGCCGCCCGTTATCGGACCAAGCGCGTCATGACGACGCAGCATAACTCCACCTTATCTTCCGCCAGCGCGGCGCAGGTCCGTGCCTGCGATCCGCAGCGTCTGCTTCACGTCGATTTCGTCGAAGAACCCCTGCGAGTGCGATATGCGTGAGCGGCGGCTGTCAACGAGGCAAAGCCGCGCTTCTCCGCCTCACATCGCGAAGGTGTGCGCTGGCAGGCAATGAGCTTCGCTCGTCGAACGTGGGACCCCGCCTCTCATCCCCAACAATCCGACACGCAAGAGGCCGCACCCCTTCGACGAGGACGCCTATCGCCAGCGCAATTTGATCGAGCGCATGTTCTGCCGCCTCAAGGACTGGCCGCCCATCGCGAACACTACGACAAGCTCGCCTCATGCTTCGCCGCAGCCATCGCGATCGCAGCCATAATCATCCGGTGGACCTGATTGAGTTTGGAGCCTAGAGGTCGAGGCCGGCAATCACATCGGCGAGTTTGGCGCTCGCCGTCATCGCTCCAGCGTGATTGAGGTGCGACCAATTCTCGAAAAGTTCGTCCCGCTGTGACAAGTCCCCCAAACTCAAAACCGTACCATATTGTTCGAGAAAGGCGAGATCCGCGATCGTCGTGGGGCCGTTGAAGATCGGCAGGAAAATGAAAATCAACTGCGTCCCGTGGGCCCTTGCCTCTTCCGCGATCTTGCCGATGTAGAGATGGTCTTCGCCGCCGCTTATTCGATTCGATGCACGCGCGACCAGGGTCCGCCCGTCCAGCCGGCGCTGCTCCGACAGGAGCGTCCGCGCGGAACCGGATGTATCATATCGACCGTCTTCCCGAACTCGTCCGGAAAGTCCGTAGTGAAATCCGTGCGCTTGGCCGCGTAGGCCTTAGGATCGAATTGTTTTGGTAGGCTGAACAGGTTGGGAAACAGGTC
Organism: uncultured Alphaproteobacteria bacterium; assembly: GCA_963806935.1. Taxonomy (GTDB): domain Bacteria; phylum Pseudomonadota; class Alphaproteobacteria; order Rhizobiales; family Beijerinckiaceae; genus Roseiarcus. Next base: position 289,995 of record CAWEAT010000002.1, read on the forward strand.
CGCCCCGAAAAGCCGCGCCTTGCGGGCTGGCAGAGAAGCAAGATCATAGAGATAGTTGTGAAGGAATGGCGTCGGCGGGAAAACAACCGCATCCGCTCGCCCGTTTCAAACCTCTTCCCAGCTATTTCTGTAAGCGGTCTCAGTCGTGACCGGTTTTTTGCCTATTTGCGGATGGGATCCCCAACACAAAGATGCCGCTGCACGCGACGATGAAGCCTCCAAGCCAGGTACAGAGGGTGGGCGTCGTCGAAAAAAAAGGAAACCCGAGATCGTTGACCATATGAGCTGCGTATACGCCAAAGGCGCGAGGGAGGAAGCGGGACGCCTCGAGTAGCCGAGAATCAAACCATACTGCCCAGTCATATTCATGAACGCTGCAAGAAAGAGGATCGCGATCTGGTTCGGCGCGATCGGCCTCCACCCCATCGTGAGCCCGACCGTGAGCAGGAGAGCAGCGCTCAGCGTGGAATATACGAGCGTCGTCAACGCAGCGTCGACGGCGAGCCGTCTGGTCAACAGAAGGCCGCCCGACCAGCACGTCGCTGAGGCCAGAGGCAGTAGCGAGGCTGAACTGACGTCGGCGGCACCCGGCCTGATGATGATCAAAGCGCCGAGAAATCCAGCGAACACGGCCAGCCAGCGTGGCAGGCCGATAGTCTCCTTGAGCGCGAGCGAGGCGAGCAGCGTGACCAGAAGCGGATAGACGAAGCTGATTGCTGTCGTATCGGCGATTGGGAGGTACCGCAATCCGCCGATGAAAAAGGCTGCAGAGGCCGCGAGCAATGCGCCACGTAGGAATTGGGTTGTCAATCGGCGTTGAACTTTGACCCCCAATCGGCGCTCAAAAGTGCCCCCCTTGGAGACGTGCTCGAACGGCAGCGCTCGCCCCGGCGGAGCTGGCCGGGGTTGCGCAGCCGGGGCGAGCGCGGATCGGTGAGGCGCAGAGGCGTTGGTCGGTCAGGCGCGGTTCTTGAAGCGCCAGCTCTCGTTTCCAGTCTCGACGATGTCGCAGTGATGGGTGAGGCGATCGAGGAGTGCTGTCGTCATCTTTGGGTCGCCAAAGACGCTCGGCCATTCGCCGAAGGCGAGGTTGGTGGTGACGACGATTGAGGTGCGCTCATAGAGTCGGCTGACCAAGTGGAACAGCAATTGCCCGCCGGCCTGGGCGAAGGGCAGATAGCCGAGTTCATCGAGGATGACGAAGTCGAGGCGGGTGAGATAGTCGGCGATGCGTCCCTGGCGTCCGGCTCGGCTTTCGGCCTCGAGCTGATTGACGAGATCGACGGTGGTGAAGAAGCGACCGCGCGATCCGGCTCGGATGCAGCTTCGCGCAATGGCGATGGCCAGATGGGTCTTGCCCGTTCCCGTTCCTCCGACCAGGACGACGTTTCGCTGTTGGGCAAGGAAGGCGCCGCCGGCCAGATCGCGCACGAGAGCCTGGTTGATCGGCGTGTTACTGAACGCGAAGTCGTCGACGTCCTTGGCCAGCGGCAGCTTGGCGACGGTGAGCTGGTATTTGATTGAGCGGGCATGCTTCTCCGAGATCTCGGCTTTCAGGAGATCGCCGACGAAGCGTTGCGGTTCGTGCTTGCGCTTGAGCGCCGTGACCAGCGTCTCGTCGTAGGCGCTTCTCATCCCGTAGAGCTTGAGGCTGCTCATCATGTCGAAGACTTCGGTTCTTTCCATAGGTTAGGCGCTCCTGAGTTGATCGTATCGGGCGCAGTCGGCGATCGGCGCGTAGCGCAGCCGCAAAGCGTCGGGCGTCATGATCGTCGCCGTCGGTCCCGGATCGCGCTGACGCGCGAGGATGTTGATGACGACGTCGGCCGAATGGACGCCCTCGGACAGCGCCTGATGGCAGGCGGCCTCGACCGCCGGCAGCCCGTCGCTCAGCACCGCGGCGAGGATTTTGACCATCTGCCGATCGCCGTCGTTCGAACCGGCGAGCTTGCGCCGGACCCGGTCGAGCCCAGCCGGCAGCACCCAATCCTTGAACGGCGCCCCGTTGCGCAGAGCGCCCGGCTTGCGCGCCAGAACCGGCACGTAATGCCAGGGATCGTAGATCGTCTCGCCGCGCCCGTAACAGCGCCGATGCTCCGCCACAATGCGCCCGTCCTGGCGGATGGCGATCCGATCGGCGTAGGCGTGGATTTCGACCGGGCGGCCGACCGCGCTGGCGCTCACCGAGTATTTGTTGTTGTCGAACCGCACCAGGCAGGTCTTCGACACCGAGGCCGGCAAGGCATGGAATCCATCGAAGCGGCCGCGATAGGGAACGAGCTTCGGTCGCTCTTCCTCGAAGACCTCCCAGATCGTTCTGTCGGGCTGTTCGGGATGGGGATGCGCCTTGGCCCAGGCGATGCATTTGTCCATGAGCCAGGCGTTCAGTTCGTCATAGCTCTTGACGCGCAAGCGCGGCGTGAAGAAGCGCTCACGCACGAGGCCGACCTGGTTCTCGACTTGGCCCTTCTCCCAGCCTGACGCCGGCGTGCAGGCGACAGGCTCGACGAGATGATGCGAGCACATCTGGAGGAAGCGGCGATTGTATTGCCGGTCCTTGCCGAGGAAGATCGTTTCCACCGCCGTCTTCATGTTGTCGTAGATGCCGCGCGCGCAGGCGCCCCTGAAGAACGCAAACGCTCGCTCGTGGGCGTCGAAAACCATCTCCTGCGTCTCACGGGGATAGGCGCGCGCGAGCATCATGCGGCTATGGCAAAGACGGACATGCGCGACCTTCACGATCGTCGTCACCCCGTCCATCACGACAATCTCATGGCTCCAGTCGAACTGGTAGGCCTCGCCCGGCGCAAATGTCAGCGGAATAAACGCGCTCGCGGTTGCGCTCGCGTTCGTCTTTGCCCAGGCGCTCGCATAGCGACGGACAGCGTCGTATCCACCCTCATAGCCGAGCGATCGCAGTTCTTCGAAAATCCGGATCAGAGTCAGCCGCTCTCGCGCCGGCGCCTCGGCGTTCGTAGCCAGCAGCCGATCAAGTTCCTCTTTCCATCTCCCCAGCTTCGGGCGCGGCTGCACCTGACGCTCGTAGGCAAACGAGGTCACGTCAGACCGCAGGACCTTGCGAACCGTATTGCGGGACAGTCGCAGATCGCGAGCGATCTCTTTGATCGATTTGCCTTGGACAAAGTGCTCGCGCCGTATCCGAGCGATCGTCTCCACAACCAACATCCCCCACCGCCCGCTTCGCGCCAAAGCGGGCAGCCGAACAAACCGATGATTGGGGGGTCAATTTTAGACGCCGATCCCCCGCATCAGGGGGTCACTTTTCCACGCCGGATCACAAGCCGTAGAGCCGGGTCATGTTGGTCTTGGTCCAGAGCCTGCCCTCGGGCTTGACCCGAGGGTCTCGTCGATGAAGACGAGACGCGAAGGATCGACGCGCTTCTGATGGCTCGCCAGCGCCGGCGATGGCGCTTTATGTCCGCACGATCCTGCTCGCGCGCGATCGGCGTCTTTTTTTGAGCGTGACGCCGATGCGGCAGAAGAAGCAGCTCATCATCGCCGTGTCGGCTCGGACCCCACGCTCGGCCAGCAGCCGGTCGCAAAGCGCCTGCAGCGTGATGTCGGTTTTCTCCGTCCTTAGCGCCTCAAGAAACTCACGAAGTGGCTCAAGTCTCGGACGCAGTACCCGCCCATCCTGCTCGCCGACCGCGAACCGCTGCGCTCGAAGCGCCGCACCCACATGATGGCCGAGGACTCGCTCACCCCAAAGCGGGCCGCAGCCGCCCGCCGGCTCATGACCACGCCGCCCTCGCGCACCTTCTCATAGCGAGCATCGAGGATGAGGTAGGCAATAGGCTCGGCAAGGGGGCGCGTGGCAAAGGCCGAGAGACTTCGTCCAGGCGCTTGTTGATGGCGGAGACGGCGGAGGCCGAGCGGCGTGGCCGCACAACTCCTCGGTGACCGCCCCCACCTTGCGGGTCGAGACGCCCTGCACGTACATCTCGGCCAGCGTGGCCACCAGCGCCTGTTCGGAGCGCTAGTAGCGTTCAAACAGTTCGGTCGAGAAGCGGCCGTCGCGGTCCTGCGGCACACGCAGCTCAAGCTTGCCGACGCGGGTCACAAGAGTGCGAGTGTAATAGCCGGAGCGGTAGCCGAGCCGAGCAGCCGTGCGCTCGTCCTTCTCGGACCCCAGCGCGTCGGTCATCTCGGCTTTCAGCATCTCCTGCTTCACCGCGCGAAGGATCTCGCGCAGCCGATCGGGGCTTCTGGCGAATAGCTCGTTGACGGCGGCGATCGCGGGCTTAGCCTCACTCTTGGTCATGGCGGGGTTCCTCAGAAGGAATTGGTGACTTCGACATCACCAGCCTGTCATGACCGCCTCTCGCCTTCAGCGATTTTGCAGAACCTTCAACACTCTACTCGGGGCGGTGCGTCGATGGGGTCGCCCGCACTACCCAATACCGAAGGGTAGCGCAAACAGCGGCCATGCGCTGGTGGGTAACCGAACGGGGCCAATTGCATTCGGAGATCGCGCAACCTCGGTCGCCATCTTCCTTCACGTTTGTCTGGCCCCGCCTTGCGTTTTGATGCGAGCGACGAATTGGGCGAATTCGACCTCGTCGATCGGGACGACGTGCTGCGGCGCGGGGTACCCAGCGGTATTCACGTCCGCTACGAACTCCTTGTACGCGGCGATCCGTTCCTGCTGGAGGCGAGCGAATTCCGCTGCGAAATTGCGATAGGTCTTGGCGTGGCGCGGCCTATGCCCGTGTGTGCAGCCGAGCACGTCCTCGGAAAAGAGATATTGCGCATCGGCGCCGGGCCCCGCGCCCATGCCGAGCATGATCAGTGGCGTGCTTCTTGAGATTAGCTCCGCCACGCGATCGGGCACGACTTCGAGTTCCGCACCGAAACAGCCAATGGCCTCAAGACGCTTCACGTGATCCCAGACGGCCTTAGCGCTGTCCGCAGTCTTGCCGACCGCCTTCCAGCCGCCAGTCCAGGTGTTTTGAGACGGGATCAATCCGACATGGGCGACCACAGGGACGGCATTGTCGCAGAGCGACGTCTGAATGGCGAGTGAGGCCGCACAATAGAAGCTATCGCCGCCCATCGCCATGAAGCGGAAGACTTCCCGCAGGTAATCCTCAGCGGTCGCGAGATTGCCGGACGACCCATAAGGCAGCCCGACCTGAACGAAACATCTGCCTGCCGCCTCTCTCGTCGCGGGCGAGAAGAAACGGGCTTCGATCGAAAGCATGTCCACGCCGGCGGCGTCTGCAGCCGCAGCTTCTTCCAGCGTTGTAACGTAAAGCATGGTGATCTTCTGGCCGCGCGTCTTCATCGCGCGGATATCGGCGACCGTCGGCCGGTTGTGGCGCATGACCATTCGTGATTTCCCAATTCATACAGGGAAGGGAGCACGGAACGCTTGAAGGACAGCTTCCGAATCGAACGACAGCCCGAGAGCGCTCCTAAACACTGAGGCGCACATGAAGGGCTTAGGTGAGAACAACATGGCGGGTCAGCTCCTCGATCGAAGTGTCCGCCTTCGCCGCGTCGTAGACGATTTGACCATGGCTCATGACCACGAAGCGGTCGCACACTTGATGGGCGTGATAGAGATTGTGGGTCACAAGCACGCTGGACATGTTCTCGGAACGCAGCTTCTTGATGTAGTTGAGGACCGCCTCTGTCTCGCGCACCGAAAGCGCGCTGGTCGGCTCGTCCAGGAGCAGGATGCGTCGTTTGAAGTAGACGGCGCGGGCGATGGCGACCGCTTGCTTTTGGCCTCCCGACAAATCGCCAACCTCCTTGTCGGGGCTGTCGATGCCGCTGATATGGATGCCGCTGCGAAGCACCTCGATCGCGATCTCACGCATTATTCTATGCTTGAGGAAGCCCCAGCGATTAGCGATTTCGCGGCCCATGAAGATATTGCGGACGATCGACATCGTGTCGACAAGGGCCGTGTCCTGATAGATCGTCTCGATACCGATGTGCTCGCTGTCGCGACGGGAAGACACGACCGCTCGCGCGCCGTCAACGAGAATCTCGCCTTCGTCGGGCCGGATGATTCCTGACATTAGCTTGATCAGGGTGGACTTGCCGGCGCCATTGTCGCCGAGGAGTCCGACCACCTCGCCGGCGCTGATATGGAAGTTCAAGCTCGTCAGCGCCTGAACGTTGCCATACCGCTTCGATACGCCCCTGACTTCATAGATCGGGGGATTCATCGTCTGAACCTATTGGCGGCAACCTGGTTGAAGATCACAGCGATCACGATCAGCGCACCGACGAAGATGTCGAGATAGAACCCCGGCGCCCTCATCAGCAGCAGAATATCCTGAATCGTGTAGATCAGTGCAGAGCCGAGGAAGATTCCCAGGATTCCTCCGCGTCCGCCGGTCAGAGCCACGCCTCCGATCACGCAAGCTGCGATGGCCTGCAATTCGATACCCTGCCCTTGCGCCGGGTTGATGCTGTTGACGCGCGTCGCGTTGATGATGCCTGAGAACGCAGCCATTCCGCCGGCGATGCTGAACGCGATCAGTTTGATCTTGCGTGGCGAGATGCCGATCGCAGTCGCCGCCTCGCGATTCCCGCCGACCGCGAAAATCTGATTTCCCAGTCGGTGATGCTGAAGCATCATATGGAAGCCCACGCAGCAGAGGATCAGCCACAAAAAGCTGGTGCCAACCAGTCCCAGACTTCCGCCGAATACAAATTGGAAGACCGGTTCTGGCCGGAATCCGATCGACTGCGCGCCGTGCACAAGAAACGTCATCCCATGCCAGAACAAGAGGCCGCCCAGCGTGACAATGAAGGACGGCATCGCGAATTGCAGCGTGATCAGCCCGTTCAACGCCCCGATCAGGGTTCCCAGCACGATCGCAACCGCCGACGCGATCCAAACCGGGACAGACAGATCGTTCATCAACATTGCCGCCACCACCGACACGAATGTCGCGGCGGTCCCCACTGACAGATCGAATTCTCCGGCAATCATCAGAACGCCGACGCCTAAAGCGACGATTCCGAGGGACGGAATCGCCTGGAGCATCACCGAGATATTCGGCCCGGACAGATATCTGAATTCGTTCGGCGCGATCAGCGCCGCGGCAATGCAGACGACCTGGATGGCGACGAAAACGACCAGAATGCTCGCGTCGGTCGTCCGCCGGAAACCCCGGGCCCAACTGGCAAGACCGGGGCGAGACATCGTTCCAGAAGCGCCGTCCGGACTGCGTGGCAGGCGCTCTTCGGCGCCCGCCACTTCATGCGGTTGCGAGCTCACGGAAGCTCAACGATATTGGCCGGCGAGCGTAGCTGCGAACTTGTAGTTCGTATTGTCGACCATGCCGTTGCCGCCGGTGTTCATGTCGGACGGATAGAGGCCATAGCGGATCTTCTGGGCAAGCTGGACGACGGCATAGTAGCCTTGCGAATAGGGCTGCTGATCGACAGTAGCGGTGATGTCGCCGTCCGCGATGCCCTGCAAGATGTCCTTCGAGAGGTCGAAACCCCCGACCGGCACTTTGACGCCGGCCTGCTTCATGGCGGGGACGATCTCGATCATGGGTTGGGCGCCAAGGCCAATGACGGCCTTCACCTCGGGATGCCCGATCAGGTACTGGACCTCCTTGGTGAGCACCTGCGGCAGGTCGCCGCCCGTACCGATCATTTCAGATTTGGCGCCGACCTCATCGAGCGCCTTCTGCACGCCCTCGTGTCGCTTGGTTGCGTAGACGGCGTCGGGAAACTCGACCGGAGTGAAAACCAGATCGCCTGCCTTGAGATGAGCCGCCTCGACCATTCGCTTGCCGATCAGATAGCCGGTTGCGGGAAAATCCTGACCGATGAAAGCCAGCCGGCAGTTGCCGCCCTTCGCGCCCTGGGAGTGATCGATGTTGAACGCGATCACCGGGATGCCAGCCTTCGTCGCGTCGCAGATAGTCTTGTTGAACGCGTTGTCGTCCCAGATGATGGCCGCGATTCCGTCGACCTTGTTGGCGATCGCGGTCTGGATGATGTTGTTTTCGGTCGCCTGATCGTTGTTTGCGTACTGGATGTCCAGATCGACGTCCATCTGCTTGGCCGCGTCGTTGGCTCCCTTGAGCAGCGGGTCGAAAAAGTTCACGCCTGGCGACGTGTAGATGATCATCGTTATACGCGGCTTATCGGCGGCTTGCGCAGCTCCCGCGATCAACCCCGCGAGCGCCAGCGACGCGAGTATCGACTTCATGCCTTGCTTCATTTTGCTCCCTCCCGGACTATCGGACCACGGAATGGCCCGCATTGCTCAACTCACGCCAAAACCCGCGGGCGTCTCATTTCCTTGACCGCCGCCTTGTCGGCGGCCCGCGTCTTCAACGACGTTGAGGCGCGCTCTTGTCGATCCCGCTTGGTTCAGATCGTTCTCGCTCGATAAGTCGGACGCACCTCTTCCGTTGCGCATTTCCGTATTTGTTCACACTATGCATTCGCCTCGCTGAAACCATTCTGTTTGATGATCGTTTACCATCAACCCGCGCCCGAACAGTCCGGAATCTCCACTAGGCCGCCTTCGCCACCAGAAGCGACTTCAATCTCACGGCGGAATCGGCCAGCGCTTCTGGGCGGGGCCTCATCCTTCGTTCGATCATCAACTGCGCGATCCTGACGTCGCGTCCGATTGTCCCCGCGAAGCCGACGCCGCTTGTGCAGACGAGCCTACCATCGCCTGCCAGGTGGAAAACCAGCAGGCCGCCCTCGACCGCTCGTGTTACGAGCCACCCATCGGCCGCAGGCAGGCCGGCCACTTGGACGCTGAGTTCGTACTGGTCAGACCACAACCAGGGCACCGCGGCATACTCTTCGCCGGCGCCGAGCATGTTCCGAGCGGCAATCTCACCCTGCTCCTCGGCACTTTTCCAGCATTCGAGCCTGATGCGAGAGCCGAACAGCCTGTGAGGAAAAGAGCAGGCGTCGCCGGCTGCGAAGATATTCGGATCGCTGCTGCGTAACGTCGCGTCCACGGCGATCCCATTATCGATGGCGAGCCCCGCCGACGAGGCCAGTTCGACCCGGGGCGTAACCCCGACTGCGGCGAGGATGGCGTCGCCGCGCAGTTGGGTCCCATCGTCGAGATCGACCTCGACTGCGTCGCGCGTCCACCTTATTCCCGCCGTCTGTCGGTTGAAATAAAAGGTCACGCCCGCCGCGCGGTGCCGCGCCGCGAGCAGCCTTTCGATTTCCGCGGGCAACGAACGCATGACCAGCCGTGAGCCCACTTCGATCACTGTGACCTCGCATCCGCGAGACGCAGCGCTGGCCGCAACCTCAAGGCCGATGAAACCGCCGCCGATAATGATCAAGCGCCGGCCACTGCGGACGATGTCCGCGAGACCGCGCGCATCCGCCGCGGAACGCAGATACAGGATATTGCCGCAACCGATTTCCGGCGCCGTGAGTCGCCGCGGTTCCGCCCCAGTCGCCAACAGGAGGCGCCCGTAGCGGATCCCGCCCCCGTCCTCAAGAAAAACCTCCTGCCTCTTGGGATCGATCGCCACCGCGCGCGTTCCGGCACGCAGCTCTATTTTGTGCGAGGCCAGAAACGACGGCTCGAACAAGCCGCAGTCCGACAGAGTCTCTGGCGCCGGTCAGGATTTCCTTGGACAGCGGCGGACGCTGATAGGGCGGCTCGGTTTCGTCGCCGATCAAGGTGATGGGTCCACGCCAGCCTTCCCGCCGCAGCGTCTTCGCGGCCTGGGCCCCGGTGTGGCCGGCGCCGATGATGACTACGCCCTCCATGCCCCTTGCACTCGTCTCCGGCAGTCTCCGCTAAGAAGTCTAGGTTGCGAAGCCAAAGGCTCAATTCAATCCTTGATGGAATAAGATCAACGACGCCTTCGCGACGGCACGGCCGATCGGATATCTCTTGTTGCGCTCGGAGCGGAGCGCAAGGTCGGGGAGGAAGCGGTGCAACGGATGGGTCAAGTCATCTCCCTCAAACCGGGAATGGTCGCCGAGTACAATCGGCTTCACGCGGCGGTCTGGCCGGAGGTTTTGCGGGTTATCCATGACGCCCATATCCGCAACTACTCCATCTTCCTCAAGGAGCCGGAGAACCTGCTGTTTGCCTATTGGGAATATCACGGGACCGATTTCGACGCCGACGCGAAGAAGATGCTCGCGGATCCGGCCATGCAGCGTTGGTGGGAGGTTTGCACGCCGCTGCAAGAAGCCTTCGTGACCAGGAAGCCCGGCGAATGGTGGGCAATGATGCAGCCGGTTTTCTTCACAGATATTTAGTCGAAAACAGCAGATGCAAGAGGAGCGGGAACAGACGCGCCACTGTTCAAGGGCGCACGGAGGCAATGCCGTGCAGCTGACTGTCGCTCCGCGATCGGCGTAGATCGCCGCGCCAATGCATCGCCCACTCGTTCTTATCAATTCGTTGGGAACTGTCTTCACATGGTTGGATCGGAACAAAACGCGTCGCATCCCTCGGATGGCTGGGTGGAGGTCGGGTCGGTTGGCGACATTGAGCGGGAGGATGTCAAACGGTTCGACCATGGCGGCAGCACCCTCGCCATCTATTGCGCGCCCGACGGCCAGCACTACGCGACCGACGGCATCTGTACGCACGAATTTGCGCATCTCGCCAACGGCCTGGTGATAGGCAACATCGTTGAGTGCCCGAAGCACAATGGACGGTTCGACTACCGCACCGGGGCGGCCAAGGGCGCGCCGGTTTGCATTGACCTCAAGACCTACCCGACGAAGGTCGAGGGCAGCACACTGCTCGTCAAGCTGTATTGACGGGTCACCCCGCGGACGCGTTCGCGCCCGAGTTATTCCGCAGCGGCCGCGGCCTGTGGCGCCGGCTGGAACGGGCGGGCGGTCGGCGGTAATTCGCGCCGAACGAAATAGTCGGGCTCCTTGAGTTGGCGCAGCAGCGTTGGAATGATTTCGCGATAGGTTTCGATGATGCCGCTGTAAGGCTTTGGCAGATCGGCCTTCAGCTCCTCATGCAGCGCGGGCAGAGCGTGATAAGGCACCATCGGGAACATGTGGTGCTCGACGTGATAGTTCATGTTCCAGTAGATAAATCGCGAGATCGGGTTCAGGTAGACCGTCCGGGCATTGAGGCGGTGGTCGAGCACATCCTCCGCAAGGCCGAGATGCTGCATGAGGGCCGTCAGCACGTAATGCCAGGCGCCATAGAGCGACGGCAAGCCGACAAACATGAGCGGCAGGATGCTTCTGATGGAAATGGCCCAGGCGATGAAGACAACGTAGACCAGAATGTGGGCGCGCGCGATCCAGTAGACCTTGCCGTATTCCGACTTGGGGATAAAGGTTCTCTCCTCGGCCGTCAGCCTGCCGATCGCGTGCAGCGAGACCTTCAAGACGTAAGACTGCGCCTGCTTGATTCCGAAGAACATCAGGAAAATGTCGCGCAGGACGGGGGGTCGCGGGGCCACCACTTCGGGGTCGCGGCCGACGATGATCGTGTCCGTGTGATGCCGTGCGTGGCTCCAACGCCAGACAGTCGGCTCGCGCAGCACCATGAAGCAGGCGATCTGATAAATCGCCTCGTTCATCCATGGCGTTTTGAAGGCGGTCCCGTGCCCGCATTCGTGCCAGCGTGAATCGGTCGAGGAGCCGTAAAGGACGCCGTAGGCGAGGAAGGCGGGCACGGCCCACCAAGTCCCCCACAGGAGATAGCCAGCCCCGCCCGTGATCGCTAACGCCGCAAACCAAATGATCGTATCTCGAATGGCCGGTCCATCCGATCGCTTCATCAGCGCCTTGAGTCGCGCGCGCGGGATGGGCGAAGCATACCATTGCGCATTCGCTAGGCCATGTTCCACGGCGAGCTTGGCCTGGTCACCCACGAGGCTGTAATCCCGGCGAACTGATCCGTCAGGCATTTTGCTCCTCCCTTCGGCGCCGCTGCTAACGCCGGACTCGGATACTGCTCGGCGAACCTGCGTCACAGCGCCGCCATTCTACGCGTTTGCACCCATCCTCGCATAGTAATCTTGATGAAACTCCATCAGGAGTGTTCGACTCTTGCGCCCGCATCCGCCGCAGACGGTCATGGGCTTGCGGCGTCCGGGGGCGGAACGGCTGACCCGAGTATGGCCAAGGATTTCTTGGTCTTCTCCATATTGACGATCGACTTCAGCCCGGCCGTCGCGTCCCGCAACAGCGTGGGATCCGGATGGGCCCGGTTGGCGATCAGAAGCTGGGCCAGGCGAACATCGCGGCCAATGGATTCGGCCCTTCCGAGTCCTGTCGCGCCGACGATCCTCCCGCTTGGCGTGAGATGGAACAAGATTACCGCCCCGTCACCCAAGAGGCGCGCCGCCATCGAGGCCCCAAGTCTGGGCAGACCAGCGATTTGCAGCGAGAGATCGTATTGATCGGACCAGAACCAGGGCACGGCGTCACACACCGCCTTCTCGCCCATGATCGCCTTGGCGATCACCCGGGCATGATCTTCAGCATTCTGCCACGCCTCAACCCGCACATATTGATCGAACAGCGGGTGCCAGAAAGTTGCGGCGTCGCCGCAGGCGAAGATCGACGGGTCGTCGGTGCGCAGCAACTCATCGACCAGAACCCCGATATCGACATCGAGACCGGCGCTAGCGGCCAAGCCGGTGTTGGCCTTCACGCCGACCCCAATGACCGCTAGGTCGCAAGGCAGAACCTCGCCGGTCGAGAGCTCAACCGCGCACAACTCACCGCGAGCACTCGACACAAACCGCTCGATCATTACACCCATGCGCGTGCGAACGCCCTCGGATTGGTGGCGCTTGGCCAGTCGGTCGGCGATCATTGGCGGAACGACCCGGGCAAGGAAACGGTCGGACGCCTCGATCAGCGTCGTATCGATGCCTTGCGCGCGCGCCGAGGCAGCGATCTCGAGGCCGATGAATCCGCCGCCCACGACCACGAGGTGTTTGGCCCGGCGGAATCGTTCGGCGATCGCCAGCGAATCATCGATGTTGCGCAGATAGTGGACGCCGCTGAGCTCGGCTCCCGCAACCGAAAACCGACGCACAGAGGAGCCGGTCGCCAAAACCAACACATCGTAGTCGACTTTCGCGCCGTCGGAGGTCTGAACCGATCTGGCGTCACGATCGATCGCGACGGCGGAGACCCCTAGCCGCAAATCGACGTTGCGCCACGCGTCATCCTGCTTCCGCCAGATTAGACAGTGCTCAAGCGTTGCGTTGCCGGTCAGGATTCCCTTGGTCAGGGGTGGACGCTCGTAGGGCGGGTGAGGTTCCTGGCAGACCAGCGTCACCTGGAAATCGTCAGGATAGGCGGCGAGAATCTGGGTCAGACGGCCGCCCGCCTGACCGCCGCCAACGACCACGACCCGGTTCCTGTTCGCGCGGCGCATCGGATGGTCCTGATCCGTTCAGTCACTCACGAGGGGGCAACCATTCTCATTTGTGGAGGTCAGGCCAGTCGGCCGGCAACGTCTCCAAACTGCACCCGATTGCTCGCAGAAACTACAGGGACGAAACCGCGCCGTGCAACCGCTTCGCGAGGCCGATTCGCGTCCCTTGATGGAATTCGATCACAATCGTCGAAGCGGCGCGCAAGAATCTGTCCTTACGTGCCAATTGCAAGAGGAAGGCCATGGGCAGGAGACCTGACCGTTCAGGCGACCCAAAACCAGCTTCAGCCGGAGAGGCTGCGCCCCGGGGGCGAGCGAGGCTCGCGCAGGTCGCCCAGCTGGCGGGAGTCGGGATAGCGACTGTCGATCGCGTTCTGAACGAACGTGGGAGCGTCTCTCCCGAGACGACGCGCAAGGTCGTCGACGCCGCGCGCCAGCTCAAGTTGGGACGGTCGCTTCCGGTCGCCTACCGCCGCGGGCTACGCCTCGAGGTGATCATGGCGCGGTCAGATTTGCCCTTGTTCCAACGACTCAATCGCGCCTTCGTCGACGCCGCCTCCACGCTCGATCGATCAGTCATCATGCAGCGCAGTTTCATTGACGAGGCGAAGCCCAAACTCGCGGCTGAGCACATCCTCGCCACGCAGGCGGACGCCGTCATCCTTTACGGCCAGGAGCTGCCTTCGGTTATCGACGCCGTGACATCGATCACTGTAGGGGGCAAGCCGGTCGTGACGCTGTGCTCCGATCTGCCGACCTCGCCTCGGCTCGCCTATGTTGGCATCGATCACTACAGCGCAGGACGGACGGCGGCCTATTTCATGACCCGGATGGCGCGCCGCCAGGGACCGGTGATAGTGCTGACCCACTGTTTGGACTATCGGGCCCATGCCGAACGCATCGGCGGATTCCGCGACTGGTTGAGCGAGCATAAGGCCGGTCTCTCTATCGCGTGCATCCTGGAGGGCCGGGAAGCGCCGGATCTGTCCGAGCGTCTTCTGACCGAGGCGCTGCTTGGGCATGCGGATGCGGTCGGCGTCTACAATACCAGCGACGCGAATGTCGCCGTGGATCAAGCTCTGCAGACTACCGGGCGGACCGGCGATATTGTTTTTATCGGCCACGAGCTCGACGCGCATACGCGGCGCCTGCTGGTCAACGGAACGATGGCGCTGACGATCGATCAGAATCCGGAGCGCCAAGCGCGGGCGGCGCTGGACATTCTGCTCGCCCGCTTCGGCTACGCGGAAAAGATGCGCTTTCCAGAGAGCTCAAACGATGTCCCGTTTTCGATCTACGGGCCGGAGAACGTAAGGTCGCGGAAGTTGGTCAAATAGACACGAACCCTTGCGATCGCCGCTGACGAGATGGTCGCGCTTGCATGGAGGAACGCCGGCTTGCAAGGCCGGCACGCTAAGGCAGTCCCAGTTCCTGAACGTGAGCGAAGCGACGCTGGAGCAACACCGTCTTGCCCTCGATGCTCACGGCGTCTCTAAAGGACGTCCGAAATCTCCTCCACAGTGGTCTCAGCGACCCGCTTGTCGAACACGATCTCGCCGCGCGCCATGGCGACAACCCGATCGCAAGATTGCAAGACATGATGCAGATTATGGCTGATGAGAATGCCGGTGACCCCCTGCGCCGGTAGGCCGCGGACGAAGCCGAGCACTTTCGCCGTCTCCTTGACCGACAGATGATTGGTCGGTTCATCGAGGATGAGAATTCGCGACTTGAAATGCATCGCGCGCGCGATCGCCACGCCCTGGCGCTGTCCGCCTGACAATTCTGCGAGCGATGCATCAGGCGAACGCAGATGCAGATCTACGTCCGCAATCGCCTTTATCGCTTCCCGACGCATGCGGTCATGATCGATCAGGCCAATGGCGCCAATCCTCAGGCGCAACGGCTCGCGGCCGATGAAGAGGTTTCGGGCGATGGACATCGTCGGCACCATCGAGGCGTCCTGATAGATCGTTTCGACGCCCAGGCGCATGGCGACCTTCGGCGACGCGATCTCAACCCGTTCTCCCTCAATGCGAATCTCACCCTTGTCGGGCTGCAAAACGCCCGAGAGGATTTTGATCAGCGTCGATTTTCCGGCGCCGTTATCGCCCACAAGCCCGACGACCTCACATGGCTGCACGTCGAGAGTTACGCCCTTCAGCGCATGCACGCCCGCATACCATTTGTGAATGTGCTGCACGGAAATCAGCGGAAGGGTCATTTCAGCCCGCCACCCTGATCCTGCGCGCGGTGCGACGCAGCCACGTATTGGACACGACTGCGAAGATCGTCAGAGCGCCGACGGCGAACTTGAACCAGTTGGCGTCGACCTGGGTCATCACCAGTCCATTGTCGATGACGCGGATCAACAGGGCGCCGACGACGGCGCCGAGCACGGTCCCGACGCCGCCGGTCAGCGCGGTTCCCCCGATCACGGCTGCGGCGACCGCCTGGAGCTCGAGCCCGTCGCCAATTGAGGGGAGCGGCGAATGCAGGCGGAAAACCTGAATGATGCCGCCGAAGCCGGCCATCACCGAACACAACATGAAGCAGAACAGTTTGACCCGGCGCACCGGGACGCCCATCGCCTCAGCGGCGTCGAGATGGCCGCCCGTCGCCTTGATCCAGTTTCCGAGGTTGGATTTGGCGATCAGCGCGGAAGCGGCGAAAGCGATCGCGAGGAACCAGATGAACGACGCCCGGAACAATCCGCCTGGTCCGACGAACTGGGTGAATTCCCCGGTGGCGAGATCGTCTGGGAGCAAGGGCGGAAAACCGCCCGAGATCACTACGGTCAGCGAGCGAACGATGAACAGCATGCCCAGAGTCGCGATGAAGCTTGGGATTGCAAAGGTCAGTGTGATGAACCCGTTCGCAAACCCGATGGCGGCGGCGAGCAGAAGACCAAGAAGAATCGACGCGAGAGTCGGCACGCCGGCGATGATCAGGAGCGATGTCGCCATCGGCGTCAGCGCGAACGTGGAGCCGACGGAAAGATCGAACTCGCCGCAGATCATCAGAATCGTGACGCCGATCGAGACGAGCCCGACCTCCGGCAACAGCCCGAGAATGCCGCGCAGATTGTCGGCCGACAGAAAAGCGCCGTCCGAACGCGCCTCGAACAACGCCGCAAGCAAGACGAGCAGCGCAACGCCCGCTAGCTCCGGCTTTTCAAGATAAATTCGGAACAGATTCCTCACGATGCCCCTGCCGCGCCCACGTTGTTAGGGAACTGCGGGGAGAGCTTAGCTCCCCCCGGAATTCTCTCGTGCGAACGATTCAGCGAAGGCCCTGTTTGGCCAAACCCATCAGCTGATCGGCTTGGTCCGGCGTAAACACGGCCTCGCCCGAATCTATGTCGGCTGGGGCCAGCCCGACTTTCTTCTCGAGGTAGACCTGCATGACGGGCAAGAACCCCTGTTCATACGGCTGCTGGTCGATTTCCACCTGGATGTAACCGGACTTCATTTGCTCGATCACTTGTGGCGCGAGATCGAAGCCGCCCAACAGAATCTTGCCCGGCGGAATGTTGCGGTCCTTCAGCATGCGGGCGACGTTGGAATGCCAGAGCCCGGTCTCGATGTAGGCGGTCGTATCCGGATGGGCGCTGAGATAGGCGCCGACGCGATCGCTGACGACCGCGCCGTCCGCGCTCACGTCCAGGCGGTCGATCGTGATCTCGCGGTTTGGATTGGCCTTCTTGAACTCCTCAAGCCCGTTCATGATGCCTTTGGCGCGCTGCTCCGACCAGTTCTGGCCGGGCGCGTTGACGCCCACGAGCACCCGGATGGGGCCCTCCTTCGGGAATAAAGCAGACATGCGACGCCCGAGGGTCGTACCGGCAGGGACAAAGTTTTGGCCGACAAAGGCCTGGCGCAATTCGAGTTCCGGTCCCTCCGTCGCGTCGACATTCGAGGCGATCACGATCACCCCCTTCGCCTTGGCATCTTTCAAATTGGCGACGAAAGCGTTGTTATCGACCAGCGTGGTGATCAGCGCGTCGGGCTTGCGGGCAAGCGCCGCCTGCTGATTGGCCACTTCCTGGTCGACCGAGCCCTCGGTCTGGGTGAAGACCATTTGGCAATTGGCCTGGATCTTGGCGCAGGCGTCATCGAAGCCTTTCTTCACTGCCTGCCAGAACGGGTTCGATGCCGATGAATGATGGGTGTAGACGATGTTGAGCTTCTCGTCGGCCGCGGCCGGACCCAACGAGGCGAATGACAACGCCGCTGCGCCGACTCCGCTCAGCATTTGAGATGCAATTCCACGCTTAACCATGAGCTTCCTCCTCTGCGTTAGTTTTTTAGTGGTCGAACGTTTCTCTACTTGAGCGCCGTGGTGCGGCTCTCGACGGTAAATCGTTTGGCAAGGTCTGGATGGAGTT
This sequence comes from uncultured Alphaproteobacteria bacterium, assembly GCA_963806935.1. Lineage (GTDB taxonomy): Bacteria > Pseudomonadota > Alphaproteobacteria > Rhizobiales > Beijerinckiaceae > Roseiarcus. The sequence continues at coordinate 307,745 of CAWEAT010000002.1, forward strand.
CGACCCCGTGTCCCGGCTGCGCGGCCGACCGAGATCCGACCTCCGCCTATTTCCGGCAGGCCGGTTACAAGGTCGCGATACCAGGTGCGGTGAAATGCGCGCACGCTCTCCTGAACCAAGGCGTTCGGCGCGTTGAGCGAGAGGTGGGTCGAAGCTGCCAGGACGACCGGACCGGTGCAGTCGTGAGGTGCGATCGGAAGATGCCAAGCCTCGGCCATTGAGGCGATCTTCTTGGCTTCGGAGACGCCGCCGCACCACGACAGATCCAGCATGATGACGCCAGCAGCGCCCGTTTCCAGAAGATCCCGGAATGCGGCCCGGCCGCCGAGCGTCTCCGACGCGCAAATGGGCGCAGTAGACGCCTCCGCGTAGCGCTTGAGCGATCCGAGACTGTCCATCTTGATCGGGTCTTCGTGCCAGAAGGTGGCGAACGGCTGAAGCGCGCGCGCGATCGTCATCGCCGGCAGCAATTGCCACATCGAATGAAACTCGACCATGACGTCGATCTTGTCGCCGACGGCCTTGCGAATTTTTTCAAAGGGAACCAGCGCCGCTTTGAGATCCTCGGAGGAGATATAGGCTCCGTCGGTCTTCTCTGCCGCGTGGTCGAACGGCCATATCTTCATGGCCGTGATCCCTTCGCTCAACAGCTCATCCGCCAGTTCGTCTGCGCGATGCAGAAAGCCGTTGAGATCGTCGTAGGGGCCGCGCTCGCCCCCGACCGCGCCATAGTTCGACGTCGTCTGGCCGATCGCCTTACGCATATAGGACGCGCCGGCGCACGTGTTGTACGTGCGGATTTTAGAGCGCGAGAATCCGCCAAGAAGCTGCGCAAGGGGTTGTCCGGCGAGTTTGCCGAAGACATCCCACAGCGCGATGTCGAGCGCGGAATTGCCGCGCATTTCGGCGCCAGTGGAGCGAAACCCCAGATAGCCGACGAGGTCTTTCGAAATCCGGTCGATCTCGAGCGGATCGCGGCCTAGCAGCTTCTGCGCGAGGCTTTCGTGGACGTAAGCCTCGACGGTCTCCGGAAGGAAGAAGGTCTCGCCGAGCCCGACGATCCCATCCGAGGTATGCACCTTGAGCCAAAGCAGATTGGCGAATTCGGCGATGCGGATCGTTTCGAGTGCGGTGATCTTCATCGCCGCCTCAGATCACGCCGGCGGAGAGAAGGGCTTTGACGGAACCGTCGAAATGCTCCGCCATCGCCGCCTCGGCCGCACGAGGTTTGCGGGCTTCGATCGCTGCGGCGATGCGCGCGTGGCACTCGACGTTGGCCAGCCGTTCGGCGTCAGTCGAGCGGCTATCCCAGCCAATGCGCCATGTCTGGCGAGTGACGACGCTGAACGAGCCGACGATAAGGGCGAAGAGCGGGTTGCGCGAGGCGACGGCGATCGCGCTGTGGAAGGCGATGTCGTGTTCCATCGCCTCGTCCGGGCGCAAAAACGCTTGGCGCATCGCGACGGCGTGGGCGTTGATCGCCTCGGCTTCGGGCTCCGACCTGCGTAACGCCGCCAGTGCGACAGTGCGCATTTCAATGGTGCGGCGCACGTCGTAAATCTGCTGGATCGACGCCTGGTCGGTATGGACCGCGTGATCGATGACGAGCCCCAGCACATCCTTGTCGATCGTTCCGACACGCGCCCGCCGTCCGTTCCCCAGGTCGATGATTCCGAGCGCGGCAAGGGCCCGGAATGCTTCGCGCACGACGGTTCGCGAAACGCCGAGCTCGGCCGCAAGCCCGACTTCGGACGGGACAGGATCGCCGGCGCGCAGGCGCTCGGCGCGGATGTGCTGGTTGATGGCGTGCATTGCGCCATCGACCAGCCCTCCTTCAGCATCCGGTCGCGATTGCACGAGGGACAAGCCCATTAAGTCCTGTATGATAGGTTTGTCGATTTTGTAAGCAATCAACAACTGAATAGGTTGTCAATACTCTCATTTCGTAGGATAGGTTTGAGGCATAAATCTTTGCCCCCTCAGCGGCTGGCGGTTGGGGTGGAGGGGGACGCCGCCAAAGCTGCTCTTGGACCCGTTGGACATCGTCGACGAGAGCGCGCTCAATGACGAATGGCGCGACGCGCTCGTCTCCGGGGACATAGGCTGCCAGCACGTGTCCGTGGGGAAGCGGCTTGTCGGTGATTGTCACGAGCTCCGCCGTCGCGGCGGTGATCACCAGCGGGCAGGCCCAGATATAGGCTTCCACCGCTCGAAGGCGGTATCTTCCTCTGCCCGCCGGCCGTTCGGCATTGAGTTTGCGGGCGCAAGCGCCGCAAGCAACCCGGCCAGCAGCGCGACGCATAGAAGCGGTGTTGTCCGAAGCATCGGCGACCTCCCAGAAAATTCGATACCCGCGCCGTGACTGCGCCGGGCCGCCCGACCCTCCGTCGATCCGGAGCTGATGACCCGCATGCTGGTCATCGACTACAGCATGGGCATTCGGTCCGAACGCCGCCTTCGCGAAGAGGTTCACCTCAATCTGGCTATCGCTGGTTTTGTCGACTCGACTGGACGGCGGAGCCCCGGATCACTCGACGTTCTCGAAGAACAGACACGGGCGCTTTCCCGAGAGCGATGCGCTGCATCGGCTCTTTGAGAGCGTGGTGCAGCGTTGCATCGCCGAGGATCTGGTCGGCGCCGACGCGTTTGCGGTCGACGCCAGCCTGAGCGCGGCCGACGCCAACAAGCAGCGATCGGTTCCAAACCGCGAGTGGAAGTCCGAGGAGATCAGAGAAAGCGCGACCCGCGCCACTCAAGTCGGCCCCTACGACCTCCTTATCTCCGGTCTGTCCAGCCGGGCCTCGCCTCGCAGGCCGAGGAGGCGATGAGGAAGGGGCAAAAATCTAGCCAGCCGTTTCAATCCATCACCGTTGAAGAGCGACAGCTTGCCCAACTCGCCGCCGGACACCGATCCGCAATGTGCGCTTCACGTCAACTCTAATCGTCCGCTTTGCGTCATGCTGGCAAGTCGGGCCGCTACGTAAATTCGGCCTCTGTGTCGTCGATAGGCCTAAGCCGGCTCGAACTCCTTTAGGCCATAAACTCGTAAACTCGATTGAACGAAGCCGCTACCGCGGCGGAATCGGCGGCGGGGCTGGAGGCGGCCGGGTGGTTTGAAGTTCCTCCTGCCTGAGAGGATGGGGTGTAGCAACCCACTCTCAGACAGGAGTTTTCAGATGGCCCAGATGAGCCCTCTGCGCCGCCGGATGATCGAGGACATGACGATCCGCAATCTGTCCCCGGCGACACAGCAATCCTACGTCCACGCGGTCTCGAAGTTCAGCCAGTATTTTGGCCGCTCGCCCGATCAACTCGGCTTGGAGGATGTTCGGGCCTATCAGGTGCATCTGGCTTCGAAGGGCGTCGCGTGGGCGTCGCTGAACCAGGCCGTCTGCGCCTTGCGCTTCTTCTACGGCGTGACGCTCGGCGAACAGACGATCCCGGAGCGGATCGCTTACGCCCGCGAACCGCGCAAGCTTCCCGTGGTGCTCAGCGCCGACGAGGTCGTGCGGTTCCTGGAGTCGGTTTCGAGCCTGAAGGCGCGCGTCGCGCTGACGACGGCCTATGCAGCGGGATTGCGGGTTTCCGAAGTGGCGGCGCTGAAGGTCCGCGATATCGACAACCAGCGCATGGTGATGCGGATCGAACACGGGAAGGGCGGCAAGGAGCGCTATGTCATGCTCTCCGAGGCCCTGCTCGGCATCCTGCGCAGCTATTGGCGGCTGGCGCGGCCGCCGCTGTTCCTGTTTCCGAGCCGCACCTCCGATACGCCGATCGACCCGACGGTGTTGCATGCCGCCTGCCGATCAGCGACGGCCGCGGCGGGGCTCGACAAGCGAGTGAGCGTGCATGTGCTGCGGCACAGCTTCGCCACCCATCTGCTGGAAAGCGGCGTCGACATCCGCATCATCCAGGTGTTGCTCGGTCACGAGAATCTGTCGACGACAGCACGCTACACGCGCGTCTCCACGCAGCTCATTGGCAATACCGCAAGCCCCTTGGATCGGCTCTCGCTGAACGTGACGCCGCCGGGATAGTCGGTGACGGCGCGGCCGGCGTTCGAACTGGCCGACGTCTTTCGCCGCCACGGCGAGACCTATGCTCAATTGAACGCCGGACATCTCGGGCGCGTCGAACGGCGCGTGTCGGCGGCGATCGCGGCCTGCCGCACGGCGGCGCTGGGCGGTCACGTCGAACGCTGCGACGATTGCGGCCTCACGCGCATCGCCTACAACTCCTGCCGCAACCGCCATTGTCCAAAATGCCAAGGCGCGGCGCGGGTGAAGTGGCTCGCCGCCCGCCAAGCCGAGCTGCTGCCGGTTCCCTATTTCCATGTCGTGTTCACCTTGCCGTCGGCGGCGGCCGAGATCGCCTTCCAGAACAAGCGGACCGTCTATGGCCTCTTGATGCGCGCCGCGGCGCAGGCGCTCAGCGTCCTCGCCGCCAAACGCCTCGGAGCCAGGATCGGCCTGATCGCCGTTTTGCACACCTGGGGACAGACGCTGACCCACCATCCCCACGTCCATTGCCTGGTTCCCGGCGGCGGCGTCGCCCTCGACAACAGGCGCTGGGTCGAAGCCAAACCGAACTTCCTGCTCTCCGTCCATGCGTTGTCGAAGGCGTTCCGCCGCCTGTTCCTCGACGGCCTCAAAGCCGAGTCCGAGAAAGGAGAGTTGAGCTTCTTCGGCGAACTGGCCCGGCTCGCCGAGCCGGAGGCCTTCAAAGCCCGCATGCGCGCGCTGCGGCAGAGCCCGTTCGTCGTCTACGCCAAGCCGCCGTTCGGCGGACCCGCGCGCGTGCTCGCCTATCTCGCCCGCTACACCCATCGCACGGCGATCGCCAATTCGAGGCTTGTCGCCGTCGACGACAATGAAGTGGCGTTCGTCTACAAGGATTATCGCCGCGGCGGCCGCAGCCGCATCATGCGCCTCGCCCCGCACGAGTTCATCCGACGTTTTCTCCTCCACGTCCTACCCGACGGCTTGCATCGCATTCGTCACTACGGTTTCCTCGCCAAAGGCGAGCGCGGCGAAAAGCTCGCATATGTGCGAGACCTGCTCCACGTCGCGTCCAAGCCGCAGGAGCAGGTCGATCCGGAGAAGGCGCCGTGCGGCGACCCAGAAGCCGACACCGTTCGCGACGCCTTCATGCGCTGCCCAGATTGCGGGGGCTTCATGCGCCGCATTGAAACCGTCGCGCCCCGGCCCGCCGGCGCCTTTCGCTGCGACACGTCATGACAATAACGCACCCGCCGCTCCGCGTATGCGATCTTCTCAGTTCTCCCAACTCGGACACCCATCTCGCGGAGCGTCGCTGCGACCGCTCGCCTTGAAGCTCATTTTCGAAGCCGTTCGCGCGCCGACAACGCCCACGTCTAGCCATTCTCGACCATGGTTCAGCTTTATCCTCGCAATCGTCGGGCTCAACGACTTCGCCGAACCGGTCCGCGGACCTCTCGTTCGCCATATGGCGTCAGACCGCCAGCGCGCTTCACCCATAGCGCCTCATCCCGACCGCGGCTTCGTTCAATCCGGCTTATGTGAGGTCGCCATTCGCGACGCCCAACCCGCGCCCCAGCGACCTCACATAACCCTCCAGATTCCCAGAAGTGCGCAAATCAGATTCAACGCTGATTTTTGGAGGTCAGCGGTGGACTGCGACGCGCTTCGGGACGACCAATGGGAGCGGCTGAAGGATTTCGTGCCTGGGGGCCGGAAAGGCAAGCGAGGACCGCGCACGGATAATCGCCGGTTCTTGAACGCGCTCTTGTGGATGGCGCGTTCGGGCGCTCGTTGGCGCGATCTGCCAGAGGAGTTGGGCGACTACGACACTGTCAAGCGGCGCTACTATCGGTGGATCGAGATGGGCGTTCTGGACGACATTCTTGCGGCGCTGGCGCGCGAAGCCGATCTGGAATGGCTGATGATTGATTCCACCATTGTTCGCGCGCATCAGCACGCGGCCGGCGCGAGCCGGCAAAAAGGGGGGCGGATGCCCAGGGCCTTGGCCGGTCACGCGGGGGTTTAAGCACGAAAATCCACGCCGCTGGCGATGCGCTCGGCAATCCGGTGCGCCTGATCGGCTCGCCAGGGCAGCGCAACGACATCGCCTTCGCCCATGACTTGGTCGAGGGCTTCGACGCAGATGTGACGATCGCCGATAAGGATACGACGCCGATCATCTCTGCGATAAGATTACGCGGACCGGCGGCGAGGTCGTCATACCGCCGAAACGAAACCGCATCGTCAAACGTCCGTACGATCCCGATCTCTATAAAGAGCGCAACATCATCGAACGCTTCTTCAACAAGCTCAAACAGTTCCGACGCGTCGCGACGCGATACGACAAGCTGCTCGTCAACTTCATGGGCTTCGTCAAACTCGCCGCTATCGCTATCTGGCTCAAATAGTTAAATGGTCACCACGGCCTAGTAAGCTCGTTGCGCTACTTGCTTTGATTGGCGCTCCCAAGGGGACTCGAACCCCGTTTTCGCCGTGAGAGGGCGACGTCCTGGACCGCTAGACGATGGGAGCGGCGGGAAACGGGATTGTATATCGGCGCTCATGGAGCTAGGCAAGCCGCGCACGGCGCCGAGAAAGCGAACCCGCCCGCCAACCGCCAGGGTTCACCTTCCGTTAAGCTTGTGGCGCCGAATTTGCCTGATAGTTTCGGTTACGAACTCGATACGGCGGCGGGCGCCGCTCGAGATGGAGTTTTCGAGATCATGCCCATGGCGAGCGTCGCCCGGCGGCGGACCGTTCTGATCGTGCTGCACCAGGAGCATTCGACTCCCGGCCGGATCGGCGCGGTGCTCAGGGCCATGGACGTCAGGCTCGACATTCGCCGGCCGAGCCTTGACGAGCCGTTGCCGGAGACGCTCGCCGATCATACCGGCGTCATCGTGTTCGGCGGCCCGATGGGCGCGAACGACACGCTCGAATGGGTCCGACGCGAGATCGACTGGCTCGAGACGCCGCTCGCCGAGGCCAAGCCCACTCTCGGCGTCTGCCTTGGCGCGCAGATGCTGGCGCGGGCGCTTGGCGCGCGGGTCTTCAGCTACGAGGACAAGCGCAGCGAGATCGGCTACTACGCGATCGAGCCGACGCCGGCGGGCGAGACGCTATGCGGGGCGCGATTCCCTCGCACCGTCTACCAGTGGCATTCCGACGGGTTCGATCTGCCCGCGGGTGCGCAGCTCCTCGCCTCGGGAGGCGAGAATTTCCCCAACCAGGCCTATCGCCACGGCCGCCACGCGGTCGGCCTCCAGTTCCACCCGGAGGTCACCTATCACATGATGTGCCGGTGAACTCATCGCGGCGCCGAGCGCCTGACCCGGCCCGGCGCGCTGAGCCGCCCCGAGCATCTCGGCGGCTGGTTCCAGCACGACGGCCGCGTCGCCGCCTGGCTCGAGGCGTTCCTGCCGGCCTGGCTCGAAGGCCGCCTTCCCGAGGTCGAGAAGCCGAAGGGCGCGGGGGCCGCGAACCACAACCGGGCGCCCGCCCATCCTGAGCCGGCGGCCCGTTACGCCGGGGCTTAGCTCGCGCGCCCGCGTGGGCCGACGAGCCCGGGCCCGCGCAACAAAAGCAAAATCGGCCGCAACAAATTCCAAGCCGGCCGCAACAATTTCCAAGCCGGGCGCAACAAAATCAAAGGCCGGAGCAACAAAAGCAAAATCGACTTTTCTTCCGAAGATAGAGCTTTTTCAACGGCTTGCGTTCGGAGGGCTGCGCCAAATCCTCCATCCCCACTCGCCGGCGCCCCGCGACTTTTCGCAGGACCGGCTCACGGCTCCTCATGAATGCCGACAATAGCAGGAGTTCTGATTTTCGTAAAGCCTCTGTCGGCTCTCATAGCGTTTTCTGTTGATCAGCGACTGCGCGGTCAAGCCTTCGCCGTCATGGGCCGGGCTTGTCCCGGCCATGACGTGCTGGGACTTGTCCGCGGGTCCCCCACGTCCGAATTCCTCGAAAGCAACAGCTAACGCCATAAGAGCCTTTTGCCTCTCAATGGCTCGGTTCGCTCTCCTGCGGCAAGCCGGCGCGTGACCTCCGGCGGCGCAGGCTGTAATGAAGCCGCGGCGCGGCGAGATTCGCCGGCGGGGAGGGATTCATGGCGCTTAAAGAGTACAAGCCCGGGACAGGCGTTCCCCGGCGTGATCGGCCGGACCTTCGACGTGTCCAAGCCGGCGTGGCCGGCGCCAAACCGGGCGCGGGAGGGCGCGCCGAACGTCCTTTTCATCATCCTCGACGACACCGGCTTCGGCCACCTCGGCTGCTACGGCAGCCCGATCGCCACGCCCAATCTCGACGCGCTCGCGGCCGACGGGCTCCGATACAGCAACATGCACACGACGGCGCTGTGTTCGCCGTCGCGCTCGTGTTTCATGACCGGGCGCAACCATCACTCGAACGGCATGTCCTGCATCACCGAAGGATCGACCGGCTATCCCGGCGGCAACGGCAACATTCCGTTCGAGAACGGGATGCTCTCGGAAATCCTGCTGCAGAACGGCTACAACACCTACGCCCTTGGCAAGTGGCATCTGACGCCCGCCGAGCAGGCGTCGGCGGCAGGCCCTTATGACCGCTGGCCGCTCGGTCGCGGCTTCGAGCGCTACTACGGCTTTCTCGGCGGCGATACGCATCAGTATTACCCGGAGCTGGTGCGCGACAACAGCCAGACCGAACCCGACAAGACGCCGGAAGAGGGCTATCATCTGACGCCCGATCTCGTCGGCAAGGCGAAGGCGATGATCGCCGATTCGAAGCAGGTCGCGCCGAACAAGCCGTTTTTCATGTATTTTTGCCCGGGCGCCATGCATGCGCCCCATCACGTGCCGAAGGAATGGGCCGACAAGTACAAGGGCAAGTTCGACGCCGGCTGGGACGCCTACCGCGAGCAGGTGTTCGCCAGGCAGAAGAAACTGGGGATCATCCCCGCCGACACGAAGCTTTCGCGGCACGATCCGGACGTGCAGGATTGGAGCAAGCTCTCCGCCGACGAGCGGCGCCTCTATGCGCGCATGATGGAAGTGTTCGCCGGCTTTCTCGAGCACACCGACCACTACATCGGCGAGTTGATCGCGTTCCTGAAAGACATGGGCGAGTACGACAACACCCTGATCATGGTCGTGTCCGACAATGGCGCCAGCGCCGAGGGCGGGCCGACCGGCTCGGTCAACGAAGGCAAGTTCTTCAACAACGTGCCCGACGATCTCAAGCAGAATCTCGCGGCCATCGACGACCTCGGCGGCCCCAAATATTTCAACCACTACGCATGGGGCTGGACCTATGCCGGGAACACGCCCTTCCGCCGGTGGAAGCGCGAGACCTATCGCGGCGGAACCGCGGATCCGTTCATCGTCGCATGGCCCAAAGGCATCAAGGCCAAGGGCGAAATCCGCTCGCAATACTGCCATGTGATCGACATGGTACCGACCGTGCTCGACGCCCTGGGCATCGAGCCGCCGACGCAGATTCGCGGCGTCACCCAATCGCCGATGCAAGGATTCAGCCTCAAGTCGTCGTTCGACGACACCAAGGCGGAACCGCTCCACATCACCCAGTATTTCGAGATGATCGGCCATCGCTCGCTCTATCACGACGGCTGGCGGGCGGTGTGCCCCTGGCCGGGGACATCGTTCGCCGAGGCGGGCCTGCCCTTCGGCGCGCCGATCGACTACCAGAAGCTCACCGAACTCGATGCCAAGGGCTGGGAACTCTACAACATCGACGAAGACTTCGCCGAGACCAACAACCTTGCTGAGAAGGAACGCGAGCGGCTGATCGCGATGATCGGCATGTGGTACGTCGAGGCCGGCAAGTACAACGTGTTGCCGATCGACAGCCGCGGCATCGCGCGCGTTGCCGACGAGCGGCCTCAGATCGCCGTCGACCGCAAGAAGTACATTTACTACGCCGGGACCCAGCTGGTGCCGGGGAACGCCGCGCCTCGGCTGGTCAATGTCGCGCATTCGGTCTCGGTGCACGCCAACGTGCCGAAGCGGCGCCGAAGGGGTGCTGTTCTCGATGGGCGGCGTCGACGGCGGCTTCGCCTTCTATGTGCAGAACGGCAAGCTCACCTACGGCTACAACTACGTCGCCGATCAGCGCTTCAAGGTGCAGTCAGACAAGGCCATTCCCGAGGGCGATCACATCTTCAGCTTCGAGTTCAAGCCCACCGGCAAAGCGGACATCGCCAAGGGCAAGGGCGTTCCTGCTCGATAAGCTGCTCGTCGACGCCAAGCCGGTCGGCAAGGGGGACCTGCCCGTGACGATACCCCTCTCGCTCGGCCTGGCGGCGGGCGTCAGCATCGGCTCCGACGCCGGCGCGCCGGTCATGCCCGACTACCGGCCGCCGTTCGCCTTCACCGGCGCGGTGAAGAAGGTGCTGGTGGACATGTCCGGCGAGGAGATCAACGACATGGCGGCGAAAATGAAGATGTATCTCGCCCGCCAGTAGCGTCTGGAGCGGTTCGGGAGAGTTGCGGGAGGAGAGGAGCCGGGGTGAGCGGCGGGAAAAGCCGCGTCCGCTTCCTGGCCCCCGCAAGCTACCGCACATCCAGAATGAGGGCTTCGCGGCCCGCGATCATGACCGCCTCGCCGGGGCCGCGCGAAACAACCGCTCGGGCCAGCGGCGACACATAGGAGACCGTCCCGCGCGAGGGCTCGGCCTCGTCTTCCCCGACGATCTTGAAGCTCTGCTCGCGCCCGTCGTCGCGGCGGAGCGTGATGGTCAGGCCGAAGGACGCCGTGGATCGGTCGGCGGGAGGTTCAACCACTTCCGCGGTTCCGAGCCGCGCCGTCCAATATCGGATTTCCCGCGCGGCGGCGGCAACGGCGTCCTGGTCGCCTGAGTGCCGCGCTGCGCGGTAGGCGGCCTCGAAGCGGCCGAGGCGGCCTTGATTTCGGCCAGCCCGGACTTGGTCACAAAATTGCGATGCGGCGATATCGGGCGGTCGGGAAGTTCGACCGTGTCGTTATCGGCTTCTTTGACGAAAGCACGGCTCATGGGGCTCCCTGCGGCGCTTGTCTTAGCACCGCAGGCCTAACGCTGACGATCAGGAAAGTGTTGCGCCTCCTGCCCAGAATTGCCGACCCGCGGCGGCTCGGGGTCGCGCGCGCATTGCGGCTCGATTGCGTCACACGTCAGAACAGCGTCCCCTGCCCTTCGTCCTTGTCGGGCTTGGCGCGCCGGCGAGGCAGGAGCGCCGGCGGGGTGAGCGCCGGCCCGACGCGCCCGCCGGCGACAGCGCCGACCTTCCCGTCGGCGAACTCGATCTCGAGGCGCTGCGTCTGGCGGACCTCGGCGGCGCGCCTCAGTGGCCTTTGCGCCTCGTCCCGCACCAGGGCGAAGCCGCGCGACAGGACGCCGCGATAGCTCATCGCGCGAGCAATTGCCAGGCGGAGACAAGCTGGCGCGATTGCTTTGCAGGCGTTCGCCATAGGCGCGCGCCATGCGGCCCGAAAGCCGCTCGACCGCCTCGGCCCGCTCGCGGCGCCTCCTCGAGTGCAGCGCCTTCTCGCGCGCGAACGAGCGCCGGCGCGTGCGCCGCCCGCCCCAGCGTTCGATCAGGAGCGGGCGCACTCGCCCGAGACGCCCGGCGAGCCCCCGCAAGCGTTCGCGTTGTCCGGCGAGATGGGCGCGCGGCGAATGGCGGGCGAGACGGCGGGCCAATCCCGCAGTTCTCAGCGCGCGCTGGTCGACGCCCGCCCGCACACGGGTTTTAGCGTCTCCTCGGCGCGATCGAAGCGCTGGCGCGGCTGGGCGACGATCGCCTCGCCGCTCGGCAGCGCGCGGGCGACCGCCCTGAAATCGGCGCGACGGCGCTGGCCGAAGCGCAGGATCGCGCCGCGGCCGCGGGCGCCAAGGTCGGCGATCGCGGCGAGGAGATCGACGCGCACCGGCACCGCGAACTCGGCCGCCGCGGTCGGCGTCGGCGCGCGCACGTCGGCCGCGTGATCGATAGCGTCCAGTCAGTCTCGTGGCCGACCGCGGCGATAAGCGGGATCGAGCTGCGAGCGACGGCGCGCACCACCGCCTCGTCGTTGAAGCTCATCAGGTCCTCGAGCGACCACCGCCGCGGGCGACAATCAGCACGTCCGCCCACATCGCCGCGCCCATTCGCCAGCAGCGCGTTGAAGCCGTCGATCGCCGCCACGACCTCGGCGGCGAAGGTTTCTCCCTCAGCCTGACCCGCCAGACGACGACCCGGACCGGGAACCGATCGGCGAGAAGGTGGAGGATGTCGCGGATGACGCGCCTGTCGGCGAGGTCACCACGCCGACGACCTTCGGCAGGAACGGGACCTTGCGCTTGCGCGCGGCGTCGAACAGCCCCTCCTCGGCGAGTTTCCGCCGCCGCGCCTCGAGCAGCGCCATCAGCGCCCCGATTTCTGGCGAGCTCGATGGCCTCGATCACGATCTGGTAGCTCGATTTGCCGGGGAAGGTGGTGAGTTTGCCGATCGCGACGACCTCGAGCCCCTCCTGCGGCTTCAGCTTCATGCGCTGGAGCGTGGTGCGCCAGATGACGGCGTCGCAGGCCAATCGCTGCGGTGTCCTTGAGGCTGAAATAGGCGTGGCCGGAGGAATGGGGACCGCGGAAGCCGGAAATCTCGCCCCGGACCCTGACGTAGCCGAACCGATCCTCGATCGCGCGCTTGAGCGCGCCCGCGAGTTCGCTGACGGTGATCTCGGGCGCATTGGTTGCGCGCGCGTCCGCTTCGGCCATCGCCGGATTATGCCCGACCCGGGCGGGGGAAGCCACAAGAGCCCACCGCGGTCTGGCGTCAGCCGGGGAAATTACGTATGAAGCGCCCGGGCGGGGGATCGGGACCCGGGCGCCTGGCTTGCGTCGTGATGCCGGTTTCAACCCCCCTTCGATTGGGCCTCAGCGCCGGGCACTGGCGTTTCATGGGATGAAGGCGGCGATGACTGGCATGGGAAAAGCGCGCTCCGGGGCGGA
>CAWEAT010000003.1:0-169568 GCA_963806935.1 uncultured Alphaproteobacteria bacterium
GCGCTGGATCAACGGCGCCAATCTGCCGGTCGACGGGGGCCTCGAAGCCTCGATCAACGCAACCGTTCTCGGATTTTAGCCGTCGCCGCGCATGGGATGCGGCGACTAAAAGCAAAGGGAGGTCAGAATGAAGGTTGATTTCATCATCGACGGCGCGGCGGCTTCGGCAGCCTCCGGCGCGACATACGCCCGCCACGACCCGGTGACCGGGGCGGTCGCGAGCGAGGCGGCGGCGGCGAGCGAGGCCGACGCCGCCAAGGTCGTTGAGGCCGCGGCGCGGGCGTTTCCCGCCTGGTCGCAAACCGGCCCAGGCGAACGGCGGGCGCTCCTGCTCAAGGCCGCCGATTTGCTCGAAGCCCGCGCGGGCGAATTCACCCAGCCGATGATCGAGGAAATCGGCGCGACCGCGCCCTGGGCCGGTTTCAACGTCCACTTCGCCGCCAGCATGCTGCGCGAAGCCGCAGGCATGACCACCCAGATCACCGGCGAGATCATTCCCGCCGACAAGCCGGGCGTGATTTCGCTCGCGGTCCGGCAGCCGGTCGGCGTCGTTCTTGGCATCGCGCCTTGGAACGCGCCGGTGATCCTCGGCGTACGCGCGATCGCCATGCCGCTTGCCTGCGGCAACACGGTCATCCTCAAATCGTCGGAAGTTTGCCCCGCGACCCATCGCCTGATCGGCCAGATCATGAACGACGCCGGCTTCCCGAAAGGCGTCGTCAACGTGATCTCCAACGCTCCGGAAGACGCGCCGAAGGTGGTGGCGGCGCTGATCGCGCATCCGGCGGTGCAGCGGGTGAACTTCACCGGCTCGACCAAGGTCGGCAAGACGATCGCCAAGCTCTGCGCCAAGCACCTGAAGCCGGTCCTGCTCGAGCTCGGCGGCAAGGCGCCGCTGATCGTGCTCGACGACGCGGATATCGACGAGGCGGTCAACGCCGCGGTGTTCGGCGCCTTCGCCAATGCGGGCCAGATCTGCATGTCGACCGAGCGGCTGATCGTCGACGCCAAGGTCGCTGATGCGTTTGTCGACAAGCTTGGCCAAGCGCGCCGCGGCGCTGCCGAGCGGCGATCCGCGCGGCCATGTCGTTCTTGGGCTCGCTGGTCAACGCCGGCGCGGCCGAGCGGATGGACGAGCTCATCGCCGACGCGGTCAGCAAGGGGGCCAAGGTCGTGGCGGGGGGAAAACGCAAAGGCTCGATTGTCGAGGCGACGATCGTCGACCGGGTGACGCCCGCGATGCGCATCTATCGCGAGGAGTCGTTCGGGCCCGTGAAGCCCGTCGTGCGGGTGGATGGCGAAGAAGAGGCGATCCGGGTCGCCAACGACACCGAGTATGGCCTGTCGGCGGCGGTGTTCAGCCGCGACATCCGGCGCGCCCTCAATGTCGCCAAGCGGATCGAGTCCGGCATCTGCCACATCAATGGCCCGACCGTGCATGACGAAGCGCAAATGCCGTTCGGCGGCATGAAGTCGTCCGGCTACGGCCGCTTCGGCAGCAAGGCGGTGATCGCCGAGTTCACCGAGCTGCGCTGGATCACGATCGAGGGTCCGCAGCACTATCCGTTCTGAAAGCGCAGGCGGCGGATCGCACGAGCGCGATCCGCCGCGATCAAGGCGAGGGGTCAGGGAGCGATCCGAGCGCCGCGACCGCGACGACAGTTTTGGCCGTAGCCGAAGGGTCAGGCGCTCACGCTATAAAAGCGACTTTCTCTTTGTGAAAACCGGAAGTCATGCTACCTTGGGCCCAACGGTCGAACGAGCCGGCCAAAGCTTGAGCGGCGGTTGCAGGGGAGCAGCGAGGGAACGACGGCCTTAACCCTGTAATCCATTGAAAAGTAAGGAGTAACGGCAAGAAAAATGGCCTTTGATATCCTTCCGCCGGACTCGGATTTCCTTCCATTTGCGCTTTGATTTCCTTCCGCGGGGATTTGGTTTTCCTTCAAAAGATTTGGAAATCCTTCCACCGTCCTTAAGCGAGGGCGAGGCGCATCATCTGGTAGGAATAGGGCGGCAGCCTCGCGGTCAGGCGCCTGTCCTTGACCTTCGCGCCGGCGCCGGCTTTAGGCGTGACGTTGGTGGGCTTCTTCAGCGTGTTGACGGCGTGGAGGTCGGCGTTCGTAATCACCTGGTGATCGGCGATCCTCGCGGCTTCGAAACCCTGCAGGTCGACGTCGAGATCGAGCGCTTCGCTTGGGTGCCGGTTGACGGCGAAGAAGGTCAGCGCCTTGCCGGCGTGGTCGTGAACCCCGGCGATGTCGAGATAGGGCACGTTGTCGGCGACCTCGGAGTCATAGCCGGGCGACTTGACGCTGAGCCGAAGCGCCTCGCCGCGCCCGTAAACAGAGGCGAAGAAATAGGGATAGAAGATCGTCTGCCGCCACGCCGGGCCGCCGGGCTCGGTCATGATCGGGGCGATCACGTTCACGAGTTGGGCGATGCAGGCGATCTTCACCACGTCCGAGCGGCGGATGAAGGTGTTGAGGATCAGGCCGACCTGGAGCGCGTCCTCGAAATTGTAGATGTCCTCCAGCAGCCGCGGCGCGTGCGGCCAGCCCTTGGCGCCTTCGCGGATCTCGCGGTCCTGCTCGTTCGAATGATACCAGACGTTCCACTCGTCGAACGAGATCGTTATCCGCTTCTTGCTCCGCTTTTGCGTTCGGACGAATTCGATCGTCGAGGCGACGGCGTTGATGTAGGCGTCGAGCTTGGCGTTCAGGGCGAGATATTCGGGGGCGTTCTTGCTCCGGTTGGCGAAATACATATGCAGCGAGATGTGATCGACCGCGTCGTAGGTGTGCTCGAGGACGATGCGCTCCCAGTCCGGATAGGTCTTCATGTCGGAGTGCGAGGAGCCGCAGACGATCAGTTCGAGCGCGGGATCGAAGGCGCGCAGGGTCTTGGCCACTTCGTTGGCGAGGCGGCCATATTCGTCGGCGGTCTTGTGGCCGACCTGCCACGGCCCGTCCATCTCGTTGCCGAGGCACCAGTGCTTCACCGCGAACGGTTCGGCGCGGCCATGTTTCTTGCGCAGGTCGCCCCAGGCGCTGCCGGTCGGGCCGTTGACGTATTCGACGAAGTTCCGCGCCTGGTCGAGCCCGCGGGAACCGAGATTGATGGCGAGCATCATCTCGGTCCCGGCGGCGTCGCACCATCGGGCGAACTCGTGCACCCCGACCGCGTTGGACTCGGACGTATGCCAGGCGAGGTCGAGCCGCGTCGGCCGGTCCTTGCGCGGGCCGACGCCGTCCTCCCAATTGTAGGCGGATACGAAATTGCCGCCGGGGTAGCGCACGATCGGCACCTTCAGTTCCCGCACCAGCTCGATGACGTCCTTGCGCATTCCGTCGCCGTTGGCGGTCTTGTGATCGGGCTCGTAGATGCCGGTATAGATCGCCCGCCCCAGATGCTCGAGAAACGCGCCGTAAAGCCGGTCGTCGATTTTTGCGATTCCGTACTCGCGGTGGGCGGTGACCGAGGCGCGCATGATTCCTCCGCTCAATATCAAGAAGTCCGATATATAGGAGCCGCTTCCGCGCGCCGCGTCAACCCATGCCCGGCGGCGGTCGAATGAGTCTTTTTGCCCAGGGAAATGCTGGGGGATCTGCGGGGCGAACGATCATTTGCCGCGGCGGCTCGACGGTGCCTGCCCGGGTTCAATATCAAATTCGCTGATTTAAAGCGCTTGGCGCCTCGCGTTTTCCTCGCTACCATTCGGGCGAGGCTTTCCGAGGCGCGAGCTCCAGCACCGAGCGTCTGAATGCGGGAGCCGCCCGGTCATTTTTGGGAGGAAGTCGAAATGATCCGAAGAATCTTTTATGCCGCGGCGGCGATCGTCGCGCTGATGTCGGGCGTGGCCCGGGCCGAGGAAACGGTCGTGTGGTGGGACTTCTTGGGCGGCGGCGACGGCGTGCGCATGAAGAAGCTCATCGAAGACTTCAACACCGAACACGCGGGCAAGATCAAGATTCAAGGGACGACGCTCGACTGGGGCACGCCCTTCTACTCCAAGGTGCAGACGTCGACCAAGATCGGCCAGGGTCCGGATATCATGACCTATCACGCCTCGCGCCTTCCGCTGGGAGTGAGCCAGGGCGTCCTGACGCGAGATCACCGACGCGGACATGAAGGCGATGGGCCTGTCCGCCGATTCGTTCGTCAAGACGACCTGGGACGCGTCGCATGTCGATGGCAAGCAATACGCCGTGCCGTTCGACACCCATCCAATCGTCCTCTACTACAACAAGGACAAGCTCGCGGCCGCCGGGTTGATCGGGGCCGATGGGCTTCCGACCGGCCTCAACGGGGTCGACAATTTCATGGCCGCGCTAAAAAAACTGAAGGCGGGCGGCAGCAAATGGGGCATCTCCACCGTCACCGCCGACGGCAGCTTCGCCTACCGGACGATCTATTCGCTGCTCTGCCAGCAGGACGGGCAGACGGGCCATGACGGGGACTGGTTCCCCGGCGACAACCAGGCCAAGCTGGCGAAGTCGATCGACGTTATCGCAAGCTGGGTCAAGGCGGGCGTCAATCCTCCGAACACCGACTATCCGACCACGGTCGCCCTGTTCACCTCGGGAGACGCCCCGTTGATGATCAACGGCGTCTGGGAAGTGACGACAATGTCCGACCTGGCGGCGCAGCACAAACTGTTCAACTGGGGCGCAATCGAGCTGCCGGTGTTTTTCAATCACCCCTGCACTTATGAGGATTCGCACACCCTGGCGATCCCGAACAATGTCGGCAAGCCACAGTCGCCGGAAAAGCATGCGGCGGTGCTCGAAGTCATCAAATGGCTCGAGGCCCATGCCTTGTTCTGGGCGACGGCGGGCCACATACCCGCCAACAAGGCGGTGACCGAAAGCGCCGAATACAAGGCGATGCAGCCGCAGGCGACCTACGCGGTGGCGGCCGCTCACGGCGTCTTCGACCCGCGCTCGAAATTAGCCGGGGTTGGCTCGCCAATGTTTGAAGCGGCGGGCAACTCCTTCACGCCCGCGCTCAATGGCGAGACGTCGGCGAAGGACGCCGCCGCCGAAATGGTGTCGACGATGAACGCCGCCAAATAGCCCTCGCCGGACCAAAGGCGCGGCCGCCGCACGGCGGCCGTGCGAGCGGCGGAGCGGCCTCGATGCTCAGGAACCGAACCACCGAAGCGTTGACCGCGGCGGCGCTTGTTGCGCCGTTCGTGATCATCTATTGCTGGATGTTCGTCTACCCGACAGTGCGGATGGCGCAACTCAGCTTTACCGACGCCCCGCTTATCGGGGCCGGCCATTGGGTCGGCCTCGACAACTACCGGCGCATGTTCTCCGACCGGGTGTTCTGGACCGCAGTCTGGAACACAAGCTACTTCGTCCTGCTGACCGTCGTCCCCGGCACCGCCGCCGCATTGGGGATAGCGCTCATGGTCAGCCGGCTCAGCGGCTGGCTGCAGAGCCTCATTCTGACGATGTTTTTCCTGCCCTACGTGCTGCCCGTGACGGTCGTCTATTTGATCTGGAGCTGGCTCGGGAATGTGCAGTTTGGCGTGCTGCAATTCGCCATTGTTCCCTTTACCGGACGTCCGATTAACGTATGGCGCACGATCCCCTGGTTCATGCCATGGGTTGCGCTGATCACGATCTGGTGGACCAACGGGTTCTCGATCCTGCTGTTCCTGGCCGGACTGCGCAACATACCGCAGGAGATCTACGAGGCGGCGGTGCTTGACGGCGCAACGCGATGGCAGATTTTCACGCGCATGACCTGGCCGCTTATCTGGCCGGTGACCGTGCTTTGCCTTACCATTCAGCTGATCCTGCAACTCAAGATATTCGATCAGGTCTACCTGTTCGCGGTCGGCGGGCGCACGGTGGCGACGATGGTGCTGGTGCAGTATATTTACGAGGAAGCGTTTCAGCGCAATTCGGGCGGCTATGCGGCGACAATTGCGGTCGCGCTGTTCGTCATCGTCGTCGGCTTTTCCGTGCTTCAATATCAGTTGCTGCGGATAAGGGGAGCCCGATGAAGCCAGGCGCCCTTGCGCTTCCGGCACCCCGCCGCAAGGGAATCACCGATCCCGGCGGCGCGCTGCTGACGGCGCTGACGGTGATCTGCGCTTGCCTCTGGTTCTTTCCGATCTATTGGGCGCTGGTGACGAGCTTCCGGACCGATGACGAGGCGATAAAAAGCTTCAGCCTGTGGCCCGAGCACCCTACGCTCAACAGCTATCTGTACATCCTCACGCACTCGAAACTGCCTATTTTCTATCTCAACTCGATCGTCGTTTCCCTCGCCGTCACCGTGCTCACCCTGGGAATGTCGATTGGCGCCGGCTACGCGATTTCGCAGCTGCGATTTCCCGGCCGGCGCCTGCTGTGGTGGACGATCCTGGCGAGCTTCATGGTCCCGGTGCCGGCGCTGATCGTCAACCACTTCATCATTGTCGCGTCCGTAGGCCTGATCAACACCTACGCGGGCATCGTATTGCCGCTGCTGATCGCCCCGGTGACGGTGATCGTCTACAAGCAGTTTTTCGACTCCGTGCCCAGGGACTTCCGCGAGGCAGCGGTGATCGACGGCGCCAACGAGTTTCAGCTGCTGTTTCGGGTGTTCCTGCCGATGAACTGGGGGGTCACCACAGCGCTCGGCATCATCACGTTTATCGGCGCCTGGAACAATTTTCTCTGGCCCTTCCTGGCCGCCCAGGACGAGACGATGATGACGGTCACAGTCGGCATCCGGGCGGTGCAGGACACCTTTGGGGTGGCCTATGCGCGCCTTCTCGCCGGCGCCGTACTGGCCGGCCTGCCAGTGGCGGCAGCCTATCTGCTCTTCCAGCGCCGGGTGACCCAGGCGATCACGTTGTCGGCAGGGATCAAGGGATGAGCGCCGAGACGACCAGAAAAGGGAACAGCGACGCGGCGCATGTCGAGCTGAAACGGGTGACCAAGCGCTACGGAACCGTGACCGCGATCAGCGACCTGAGCCTGACCGTCGACAAAGGGTCGTTCACCGCTCTCCTCGGCCCGTCGGGCTGCGGCAAGTCCACCCTGCTCAGGATGATCGCGGGCCTCGAGGCGATCACTGCCGGCCAGTGCTTTATCGACCGCACCGACGTCACCGACATCCCGCCGGCAAAACGCCGCATAGCGATGGTGTTCCAGTCCTACGCCCTCTACCCCCACATGACGGTGAGGCAGAATATCGCCTTCTCCCTTTCGATCGCCGGCCAGCCTAAAAAGGTTCAGAACGAGCGCGCGCTCGAAGTCGCCCGCATCCTGCAGCTCGAGCCCTATCTCGATCGCCGCCCGGCTGAGCTTTCGGGCGGCCAGCGTCAACGGGTGGCGATCGGCCGGGCGCTGGTTCGCAAGCCTGAGGTTTTCCTGTTCGACGAGCCGCTGTCCAATCTCGACGCCAAGCTCAGGGTGCAGATGCGGCTCGAGCTGGCGAAGCTCCACGCCGATCTCGGCACGACCATGATCTATGTGACCCACGACCAGACCGAGGCGATGACGCTCGCCGACAAGATCGTCGTTCTCGACGGGGGGGTCATTTCCCAGGTCGGCTCGCCGCTCGAGCTCTACAACGCGCCGGCCAACAAGTTCGTCGCCGCTTTCATCGGGTCGCCGAGCATGAATTTCTTCCCCGTCGATATCGCTGCGATCAATGGCCAAACGGCAAGCGTGGTCCTTCCGGGCGGACGAGGGGCCGAGATCCGGGTCGGAGCCGGCGACGGCGCGCGTGCGGCTGAACTCGGCGTGCGGCCCGAGCATCTGACTGTCGTCGATCTCGAGCGATCCGGGCGCAGCCTTCGCCGGCCGCGTCGCGATCATCGAGCACCTCGGTAACTCGACCATCCTCTATGTCGATACGCCAGCCGGGCAACTGATCGTCGAGGGCGAAGGGGACCTGAACGTGAAAGCGGGTCAGGCGCTCGGCCTTAGGCTCAATCAAGCCTACGCGCATCTCTTCGGAGCGACGGGGATGACGCTCTGACGTCCGCGACGGCGACCAAGTCCACGAAGCGCTCAGGCCTCGGTGATGAGCCGCAGAACGATGTCCTGATCGTAATTGCCGAACCCGCGGCCGAAGATGTTGACGCCGCCTGGATGGCGCGCGTCGGGTTTGACCTCGATCTTCAGCCGAATCGAATGGTGAGCGGAGATGTCGAGATCTTTGGGTGTCAACGAAGAGATCTTGACGCCATCGATGAACCCGCCGTCGGGCGTCACCCGCCAGCTTTTGAGCATCCCGTATTGGCTGCCCTTGAGTTTCCACCAGCTCGGTGTGTAGATGCCTCGCTGGTCGCCAAAATCGCCGGGGCTCGTCCACACGCCAAGCTCGCGGCCATTCACCGCGACCGTGATGTCGGACGGCCAGTTCGGAGGGGCGCCGGGCGCCTCGGAAGATAGTTCAAGCGAGAATTCGAGCGCCGTGACCGCCTTGCCGACCAGACGGGCATTATTGGGAAACTGATACTCGACGAAGCCGCGCGTGAACCACATCAGGCCTGCATTCATGCGGTCAGGATCGAGAAACGTCGCGGGCACATCGAGAAGCCCGATAATTCCCTGGGGCGAACACAGGCCGCACGGCGCGCTCACTTCGCAGCTCGTATAGAGGCCGATCGGCATCGCGACCTCGATGGCGTTGGCGTCGACGCCGCTCAAGTCGTCCCGGAACATCACCAGCACCTCGTCGAACGCGGAGAAGCAGAGCTTCTGATTGCCTTTCCGTCCCTTCTGGGTCTCCGTGCGAATGAGGCCGGCGGCCTCGAGGATTTGCAGGTTCGAGGAGACGGTCGATTGCGGAAGGTTGAGCGCGTCGGCGATCTCGTTGACGTTGACCCCGGGCCGCCGATGCAACAGGCGCAATATTCGCGCACGCGCGAGCGAAGCCAATCCCCAAATCACGTCCGGCCGCTCCGCGGGATCGATCACCAAGAAATTGCGCGACATTCTCCGCCCAGCCCTGCCTGGCGGGTTTGTATCAGCTTTTTGGATATTTAGATAATCCGCCTCGCCGACGCTCGGGCTTGCTCTTGCCCGCTCATATCGGAGCAACGCGCGGGCTCACGTTTTACGACTGGTCGATGAAGCCGCCATCGCCGTCGGCCGGCGGCCGGCGCACAATCCGGGCGAAGTTCGCGGCCTGCCGCGTTAGCTCGACCAAGTGAGACTCGAATCGGTCTCCAAAATTCAAAAAAATCAACCATTTGATTGGTGGGGGAGGTAGGACTTCGAACCTACGAAGGCTTAGCCAGCGGATTTACAGTCCGCCCCCTTTGCCGCTCGGGACACTCCCCCGCGCCCGAAGGCCTTAGGCCTTGCGGACGAAAACGCCTCGGCCAAGCCGAGGCGGGTTGCGGGACGGCTTATGTTGCCGGAAGCTGCGGCGTGTCAACTGGAAATATACCCATCGATAAAGTCGACCCTATCCTCGGTCGCTGCAGGAGCCTAACAGTGGACGACCTGACGTGAGCCCATGATGCGTTCGAGCCAATGACCCGCAATCGCGACCGCCGTTCGCGCCCGCCTTCGGACGGTTCTCGCAAACCGCCGCATCCGGCAGGAGCGGCGAAGAGGCGGCTGACCGCCGCTCCGCCTTCGACCGCGCCGCGTGTGGAGCGGCCGGTCGAACTGCGGGAAGCGAAGGTGTCGCACATCTACGGCTTTCACAGCGTCGCCGCTGCGCTCAAGGCGCCGCGGCGCGAACTCATCCGCCTCTACGCCACGCCGGCTGCGGCAGAGCGGCTCGGCGCCGAAATCGCCGCGCGCGGCCTCGAGACGCGGATCATGAGCCTCGAGGAGATTTCCGCCCGCGCGCCGCGCGAGGCCGTCCATCAAGGGCTGCTGCTCGAGGCTCGGCCGCTCGCCCCCATCGGCGTCGGCGAGTTGCCGGCGAACGGCCTTGTGCTCGTCCTCGACCAGATCACCGATCCACACAATGTCGGCGCGATTCTGCGCACCGCGGCCGCCTTTGCGGTCGACGCGCTCGTCACCACCGAGCGCCATTCGCCCGAGTTCGCCGGGGCCTTGGCAAAGTCCGCCTCCGGCGGGCTCGAGCATGTGCCGATTTGCAGCGTAACCAATCTGGCTCGCGCACTCGCCGAATTGGGGGATATGGGCTACTGGCGGATCGGCCTCGACTCGGAGGCGCCGGTACGGCTCTCCGGTGAGACGCTGTCACGCCCGCTGGCGTTGGTCCTAGGCGCGGAGGACAGGGGACTGAGACGCTTGACCCGCGAGCGATGCGATCGTCTTGCGCGCCTCGATCTGCCAGGTCCGATCAAGAGCCTTAACGTGTCGAACGCGTGCGCGATCGCGCTTGCGCTCGTGTTCGAGCGATCTGCCCGTCAAGGCCTGACGCCGCCCGCTTTGCCGGCGGCGTCCGTCTATTGCATCGACGGCACAACCTTGGCGTAGCTCAAATCGTAGGTCTTGTTGAGCAGCGGATCGAGCCGCGTGCCTTCGGACGCGTCGAAGATGCGCGGCCGGCCCGAAGCCGTCGGCGGTTGCGAGGCAGCGGGCGCAGTCGGCGTCGCGGCGTCCAGGGCGGCGACGCTGGACACCAAGGGGGCGGCCCCATACTTGGCTTCGCGCGCCCGCTCGTCCGCAAGCATGGCCGGCGGAACGGGAGCGGAGGCGATCGGCCCGATCTCCGAAGAGCCGGCCGGGCCCCCGTCGTTGAACGCCACCCCTTCTGCCGGCCCATCATTGACGCCGGTGACGATCCCGCCAATCTCCTCGATCGACTTGACGCCCGGGGCGACAAGGGACGCCAGCGCCGCATCCTGCGCCTTCCGGCCGGCGCCGATCCGGCTTAGCCGGGCGAGAATCGCCGCCGGCGCCGATTGTCCCTGCGTCGGCGCCACGAGCGCGCCGAACTGTGACGGATCGACGGGGTCGATCGAACCGCGGATCGCCGGCGCGGCCTGGGGCGTCACGTCAGGCGAGAGCTTGTCTTTGACGTCCTTCTCGATCTGGCGCCAATGGGCGACGTTCTTCAGATGCTGATCGAACGTTTCGGCGAAGACATGCCCGCCGGTTCCGTCGGCGACAAAGTAGAGATCCTTGCTGCGAGCCGGGTTCGCGACCGCTTCGAGCGCCGCCCTGCCGGGGTTGCAAATCGGTCCGGGCGGCAGCCCGTCGATGATGTAGGTGTTATAGGGCGTCGACTGGTTCAGGTCGGCCTTGGTGATGCTGCGGCCGAGCGTGCCCTTGCCCAGTGCCAGGCCGTAGACGATCGTCGGGTCGGATTCGAGTCGCATATGTTTTTCGAGGCGATTGACGAACACGCCGGCGACATGCGGCCGCTCGTCCGCTTTACCCGTCTCTTTCTCCACGATCGACGCGAGCGTGACCATTTCGCCTGGGGATTTGATCGGCAGATCGGGCGCGCGTCCCTTCCAGACCTCCTCGATCGCCTTCGTCTGCATCTTCGCCATGCGCGACAAAACGGAAAGCCGCGTGTAGCCGCGTTCAAACGAGTAAGTGTCGGGCATCAGCGACCCCTCGCGCGGGGTCTCCTTGACGTCGCCAACCAGGACGTCGTTGTCACGCAGCCGCTGAACGATCTGCTCGCTCGTCAAGCCCTCGGGGATTGTCAGCTTGTACATGACGACGTGGTGAGCGATGAGCTGATTCTCAAGCTCGTTCATGCTGACGCCCGCCTTGAACTCGTATTCGCCGCGCTTCAGCGCCCCGCGATTGCCGTCTAGCAGCGTCAGAAGGTTGAACCATAGCGCGCTGTCGATCACGCCTGCTCGCTCGAGCTGATCGGCGATACTGCCGCCGTCGTCCTCGCGCACGATCATGACGACCTTATCGGCCGCGAGCGGCCCTGGGCTGCGCGACTCTTTCAACAGCCAGGCAAGCGCTCCGACGGTCGCGAGCGCCCCGAGCAGCACGAAAGTGAGCAGTCCGCTGACGCTCGAAACGCCCATTCGCCGCGGCCTTCGCGGCGGCTGCGGCGGCCCGGGCGGGGCGGCGGCGCCAGAGGCGGACTTGGTCGCGCGGCCGAACAGGCTCACGCGAGGCCGCGGGGCCTCTCCATCGCCGGAATCGAGTTCTCCGCTCATTGCTTGCCGCTACCGCGCTGTCGCCGTCTACCTTCGGACCCTAATCCCGCGCGAGGCTGGACGCGCCGGTCCGCGGGCTCAGGTCAAGTTTAGCCGACGGCGCG
Source organism: uncultured Alphaproteobacteria bacterium (assembly GCA_963806935.1). Classification (GTDB taxonomy): domain Bacteria; phylum Pseudomonadota; class Alphaproteobacteria; order Rhizobiales; family Beijerinckiaceae; genus Roseiarcus. The sequence goes on from CAWEAT010000003.1 coordinate 12,172, forward strand.
GCGGGGCGAAACAACGAATCGCAACGGGCTGAGGTCAGTTCATTCCGCGGAAGACAAGCGACGCGTTGGTGCCGCCGAATCCAAACGAGTTGGACAGCGCCGCGTGGATCGGACGCTTGCGCGCCACATGCGGGGCAAGGTCGATCGCCGTCTCGACCGCGGGGTTGTCGAGATTGAGCGTCGGCGGGGCGATCTGGTCGCGGATCGCCAGGATGGAGAAGATCGCCTCCACCGCCCCGGCCGCCCCCAGAAGGTGGCCGATCGAGGACTTGGTCGACGACATCGTCGTTTTGGCGGCCGAATTGCCCAATAAGCGCTCGACCGCCCGCAATTCGATTTCGTCGCCGACCGGAGTCGACGTTCCGTGAGCATTGACGTAGTCGACCTCCGAGGGGGACATCGCGGCGCGTTTCAGCGCCATGCTCATGGCGCGAAACGCGCCATCGCCATCGGGTGCAGGGGCGGTGACGTGATAGGCGTCGCCGGAAAGGCCGTAACCGATGAGCTCGGCGTAGATCGGGGCGCCGCGGGCCTTGGCATGCTCGAATTCCTCAAGCACGACGCAGCCGGCGCCTTCGCCCATCACGAAGCCGTCGCGATCGCGGTCGTAGGGGCGCGACGCCTGCTTGGGCCGGTCGTTGAAGCCGGTCGACAGGGCGCGGCAGGCGGAAAATCCGGCGAGCGAAAGGCGATTGACCGCCGATTCGGCGCCGCCGGCGACCATCACGTTGGCGTCGCCGAGGGCGATCAGCCGCCCGGCGTCGCCGATCGCGTGGGCGCCGGTCGAGCAAGCTGTGACGACGGAGTGGTTCGGGCCTTTGAGACTATGAGCGATCGAGACCTGGCCGCTCACCAGATTGATGAGGCGGCCGGGAATGAAAAACGGCGAGATGCGGCGCGGCCCTCTTTCATGCAAGGTCACGGAGGCGTCGTATATGCCTCCAAGTCCGCCAATTCCCGAGCCGATCAGGACCCCCGTCTCGGTCTCCTCTTCGTAGGTTTTGGGAGCCCATTTGGCGTCGCGCAGCGCCTGCGTCGCGGCGCTCATGCCGTAAATGATGAAGTCGTCGACCCGCCGTTGCTCTTTGGGCTCCATCCAGTCGTCGGGGTTGAAAGCGTCGGGCGCGTCTCCGCGCGGCACTTGCGCGGCGATTTGGCAGGGCAGGTCAGAAACGTCGAAGTTCTCGACCCGCCCGGCCCCCGACTCGCTCGCCAGAAGCCGGCGCCACGTCGCCTCGACGCCGCAAGCCATCGGGCTCACCATGCCGAGACCGGTGACGACGACCCGCCTCATGCGCTCCATACCCATTCGCGACCCGTGACCTGCCTGCATCCTGGTTGAAATTCGGCGTCTCGACGCAACAAGGGCCGGACTGGACGCCGGCCCCTGCATTAAAGCCAAAGACGTCTTGGCGAAAGGCCGATTGCGAACGGCTGCGCCCGGCCTGCCTGCTACTTTTTGGCCGACGCCTTCTCAAGGTATTTTACCGCGTCGCCGACGGTGACGATTGTTTCGGCCTGATCGTCCGGAATCTCTACGCCGAACTCCTCTTCGAAGGCCATTACCAACTCTACGGTGTCGAGCGAGTCGGCGCCAAGATCGTCGATGAAATTGGCGCTGTCGACGACTTTGTCCGCCTCCACGCCGAGGTGCTCGACGACGATCTTCTTCACCCGCTCTGCGACATCGCTCATGTCATCTTTTCCCTTATGCGTCGGGCCTTGCCGCCCGACTTGTGATCAAGTCCCCGTTCGATCCCGCGGAGGAGCGCCAGGCATCCGGGCGTCCGCGCCGCGCCTCCTTGGAGGCGGTGCAGTTTCGTTCGGGTTTCGCCGACGCCGACGCTCGAATAGTGCGCCCCTCCCGCGCCCTGCGACGAACGGCGTCGATAGCATATCTTTCCGGTCAACGCGAGAGGGCGGGGTTGGAGCGGCGGCCGCGACGTTCGGTGGGCGCAAAGCCATCAAATCATTGCCATTCCGCCGTTCACGTGCAGCGTAATTCCAGTCACGTAAGCCGCTTCGGAGCTCGCCAGATAGACCGCCGCGGCCCCGATCTCCTCGGCCGAGCCCAGCCGGCCTATCGGGACAGAGGCGAGGATCGTCTCACGCTGCTTTTGGTCAAGCGCGTCGGTCATCGGGCTCTGAATGAAGCCAGGCGCGATGCAATTCACGGTGATGCCGCGGGTCGCGACTTCCGCGGCAAGCGACTTGGACATCCCGATCATGCCGGCCTTGGCGGCGGCGTAATTGGCCTGGCCCGGATTGCCGGAGACGCCGACAACGGACGTAATATTGATGATGCGGCCATGCCGGCGTCGCATCATTCCCTTCAGCGCCGCGCGGGACAAGCGGAAGGCGGCGGTGAGATTGATCTCGAGGACCGACTCCCAGTCGGCGTCCTTCATGCGGACGAACAGGCTGTCCCGCGTCACGCCAGCGTTGTTCACGACAATGTCGAGCGATCCAAGCTTGGCCTCGACAGCTGGAATGAGCGCCTCGGCCGCGGCGGCGTCGGCGAGATCGCAGGGAGCCGGGTGCGCCCGATCCCTGAGTTCGGCGGCGAGCGTTTCGAGCGCCTCGCGCCGCGTGCCCGACAGCGCCACCGTGGCTCCTTGTGCGTGCAGCGCCCGCGCGATCGCGCCGCCAAGGCCGCCCGAAGCGCCGGTGACGAGCGCGGTTCTTCCTGTCAGATCGAACAACGGCTCGTCCTTTTCGCCAGTCCTGTTAGGGCTTCGCCGAGGCGCTGAAGGCGGCGACGTCGGCGGGCGCGCCAATGCTGAACGCGGTCGCGCCCTCCACGATCCGCTTGATGAGACCGGTCAACACTTTACCCGACCCAAGCTCGATGAACCGCGTGACGCCGTGGGCGCTCATATAGGCGACGCTCTCGCGCCATCGCACGGTTCCCGTCACCTGCGCCACGAGGTCCGACCGGATCGTCTCCGGTTCGGAAACGGCAGAGGCTTCAACGTTGGCGACGAGCGGCGGCATGGGCGGACGAATCTTGACGTCTTTGAGCGCCGACTCCATCGCCAGCGCAGCCGGCTGCATCAGCGCGGAATGAAAGGGCGCAGAGACCGGCAAGAGCAGGGCTCGCTTGGCGCCGGCGAGCTTGGCCAGCTCCATTGCCCGCTCGACCGCTGCCGTCGTGCCGGAGATCACCACCTGGCCCGCGCCGTTGTCGTTGGCCGCCTGGCAGATCGCCCCGGTCAGATAGAGGTCGCTCGCCGCCTGCGTGGCGATCTTCACCACCTGTCCGAACTCAAGGCCGAGAATGGCCGCCATCGCGCCTTCGCCGACCGGGACCGCCTTCTGCATCGCCTCGCCCCGCAGGCGAAGCAGGCGCGCAGTGTCCTCGAGCGTCAACGATCCCGCGGCGCAAAGGGCAGAATATTCGCCGAGCGAATGCCCGGCGACGTAAGCCGCCCGCCTTGCGGCCTTGAAGTCCGTTTCGGTCTCCAGAACCCGCAACGCCGCCATGCTCGCGGCCATGAGCGCGGGTTGGGCGTTGGCGGTCAGCGTGAGCTCGGCCTCGGGTCCCTCGAACATCAACTGGGAGAGATTCTGGGATAGCGCGGCGTCAACGCGTTTGAATATGTCGCGCGCGGCGGGAAACTCGTGCGCGAGCGCCTTCCCCATGCCCACCGCCTGGGACCCCTGACCCGGAAACACCAACGCCGTCTTCATGACCGGCTTCTCCGCCTGAACGCGAAAAGGCGACTTGTCGCTCGCGCCCCGGCGCAGCGGCGGTGCACAGACACGGCGGGGACCGGCCTGTCAAGCGCCGTATTTGTCAGGGTAGCCCGGATTCGGGCAGGTTAACTTGTGAAACCATACCGGAAAGGGTCGGCGGGGTTCTCGATCAACGTGCTTTCGGCGCAGACAAACGCCCGTCCGCTGATACGCGGCAAAACGCCGCCGGTCGGGCCCGGTTGGAAGGTGGCGCGGAAGCGGCTGCCGATGATGCTTTCCTGCACCCAGACCTCGCCGGGACGCAGCTTCCCGTCGGCATGGAGGCAGGCGAGCTTGGCGCTGGTGCCGGTCCCGCACGGCGACCGGTCGTATGCGCCTCCGGGGCAGAGGACGAAATTGCGGCTGTTTGCTTCGCTCGACCGCGGAGAAGCGAAGATCTCGACATGCTCGATCGGCGCGCCGTCTTTGCCGGTGACGCCTCGGTCGGCCAACGCGTCGCGAATGGCGGTCGAAGCCTCAGTCAGTCGGCCGATGTTGGCCGGAACGAGGTCGCAAGGCGCGTTCGAAGTGAGGAAAAACCAGTTGCCCCCCCAGGCGACGTCTCCGCGCACGGTTCCGAGGCCCGCCACTTCGACCGAAACCGCCGCCAGGTGACGATAGCTCTCGATATTCTCGACGGTTGCTGTGTTCCTGTCGGCAAGCTCGACGCCGACGGCGCCGACCGGCGTCTCGATGCGATGGCGCCCTGGCCGGAGCCGGCCCATATGCGCGAGCGTCACGGCAAGGCCGATCGTCCCGTGCCCGCACATGCCGAGAAACCCCGCATTGTCGAAGAAAATAACGCCGGCGGCGCATGTCGGATCATGGGGCTCGCAGAGGAGCGCGCCGACCATCGCCTCGTGGCCGTGCGGCTCGGTCACGGCGAAGCGGCGGACGTGATCGAATTCGCGCGCGAAACGCTCGCGTCTTGCGGCCATCGGCCCATCGCCCAGCGGGGGGCCGCCATCGACGATCACCCGCGTGGGCTCGCCCTCGGTGTGCGAATCGATGACCCGCATCGCGCTCAGTCCTTCGCTCCGCGCCATGACGCATACCAGGAGCGGAACGTCTTGAACCGCCGCGTCGCCAGACTCTCCTGGGACGGACTCAGGACATCGAAGGCGTTGAGCTGCAAGGCATATTCCTCATGCCCCTGAAGCGTCATCAGGCGCTTGAAATAGAGCACGAGGTCGACGCCCTCGTCGAAGACCGAGAGCGGCTCGAGCGCGTCCTCGAGTTCGAGCGCGAGGCGTCGCGCCTCGGGATCGCCCTTGCCCGCGCGCTCGCAAAGCTCGACCAGCCGCAGCACCTCGTGCGGCAAAACATTGCCGATGCCGGTGATCGCGCCGGAGGCCCCGCAATTGACGATCCCATGGAAAACCTGGGTGTCGACGCCGACCATGAGCGCGACCCCGGGCTCGCGGCCGGCGATGTGCTCGGCGGCGTAGCTCAACGATTCTGCGCCGCCGAACTCCTTGAACCCGACGAGATGGGGGTATTCCCGGCGCAGCTCGAAGAACAGCTCCGCCCGGGTCTGGAAGCCGTAATAGGGGCTGTTGTAAATGACCGAAGGCAGGTCGACCGCCGCCTCGAGAACATGAGCGAAATGGCCGCGCTGGGCCGCCGCCGAGGAGCCGCGCGACAGGACGCGGGGGATGATCATCAGCCCGCGCGCGCCTTTTTCCTTGGCGTGCCGCGCCAGGGCGGCGGCCTGCATGGTGTTCTGCGCCCCCGTGCCGACAATGACCGGCAGGCCGGCGGCCGTCAGGCGCTCGACGCCCTCCATCCGCTGCTCGAGGGTCAGAAGCGGCCAGTCGCCCATCGATCCGCAGTAGATGAGCGCGGACATTCCCGCGTCGACGAGCTGACGGCCGGTGCGGACGAGAGCGTCGAAATCCGGGCGCCGATCGGCGCCGCAGGGCGTCATCAGGGCCGGCATGGTTCCGGAAAAAACTTGCGAGGACATGTTGGCGCTTCCTAGCAGGAGCCTGTCTGCTTAATCCTCGGCGAGATGGGATTTGAACCGCTCAAGCCAGTCGGAGAGCCGGATGCAGCAAATTCGCGCATCCGGTTTGATGTAAGGTTGGGTGGAAGCTTTGCGGCCATCGTTCGTTGCACCGTTTCCGAGGTGGCGAAGCTCAGCCGGTTGCGAGTGCGGCCAGGGACGGGGTCCGCCCCTGGGCGAGCTTCAAGATATTGTGGGCGAGGCAGACGAGGCCCCACTCGTTGGCGACCTTCTCGACGCCGCGCAAGAGAAACTGACGGAAGCCGCGCGCCTGCTTGATCTGTCCGAACACCGGCTCGGGCAGCTGCTTTCTTAAGCGGTAGGGGCTGGAGTGCCCGCCGGCCTTGATTCTTTCGCGCATGGCGGCGACGCGGGCGCCGCCGCCTTCTCCTTCCCCGGCGTGCTTGGCCCGCCCCGGCGCGATATAGGCGTCGATCTCGCGTTCCTCCATCGCTGTAAGGTTGGCGTCGGAGCAATAGCCCGCGTCCGCCGACAGTTGCGTCGGCTTCTTGCCCAGATTGGCTTCGATGGCGTCGGCCATCGGCGCCAATTGATGTTGATCGCTCTGCTTCGCGTCGAGGCCGTGGGCGACGATCACCTGCGCCGTCGCGTCGACCGCCGCCTGCGCATTGTAGCCCTGGATGAAGCCGTCCTTGGTTTTCATGATGCGGCTTTCGGGATCGGTGAAGTTCTTCTGCGCTTTGGGGTCAGGCTCTTCGGATGGCGGGGCGGCGGGCCTGCCCGGTTTCTTGCGGCCCTCGGCTTGTCGCCGCTCCTCGGCCTGCGCTTTGGCCTTGGCCGCCGCGGCCGCTTTCGCCTCGGCCTCCAATTCGGCCTTCGCCGCCCGGATCTTCTCGACGCGCTTCTTCTTGTCGGCGACCCATTTGGGCAGCTCCTCGCCGCTCTTGTCGCGGCCGAAGGCTCTGTCTTCCTCGGCGTCCGCAGCCTCGGCTGCGCTCAGCCACCGCTCGACCTCGGCCTCGAGCTCCGCCGCACGCTTCTCCATGCGCTCGTAGCTCATCGCCTTGTGCTTGGAGGCGTTCGCCTTGATCTTCGTCCCGTCGAGCGCGACATGGCCGAGCTTCACAAGTCCCGCCTGTTCGCACAGCTTGAGAACTTGCCCGAACAGTCCAGAAAGCGCCTTCAAGTGCCGCTTGCGGAAGTCGGAGACGGTGCGAAAATCCGGCGGATCGAGCCCGACAATGCTCAGGAAGTCGACCCGTTCGCGCGCCGCCTTGGCGATCCGGCGCGACGAGTAGACGCCGTTGCAATAGCCGTACAGCAACAGCGCCGTCATCATCGCCGGGTCAAACGGCGGCTGCCCGCGCTCGCTCGCATACGCGGCTTCGATCTCACCAAGGTCGAGAGGCTCGAGCACAAGCGCCAAAATGAAGCGAGCCAGATGGTCCTCGCCGACAAAGTCCTGAACGCTCGGCGGCAACAACAGCGGCTGATCGATCGTCCAGGGCCGGAAGGTCTTGCTCATAAGCAAACAGAATCCGATTCGAGCAAACGCCGCCACCACAATCCGCTATTATCCAGACAGGCTCCTAGTGTCGGGCCGTCACTTCCGGCACATTCGCATGTCCTCCTCCTCCGTTCTTGATGAAAAGACAGGCCGCCGCTTGAAAATGGGCAAAACCGCGCCCGCCCCGGCCGTGGGCGATCCCGCGGCGGCGCTGGCGGCTGTCCTCGGGCGGCCGTTTCCGGCGGTCGAGCTGTTCGATCACGTCGCCGACATCGTCTTCTTCATCAAGGATCGCGAGGCGCGCTATGTTGCGGTCAACCAGACGCTCGCGGATCGCTGCAACTTCGCCGACAAGCAGGGGCTGATCGGCCGCAAGGCGAGCGAAGCGTTCGGCCCGCCGCTCGGCGAGCGTTTCGAGGCCCAGGATCTCAAGGTCATCGCCGAGGGCCTCTCGATCCGCGGCCGGATGGAGCTTCATCTCTATCCGGACGGCAGCGAGGGCTGGTGCCTGACCTGGAAGGAGCCGCTGGTCGACGGCGACGGCGCCATTCGGGGCCTCGCCGGCATTTCCCGCGACGCGCCGGCCTTGTCGCGGCCAGGCTCGGTCCCGGCGGCTCTTTCCGACGCGCTCGCCTTCATCGACGACCATCTCGATGAGCCGCTGCGGGTTCCCGATCTCGCAGGGCGGGCCGGGCTCTCGCCGTTCCAGTTCGACCAGAGGCTTCGGGCCTTGTTCGGCCTCTCCGCCGGCCAATACCTGTCGCGGCTCAGGATCGGACGGGCGTGCGACCGCCTGCGCCATACCGAAGCGCCGTTGAGCGAACTCGCGCTCGAATGCGGCTATGCCGACCAGGCCGCCTTCACGCGCCAGTTCCGTAAATCAGTCGGCCTGACGCCCGGCGCCTACCGGCTCGCGACGGCGCGCGGGCGCAAGCGCGCCCATGCCCCGGGCGAGCGGGATTGAGGGAAGGATTGCAAAGCCGATGGAAGGAAAACCAAAGGCCCGGCGGAAGGAAAACAAAGGCCTGGCGGAAGGAAAACCGAGACCAGGCGGAAGGAAAGCAAAGCGGTGTTTTCTGCGATAGTCCAGTTCCTTCAATAGCTTAGATCCGGACGATCCTCCTCCCGCCTTGACCAGCCCCGGAGCCGCCCGCCGCTCCGACCCTCGCCGCCGCTGAAGGCGCGAGGTCGGATGAGGTGAGCCCCGACGATGCCCGGCAGAATAGCACGGACTTCGGATTATCACAAATGATTGTCGCCCGAGAGCCGATGTCGCGCCGGGAGTAGCCGACCTCCGGCTGTTGGGTCGGGGGGGGGGGGGTGTGGGTTGTGTGTGGGGTAGGGGAAGGTTGAAAAAGGCTTTCGCGTGGTTGGAGTTGACGCCAATCCAGGCTGAACTCGTCGCGAAGATTTCGGTCCGAATAGCCGACAAACGTTTGTTTGTGGAAAATATTGGACTCCATAACTCGGAGGGGGTTCTGACGTTTTATCTCAATCTCGATATCGACGAATGGAGTTCATTTGAAAGCGACTGGGAACTCGCGACAATACGCGCTTCTCCACGTTGGAGGTGCCGTGCCGCCGCTTGGACTACCTTATCGGCAAGTACGGCATGCCCTATTACCTCAAAATCGATGTCGAGGGGCTGGACGCCGCTATTGCCGAGACCTTACGCGGTGGGCGATAGGCCCGCTTGCCTCGTTTGAGGACGATGGCATTGACTGCCTGATCGCGCTCTACGAGACTGGCGCAAGACAATTCAAATTCATCAATCAGGTTGCGATCAGAGACTACTCGCCGCCAAAGGTCGCGCTTGAGGGCCGAAGTGTGGAGCATAGTTTCGGAGTTGGTTCGTCGGGCCCGTTCGGCCGGGAACTGCCGGGGGAGTGGCTCGAGCCAGCGAGCGCATTCAAGTTCTATACCCAATCCGTCGGCCGCCAGGCCAGGGTCGATTGACGGCTGGTGGGATATTCACGCGCTGTACGGCAAATATTGACAAACGCCGCGCCAACGCTCGCGCGATGACTTGACGCCCGAGGTTGGGAGCGGGTTCAACCCCACGACGCCCGGGGCAGGGAGGCCCGCTCTTGCACATGATTGAATCATTGGCATGTCACTTGACTTGCATTCTCACCGCAAAAGGGCCAGATGGAGACGAGTTGAGTGACGTTCGAGCTACCGCGCCCGCGAGGATCTTGTCTCGGCATTGGACAACAAACTGAAGGACATCCCGAATGGCGGGCCATCCGGGCGATCGACCGCGCGCTGCGGCATTGAAGTCGGCGCCGGGGCCGAAGCCGGGTCCTGCGCGAGTGGTCATGCCGGATGGGTCGGTGAGCGGACCATAACATATACCGGCTTGGCCCGCAGACCATTCAGTCCAGGAGGCGCCGGCGACAACACCAGAATAGTTGAATTTATCGGCAAAAACCGGAACTCGACCCCGATATCGAGAAGGCAAAAATCAACATAACCACGTCACTGAGCAAAGACCCGCACGCAGCACCCATGGGCGGGGGGGCGGGCGGTGGTACCGGTTAGGCGGCCCCAGCGGAGGAGGGAAGGACGCCCGCCCTGACGGGGCGGAGCGTCCGAGCAACGCGAGGTGTCAGCCGGCCAGGTGTCGGAGGAGCCACCTGGGAAGAGTGAGGGGGTGTGGGCCTCACCGCGCAACCGGCGCACGGGTCGTAGCCCGTGCAGTCGGCGTCGGCGTGAGGCCGGACATAGGCCGTGGTCGCTTCAGGCCACACCGAGAGTGATACGGAGCCCGGCCTCACAGGAGGCACCATGGGACAAGGTGCAAAGGCGCGCCAGTAGCGCTGGCGACGCCGATGATAGCATATGTGGTAGGACACAAAGTAGAGGATCATAATGAGGAACAACAAAGGGACGACGTGCCTGAGGGACGGGTCCAGCGTGAGGTGTCAACGGCCAAATGTTGTCGCCGCCAGCCCGCGCAAAGGCGGCTCAAGTGACGGGGGGGTCCGCCGCACTCGTACACCGAAGCGCCCGGCAGCGCGCAAATCACCGGGCGGCCGATCCGGCGGGCCCCGGCTTATGCGCCCATTAACCGGCCGGCGTTACCCTGCGCGGTCCACCACGCAGGCGAGACACGGACATGGTCCCCTTGATCCGCCGGGCGGCGACGGCGCTCGGCGATTGCGCCTGGCTCGACGCCGGGCGGGCGCGCGCCTATGCCCGGATCCTGCTTGCCGTGACCCTGGTCGGCGCCGCCGGCTGGATCGCGCTGAGCCCCGGCGGCGTCGATCGCGAAGGCAAGCCGATCGGAACCGATTTCGTCAGCTTCTACGCTGCGTCCCGCCTGGCGCTCGACGGCAGCCCGGAGCTTGCCTACGACGTCGGCGCGCATTGGGCGGCGCAGAAAGCGCTGTTCGGTCCGAAGCTCGGCTATACGGCGTTCTTCTACCCGCCGCCTGCGCTCCTGATCTGCCTGCCGCTGGCGCTGACCACCTATTTCTGGTCGCTCGCCGCCTGGCTCGCCGCGACCGGCTATGCGTTCTATCGCGTGCTGCGCGGCTATCTGCCGTCGCTCGACCCGGTGGCGTTCCTCGCGTTTCCGGCTGTGTTCGTCAACGCCGCGCATGGGCAGAACGGCTTCTTGAGCGCCGCGCTGATCGGCGGCGGCCTGTTGGCGATGGACACGAGCCCAGCGCTCGCGGGCGTTCTTTTCGGCGCGATGGCGTTCAAGCCGCACCTGGCGCTGGCGATTCCGTTCGCGCTCGTCTTTTCCCGGCGGTGGACGACGCTGATCGCAGCCGCGGCGACCGCGGCGGCGTTTTCGGCGGCTTCGCTCGCCGCGTTCGGCGCGCCGACGTGGCAAGGCTTCTTCGCCGCCGGCGGGCTCGCCCGCTCGGCGCTGGAGAATAATCTCGTCGGCGACGAGAAAATGCAGAGCGTGTTCGCCGCGGTTCGGCTCATGCACGGGTCGCTCGCGCTTGCCTGGGGAGCGCAGATCGCAACCGCGCTCGCGGTCGTCGCCGCGCTCTGGCGGCTCGAGCGGCGCGCGTTTCGGGCCGCGGGCGAACCGGCCGCGATCGTCTGCGCCGGCCTGCTCGCGAGCCCGTTCCTGCTCGACTACGACCTGACCCTCCTCGCCATCCCCCTCGTCTCACTCTTCCGCAACGGACTTGAGCGCGGCTTTCTGCCGTTTGAAAAGGCGACGCTCATGCTCGCGTTCGTGCTGCCGCTCATTTCACGCGCCGCGGCCGGCGCGGTCGGCGCGCCGCTTGCGCCGCTCGACCATCGCCGCGCTGTTTGCGCTGTCCATCCATCGGGCGCTCGACCCCGCGGGGCGCCGCGCTCCGGGGATAAATTCGAACCTCCATCTCACTCCGGCGCTCGAACAGTGATAGGGAGTGAGCCTTCGAGCAGGCTCCCGCCAGGCGGGGAAGAGAGCGCGAGAGGGAATGATGGCCGCAGCGCCGGGAAAATCCTGCGGGGCTTGCACGATGTGCTGCTCGGCGCTCGAGATCGCGCATTTCAACAAGCCGGCTGGCCCCTTGTGCGTCAATTGCCGCGTCGGCGGCGGCTGCGCGATCTACGCCGAGCGCCCGGAGGTCTGCCGCGACTTCGAGTGCGAATGGCTGACGCGGCGCGACCTGCCGCGGCAATTGCGTCCCGACCTCGTCGGCACGATCCTGATGGAGGACGGCGACAGCGACGAATACCGGGCCGTTTGCGCGCCGGAGCGGCCGATGGCCTGGCGCCACCCGCGCGTCTTCGCCCATCTGGTCGCGCTCGCCAAGTCGGGCAGGATTGTGGTCGCCAAGGCGGGGCTGACGTCATGGCGGATCTTCGGTTCGGGCGAATGGGGCCCGACGGTCTGATCGGTCGCCTGTAATTTCGCCAGACTGCCTATTATCGAGGCGCCCAAGCGGATCGTTCTCCCATTCCGGCGCCACTCTCCGCCCAGGTAGCGCGATCCCTGCTCCGATGCTATTGAGCCCCGCGCGCGGCTTCCGGCCCGCCGCGACGGGGCAAAACGATCGGGTTGAGGAGTTTCGAAAAAATGAAAAAGATCGAGGCGATCATCAAGCCGTTCAAGCTCGATGAAGTGAAAGAGGCGCTCCAGGAGGCGGGAATCCAGGGTATTACCGTTTTGGAAGCGAAGGGCTTCGGCCGCCAGAAGGGCCATACCGAGCTTTACCGCGGCGCCGAATATGTCGTCGACTTTCTGCCGAAGGTGAAAATCGAGGTCGTGGTCTCGGACGAAAACCTCGGTCCGGCGATCGAGGCGATCCGGAGCGCGGCCCAGACCGGCCGCATCGGCGATGGCAAGATATTTGTATCGCAGATCGACGAGGCCATCCGGATCCGCACCGGCGAGACCGGCGCGGACGCCGTCTAGCGCCATTTCGGGGGCTCAACAAAGGGCGACCCGCCGCTCCCCGCGGCGGGCAGGGAATAGACGAACCTTATTCTGAGGAAAGGCGAACCATGAAGACCGCCAAGGAAGTCCTGAAGGCGATCAAGGACAACGATGTCAAATACGTCGATCTGCGCTTTACCGATCCGCGCGGCAAATGGCAGCACGTCACCTTCGACCAGACGCTGATCGACGAGGAGGCGTTCGCCGAGGGGCTGATGTTCGACGGATCTTCGATCGCCGGCTGGCGGGCGATCAACGAATCCGACATGACGCTGATGCCCGACCCGAGCTCCGCCTGCATGGACCCGTTCTTCGCCGCTTCGACCATGGTCATCAACTGCGACATTCTCGATCCGGCGAGCGGCCAGCCCTACAATCGCGATCCCCGCGGCATCGCCAAGAAGGCCGAGGCTTATCTCAAGTCGACCGGCATCGGCGACGCCGTGTTTGTGGGCCCGGAAGCCGAGTTCTTCGTGTTCGACGATGTGCGGTTCTCCTCAGCGCCCTACAACTCCGGCTTCCAGATCGATTCGATCGAATTGCCGACCAATTCGGACACCCCCTACGAGGGCGGCAACCTTGGCCACCGCATCCGCACCAAGGGCGGCTATTTCCCGGTTCCCCCGCAGGATTCGGCGCAGGACATGCGCGGCGAGATGCTGGCGGCGATGGCGCAGATGGGCGCGGTGGTCGAGAAGCACCACCACGAGGTCGCCTCGGCCCAGCACGAACTCGGCCTCAAGTTCGGCCCGCTGACCATCATGGCGGACCACATGCAGGTCTATAAATACTGCATCCATATGGTCGCCCAGAGCTACGGCAAGACCGCGACCTTCATGCCGAAGCCGATCTTCGGCGACAACGGGTCGGGCATGCACGTCCACCAGTCGATCTGGAAAGGCGGCAAGCCGATCATGGCCGGCAACAAATACGCCGACCTCAGCCAGGAATGCCTCTATTATATCGGCGGCATCATCAAGCACGCCAAGGCGCTGAACGGCTTCACCAACCCGTCGACCAACAGCTACAAGCGGCTCGTCCCCGGTTACGAGGCGCCGGTGCTGCTCGCCTATTCGGCGCGCAACCGCTCGGCGTCGTGCCGAATCCCATGGACCGCGAACCCGAAGGCGAAGCGCGTCGAGGTTCGCTTCCCCGACCCGATGGCCAATCCCTATCTCGCCTTCTCGGCGATGCTGATGGCCGGCCTCGACGGCATCACCAACAAGATCGACCCCGGCTCGGCGATGGACAAGGACCTCTACGACCTGCCGCCGAAGGAGCTGAAGAAGATCCCGACCGTCTGCGGGTCGTTGCGCGAAGCGCTGATGAACCTCGACAAGGACCGCGCCTTCCTGAAGGCGGGCGACGTGTTCAACGACGACTTCATCGACAGCTATATCGAGCTCAAGATGACCGAGGTCATGCGCTTCGAGATGGCGCCGCACCCGGTCGAGTTCGATATGTACTATTCCTACTGACGGGTTCGACGTCTGCCGCACGGCGAAGGGCGGCCCCAGGCGGGCCGCCTTTTTCGTTGTCCGCGGGCGCGACATTTCGCCCCTATGGCGGAAGAAGGCCGCGGCCTATCCTGCATCGGTCGCGGGGAGTCAGGCCGATGAAGCATCCGTCATATCGCAAGTCGCGCGTCGCGCGCGCGGCCATGCTTGCGGTTGCGTTCGCGCTTTTCGGCGGGGCCGTCGGCGAGCGCCGCGCCCGGCGATCCGGCGCAAGGCGAAATACTGGCGAAACGCTGGTGCGCGGCCTGTCATGTCGTGGCAGCCGACCAGACGCGCGGCGCGGACAACGTGCCGGCTTTTGCGACGATTGCCAAGATCCAAGGCTTCAACGCCGAATCCATCGCCCAATTCCTCATGGACCCGCATCCGAAAATGCCGGACATGCAGCTCAGCCGCGACGAAGCCAGGGACCTCGGCGCCTATATCGCCAGTCTCGCTCGGTAGCGTGAGCTAGTTCAGCACTCGCTTCCCGTCGGGCGAATCGAGCGAGAAGGCGGGGATGGAGACCTTGAAGCGCCGTCCTTCAGGATTGACCATCGAATATTCGCCAACCATCAGCCCGCTCGGCGTTGTCAACGGACATCCCGACGTGTAGCGGAATGATTTTCCCGGCTCGATCGTCGGTTGCTCGCCGATGACGCCCGGTCCGTTGACGTCCAGCTGGCGGCCGTAGGCGTCGGTGATCCGCCAGTGGCGTTCGATCAGCGTCACGGGTTGGTCGCCGAGATTCGCGATTTCGATAGAATAGCGCCAGAAATAGCGCGGTAGATCCGGGTCGGAGCGCTCCGGATCGAAGGCAGGCTCGACGGTGACTTTGACCCGATGCGTAACGGCCTCGTACATGGAACCGGCATTCTAGCGGCGCCCGTCGCGCCGTCCACCGTTCCCATATGCCAGAGAGGCGGCCGGTTGTCGCTGGAAGTCGAATGAGCGGCGAAGGCCGTCTCGCCGAGGCCAAGGCGCTGCTCGCGCGGCTGATCGCCATCGAGAGCGTCAGCGACGCCTCCAACCTGCCGGTCGTCGACTTCGTCGAGGCCTATCTCGGCTCGCTGGGGCTGAAGGCGCGGCGCGCGCCGAACGCGGCCGGCGACAAGGCGGCGATCCTCGCCACGATCGGCCCCCGGGTCGATGGCGGCGTCGTGCTGTCAGGCCATACCGACGTGGTCCCGGTCGAGGGGCAGCCATGGTCGAGCCCGCCCTTCAAGTTACGCGAGGAGGCCGGTCGGCTCTATGGCCGCGGCGCTTGCGACATGAAGGGCTTCGGCGCCTGCGTGCTCGCGATGGCGCCCGCGTTCAGGGACGCGAAGCTCAAGCGGCCGGTGCACATCGTGCTGAGCTACGACGAGGAGACCACCTGCCTCGGCTCCCGCGACGTCATCGCCCTGTTCGGCAAGGGCGAGCCGCTTCCGGCTGCGGCCATTGTCGGCGAACCGACGATGATGGCGGTCGCGAACGCGCACAAGAGCATCGCAACCTTCCGGACGCTGGTCACCGGCCATGAAGCCCATTCGGCCCTGCCGGCGCTCGGCGCCAATGCGGTCGCCATCGGCGCCGATATCGTGAGCGAGATCGGCCGCCTCGCTCGCGCCTACGAGGAAGGCCCGCTCGATCCGCGCTTCACGCCGCCCTATTCCACGCTTCACGTCGGCATGATCAAGGGCGGCACGGCGCGCAACATCCTGGCGCGGGAATGCGTGTTCCATTGGGAATTTCGCGGCCTGCCGGGCGTCACGACCGCTTCCGCGATCGCCAAGGTGCAAGCGTTTGTCGACGAGGTCGCGACGCCGCGGCTCACCCGCTTCGTGTCGGGCCCGGCGGTCCTGACCACGATGGAGGTCGATGTGCCGCCGCTCGCCGCCGCTGCGGGCTCCGCGGCAGAGCAACTGGCGCTGAGGCTCACTCGGTCGAACCAGACGGTCGCCGTCTCGTTCGCCACCGAAGCCGGACATTTCCAGGCGGCGGGATTGCCGACCATCGTCTGCGGCCCGGGCTCGATCGATCAGGCGCATAAGCCCGACGAATTCGTCGACGAGGCGCAGCTTGTCGCCTGCCTCGATTTCCTGCAAAGGCTCGCTGACGAGCTCGCGCGCTGACCGGCGGCGCGGGCCGCCGTCCGTCCGAGCCGGTCCGAAGTCCATCCGACCTCCCGCTTGTCTGAGGGCGCCGTGAGGGGCAGAGTTGGGCGCACGAATTCGAGGGAGCGCCGCGAAAGCGCCGAAGGGGCGGGAATTTGGGGATTCTGAAGCGTTTCCTTGAGCGCCTGGCCGTTGTGGGGCTCGGCATCGTCGCGATCTGGCTGATCGTCTTCGTTTTCCGGATCACCGACAGCCGGGTGCCGACGATTTTGGCGCTGAGCCTCGTCTACGCGCTCGCGGCCTACGTCATCCTGCCGCGCGTCGTGCGCATGAACCTCAAGATCATGCAGCGCAAGAGCGTGCCGAGCTTCACCGTGACCGGCGACGGGCTGCCGGGAGACCCGGTCAATCTCGTGCTGATCGGCGAACTCGACAAGCTGCGCGCCGCCTTCGCCGCGGCGGGCTGGACCGAGGCTGACCGGCTCGGCCTCCGGAGCTCATGGCGGATGGTCGTCGCCTTCGTGTTCAACCGGCCCTATCCGGCCGCCCCGTTCAGCACGCTCTTTCTGTTCGGACGCGGTCAGGACGTGGGCTTCCAGAAGGCGATCGACGGCAGTCCGCGCAAGCGCCACCACGTCCGCTTCTGGGCGCTCAACATGGAGCAGGGGGAGGAGACCCTCGGAACGCCCGAGTTCTGGCTCAACATCGACCGCCCGCCGCTCGATGCGCCGGCGCTGTGGGTGGGCGCCGGGACAAAGGACACCGGCATCTCGCTGACCCGGTTCACCTTCCAGATCACCCACCGGACCGACGCCGACGCTGACGCCGAACGCGATTTCATCGTCAGCGAGCTGACGAGCGTCGGCGCGATCATGAGCGTGACGTCCTACACCGCCGGCCAGAGCCTGCGCGTCGGACGGGTCAACCGCTACATCACCGACGGCGAAGTCGCCGCCGCGAGCCTGGCCTGAGGCTCGAGGCGCGCGGAGCTCCTCATGGGCGACAAGGCTCTCGCGGTACGCCGGATGACCGAAGCCGATCTTGCGCTCGCGCTCGAATGGGCGGCGGCGGAGGGGTGGAATCCCGGCCTTCACGACGCGCGCTCATTCTACGCCGCCGACCCGCAGGGCTTCCTTCTCGGCGAGCTTGACGGCGCTCCGGCCGGCTCGGTGTCCGCGGTGCGCTACGACGCGGTCTTTGGCTTCCTCGGCCTCTATATCGTGAGGCCCGAATTCCGCGGCCGCGGCTTCGGCCTGAAACTGTGGCGCGCGGCGCTCGACTGTCTCGGCGATCGGATCGTGGGCCTCGACGGGGTCGTCGCCCAGCAGGACAACTACCGCAGATCCGGTTTCGCACTCGCGTTTCGTAACATTCGCCAGCGTGGCGAAGGCGGCGGCGCGGCGCCGCCCGGCCTGGTCGATCTCGCGACAGTCCCGATCGACGAAGTTGCGCGCTACGACCGGATCGCTTTTCCGGCGCCGCGCGATGCGTTTCTCGCCTCATGGATCGGGCAACCGCAAGCCCACGCCCTCGGCGTCATGGACGGGGAAGCATTGAGAGGTTACGGCGTTCTCCGGGCATGTCGCGAGGGATTCAAGATCGGCCCGCTGTTCGCTGACGACAGTGAAACCGCGGAGCGCCTTCTTGCCGGCCTCATCGCCCGCGCGCCCGGCGCTCCGGTGTTTCTCGATACGCCGGAAGCCAATCCGGCCGCCCTTGGGCTCGCTGGCCGCTTTCGGATGACGCCCACATTCGAAACGGCGCGCATGTACAAGAACGGCAGCCCCGAGATGCGGCTCGACCGCTGCTTCGGAATGACGAGCTTCGAGCTGGGGTAGGCGAGCTAGGATAGGGAAGCGTCGCGATCTCGCGGTTGCTTCGCGATCGGAGGGAAGGCCCTTTCACCACCCGGGGGCGGTCCATGACCTCGACCCGGCCGCGCGACCGCTCACGGCCGGCCAGGACCTCAAATAGCGAGCGAGGTCGTTGATTCGGCCGGTCACCCAGTCGAAATGGCCTCCGGGGATCTCGACGAGTTCGGCGTCGCCGCTCAGCCGAACCCAAACGCGGCCATCGAATTTGGAGGCGAGCACAAGAAGGCTTACGGCCAGCGGAGCGGGCGAGTAGGCGGCCAGAGATCTCTGGTAATCTTCCAGCCCCTGATCGAATTCGGGGCTCGCCGGTTCGACCGGCGCGTCGTCCGGCGCCGCGGCCGTCTCGCGCGTTCTCATGTCCGCGCCCGGGCGCTCCGCTTCCGCGAGCCTTGGCGCCGCGCCGCCGCCGACCATCAGCGGAGAATCGATCATCACGACCGCCTCGACCCGATGGTTCAGCCGCGTCAGCAGACGCGCAGTTTCCAGCGCCACAATTCCGCCGACGCAATGCCCGGCCAGCCGGTAAGGCCCGGCCGGCTGCTCCGCCAGAATCGCCGGCAATCGATCGGCCGCCATCGCTTCGATCGAAGGCGGAATGGGCTCGTCCCCCTGTCCATGCGGAGCAACCGCGATGAGCGAAAATTCGGGGCCGAGCTTTCGCGCGAGGTGCTCGACATAGAATCCGCCCCAGGTCCAGTCGCCATGGAAAAAGAGCAAGGGCGCCGCGCCATCGGAGCCGGGCCCGACCCGGACCACGGGCCTTGGCTTCCGGCGTCTCGCTTTGGCCGAGCCTCAGAGCGAGCGATCGGATCGTCGTATTCTCGAACAGCACGCTGTCGGGCAGCGACTTTCCGGTCAGCTGGCGGAGCTCGAGCATGAGTTCGGTCGCGAGCAGCGAGTCGCCGCCCTTGTCGAAGAAATCGTCGTCGATGGAAAAGTGCGAAGTCTCCAGGAGCCGGCTCCAGATCCGGACCATTTCGGAGTGAAGCCGATCCTGCGAGTCGACAAAGGATTCCTCTGTCATCTCAGCCTCTTCGTAAGGATGGAAGCGGCGGGAGCGACGCCATGCTTTCTCCGGCCGCCGCCGGTGATGACGCTGAACGCCAACGGGCGCGCGCGCCGCGCTTACGCGGTTTCGATTTACTGACGCGTCAGCTCGCGGAAGCCGCCATCACAAAGCCGAATCAGATCGGCGCGACGAGGCCTTCGTTCGTGATCAATCACGACCGGTAGGTGAGTCTCAGATTTCAATCAAGAGTTGTGCGCGCGGGATGCTGGTTGTGCCCGGATCTTTATCTCAGGCGGCGCCACCTGACGTCATTGCGCGGCGCCGACTACTCCCAGCGCCCGCCCGGCTGCCGCATCGTCATGACCTCGACCCGGCCGCGCGGGCCGATCCAGCCGGACATGACCCAGCTCGTCAGGCTGACCACGATCGCCGCGAACACCGCCGACCAGAAGCCGCCAACGAGGAAGCCCGGGATGAGCCAGGCGACGAGCATGATCATCAAAGCATTGATGACGAGCAGGAACAGCCCAAGCGTCAGCAGCGTGATCGGCAGGGTGAGGAGGACGATGACCGGACGCACGAAGGCGTTGACGACGCCGAGCACGAGCGCCGCGGCGACCAGCGTCCCGGTCGAATTGAACGCGACCAGCCCCATCTTCGAGGCCAGCCACAACCCGATCGCGACCACGGCCGCGCGAATGAGGAACCCTTCCATGGCCACCACTCCTGTCAGCCGCACCATTTAAGGATGAAACGCCCGCGACGCCAGAGCGGGCGCGATGACAGGCGGGGACGGAAGGACTATCAGTCCGTCCGGAGGTGACCCCATGTCCAATGACGCCAGCCGCCCGGTCGCGCTTCTCGCCGCCGACGTGCCGCCGCGGGCGAAGCTCTCGAACTACCCGGAGCCGTTCTTCTCCCGAATGAAGGGGCGCGACAAGCGGCCGCTCGGCGACCTGTTCGGGCTTGTGAACTTCGGCGTCAACCTCACGCGGCTCAAGCCCGGCGGGACCTCGTCGATCCGCCATTCCCACGCCAAGCAGGACGAGTTCGTCTATGTTCTCGAAGGCAAGCCGACGCTGATCACCGACGCCGGCCGCACCGCGCTCAAAGCCGGCATGTGCGCCGGCTTCAAGGCCGGAACCGGCGACGCCCACCAGCTCGTCAACGAGACGGACGAGGAGGTCGTCTATCTCGAGATCGGCGACCGCACGCCGGGAGATGCGGTGGACTACCCCGATGACGATCTGGCCGCCGCGCGCCTCGAAGGCGGATGGCGGTTCGTCCACAAGGACGGGACGCCGTACTGAGCGGCGGCCGGAGGAGTTCAGCGCAGCCGCGAAAGACGGCGGCTTGCGACGCCCCCACGGGCCCCCGCGATGGCGATTCCGCCTGAACGCGTCATCGGCTAAGGTGCGCGCGCTGAGCCGGCGTTCCGCCGTTGGCTCTATCGTCGAGGGCGATCCATGATCACGCTGCCCAAGCTCGCGGCCGACGCGCTAGGCTCGTTCCTCGCCGCCGACATGAAGGATCGGTTCGGGCGCTCGCATGCGCGCCTGGCCGAAGTCATTCCCTTCGCGGCGCAGCTCACCCTGGAATGCATCGGCAACAGCGACGCCCTCTACCACAACGTCGAGCACACGATGCTCATCACCCTGGCCGGCCACGACATCTTCAAAGGGCGTGCGATGCTGATCGAATTCGACGCCGGTCGAATATTCGAACTTCATCGCCGCCTGTCTGGCGCACGACATCGGCTACGTCCGCGGGATCATCAAGGGGGACGGGAGCGACGGCCTCGTCGTCGAGGCCAGCGGCCGAAAGGTGAAACTGCCGCGGGGTTCCTCCGACGCCGCGCTCGCGCCCTATCATGTCGAACGGTCGAAGCTCTTCGTCATGGATCGGCTGGGGCAGGTCGAAGAGCTCGACGCCCCGCTGATCGCGGGCGCGATCGAGCACACGCGCTTTCCATATTCGTCCGGCCCCGACGTCCACGATGTTGGCGAATGGGCGGCGCTGCTGCGGGCCGCCGACCTCGTCGGTCAGCTCGGCGATCCGCACTACCTGAGGAAGGCCAACGCGCTCTACCACGAGTTCGAGGAAGTCGGCCTGACGAGGCAGCTCGGCTACGAATTGCCGGCCGACATGGTCGACCAATATCCGCAATTCTACTGGGAGAGGGTGTCTCCGTTCATTCAGGACGCCATCCGCTACCTGAACGTGACCTCGAGCGGCCGGCAGTGGATCAACGGCCTCTACAGCAATGTCTTTCGCGCCGAGCATGAAGTGCGCCTGTGGGGGCCGCAACCCTAGATCGCGCGGCCCGCAAGGTCGCCTCAGCCTGCCGCTGGCCGCGGCTCCCTTCGCTCCCGCCGCGAAAGAAACCCAGCCTTTTTGGAACAAGTTCCGATCTGGCGCGTAGTCCCCGCGTAGCCGACGAAGGAGACTACAATGAACAGAGACAATATCGAGGGCGCCGGGCGGTCTGCATTCGGACAGGGCGAGCAGATGGCCGGCAATCTGCTCAAGGACAAATCGACGACGGCGCAGGGCCGCTACGACGAACTTGCCGGCAAGGCCCAATCGGCCGTGGGGAACGCGAAGGACGCGATGAGCGGCGCCAAGGACGCGGTCGCGAGCGGCATCGACGCCGCCTCGTCGATCGACCTCACCGGGATTCAGGACGAAATCGCCAAGCTGACGCAAACCGTGACCGCGCTTGTGCAGAAGCAGGCGTCGACGACGCGCGATCAGGTCATGGGTGCGGTTGGAGCGGCGAGCGACAATCTTTCGCAATCGGCGGCCATGGCTCAGGACAAGCTGGCCACGATGGAAGAGGACATGGGAACGCGCATTCGCAGGAATCCGTGGAGCGCGGTCGCGGTCGCTGCTCTGATCGGAGTGCTGATCGGCAAGATGACCTGATGCGGCTCTTGATGCGGCTCTTGGCATTGGGAGGTCGCATATGGCGACGACGCCTCAGCTGATCGTTGAGCTGATCAGGCAGGTTCAACGGCTGATCAGCTATAGAAATCGACCTGGCGAAGGCGGAGCTGGCGCAGAGCGCCGGCTCCCTTTCGTCGGGCGCGATTGCGCTCGCGGCGGGCGCGGCGATTGCGTTTGTGGGGTTCATCTTTCTCTTTGCGGCGGCGAGCGCTTTTCTTGTCCGGCTCGGAGTTCCGCTCGACGGCGCATGCCTGATCGTGGCGGTCGTCGGGCTGATCGTCGGCTTCCTGCTGTTGCGTTCCGGCGGCAAGGCGTTGCGGCCCGAGAAACTGCTGCCTACGCGCAGCTTCGCGCAGTTGTCCTCGCTTCTGGGGAGACGCTGAATTGCAGGACCATGCCCTGAAACCGGTCGAGTATGAGCAAGAGGCCGACCGGACCCGCGCTGAGTTGAGTTCGACCTGGGCTCAGCTCAGGGCCAACCTCACGCCCTCCAACCTCGCCGACGAGATCGCGCAAGAGAGCGGACTGCGTGACATTACCCCAGCGGCGGTTTTCGATTTTGGCGCGCGCCGTCACCCCGTGCCGACGGCGCTGATCGGCCTGGGGATCGGCCTGTTCGCGTTTGCGCTTGCTCGATCCCGGTCGGGCGACCGTTTCGATCGGCGAGGCTCCGTCCGCAACGCGGCCGGCGCGCTGGCGCGCTCGGCGAAGGACGTGTTTCGCGACCGCGCGGAAGCCAAGCGGCAGGCGCTGATGAGCGCCGCAAGCTCGCATATCCAGGCCGGCGCGACCCAGTTGAGCGAGGCGATCGAAAATGGCCTCGACGACCTGGTCGGAGCCATCCCCGCGACGCCCGCGACGCGGCCGCTGATCGAGTTGGCGATCCAGATGGCGCTGCTCATGGCGCTCGAATCTTTGCTGCCGAAGACGCAATGAAGCGCGCGCGGCGCAACGGCTTCGGAGGCGTCTTGATCAGGGCGACCTAATTCATCGCCTTCATGATTTGCGGCTTGATTTCGCTCTCGAGCGTCGCCGCTGTCATCGGGCCGACGAGCTTGAACGCCAGCGACCCGTCGCCCCGGACGATGAAGGTTTCCGGCACCCCGTAGACGCCCCAATCGATGCCGGCGCGTCCGTCGGTATCGAGCCCGACCTTGGCGTAAGGGTCGCCCTTGGCGCCGAGGAAACGGCGGATGTTTTCGGCTGAGTCCTTCTGCGCGACGCCGTAGATCGCGACGCCCTTGTCCTTCAGCGACGGATCGGCGGCGAGCGCCATCAGAAACTCGTGCTCGTAATGGCAGGGCTCGCACCACGAGGCGAAGACGTTGACCACGCTCACGTGGCCTGCGCGCAAGTCGGCGTCGGTCAGGCCCGTCGCGCCGTCGAGGCCCATGAGGTCGAGCCGCGGCGCGGACTGGCCGATGAGCACCGAGGGAATGCTCGCCGGATCGCCGGCATAGAGGCGCACGAACAGGAGCCAGGCGAGGGCCGCGAAAACCGCGAGCGGCAGATAGGCGAGCCAGCGGCGGGGGCGCTGGGCCGTTTCGGCGTTCGTGCTCATCCGCGCTCCGCCCCGGTCGCGCCGCGGCGCGCCGCCTCGAGCGCGCGCGCCGCCTCGTCCATTTGCGCATTGAGGCGGCGGCCGTCGAGCACCACGGCGCCGATCATAGCCGCGATCGTCGCCGCCGCGACCGCGTAGGCGGCGACGACAAAACCGATATGAGGGTCGGCCATCAGGCGCCTCCCGCCGCGAATCCGGGCTCGAGCCGGTCGCCCTCGGCTGCAGCCAGCATGGTTGCGCGGGCGATGCGCCGGCGCAGGATCTCGTTGCGGATCGCCATCACATGCAAGGTGAGAAAGAGGCAGGTGAAGGCGAGCGACATCACGATCAACGGCCAGAGCAGCGAGGGCGCGATCGTCGGGCCGCCGAGCCGGAACACCGAGGCCGGCTGATGGAGGGTGTTCCACCAGTCGACCGAGAACTTGATGATCGGCAGGTTGACGCAGCCGACCAGGGTCAGGATCGCGACCGCCCGGGCGGCGCGCCCGGGATCGTCGATCGCGCGCCAGAGCGCGATCAGGCCGAGGTAGATGATGAACAGCACGAGGACAGAGGTCAGGCGCGCGTCCCAGACCCAGTAGGTTCCCCACATCGGCTTGCCCCAGAGCGAGCCGGTGACGAGGCAGATGAAAGTGAATCCGGCGCCGAGCGGCGCCGCCGCCTTCTGCGCCGCGTCGGCGAGCGGATGGCGCCAGACCAGCGTGCCAAGCGCCGCCGCGGCCATCACGGCATAGACGAAGGTCGCCATCCAGGCCGCCGGCACATGCAGATACATGATCTTGACCGTCTCGCCCTGCTGGTAGTCGGGCGGGGCGGCGAACGAGAGGAAGAGCCCGACGGCGAACAAGGCCGCCGTCGCCGCCGCGAGCCAGGGCAGCACGCGCCGCGAAAGGTCGACGAACACCGTCGGATTGGCGAGATTGGCCATGAGACGCGCCTTTTAGCGCCGGGCGAGGGGAGGGGCAATGCGGCGCAGTCGCCGGGACCAGTAGGGCAATCGCGCGCCTCGCTTCCAATGCGACGGAATCAAACGAGCCACGGCCTCCGCGCCGAGTGCCGAACATGCAGGATGTCGATGGAGTCTTTCCCTAATCGATAGAAGATCTTGTATGGATAGTTCGGGACAATCTTAACGAATACCTGCGGTCGGCGGGTAGACGCGCCGCTGCGCGGATGGTTTGCCACAACCTCGATGGCCCGACTGAAACTCCTGGCGATCGTACGGGCGCCTTCCGAGGAATGTTGCTCAAGATGTTTCAAGATTGCATCGAGGTCCGCTTCAGCGCGTCGCGTAAAGCGAACGTTCATCGTCCGAAGCGCTTCCACACCTCCGCGACCTCATCGTCGCTCGCGAACTCTCCGCGTTCGGCTTGCGCAAGACCCTCAGCTACCGCTGCTTCTTCCTCGCTCGACATCGAATAGACGCCCGTGCGCAGCGCTTCAATTTCCCGCGCCGCTTCGGCCAGGGCTTCCTGATCCTCCTCGGGCCAGCGCTCGATCGCGGGAAGCAATTTTTGCAGAGTCGAGTTCATCTCGACATTCTATCATTGCACGAGGGCCATTGCGAGATCTTCGCCTATTCACCCCCCTCCCGCCAGTCGCGCAGCGACTCGGCGACGGCCGGCGCGGCCGAGCCGCGCAGCGACTGGGCGAGCGCCTCGAGCGCGGCCCGGCGGGGCGAGCCGCGGCGGAAGACAAGCCTCACCCGGCGCGAGGCGCCGCCGCCGACGACTCTCGATCCGTCGAGCCCGGCGCCGAGCCGGCGCCAATCGGCATAGGCAAGCAGCGGCGCGAGCGTTGCGCCCTGACCGGCGGAGACGAGATGGCGCAGGGTCTCGAGGCTGGTCGCGCGCACGTCGGCGCGCAGCGCCGCCTTTTGCGCTCCCGCGCACAGGGCGAGCGCCTGGTCGCGCAGGCAGTGGCCTTCGGCGAGCAGGAGCAGGGTCGCGGAATCGATTTCCTCGACCCGGACCGAGGCGCGCCGGCGCCCGTCAGGGCGGTGGGCGGAGACGAGGAAAAACGGCTCGTCGTAGAGCGCGATCTCGGCGAGCTTGTCGTCGTCGGGGTCGGTCGCGATCACCGCGCCGTCGAGCGCGCCGGAGTGGACGCCCGCGAGCAGGCGGTCGGTCAGGTCCTCGACGAGATGGAGCGGCGTCGACGGCAGCGCGTCGATCGCGCCGGCGAGCGCGACCGGCAGAAGATAGGGCGCGACCGTTGCAATGACGCCGAGCCGCAAGGGGCCCGCGAAGGGATCGCGCGCGGCGCGTGCGGCGTCGCTCACCGCGGCGGCGGCGGCGAGCGTCGCGCGCGCCTGGGCGACCACCGCGGCCGCGCGGTCGCTGACCCGCGCGCCCCGGCCCTCGCGCTCGAACAGGCGAAGGCCAAGCTCGGCCTCGAGCTTGAGGATCTGGCCGCTGAGGGTGGGCTGGCTCACGTTGCAGGCCGCCGCCGCGCGGCCGAAATGCTCATGGTCGGCGACGGCGACGACATATTCGAGGTCTCTGAGGTTCATGGCGGCTCGATAGGTCACGACGATAGCGCCATAAGAAACAATCGATTTGAACAATGGTCAATCGCGCGCTAATGCGTCGCCCAGCCAAAATTATCGGCCGAATTGCAGGAGGAGAGACCATGGGAAACGAAAGCAAATGCCCGGTTGGCGGCGGCCGCGGCGCGCGCTCGAACCGGCACTGGTGGCCGGACCAGCTCGATATCCATGTCCTCCACGGGAAGTCGTCCTTGTCCGACCCGATGGGCGAGGAGTTCGATTACGCCAAGGAATTCAATAGCCTCGACCTGAATGCGGTCGTCAAGGACCTCGAGGCCGTGATGACCGATTCGCAGGATTGGTGGCCGGCGGACTTCGGCCACTACGGCGGCCTCTTCATCCGCATGGCGTGGCACAGCGCCGGCACCTACCGCATCGCCGACGGGCGCGGCGGCGCCGGCGGCGGCCAGCAGCGCTTCGCGCCCCTCAACAGCTGGCCCGACAACGCCAACCTCGACAAGGCGCGCCGGCTCCTGTGGCCGATCAAGCAGAAATACGGCCGGAAGCTCTCCTGGGCCGACCTGATCATTCTCGCCGGCAACGTCGCTCTCGAATCGATGGGCTTCAAGACGTTCGGCTTCGCCGGCGGCCGCGCCGATGTTTGGGAGCCCGAAGAGCTCTACTGGGGTCCTGAGGGGACATGGCTTGGCGACGAGCGCTACAGCGGCGAGCGGGAACTGCAGAATCCGCTGGCGGCGGTGCAGATGGGTCTCATCTACGTCAATCCGGAAGGGCCGAACGGCAAGCCGGACCCGGTCGCCTCCGCCAAAGACATCCGCGAAACCTTCTTCCGGATGGCGATGAACGACGAGGAGACGGTCGCGCTGATCGCGGGCGGCCACACCTTCGGCAAGACCCACGGCGCCGGCGATCCGTCATTTGTCGGGCCAGCGCCTGAAGGCGGCGCGATCGAGGATCAGGGCCTCGGCTGGAAGAGCACGCATGGAACGGGCAAAGGCCCGCACGCGATCACCGGCGGCCCGGAAGTCACCTGGTCGCAGACGCCGACGAAGTGGAGCAACCACTTCTTCGACAACCTGTTCAAGTTTGAATGGGAACTCGAGAAGAGCCCGGCCGGCGCCTATCAGTGGAAGGCGAAGGGGGCGGCGCCGGATGTTCCAGACGCGCACGACAAGTCGAAAAAGCATGCGCCGACCATGCTGACAACCGATCTGGCGCTGAGGTTCGACCCGGCCTACGAGAAGATCTCCCGCCGCTTCTACGAGCACCCGGACCAGTTCGCCGATGCGTTCGCCCGCGCGTGGTACAAGCTCACCCACCGCGACATGGGGCCGATCCAGCGTTATCTCGGCCCGCTTGTGCCCAAGGAGACGCTGATCTGGCAGGACCCGATTCCAGCGCTGAACCATGCACTCGTCGGGGAGAAGGACATCGAGGGGCTCAAAGCGAAGATTCTCGCCTCTGGGCTCACGGTCGGCGAGCTCGTCTCGACCGCCTGGGCGTCGGCCTCGACGTTCCGCGGCTCGGACAAGCGCGGCGGAGCGAACGGCGCGCGCATTCGCCTCGCGCCCCAGAAGGATTGGGAGATCAATCACCCGAAGCAGCTCGCGACCGTGCTCGCGAAGCTCGAAGCGATCCAAAAGGAGTTCAACGCCTCGGCCAAAGGCGGCAAGAAGGTCTCGCTCGCCGACCTCATCGTGCTCGGCGGCGGCGCGGCGGTCGAGAAGGCGGCGAAGGCCGCCGGCCACGATGTGAGGGTTCCCTTCACGCCGGGCCGCATGGACGCGTCGCAGCAGCAGACCGACGCGCATTCGTTCGCCCCGCTCGAGCCCTATGCTGACGGTTTCCGCAACTATTACCGCAGCAGCGACATCATGGCGCCGGAAGAAGCGCTGGTGGACAAGGCGCAGTTGCTGACGCTGACCGCGCCGGAGATGACGGTCCTCCTCGGAGGCTTGCGCGTGCTCGGCGCGAACGCCGGGAAGTCCGCTCACGGCGTCTTCACCACGAAGCCCGGAACGCTGACCAACGACTTCTTCGTCAACCTGCTCGATATGAGCACGGAGTGGAGGCCGGCGCAGGGCAAAGACGGCGTCTATGAGGGGGTCGACCGGAAGACGAAGGCGGTCAAGTGGACCGGAACCCGAGTCGACCTCATCTTCGGCTCGCACTCGGTCTTGAGGGCGGTCGCCGAGGTCTATGCGACCGCCAACTCGAAGGAGAAGTTCGTCAAGGACTTCGCCAGGGCTTGGACGAAGGTGATGAACCTCGACCGCTATGATCTCGTCGCCCGCGACGAGCCCGCAAGGATGGCGGCGGAGTAGGCGCTGACTCGTAGGGCCGGGTCGCTGACCCGGCCAGAGGCGCGGTCGCCGACCGCGCCCTACAACGTCAGATCTCCTCCAGCGCGAGATTGGTCGTGCGCGGGCCGAAGATTCCGATCGTCGCCATCACGACGCCCATCGCGGCGGCGATGAAGACGAAGACGCCGAAGGCGCCGGACGCGTTCAGGATGAACGCGATCACGAACGACGAAAAGATCACCGAGAGCCGGCTCCACGAATAGACGAAGCCGGCGGCGCGGGCGCGGATGCCGGTCGGGAACAGCTCCTGCTGGTAGGCATGGAAGCTGAACGACATGATGTTGGCGGCAAGCGTCAGCGCGACCCCCATCGCGACGATGAGCGCCGAATCCCGCGCCTGCCCGAAAACGAGGCCGGAGACGAGGATCGCGCCTGCCGCGGCGACGATGATCCACTTGCGCTCGAGCCGGTCGCCGAGAAAGAACCCGATGAGCGGCCCGAGCGGCGCCGCGAGCGCGATCACCGTCGTATAGCCGAGGCTGGTCGAGACGGTGATGCCCTGCTTGACGAGCAGCGAGGGAACCCAGTTGTTGAATCCGTAAAAGCCGATCGTCTGGAAGATGTTGAAGACGCTCATCAGGATCACGCGGCCGCGCACGCCCGGGCCCCAGAGATCGACGAAGCGGCTCGCCGGCGACACCGGCTCTTCGGGGCCGGGCGGCGGCAGCGGCCGGCCGTATTCCGCCGCGACTTTGGCTTCGATGCCGCTGAGCACGCGGTCGGCCTCCTCGAGCCGGCCGTGCTTGGCGAGCCAGCGCGGGCTTTCCGGCAGGCCAAGGCGCAGATAGACGACGACCGGCGCGGCGAGCGCCCCGATCAGCACCACCCAGCGCCAGCCCTCAAGCCCGAGCGGCGCGGTTGGCACCAAAAGCCAGGCCAGGAACGAGACGACTGGCACGCAGACGAAGCCGATCGCCTGGTTGACCGCGAAGGCGCGGCCGCGGATCGCCTTCGGCGCGAGTTCGCTCAAATAGGCGCCGATGGTCACGATCTCGACGCCAAGCCCGACGCCGGACACGAAGCGCCAGAGATTGAGGCCGGCGGCGTCGCTTTGCAGCGCCACCATGATGTTGGCCGCGGAGTACCAGAGAAGCGACCAGGTGAAGATCGCCCGGCGGCCGAACCGGTCGGCGAGAAAGCCGCACAGGATCGTGCCGATGAAAAGGCCGGTGAACAGGGCGGCGATGAAGCTCGCGACCCCGGTCGTGCCGAACAGGCCGGCGGTCGTCGCCGTCAGCACGCCGGACTTGACCAGGCTCGGCGCGACATAGGCCGAAAACAGGAGGTCGTAGAGCTCGAAGAACATGCCGAAGCCGAGCAGGACGATGATCGTCCAGATCGTGCGCGTCGCCGGCAGCCGGTCGATGCGGGCGGAGATGGACCCGGCGCTGACCGGCGCTGCTCCCTGGTCGTTCATGTTTCCTCGCCTTGACGCCGCCCGCGCATTTGCCTCGCGCTTCGAGATCGCCATAGAGACGCGCGTCCGGTGCGGCCTGTCAACGCTGGTAGTGGAGAAGTGGAATCGCCTATCGCTTTTTGGACAGGCGCTTCTCCTATTCCCGCACATGCCTCAGCGCCGCCGCGGCGGCGAAGGGCGCAAGCGCAATCGCGGCAAGCGACAGCGCACAGAGCACCAAGAACGGAGCAAGGAACGGCGCCGGGCCGCCGCTTGCGGCCGACGCGGCCGCGACGCCGAAGATCAGCACGGGAATCGTCAGCGGCAGCACCAGGACCGCCATCAGAAGGCCGCCGCGCCTCAGCGACACGGTGAGCGCGGCGCCGATCGCTCCGATCATGGTCAGCGCCGGCGTCCCGGCGAGCAGCGTCGCCGCGACCAGCATCAGCGGCAGCGGCGTCATCGCCAGCATCAGCCCGAACAGGGGGCTGACGACGATGAGCGGCAGCGCGCTCGCGGTCCAGTGGGCGGCGCATTTGATGAGCACCGCGAGTTCGAGCGGCAGCGATCCGGTGACGAGAATATCGAGCGAGCCGTCCTCGTGGTCGGCCTGGAACAGCCGGTCGAGCCCGAGCAGGGTCGCGAGCAGTGCGGCGATCCACAGGATCGCGGGGCCGAGCCGCGCAAGCAGATTGAGGTCGGGCCCGAGCGCGAACGGCATGATCGCGACCAGGATCAGGAAGAACACCGCGCCAACCGAGGCGCCGCCGCCGATCCGCCGCGCGATGCGCCACTCGCGGACGAAGAGAGCCAGGGCAGGGGTCATGCGAGAACCTCCCCTCTCCCCCTGCGGGAGAGGGGTTGGGGTGAGGGGTTTTGCGCCGTCGGGCGTGTTGCGAAAGGGCGCTTCCGCGCCGGACCCCTCATCCGGCCGCGCTTCGCGCGTCCACCTTCCCCCGCAAGGGGAAAAGGGCTTCCGCCAGCGAGCGCATCCGGTCACGCCGCCGCCCCCGTGGCTGCTCCGAGTCTCACCTCCTGCGCCCCCTCGAGCCCGAGCGGCGCGTGGGCCGCGGCGACGATGATCCCGCCGCCGCGCAGGTGCGCCCGCATGATGGCGAGAAGCGCGGCCTGGGCGGCGGCGTCGAGCGCGGTCGCCGGTTCGTCGAGCAGCCAAAGCGGGCGATCGGCGATGAGGAGGCGGGCGAGCGCTACGCGCCGCCTCTGCCCGGCCGAGAGCAGGCGCGCGGGGAAATCGATCGCATGAGCGAGGCCCACTTGCGCCAGCGCCGCCCGCTCCGCGTCGCGCGAGGATTGGCCGCCGAGCATCGCAGCCGCGAACGCGAGGTTCTCGCCTGCCGTCAGCGCGCCTTTGACGCCGTCGGCGTGGCCGAGATAGTGCGCCTGCTCGCCGAGCGAGCGCTCGGCGTCGCCGCCCTCGAGCGCAAAGCCGCCGGCCTCGAGCGGCAAAAAGCCGCATAGCGTGCGCAGGAGCGTCGATTTCCCCGCGCCGTTCGGCCCGGTCACGATCAGGCCCACGCCCTGATCCGCCATGAACGAAAGTCCGGCGATGAGCCGCCGCCCGCCGCGCTCGATCGTCAAATCCCACGCGCTGAGGCGCATTATCCCCTGAAGCCCTGTCGCGATTCCGCGCCTTCTAAGACGATAGTTTGTGTAGCCTCATCCGCCGATTATATCTATAAGCCGCTGACCCCCCTCAATCGCTATCCCCCGGGAGCGCTCGCATGGCCAGCCTGGACAGTTTCAAGTGCCGCAAGACGCTGACCGTGGGGAGCAAGGCCTATGAGATCTATTCGCTGAAGGCGGCGGAGAAGAACGGGCTTCACGGCGTCTCACAGCTTCCGTTCTCGCTCAAGATCGTGCTCGAAAACCTGCTTCGCAACGAGGACGGACGCACCGTCAAGAAGCAGGACATCGAGGCGGTCGCCGCGTGGACCGGCAATCGCGGCAAACATGAGCACGAGATCGCGTTCCGCCCGGCGCGGGTGCTGATGCAGGACTTCACCGGCGTGCCGGCGGTCGTCGATCTCGCCGCGATGCGCGACGCGATGGTCGCGCTTGGCGGCGATCCGAACAAGATCAATCCGCTGGTCCCGGTCGACCTCGTCATCGACCATTCGGTGGTGGTCGATTATTTCGGCACCGGCAAGTCGCTCGGCCAGAACGTGACCCGCGAATACGAGCAGAACCAGGAGCGCTACCGGTTCCTGAAGTGGGGCCAGCAGGCCTTCTCCAACTTCCGCGTCGTGCCGCCCGGCACCGGCATCTGCCATCAGGTCAATCTCGAATATCTCGCCCAGACGGTTTGGACGGCGAAGGAGAAGCGCGACGGCAAGACGGTCGAGGTCGCTTTTCCCGACACTCTGGTCGGCACCGACAGCCACACCACCATGGTCAATGGCCTCGCGGTGCTCGGCTGGGGGGTCGGCGGCATCGAGGCGGAGGCGGCGATGCTCGGCCAGCCGCTGTCGATGCTGCTGCCCGAAGTGATCGGCTTCAAGCTCGATGGCGAATTGCGCGAGGGGGTCACCGCGACCGACCTGGTGCTGACCGTGACCCAGATGCTGCGCAAGAAGGGCGTGGTCGGCAAATTCGTCGAGTTTTACGGCTCGGGCCTCAACGCGATGACGGTCGCCGATCGCGCGACGCTCGCCAATATGGCCCCGGAATATGGCGCGACCTGCGGCCTGTTCCCGATCGACAGCCAGACGCTGACCTACCTCAAGACCACCGGCCGCAAGCCGTCGCGGCTGGCTTTGGTCGAGGCCTACGCCAAGGCGCAGGGCGCCTTCCGCACCCGCCTTACCCCCGATCCCGTGTTCACCGATACGCTCGAACTCAAGCTCGGCGAGGTCACAGCCTCGCTCGCCGGCCCGAAGCGGCCGCAGGACCGGGTGGTCCTCAGCGACGCCAAGGCCGGCTTCGCCAGCGCGATGGAAAGCGAGTTCAAGCAGGCCCAGAGCATCGCCGAGCGCCATAAGGTCGAGGAGACGAACTACGATCTCGGCCACGGCGACGTCGTCATCGCCGCGATCACGTCATGCACCAACACCTCCAATCCGAGCGTCATGATGGCGGCCGGGCTTCTGGCGCGCAACGCCGTCGCCAAGGGTCTGACCGTCAAGCCGTGGGTCAAGACCTCGCTCGCGCCCGGCAGCCAGGTGGTGCAGGACTATCTGAAGGAGGCCGATCTGCAGCGGCCGCTCGACAAGCTCGGCTTCAACATCGTCGGCTTCGGCTGCACGACCTGCATCGGCAATTCCGGGCCGCTCGCGCCCGAAATTTCGGCGACCGTCGCCAAGCACAATCTTGTCGCTGCGGCCGTCCTCTCCGGCAATCGCAACTTCGAGGGCCGGGTCAATCCGGACGTGCGCGCCAACTACCTCGCGTCCCCGCCGCTGGTCGTCGCCTATGCGCTCGCCGGCTCGATGCAGGTCGATCTCACCCGTGACCCGATCGGCGCCGACAAGCAGGGCAAGGCGGTCTATCTCGCCGACATCTGGCCCAAGACCGGCGAGATCGAGGAATTCGTCGACACGACGATCAACGCCCGGATGTTCAAGACCAAATATGCGAGCGTGTTCGACGGCGACGCCAACTGGCGCAAGGTCAAGGTTCCGGCCGGCCTCACCTACGCCTGGGACATCGGCTCGACCTATGTGCAGGAGCCGCCCTATTTCGCCGGGCTGACCAAGACGCCGGTCCCGGTCGCCGATATCGAGAACGCGCGCATTCTCGCCCTCTTCCTCGATTCGATCACCACCGACCACATCTCGCCCGCCGGCTCGATCAAGGTCGCAAGCCCGGCCGGGCAGTATCTCGTCGAGCATCAGGTGAGGCCCGTCGACTTCAACCAGTACGGCACCCGGCGCGGCAATCACGAAGTGATGATGCGCGGCACCTTCGCCAATATCCGGATCAAGAACCAGATGGTGAAGGACGGGGCGGGCGCCGTGGTCGAGGGCGGCTACACCATCATGCAGCCCTCGGGCGAGCGCCTGCCGATCTATGACGCCGCAATGCGCTATCAGGTGGAGAAAGTCCCGCTGGTCGTGTTCGCGGGGCGCGAATACGGCACCGGCTCGTCGCGCGACTGGGCGGCCAAGGGCACGAAGCTGCTCGGCGTGCGTGCGGTCGTCGCGCAGAGCTTCGAGCGCATCCACCGCTCGAACCTGGTCGGCATGGGCGTGCTGCCGCTTGTCTTCGAAGAGGGGACGAGCTGGCAGACGCTGGGGCTCAAGGGCGACGAGACGGTTACGATCTTCGGCCTCGGCGATACTCTGAAGCCGCGCCAGAAACTCGAGGCGGAGATCCGGCGGGCCGACGACAGCGTGACCCTGGTCCCGCTGACCTGCCGCATCGATACGCTCGACGAGCTCGAATATTTCAAGAACGGCGGGATTTTGCCTTACGTGCTGAGGCAGCTCGCGGCGTGAAACGCGCCCCCGACGGCGTTCGACGCCCTATGTGCGGAAGAGGAGCGTGATCTCGCACTTGTCTCCCTTCGCGCTGCGGTCGACCTGGTCGGCGTGCAGGCCGGCGAGATAGCCGGTCAGCCCATTGACGAAACTCTGCTCCTCGAGCATCTCCCGTTTTGGGCGAGCGTCCGGCATGGGCGGCAGATTGCCGGTGTAGCGGAGCGTCACCTTGAGGTCGTAGGTGTCGCTCGCGACTTCGATGTCGATCGGGCCGGCGGCGTTGGGCGAGACGTCGTCGATCGCGGCGTCGACGACCGAACGCGCCCGGCGGACGTCGTCGGCCCCGATCTTCCAATCCTTGGTCTGCTTGTCGAAAAAAGCGTCGAACGACGCCGGCGTGATCGGCGTTGAGTCGGCGCCGAGGCGCACCCGGCCGTAGCGCCACGACCCGAGCAGGAAAAGAGCGTTCAGCGACACCGCCACGACGACCGCCAGGGAAATGATCGATCCGGTAAACTGCCGCGTCCAGTCCGGTAGCCCGTGGTAGAAGTCCGCATAGATCGGCGCCGTCAAAGCCGCCGACACCGAGAATCCGATGATCACCGAGGCGCGGAGCGTGATGGGACGGCTCACCGCGATCTGAATCCCCGCGACGAGCATGAGCGACCCGTTGAAAAACAGCGCCGCCGCCATCACGGGGCGGGGCATGTTGACGATGAGGCCGGCGAATTTCGGCAGGCAGGAGAGAACGACGAGCCAGGCGGCGATCGACCAGGCAATGACGCGGCTCGCGGCGCCGGTGGTCTTCTCCAGGCTGACGAGGCTTGGGCTTGCGCTCATTCCGGAGCTTCCCATGACGCCGCCGATCAAACACCCGAGCCCGTCGGCGCGCACGCCGGCGGCGATGTTGCGCATGTCGGGCCGCCGCCATGACGCGTCGTTGATCTGCTGGCAGGTCGTCAACACGCCAATCGCCCGCAGGCCGGACGCGAGGCCCGCGATCGCGAAAGGTCCGGCGAACGACGGCGCGAAACTGTAGGAAAGAAAGCTCGGGTCGGGGATCGCGAAAGCTGGAGCGGCCGCATAGTCCGCAAAAAAGCTGCCCGGAAAAGTGTGAAAAACCGCAGCGGCAGCGTATCCGACGAGCGTGCCGATCAGCGCGCAGAACAGTTTCATCGGCCCCGTCGCCCAGATCGCAAGCCCGGTCATGGTGGCGAGCGCGCAAGCGGCGGTGGCGAAGGACCCGAGCGCCTGATCGTCCTTGGCCGCGTGCACGAACAAGATGCCGGCGCTGATCTTGCCGAGCTCCAGTCCGACCGCGATGATGACGACGCCGGAGACGACCGGCGGAAATAGCTTGCGCGTCCAGTCGATAAGCGACGCGACCGCCGTCTCGCAGAAGCCGGCGAAGATGGTCATCCCGCAAACCGCGCCAATGCCGAAGGACGATGCGACAGCGATGCTCGAGGGCAGATAGATCGCCGAGACGAGCGGAGGACAAAGATAGCCGGAGCCGACCGGCCCGAGCCGTAAACTTTGCAAGACGGTCGTGAACGCGATCGCGATCATGGCGAGACCGATCGCGCTCAGCGCGGCCTCGCGCGGCAGCTTCGCCGCCTCGGCGACGAGGGCGACCATCACGAAATAGGGGCACATGACGGCGACGTGCTGAAATCCGAGCCCGACGAGAGCGAGCAAGGGCGGCCGCTCGTCGAGGGCGTAGGTGAGTTCGCTCGGCCGTTCCATTGTGACGTATCGTCCCCCGCGGCTTACGCCGCCTTGTTCGTCAGTCCCACAGCTTCGTCGTATCGAGCCAGCGCGCCCGGCCGCCGCGTCGTCTGACTTCCCCCATCATATGCTCAGCGCCGCCTGGCCCGTCGCCGCGTTCGCCGTTCCAGAGGCAAACGAACTCGACCTTGTCGGGGCCGAAGCGCGAGGCCGCTTCGAGCATCCGGACATTGTTGTCTTCGTAGGGGTCCTCGCCCGCCGGCGTCGGTCCGCGCTCGAACGGCAGCACGTGCAGCGTGGCGCGCGCCTTGGCGGCGAAGAACCGGGCGCGCCAGTCGCTATCGGCGAAATCGACCGACTTTTCCAGAAACGTCGGCTCCTCGAAGGGAATATAAAGCTCAAGGCGCGCGCCATCCGCGAGCGCGGCTTCCGCGAACAAGAGATCGCCGCCGCACGCGCCGCCGCAAATGGCAAGGTCGCCGGACCCGACGCCGAGGTCCGCGAGCGCGGAAGCGATGGCGCGGCCCGCGACCGGCTCTTTGTCCGGCGGGAAGCGTGGCTTTTTGCGGCCCGGCGCGTCGATCATATGGCCGCTGAACAGCAAGACTTGCGGGGCCGACCCTGCTTCCCGTTCGCCATTTGGGCTATCTCCTGGAACTCGGGAGCGTGACCGCAAGGGCGCTTGCAAGATCGATCACCGCCGGCAGGTTCTCGGACTTCGCCTGTTTCACCACCATCGTGTCCTAGCGCCGCACACTCCTCAGTCTTGCCAGGAGCCTCATCCTTCGATCTGTGCAGTGAACCTTCTGACCGTCCGCGCACACGCCGAGCGCCATCAATGGGGAGCGTAAATACAAACTCCGACCCAACTCGTGGCGGAGCGGGACGCGACCTGTTGCAGAGTGACGCAGTCAGCAATGGAGGTTTCACTTGGCCCTACGTTTGAGCTGCTGCTCGATTTCGCCAGCCCAGGACAACGTTTCGCCGCGAGCTTCGCGCGCCTCATGGATGAGCTGCAAATTGCGAGCTGTCGTCTCGGGCTCCCAGGGCTCGCGGATAGCCGACAACGCCTTGGCAAGCGCGTCTGTTGCGCCGTTCTCGTCCTTCCCGAGCACGGCCAGCTCGAGCATCGTGGCGTAGTCCCAATAGTCCGCCTTGCCCGACGCAATCTTGCGCTCGACTGCATAGCGCACGACCGGCAGGAGCCCGCCGAGGCGAGCGTCCGGCGGCGTGTGGAGCGTCATCAACGTCGCCGCGTTGATGCCGGGATACGCGTCGCGCCAATCGCTCTGAAAGCCATCGAGATAGGCGTCGAGCGCCTTATCGAGCAGGCCGCGGGCGAGCACTTTGTCGCCCCGTTTCACCGCAGCGCCCCAGCGATCCTTGTAGACACGGCCGAGGAGGCTGCAGGTCTCGCTGCTGGGCCCCCGCCCGCGAAGGAGTTCGAGCAACACCTGCTCCGCCTTCTCGCCGTCGCCGGCCCGGTTGAGAGCGAAGGCGAGTTGTTCCTGCACCAACGTCGATCGCCGCAGCGGCTCCGGGATCGCGCCGACCAGGCGGATCATTTCCTTCCACTCGCTCACCGCCCGATAAGACAGAATGAGGTCGATCAGGACTCCAGCCTCGACGCGATCAAGCGGCCCGAGGTCGTGCTCAATCGCGCGAATCGCGGCGCCCCGCGCATCGTCCTCGAGTTTGCGGGCCGCAGCGAGCTCGTCCTTGATTTTTGCCGAATATTCCACCTGATCCCGAAAGACGTCGGTCTTTGTATGTTGGATGTCGGGGAAACCATCGACCACCCGATAGACTGGGTTGCCCGCATCGCCCGTCTTGATTTCTGCGAGCAGTTTCGCGAGGTGGGCGCCTTCCACCGCGGCGTCAACCGGGCTACCGTTGGAGCCCAGCCGGTACATCAGCGTGCGCAGCGGCGCGAGGTCGAAAGGCAGCCGCGTTCCACCGGCCGCAAACAGAAGCACTGTTGTCGCCGGCTTGACCCCCTGGCGCACGCCGAGCTGATAGAACGCGTCAGTGTTGGCCATCGTGAGATCGGCGACCGCGTAGTCGCACAAGATCAGCCGCTCGAACTTCGGTTTGTCTTCGATTCCGCCGGCCCGCTCCTCGTCCGCGCGTATCGGGAACAGGCCGGCTGCGCCGACGGCTGGCTCGATTAACTCGCGATACACCGCGTCGAAATCGATCGTTTCCCCGCCGCTAAGCTTTGGTCCAAACGGCATCAGTACGAAGCAGAGCGGCTTTGACATCGGTCACACGTCCTTGGCGATGCTGAACTCGAAACTTCTGGACGCCCAATAGGTTCACGAGATGCGATTGTTTCGACGAAACGGATCCTTTGGCGGGCCCGCCAAAGGTGATATGCTTCCGCCGCATTTCCTCGACAGCCCACCGGCGCGCGCAGCGGTTTCTGGAGACTTAAGTCAGAGCGACCGGCTTCACCGGCCTGCAGCCCGATCT
The DNA here is from genome assembly GCA_963806935.1 of uncultured Alphaproteobacteria bacterium. Lineage (GTDB taxonomy): Bacteria > Pseudomonadota > Alphaproteobacteria > Rhizobiales > Beijerinckiaceae > Roseiarcus. Next base: position 50,655 of record CAWEAT010000003.1, read on the forward strand.
ATATCCTCGATTAGGGCCGCGACGAGCTGGCCGGGATCGCGAAAACTCTCGGCCCGGAGATATTGGAGCGCTCCCAGCACCGGCGGTATCGATACCTCTCGAAGCCTGATTGGCACTATATTCATGCCGCCGCTGTCCCTCCGCGCGACCATCTCGTTCAATTCGTGCGTGCAGTTGCCGCTTTGGATATAATCTGGCGAGAGTAGAATAACTCCAACGGGAGTCGTCGCTATCTGCTTGAAGATTTCTTCTATCCAAGACGTTCCGGCGGGAATTGGGCGCTCGTCTGCGCGATAGTCAAAAACCTTCTGAAACCTACTCCGCAAGGCCTCTATGATAGGACCAGCCTGTTCACTGTCTTTTCCGGTGTAGCTGACGAATACAGCTTCGTTCCGAAGCGCCGCTTTGCGGAAGTATTTCAAGGCCTGGTCAGTCGTTGCGATATAAGTTGAGTCAGAGTAAATTAAACTAATTCTCTTATCGATCTCGGATTTTAGGCTGGCTTCGTCGATCCAGCGAACGACATCTTTGACATAACCAACCTCAAAACTCCCGAAGAGCGTCGCCTCAAGCTGAGAAAGAATACCGTCGTTGGCTGTTTGCTTATTCACTTGACATAGTCGCAATAATGGCACGAAACGACCGTGCAAATAGCTGACAATTCCACAGGCCGCGGACACAGGGCCGAGATCCACCACGACCCAATCCATCTCTTCGAGATTGGCTTCGAACCGACTATCCAACATCGGCGGCCACGCCAGCCGAACGGCTTGCTGAGGCGTAAGCCTCTCGATTTCCTGGGCAATGAGGCTGATGCGCTCGGAAGTGTAACGAGCACCGCAGCCATCGTCCGGCGGGAGCAGTATGCCGACTTTCGTGCGGTCTTGGCCTGTCAATCTGCGTGACAGGCGGTATGCACGCGCCGCCTCAACGCGCTTGCAGAACTCCACAATGCGCTGTTTGATGTCCTCTTCAGCGGGCATGCGGGCTCCAGGCACCACCTCTGCATCGAGGAAGCGCACCTGCACCATCGACGGCGGCGGATTCAGCACCGCGCCGTAACGCTGATCGATGAAGGAAATCGCAGGCTTGCCGGCCCGCTGGGCGAGGTCCAACTCCAGCCGAAAGTAGCGCGAGTCGGCGCGCAACGTCTGGACGCTCGGTTCAGAACCGGAAGGGAATGGATGCAAACCGATGAAGCCGTCGCTGTCGCGCACCATGCGCTCTAGGCGCGTCACGCTGGTGGCCTTGGTTCCTTCGTCAACCTGGAACAGGGGAGTTGCGATGTCTTTGAACAGGCTGAAGAAATATTCGTTCACGCGCGGCGATTTATAGCGATGGCTCAAGAATGCGCGAAATGGACTTTCTGCTGAAACAGTTGAATTACTCATTGCGCCAGGCCCTGTTGACGGTTTCCGTCCAAAACCCCGCCGCGCTCGTGTGACTAGCCCTACTGCCGTCGAACCAAATGCCTAGAGCGCGCAATTCCTTTGGCATGCAATAGACCCCCCGATGATGCTTCGCGTTCGACTTCTCCTAGCACGCGCGAAATACTGTACTCCTGACGCAACTAGGCAATCTATGCCAGTAGCGTTGGCAATTGCCCCTCCCCCGAGCGCCCTTCGAATGTCACGGTCTCATACTTCTTCGCCAGCACGGACGAATGCTGCACTCTGATCCGCGCAATCCAATCGTATAGCGCAGCAATGGCCCGTTTGCGAGTGGGCGCGCTGAGAATGGCGTGCCGTGGCCAACTCGGGGCGACTTGGATGAGCAGCCACCTAAGAGACCTCTGCGCGGTGACGGCGCAGCAGAGTAAGGTGGGACGCGAGGCTGCGCAGCCAGTCCGGGCGGGGCTCAAACCCGACGTCTGCGGCCCGCGGATCGTTGGCGAGCATGATCGGCGCTCCATGCGGCGTCGCCCGTGCGGCGCGCTCCCACGCCGCCGCCCGCGCGGCCAGCGCCTCCCGGCTCGCGGCGCCCTTCTCGACGACCAGGCTTTCGAGCGCTGCGAGCCAGCAGCGGTAATAGGCGCTCCCGCCCTCGACCGGTTCCGATCCGGGCGGCGCGTAGATTTCCCGCGACAGCGTTATGGACCTCGGCCGTGTTCTCGACCGCCATCATGTGCTCGCCCTGGCGCCCGGCGTAGCCGAGCGAAACAATCGCGGCAGTGGCGTCGTCGGCGAGCCAACGGCGAAAGGTCGGATCGGCCCAGCTCCTGGCGACCACGCGCGCGCCGTTGCGCGGGCCGATTTTCGTCTCATAGGTTTCGACGATGGCGTCGAGCGCGGCAGGATCGACATAGCCTTTTTCGACCATGAGCGATTCGAGGGCCCGAACGCGCAGCTCAATGTCGGTAAGCCCGCCATCATCATGATCGTGAGGATGGGCGTGATTGTCGCCGCCGATCGGCGGGGGGACCGAGCCCATCGAAGCGCTCCTTCAAGCCGGGGCGACCCTTCGCGCCCGATGGCCTGCGGAATCTAGCTCACGGAACGGGAGGCGGCAATTCAGCTTCGATCCTGGGAAGGGAAGGCCGGTCAGGTCAGGCCGACGGGCACAGCTGGTCCGTGCGCGCGGGTAGCGCCAGGCTTGCCCGACAAGCCGCCGGGACCGCGCGCGTTCGGCGCGCGCGGCTTTCCGGTCCGCGGAGCCCCGCTATTTCACCAGCCGGGGACCCTCGGCGCGCGAATATTCGTTCTCCTGCACGACGCCGAGCCGGCGGGCGACCTCGGTATAAGCCTCGACCATGCCGCCCAGGTCCTTGCGGAAGCGGTCCTTGTCCATCTTGTCGTTGGTCTTGACGTCCCACAGCCGGCAGGAGTTGGGGCTGATCTCGTCGGCGAGCACGATCCGCATGTTCTCGCCCTCCCACAAGCGCCCGGTTTCGATCTTGAAATCGATGAGCCGGATGCCGACGCCAAGGAACAGGCCGGACAGAAAGTCGTTGACCCGAATCGCCAGCGCCATGATGTCGTCGATTTCCTGCGGCGCGGCCCAGCCGAAGGCGGTGATGTGCTCTTCCGAGACCATCGGATCGTGGAGCTGATCGTTCTTGTAGTAGAACTCGATGATCGACCGCGGCAGTTGCGTGCCTTCCTCTAGGCCGAGCCGGGTGGACAGCGAGCCTGCCGCCACATTGCGCACCACCACCTCGAGCGGAATGATCTCGACCTCGCGAATCAATTGCTCGCGCATGTTGATTCGGCGGATGAAATGGGTGGGGACGCCGATGTCGTTCAGCCGCTGGAAGACATACTCCGAGATTCGATTGTTGAGAACGCCCTTGCCCTCGATCACCTCATGCTTCTTGCCGTCGAACGCGGTCGCATCATCCTTGAAATGCTGGATGAGAGTGCCGGGCTCCGGGCCCTCGTACAGAACCTTGGCTTTGCCTTCATAAATGCGTCGGCGGCGGTTCATGCGGTGCGACCGTGGCTTGAGGAAATCCATTCTCGTGGCCTTTTCTGGTGGCTGTCCCGGTGAAGCCGCGATGGCAGGTTCGGAATATGGGGATTCGGACCGCGAAACCCAAGCATTGGACTCGTCTGGACCGGGGGGCCAGCCGCCAATCTAGCCGATTGGCGGCGCTGGCACAAACATTCCGGCCCGGAGCCGGTCCCTAGACAAAAGGTCGCAGGGCTCAAGCCTCGACGCGGGGCTGAAATTAGAGCAAAAGAGCGGCGACATTCGGTCGGAAGTGCGAAGTTCGAGTTCGTCCGGCCGCCGCCGGTCGGAAAAGCCGGAAAGGCGGAAGCGCGCAAGTCGGAAGCATGGAGCCGCTCCGCGGAAGTTCCGTGCGGGTTTGGATGGGATATTTAGAGCGCTTCGCTGACGGCGAAAGTCGTAACGAAGCTTTGGGAGGGAAAAATGGACCAGATTGCCCTGGCTCGGATCGAAAGAGATCCGAATTATCTGAAGCTCGTATCGGAAAGAAAGTCCCTCGGCTGGACCCTGACCATCATAACGCTTGTGATGTACTATGGATATATCGCGATCGTCGCCTTCGCGCCGTCGATAATCGCCGCTCCGCTGGTTGGAACGATAACCGTCGGCATCGTCCTCGGGCTGGCGATCATCCTCGCCTCGATCCTGTTGACCGGCATTTATGTGATGCGGGCCAACGCCGAGTACGACGACCTGACAAGCGCAATCATCGGCGCCAACAGGCGGGGAGGAAAGTGATGAGAGCCTCCCTTCGCTCAGGCGCGCTGGCCGCCGGTTTTGGCGTCCTTTTACAGCCGGCCTACGCCGCCGACGCGGCAACGATTCAGCCGACCAACTGGAACGCCATTTTCATTTTCCTGGCGTTTGTCGTCGTGACCCTCGGCATCACCTATTGGGCGGCGCAGCGCACGCGCACGACCAAGGATTTCTACGCCGCGGGCGGCGGGATCACCGGCTTCCAGAATGGCTTGGCGATCGCCGGCGACTACATGTCGGCCGCCTCGTTCCTCGGCATCGTCGCCCTGGTCTACAGCTTCGGCTATTACGGCCTGATCTATTCGATCGGCTTCCTCGTCGGCTGGCCGTTCATCATGTTCCTGATGGCCGAGCCGTTGCGCAATCTCGGCCGGTTCACCTTTGCCGACGTCGTGTCCTATCGCCTCCAGGCGACGCCGATTCGGGCCATGGCGGCGACCGGAACGCTGGTCGTCGTCGCCCTCTATCTGATCGCGCAGATGGTCGGCGCCGGGCAATTGATCGAGCTCCTGTTCGGGCTGCCTTATCTCTGGGCCGTCATCGTGGTCGGCGTGCTGATGGTCATCTATGTCACCTTCGGCGGCATGATCGCGACGACCTGGGTGCAGGTCATCAAGGCCGGGCTGTTGCTGGGCGGCTCGACCTTGATGGCGCTGCTGGTGCTTGCCCAGTTCGGCTTCGACTTCAACGCGCTGATCGCCAAGGCGGTCGAAGTCCATCCGAGCCACGACAAGATTCTGCTGCCCGGGCCGCAGGTGTCCAATCCGATCAACGCCATCTCGCTCGGCATGGCGCTGATGTTCGGCACCGCCGGTCTGCCTCACATTCTCATGCGCTTCTTCACCGTCGCCAACGCCAAGGAAGCGCGCAAGTCGGTGTTCTGGGCGACGACCTTCATCGGCTATTTCTACATCCTGACCTTCATCATCGGCTTCGGCGCGATCGTGCTGGTCGGACCCAACCCGATCTATCACGTCGGCGACGACATCAAGGGCGCGCTGCTTGGCGGGGGCAACATGCCGGCGATCCACCTGGCGCAGGCGGTCGGCGGGGATCTGATGAAGGGCTTCATCGCCGCGGTCGCGTTCGCGACCATCCTGGCGGTCGTCTCCGGTCTCACGCTGTCGGGGGCGAGCGCGGTCAGCCACGACCTCTACGCCAGCGTGTTCCGGCACGGGAACGTCGACGAGGCGACGGAAGTGCGCGTTTCGCGGATCACGACCGTCGTGCTCGGGATCGTGGCGATCATTCTCGGCATCATATTCGAGAAGATCAATGTCGCCTTCATGGTCGGTCTGGCGTTTGCGGTTGCGGCGAGCGCCAACTTCCCGGTCCTGCTGCTCTCCATCATGTGGAAGGGGCTGACGACGCGCGGCGCGGTGATCGGCGGATTCGTCGGCCTGATCAGCGCGCTGGTGCTGAATATCGTCAGTCCCGGCGTGTGGGAGGCGGTGTTCGGCTACCCGAAGGGCTCAGCCTTGTTCCCCTACGTGTCGCCGGCCCTGTTCACCATCCCGCTGTCGTTTTTCTGCTGCTGGCTGTTCTCGGTGACCGACAGCTCGAAGGCCGCAACGACGGAGCAGGCGGCGTTCGAGGCCCAATATGTCCGCTCGCAGACCGGCATCGGCGCCGACGTCGCGACCGCCCACTAGAACTGTCGAGTTCGGAGGGAATCGGCGTCGCGAGGGCGGACCGACGAAGCGATCCGGAGAGCGGGGCTCCCCGCCGTTCCCGGGATTGCTTGCTCACAACCCCCTGCAGCGCAACCTTGCCTGACCCGCGCCTTGCCCGCGGCGCCCGTGTCCGCGCCCCATGGCGGCCAGCGCCGCGTTATGCAAGGAACAAAGCGCGCAACCCCGGCGTTCGCCCGTCTTGGCAATCCTCGCCGCGACCTGCGCCCAGCCCGGAGGTTTCTGGCCTATCCGCGCGGTTTCCGTCCCCTTGGAGGTGAATGTGGCTCTGACGAATTTCAAATTTCTCCTTGGCTTATTGATTTTGAGTGCGCCCACGGTTGCTCAGGCCAAATGCTTCAGCACCGTCCACGAGATAAAAGCAAATCACGTGAAGACAAAGTGGCAAGAGACGACCGAGAACGATGGCAAGCCATTGATGATTTCAATCACCGATGGCCCGCACGGTCTTGTCTACTCAGCCAGGAAGGCCGGCGCGCTTTGGCTGACGGGAAACGTATCCGTCTGTCATTCTGGAGGCGCTACAGAGATTACCTTGAAAAACACCCGAGCAACGAGCAATGTCCCGATGGTGGCAAGGCTGGCGTTGCCTTCCACGCAGTCGGGCCGCATTGTCAATAACCGGATCAGGCTGGGAGGGGCAGGATGGAGCGGAACCTTCATTGGACGATAAGGCTCGCCAGTGAAGATCAGCGCCTCGCGCGACGCGGGCGCGGGCAAACGCGAGGCTTTCGGGCGCCCTCGGCAATGCCGCCAGAGCATTCCCGTTGACCCGCATCCTCATCATCACCGACGCGTGGCTGCCGCAGGTCAACGGCGTGGTGCGGGTGATCGAAGCCCTGGTGAAAGAGGCGCCAGCGCTCGGCGTCGAAATCAAGGTCCTCGCCGCTAACGAATTTCGTACGGTCCCCCTCCCGACCTACCCGCAAGTGCGCGTCGCCGTAACGCGGCCTCGCGAGGTGCAACGTCGCATCGAGGAGCTCAAGCCCGATTTTATCCATATCGCGACGGAGGGGCCGCTTGGGCTATGCGCGTGGTTCGCGTGCCGCAGGGCCGGACGCCCCTTTACGACCTGCTACCACACGCGCTTCCCCGAGTATCTTGCTGCGCGACGAGTGGCGCCGAGCAGATTTGTCTATGCCCTGCTTCGCCGGTTCCACAATGCCGGCTCCGGCATGATGGTGTCGACTGAGACGCTGGGGCGGGAACTCGACATGCGCGGGTTTGTCCGTTTGATGCGCTGGTCGCATGGCGTCGACTGCGATCTTTTTCGACCGCGCGCCGGGAGCATCTTCCAGTTCCCGAGGCCGATTTTCCTGACCTGTGCGCGTGTGGCGATCGAAAAGAATCTCGATGCTTTCTTGTCGCTGGATCTGCCGGGTTCAAAGGTCGTCATTGGCGACGGGCCGGCGAGGAAGAAGCTTCAGGCCCTCTTTCCCCAAGCGCATTTCGTCGGCGAGATGCGCGACGAGAGGCTGGCCGCCGCTTACGCGAGCGCCGACGTATTCGTGTTCCCGAGCTTGACCGACACCTTCGGCCTCGTGCTGCTTGAAGCGCTTGCGTCGGGCCTGCCGGTGGCTGCGAATCCGGTCGTGGGTCCACTCGACGTGATTGGAGAAAGCGGCGCTGGCGTGCTCGACGCCAATCTCGGTCGGGCTGCGCTCGCAGCGCTGTCCATTCCCAGAGAGCTTGCGCGCGCCCGTGCGCTTACCTTCAGCCTCAGCGAGTCCGCACGGCAGTTTGTCGACAACGTATTTGCCGCGCATTGGGATAACGGCTGCGAGCCGAGGCGCGCCGCGCTGTGATTCTCTCACACACGATTCCCTGGCAAAAATGAGAAGGGCCGCTCCTTGTCGGAACGACCCTTCCATTGTCGCGCCCACGCTAGCTCGCTGGCGCCCTAGAGTTCTTGCCTAGCGAGTGCTATGCGCGAAATTCCTTCGCACGGACAATAACCCAGGCCTCGTCGATCACGCGTGACGGAAGACAATGAGACACTGGATCACCTCCTTTCGGCTGGTTGACGACACCCGTTATGTTAGGGTGATTCGCGAAATTTGAAAGCGGCTTTTTTTTCGCGAAGTTAAGAATTCTTTAGAGTTCCGCGACCGTCGCCGCTCCTTGGGCCTGATCCAAGACCGCCCATATTGCGTATCGAGGCCACAGGTCATCAGCGGGGGCCGCAGCACGGCGCGCGCCTCCTCTCGGGAGGTTCAGCCATGTTCACGTCGAAACTGACGCGCCGGGTCGCACTTCCGGCGCTCGGCGCAATGATCCTTGCCGCAGCCGCCGCCTCGCCCGGCGCGTTTGCGCGCGCGCGAGTTTTGCCTGCCGGCATTCATGTTGACGTTGAGCCGCTGCGCGCCAACGCTGGCGAGCCGACCGCCAGTTGGGTGGCGGAGGCGCTTCCCGGGCAGCTTGCGCAAGATCTCGCCGGTCGAATGGCGTCATCCAACGTGTCCGTGCGGATCGATTACCTGACTCTTGGGCCGAACACCGGGGGAATTGGGCCGGCCGGCTCGTCCATCGACACCATACAAGGCGTCGCGACGATCAATGGGGTCGAGATGCCGGTCCGGGCGACGAACAGCTACTACCCCTCGCCGGTCGACCAGACGATGGTTGAGCGAACGAACCGCCTCCGTGTGACGCAACTGTCCCAAGCGCTCGCCTACTGGATCGCCCAAGACGCAGCCCGCTGAGCGCGTCCGCGTCCTCCGAAGAAGCGCCGAGGCCGGACCGGTTTTCCCTTCACCAGCGCTCGATGAGCCGCATGGCGAGCGTTTCCGACATGATCTCGTCGGGGTTGCGGCCGCCGCAGCGCCATCTTTTTCGCCAGTCGTCAATTTTCGCGCCCGGGGACAAACCAGCGCTCTAGGTGGTTCTACCTATATCTTTGCTGGATTTGCCAGCCAAGATCGACCGGGCGCGTGTCGGCTTGGCGGTGAGGTTAGGTTTTTGCGATTGGTTATGACGCCCCTCGGAGGAGCGGCGAGCGGAGGGGCGGATACTCTTGACGGCTCTGGGGCCAGCGGCGTCCGCGCCGACCCCGATCCCAGCCGCAGGAGCCGACTGGTAACGGGTGGCGACGCCGGCCTCGGCTCCCTGCGGTCGGCGCGGGACGAAGCGGCGGCGCTCCACCTCGCAAACCGGCGCGCGGCGGCAATCGTGCTTGTCTTTCTCGCCGCGCGGCTCGCCTTCGCCTTTGCGTTCGGTTTCGGCGTCGACGAGGCCTACACGCTTCCCATATCGCGCCACCTCAGCCTTTCTTATTTCGATCATCCGCCGCTCCATCAGTGGATCGCTCATTTTGCCGGGCTCGCTTCCGGCGAAGGGCTCGCCGCGCGGCTGCCTTTCGTCGCGCTGTTCGCTGCGACGGGCTGGCTCCTCTATCGGCTGACGTCGGAGCTGTTCGGTCCGCGAGCCGGACTCGTCGCGTTGTTCGGGCTCAACGCCACGCCCTTCTTCTTCGCTTCCGCCGGGACGTGGATCATGCCGGACGGACCGCTCCTGTTCGGGCTCGCCCTGGCGGCGTGGGCGCTTTCGCGGCTTTTTTTCGATCCCGGCGCGGACGAGCGCCGCGTCTGGCGCCTCTGGCTCCTGGCCGGGCTTGGCTTCGGCCTGGCTGGCCTGTCGAAATATATCGGCGCGCTCGCGCCGCTCGGGCTTCTCGCGTTCCTCGTGATCTCGCCGTCCGAGCGCCGCTGGTTTCGCCATCCGGCGCCTTATGTCGCGGCGATGCTGGCCGGGCTGATTGTGCTTCCGGTCTTCGTGTGGAATGCCCAGCACGGCTGGGCCTCGTTCGCTTTCCAGGGCTCGCGCGGCGTCGCGTCGGGGGGGTTGAAGCCGTTGCAGGCCCTGCGGGTCGCGCTTGGGCAGATCGCCTTCCTGTCGCCCTGGCTGTTCGTCCCGCTCTTAGCCGGCCTCCTCTCGGGCATGCGCAGGTGGCGCGACGACCGGCGGCTTTTTCTTTTATGCCTTTCCCTTCCACCGATTGCTCTTTTCACGGCCGCGCCGCTATGGATCGAAAAAGGCCAGCCGCATTGGTCCATGGCCGGCTGGTTCTTCGTTTTTCCGCTGATGGGCGCCTGGGCGCAGGATATCGCGGTCCCCGTCCGCAATCTCCGCCGCTACGCCATTCTATCCGTCGCCCTTCTCGCGGCGCTGACCGCAAGCGTAGCGGTTGAAGCGCGAACCGGCTGGCTATGGCGCCTTTTGCCGGCCGGGACGACCGACCCGACGCTGGAAGTCCTCGACTGGAGCGGTCTTGCCAAAGCCCCGCTTCTGCAACCCTCGCCGCCTTTCGTCATCTCCACACGCTGGCGGGACGCCGGCAAGATCGCGCTGGCGCTTGGGCCGAGCGTGCCGATCGTCGTCGTTTCGGACGATCCGAGGGGTTGGGCGCTCATGAAAGAACGTGCGGAGCTGGCTGGACGTGACGGCGTGCTGATCGTTCGGCCCAAGGATCTCGCCGCCGCGCGGACTGCGGTCGCGCCTTATTTCGCGTCCCTTGGCGAAGCGCAGCCGATGACGCTCCTCCGCAACGGCGAGCCTGCGACCGATTTGGTGCTGGTTCCGGCCAAAGGCGCAATTCAGCCGGCGCCCGATCCGGCCCGCTCGCAATAGCCGATGTCGCTTCCCATCCGGCGGATTGTTCAAGGCCGGTTGCACACTGCCGACGGGAAGCGAGCCCAGCGGCCTTTGCCTTTGGTTTGAGGCTGGGGAACGGTTGGGCCGACAAATCATTGCGGAAAATCGGAATTCAGTTTAATCTGCCCGCGATGACCAATCCTAACCTTTCCCGCGCAAAAACCGTGGACCGCACCTCCGCGCCTTGACGGGCGCGGGGAAAAATTGTCTCCCGGCTTCGGGGCGCGCAACCCGTTGAAAAGTCACGATTCGGACGAGAGAATCCAAGCCAATCCAAGAGAATGCAACCCGCTCGAACGGGACCTTCGGCGTGAAAACCCCCGAAGCCAAGAAAAGCCAAACCGGATCGCCCCGGTCAAGACCGGGGACGCCGACGAAGAAGGAGCCGAACCTGCTCCATTCGAACGCAACGCGCTCTATGCCGCGCCCGCGACCGCGTCGCAGACGTCGCTGACCGCCGAATCGACCAGCGCCTTGTCGTCCGCTTCGCCCATGACCCGGATCACCGGCTCGGTTCCGGAAGGCCGGATCACGAGCCTGCCGCGATCGCCAAGCCGCGCGGTCGCCTCCGCGATCGCCTTGGCGACGGCCGGATTTTCGAGCGGCTTGCCGCCGTTGAAGCGGACATTGCGTAATACCTGCGGCACCGGCTCGAACCGCCGGCAGACTTCGCTCGCCGGTTTGCCGGCCTTATTGACGACCGCAAGCACCTGGAGCGCCGCCACAAGACCGTCGCCGGTGGTCGCATAGTCGGACAGAATGATGTGCCCCGACTGCTCGCCGCCGACGTTGAAGCCTTTCTCGCGCATCCGCTCGATGACGTAGCGGTCGCCGACCGCGGTGCGGTCGAGCGTAAGCCCGAGGCTCGCCAGATGACGCTCGAGGCCGAGGTTCGACATCACCGTCGCGACAATGCCCGGCTTGGCGAGGCGGCCCTCGTCGCGCCAGCTCTCGGCGACCACGGCCATCACCTGATCGCCGTCGATCAGATGGCCTTTCTCGTCGACGATGATCATCCGGTCGGCGTCGCCATCGAGAGCGATGCCGACATCGGCCCGCATTTCGCGCACCTTGCGCGAGAGCGCCTCGGGCGCGGTCGAGCCGACTTCCAAATTGATGTTGAGACCGTTCGGGTCGACGCCGATCTTGATCACCTCGGCCCCGAGCTCCCACAGGGCTTCGGGCGCGACCTTGTAGGCCGCGCCATTGGCGCAGTCGATCACGACCCGCAGGCCCTCGAGCGAGACTTCGCGGGAAAGCGTCCGCTTGGCGTATTCGATGTAACGGGCCTGGACGTCGTCGATGCGCTTGGCGCGGCCGAGGTCGGGGGAGCGGGCCAGCATCGGCGCGACGTCGCCGTCCATCAAGGCCTCGATCCGGGCCTCGACATCGTCGGAGAGCTTATAGCCGTCGGGGCCGAACAGCTTGATGCCGTTGTCCTCGTAAGGGTTGTGCGAGGCCGAGATCATCACCCCGAGATCGCAGCGCATCGAGCGGGTCAGCATCGCGACCGCGGGCGTCGGAACCGGGCCCAGCAGCAGCACATCGACGCCGACCGACGTGAAGCCGGCGACCAGCGCGTATTCGATCATGTAGCTCGAGAGCCGGGTGTCCTTGCCGATGACGACACGGTGGCGATGTTCGCCGCGGCGAAAAGCGACGCCCGCGGCCTGGCCGACCTTCAACGCCACGTCCGCCGTGATCTTGCTGTTAGCCCGGCCCCGAATGCCGTCAGTGCCGAAATATTTGCGCGCCATGCGTGTAGATCCCGTGGGACGAATCGAACGGCTGCTTATAGAGACGGGCTTCATACCTCAGCTTTGGTCAGGAAAGTTTCACAAATCGTTTCTACCCGTTAACGATCCGGATCGGCGTTGCCGACGAGGGCAGGCCAGGGCAGGCCCTAGAGTGGCCAACGTCGCCCAAGACCGCGCACGAGGACGCCGCCCATGATCCGAACCGTCGCGACCAAGCCGTTTCCCGACCAGCGGCCGGGAACATCGGGATTGCGCAAGCAGGTTCCGGTGTTTCAGCAGCCGGGTTATCTGGAAAACTTCATCCAGTCGATTTTCGATTCCCTCGAGGGCTTTCAAGGCCAGACGCTGGTGCTCGGCGGCGACGGCCGCTTCTACAATCGGGAGGCGATCCAGATCGTCGTCAAGATCGCCGCCGCCAACGGCTTGGGCCGCATCGTCGTCGGGCAGGGCGGAATTCTCTCCACCCCGGCCGTCTCGGCCCTGATCCGGGCGCGTCACACCTTCGGCGGCATCATCCTGTCGGCGAGCCACAATCCCGGCGGGCCGCAAGGGGACTTCGGCGTCAAGTACAACATCGGGGCCGGCGGCCCGGCGCCCGAGAACGTCACCGAGGCGATGTTCGCCAAGAGCAAGGCGATCTCGGCCTACAAGATTTCCGACGCGCCGGACATCGACATCGACCGCTTGGGCACGGTCAAGGTCGAGGCCATGGAGATCGAGGTCATCAACCCGGTGACGCAGTATCTCGAGCTGATGAAGACCCTGTTCGATTTCGACGCCATCCGCGCCCTGTTCGCCTCCGGGTTCCGCATGCGCTTCGACGGCTTGCATGCCGTGACCGGGCCTTATGCTCACGCGATCTTCGAGGGCGACCTCAAGTCGGGCGCGGGCACGGTCGTCAACGGCACGCCCTTGCCCGATTTTGGCGGGCATCATCCCGATCCCAACCCGGTCTACGCCAAGGACCTCTACGACTTCATGATGTCGCCGGGCGCGCCCGACCTCGGCGCCGCCTCCGACGGCGACGGCGACCGCAACATGATCGTCGGGCGCAACATGTATGTCACGCCGTCCGATTCGCTGGCGATCCTCGCCGCCAACGCGACGCTCGCGCCGGGCTACGCCAAGGGCCTCGCCGGCGTCGCGCGCTCGATGCCGACCAGCGCCGCTTCCGACCGGGTCGCGGCGAAGATCGGCATCCACTCTTACGAGACGCCGACCGGGTGGAAGTTCTTCGGCAACCTCCTCGACGCGGGCCTCGCGACGCTCTGCGGCGAGGAGAGCTTCGGCACCGGCTCGAACCACATCCGCGAGAAGGACGGCGTCTGGGCGGTGCTGTTCTGGCTCAACATTCTCGCCAAGCGCCGGATCTCCGTCAAAGACCTCGTGAACGAGCACTGGCGCACTTACGGGCGCAACTATTACACCCGCCATGACTATGAGGAGATCGACCTCAAGGCTGCGAACGGGCTCATGGACGCCTTGCGCGCGGCGACCAAGAGCCTGCCCGGCAAGAGCTTCGGGACGCTGAAAGTCGAGGCGGCGGACGATTTCGCCTATCACGACCCGGTCGACCATTCCGAGGCGGACCACCAGGGGGTGCAGGATCATGTTCGAGGGCGGCTCGCGCATCGTCTACCGCCTGTCGGGCACCGGCACCGTGGGCGCGACGCTGCGCGTCTATGTCGAGCGCTACGAGCCGCCGTCGGGCAAGCTCGGTGAGGAGACGCAGGCCGCGCTCGCCGATCTGATCGCGCTCTCGCGATCGCTGGCGGAGATCGAAAAGCGGACCGGGCGCAAGGCGCCGACAGTGGTGACCTAAGGCCCGGAAAGCGTACCGCCCTGGCAGATACCGGCCGCTCTCGCATTTCGGGATCGGCGCGCTACCGCTTCAGCGCCGCGAGCACCTTGACCGAGGCGCGACCGTTGACCGCGAGCCCGTTCTTCTGCTGGAAATCGGCGATCGCCGCGCGGCTCTTGGTGCCGATGTCGCCGTCCGGCGCGCCGCCGACGTCATAGCCGCGCTGGGCGAGCAGGGCCTGCACCTGCTTGCGCCCCTCGAGCGGGAGCAGCGGATCGTCGGTCGGCCAGGGCGTGGCGATGCCCGAACCGCCGGCGAGCTTGTCGGAGAGCACGCAGGCGGCAAGGGTGTAGGATTCGGCGGCGTTATAGGAATAGACGGCGTCGAAATTGCGCGTCACCAGAAACGCCGGACCGTCCCGCCCGGCCGGCAGCAGCAGCGCCGCGTCGCCGCCCCCAAGCGGACGGCCGTCGACGCGGGTCAGCCCCTTGCCGGACCAGAACGACATCGACTGTCTCGCCTTGCGCCCCGAAGGACCGGAATAGCCGGCCGGCAGCTTGACCTCGAAGCCCCACGGCACGCCGGAGCGCCAGCCCGACTTGCGCAGATAGTTGGCGGCGGAGGCGAGCGCGTCGGGCGCGGAATCGACGATGTCGCGCCGCCCGTCGCCCTCGAAGTCGACCGCAAGCCGCAAGAAAGTCGAGGGCATGAACTGGGTCTGGCCGAACGCGCCCGCCCACGAACCGTTGAGCTTCTCGGCCGGAACGTCGCCGCGGTCGATGATCTTCAAGGTCGCCATCAATTCGGAGCGGAAATAGCTGGCCCGCTCGCCGTAGCAGGCGAGCGTCGAGAGCGATTGCACCAGTGGTCGCTGGCCCATGTTCTGGCCGAACTTTGACTCAACCCCCCAGATCGCGGCCAGCATGTACCGGCTCACGCCGTAGGTTTCCTCGGCGCGGGCCAGCGCGCGCGATTCCCGCGCCATCGCCGCTTTGCCCTCGGCCACGCGGTCCTCTTCGACCAGGCCGTCGACATAATCCCAGACCGGCGTCTTGAATTCCGGCTGCTGCTTCTGGAGATCGAGCACTTTCGTATCGGGCTGGAGCCCGTTGAAGGCGGCGTCGATCGTCTTCGCCGAGATCCCGGCGCGCGCCGCGTCCTCCCGCAAGCCCGCAACGCAGCCGGAAAAGTCGGCCCGCGCCGGCGCGGCAGTCGCGGCCGCCACGGCTGCGGCAAGGGGCAAGACCCAGCGTTTCATACTTCGATCATCCGCGATTCGTCCGGGCGCGTCGAGCCGGGGTTTCTCGGCCGCGCTACATCCTTTCCTTCACTCCGAACCGGATCAGGAGCCAGTTGACCGGGTAGGTGGTTGCGAATCCGCAAACCATGGC
This sequence comes from uncultured Alphaproteobacteria bacterium, assembly GCA_963806935.1. GTDB lineage: Bacteria > Pseudomonadota > Alphaproteobacteria > Rhizobiales > Beijerinckiaceae > Roseiarcus. The sequence goes on from CAWEAT010000003.1 coordinate 66,148, forward strand.
GATCTGCATCATCAGCCAATAGGACCAATCGGTCGGCTCGAGGGTCGGCCAAGCGTGAACGCGATAGATCATCCAGGCGAACATGCCAATCTCATAGGCGATGAGCGAAAGCGTGTCGGCCTTAACGGCCGCCACGATCCCGGCCCGGAGGCTCAAGCCCCGCATCGGCGCGATGGCGAAATACTGGAAGGCGATCCCGGCTGCGTAGGCGAGAACAAAACTCAGCGCAAGCCTCGCCGCAAGCGGCGAACCGAACAGGAGAAGGCCGAAGCCGAGGCCGATCCATTCCGCCGCGAAATCGCCGAGCGCGCAGCCCGCTCCGCAATGCGCCGCTCCTTTGAAGACGGCCTGCCACATCGGGACGTCGCCCTGCATGTGCGCATGTCCGGGGCGTCCGCGGCCAAAGCTGAAATAGAACGGCAGGCCGAGCGGTCCCCAATAGAGCAGCGTCAGCGGCCACACCGCCTCCATCACCCCCATCGGCTGGCGTCGGCCGGCAAGGAAGATGTCGGCCACGACGAACAGGCAAGCCGCGACCGAAAGCGAAATATAGATGAATGCGATTGTGTTGAGGCTTGTCGGCAGAGGCTCGTTCTCCAGCATTCAATTGGGAAGCTTTGGGGCGCGACGCCGGAAGGGGCTAGACTGTCGGCCCTCAGACGGAGGCGAACGATGCGTTGGTCGATCACCATAGGCAATTTCGCCGGAACCGCGGTTAAAATTCACATCACCTTCATTCTGTTCCTCGCCTGGATCGCCTTCAGCGCCTGGTCGAGGGGAGGCCCCGCCGCCGCGCTCGACAGCACATTGTTCATCGTGCTTCTGTTCGCCTGCGTCGTGCTGCACGAATTCGGCCACATCGCCGCCGCCCGCCGCTACGGCATCGGCACGCCGGAGGTGACGCTGCTGCCGATCGGCGGCGTCGCCAGCCTCCAGCGGCTGCCGAGCGACCCGATGCAGGAGTTGGTGGTCGCGCTCGCCGGGCCTGCGGTCAATCTCGTGATCGGCCTCGTGTTGATCGCGGTCGTCGGCTCGGTCCGCCCCGACGAACTGGCGCAGATCGACAATCCGAATCTTTCGCTCATTGGGCGCCTCGCGATCGCCAACATCTTCCTCGCCGTCTTCAATCTGATCCCCGCCTTCCCGATGGACGGCGGGCGCGTCCTGCATGCGCTCGTGGCGATGCGGGTCGGCGGTCCGCGGGCGACCGAGATCGCGGCCAGGATCGGCCAGGCTCTCGCCTTCGGCCTCGGCTTTCTCGGCCTGTTCGGCAATCCGCTGCTCGTGTTCATCGCCATCTTCGTCTACATCGCCGCGGCCGCCGAAGCGCAGATGAGCGCCGCGCACGAGGCGCTCAAGGGGGTCAGCGTCGGCGAGGCGATGGAGACCCGCTTCACGCCGGTTTCGATTGACGCCAATCTTGGCCAGGCGGTCGACGCGCTTCTGGCGACCGCCCAGCACGAATTCCCGGTCGTCGACGCATTCGGCAAGCCGGCCGGGCTCCTGACCCGGGAGGACATCCTTGGCGCGGTGCGCGAGCATGGGCACGACGAGCCGGCGAGCGCGTTCATGCGCTCCGGCGTCGACAGCGTCCGCCCGGCGACGCCGGTCGAAAGCGTGTTCGAACGCCTGCAGGGCCCGGGCGCGGCGGCGCTCTACGTCACCGATGGCGACGGCAGGATCGTCGGCCTCCTGACCCGCCAGGCGTTGGGCGAGGTCATGATGATCCGCGCCGCGCGGCCGGACTGGCGGTTCGAGCGCAAGGCCTGAGGCGCGAGTTGACAGCGCGGCCTCCGCATCGAATATGGCGCGCGGCGGGGGCTTCGACCGCATGGGCCATGAACAGAATCGCACCTCATTTGCTGGCGCTTTGCGCGCTCGGAGCAGCGCTCGTCGCGGCTGACCCCGCGAGCGCGGATTTGCGCATGTGCAACAACACCGGCAGCCGGGTCAGCGTCGCGCTCGCCTATACCGACGGCCAGGGCTGGGTCAGCGAGGGCTGGTGGAACCTCAAGTCGCTCGATTGCGCGACGCTATTGCGCGGCGCGCTCGCGGCTCAATATTACTACCTCTACGCGATGGACGAGCGAGGCGGCGAATGGAAGGGCAAGGCCTTCATGTGCACCTCGGATCGCGAGTTCAAGATCGAGGGCCGGCAGGATTGCTTTGTCCGTGGCTTCGACCGCACCGGCTTCTTTGAAGTTGACACCGGCAAGGACGCCAAGAGCTGGACGGTGCAACTGACCGACCAGGCGAACCCTTAAGCCTCTCCGGGCGACCGGTCGGTCGCGGATCGGTGACTTGCGTCCGCCGCGCGGTCATGCTCACAGAAGCTCGGAGCGCGGCGCCATAGGTCTGCGTCGCGAACGGGCTACGGCGAACGCTGCGAGTCCTTGGGAGGAACGCCATTGCAGGCCCGTCGCCGCCGCCGCGTCAAGATCATCGCCACCCTCGGCCCCGCCTCGACCGATCGCGAGACCATCGCCGCCCTGTTCGCCGCCGGCGCCGACGTTTTCCGCATCAATATGAGTCACGCCTCCCATGACGCCATGCGCGAGCGGGTGGCGACAATCCGCTCGCTCGAGGAGGAGATGAACCGCCCGATCGGCATTCTGGTCGACTTGCAGGGTCCGAAACTGAGGCTCGGCGCCTTCGCCGGCGGACGGGCGGACCTGAACAAGGGCGACCACTTCGTCCTCGACGGCGATTCGGGTCTCGGGGGAGCCTCGCGCGTTTATCTGCCCCATCCCGAAATCCTGAGCTCGCTCGCGCCGGGCCATCGCATTCTCATCGACGACGGCAAGGTTCTGCTGCGCGTCGTCGACGCCTCCCCCGGACGCGCGTCGACCCTGGTCGAAGTGGCGGGGCGGGTCTCGGACAAGAAGGGCGTCAGCCTGCCCGACACCACGATCCCGACCTCAGCGATGACCGATAAGGATCGCGCCGACCTCGCCGCGGCGCTCGAGGAGGACATCGATTGGATCGCGCTTTCGTTCGTGCAGCGGCCGGAGGACATCGTCGAGGTCAAGGCGATCGCCAGGGGCCGGGCGCTGGTGATGGCCAAGATCGAAAAGCCGCAGGCCGTCCAGCGCATCGACGAGATCATGGCGGTCGCCGACGCGGTGATGGTGGCGCGCGGCGACCTCGGGGTCGAGATGCCGCTCGAGCGAGTGCCCGGCATTCAGAAGACTTTGACCCGGCTCGCGCGCCGCGCGGGCAAGCCGGTGGTGGTGGCGACGCAGATGCTGGAATCGATGATCACCGCCCCGGTGCCGACTTCGCGCCGAGGTTTCGGACGTTGCGACCGCGGTGTTCGAGGGCGCGGACGCTGTGATGCTGTCGGCCGAGAGCGCGTCCGGCCAATATCCGCGCGAGGCGGTGGCGACCATGAACCGGATCGCGGAGGCGGTCGAATTGGAGGGGATCTATCTCTCGATCATCGAGGCGCAGCGGGCGGCGCCGGAGGCGACCGGGGCCGACGCGATCGCCGAAGCGACCCGTCACGTTGCCGAAACGCTGGATCTGAAAGTCATCTGCGCGTGGACCAGCTCAGGCTCCACCGGAATGCGAATCGCCCGCCAGCGACCGCGCTCGGCGATCCTGGCCTTGACCCCGATCGAGGGCGTGGCGCGGCGTCTGGCGGTCGTCTGGGGGGTGCATCCGATCGTTACCGATGACGCGCGCGACGAGCGCGACATGGCCGAGCGCGCCTGCCGCCACGCCTATATCGAGGGTTTCGCCGGCGAGGGCGAGCGCATCATCGTCGTCGCCGGCGTGCCGTTCGGGACACCGGGCGCGACCAACAATCTCCGGATCGCGACCGTCGGCGCCTGAGCGCCGAAGCGCGCTTGGCGCGATGGCGCCGCCGCCGCCCTGGCGTCAGGTCCCCTTCCTGTCGCCAAGGCGGCCTCATCATTGCGCGCGAGATCCCCGGCCGCTCCCCGCGCGCTCGCACGACCTCAGGGGCAGGTGTCCCAGAAGCCGTTCCGCTGGGTCTGGTCGGTATAGTACCAGCAGAGGCCCGGCTGGGGCGGCGGGGGCGCCCAGGCCACCGCCGTGCCTGCCGCGATGACGCCGATCGCAGCGCCAGCCGCGATCGCACCGCCCGGCGCCCAGCGATAGGACCGCCCGGCCCAGCCGCCGCGATAGACGCCGCCATGGTAGCCAACGTTGACGTTGCGGTTCACGTTGACGTTCGCGTTCCGGTTCACGTTGCGATTCACGTTCGTGTTGCGATTTGTGTTATTCACATTCGTGTTGCGGTTCACGTTCCGGTTGGAGTTCATGTTGCGATTGACGTTGTGGTTCATGTTGCGGTTGACATGAGCGCCGCCGCCGTGCCGCGGGCCAGCCGCGCCTGGCTCGGCAAGCGCCAGCAGGCTGGCGACGGCCATCGCTGTTGCGGCCAAGAGTTTCGAAGACTTCATTGCTGATTGCCCTTTCATGTTTGCTTTTTGAGAAACGAGCGCCTTTGCGACATCTTGTTATTGGCTGATTGCGCGGAGCGCCTCCGGCGCCTCACTTGGCGTCAATGTCCGGGACTTCAGCAGCGGCGTTTCCGCCCACGAGGTGGATTTCAACCTCCTCGATCCTGCCGTTGTACTTGAACGGCATGCGATCCGCGTAGTCCTCGAGGATGGGCGTGCCGCGATCCTCGCCGACGTCCAGCGTTTCGTCGACCGAGTAGATGAAGGGCACCGTGTGGCTGATGGCCGTCTTGGCGACCTCGGCGCCATCCACTTTGAGCACGTAGGCGCCACCCTTGCCGAATTCGCCCTTCTTTCCGTCGTAGGCGAACTCGATGCTCACCACATGATCGCCGGGGGCCAGCTTGTCGGGGCCGCTGATGCGAACGCCATCGTTGGGCTGCTGCGTATTCTTGTAGGCCCACACGGGTTTGCCATCCAGGACCAACAGACCCCAGCCGGCGAAACGCCCGCCTTGCGTGATGATCACGCCCTCCGCGCCGTCTTGGGGCACGTTGATCTTCGCGGTGATGGCATAGGATGTGTTCTTCACCGTAGGCGCCGTCCCCTCGGGGATGCGAACCGTGCCCTGGCGATAGACGAAGTGTGTGCGCCCCCGGGTCAGGCTCGGCCTCTGGAAAACCGCCTGGACGGTCGCCAGCGGACTGAAGTTCAGCGGCAGGGCGTTGTTGCGGCCAGCTTCGGCCCACCAAAGCTCCTCCATCTGTTTGAGCTTCTCGGGCATGGCCTTCGCGAGATCGGCGCCCTGGGAGAAATCCTTGGTGAGGTCGTAAAGCTCCCAGTTGAAGCTCTCAGGCGTAATCCCTTTCGGCTCCGGCTCCCAGGCGAACACGAGCGGCGTGGTCGAGGCCATCCAGCCATTGTGATAGATGCCGCGATTGCCGAACATTTCGAACAACTGGGTCGCTCGGCGCGTCGGCGCCTTGCCGTCGTCCCAGGTGTAGGCCATCGAAATTCCGTCGATCGGCAGCTGTTTTGCGCCGTTGATCATGTCCGGCGCCTGCACGCCGGCAGCCTCGAGAATCGTCGGCATGACGTCGGTCACATAATGAAACTGCTCGCGCAGGCCCCCGACGTCCTTGATGCGCTTGGGCCAGCTCATGACCATGCCATTGCGGGTGCCGCCGAAATGGCTCGCATAACGCTTGGTCCACTGAAACGGGGTATCGAACGCCCACGACCACGGCACCGGCATATGGTTGTAGTGGAGCGGACCGCCGAGCTCGTCCTTGATCGAGTAAAGGTAGTCGAAACTCTCTTTCGCGCCATTGCCGATGACGCCAACTTCATTCGCGGTGCCTTGCAGCGTGCCTTCGGCGCTGCCGCCGTTGTCGCCTTCAATGAAGATGATGAGCGTGTTGTCGGCAAGACCCTCTTTCTTGACGGCTTCGATCACGCGGCCGATGTTGTGGTCGTCATAGGCGAGGAAGGCGGCGTAGATCTCCGCCATATGAGCGAAGAGCTCCTTCTGCCTCGCATCGAGCGAGTCCCAGGCGGGCATGTTGGCGGGACGCGGCGTCAAGATCGTGTCTTGCGGGATTACGCCGAGCTTCTTCTGGCGCGCGAATGTTTCCTCGCGCAGCTTGTCCCAGCCCTGATCGAACTGTCCTTTGAACTTCGCGATCCACTCCTTCGGGACGTGGTGCGGAGCGTGGGTCGCGCCCGGGGCGTAGTAGGCAAAGAACGGCTTGTTCGGCGCGAGCGCACGCTGCTGCTGAATCCAGTGGATCGCCTGATCGGCGAGATCGGCGTCCAGATGATAGTTCGCTTTGGCCTCTCCGCTCAGCTTCTCCTTGGGTTCGATCGGAGTTGTGTTTTCGAACAGGGTCGGATCCCACTGGTTCACGTCGCCGCCGAGGAACCCGTAGAAATAGTCGAAGCCGAGTCCGGTCGGCCAGAGATCGAACGGTCCCGCGGCGCTGCTTTGCCAAGCCGGCACGTTATGGTTCTTGCCGAACCAGGCGGTGCTGTAACCGTTGCCGCGCAATATCTCGGCGACCGTGCCGGCGCTCTTCGGCATCAGAGAATCGTAGCCCGGGTAACCAAGGCTGCGCTCCATTATGATGCCGGTGTGCACCGTGTGCTGATCGCGCCCCGTGATGAGAGCGGCGCGGGTCGGCGAGCACAGGGCGGTCGTATTGAACTCGTTGTATCTGAGACCATTCGCGGCCAGCGCTGCAAAGGTCGGTGTTGGAACCGGCCCCCCGAATACGCTGGAAGCGCCAAAGCCGACGTCGTCGGTCAGGATGAGCAGCACATTGGGCGCCCCTTCAGGCGCCGAAATCGGCTGCGGAAAGTCCGGCTTGGAGTCCTCGGTCGTTCGCCCGATGACTCCTTTGAACTCCGGATCGGGGTAGGGCAGCACTGGGGCCTGCGGCGGAGCCGGGTTGACCGGGGGTTTCGCCGCCTGCGCCTGGGCGGAGGTCGCTTCGATCCCCAGCGACCCTCCGATACCGCTCGCGAGAGCGGCCTTGGCTGTCGAAAGAAACATTTGCCGGCGGTTCATGGCGTTTCCTCACTTCGGATGATTGAATTTGAGCGTCGGCGTTTAGGGACTGCCGCATTGCAGGCGCCCTGAGAATCCGCGGCCAAGCAGCCGGCGCGGTTCCGGAAAAGCAATCGCTGCTGCTGACTTTTTATTGGCTGACGGGAGTCATCTTCGACGGTTGCCGCTTCGGTTGCCTGTGAGTCATCTCGACGCTCCCCCCGCCTTGATCGAGCCGGCAATCTTTGCCGCTCTCATTCTGGACGTCACAAGAAGAGGCCGCCCCTAGCCCGAATTTCAAATCCGGATTGACCGTCGGCGGTCAATCGGCAAAGATTTCCTCGTTTTTGGGCCGGGTGCGACCTCGCGCCGCGCCCGCGAGCCGGCCTCGTACGCGCGGACGATCCATCGGAGGGGTCATGCCCACGCTTCCCCAAGCGCATGCGATCGTCTCGCGCGAGGGCTGGTTGAGCTTCACGCCGCCGCCGTTTCGGCAGACCGTGCTCGACTATTGCAAGCTGGAAGCGTTTAAGGCGGGGGCGACGATCTATTCGGTCGGCGATCCGCCTGGCGGCATCTATGGCTTGGTCCGCGGCAGTTTCGCTCTATCGATCGCGCCGGGCGAGCGCGGCCCTTACGTGGCCCACTTCGCAAGGCCCGGCACGTGGTTTGGCGAAGCTGCGGCGTTCACCGAGCAGCCGCGCCGAATTGGACTCGCGGTCACACGGGATTCAAAGCTGCTGCACTTGCCGCTGCCTGCCGTACGGGAAATCGTGACCGCCGATCCGGGCGCCTGGCGATTCTTCGGCCTCGCGGCAATCGCTCACATCGACGTCGCGATTGGGGCCGCTGACGATCTTCTGATACGCGATCACGTCAAGCGCAGCGTCGCGGTGTTGCTGCGCCTCGCAGGCTGCCGATACCGTACGCCGGACGGCGCAACCGCGACCGAAGTCGACGTGAGCCAGGAAGACTTTGCCGCGATGACCAACCTCGCGCGTACGACCGCAGGCGCGGTCCTGAGGAAGTTCGAAGCCTCCGGCTACCTCCGCGTGTCCTACCGTCGCGTTCGGATTCTAGCCCCGGACGCGCTAAGGGCCATGCTGGAGGGTTGACCGGAAGCCCGCCGGAACGCGGCATCCGCCCAAACTCATCTTGCGCTACTCTTTCTGAACCACACGCCCGACCAGATCGCGATCCCGACGATCGCGCCATAGATCGCGAGCGCCGCGCCCAGCATGACGAAGACCAGGGTCAATGATCCGGTTGCTTTCAGCGCGAGCCAGCCGCCGCCGACCGCAACCACCAGCCGCACGAAGCCGGCAAAGAGCGGCCACATGAGCTTGCCCGCGCCCTGCGAGGCGAAATAGAGCGCGAGCCCCAGGCCGAAGAACCCATACATCGGGCCGACGAAGCGGAGATAGGTTGTCCCCGTCGCCACCATCGTCGGATCGTCGCCGAAGAGACTGAGCCACGCCGACGGCCAGATCGCGGCGCCGAGGCCGATCGCCTCGGTCGCGGCGAAGGCGAGCGCCCCGCCTACCATGGCGATTCGCAGCGCGCGCCGGCTCTGCCCGGCGCCGATATTGGCGCCGACCATCGCGACCAGGGGCGCGCCGATTCCGAACACCAACGGGATGAGCAGATATTCGAGTTGCGATCCGGTGCCATAGCCGGCGACCGCCTGTGGGCCTGCCGCGGCGCCGACGAGGCCAGTGGTGAGCGCCACGGTCAGGGTCGTCTGCAGGGTGCTGAGCGAGCCGACGGCGCCGATGCGAAGGATGTCGGCGAAGAAAGCCCACCTGAGACGTGCGACCCGAAAACGGACGATCGAATTGCCGCTCAGGATGTACCAGGCGAGGATCGCCGCCATCAGCGCCGTCGTCGCCACGACCGCGACGCCGCCTCCGGCAATGCCTAAGGCAGGCATGGGGCCGAGGCCGAAAATGAACAATGGCGACAGCGGGATCAGGAGCGTCACGCCTACGCAGATCACCATTGAGGGGAACAGCATGTTGCCGGTCCCGCGGACGACGCTCGCGAGCCCGTTCATCAGCCACACCAGAATGTTGCCGGCGAACACGACGTTCGAATATCGCATCGCCGCCTCGAGCGAGCCGCCGCGCCCGCCCATCGCCGCATAAAGCTGCCTTCCAAACGCGAGGAAAAGCGCCGAGGTCAGGAGCCCGAGCGCGAGGTTGATGATGAGCGCATGGGCGACGAGCGCGTCGGCGTCCGCCCGCCGTCCGGCCCCGAGCGCGCGCGCGACCGCCGACGAAATGCCGCCGCCGACCGCGCCCGCCGACAGCATGGCCATCATCATGAAGCCGGGAAAGACGAGCGCCATTCCGGTCAGCGCGTCGGTTCCGAGATGCGACACCCACCAGGTCTCGATCAGGCCGGTCGACGCTTGCGCCAGCATCACGAGGACGTTCGGCCACGCGAGCATGAGCAGGGTCGGCGCGATCGGGCCGGTCAGCAGCATGAGCGTGCGCGCGTTCATCGGCGCGGGCGCGGGAGTCTCGGCCTTTAGGCGGGCGACATTCATCACCGACGCGTTCATATGGCTGCCTTTCTGCCGAAGATCAGTTGAGACCGCGCCCCTGGGCGAGCCTGGCGGCGCGGGCCGCCATTCGCGCTTTGGTGGCGTCGTTCGCCGCCGGACCAGCGACGAGATCGAACTCGGGAGAGACGAGCGGCCGGCCGGTGAGGCGATCGACAAGGACAGGGTCGGCCGGCGCGCCGGAGCCGGAGTTGACGATCGTCACGCTTGCCCCTTCCGGGGCGAAGTGGCGATTGCCGAAGGCAAGAAGGGCGATGAGAACCGGGCGGAAATCACGTCCGCGCTCGGTGAGGACGTATTCGTGCCGGGGCGGGTGCTCGCTATAGCGCCGCCGGCTCAAAAATCCCGCGTCGACGAGCGCGTTCAGCCGCCGGGTCAGCATGTTGGGCGCGATCGCCAGGCTCCGCTGAAATTCCTCGAACCGGGTCATGCCCCCAAGCGCGTCACGCAGAATGAGGATGCTCCACCACTCCCCAACCCGGTCGAGGCTGCGGGCGATCGGGCAATCCATGGCGTCGAAGCGGGTTCGTTGCATGACGCCCATATAAACGAGTAACTTTCATTATGCAAGTGACTTGGCCGCGCTAAAGGCGCCCCGCTGTCCTGCGCAAGCGCTTGGGCCCTCGATTCCGAGGGAAAGCGGGAACGATAGGGCGCCTTCTGGGAAGGCCAGAGAACGAAGCAGCTGACTGGTTCGCTGACCGCATATCGATATATCCTGGAACCCGGTCGCGGACGCGCTGCCCGCCAGACGAGGACGAGACATGGGCGAATTCCTGAAGGGGACATGGCGCGCGGAGAGCGACTTTCCGCACGACACGACGGGCCACTTCATCCGGCCCGACGCGCCGTTCCGCAACTGGGTGACGGCGAGCGGCGAAGCGGGGCCGAGCGGCTCAGGCGGCTTCAAGGCGGAGCCGGGCCGCTATCACCTCATCGTCTCGCTCGCCTGCCCTTGGGCACACCGAACCCTGATCTTCCGCAGGCTCAAAGGGCTCGAAGGCATGGTCTCGCTTTCGATCGTCCATTGGCTGCTCGGCGACCGCGGCTGGACCTTCGACGCAGGCCGGGGCGTCATTCCCGATCCGCTCTTCGGCGCAAGCGAATTGCGCGAGTTCTACGTCAAGGCGCGCGCCGACTACAGCGGCCGCGTCACGGTGCCGGTGCTGTGGGACAAAAAGACGGGCACGATCGTCAACAACGAATTGTCCGAGATCATCCGGATGTTCAATCATGCCTTCGACGCGGTCGGCGCGGCGGAGGGCGACTATTACCCGAGCGAGCTCCGGCAGGAGATCGACGCGCTCAACGCCCGCATCTATGCGACCGTCAACAACGGCGTCTATCGCGCCGGCTTCGCGACCACGCAGGGGGCTTACGAAGAGGCGTTCCGGGCGCTGTTCGAGACGCTCGACATGCTCGAGGCGCGGCTTGCGGGCCAGCGGTTTCTGTGCGGGGAAAGGCTGACGGAAGCGGACTGGCGGCTGTTCACCACCTTGATCCGCTTCGATCCCGTCTATTTCGGCCACTTCAAATGCAACTTGAGGGAGATCAGGGACTATCCGGCGCTGAGCCGCTACCTGAGCGAGCTCTATCATTGGCCGGGCGTCGCCGAGACGACCGACTTCTTCCACATCAAGCATCACTATTACGCGAGCCATCGGCGCATCAATCCGACCGGGATCGTGCCGCTCGGGCCGGAGATGAAGCTGTAGGCGGATCATTCCCGGCAGCCGCGAAGCCGGCGCCCACGACTGGATTTCCGGTGAGACCTACGGTCTGCCGGGAATGACAAGTTAGCCTTGCCCTCGCTGCGCCGCCGTGGCAATCGACGCCGGTGACCGACATCGCCGACGCCGAGCGCCGCCCCGCGCCACGCATTTCCTTCGTCTCGCTCGGCTGCCCGAAGGCGCTCGTCGACAGCGAGCGGATTCTGACCCGGCTGCGCGCCGAGGGCTACGAGCTCGCGCGCACTCACGCCGGCGCCGATGCGGTGATCGTCAACACCTGCGGCTTTCTCGACAGCGCGAAAGCGGAATTGCTCGCCGCAATCGGCCAGGCGATGAGCGAGAACGGCAAAGTGATCGTCACCGGCTGCATGGGGGCCAAGCCCGAGGCGATCCGCGACGCCTTCCCGAACGTGTCGGCGATCACCGGTCCGCAGGAATTCGAGAGCGTGATGGCTGCGGTGCGCGAAGCCGCGCCCGCGCCGCGCGACAAGTTTGTCGATCTCATTCCGGGCGAAGGCGTGCGGCTCACGCCGCGCCACTATGCCTATCTCAAGATCGCCGAGGGCTGCGACAACCGCTGCACCTTCTGCATCATCCCGTCATTGCGCGGAAATCTCGTCTCGCGGCCCGCCGGCGACGTGCTGCGCGAGGCCGAGCGGCTCGTGAAGGCTGGCGTCAAGGAGCTCATCGTTATCGCTCAGGACACGAGCGCCTACGGGCGCGACCTCAAATATGCGGCAAGCGAATGGCGCGGACGGGAGACGGCGGCGCGCTTTCTCGACCTCACGCGCGAATTGGGAACGCTCGGCGCGTGGGTCAGGCTGCAATACGTCTACCCATACCCGCATGTCGACAAGGTGATCGAACTGATGAGCGGCGGCAATGTGCTGCCCTATATCGACGTGCCGTTCCAGCATGCTTCGCCGGCGGTGTTGAAGGCGATGCGCCGGCCGGCCGCCCAGGAAAAGACGCTCGAGCGCCTGCGCGCCTGGCGCGCCATCTGCCCGGAGCTCGTCATCCGCTCAACCTTCATCGTCGGCTTTCCCGGCGAGACCGAGGAGGACTTTCGTTTTCTCATCGACTGGCTCGACGAAGCCAAGCTCGACCGGGTCGGCGCATTTGAATACGAGCCGGTCAAGGGCGCGGTCGCCAACGATCTCGGCCTCGAGCCTGTGCCCGACGCCATCAAGACGAGCCGGCACAAGCGCTTCATGGAGCGGGCGCAAACGATCAGCCGGAAGAAACTCGCCGGCAAAGTCGGCAAGCGGCTCGAAGTCATCATCGACGAAGGCGGAGCGGTTCAGGCGAAAGGCCGAACCAAAGGCGACGCGCCGCAGATCGACGGCGCGGTTCACATCGCCACGCGGCGGCCGTTGCGCGCCGGCGACATCGTGACGGTCAGGATCGACCGCGCCGACGCCTATGACTTGTGGGGGACGGCGGCCTGATGGCGGCGAACAGCAGGCGCGTAGGGGCCCCTCCGCTTTGAACCGCCCAGAACCGATGTCCGCTTCTCACGCCGCCGAAGTCCACGACGGCCTTGCCAATCCGCAGCGACTGATGGCGTTCTCGACGCTCGCCATGGCGATCACAATGGCGGTGCTCGACGGCAACATCGTCACGGTGGCGCTCCCGACGATGGCGCGCCAGTTCGCCGTCGCGCCGGAGAGCGCGACCTGGATCGTCAACGCCTTCCAGCTCGCGGTCACCGTCTCGCTGCTGCCGCTGGCCGCGCTCGGCGACATGTTCGGCTACCGGCGTGTCTATTGGTGGGGGCTCGCGGTTTTCACCGTAGCCTCGTTCGCCTGCGCGCTCGCGCCGACCTTCGCCGTGCTGACGTTCGCGCGCCTTGTCCAGGGTCTGGGCGCGGCTGGCATCATGAGCGTCAACATCGCCCTCATCCGGTTCATCTATCCACACTCCCGGCTCGGCCAGGGGGTCGGCAACATGGCGGTCGTGGTCGCCGTGGCGAGCGCCGCAAGCCCGAGCGTCGCGGCGGCGATCCTTTCGGTCGCCTCCTGGCATTGGCTGTTTCTGGTCAATGTCCCGATCGGCGCGCTGGCGCTGGCGATGGCGGCGCGGACGCTCCCCGCCACGCCGCGCGCCGCCGGGCGTCTCGATCTGATCAGCGTCGCTCTCAATGCGCTCGCCTTCGGGCTCTTCATCGCCGGCGTCAATCGCGTCGGCCAGGGCGGAGCGCAAACGCTGGCGCTGATCGAGATCGGGTTGGGCTTAGCGATCGGTGTGATCCTCGTCCGGCGGCAGCTCAAGCTGCCAGCGCCGCTCTTGCCGGTGGATCTCCTGCGCCGGCCGGTATTCGCCCTGTCGCTGGCGACGTCGATCACCTCGTTCGGGGCGCAGAGCCTGGCCATGGTGGCGCTGCCGTTCTACTTCGAAGACACTCTGGGCCGCTCCGCCGCCGCGACCGGCCTTCTGCTCACGCCCTGGCCGGTCGGAACCGCGCTGATCGCGCCGATCGCAGGGCGCCTGGCCGATCGCTTCATCCCCGGCATCCTTAGCAGCATCGGGCTTTTGGTGATGGGAGCGGGCCTTGCCCTCACCGCGCTTGATGTCGGCAATCCGGACCCCGCCTCGCTCGTCTGGCGGCTCGCGATCTGCGGCCTCGGCTTCGGCTTCTTCCAGTCGCCCAACAATCGGCTCATCATCGGCAGCGCGCCGCGCGAGCGCAGCGGCGGCGCGGCCGGCCTGCAGTCGACCGGACGGCTGATCGGCCAGTCGTTGGGAACGGCGCTGATGGCGGTCGCGTTCGGACGCGCGCCCCAGCACGCGACGTTGATCGCGCTCTGGGGCGCGGCCGGTCTCACGCTGGTCGGGGCGTGCGCGAGCGGCCTCAGGCGGGCGGACTGAGAACGAACGCCTATGAGCCGCTGCTCGGCGGCTTGCAGAACGATTCGTAGAGCGCGCCGATGATCGACCGCGCCTTGTCGCTGGCGAGGCTGTAATAGATCGCCTTTCCATCCCGCCGCGCCGACACCAGACCCTCGAGCCTCAGCCTCGCCAACTGCTGCGACACCGTCGATTGACGCTTCGCGAGCAGCGCTTCGAGTTCGCCGACCGATTTTTCGCCATGCAGGAGGTCGCAGAGGATCATCAGCCGGGACTCGTGCGCGAGCGCCTTGAGAAATTCGCTCGCCTCTCTCGCGCGCGGCGCCATGCGGCCGACGTCCATGCTGGGCTGCGGCTCAGACGCGTCGAGGACCGGCATTGGGGGGCCTCAGGGATCCCGATAGTCCTCGAGCCGGCCGATTGCGGGCGGCCGGGTCTTGCGCAGCGATTTGCCGACGGTCTCGACTCGGCGCAGCACTCTCAGCATGTTTTTCGACGACATTTTCTCGAGGTCGCGCTCGGAGAAACCGCGCCGCACCAACTCGGCAAAGAGGTGCGGGAAGCGGCTGACGTCCTCGAGCCCGACCGGCGAAGCGCCGCCGAAATAGTCGGACCCGACGCCGACATGATCGAGGCCCGCGGTCTCGACAAGGCGCACGATGTGATCGGCGACCTGCTCGAGGCTCGCCTTCGGCGCCGAGCCGTGCTTGGCTTCGAGACTCGCGAGCTGGGCCTTGGGATCCGCGGGCAGCGGCGCCTTGGCATGAGGATCGCGCGAGCGGCGCAGCCAGTCGCGCAGCGGCTGCGAGACGAAGCCGGGCACGAAAGTCGCCATCACCAGGCCGCCGTTGGCCTTGAGCCGCTTGAGAACGTCGTCGGGAGTATTGCGCGGATGGTCGCAGAGCGAAAAGGCGTTGGAATGCGACAAAGCCACCGGCGCTTCGGTCACGTCGAGCACCCGGCGCTGCGCCTCATGCGACGTATGGGCGAGGTCGATGACAATGCCGAGCCGGTTGAGTTCGCCGACGACCGCCCGCCCGAAGGCGTTGAGGCCGCCGTTGCGCGGGGCGTCGGTCGTGGAATCCACCCAGTCGAGGGTTTCGTTGTGGCAGAGCGTCATCAGCCGCACGCCGGCTGCGTGCCAGATCCGAAGCGGGCTCAACGAATTCTCGAGCCCCACGCCGCCCTCGACCGCGATGAAGGAGGCGATCTTGCCCACAGACTTCGCCCTCGCGTAGTCGGCCGCCTGCCGCGCCGGCAGGAACACGTCGGGATGAGCCTCCTCGATGCGGCGGATGAGGTCGATCTGCTCGAGCGTGGTGCGCGCCGGATGGGGCGCGCTGGTCGGCTGGAAGGCGGCCCAGAACTGCGCCCCGACCATGCCTTCGCGGAGACGCGGAATGTCCGTGTCGGCGCGTTCATGGACGCGGGTCAGGTCGTAGGCGACGACATCGCCTCGCGCCGCGCGGTCGACGCGGATCACCCAGGCGAGATCATTGTGCCCGTCGATCAGCGGCGCGCGCTTGAGGACATCGCGCGCCACCGCGAGAGCATTGTCCGCGGTCGCGGATCCGTCGGCCATTGCGCCGCTCCTTTCTGATCAGTTGACCGGGACGGCGACGAAGCGAACCTCGCCCTCGCCGTTCGACACCAGGAGCAGCGCCGGCTTCTTCGAATCCGACTTCGCGCTGTCGATCGCCCTCGTGACGTCACCCGGATGTTCGACCGCTTGGTGATTGACTTCCTCGATTACGTCGCCCGCCTTCAGGCCCCTTTCCGCCGCGGCGGAAGCGGGATCGACCGACGTCACGACCACGCCCTTGACGGCGTCCTTGATCTTGAACGTCTTGCGCGCCTCGGCGCTGAGGGCGGAAAATTCCATGCCGAGCGCCTTGGCGACTGCGTCGGGTTGGAGCGCGTCGTTATTCTCGGTCGCGAGCGCGGTCTTCTTTTCTCCGTCCTCGAGGCGCCCGAGGGTCACTGTCTTGGTCAGTTCCTTGCCGTTGCGGATCACCACGACCTCGACCTCCCGCCCGACCGGCATCGACGCCACAAGACGGGGAAGGTCGCGCAATTCCTTGACCTCCTTGCCGTCGAACTTGACGATCACGTCGCCCGCCATCAGGCCGGCGGGCTTTGCCGGACCTTTTGCGTCAATACCGGCGATGAGGGCGCCGCGCGCCGAGCCCAGGTTCAGGCTGTCGGCGATGGTGTCGTCGACCGGCTGGATGCGAACGCCGAGCCAGCCGCGCCGGGTCTCGTGGAATTCACGCAACTGTGCGATCACCGGAACGACGGTCGCGGCCGGGGTCGCGAAGCCGATGCCGATCGAGCCGCCCGATGGCGAAAGGATCGCGGTGTTGATGCCGATCACCTCGCCCTGCAGATTGAACAGCGGTCCGCCCGAATTGCCCTTGTTGATCGAGGCGTCCGTCTGCAGGAAGTCGTCGTAGGGGCCACTGTCGATGTTGCGGTTGCGGGCCGAAATGATGCCGGCGGTCACTGTTTCCCCGAGGCCGAACGGATTGCCGACCGCCATCACGCCGTCGCCGACCCGCATCTTGCCGCTGTCGCCGAAGGTGACGGTCTTCAGCGGCTTGTCGCTCTCCACCTTAAGGACCGCGACGTCCACTTTGGCGTCCTTGCCGACGACGGTGGCCTTGAGCTTGCGGCCGTCGGTGAAAATGACGAGGATGTCGTTGGCGTCCCCGATCACATGATTGTTGGTGATCACGATGCCGCTCGGATCGACGACGAAACCGGACCCCAGGGACTGCGCCCTGCGGGCGCGCGGTTGCGGGTTGATGCCGTGATTCTTGAAGAACTCCTCGAACATCTCATCGAACGGGGTGCCCTTGGGCAGATCCGGAGTGGCGCTGTCCTTGTCGTCGACCGTCTGGGTGGCCGAAATGTTGACGACGGCTTCGGCGACCTGGTCGACAAGATCTGCGAGATTGGTTGGCCGCGCCTGGGCGAAAGCGGGGGTCACCGGCGCCAGCGACAGTGGGGCGGCGAGGAGCGTCGAAGCAAGCGCGAGCGCGACCGCCGACCCGGCATGGCGGCGGCGCGTCGCCGAATTTCGCAGCGCGTCGTACAGCATCAATTTCTCCTCGCACTCGTCTATCGGTCCGGCGCGACGTCGCTTCGCCGGAAAAGCGGTTAAAGAAGCGAGCGGGACGCCCACACGATCGCCACGCCAAGAAACGCGGCGCCGAGACCGATCCCGCGCAACTTCCCCGGATCCTCGCGGGCGGCGCTCGCCATGCGCATGCGCATTGAATTGGTGAAGCCAGCCATCAGCAGCCCTTCGATCGCCAGCACGAGCCCGATCGCGACGCTGAAATCGCGCATCTCAGTCCGCCTTGGCCGAGGGCGCAGGCGCCGCCGCAGCTTCGGGGGCCGGCGTCGGCGTCGAGAAGTAGCGGAAGAAGTCCGACTTCGGACTGATGAGCGCCCGGGTCTGCCCGTTGGCGAAACTGTTCTGATAGGCCTGCATCGAGCGGTAGAACGCGAAAAACTCAGGATCCGCGCCATAGGCCTCGGCGAAGATGCGATTGCGCTCGCCGTCACCCTCGCCCCGGATCTGCTCAGCTTGCTGCTGGGCCTGCGCGGTGATGACGGTGACCTTGCGATCGGCTTCGGCCTTGATCTGCTGGCTCTGCTGCGACCCCTGCGCGCGATAGGAAGCGGCGCGCTGCTGCCGCTCGGTCTGCATGCGCCGGAACACCGCCTCCGAGTTCTCCGCCGGCAGATCGGCGCGCTTGATGCGCACGTCGACGACCTGAAGGCCGAAGCGCTTGGCGCCGGCGATCATTTGGTCTCGGATGTCGGCCATCAGAGCGTCGCGCTTGTCGCGCACGATGTCGGTGATCGAGGCCTCCGACAGCGTACGGCGAAGCGCCGAATTCAACATGCCGCCAAGCTGGGCGTTGGCGCCGCGGGTGTCGGTGACCGACTGATAGAACAGCAACGGATCGTCGATCTTATAGCGCACGAAGGCGTCGACCTCCAGCCGCTGATTGTCCGACACCAGCACTTCCTGGCGCTCGTCCTCGAGCGCGAGAATACGCTTGTCGATATACACCACGGTATCGACGAACGGCCACTTGAAATAGAGGCCGGGGGCGTCGATGAGGTCGCGCACCGGTTGGCCGAAGCGCAGGATCAGGGCCTGCTCGGTGGGATTGACCACGAATGTCGCCATCGACGCGACAATGATGGCGACGACCGCGATCGCCGCCAGGACGACGCCGTTCAGGGACCGCCTCATTTGCCGCTTGCTCCGGTCTTCGACTGCAGCGGTTCGAGCGCGATATAGGGCACCGGCGGGCTCGCGGAGTTCGAGTCGACGATCGTCTTGTCCATCGGCCCGAGCACGTGCTCCATTGTCTCGAGGTACATGCGCTCGCGGGTCACGCCCGGCGCCTTCTTGTACTGTTCGTAGATCTGGTTGTAGCGGGAGGTCTGGCCCTTGGCTTCGAGGATCGTCTGCTCGCGGTAAGCGTTGGCCTCGGCGACGATCCGGGCGGCGCCGCCCTCGGCCTCGGGCACGACCTTGTTGGCGTAGGTCTCGGCCTCGTTGACGGCGCGCTGCTGGTCCTGTTGCGCGGCGGTCACGTCGCGATAGGCCGAGATGACCTGACTCGGCGCGTCGACCGACTGCAACTGAACCTGCTTGACGAGAACGCCGGCGTGATACCCGTCGAGCACGCTCTGCATCCGCTTTTGCACGTCGGCCTCGACGGACGCGCGGTCGGTGGTGAGAATGCCGTCGATGGTCTTCAGGCCGACGACCTCGCGCATGATGCTCTCGGCCACCGCCTTGACGGTCTCGCGCGGGTTCAGAATGTTGAACACGTAGTTTTCGGGCTTGGCGGGGTCGATCTGCCAGTTCACCCGGAAGTGGACGTCGACGATGTTCTTGTCCCCTGTCAGCATCTGGCTTTCTTCGGGGATGTCGGCGCCGCCGCCGAGACTGCGATAGCCGACCTCGGTGATCTGCTGATCCCAGACCGGAACCTTGATGACCGAGCCGATCGGCCAGGGCCAGTTGGTGTTGAGGCCGGCGGCGGTCTTGCCGGTGTAGCGGCCGAACACGAGATTGATCCCGACTTCGCTCGGCTGCACCGTATAGAAGGTGCCCCATGCGAACCAGAGCAGGACCGCGGCCAGCACCAGGAGCAATGCTCCGCGGCCGCCGAACCCCTTGCCCCCGCCGCCGCCCGATCCGCCGGGCGTCAATTTGCCGAGGGCGTCCTGCACGCGGCGGATGATCTCCTCGAGGTCGCCCGTAGGGGGCGGGCCGAACGGCCCCTGGCCCCACGGGCCGCGGCCCTGCGGCCGCCACGGTCCGCCGCCTTGATTATTCCACGACATCCATGCCTCTTCTGCCGCCGGCCGCCGGCCGATGCGCTGGGCGCTTATATAGGCATGTCCGGGGAACCGGCAACGGACGCCGGCGGCGGCAGCCGTCCGCAGACGCCCCGGCTCATCGGGCCTCGTTTCAGTCATGAGACGCCGTTTCGCCTTCCTGGCCGACGGAACGGGGCTCCGACGCGGGTGGGGCGAGCGGGGTGATCCGCAAAGCGGCGATCCGATTGCGCTGCTTGCGCAGCACCTCGAAGCGGAAGCCATGAAAGCTGAAGGTCTGGCGCGGCTCGGGAATCGAGCGCGCCTCATGAATGACGAGGCCGGCCACCGTCGCGGCTTCGTCGTCGGGCAAATTCCAGCCCATGGCCCGATTGAGCTCACGGATGGTCGCCGACCCGTCGACCACAACCGAGCCGTCGCGCTGCTTGCGCACGCCCTGCACGGCCACGTCGTGCTCATCGCGAATGTCGCCGACGATCTCCTCGATGATGTCCTCAAGCGTGATCAGCCCCTGCACCACGCCATATTCGTCGACCACCAGCGCCGAATGCATCTTGCGGCCCAGGAACGCCTGCAACTGGTCGCGAAGCGTCGTCGACTCCGGAATGAACCAGGGCTCGAGGGTCAGATCGGCGATATTGAGCTTGCTGGCGTCTCCGCCCGCCGCGACATAGGCCCTGAGCAGATCCTTGGCGTGGAGCACGCCGATGATGTTGTCCGGCTCGCCGCGCCAGAGCGGCATGCGGGTGTAGGGCGAGGCAATGACTTCGCGCACCAGCTCCTCGGGCGGCAGATCGGCGTCGATCAACCGCATCTTGGTGCGATGAATCATCACGTCCGAAACCGGGATCTCGGACAATTCCAAGAGGCCGCCGAACATGTCGCGCTCGTCGCGCTCGACTTCCCCTTCCCGGTGCAGGATATCGACTGCCCCCCTCAACTCGTCATGGCCGGAAACCCCGGCGTCGTTGTCGACGAGCGAGACGCCGAACACCCTCAGGACGCCGCGCACGAGCGCCGCGACGGCGCTCACGATCGGACCGAAGATGCGCACGAAGAACAGGACCAGCGGCGCGATCAGGAGCGATACGCGGTCGGGATAGGCGATGGCGATCGTCTTCGGCAGCACCTCGCCGAAAACGACGATCAGCGCGGTCATGATGATCGTCGCGGCCAACACGCCGCGATCGCCAAACAGGCCGAGCAGGACGCTGGTGGCGAGCGCCGACGCCCCGATGGTGACGAATTGGCCGCCGAGCAGCATCGCGCTGATCAGGCGCCCACGCATGCCGATCAGGCGAGTGACGAGTTTCGCCCGGCTGTCGCCGGCCATCTCGAGCGCATGCATGCGCGCCCGGGACGCCGCGGTTAGCGCCGTCTCGGCGCCGGCGAAGAATGCCGCGGCGACGATGCTCAGCGCGATGACGACAATGTCGAGGCTATACGCCATGGATCGGTTTTAGCACGAGCGGATGCGTGAGTAATGCAGGCCGGGCCGACATTCAGGCCTCAACAGCCATCTCGCGGGCCAGGAAAGCCGAGACGCTTGCCTCGTCGACGTCGCGGGCGACGAAGCTTTCCCCGATCGCCCTGGCGAGAATGAAGGTCAGCCGGCCGCGGTCGACTTTCTTGTCCTGCCGCATGGCGGCCAGGATATCGTCGGCGGTTGCGTCAAAGCCGGGGATGTCGCGCATCCGGGTCGGAAGGCCAACCGCCTTCAGATGGTGCTCGACCCGCGTCGCGTCCTGTCCGGAGCACAGGCCAAGGTCGCGCGACAACCGGAAAGCGGAGATCATGCCGATCGCGACGCCTTCGCCATGGACCAGCCGCGCCGAATCGTACCCGGTCAGAACTCTCGAGCGCATGTCCGAAAGTATGGCCGAGATTGAGCAGCGCCCGCTCCCCCTGCTCCGTCTCGTCGGCGACGACGACCCGCGCCTTGGCGGCGCAACTGACCGCGATCGCTTCAGCGCGAGCCGGACCGCCGGCGAACGCGTCGCGCCAGTTCAATTCCAGAAACTCGAAAAAACCCCGGTCGCGAATGAGGCCATATTTGACGACTTCGGCGTAGCCCGAGCGAAAATCGCGCTCGCTCAGCGAATCGAGGCACAGGGTGTCGGCCAGCACCAGCGAGGGTTGGTGGAACGCGCCGACGAGGTTCTTGCCGTGCCGCGAATTGATCCCGGTCTTGCCGCCGACGCTGGAATCGACCTGGGCGAGCAGCGTAGTCGGGACCTGGACCAGGCGCACGCCCCGGCGCAGGCTTGCAGCGCAAAATCCCGCCAGATCGCCGATCACGCCGCCGCCGAGCGCGATGACGATGTCCCGCCGCTCGACCCGCGCCTCGATCAGCGCGTCGCAGACGCGGGCGAATTCGGCGTAGGACTTCGTGGCTTCGCCGGGCGGGCAGACGATCGCCGTCGAGCGCAATCCGGCCTGATCGAGGCTGGCGCGGAGGCGGTCGAGATAAAGCGGCGCGACGCGGGCGTCGGTCACGATCGCGCAATGGACCCCCGGCGCTATCCGCGCGATCTCGGTCCCGGCCTGATCGAGGACGCCGGGCCCGATCAGGATCGAATAGGCGCGCGGGCCGAGCGGCACTTCAACTCTGCGCCTTGCCTCCTCGGCCGGCTCGACATCCTTGGCCAACGCTGCGTCAAGACGCCGCAGGATGGCTTCGACCACCGTATCGTGGGAGCCGTCGAGCAATTCGATGGTGAAATCGGCGACGGCGTAGGTTGGGGTCCGCTCCTCGAGGAGCCGGCGCAGGGTCTGTTCCGGATCGGCCGTCTTCAAGAGCGGTCGGTTGGACTTCTTGCGCACGCGGGCGAGCAGAACTTCGAAACTCGGCTTCAGCCAGATCGAGACGCCATGTCTTGCGATGTTTTGGCGGGTCGTCGCATTCATGAACGCGCCGCCGCCGGTCGCGAGCACCAGGGGCCCGCCATTGAGCAGGCGGGCGATCACCTTGCGCTCGCCCTCACGGAAATAGAGCTCGCCGAAACGCTCGAAGATCTCGGAAATGGTCAGTTGCGCGCCGGCTTCGATTTCGGCGTCGGCGTCGACGAACGGCAGTCCGAGCCTGGCCGCAAGCCGCTTCCCGACCGAGGTTTTCCCGGCTCCCATCATACCGACGAGAACCACCGAGCGGCCGCTGAGCGCGGCCGCCACCCGACCGGCGTCGACCGGCTGGCCCTGACCCATGAACTCTTCCACCTCGCCCAAAGCCCTGTTCGCGCCGTCCCATACAGGAGCCGGGCCGCGAACGCGAGACTGGCCGGCGCGGTTGCTTCGCGACATCATCGTCTACCGTCTTGCGCGCAGCGCGTGTTCTTGCAACCATGTCGTCTGCGCGACAGCGCGCCTGCCGCGGTCGTCAGGCCGGCGCCCAGTCGTAAGGCTTGGTCATATTTGAGAAAATCGCGTCCGCGGGGATGCGTTCGGGTCGAGGGAGTGGATCGCCTTGCAATGGACGCGCGCGGCGTCCGGCAGCGCGGCGCAACGCTTGAAGGAGGCCGACATTGAACGCAGTCAATCATGAAAATCGCGTCGCCGGTCCCCGCCTGGTCGCGATCATCGGCCCGTTTCAGAGCGGCAAGACCAGCCTTCTCGAGGGAATCCTGGCGCGCGGCGGCGGCGTGGCGCGGCAAGGCTCGGTTCGCGAAGGCACGAGCGTCGGCGATTCGAGTCCGGAGGCGCGCAGCCACGCGATGAGCGTCGAGTCCAATGTCGCCAGCATCGATTACCTCGGCGACCGGTTCACCTTCTTCGATTCTCCCGGCTCGATCGAATTCATCCACGACATGCGTTACGCCCTGCCGGTCTGCGACGCCGCCGTCGTTGTTTGCGAGGCCGATCCGCGAAAGGTCCCGGCGCTTCAGGTCATCCTTCGCGAGCTCGAAGAGCTCGGGTTGCCGCGCATCCTGTTTCTCAACAAGATCGATCAGGCCAGCGGGAGCTTGCGCGAGACTCTGGAGATGCTCCAGCCGGCTTCCCGCACGCCGCTGCTGCTGCGGCAGATTCCGGTCTGGGAGAACGGCGTCGCCACCGGATTCGTCGACCTCGCGCTCGAGCGCGCCTTCGTCTACCGCGAGGCCGCGCCGTCGAGCGTCATCGAGATGCCGGCGGGCGTCGTCCCGGAGGAAAAGCAGGCGCGCTATCTCATGCTTGAGAAGCTCGCCGACTACGACGACGCGCTGATGGAGCAACTGATCAGCGACATCGATCCGCCGAAGGACCTCGTCTTTGATGACCTG
This sequence comes from uncultured Alphaproteobacteria bacterium, assembly GCA_963806935.1. GTDB lineage: Bacteria > Pseudomonadota > Alphaproteobacteria > Rhizobiales > Beijerinckiaceae > Roseiarcus. Next base: position 89,886 of record CAWEAT010000003.1, read on the forward strand.
GCGCGCGAATTGCGCGAGGGCCGCGTCGTGCCGGTGCTGATGGGCTCGGCGACCGGCGGCCACGGGGTCACCAGGCTGCTCAAGGCGCTCCGGCATGAATCGCCAGGCGTCGCCCACACCCGCAAGCGGCTCGGGATCGACGACAAAGGCCCCGCTCTGGCGCAGGTGATCCGCACCATCCACACCGCCCATGGCGGCAAGCTGTCGCTGGCCCGGGTGCTGCGCGGCGCCTTCGCCGACGGCGGGACCGTCGTCAACTCGCGCGGGGTCGAGGAACGCATCGGCGGCCTGGCCCGGCTCATGGGCGCGGTATCCTCGAAGCTGACGCGCGCCGAGGAAGGCGACACCGTTGCTTTCGCGCGCCTCGAGAACCTCGCCACCGGAGACCGGATTTCCGACGGCAGAGGCCAGCCTGCGGCCGCCGCGATCCCGGCCGCTCCACCGGCCACTCAAGGGGTCGCAATTCGCGTCAAGGACCGAAAGGACGAGGTGAGGCTCGCGAGCGCTTTGGCCAAGCTGTGCGAAGAGGATCGCGCGCTCTCCTATGTCCAGGACGCCGAGATGTCGGAACTGAAGCTGTTTGGGCAGGGCGAGATGCACTTGCGGGTCACCACCGAGCGGCTCGCCGACCGGTTCGGCGTCACGATCCAGTCGCACAAGCCGTCAGTCGCCTATCGTGAGTCCATTCGCGACGCGGTCACGGTGCGCGGGCGCCACAAGAAGCAGTCGGGCGGGCACGGTCAGTTTGGCGACGTGCTGGTCGAAGTCGGTCCCCGCGGCCGCGGCGAGGGTTTCGCTTTCTCTGAGCGCGTCCACGGCGGATCGGTGCCCCGGCAGTATTTTTCGTCCGTGGAGGCGGGCGCGCGCGACGCGATGGCGCGCGGTCCGCTCGGCTTTCCGGTCGTCGACGTCTCAGTGACTTTGATCGACGGCTCCTATCACACCGTAAACTCGTCCGACATGGCTTTCCGCGCGGCAGGCAAGCAGGCCCTGGACGAGGCCCTGGTCAAGGCGCGCCCGGTGTTGCTCGAGCCGATCCTGTCGGTGACGATCTACGTGCCGACCGACGCGCTCGCGCGAGCCAGCGCGCTGGTCAGCGCACGGCGCGGCCAGATCCTCGGCTTCGAAGCCCGTGAGGGTTGGGCAGGCTGGGAGGCGCTCCGGGCGCTGATCCCGGAGGCCGAGATCGGCGATCTGATCGTTGAATTGCGCTCGGCGACCTCGGGCGTCGGCGCATTCGAAACCAAGTTCGATCACCTGGCGGAGCTTTCGGGCCGCGCGGCGGATCTGGTGGTCGCCGGGCGTCAGAAGGCGAACGCCTGAGCTTCCGCGAGCGTCGAACGCGTGCGCCGGCTGTACAGCCGCGCGGCCTTCGCATATGGGAGCAGCGCCCCGCCTCATGGAGACGACGCTGATGACTGAAGCCACCATCGAAGCGAACCGTCTGGCTACAGTTTTCGGCGGGTCGGGATTCCTCGGCCGCCATATCGTCAGGGCGCTGGTCCGCAAGGGCTGGCGGATTCGGGTCGCCGTGCGACGTCCCGATCTCGCCGCGTTCCTGATGCCGCTTGGCGGGGTAGGGCAGATCCAGCCGGTTCAGGCCAATCTCCGGTTCCCGGATTCGATCGCCGCCGCGCTCGAGGGCGCAACCGCAGCCATCAATGTGACCGGCGTGAAGGTCGAAAGCGGGGCGCAGACCTTCAAGGCCGTGCATGTCGATGGCGCGCACGCGCTCGCGCGAGCGGCGTCGAACGCCGGCGTCGCGACCTATGTCCATTTCTCCGGGATTGGCGCTGATCCGAAATCCTCTTCGGCCTACATCGCCAGCAAGGGGCTGGGCGAGGAGGCGACGCGCGACGCTTTCCCCAACGCCATCGTCATGCGCCCTTCGGTCGTGTTCGGCCCGGAGGACGACTTCTTCAACCGCTTCGGCGCGCTGGCGTGTCATCTGCCGGTTTTGCCGTTGTTCGGGGGCGGCAAAACTCGCCTCCAGCCGGTTTATGTCGCCGATATCGGGCAGGCGGCGGCGGCGGCGCTCTCCGGATTGGCGAAAACAGGCGCGATTTACGAGCTCGGCGGTCCGCAGACGATGACCCTGCGTGAAGCGGCCGAGCTGACGCTGCGCGCGATTGATCGTCGTCGGCCGCTGATCGGCCTGCCGCTCGGTCCGTCGCGTTGGATCGCAGCGTCGACCGAGTTCGCCAGCTGGGCGACAATCGGGCTTTTTCCGAAATTGCTGACCACGACCCGCGATCAAGTCGATCTGCTGGCGTCGGACAATGTCGTCACCGCTGAGGCGGAAGCGGACGGGCGCGTCCTGAGGGCGCTCGGCGTCGAGCCGCAAGCCGTCGAGGCGATCATCCCATCCTATCTGGTGCGGTTTCGCCGGACAGGGCAGTATGAGGTTCAGCGTTCGGCGTGAACGTTTGAGCGCCGCCGACAAGGGCGCTCGCCGGTCCTGCGTCGCATTGACGCCTGAGCGCGGATGGATTGCTATTGATGTGGACCACGATTTCAGGGCATGAAGGCGCGGCGAAACTTCGGGGTCGAGTTGGGGACGTCCGGTGATCAAGTCTGAGCTCGTTCAGCGCATGGCGGCCCGCAATCCGCATCTCTATCAGCGCGATATCGAGAACATCATCGACGCCATCCTTGGCGAGATCACGAACGCCCTCGCCCGTGGCGAGCGGGTCGAACTGCGCGGCTTCGGCGCATTCTCGACCAAGCAGCGCCAGGCTCGCACCGGCCGCAATCCGCGCACCGGCGACAAGGTGCCGGTCACGGAGAAGCTCGCGCCGTTCTTCAAGACCGGCAAGGAAATGCGCGAGCGCCTCAATCGCGCCGCGGTCGAGCGGGTCTAGGATCGTTCGAGCAGCCGCCTGGGCATGATCCGGCTCGGGCTCGGCGGGTTGGACGAATGAGGCTTGCATGGTTCGGTTCCTGAAAATCGCCGTCCTCGCCGTCGCCGCTATCGTCCTGCTGGGTTTCGCGTTCGCCAACCATCACTTGGTGACCGTTTCGTTCGATCCTTTCGCTTCGATTGACCATGCTGCGTTGTCGGTCGACGCGCCGCTCTACGCTGTCGCCATCGTCGCGGCCATGCTCGGCGTTGTCGCGGGGGCGTTCGCAACCTGGTTGTCGCAAGGGCGCCATCGGCGGGCTTCGCGCCGAAGCCGGCTCGAAGCGGACAAATGGCGGAACCAGGCCGAGGCGCTCAAGGCCGCCCAGCCGCCGCGGCCCGCGTTGCCGCGCGACAATTAAATCAACCGCCCGCCGAGCCCGACGGCGACAGCGACGCCGTCAACCGATGAGCGCGTCGAGCCAGCGGGTCAGGGATTCGCCCGGTTGGGCAGGCACGGCGTATTCGGGCCTGGCGACCGTCTGCCGCGCCCGCGCGCGCGCTTCCCCCGGCGTGACGCCGTAAACCTCGTGAAACAGCCGGCTGAAGGCGCTCACATTCTTGAACCCGAGCTGATAGGCGATAAATCCGATCCGACGATTGGAGAACTCGGCCGCGGTAATCTCCTGGTAGGCGCGGCTCAGCCGCACCTTGCGGATATATCTCGCGATGCCGCCGGCCGGTTCGAACAGCCGGTAGAGCGAGGCTCGAGACAGGCCAAACTCGGCGGCGATCGAATTCGCGCTCAAGTCCGGCGACGCGAGTTTGCGATCGATATAGCGGCGAATGGTCACGAACGAAGCCAGCGGCGCCGGGACAGCGCCGGCGCCGGCGCGCGCGAGCGCGGGGGCAATCGACTTGGTCGCGAGCGCGACGAGGCCCTCAGCGACTGCGTCAAATTCGGTCAGCCGCATCTTCGGCGCCGACCCGGCGAACGCCCGCATGGTCGCGCCGATGACCGCCCCCGCCGGCGAGTCGGGTTTGAGAACCAAACCGTGCAGCGCGTTTTCATCCGAGACGAACGGCAGAATGCGGTCGCGCACCGTCCATAGCGTCACCCAATCCACCAATCCATCGGGCGCCGACTGACGCATCGTCAGGGATTGCGACAGGTCGAAGAACATGACGTCGCCGGGTTCGGCGCTCATCGCGCCATCGCCGGCGAGTCCGGTGACCGAGCCATTGATCTGGAGGCAGATCGCAATCCGTCCCTGCGCCGCGCTCGTCGCGCGTCGCACGAGCGAAAGGGGCGAATTGCGGCTTGCGCTCACCACGTAACGCGCTGAGGCGTGGACATCGATCTCGCCCCGGAAATCCGAAAACTCCGAGGGAGTTGCGCGAACTTCGAACACCTCGCCGAGCGCGGCGCGCCACTGGACCAGCAACGATGTTGGCGCACAATCTTCGGGCTTGAGGCGCAGTCGACGCAGACAGGGCGGCGGAGAACTCCCCATCCATTCATCCTGCGATCTTTTCAGCCGGGCCGCAAGCGCAGCATGAACGCCGCCGAGACGATCCTGGTTCGCCTCGGCCGCATGCGTCGATTGCGGTTTCGCGATTGACGTGCGGTCGAGTTGACGGCCGGGGCCATTCGCGATAGCTGATCGATTGCTTACCGAGGGTAAGGGCGTTCATAACCCAATTGACGGCGAACCCGCGAAGATCACTCGCGGCGCTACATCGGGCGGCAAAAGTTTCGCTCATATTGTTATCGAGCGGCGCAAAACTGCACTACTGGCGGCACGGGGAGGCCATTCCGAGGAGGAGCGTAACGGTCGCTCGGGTTCTTTATTTCTGTCGGGTGTAAGGAATATTTGAACAGGGCGAAGCATGATGAAATCGGTCGGAGAGCACAGCTCCGACCCGTCAAAGCCGGGGATGGTATGAGAACCGTTCTGCTCGGAATCAGTATCGGCCTCGATCGGGCGCTCGCCCGTCTCAACGCGGGCGTCCTGAGCTCGGCGTGGGGCATGGACATCGGCTCGGAATCTCGCATTTCGTTGATGGCCACGCTCGACAAGACCAATCCCCGCGGCGTCCATATCGGGGCCAATACCGAAGTATCGGCCCGCGCCGACATCAGGGCCCATGATTTCGTCCATCTCCAGCACGTCGACACCCGGATCGGCGAGCGCTGCCATATCGGCGTCGCCGCGGTGATCTATCCCGGGGTCAATGTCGGCGACGGCTGCATCGTCTCCCCCGGCGCGGTTGTCATGCGCGACGTCCCCCCCGGTTGCGTCGTCGTCGGCAACCCGGCCAGGGTGGTCGAGAAAGACCTTCGGACCGGCAAGTTCGGGGTGAGGCTCGACGCGGCCGCCGCGGAGAGTCCCGAGCCGCAGCCGCCGGCCCCGGACAAGCGCGACGACGAAGCCCGCGACAAGATCAGCGCTCTCTCCTAAGCTCCGCCGGGCGTCACTGCGACTCGCCGATGACGAAGCCCGAAGCAAACGCTCATCCGATCGTTGAATTCATCGCCTGCCGTTGTCTCCACGTCGGCTTTCCGTCCGCGGTCGCCAGCGGCGAGGCTTCGTAGACGCCGCGCGCGACGGCGCGGGCGACGCACTCGGCCGCGAGCATGCCGATCTCGGTCAGGTCGCGAAGGTCGGGGACGCCGCTTGCCCCCGCGGTCGCCGCGGCGAAGACAACGTCGTTGTCCATTGGCGCGTGGGCGGGACGCAGCGCGAGCGCAAAGCCGTCCTGGGCCATGATCGCGACCCGCTTGACCTGGGTCGTGGTCAAGGCCGCGTCGGTGACGACGACCGCAAGATCGGTGCTCGACGGCGTGTCGGACTTGAGGCGGAGCGTCAAGTGGTCGTCGATTTCCTGCGGGCCGAAGCCGAGCCCGCCGAATTCGGCCTGACGCTCGTAGGGCGCAGCCCAGAAATGCAAGCTTTCGCCGCGCGTCGCCCGCCCGACCGAATTGACGACCACCAGCGCGCCGACACGAAAGCCGCTCGAAGTGACGGCGCTCGCCGAGCCGAGCCCGCCTTTGAGGTTGTAGGTCGTTGCGCCATAGCCTGCGCCCGCGGTTCCGAGCGCGAACAGAACGGCGGCGTTCGAGGCCGCCTTGTGGCCCATCTCCCAATAGGGCGGCTTGCGGCCCCAATCCTTGTCGCCGCCGTTGAGAAGATCGAACAGGCTCGCGCCCGGAACGATCGGAACGCGCGCTCCGCGGTGCTCGTAGCCGCGACCGATCTCGGCGAGATAAGCCATCGTTCCGCCAGCCGCGTCCAGTCCGAACGCCGAGCCGCCGGAGAGAACGAAGCCGTCGACGCGCTCGATCGTCATTTCGGGCTCGAGCAGCGCCGTGTCGCGCAGCGCGGGCGCGCCGCCGTTGATCGCGATCGAGGCGATCGCGGGTTCATCGAACAGGACCACGGTGACGCCGGAGGCGAGCCTTGCATCGTCGGCCGAGCCGACGCGCACGCCGTCAACGTCGGTGATGAGATTGGCGGCCATCAAATGTCCTTCATCAGCCGGATCGCGTCGTAGATCGCGGCGTGGATGTTTCGGCTCGCCACCGCATCGCCGATCCGGAACAGGCGGTAGCGGCCGCCGGGATTGCTGCGCACGGTCTGCGGGCGTCCGGCGATGAGCGCATCGTAGTCGACTTCGCCGCGGTTGACCGAACCCGCCTTGAGCTCGAAATAGAGATCGTCCACGGGAACCGCGCCGTGTTCGACGATGATCATGTCCGCGTCCTTCTCGACCCGCCGCCGGCCGTATTCGTCGTAGAAGACGCCGACGACGCGATTGCCGCGGCGGGCGATCGATTCCAGCCTCAGGTTCAGCGACACCTTGGCGTCGGCGCGGCTGAAGGCGCGGAAGTAGGGCGGAAAACTCGTACCGCCGACATCGGGCGCGAGCATGCGCTCCGGCGTGACGATCTCGAGCCTCGCCCCGGCTTCGGCGACGAATTCCGCGGCGGTGAGACCCGGGTGAGCGCCATTGTCGTCGTAGACGATCACTTCCCCGCTCGGCCGCGTGGCGCCCGAAAGGAGATCCCAGCTCGTCACCGCGAATTCGCCGCCGGAATCGAGGAACTCGACGTTCGGCTGGCCTCCGGTCGCGATGACGACGACGTCCGGATCGAGGTCGAGCACATCCTGCTCGCCGGCAAAGACATTATAGCGAAAGGCGACGCCGAGCCGTTCGCATTCGCGCACCCGCCAGTCGACGATGCCGATGATCTCGCGCCTGCGTTTGAGCGCGGCGGCGAGCACGATCTGGCCGCCGGGCCTGGCCGCAGCCTCGAGCACGACGACGTCATGGCCGCGTTCGCCCGCGACCCGCGCCGCCTCGAGCCCGCCCGGCCCCGCGCCGACGACGACGACTTTCCTCGTCGGCCCGTTCGAGCGCCCCACGAGATGGGGGACCGTCGCCTCGCGGCCGGTCGCCGGATTGTGGATGCAGACGGCCTGGCCGGCATAAATGGAATTGATGCAATAGCCCATGCCGACGCAGGGACGGATCTCCGCTTCACGTCCCTCGGCGATCTTCAGCGCGATGTGCGGGTCGGCCATGTGCGCGCGCGTCATGCCGACCATGTCGAGCTTGCCGCTCGCCACCGCATGGCGGGCGGTCGCGACGTCCTGAATCCGGGCGGCGTGAAAGGTCGGCAACCGAGTCTCGGCGCGCACTTCGCCGGCGAAATCGAGATGCGGGGCGGAGCGCTCGCCCATGCCGGGGATGACCCGGCTCAGCGCCTCGTCGCTGTCGATATGGCCGCGGATGACGTTGAGGAAGTCGATCAGGCCGGAGCGGGTCAGGCGGCGAGCGATCTCCATGCCGTCGTCGCGGCTCAAGCCCCGCTCCCAGTCCTCGTCGCAGACGAGCCGCGCGCCGATGAGGAATTCGGGCCCCACGCGCTCCCTGACCGCTTCGAACACCGCCATGCCGAAACGCAGGCGGTTGTCGATCGATCCGCCATATTCGTCGGCGCGCCTGTTGGTGGCGGGCGACCAGAACTGGTCGATGAGATGGCCGTAGCACTCGAATTCGAGGCCATCGAGGCCGGCGGCTTTCACCCGCTCCGCCGCGTCGGCGTAAGCAGCGATTACGCGGGCGATGTCCCAGTCCTCCATCGCCTTGGGGAAGGCGCGATGGGCGGCTTCGCGGACAGGCGAAGGCGCGATCACCGGCAGCCAGTCGTCCTTGCTCCAGCTGGTGCGGCGGCCGAGATGGGTGATCTGGATCATCACCGCGGCGCCCTTGTCGTGGACGTCGTCGGCGAGCTCGCCGAGCCACCGCACGCATTCGTCCTTGTAGAGCAGGATGTTGCCGAACGCCTGCGGACTGTCGGGCGCCACCACCGACGAGCCGCCGATCATGGTCAGCGCGATGCCGCCCCTGGCTTTTTCCGCGTGATAGAGCCGGTAGCGGGTCTTCGGCATGCCGTCGTCGGTGTAGGCGGGCTCGTGGGCGGTCGACATCAGCCGGTTGCGCAGGCTGAGCCCGCGCAGCTGGAAGGGTTGCAACAGGGGATCCACGGACATCAGGCGGCCTCCGCACTTTGGCGGACTATCGGAACCGCGGAGCGTGGGGTCAAATCCGAGCCGGCCTCGATGCATGGGCGCGCTGGCGCGGCGCAAGCTACGGCGAGGGAGTATGGTTCCCGGCGGCCTGATTCGCCGGACGAACGAAGGACATCGGCGGCGGTGTGGGATGAACTGAACGAACCGCTGGGGCTCGCATCCGGCGCGGCCGCTGCGCCGCCCGTGGACCGATGGCGCGCGGCGGGGCGGGCGGCAATCGGCGCCGCCGCGCTCGCAGCGGCGATCGGTTGCGTCACCCTGGCGAGGCGCGATTCTCCGCTCGGCGGCGAGCCGTTTGCGGTGGCGAAGGTCGAAATCGCGCCCCCGCCAGCCTCCGCGGCGCCCGACCCGGGCGGGCGCGCCCACGAGGCCGCGGCGCCGCCGATCGCCTCGGCCGATCAGATCGAGGCGGTGAGCGGAGTGAAAGTCATCCGCGGCGGCGGCGGCGGTCCGCCGAATGCGCGCATCATCGATGTCGAGCGGGCGCTCGCCGTCAGGCTCGACGCTGCGCCCGACCCGCGCCTGATCGAGACGTCGCGCCTGGGCCCGCTGCCGCGCGTCGGCGCCGACGGCGCGCGGCCATTCGAGGTCTACGCCAGGCCGGTGCTGCTCGACCCGAAACTGGGTCCCGGCGCGCCACGGATCGCGCTGATGGTCGGGGGCCTTGGCCTCAACGCCGAGGGCGACGAAGCTGCGATCGCCAAACTGCCCGGGGCGGTGACGCTTGGGTTTGCGCCCTATGGCGCGGCGATCGAGGAGCGCGCGGTGGAAGCGCGCGAGGCAGGGCACGAGACCGCCTTGCAGGCGCCGATGGAGGACTTTTCGGATCGGACCGGAGATCCGGGGTCGCACATGCTGAAAACCTCGGCCTCCGACGCCGACAATCTCGAGTCGCTGCGCTGGCTCATGAGCCGGTTCACCGGCTATATTGCGGTGGCCAATCACCTCGGCGGCAAATTCACCGCCGACGCCAAGGAGGTTTCGCCGGTTTTGACGGAAATCGCAGCGCGGGGCCTCGGATATCTGGACGATGGCGCGTCGCCGCGCAGCGTCGCGCCGGACGTCGCCGCGACGCTCGCCATGCCGTCGGCGCGCGCCGACCTTGTCATCGACGCCAACCCGGCGCCCGAGTCGATCGAAGCCGCGCTGGCGCGGCTCCTCGATCGGGCCCGCGAGCGAGGCTCGGCGATCGGCGTCGCCTCCGCTTCGCCGATGACCGTCGAGCGATTGGTCCGATGGGCGAATGGGCTCGAAGCGAAGGGTTTCGCTCTGGTCCCGCTCTCCGCCCTGATGTCCTCCGCGCCAGACCCATCGGCCAAGTCCAAGCCTTGAGCCGAGAACGCATGAGCAAGGATCAGCCCTATCGGCTCTGCGTCGGCGTCGCGCTGGTCAACCGCGCCGGCGACGCGTTCATCGGCCATCGCAAGCGCAAACGCGGCGCCGAACTCCTGGACGCCCAGTCGTGGCAGATGCCACAGGGCGGCATCGACAAGGGCGAAGAGCCGCTCGCCGCGGCGAGGCGCGAGCTCTGGGAGGAGACCAACGTCCGCTCGATCGAATTGATCGCCGAATTGCCCCGCTGGCTCAAATACGATCTGCCTGATGGCGCTCGCGGACGCTTTGGCGGGCGCTATCGCGGCCAGACCCAGAAATGGTTCCTGTTCCGGTTCGTCGGCCCGGACAAGGAAATCGACGTCCGCCGCCCGGCTGAAGGCGCGCACGACGCCGAGTTCGACGACTGGCGCTGGGAGCGCTTCGAGCGGCTGCCTGAGCTTGTCGTGCCGTTCAAGCGCGACGTCTACGAGACCGTCGCGGCGACGTTCGCGCCCCTCGCGCGACCCATGGAGCGGTGAGCGGAAGCTCCGGTCTTATTTTCCGGCTTTGACCGACGCGACCGCGTCCGCCATCGCCTCATCCATCTTCTTGCGCAGGCGGTGATCGGAAAGGTCAGCGTCACGGCCGGCAAGGTAGGTCTTGAGCGCAGCGGCGACCTCGTCGTCGCTCTTGCCGACCTGCGCGGCGACGAATTCATGGGTGTAGTTATCCGCCTCCGAGGCAGTTAGCCCCTTCATCCCGGCCACCCAGAGCGCGAGCGCCTTGTTGCGCCGGGCGACGGCCTTGAAGCGCAGGTCCTCATCGTGGGCGAACTGCTTTTCGAAGGTGTTTTCACGATCCTGGAAAGCGTCGGACAAAACGGCCTCCGTCACACTGACGAAGTCAGAGCTTATGACGGTTTCCGTCCGACCGCGCAATGCGGCCCTTCCCCTACGAGGACCACCCGCCTCAGGTCGCGAATAGAGGCCCTGCCTACGCGCAGAGGCTCGCCTTGGCCGCCGCGATCAGCGCCCGCGCATCGGATTCCTCGTAGCGATTCGGGGCGCCATGGCCCCAGACCGGGCCGGGCCAGGCCGGGTCGCCGATCGTTCGGGCGACGACATGCAGGTGAAATTGGCGGACGACGTTGCCGAGCGCGCCGAGGTTGATCTTGTGCGCGCCGGCATGGGCCTTGAGAAAGGCGGCCGCCGACGCCGCCTCTTCGATCAGTTGGCGCCGGTCCGTCCCCTCGAGGTCGATGAGCTCGACCGCTCCCTCACGTCGAGGGACCAGGATGAGCCAGGGCCAACGGGCGTCGTTCATCAACAGGACGCGGGTGAGCGTCATATCGCCGACGACGAACGCGTCGGCCGCGAGCTTAGCGTCGAGCGCGAAGCTCATGGCGCCGGTCAAATGGCGTTCGGGCGGGACGAAACCGCGCCGTTCATCCCAGGTGACGGCGGAGGAACGCGATCGTGCGCGTCCAGGCGAGCGCGGCGCTCGGCGCGTCGTAGCTCTCGCGGTGGTCGCAATTGAACCCGTGGTCGGCGTGATAGATATGGACCTCGACCTCCGGATGGGCGGCGGCGACCTCTTTTACCCCGGCGATGGGGATGTGCTGGTCCTTGTCGCCGAAATGCAAGAGCGTTGGCATGCGCGGCTTCAGGTCCTTGAGGCCGATGATGCCGCCGCCGTAATAGCCGACCGCGGCGCTCAAGCCCGAAAGCTGCGCAGCCGCGCCCCAGGCGACCGTGCCGCCGAGGCAGAAGCCGACCACAGCGACCCTGCCGCCTTCCTTGGCGACCTCCACGCCGGCGGCGACGTCGCGCAGCATCTGCTCGCGGTCGACTTTGCCCATGATCGCCATGCCGCGCGCCCTGGATTCGGGATCATATCCGACGTCGAACCCTTTCTCGACGTGCTCGAATATCGCCGGCGCGACCGCAAGATAGCCCTCGGCCGCGAACTTGTCGGTGACCGCCCGGATGTGAGCGTTGACGCCGAAGATCTCCTGCACCACCACCACGCCCCCGCGCGGGCGTCCGCTCGGATCGGCGCGCCAGGCTCGGATGGGTCCCGCCCCTTCCGGCTTCAGTTCAATCCAGGCCATTTCAATCTCCTTCCGTTCAAGAGAAACTCAATGCGCCGGGCGGCCCGAGCCACGCTGGGCGATGGCGATGCCGCCGATCACCAGCACGAGCGCGACGACGTGATAGGCCGCAAAGGGTTCGCCGAGGATCAGAACCGCCATGATCGCGCCGAACGCGGGCACCAGATTGACGAACACCCCGGCCCGGCCCGGCCCGATCAGTTCGAACTCCGCGCATGTACATGATCTGCGAGATGAAGGCCGGCCCCAGCGCCACATAGACGAGCGTCGCGTATCCCGCCGCGGTCGGCCAGATGAATCCGCCGGAGGCGATCTCCCAGACCATGAGCGGCACGGAGGTGATGAACGCGGCCAAAGCCATGCCGGCGAGCAGGCTCACGCCCGAGACATGCGGGCGCTCGCGCAACCCGATCGTATAGCCGGCGTAAAGAACGGCGGCGATGAACATCATCACGTCGCCGCCGTTGAACGCCAGCGTCGCGAGCCGGTTGAGGTCGCCCTGAGCCGCGATCGCGGCGACGCCGGCCATGGTCGCCACGGCGCCGAGCGCCTGCAGCGCGGTGAACCGGGCGCCGAGGAAAAGTCGCGCGCCGATCAAGACCAGCGCCGGGATGGCGCCCTGGATGATCGACAGATTGAGCGCGCTCGTTCGATGCGCCGCGACATAGAAGAGCGCATTGAATGCGGTGTAGCCGAGCGCCCCCATCGCAACCACATATTGCCAGTGCGCGCGCAAGACCGGCCAGTCGCGCCGCAGCGCCGGGCGGGCGGTCAACAGGATCGGAACGAGCGCCACGCCCCAACGCAGGCAAGTCAGGGTCATCGGCCCGATCTGACCGACCGCCAGACGGCCGACGATCGAGTGGCCGGCCCAGATCAGGGTCGTGAGAACCAGGAGCAGGATCGGGCTCGCCCATGCCGATTGCATGAGTTCCTGCCCTGGGCGCAGTCGCGTCGGTCATGAAGTGTTCGGCGGCCTCGGGCGCGTTCTGCGGTCCGTCCGCGCTCGGACGCAGAGCGGCGGGCCTCCGGACGAGAAGCGCGGGACGACATAGGCCGAGCCGCCGCCGAAGGCAAACCGCGCGATGTCAGGCGCCGTGAGGTTAGCGACGTCGGAGAACGCGGGCTTTCACGCAGATTTTACTCCGCGGCGACGGCCGGCCGCGGCCCGCCAATGAAGTAGATGAGGCCCAACCTGAAGTCGCTCGACGCCAGCCGGTTGTGCGATGAGATCGTGTTGGCGGAGCCGCAATAGGCGGAGAAGGCGGAGCCGCAGTTCGCGCCGCCGGTCGTGATCGAACCATAGTTGAGATAGCGGTAGCCGAGCTCGAGCCTGAGGTTCGGCGCGAGATCGTAGTCGACGCCGGCCATCAGCGCCCAGGCGAAGCTCAACCTCGATCCGTTGGCATAGCCGACGGGGTTTAGGAATGCCTGCCCGCTGAGGCCCGACGTCCTGTTGTCGGCGAGGCCGACGCCCGCGCCGAGGAAGGGCGAAAACCCGTACCAGGCGCCGGGCCCGACGTAACCGTTGAGAAGGCCGACGAAAGAGGAGACGTCCGCGTGCAAGGCGTCCGCGTTTTGCGCCGGCGCCAGCCAAGGATAGGCGGTGGACGTGGAGCGGAGACTCGCGCCGCCGCGATATTCAAGCGTCGCGTCAGCGCGAAACGAATTGTTGAACTCATAACCCGCCCCGACGTCGATCATGCCGGACGGCGACAGGGTCGTGTCGTTGAACGTCTCCGTCGCGGCGCCGGGCGCAACCGGATCGGACGCGATCTTGAATTTCGGAGCGGTCATATTGACGCCGCCCCCGACGTCGCCGCGCAGGTACCAGCCGCTGAATTCCACCTCGGCGTCCGACGGAGGCAGGAAGGGACGGGACCGGCGGCAGGTCGGCCGCCATCGCCCATCCGCAGGAGCCGGCGGCGATCGCCGCCAAGGGGAGGGGACCGAGCTTGGCCATGACGACGATCCCTCGTTCGGCGCCAGGCGACCCCGAACGGGCGCCCCGGCTGCCGGGGAACCTGTCACGCCCGTCTTAATGGCCCCTTAACCCTAACGCTCCGTCATTACTGAAGGTGAACCACGGCCGGCTTCGGCTAAAAATCCGCCGTCACCGCCCGATCAAGCGGCCTGGCGCGCCGGCGCGCCGATGGTCCCGCGGATCGCCTCGGCGAGCGCGCTCGCTTCCTCGGTCGGCCGTCCGGGCGCATGGATAAGGCCCATGCGGGTCAAGGGCAGGTCAGGCAGGCCCTCGGCTCGGCCAAGCACTCGCAAGCCCTGGCCGACCATCGATACCGGGATGATCGTCGCCGCAAGACCGGCGCGCACGATCGATCCGATTGCGGTGAAGTTCTTCGAGAAGAACAATCCCCGCGTCGCTCGCGGGGACGCGGCGAGCGCGTCCTCGGCCGCCCGCCGCCAGACGCATGTGCCGCTGCCCAGCGCGAGCGGGACCGGGGCTCCCTCCTCGGTCCGGAACCCCTCGGCGGCAGCCCAGACCAAAGGCTCCTCGCGGAGCAACTCGAAGCCGCGGAAGCCCGCGAGCCTTGCAGGCTCGAGCGCTCCGGCGGTCACCAGCGCCAGTTCCAGCGCGCCGGCCGCAACCTGCGCCGCAAGCTCGACGGACGCTTCACAGACGACCGACACTTCCACCAGAGGATGGCGCCGGTTGAAACGAGCCAGGATCTCGGCCAGGAACGATTCGGCGTAGTCGTCCGGAATCCCAAGCCGGACCGCGCCTCTGAGCCCCTTGCGCGACACCGCGGCGAGCGCCCCGGCCTCGACTTGGATGATGCGCCGCGCGAATTCGATCAGCCGCTCGCCCTCGGCGGTGAGCCGCGCGCCGCGGCCCTGCTTGACGAACAAGGCGCAGCCCAATTGCTCTTCCAGCCGGCGGATGTGCATTGAGACGGCGGACTGGGTCTTGTGGACGCGCTCGGCCGCCTTGGTGAACGAGCCGCAGTCGACGATGGCGAGGAAGGAACGAAGCTGGTCGGTGTCGAGCATGGCAACCTATCCGAAATTTCGATCAGTTACTCTACAAACATTCGTTGGACCGATCAATGGGGCGCACTATATAAAGGGTCATTCCGGGACCGATTGGCCTCTCCCGGCGCCGCTTGGCGCCGAACGGACGGCCATTGCCCCGGGCAGGAGGCGAACATGGTTGCTTCATTCGCACTTTCAACCTCGCATGCGGCTGAGGTGATGTGGCGTATTCTTACATGGCCGGCGCGGGTGACCGCGGCGCGGCGCACGATGTCCGAACTGG
The DNA here is from genome assembly GCA_963806935.1 of uncultured Alphaproteobacteria bacterium. GTDB lineage: Bacteria > Pseudomonadota > Alphaproteobacteria > Rhizobiales > Beijerinckiaceae > Roseiarcus. The sequence goes on from CAWEAT010000003.1 coordinate 105,020, forward strand.
CGCGGATGTCGGAGTACGAGCTGCGCGACATAGGGCTCACCCGGTCGGATCTCAACGATGCGACCGCGCTGCCGCTCGACGCCGACCCATCCGGCCTGCTGGTCAGGCGGCGGGCCTGGCGCGAGCCGCGCGACGGCGCGCGGGCCGATCTCGCGGCCTGATCGATCTCTGACGCGACGGCGCGGAACGCCACGACCGGCCCTCCCCAAAGGCGGTGAAAAGGTCTAGGAGGTTTCCTCAAAGATCGCAGCGCCTTTCCGGAGGGACCTCATGACAGCGCACTCGGCCGCAGCAGGAGTCGAGATCAACGCCAGGCCCGGCGGCCGGCAGGCCGAAATCCTGAGCGCCGAGGCGCTGGCGTTTCTCGCCGGGCTGCACCGGCGGTTCAATCGCCGCCGGCTTGAGTTGCTCGTGCGGCGAGCGGGGCGCCAGGAAGATTTCGACGCCGGCAAGCTGCCCGACTTTCTCCCCGAGACGAAATCGATCCGCGACGGCGACTGGAAGGTCGCCGCGATTCCGGCCGACCTTCTCGACCGCCGGGTCGAGATCACCGGCCCGGTCGACCGCAAGATGATCGTCAACGCGCTGAACTCGGGCGCGAAGGTCTTCATGGCCGACTTCGAGGACGCGTCCTCGCCGATGTTCGCCAACATGGTCGAGGGCCAGGCCAATCTCAAAGACCGCTGGGCGGGAAAGATCGACTTTGTCGATTCCGCGACCGGAAAAGCCTACGCGGTCAAGAGCAATCCCGCAGTCTTGATGGTGCGCCCGCGCGGCTGGCACTTGCCCGAGCGGCATGTCGCCGTCGACGGCGAGGAAATGTCCGGCTCGCTGTTCGATTTCGGCCTCTACGTCTTTCATTGCGCCAAGGCGCAAATGGCGGCCGGCGCGACGCCGGCCTTCTATCTGCCCAAAATCGAGAGCCATCTCGAGGCGCGGCTCTGGAACGAGGTGTTCTCCCACGCGGAGCGCGAGCTCGGAGTTCCGCATGGCGCGTTCAAGGCGACGGTGCTGATCGAGACGCTGCCGGCCGCGTTCGAGATGGACGAGATCCTGCACGAGCTCCGCGATCACATCGTCGGGCTCAATTGCGGCCGCTGGGACTACATCTTTTCGTTCATCAAGCGCCTCGGCAAGAACCCCGCCTTCCTCACCCCCGATCGCTCGGAGATGACGATGGGAAAGGCGTTCCTCAGCGCCTATTCGGCTCTCCTGATCAAGACCTGCCATCGCCGCGGCGCCTTCGCGATGGGCGGCATGGCGGCGCAGATTCCGGTCAAGGGCGACAGCAAGGCCAATGAAGAAGCGTTCGCCAAGGTGCGCGCCGACAAGGAGCGCGAAGCCCGCGCCGGCCATGACGGGACTTGGGTCGCCCATCCCGATCTGGCGCCGATCGCGCGCGAGGTCTTCGACCGGCTGATGCCTGGGCCGAACCAGCTTTCGGTCAAGCGCGACGACGTTCACGTGACCCAGGCCGACCTCATCGAAGTCCACAAGGGCAAGCGCACCGAAGCGGGCCTGCGCGAGAACATCCGGGTCGGGGTGCAATATATCGAGGCGTGGCTCAGGGGCCGCGGCGCCGTGCCGATCTACAATCTGATGGAGGACGCGGCGACCGCGGAGATCTCCCGCGCCCAGGTCTGGCAATGGCTGCATCTCAAGGCGAAGCTCGACGACGGGCGCGAGGCGACGCCGGCGATGTTCAAGGACGCGCTCAAGGGCGAGATGGAGCGGGTCAAGGGCGAGGTCGGCGACAAGGCCTATAACGGGGGGCGGTTCCCGGAGGCGATCAAGCTCTTCTCGGAGATGTCGCTCGCCGACACGTTCGAGGAGTTCCTCACTCTCCCGGCCTATAAGCTGATCGACTAGGACGGAAGAGGCAACACGATGGCCAAAGCCTATTGGATCTCCATATATCGTTCGATCAGCAATCCGGACGCTCTGGCCGCTTACGCCAAGCTGGCGGGGCCGGCGCTCTCCGCCGCGGGCGGGCGTTTCCTCGCGCGCGGAGTTCCTGCGCAGGTCTATGAGGCCGGCCTTCAGCAGCGCACTGTGCTTTTGGAGTTTGACAGCGTGGAAGCGGCCTGCGCCGCGCATGACAGTCCGGCCTATCAAGAAGCGCTGGCCGCGCTCGCGGGCGGAGCGGATCGTGAGATTCGCATCGTCGAGGGGCTTTAGCGACGCCCGGCGCGGGCGGTTCCGACTCTCACATCCCGTAGCCGCGCGCCATCGCCGCGGCGCAGATCGGGATCAGCGCGAACAGGCCAGCTTCAGCGTAGAGCGCCCGGCGCAATCGCACAATCTCGCGCGCCGGCGGGCGGAAGGAGGCGTCGGCGCGAACCCGCCGCCGCCAGACGAGATAGGAAAACGTCGGCGAAATCGAGATCAGGCCGACGGCGGCGAACAGCGCCATCTTTGCCCAGAAGAACGTGTTGGCGACATAATAGTCGACGCCCTTGGCGCCGAAGAACACGCGCAAGAGCCCGGCCGCGAGCGCGAGCGCGGCCAAGATGCCGAACCACGCGTCGACGCGCGCGAGCCTCAGCGCCATCCGGTCGTCGATCGGCCCGGCGGTGAGAAAAATCTCCGCCGACAGGATCGCGGCGAGCGAAAATACCGCGAGGTGATGGAAGCTCGCGAACAGCCAGTCAACGAACATGGACCCCACCCCTCCGCTCGCTTTGAGCCATTGATCGCCCTGGAGGCGAGCGCCTTGTCCGAAATCGACCGTCGCGCAAGGCGGGCGCGCGTTTCAAGCATCGATCCGCTTGACGAACCAGTTGATGAGCCTTGTCCAGATCTCGTCTTTGCCAACCTGGTCCTCGACCCCATGCTCGAGATTGGGGTTGTCGTTGACCTCGATGACGACGATCGCGCCGTCGGTTTCCTTGATGTCGACGCCATAAAGGCCGGGGCCGATGGCGCGGGCCGCCTTGAGCGCGGCGTCGATGACCCGCGGGGGAGCGTCGGCGATGGCGATCGTCTTCGATCCGCCCTCGCGGGCGCCGTTCGGCCCGTGCTTGATGATCTGCCAGTGGCCGCGCGCCATCTGATACTGGCACACGAATAGCGGCTCGCCGTCGAGCACTCCGACCCGCCAGTCGAACTTGGTCGGCATGAACTTCTGCGCCAGCAGGAGGTCGGTGTCCTCGAACAATTCGTCCGACAGCGCCTTGAGCGCCTGCGCGGACTCGACCTTGTGGACCCCGCGCGAGAACGAGCCGTCCGGAATCTTGAGCACCATCGGCCAGCCCAGGAGCCGCTCGGCCTTCGCAAGGTCCTCGTCCTCGGCCAGCATCACCGTCGGCGGCACGGGGACGCCCGTGCGCCTCGAGGAGCTCGTGCAGGTAGACCTTGTTGGTGCAGCGGATCATGGATTGCGGGTCGTCGATGACCGGCATGCCCTCGCTGCGGGCGCGCTGGGCGAAGCGGTAGGTGTAGCTGTCGATCGACGTCGTCGCGCGGATGAACAGGCCATCGAATTCGACCAGTTCCGCGAGCTGCTTCTTGGTGATGAGCTCGATCTCGACCGACTGCTTCTCGGCGAGCCGCGAAAAATGCTTGAGCGTGTCGAGGGAGGACGGCGGCAGGTCCTCCTGCGGATCGTACAGCACGGCGAGCGAATAGCGGGCGATCGCCCGGCCGCGCGGGTTGCGCCAGTCGCGCTGGGTGTGGCGATGGAGGCTCTTGTGGAAGAATTCCGCCTCGTCCGGCCCGAGCTTGGCGAGCGGCCGGGCGCGCAGCCGGTCGATTTTCCACCGCTTGCCCGCCGTGATGGTGACTTCGATCGCCGGGCACCGGTACCAGTCGAACAGGAGCCGGCCGAACGCCTCGAAGCGGGGATCCTGGACGAAGCCGAAGCAGAACAGGAGATCGAACGTGGTGTCCTCGGTCGCGTGCGCCTTGAGCGCCCCTGCGGTCAGCGCCTCCTGCAATTCCGGCAGCGACTGCTCGTAGAGCTTGAGCTCGCGCAGATCGAGCATCGTCTCGACCGTCGGGATCACCCGGTGGCCGCGCGCCTCGGCGAGCAGGGAGGCGTAATAGCCCTTGGACTGGTAGTTGTAGGAGCGGGAAAGATTGATGATCTTCGCCCGTCCGAGCCCGGCGAACAGTTTCGGCCGCGCGAGATAGTCGCGCGTCGTGATCACCTTGTGGGGCGTGTCGGCGTTGGGAAAGTCGCGCGCCTGATCGACGAGAATGACCCACCCGGTCATGGCGCGCGCCGATCGGGCCGTGCGGTTGGTCGCAACGACGTCTGCATGATGAGGGGCGGAATGGTCCCTGTTAGGCGCGGGCCAGGTTCATTTGGCGACGGGCGCGACTCACTTCCCGCGCCTTCGCCTCCCTAGCGCGGGCGTGATGCGCCGCGCAACGGCCGAACGCGCGCGAGCGGCGGATTGTTCCCGGTTTCGCGAAGGTCGGCGGGGATGAGCGCCTTCTCGTAACGCAGGGCGGCCGCCCCGTCGGCGTAATAACGGGCGTGCTCGCCGAACTGGCGGAAGCCCGAGCTCTCGTAAAGCGCAATCGCCGAGGCATTGTCGTAGCGCACTTCGAGCGTCAGCGCGGCCCGGCGGTGGCGCCGCGCATAGGCCTCGCAGGCCTGGAGCAGCGCCCGGCCGACGCCGCGGCGGGCGAATCGGGGATCGACGGCGAGCGAGTAGATGCGCACCGCCCGCGACGCCTTGCGCAGCGAGACCAGGGCGTAGCCCGCAAGCTCGTCGTCGATGAACGCCGTGATCACCGGCCGGTGGGCCGCGCGCAGGAATTCGCGCAAGGACCGCCGCGAGACCCGGTCGGTCTCGAACGATTCGTTCTCGAGCCTGGCGATCGCGTCGAGGTCGCGGGGACGGGCCTCGCGAACGACGATCCCGCTGTGGCGCCAGTTGGTCATGAACGCCTTATGCGGAAGGGGCTGCGTGAGCGCCAGCGTCTACCCTCATCCGGAGCTCCGCGCCACCATCTCCCATAGACGGGAGAAGGGAATGGCTACCCCCGCCCGGAACGCCTGACCCATTCCTCCTCGTCGACGGTCTCGACGCCGAGCTCGCGCGCCTTGGCGAGCTTCGAGCCGGCGCCAGGGCCGGCGACCACGAGGTCGGTCTTGGCCGAGATCGAGCCCGAGACCTTGGCCCCCAGCCGCTCGGCGACCGCCTTGGCCTCGTCACGGGTCATCCGCTCGAGCGATCCGGTGAAAACGATGGTCTTGCCGGCGAGCGGATGGCCGGCGGCGACCGCCTCCATCGGTTCGATCGTCACCTCTTTCAAGAGCGCGTCGAGCGCCGCCTCGTTGCGCGGCTCGGCGAAGAAATCAGCGACCGCCTCGGCGACCACCGGCCCGACGCCCTCGACCGTCGACAGCTCCTCCGCCGCGTTTTCGGCCCGAGCAGCGGCGCGCAGCGGCGCCCAGTCGCCGAAATGGCGCGCAAGGCGGCGCGCATTGGTCTCGCCGACATGGCGAATGCCGAGCGCATAGAGGAAGCGGTTGAGCGCAATCGAGCGGCGCGCGTCGATGGCGTTGAAGAGGTTATGCGCCGAGGTCTCGCCGAACCCCTCCCATTCCCGCAAGGGCGGCCGGCCGCTCCCGTCGCGCGCCTTCAGGGTGAAAATGTCGGCAGGCGTGCGGATGAGGTCTTCGGTGAAGAAGAGCTCGATCAGCTTTTCCCCAAGCCCCTCGATGTCGAACGCGTTGCGCGAGACGAAGTGCTTGAGGCCCTCGACCGCCTGCGCCGGGCAGACGAGGGTCCCGGTGCAGCGGCGCACGACATCCGCCTCCCCGGTCTTCTCGTCGATCTCGCGCAACGCCGCCGACCCGCACACCGGGCAGATAAGTTGCCGTCTCGTCCTTCGGGAAGAGGAACGGTTTCGGCTCAGGATGCGGCCGCTTGTCCAGCACCACCTCGAGGATCTGCGGAATGACGTCGCCGGCGCGCTGCACCACCACCGTATCGCCGACCCGCACATCCTTGCGCGCGATCTCGTCCTCGTTGTGCAGGGTGGCGTTGGAGACGACGACCCCGCCGACGGTCACCGGCTTCAGTTTGGCGATCGGCGTCAGCGCCCCGGTCCGGCCGACATTGATCTCGATCGCTTCGATGACCGTCATCGCCTTCTCGGCCGGGAACTTGTGCGCCACCGCCCACCGGGGCGAGCGCGAGATGAAGCCGAGACGGTCCTGGAGCGCGAGATCGTTCACCTTGTAAACGACGCCGTCGATGTCATAGCCGAGGGTCGCCCGCTCGGCCTCGATCGCGTGATAGCGCTCGATGAGCTCGGCCGTGGAATGACAAAGCCTGGTCAGGGGATTGGTCGGCAGGCCGAAGCGGCCCATCGCCTCGATGGCGCCGAGCTGGGTCGAGGCGAAGGGCTCGCTGACCTCGCCCCAGGCGTAGGCGAAGAAGGCGAGCGGCCGGCTTGCGGTGATGCGCGAATCGAGCTGGCGCAGCGAGCCGGCGGCGAAGTTGCGCGGGTTGGCGAACACCTGCAGTCCCGCCTTCGCCTGGCGGGCGTTGAGGGCGGCGAAGTCGGCGTGGCGCATGTAGACCTCGCCACGCGCCTCGAAAATCCTTGGCGCGCCTTTGAGCCGGTGCGGGATCGAGGCGACGGTGCGCACGTTGGCGGTCACGTCCTCGCCCTCGTAGCCGTCGCCGCGCGTCGCCGCCCGGACCAGTTCGCCGTCCTCGTAGCGCAGGCTGCAGGAGAGCCCGTCGATCTTCGGTTCGGCGACGACATCGAGCGGGGCGTTGTCCTTCAAGCCGAGAAAGCGCCTGACGCGGGCGCAGAATTCCTCGACCTCCTCGTCGGCGAAGATGTTGCCGAGCGACAGCATCGGCACGGCATGACGAACCTTGGCGAATTTCTCCGCCGGCGGCGCGCCGACCTTGCGGTTTTCCAACTCGGCGCCGGCGAGCTCGGGGAACGCCGCTTCGAGCGCGCTATAGCGCCGGCGCAATTCGTCATATTCGGCGTCGGAAATCGTGGGCTGATCCTCGCCGTGATAGCGCCGGTCGTGCTCGGCGATCTCGGCCCCGAGGCGCGCGTGCTCGGTCCGCGCCTTGGCGAGGGTCAGCCGTGCCGGTTTCTTTTCGGGCGTGGTCATGAGGCAAATTTAGCTGAGCGCATCAACCGGCGGAAGGCGATCGCGCCCTTTAACCGGCGGCTAACAGGTTTGCCCGATTGATGGGCTTCGGCGAGACGCCGGAGCGGGGCTGCCGCGCGTCATGAGATGATTGATCCGCCGGCCCACGAGCCGAGATCGTCAAATGCGCGCCCGGATTGCGATTGTTGCCGCCGTTTCGCTGCTTTCGGGATGCTGCGCCGGCGGCTATCCCCCCGTTTCAGGCGCGAGCCCGGCGCCGTTCGACGCCTTCAACGCGAGCATGAGGCTCGCGGCTGGCATGCCGACCGATGTGGCGATTCTCGTCATCGGATCGGCGCCGGTCTCCGCTCAGGCGACGAGCTGCGGCATCCTCGCCGGTTACGAATGGCCATGCCAGCTCATGAAGTTCGGCTGTTGCGACAATAACCAGCTCCTGGTCTATATCGCGCCGACGCCGGACGGCCGCGGCGCCGTCAACTCCTGGTCGGTGCGCAAGGGCTGATCCGGACGGCGCGCAGGGTAGGGGTCGCCGATTCGCCGGCCAGCTCGTGCCCTGCGGCAGGTTCGCCGTTGCCAATCAACAATCGGCCGCCTAACATCCTACCGATCGGGTCGGGAGAAGGGCATGCGAAGGTTGTTGCATGGGATCGCCGCGGCGGGCGTGGCAGGCATGGCGGCGCTCGCGCTCACCGCGCCGGCCGAGGCGAAGACCTGCACCGAGCGGCTCAGCGTCTGCCAGAAGTTTCTGCATCAGGAGCGAGTGCGGCTCGCCCGCATGCATCGCGGCGTGCAGCGGCTATTTCCAAGTCGTGCCTCGCGAGCGGCTGCTGGGAAAGCAAGTACGTCGAAAAGGAATGCGGCTTCACCCGGCGATAGGCGCCCGCGCTTCCGCGTTCACGACGAAATCGCCAACGTGCTTGAGCGCGACCGCCGCTGAGGATTCCGGCCAGGAATGGCCAAGGCCCGGAACGACGACCAGCTTCGCGCCGGGAATGCTTGCGGCCGTATCCTTCGCCGCCGCGACCGGAAAGAGCGGGTCCGCGTCTCCGTGGATCACAAGCGCCGGGCGCCGCACTGTCGTCAAGCCTGCGTTGCGCGGCGCGGCGGCGACCACCGCCGCCCACTGGCGGGCGATTCCCGCCGGATCGTAAGGCGCGCGATCGGTGCGGCGTTCGGCCGATTGGCGCAGCTCGGCTTCGCTCATCCCGAAGCCCGGACCGAGCAGCGTGCGCTGCACGAGGATGCTTGCCTCGATAAGGTCTTCGCGGGCCTCACTCTTCGGCGGTTGAGCCAGGATCGCCATTGCCTTGCGATCACCCGGCGGCAAGTCCCGCCGGCCGGTGGTCGAATTCATCGAGATAAGGCTTTTTGTCCGCCCGGGATGATTGATCGCGACGGTCTGCGCGATCATGCCCCCCATTGACGAACCCGCGATATGGGCGCGCTCCACGCCGAGCGCGTCGAGAAGGCCGACCGCGTCCTTGGCCATGTCCTCGAGCTGGTAAGGCACGTTGGGGGTGTTGCCCGCGACGACATCGGCCATCACGGCGCGAAAGTCGGGCGTCGGCAGGCTCGCGAGATGCGTCGATTTGCCGATGTCGCGATTGTCGAACCTGACGACGCGGAATCCCTTGGCCGCCAGGCCTTTGCAAAGCGATTCCGGCCAAAAAATGAGCTGCGCCGCGAGCCCCATGATGAGCAGAATGAGCGGATCGCGGTCGCGGCCGAAGCTCTCGTATTCGATGTCGATTCCGTTCGCTTTTGCTTGCGGCATGGGGCGCTCCGGCAGGGGAATGGGGGCGCACCCTACCCGCAACGGCGGCGGCTTCAAACCCGACCCATGTAGGGCGGGGTCGATGACCCCGCCCCGGCCGGGTCATCGATCCGGCCGTACAAGGCGAGAGCGCCTCAATCCCCGTCGAGCTCCCGCGCCCCCTCTTCCGCCGCCTCCTCCGGCGCGACCCAGCGGAAGCCGGTCATCTGGCGCCGCGCCCAGGTGAACTGCCGCTTGGCGTAATGGCGGGTGTCGAGCTTCGAGCGTTCCGCAGCCTGAGCGAGCGTGATCCGGCCCTCGAGATGAGCAATGAGATGGGGAACGCCATGGGCGCGCATCACCGGCAGCGCCGGATCGAGCCGCCGCTTCATCAGCGCCGCGGCTTCGTCGAGCGCGCCTTGCGCGAGCATGGCGTCGAACCGCGCCTCGATGCGCCGATAAAGCTCCTCCCGGTCGGGAGCGAGATAGAGGCCCGCCCATTCGTGGGTTTTAAGCGCCGGCGCCGCTCGCGCCCCCAGGAACGAGGCGAGCGGGCGCTCCGTGGCCGCCAGAACCTCGAGCGCGCGCAAGATGCGCTGCCGGTCGCTGGCGTTGAGGCGCGAAGCGGTTTCGGGATCGCGCGCTTTCAGCTCGCCATGGAGCTCTTCGGCGACGCGACCCTCGGCTTCGGCGCGAATCCTCTCACGCACCGCCTCGGGCACCGCCGGCACGTCGGACAGGCCTTCGGTCAACGCGCGCAGGTAGAGGCCCGTGCCGCCGACGAAAACGACCGGCCGGTCGCCGATCTCGGCAAGGATTTCGGCCGCCGCCCGGGCCCATCGCCCGGCCGAGTAATTCACCGCGCCGTCGATCGTCCCGAACAGCCGATGCGGCGCGCGCATCTCTTCTTCCGTCGTCGGGCGCGCGGTCAGGATTTTGAGGTCCGCATAGACCTGCATCGAATCGGCGTTGACGATCGTCGCGCCGAAACGTTCGGCGATCTTGAGCGCCGCCGCCGACTTGCCGCTCGCCGTGGGGCCTGCAATGAGGAGCGCTCGCCTCACCTGGTTTCGCTCTCGCCTGGAAGCTTCATGCCGTCGTCCGCCGTCGTTGCTACGTTGATCGCCGATCCCCGTTCGGCGCCACTGAGCGATGCCCGCATCGCGGCGTGTCGCGCAAGGCGTCGGCGGATTCGAACTCGCTGCGATGGCTCAACGACGGCGTCGCCGTCGATCTCTGCTTCAACGCTCCGATTGACGCCGTACGCGCCGCGCTGACGGCGGCGCTGGCCGGCGAGCCGGTCGACGTTATCGTGCAATCAGGCGCGGATCGCGAAAAGCGCCTCCTGGTGGCGGACATGGATTCGACGCTGATCGGCCAGGAATGCGTCGACGAGCTCGCGGCTTATGTGGGCGCGGGCGCGAAGGTCGCCGAGATCACCGAGCGCGCGATGCGGGGAGAGATCGCATTCGAGCCGGCCCTGCGCGAGCGGGTCGAGCTGCTCGCGGGATTGCCCGAAAGCGTCATTGCCGACGTTTTGAGAGATCGCATCACCTTGAACCCCGGCGCACGCACGCTTGTCCAGACGATGCGGGCGAGAGGCGCCGCCGTCGCCATCGTCTCGGGCGGCTTTCGCCAGTTCACCGGCGCGATCCGGGCTCGGCTCGGCGCCGACGAGGACCGCGCCAACGTGCTCGCGATTCAAGGCGGCAAGCTCACCGGCAAGGTGATCGAGCCGATCCTCGGCCACGACGCCAAGCTCGGAGCGCTCAAGGAGATCGCCGCGCAAAGAGGGCTCGCGCTCAGCCAGACGCTTGCCGTCGGCGATGGCGCGAATGACCTCGCCATGCTCAAGGCCGCCGGCCTCGGCGTCGCCTACCGCGCCAAGCCCAGGGTCGCGGCAAGCGCCGACGCCCGCATCGACCACGCCGACCTCACCGCGCTCCTCTACGCGCAGGGGATTCCGCGCAAGGAGTTCGTCGAGGAGTAGGGCGGTCGACTGTCATCGCGAGGAGCACGCAGGGCGATGCGGCGATCCACGGGGGTGAAGGCGCTTCTCTACGGCCCCTGGATCGCCGCGTCGCTTCGCTCCTCGCGATGACGATTTCCTTCAGCCCCCCGTCCTCACTCGCCCTCGATGACCTCGACCAGCCTGAACCGCTCGCAATAAACCTCCATCCCCGGCTGAAACTCGCCTCGCCGGGTGAAATAGTCCGTGTGCGCCCGGCGCCAATAAGCAAGCGACCGGTCGCCCTCGCCCTCCTCATGCGCGAAGGCCGCGTCGACCTCCTCGAATCGCCGCCGCTCGACTTCGACCGTCTCGAGGATGGCGCGCGGCCGCCCTTGCCCGTCCTTCACGATCCACCGCTTGCCGACTATGACGCCCTTGTCGCCCTCGCTCACCGCCCAACATGTCGCGGTCTTCTTGGCCGCGAGCACGAGGTCGAGCAGTTCATCGGCAAGCGCTGGGCTGTCGCCGAAGGCGAAGCTCTCGAGGTCGGTCATGGCCGGGGTCTCAAGCCCGGGCGATCTTGAAATTTTTCGACAATTCCTTTGCGAAAATCAGAATTGCCGGTAAGATCCCTGTTGCCATGAACGAGCGCTCAACAATCTCGATTGTGTGAAAAGGGAAGGATCGGAGGCCGACGTCGCGCGCCTATATCACTGGATTTATAAGCTATTTGGTCGCCGCTTGGGGCCGGAAAAAGATCAAAGCGCCGGGGCGGTCGGCGCAAGCCATTGAAAAGGCTCAAAACCGCCAAGAGAATCCAAGGCAATCCAAGCCTTTTCCTTTGTTAGTCTTGGCGAGGACTGGGCTCGGCTTGGCCAGGTTTGGGAAGATTTGGAAGCCGTCGGCGGGCGGCGGCATCAGCCGGCCGGCTCGGGGGGCAATGGCCGGGGCAACCTCGTCCTGGCCAGGATCTCCTCAGCCAGCCCCAAGCCTCGAGCCGCGGGAATGAAGCCGTCGACGACCAGATTGGAGAGCCCATGCACGAGGCTCCACGCGGCCATGGCCGCGAGATTGTCGCTGAGCGGCCTCTGGTCGAAGTCGGCGACGCCTCGCAGCAGCAATGCTTCGACGCCGTCGGTCGCGGCCTGAAGCGCCGGATATTTCGCCCGCTCGGCCAGGACGGGCCCGAACATCAGGCGAAAAAGCCCCCGATTCTGCCGGGCGAACTCGACATAGGCGAGGCCCGCGCGGCTCAGCGGATTGACCCCGCGCGTCGCGCCCTCCATCGCGGCGCCGAGCTCGCGGAAGCCTTCGGCGGCGACGGAAGCGAGGAGGTCTTCCTTGCTGGTGAAATGGCGATAGGCGGCGGTCGCCGACACGCCGACCCGCCGGGCGGTCTCACGCAGTCCAACCGCCTGCATGCCGCTCTCGTCGAGAATTTGCCGGGCCGCGGCCACGAGGGCGGTCGGCAGATTGCCATGTCGATAAGGGCGTAGAGCACGCATTCGGGGCCGCCTATCGTGCTGTGTTCACGGTGTCAACGCGCGGCGCCGTCAGGAGTTCCCGGATGCCTGCTGCTTTCAGGCCCCCTTAAGTCCGCCCTTGGCGTGGAGGAACTCGACGATCGCATCGAGGCCGGCGCCGGTCTTCATATTGGCCATCACGAACGGACGGCCCTTGCGCATGGCCGCCGCGTCGCGCGCCATGACCTCGAGCGAAGCCCCTACGTAAGGCGCAAGGTCGACCTTGTTGATGACCAGCAGGTCCGATCGTGTCACTCCCGGGCCGCCTTTGCGCGGTATTTTCTCCCCGCCGGAGACGTCGATGACATAGATCGTGATGTCGGCGAGCTCGGGCGAGAAGGTCGCCGCGAGATTGTCGCCGCCCGATTCGATGAGGATGAGGTCAAGATCGGTGAAGCGCCGGCGCATCTCCGAGACCGCCGCGAGGTTGATCGAGGCGTCCTCGCGGATTGCGGTATGGGGACAGCCGCCGGTCTCGACGCCGATGATCCGCTCGGGGGCGAGTGCGCCGGCCTCGACCAGAATGCGGGCGTCTTCCTTCGTGTAGATGTCGTTGGTGATCGCGGCGATCTCGATCTTGTCGCGCAGGCGCTTGCAAAGCTTTTCCATCAGCGCCGTCTTGCCCGAGCCGACCGGCCCGCCGACGCCTACGCGCAGTGGCTGATCATGCGCGCTCATGAGCGGAACAGTCTCGAATACTGGCTCTCGTGCCGCATGGCGGCGATATCTGAGCGAAACGCCGCGCCGCCAAGATCGGCGAGGCTTGCGCCTTGAGCCGCGCGCGCCAGAGCGCGAACTGGCGGCAGGAGCGCGGCAAGGATCCTTTGACCGTCCGTCTGCCCGATTGGCCCAAGGCGCAAGGCGGCGGAGACGAGATTGGCGGTCTGGGCGAGGGCGAAAGCCTCGAGGCTGGCTCCCAGCGGCAGGCCATGGCCGCTTGCCGCCGCGGCGACAGCGATCGGATAGGCAATGCGCGCCTCGGGCGCCTGCCCGAGGCGCCGCAACGGCTCACAATCCCAGGCTGCACGCGCCACAGCGACGAACGCCGCTCCCTGCGCCGTGGTCTCGAGACGGCGTTCGGCCGATGGAGTGAGGGCGACCGCGAGGGCGTTCGTTTCGATGAGCGCCGGCCAGTCCGCTGCGGCCGCGGCGCAAAATGCGGCCGAGAACAGAAAGGCGTCCGAGCGCGGCGCTCCGTATTCGACGAGGTCCACGAGCCAGGCCTCGAGCGATTGGGCGTCAACGATGTCGCCCGCTTCCACAGCCCACTCGAGCCCGTGCGAATAGGCGAAGGCGCCGACCGGAAATCCCGGCGAAAACCAGATGAGGAGCGGCAGCAGCGAGGTCCCCTCAGCCTTGGCGGTCGTGTCCATGCTCGTGTCCGTGGCCGTGATGGGAGTCGTGGGCGTGGATGGAGCCATGATCATGGTCGTGATGGTGATGCTCTCCATGGTCGGCCGCGTGATCGTGCTTATGGCCGTGTCCGTGGCCGGGACCATGGTCGTGATGGTGGGCTCTCGCAGCGTCCGTTTCGCCTTTCACATAGGCGCCGCCCTCGGGATTGAACGGCGCTTCGAGGGGGACGACCCGCGCGCCAAGCCCATTTGCCATCGCCTCGATGACGGGATCGCGGCGGATACGCAGCGCCTTCGGCAAAATCTCGGTCGGTAGATGGCGGTTGCCGAGATGCCAGGCGACGCGGGCCAGATCGAGCCCGTCGGCGGTCCTGATCTCCGCCAGCGGTTCGGGCGCGGCCACGACTTCGACAATGCGGCCGTCCTCGAGGCGCAAACCATCCCCGCCACGCAGCATTGCAGCTTCCGTCAGATCGAGCAGGAAAGCGAGGCCGCCGACGCCCGTCATCGCCACGCGCCGGCGGTAGCGCTCGTCAAAATCGAGCACCACCGTGTCGGCCGGCGCGCCGTTCCAGTGGCCGGCGGCTATCACTTTGTCGGCACGCAGCATAGTCGCCTTTCCGCGGCTTCCACCGGTCACGTCGCTCAGAGAGCCGAACGACTTTGAACGAGAAGCGAAAAGAACGCCAGCCGGCCTGTAAGCCGGGTTCTGTATGGCCGGAGCTCTCGCCCCGGCGTGACGGCCATTCCTCTGGGACGCCCGTCGCCGGGCGCCTCAAGCAACCAACCCGAGCGACAGGGCCAGCGGATGCAGGCCCCGCGGCGCTTGAGGGCGCCGCGCGTCGCTCCTATTCGGTTTTGCTCCCGGCGGGGCTTGCCGTGCCGCCGACGTTGCCGCCTGCGCGGTGCGCTCTTACCGCACCCTTTCACCCTTGCCGTGACGCTTTCTGGGCCTTGCGGCCCGCGACCCGGCGGTTTGCTTTCTGTGGCGCTTTCCCTGGGGTTTCCCCCGCCGGACGTTATCCGGCGCCGCATCCGCATGGAGCCCGGACTTTCCTCCGCTTCGCAGCGGCGGCCGTCCGGCCGACTGGCGTGGCAGGGCATATGCGGCCGAAGCGACGGCGGTCAAGGACAATCGGATGAGAATCAGCGCGCGGACGGAACTCGCGCCGGGGCTTGTTCATTTGAAGCTTTGCATGAATTGTGGGATTGTGGCGGCGGGCGGGAGACCGACAGCTTGCGCCGCCTCGTTCGGGCTTGACGGGGTCGAGGGCGGGCAAACGCGGATTTTGGGGCCCTTTTTGGGGGCAAGACGGACGGGAGAACGAACCGAATGAGAAGAATTATCGGCCTTTCGATGGCGCTCGCCGCCGCGGTCTCGGTATCTGCCTGTGAGACGCCGCAGCAGCAGAACGCCCTGGTCGGCGGGGCGCTGGGCGCCGGGACCGGCGCTCTGATCGGTTCAGCGGTCTCCGGCGGCAGCGCCGGGGGCGCGCTCGCGGGCGCTGCGATCGGCGCGGGCTCGGGAGCGATGATCGGGGCCGCTGCGACGCCCCAGCCAGCCTACTATGGCGGGCCGGCCTACGGCGCGCCGCCGCCGCGCCGCTGCGCCCAGTGGGCCTACGATTACAACAACAATCGGGTCTGCACCGCTTTCTATTGAGTTCTCAAGGGGAGGAAAACATGAGGAAAATTGCTCTTACGCTGGCGTTCGCTTGCGCGGCCGCAGTGTCGGGCTGCTACACGCCGCAACAGCAGACCGGCACCCTCGCCGGCGGCGCGATCGGCGCAGGAACTGGCGCGCTGATCGGATCGGCGGTTTCCGGCGGCAGCGCCGGCGGCGCCATCGCGGGCGGCATCATCGGCGCCGGGACAGGCGCGCTGGTCGGCAATGCCGTCACGGCTCGCCCGGCGCTGCGCGCAATGGGGCTGGGATCCCAACGGCAACCGCGTCTGCACCGCCTTTTACTGATATCCGCTCTTCCCGCGTCATGGCTAAAGCTGGCGCCATGACGCGGCGCGCCTGCGTCAGCCGTGGGGCTTTGGCGCTTCTCTCCCCCACATGACCACACGTCTTCCCGACAGTCCGCTCGCTGCTCGCTTCCTTGATTCGCCCAATCATGGCGAGCGGCGTGGCCGCGGACGGCCCGATTGCCTCATTCTGCACTATACCGGCATGCCGACGGGCGAGGCCGCGCTCAAGGTTCTGCTTAACCCTGCTTCCGAAGTCTCGGCGCATTATCTGGTTTGGGAGGACGGCGCGATCGACCAGTTGGTCGCCGAGAGCGATCGGGCGTGGCACGCCGGCAAAGCGCTGTGGAAGGGCGAAAGCGATCTCAACTCGGCCTCGATCGGGGTCGAGATCGTCAATCCTGGCCATGACGGCGGTTCGCCCCCGTTTCCGGAACGCCAGGTCGCGGCGACGATCGCGCTCGGGCGCGACGTCTGCGCCCGCTGGGGAATATCGCCCGAACGCGTGCTCGCGCATTCCGACGTCGCGCCGGCGCGCAAGCAGGACCCGGGCGAAGCGTTCCCGTGGGAGCGGTTGTGGCGGTCCGGCCTCGGCCACTGGACCAAGCCTGCGCCGCTGTCGGGCGACGCGCTTTTCGCCAACGAGGAGGAAGGGCCGCCGGTGCGGGCGCTGCAGGCGATGCTCGCCCTTTACGGCTATGGCGTGGAGATCACGGGCGTTTATGACCGCCAGACCCGGCAATCGGTCGCGGCGTTCCAACGCCACTTCCGGCCGGCGCGGGTCGACGGCGAGGCGGATGCTTCGACCGTAGCGACCTTGAAGGCGCTTATCGATGGCTTAAGGCGAAAGTCCGGGAGATGAGCCCGGAGCGGTCATCGGGAGGCCAAGCCTTTCCAAAGGTATCCAAATCCGCGGCCGCCCCAGCCGAATCCTGACCATACCTGGCCAAGGAATTTGGCTTGTTTTCCTTGGATTCCCTTGTCCGGATTGGGACTTTTCAAGGGGTTACGCCGATTGCCGGCCAGTTTCGCCTTGTCTCCGTCCAAGGACAAATTGACGCTCGCGGCATAGGCGAGTCTCGGCGGACGGCTTTGCGACTTGGTCGATCGAGGGGTCGTCATTGGATGATAATAGCACCGGAGTCGCCTTTTCAGAAGAAATTGTCGCGGAAAAATTTGCCAGCCAAAGCCGGTCGTTCCGATAAGTTTGGCCTCTTCGGCGCTGGCCGCACGACCACCAAAACAACCGGACTGCTGCAAGAGAGGGCATGGGCCGCCCGGTGTGTCGCCTTCGCGCCGGCGCTCAGTCCAGCGCCGCTAGGCATATCGAACAAAGCTGACTTGCAATCGTCTCGCGTACGCTACGGCATAGATCCTTTTCTTCTGAAATGGTCATGTCGAAGTATCATCGTTGATTTAATGTTCTACAGAGCGATCTAATCCTTATTATACTGTTCAGATCGCCTTGGTTCCGCGAGTATTAACCAAATATTAACTATAACGTTCGAGCTTCATGGCATCGATAACTGTCACGTTCATCGCCAATCAAGGTTATGGCGGCGGGGGCGAGACTGGTTCTCCGGGAGTAAGAACATGACCGCTGCTCGTCGCCAAGCGAATCCGCAACCGGCGCCTGGCGACAAGCTTCGAAACCGGTCCTTCGCCAGAAGCCCTCGACAATCACCTCATCATCGCCGGAACGGGTCGGGCGGGAACAAGCTTTCTGGTCCGCTATTTGACCGAGCTTGGCCTGGACACCACGCTATCCAGAAATGGGGACCGGGCGGATTGGGATGTCGAGGCGAACGCCGGCCTCGAAAACCTGCTGGTTTCCGGCGACAACCTTCCCTATGTCGTCAAGTCGCCTTGGATCAGCGAGTATATCGATCAAATCTTGGGTGAGAAGCGATTCAGGATCGACGCGTTCATTGTGCCGGTGCGCGATCTGGTCGAAGCAGCCACAAGCCGCGTAGTCCTGGAGCAGCGGTCGATTCACCAACACAATCCCTGGATGGCGGACAGGCTCGACAAAACATGGGAAACCTACGGCCATACCGCAGGCGGGTTGGTCTATTCGCTCAACCCTCTCGATCAGGCGCGATTGCTGGCGGTTCAGTTTCATCGCCTGGTCCTCAAGGCGTCCGAGGCGGGCATCCCGATTGTTTTTCCGGTTTTCCCCAGAATTGCGACCGACTGGGAATATCTCCATAAGTGCTTGCGGCCAATCCTGCCGCGAGACATCTCCGAAGACGCCGCTCGCGCTGCCCACGCGAGTGTCGCCAATGCGGCCAAGATTCGGGTCACGCGCGAGATTTTCAAGGATGCGCCCGGCAACGCCGCTTACCGAAGGCAGCCGCGGCCCGAGCCCCATTACCCA
The DNA here is from genome assembly GCA_963806935.1 of uncultured Alphaproteobacteria bacterium. Taxonomy (GTDB): domain Bacteria; phylum Pseudomonadota; class Alphaproteobacteria; order Rhizobiales; family Beijerinckiaceae; genus Roseiarcus. The sequence goes on from CAWEAT010000003.1 coordinate 123,046, forward strand.
AGCCCGATCGAGGTCGACAACATCGCGCTTCGGCGCGAAATCAGCCGGCTTCGGCAGGACCAACTGTCCGTGCAGGAATTGTCAGCGCAAGCGGCGGACCGACTGGAGGCTGAGATTTCGGAGTTGCGGGCCGCGAAGGCTGAAGCTGAGCGGGAGAGAGCGGGCCTTGACGCCGCCCTTCAACGAATCCGGCACAAGCTCGAGCGAAAATCAATCAAGTACAAAATGAGGCGCATCCTGCGGCTCGTGAACCGCGCGCCGGCGTTCGGGGTTTGAATTTCGCCGTCGCCGCGCGAGCACCCCATGCAGCCGCTCCAGCGACATTCCCAGCGGGGGACGTCTCGCGCCTAAGATGTTGGCGCTTCAGTTCGCGCAAGCCTGTCATGCCCGCGAAAGCGGGCATCCAGCCGGCTCGACGGAACTCTAGATTCCCGCTTTCGCGGGAATGACAGGACGGCCGATTGGTTCGAGCCGCCGTTCGCAATCGCGCAGGGAATCGTCCTGCTGGTGTTCATTGTCCTTGGCGTATTGGCGGCGAGGCGATTCCGGCCCGGGAGCGAGGCGCGTGCGTAAGGACGGTGCTTCTTGCGCAGGGCGGCCGACCGCCTCGAATTCGCGGCGGCTGCTTCATGCTCATCAACGTGACGCCTGGCGCGGCGCGCAGCGTCTCGCGGAGCGTGATAGGCGTCACACCGCGCCGGCAGCTGTTATGTTTACCTCCCTTCGGTGACGGCAGGGGAGGAATGCAATGGCGGTGACGGGCATAGAGTGGCACGGGTTTTCCGGCTGGGGCAACGGCTACCAGACGGTGGACATCAACATCGCCCCCTCCACGGTCGGCGTGCAGACCGCGCTCTACGGGCAATCGGGGGGCGGCACGAACTTCACCGGAATCAAGCACTATCGCCAGAGGCAGTCCGACGGCTCCGATCGAGACGTCGACTTCGGCGACTGGACCTCGTGGCCGCCGGTCATCTTCGACCATATCAGCTCGGTCACCATCGCGACCGCGACCGGCGACAGTCAGCAAGCATGGCTGACCGCCCGCATGGACTATTGGGGGTAGATATGCAGTTCCAAACGACACGTTCCCAGGTCGTAAGCTCGACGCGGTGCTGCGTCGTCTTCGATCCCGCCGACGGCAAAATTGCCCATGTCCATCGCGTCGTGACCATGGAGGGCGCCAAGGAAACCTCGGAAAAGGAGGCGGAAGCCCGCACCCGGCATCTCGCCCGGTCGCTTGGGCTCAGCGTCGACAGGTTCGAGATCATCCATGTCGACGCCAAGACGCTCGCTCCCGGCCACCGGTTTTCCGTCGATCTGAAGTCGCGCAAATTGGTCGGGACGCCGATCCGCCGGCCGTAAGCCACCGGCCATAAGAGGCGCACGCACGGCCTCGGGTTTCCGGGGCATTGCGGCGCTCTCGAGGCGTGACGCGGCGGGGGCCGGGGCCGCGGGCGCGGCGAATTTGACTTCCGCCCTGAGCCAGCCTAGTAGCGCGGTCTTCGTCAGGTTTGGCCTCGTCGATCAGGCCGACTGTCCCTCCGAGGCCAGCGGTCACCGTCCGGCAGCGCGTCGCGCCCCCGGGCGCGATTGGTGTTGGTTTAGCGGATCGACGACGAACGGCAAGCGGCGGAGCAAAGCGGATGACGACGGCGGTCACTATATTCCTCATCCGTCGCCGCTCGTCCGGCGTCTGAGCAGGAGCAAGCCATGTTCGAGAGCCTGTCCGAAAAGCTCTCCGGCATACTGGATAAACTGACCGGCCGCGGCGCCCTCTCCGAGGAGGACGTCAACGCGGCGATGCGCGAGGTCAGGCGCGCGCTGCTCGAGGCCGACGTTGCGCTTGAGGTCGTGCGCTCGTTCGTCGACCGCACGCGCACGAAGGCCGTCGGCGCGGCGGTCGTGAAGTCGGTCAAGCCCGGCCAGATGGTGGTCAAGATCGTCCACGATTCGCTGGTCGAGACCCTCGGCGGCGAATCGCAGGCGATCGACCTCAATGCGCCGGCCCCGGTCGCGATCATGCTGGTCGGGCTCCAGGGGGCGGGCAAGACGACGACCGCGGCCAAGATCGCCAAGCGCCTGACCGAACGCGACAAGCGTAAGGTCTTGATGGCGTCGCTCGACGTGAAGCGTCCCGCAGCGCAGGAGCAGCTCGCGGTGCTCGGCGAACAGGTCGGCGTCGACACGCTGCCGATCGTTTTCGGCGAGGATCCGGTCGCGATCGCGAAGCGCGCCGAGCAAGCCGCGCGGCTGCAAGGCTACGACGTCGTGCTGCTCGACACCGCGGGGCGCACCCATATCGACGAGCCGCTGATGGCGGAGATGGCGCGAGATTCGCGACGCGGCGCGCCCGCACGAAATCCTGCTCGTCGCCGATGCGCTGACCGGGCAGGACGCCGTCAACCTCGCCAAGAACTTCAACGAGCGGGTCGGCCTCACCGGCATCGTGCTCACCCGCATGGACGGCGACGGGCGCGGCGGCGCTGCGCTGTCGATGCGTTCGGTCACTGGCAAGCCGATCAAGCTCCTGGGCGTCGGCGAGAAGATGGACGCGATCGAGGATTTCCATCCCGCCCGCCTCGCCGACCGCATCCTCGGCATGGGCGACATCGTTAGCCTGGTCGAGAAGGCGGCGCAGACCATCGACGCGGTGCAGGCGGCCAAGATGGCCGAGAAGATGCGCAAGGGCGTGTTCGACCTCAACGACCTCTCGGAGCAACTGGCGCAGATCGAGAAGATGGGCGGGATGGGCGGCATCATGGGGATGCTGCCCGGCGTCGCCAAGATCAAGGACCAGCTCGCCTCCGCCAATCTCGACGAAAAGTTCGTCAAGCGCCAGCGGGCGATCATCTCGTCGATGACCCCCCTCGAGCGGCGCAATCCCGATCTCCTCAAGGCGTCGCGCAAGAAGCGTATCGCGTCCGGCTCGGGCGTCACGGTCGAATATGTCAACCGGCTTTTGAAGCAGCACCGCCAGATGGCCGACATGATGAAGATGATGGGCGGCGCTGGCGGCGGCAAGCGCGGCATGATGGGCAAGCTCGGTCAGATGATGGGCCTCGGCGGCGGCATGGCTATGCCATCGCCGGAAGAAATGGCGGCGCTGCAAAAGCAGATGGGCGGCGCGGGCGCCGGGCCTCCAGGCTTGCCCTCGGGGCCGCCCGGCATTCCCGCCGCCCCGCCGCCCGGGGCCTTCAACCTGCCGCCGCAGTTCCCGGGCCTCGGCGGCGGCGCCAAGCTTCCCGGCCTCGGCGGCGGCTTCAATCCGTTCGGAGGGAAGAAGAAGTGAATTCCCTCTCCATTAGCGGGAGAGGGTCTCTCGTAGGGCGCGGTCGTTGACCGCGCCAGGGCGGCGGGGTCGACGACCCCGCCCTACAGCGCCACAATCTGAAAGGAAGAACCTGAATGTCCCTGAAAATCCGGCTGTCGCGCGGCGGCGCCAAGAAGCGCGCGTTCTATCGCATCGTGGTCGCCGACGCGCGCATGCCGCGCGACGGCCGCTTCGTCGAGAAGATCGGCACGTTCGATCCCTTGAAAGCCAAGGACGACGCGGGCCGGCTGGTGCTCGACCAGGAGAAGGCCAAGGCCTGGCTCGCCAAGGGCGCCCAGCCGACCGATCGGGTTCTGCGCCTGCTCGACGGGCTCGGGCTCGCGAAGCGCGAAGCGCGCAACAACCCTGAAAAGGCCAAGCCGAAGAAGAAAGCCCAGGAGCGCGCCGCCGCGGCGGCAGCCGCGGCCGCCAAGGCCGCCGAAGCGCCCGCCGCCTGAGCTTGATGCGGATGAGCCGGCCGGCGACAGCGCCCGACCGTTTCATCCTGATGGGCGTGTTCGGCGCGCCGCAGGGCGTGCGCGGAGAGGTTCGGGTCAAGTCGCTCACCGGCGACCCGAAGGCCATCGGCGCCTACGGGCCGTTGACCGACGGAAAAAGGGCGCGCGTCTTCGCCTTCGAGTCGCTGCGCCTCATCAAGGACGACATGCTTGCCGCGCGAGTGAAGGGCGTTTCGACCCGCGAGGCGGCCGCGGCGCTGACCGGCGTCGAGATCTTCGCCCGGCGCGACCAATTGCCGCCGCCGAGCGCAGAGGAATTCTACTACGATGATCTCATCGGCCTCGACGCGGTCGACCCGGCCGGCGCGCCGCTCGGCCGCGTCGTGTCGCTGATGAACTACGGCGGCGGCGACATTCTTGAGATAGCGCCGGCGCGCGGCGGCGAGACGCTGCTGCTGCCATTCACCCGCCGGGTCGCCCCGACGATCGACTTCGCCGTCGGGCGGATCGTGATTGAGCCGCCAGGCGAGGTCGAAGACGAAGCCAATCCCTCGTCCTGAGGGGCGCCGAAGGCGCGTCTCGAAGGACGACGTGCGCGCTGGTGCGCCCTTCGAGGCCGCCGCAGGGCGAGCCCGGCTTTCGCTGCTCGGTTGGGCGCCGCCGAGATTGCGAGCGGGCTGTTGCTAAGGCTGCGGGGGGCGGGTAGAGAACGTCTTGCGTCGGCGCCCGTTCGGCGTTGATGTTTTCAGGATTCCCGGCCGTTCGTTCGAGGAGACCCGCTTAATGACGATGAGTTCCGAGACGGCCGCGGAAGGCCATGGGGGCGGCTCGGTTACGAAGCGCGATTTCCTTTTTCTGATGACCGGTTCGCTGGCGGCGGTGGGAGCCGTGGCGACCGCTTGGCCGTTCATCGACCAGATGAACCCGGACGCCGCCACGATCGCCGCGGCCGGCCCGGTCGATATCGATATCCAGCAGCTTCAACCCGGCCAGCGGATCGTGGCGCTGTGGGCGGCGCGGCCGGTGTTCGTCGTCAAGCGTGACCAGTCCGCCCTCGACGAGCTCAAGAACCAGAAGCTGCTCGACGGCCTGCGCGACCCCGGCTCACAGGAGCCGCAGCAGCCGGCCTACGCCGCCAACTGGAGCCGTTCGATAAAGCCCGAGATTCTGGTGATCGTCGGCGTCTGCACTCACCTCGGCTGCATTCCGCTGTTCGACCCGCAGCCGAACGCGACCGACCCGGCGCCCGACTGGCCGGGCGGCTTCTTCTGCCCATGCCACGGCTCGAAATACGATCTCGCCGGGCGGGTGTTCCAGGGCGTTCCCGCGCCCTATAACCTCCCCGTTCCGCCGTATCATTTTCCCGACGACAAGACGGTCAGGGTCGGTCAGAACCCGCCGGGCCAGACTTTCGATTTCAACTCGATCCTGCAGGTCTAGGCGCGAGCGCGCAAGGATATCCGTCTTGGCGACGACAACGGTGACCGTTGAGTTGAGTGACACCGACAGCGCGCGACTTGGGTCGCTTGCGAAAGCGACCGGGCGAAGCGAGTCGTCGCTGGCCGCCGAGGCAGTCGCGGAATTCCTCGCCGTCCAGGATTGGCAGGTTGCCGCGGTCAACGCGGGTATCGAGTCGCTCGACCGCGGGGAGGTTGTCGCGCACTCCGCAGTCCGCGAGTGGATAGAATTCTTGGGGCGCGGACGAGGAGCTTGATCCGCCGAAGCCGCCGCGAGCGTGAGAGTCCGCTGGTCTGCGGAATCGATCGATGACCTTGCGGCGCTTCGCGCGTTCATCGCCTCGGAGAGTCCGGCGTCCGCAGTAAGGATCGCTCGCCGGATCAGTGAAATCGTCGAAACTACCCTCTCCGACAATCCCGAAATCGGACGGCAAGGACGTGTGCCCGGCACACGCGAACTGGTCATTGCCAGAACGCCCTTTCTTGTGGCGTATCGAGTCCGCGCCGATGCTATTGAAGTTGTGCGCATTCTGCATGGCGCCCAGCGCTGGCCGGATCGGCTATAGGCCATCCCAAATCGAAATGTTCACAGCCACCGTCCTCACCCTCTTTCCCGCGATGTTCCCCGGGCCGCTCGGTCAGTCGCTGGCGGGCGAGGGGCTCGCGCGGGGCTTGTGGTCGATCGAGGCGCGCGACATCCGCGAGCACGGGATCGGCCGCCATCGCGCGGTCGACGATACGCCGGCCGGCGGGGGACCCGGCATGGTGATGCGCGCCGACGTGCTGGCGGCGAGCCTCGACGCGGCAGCCCTGCCCGGCGACCCAAGGCCGCGCCTCATCATGAGCCCGCGCGGCGCGCCGTTCACGCAAGCGCGCGCTCGGACATGGGCGGCCGGGCCGGGGCTCGTCATTCTTTGCCCGCGCTTCGAGGGCGTGGACGAGCGGCTGATCGAGGCGCGCGGGCTCATCGAGGTCTCGATCGGTGACTATGTCCTCTCGGGCGGGGAGATCGCCGCGCTCGCCGTGATCGACGCCTGCGTGCGGCTCATACCCGGCGTGATGGGCAAGGGAGAATCGGGCGAGGAGGAGAGCTTCGAGAACGGCCTGCTCGAATATCCTCACTACACGCGTCCGCGCGAATGGGAGGGCCGCGCAATTCCCGACGTGCTGCTCAAAGGCGACCACGCGAAGATCGCCGAGTGGCGGCGGCTGGAAGCGGAGCGGATTACCCGGGAGAGACGGCCTGACTTGACGGAACTTTAGTCCGGGCCAATTGCTTCAGGATCATATTCCGCGTCGCGCGTCCGCCTCGCGTCACGAGCAATGGGCCGATAGTCGGCAATCTCAATTGAGTGGAGTGCGGGATGCCCGCGTGGGTAGAAGACGCTCAACAGCTCACCGAACTGAGAGATTTGAGCAATTCGCAGAGCTCGGTATTACTTCGTACGTCCGAGGTTGAAGAATTCCTGTCGAATGTGAGTCTGTCCTCCCATGCTCTGGTTGCTCCCAAGGGCTTCGGCAAGACGTTTGTGCTGAAATTGAAACGGGTCTCGTTGCAGGAAGAGGACTACCGATGTTTTCCTTTTTCGCCGATCGTCGATCGGCCGAGCAACAAACCGCCAATTCTTCCCGAATGAAATCATCAATGTCCTGGAGAATAGCGACAATTGGGAGACGTTGTGGAATATTGCGTTTTCGATATGCCTGATCAAAGGCTTTCAGGATGATGATGACGTTCGTCAACAGCTCGATGAATTGCTGGAGACGAATGATTTACCGCCGACCTTGCTCACCATCCTGACCCATCCGCATATCACCAGGCCGTTTGACATCCTGCACGATTGCCTGGCGGCGCAGCGCAACGAGATATTCTCGATCATGCGGGCGGCGCAACAGGTCACGCGCATCTTCGCGACAATCCATAAGCAAGCGGGGATATTCGTCGACAACATCGACGAGTACCTGATCCATTACATAAATTTTTCTTATCTGCGTCGGAGCGAGGTGCACGAACGATTTGTCCGGATTTGGCACGCGGGTCAAATTGGCGCGTGGCTGGCGTTACGGCGTCTGCATGGAATCAATCCGCATGTCCGAATATTTGTCTCAATCCGAAAAGAAGCATACCAGCACGCGGCGCAGAACGAACCTCAATTCTCCAACCTGAGGTCATTCAGGCGAGAATTGCGTTACAGAATGGAAGACATAAAACAAATCATCGAGAACAATATAGCAATTGTTCCAAAAGCCGATTTGGTCGATCGGACAAACGAAGATCCGATGCTGCGATTTCTGGGGCCGAAAAACGAATTCATCTCCAACGCCGGGACCGTGAGACAAGAGCGGGCGATGGACTATTGGATTCGGCATTGCTCGTTGAGGCCGAGAGACGCAATCGTCATCGGCAAGGAAATCAGCCTTATTGGCGTCAAGAGGCGGAATCGGCAGGAAATCCGTAACGCGATCAACTCCGCCGCGGCGGAGCGAGTGGAAACCCTGTTCAACGAGGTTTCCCCGTTTTTCAGCGCGCTCTACCCCGAGATATTCCCGCAAGTGATAAAATCGAACGTATTGACGCGTGACCAGATCGTTGAGGCGTCAGGGGCCTACACCGACATTGCCGCAAGGCAGTACGGGATTGAGAGCGAGGCTGCGCAGCATCCTTTCTGCGCCCTCTATGCCTTGGGGCTGGTCGGAATCGTCCAACAGAGCCGGGACGATCCAGCCCGACTGATCCAGAAATTCGCGCCCGTAGGCGAAATTGCCTTTGGCCAGATCCATGTCCTGCCGCAGGCTGAGACCTATCTGATCCATCCCTCGTTGAGCGACTTCATCACCCGGCGAAACGTCGCGTTCCTGAAGGAACTGAACCGGCACAATGTGATCGGCGACGAGCTCGAGTGGAGGCCCGAGGAAAGCATCCGGTTCGTCGCCGTCGGCGACATTCGAGGCTATCGCGAAAACGTCGTGCAAAACTCCGGCAAGGCGCAGACCTTCGACAGATATTGGCGCGATTTGTTTCGCCAGTTTACCCATGATTTGGACTACGCGAATACGACCGCGGGCGACTCTCTGGTCCTGGCCGATCGCAGTCCGGGACGGCTGCTGCGCGCCGCGATAGGCCTCGGCGCCCAATTGGGCGTCTCCGGGTACAACTTGCAGATCAGGATCGGCGCCCATAGCGGCTTCTGGAAGCTCAATCCCGCCCTGGAAGGCGCCCTGCATCCGGAAATTTCCGACATTGTCGTCGTCGCCGCCCGCATCGAACCTCTGGCGAAAGCCGGAGATATCCTGCTGTCCCAGCAATTCGTCGACGACGCGCGGCGATATGGATACGACTTCGAGGGCGATCTCCCGGTGCTTATCGACCAGGACTATGTCGGGCCGGAGCGATATCAAGCCGGAGACGGCGTCCTGATTTCGAAAGACCGAGAGGCCGAGCAGCGGATCCAGATTTATCTGATCAGAAGACAACAGGTCTGAAACCGGGCCGACGCTTTGCCGCGAGGCGGGTTTCCCGCCATCGAGCGCCGGGACCCCGGTGGCGAAATATCCTAAGCCGACTCAAGCCGCGACCGGACCGTGCGCATTCGGCGGGCGAGTTCTTCCTCGGCCACGAGCCCGCGGCTGAGCATGGTGTGGACCAACGCGAGCAGCTCACGCTCGGGCGCAGGAACTTCGCTATAGAGGGAATTTGCAAGCTCGTCCTCGGCTTGGCGCCGATCGAGTGCAGGAAGAGCGCCGCCGACCGCGAGACACTCGCACAAGCCGGCCAGGCTGGTTTTCCACGGCGGATTGGGATTGGTGACGCCGTAACGCGGCGCAAGGACATCCCACTCCTTGCCTTGGCGCCGTATGCCCTCGAGGAGTGTGACGCGGCTAACCTCAACGTCGCTTGTCGGCTTCATTCCGCGGCCCCTTGGTGCTGCGAGCTTTGGACAGGGCGGCGGGCTTTGTGGATCGGGTGAACGTCCGCCGTCCTGCCGGGCCGAGGGAGGGCGACCCCAATCATGCAGTCCCGCGTCACGATCGCCGCGAGTTGCTCCTCGGTCCAGTTCTCGGTGCCTTCAGGCCTGACCGGAAGGACCATGAAGCGGCACTTCTGGTTTGAGTCCTCGACCCTTATCTCCACCTCGGGCGGAAGGATCAGTCCAAATTCAGCCAGCACTTCCCGCGGCCATCGGACCAGCCTGCGGCGGTAGTTGGTGGTGCGGTACCATTCGGGCGACATGCCGAGTATCGGGCGCGGATAGCACGAGCAGAGCGTGCAAACGATCACGTGGTGCAGGGTTGGCGTATCTTCGAGCACGATGAAATTCGTGTAGTCGCTCGGAGTGCCAAAACCGGTCGGTTCCGCCCAGTCGAGGCCGAGCCCCTCCTTGCAGGCCTTGACGCCGTCCTTAAGGGCTAGCGCCTTGAAAGCCGGGTCTGTCCAAGCCTTCGCCACCAATCGCGAGCCGTTGATGGGTCCGATGGACTCGGCCCATTCCGTGAACCTCCGGTGATCCTCGGCAGTGAACAGGCCGTGCTCGATCGCCAACTCACGCACGGCAATCTCCAGAATCTCATAGTCGGTGATTTCTTCCACCATCGGCGCCGCTGGATGTACATGGCCGTGGCCATGGTCATCGCCGTCGTGCGTGTGTCCTGTGCTCATTTGGCGTCTCCCCCTGTCTTCTGTCTTTTCTGTTTCGTTCGATGCTTCCCGGGTTCAAGCGGGCTCAAGCCAGTGTTCGGGCGACTCGGTCTGCAAGGTGTCGTTGTCGAACGGATATTCTTCCCAGAGATCCTTCTGACGGAATCGGACGATGTAATATTGTTCGACCTTGCCGTCGTAATTGAAGGCGTCCTCCTCCGGAATGAGGTCTTTGTACGTACAGGCGGCGATCGTGCCGATCACGCCGCGCACGTAGCTCTGAGTGCGCGTGTAGAACATGTTCGGCATCTTTCTCACCCGCACGCGGTCGCCGACCTTGAAACGGGTGGGCGCGTCGGACGCCTTCGGACTTTCATTTGCTCCCATGACGAGACCTCACCTCTGCAATCTTCTCCAGCAGTTCGTTCAGCGAGATGTGCTTCTTGTCGACGAGCATCTTTGCGGCCGACCAGATCCAACGACCGTAGTAGGGCATGCCAAGATAGAGCGTGTAGCCCAGGTCGTTGTCCGCCCGGCGGCGCCTCTCTTCAGCCGTCCAGGCGCCTCTCCAACCAAGAACCTCGCAGGTCACGTATGTATTCAGTTCCCACTGTTCCTCTTCTTTTTCCTCGTAGTAGATCGGGACATCCGGCTGACCTCCCACATCGTGGGGAGGATGCATGAGCGCCTCGAACAGGGGATGGGTGTTCTCGTAGTTCCAATTTTGCGGCGCATGGAGCGCCGGTTGCAAGGATCCTATGAGGTCATATTGCTGATTCAACTCGGGTCGCGATGTCATGCCCGTTTCCCCCGTTTCTTGGACGACGGCCTCGAAAAAACCCCGCCTCGCGCCTCACAAATCGCCAGAACCGGCAATATCGAACGGTCGCGCTGCTTACCGCTCGGCGCGCAAGTATGGATCGGCCCGGAGCGTTACGGCAAGTTCAATTTGCTGCATTCGGCAGGTTGAACGCGATCACCATGTGGAACGCGGCTCGATCGATCGCCGCGCCGCGCGCGATATCGCCCGCATAGATCGGCCGGCGCGATTTTCAGTTCGGGCCTTCCAGCCAGCCGGTGATCAGGCCCGCAATGTCGATGGAGCAAATCTGACCGCTGACGACCCCTCGCCCAGGATCGCTACCGCGTCGGCACCGGGTGCTCGCCGCGGTAGTCGTAGAAGCCGCGCTGGGTCTTGCGGCCGAGCCAGCCCGCCTCGACGTATTTCACCAGGAGCGGGCAGGGGCGGTATTTCGAATCCGCCAGACCTTCGTGCAGCACCTGCATGACGGCGAGGCAGGTGTCGAGCCCGATGAAGTCGGCAAGCTGCAGCGGCCCCATTGGATGATTGGCGCCGAGGCGCATCGCGGTGTCGATCGCCTCGACCGAGCCGACGCCCTCGTAGAGCGTATAGACCGCCTCGTTGATCATCGGCAAAAGGATACGGTTGACGATGAAGGCGGGGAAATCCTCCGACATCGTCGCCGTCTTGCCGAGCCGGACGACGAACGCCTTGGCGGCCTCAAACGTATCGTCCTTGGTGGCGATGCCGCGGATCAGCTCGACGAGCTGCATGCGCGGCACCGGGTTCATGAAGTGGATGCCGATGAACCGCTCGGGGTTGGACGTGACGGACGCGAGGCGCGTGATCGAGATCGACGAGGTGTTGGAGGCGACGATGGCGTCGGGCTTGAGAAAGGAGCGGAGCGCGGTGAAGATCTTGCGCTTGACGTCTTCGTTCTCGGAAGCCGCCTCGACCACGAGATCGCAGTTACCGAGCTTGTCGAGCGTCGGGGCGACCTGGATGCGATCCAGTATCGCCCTGCGCTCCCCCTCGTCCATCTGTCCCTTGGACACCTGGCGCGACAGGTGGCCGTTGATGGTCGCAAGCGCGGCGTTGATACGCTCCTCGGCGACGTCGTTGAGGGAGACCTTCAATCCCGCCTGGGCCGCGACCTCGGCGATGCCGGCGCCCATCTGCCCGGCGCCGATGATGCCGACCGTCTCGATGTTGAGTGTCATATTTCTGTCCAGCAAACGGCCGAGGCCGGCCGGGGATCATAGACGAGCGGCGACGAGCGTCCAGTCGGACGCCCGCTTTTTTCATAGGTTCGGCCGGACGTTAGCGCCCGATCTTGGTCAGTTCCGCCGCAAGTTCGGGCAGCGCGGTGTAAAGATCGGCGACGAGGCCGTAGTCGGCGACCTGGAAGATCGGCGCCTCCTCGTCCTTGTTGATCGCGACGATGACCTTCGAATCCTTCATCCCCGCCAGATGCTGGATCGCCCCCGATATGCCGACCGCGATATAGAGTTCCGGCGCCACGACCTTGCCCGTCTGGCCGACCTGCCAGTCGTTGGGCGCGTAGCCGGCGTCGACCGCGGCGCGCGAAGCGCCCATCGCGGCGCCGAGCTTGTCGGCGATCGGCTCGATATAGGTTTTGAAATTCTCCGCCTTCTGCATCGCCCGGCCGCCGGAGATGATGATCCTGGCCGAGGTCAATTCCGGCCGATCCGACTTGGCGAGCGCGTCGCCGACGAACGAGGACACTGCGGGATCGGCGACCGCAGCGACCGGCTCGACCGGCGCCGAGCCGCCCTGGCCGGTGGCGGCGAAAGACGCAGTGCGCACGGTCACGACAATCTTCGGGTCGGTCGATTCAACGGTCTGGATTGCGTTGCCGGCGTAGATCGGCCGCTCGAAGGTCTTCGGGCCGAGAACCTTGGTGATGTCGGAAATCTGCATCACGTCGAGCAGCGCCGCCGCGCGCGGCGCGACGTTCTTGGCGCTTGCGGTCGACGGCGCGACGATGGCGTCGTAACCGGGAGCGAGCGAAACGATCAGCGCCGCCAGCGGTTCGGCCAGGCCGTGTGCGTAGAGAGGATCGTCGGCCGCGCGCACTTTGGCTACGCCTGCGAGCTGAGCGGCCGCCGCCGCAGCGGCGCCGACGTTCTGGCCGGCGACGAGCACATCGACCGGACCCCCGAGTTCGAGCGCGGCGGTGAGCGCGCGCGCGGTCGCGTCGTTCAATTGCCCGCCGGCGACCTCCGCCAGAAGAAGGGTCGCCATCGTCAGATCACTCCCGCTTCATCGTGCAGCTTGGCGACCAACTCCGCCACCGACTTGACCTTTACCCCCGCCTTTCGCCCAGACGGCTCCGCGGTCTTCAGCACCTTGAGGCGGGGCGAAACGTCGACCCCATAGTCTGCCGGCGTCTTCTCCTCGATCGGCTTCTTTTTTGCCTTCATGATGTTGGGGAGCGAGGCGTAGCGCGGCTCGTTCAGGCGCAAATCGGTGGTGACGATCGCCGGAAGCTTCAGGGAAACAGTCTGCATGCCGCCGTCCACCTCGCGGGTGACGTCGACCGAGCCCTCGCCGACGACGACCTTGGAAGCGAACGTGCCCTGGCCCCAGCCGGTCAGCGCTGCCAACATCTGGCCGGTCTGGTTCGAGTCGTCGTCAATCGCCTGCTTGCCCATGATGACGAGCCCGGGCTGTTCGGCGTCGACGACGCCCTTGATGAGTTTGGCGACCGCGAGCGGCTCGGTCAGCGCGTCGGTCTTGATCAGGACGCCGCGATCGGCGCCCATGGCGAGCGCGGTGCGGATGGTTTCGCTCGCCTGCGCTGGGCCGATCGAGACGATGACCACCTCGCTCGCCTTGCCGGCTTCCTTCTGCCTGAGCGCCTCCTCGACGGCGATCTCGTCGAACGGATTCATCGACATCTTGACGTTGGCCAGTTCGACCCCCGAGCCATCGGATTTGAGGCGAATCTTGATGTTGTAGTCGACCACCCGTTTCACGGGCACGAGAATCTTCATGGGCCGCAGAACTCCTGCCGAACTGGGCGTCCTCTTGGAGGCAACTTGAGGCGGACACCCCTAATCTCGGCCCCGGCGCAAGTCAACGCGGGTGAAACTTTGATTTCCGAGCCGTCTAAAAGTTCAGTTCGCCAATTCAAAATGGCGCCCCTTCATGCCTGCAAGACATGCAGATCGCTGAGGAATTGGCCACACTCGGCGCTGTCGTCGCGGATTTCTTCGGCGCGGCCGGCCGGACAATTGACAGCGGCAAAAATCTGACGCCAAGTCGAGGAACGACGCGCCGCCAAACAATAAGGGCCGATCGTTGTCTGGGGAAGGGCGCACTCTAACGAGGAACATTGCAAGATGAGCGAACTGGATTATTGGAACGGGCGCCTGCTCAAGGGCGCCGTCTCGCGCCGCGAGTTCATGGGGCGCGCTGCTGCGCTCGGCGCCTCGAGCCTCGCGATTTCGACCATGCTGGCGAGCGCCGACGCGCGCGCCGACGAGACGCCGAAGAATGGCGGCGTTCTGCGCCTCGGCCTGGGCGGCGGCAGCACCACCGACAGCATCGACGTCACCTCCTACAACGACTCGGTGATGATCGACACTGGCCATGGCCTGTTCGACGGCATCGTCGAATGGGGTCAGGACGGCAGGCCGCATCCGGATCTGGCCGAGAGCTGGGAGCCGAAGAACGGCGCCAAGGATTGGGTCTTCAATCTCCGCAAGGGGATCAAGTTCTCGAACGGTCAGGAGTTTACCGCCGACGACGCCATCTACTCGCTCAACCTGCATCGCGGCGACACCAAGTCCGGCGGCGCGAGCACGTTCAAGCCGGTTACCGACATCAAGAAACTCGACAAGTATCAGATTCAGATTTCGCTGAACGGGCCGGACGCGGATCTGCCCTACGCGCTCACTGATTATCACGTGGGCATCGTGCCGGATGGCTTCAAGGATTGGGCGAAGCCGGTCGGCACCGGCGCCTTCAGTCTCGACAAGTTCGATCCGGGCGTGCGCATCTCGCTGAAGAAGACCCGCGACTACTGGAAGGAAGGGCGCGGCCATCTCGACGGCATCGAGGTCACAGTCATCAATGACGGATCGGCGCGGCTCAACGCGCTGATCTCCGGCCAGATCGACGCCATCAATCGTGTGGATCACAAAGCGGTCGCGATGCTCTCGAAGAGCCCCAAACTTCAGATCGTGAGGGCTTCGGGCGGCTGGCACGCGGTGATGGCGATGCAATGCGACAAGGCGCCCTACGACAATCCCGACATCCGCATGGCGCTCAAAGAGGCCACCGACCGGGAGCAGATCCTCAAGGCCCTGTTCAGCGGCTACGGCACGGTCGGCAACGATCACCCGATCCCGCCGAACGATCCTTATTTTAATAAGGAGCTGCCCCAGCGCAAATACGATCCCGACAAGGCCGCCGCCGCCTTCAAGAAAGCGGGCCTCACCGATCCGAAGATCCTCTTGCAGGCCTCGGACGCCGCGTTCAATGGCGCCGTCGACGAGGGCGCGCTTCTTCAGGCGAGCGCCGCCAAAGCCGGCATTAAGGTCGACCTGAAGAAGGAGCCGGCGGACGGCTTCTGGGACAATGTCTGGCTCAAGGGCGCCTTCGTCTCGAGCTACTGGGGCGGGCGCGCGGCGGCGACGCAGATGCTCTCGGTCGCCTACGCGGCCGGCGCTCCCTGGAACGAGACACACTGGAACAACGAGAAGTTCGAGAAGCTGCTCGCCGACGCTCGCGGCGAGACCGACGAAGCCAAGCGCCGCCCCTACATCTGGGAGATGCAGGCCATGCTGAACGAGCAGGGCGGCGCAATCATCCCCGTGTTCAAGGACTGGCTGGACGCGCACCTCGACAAGGTCGGCGGGCATACGCCGCACGGCGGCTTCGATATGGACAACGGCTATATCATGCAGAAGGCTTGGCTCAAGAGCTGACCGCGTTTGCGCCGCGTCCGCCTCGATGGCGGGCGCGGTCGCACGACCCGAGCGCTCGCCGTCCGCCACGGAGAGCGCCCGGAACCGACGAGCGCAACGGAGTTCCTGAGAGTCCCCAGGGAGAAGTGAGGGAGCCGGCGTTGTGTTGAATCTCGTGCTTCAACGGCTCGGCCTCGGCGTCCTGACCCTGTTCGCCGCGTCGGTTCTCATTTTCATCGGCACGGAGATTCTGCCCGGCGATCTCGCCTCGGCGATTTTGCAAAATTCCGCCACCCCGGAGAGCTTGGCCAAGCTGCGCCTCGACCTGGGCCTGGATCGGCCAGCGATCTTGAGGTTTTTCGATTGGCTGTTTGGCGTGCTGCACGGCGATTTCGGCCATTCGCTCGCCAATGGCCGCGACGTGCTGACGGAAATCGCGCCGCGCTTCGCCAATACGATGTTTCTTGCCGCCTACGCGGCGGTCGTCGCCGTCCCGCTGGCGATCGGCCTTGGGCTGCTCGCGGCGATCCGGCAGGGCGGCGCGTTCGACCGGCTGGTCAACCTCTTCACCCTGATGACGATCTCGGTGCCGGAATATTTCCTGGCCTATCTTCTCATCAAATATGTCGCGGTCGACCTTGGCTGGTTTCCCTCGCTCGCCAATGTGACGCCGGACACAAGCTTCCTCGACCGCCTCTACTACGCGTTCCTGCCAATGCTGACGCTGGTCCTGGTCATTGTCGCCCACATGATGCGCATGACCCGCGCCTCCGTGCTTTCGGTGATGGCGAGCCCGTATATCGAGATGGCGATTCTCAAGGGTCTCAGGAAGTCACGCATTGTCGTGCGCCATGCGCTGCCGAACGCGCTTGCGCCGATCATCTCGGTGGTTGCGCTCAATCTCGCCTATCTCATCGTCGGCGTGGTCGTGGTCGAGACCGTGTTCGTCTATCCCGGCCTCGGCCAATTGATGGTCGATGAAGTGTCCAAGCATGACGTGCCGGTGGTTCAGGCCTGCGGGCTGATTTTCGCCGCCACGTTCATCCTGCTCAACATGACCGCCGACATCCTCGCCATTCTGTCCAATCCGCGGCTTCGCCAGCCGCGCTGACCAGGAACCGTCAGGCGCGACGAAAGAAAGACCGTCATGCGTATCCGCGGCTATAAAGTGAGCGTCACCGCGCAGATCGGCATCGTCGTCGTCCTGATCAACCTGTTCGTTGCGCTGTTCGCGCCGCTTATCGCGCCATTCGATCAGGCGACCCCGGTCGGCGACGCCTGGGCGGATCCGAGCGCCCAGCATTGGCTCGGGCTCGACAATCTCGGCCGCGATATCCTGAGCCGCCTCATCTATGGCGCGCGGATGTCGATTGGTCTGTCGCTGGTGATCACCGCGCTGTCGTTCCTGATCGGCGTCATTTCGGGCTTCGCCGCGGCGGTCGCGGGCGGCTGGATCGACCAGTTGCTGTCGCGGCTCGTCGACCTCCTGCTGTCGATGCCGACGCTCATTTTCGCCTTCGTCATCCTGTCCGTGCTCGGCTCGGCGCTGCCGGTCCTCATCTGCACCATCGCCATCCTCAATTCGACCAAGGTCTTTCGTCTGGCGAGATCGGTCGCGATCAACATCGTCAGCCTTGAATTCGTCGAGGCGGCTCGCCTGCGCGGCGAGGGATGGTGGTGGATCGTCACCCGCGAGGTCCTGCCCAACGCGGTTCCGCCGCTGACCGCCGAGTTCGGCTTGCGTTTCTGCTTCACTTTCCTCTTTATCGCCGCGCTAAGCTTTCTGGGCCTCGGCGTTCAGCCGCCCGACGCGGACTGGGGCAGCATGGTCAAGGACTACCGCGACATGATCAATTTCGGCTCCGCGGCGCCGCTTTATCCCGCAGCGGCGATCGCGATCCTCACCATCGGCGTCAACTTCATCGTTGACTGGATGCTCTCGATTCATTCCAGAGGCCAGGGAGAAGGCGCATGAGCCAGCAAACCCGGGACCCCTCCGAACCCAATGACAACTCCGTCATCCTCGACGTCCGCGGCATGCGGGTGGCGGTGCGCACGGACGCCGGCGACGGGCCGGTGCTGGTCGACGACGTGTCGCTCCAGCTGCGGCGGGGCGAGGTCATCGGCCTCATCGGCGAATCGGGCGCCGGCAAGTCGACGATCGGCCTCGCTTCGATGGGCTACACGCGCCGCGACTGCCATATCGTGGGCGGCAACATCATTTTCGGCGATACCGACATACGCGCCGTCAGCCTCGATGAGCGGCGCGCGCTGCGCGGACCGAAGATTGCCTATATCGCCCAGAGCGCAGCGGCCTCGTTCAATCCCGCCCATACGCTGATGGAGCAGGTCTGCGAGGCGTCGGTCAGGCACGGCGTGCTGTCGCGGGCGGAGGCGCGGGCGGAGGCGATCAGTCTCTTCAAGCAACTCGATCTGCCGAGCCCCGAGACGATCGGCTCGCGCTATCCCCATCAGGTTTCCGGGGGACAGCTTCAGCGGGTGATGGCGGCCATGGCGATGGTCGCCAAACCAGACATCCTCATCTTTGACGAACCGACCACCGCGCTTGACGTGACGACCCAGGTCGAATGTCTCGCCGCCTTCCGCAAGCTCATCCGCGAGCATGGCACGGCGGCCCTCTATATCACCCATGACCTCGCCGTCGTGGCCCAGATCGCCGATCGGATCATGGTGCTCAGGCGCGGCAAGATGGTCGAATTCGGCGATTCGCGGCAGATCCTGCAACAGCCGAAAGAGGAATATACCCGCCGACTGGTGACCGAGCGCGTCGCCGGCCACAATTTCGTTGACGCGAACATCGCCGCCCAGGTTCCGATCCTCGCCATCGACCATGTCAGCGCCAACTATCCAGGCAAGCCGAAGGTCATCGATGACGTGAGCCTCGAGGTCCGCAAGGGCGATACGGTTGCGGTGGTTGGGGAGTCGGGCTCGGGCAAATCGACCCTGGCGCGCGTGGTCACGGGCCTCTTGCCGCGCATCGCCGGCGACGTCCGGTTCAACGGCGCGAGCCTGCCGGCGCGCCTCAAGGATCGGACCAAGGACCAGCTGCGCCGGGTGCAAATGATCTACCAGATGCCTGACGTCGCTCTCAATCCGCAGCATACCCTGCTCGAGACGATCGGCAGGCCGGTGGCGTTCTATTTCAACCGCTCGCGCGAAGAAGTCCGCGCTCGCGCCGCCGAATTGCTGCGACAGATGGACCTGCCGGAGTCGTTCATCACCCGGAAGACAAGCGAATTGTCGGGCGGACAGAAGCAGCGGGTGTCGATCGCGCGGGCTTTGGCCGCCGAACCGGATCTGATCATCTGCGACGAAGTGACGTCGGCGCTCGATCAGCTGGTCGGGGAAGAGATTCTCCGGCTTCTGAAAAAGCTGCAGGAGGACCTCGGAGTCGCTTACCTGTTCATCACCCACGACCTCGGCACAGTGAAACGGATCGCCAACAAGGTCGCGGTGATGCTGAAGGGCAAGGTGGTGGCAGGCGGAGACACCGCGACCGTGTTCGCCCCGCCCTATCATCCCTATACCGAACTGCTCCTTTCGTCGGTGCCCGAGATGCGGCCGGACTGGCTTGACGAGGTGCTCGCCGCCCGCGCGACCGGGGCAGCGACGACCTCGGCTCTGCTTCGGGCGCCCTGAACGGCTCCAAAGCGCCCGAGGGGCGCCGCCTGTCGCCCTTGCGGCGCCCGCATTTCGTTTCTATACCGCCCCGAAGCGAACGGACGAAACGGGCGGGAAGCGCGATTTGAGGGCGATTTCTGTCCGGCGCGATCATTGCATGGCTCGGTTGGCCGACCCAACGACCGGGGACAGGACAGGACCTTACTGATGCGTGCGCCCGGCGGACCGCGTCTGTTATTGCGGCGGCTCCGCGAGGTGATGGCGGAGCCTGTCACCGCACAGGCGCGCCTGGACCGCATCGTCGTGCTCATCGCCTCGAACATGGTGGCCGAGGTGTGCTCGCTCTATGTCGTGCGGGCCGATGGCGCGATGGAATTGTTCGCCACTGAGGGCCTCAACCGTGAGGCCGTCCACCTGACAACCATGCGGCCGGGCGAGGGCCTTGTCGGCCTGATCGCCTCCAGCGCCGAGCCGCTGGCGCTGTCCGACGCCCAGCATCATCCCTCCTTTTCCTACAGGCCGGAGACGGGTGAAGAGATCTACCAATCGTTCCTAGGCGTGCCGGTACTGCGCGGCGGCGCGACGATCGGGGTGCTGGTGGTCCAAAACCGGGCCCGGCGCGCCTATTCGGAAGAAGAAATCGAGGCGCTGCAGACGACCGCAATGCTGCTCGCCGAGATGATCGCGTCCGGCGAGCTCCAGGGGATTGCCTCGCAGGGCGCGCCAATCGCCGTCAGGCGGCAGCTGTCGCTCAAGGGCCTTGGCATCGCCGATGGTCTCGGCCTCGGGCATGTCGTGATGCACCAGCCGCGGGTGACGGTGTCGACGATCGTGGCCGACGACGTGGAGTCGGAGCTGGCGCGGCTCGAGACGGCGATTGGCGCCATGCGCGCCTCGGTCGACAGCCTCATTGACCGCAGCGACGACGGCGTCGGCGGCGAGCACCGCGACGTCCTCGAAGCCTTCCGTATGATCGCGCATGATCGGGGCTGGCTCCGGCGGCTGCGCGAGGCGGTGAGTTCGGGCCTGACGGCGGAGGCTGCGGTCGAGCGGGTCCATAACGACGCCCGCGCAAAACTGCAGCGCCAGACCGACCCTTACCTGCGTGACCGGCTGCACGACCTGACCGACATCGCCAATCGGCTGCTGCATCAGCTGGCCGGCCAGAGCCTCGTCGTCTTGCCCGAGGAGCTGCCGGAGAACGCGATCCTCGTCGCGCGCTCGATGAGCCCGGCGGCGCTGCTCGATTACGACCGCGCGCGGCTCAGGGGGCTCGTGCTCGAGGAGGCGGGCGCATCGAGCCACATCGCCATCGTCGCGCGCGCGCTCGCCATTCCTGCCGTCAGCGACATCGCCAACATTTCGGAGATCGTCGAGCAGGGCGACGCGATCATCGTCGACGGGGACACGGGCGAGATCTACCTGCGCCCGCCGGCGGACGTCGAGGCGGCCTATGCGGAAAAGGCGCGGATGCGCGCCCGGCGCCAGGCGCAGTATCGCGCGCTTCGCGACGCGCCGACGGTCAGCCTCGATGGAGTATCAATCGGCCTGCACATGAACGCCGGCCTCTTGGTCGACATGCCCCACCTCGCAGAAACCGGCGCGGAGTCGATCGGTCTCTTCCGCACCGAATTGCAATTCATGCTGGCCTCGCGCTTTCCCCGGCCGGGGGCGCAGCAACAGCTCTATCGCGCCATCCTCGACGCCGCAGGCGACCGGCCGGTCACCTTCCGCACCCTCGACATCGGCGGCGACAAGCTCCTGCCCTATATGAAGGGCCTGGAAGAGGAAAACCCGGCGCTTGGCTGGCGGGCGCTTCGCATCGGGCTTGACCGCCCGCCGCTGCTGCGCATGCAGTTCCGGGCCTTCATCCGCGCCGCCGCGGGGCGTGACCTCAAAGTCATGGCCCCGATGGTGTCGACCGTCGATGAATTCAGGGTCGCCCGCGCGATGTTCGATCGCGAACTCGCCCTGAGCGTGGGTCGCGGCTACGAGCCCCCGCGCAGGGCCAGTCTCGGCGTCATGGTCGAAGTGCCGTCGCTGTTGTGGCAGCTCGACGAAATCGCCGCAGCGGCGGACTTCCTCTCGGTCGGTTCGAACGACCTGATGCAATATCTCTACGCCGTGGATCGCGACAACCGCCGGGTCGCCAATCGCTTCGATCCGCTGAGCATCGGCTTCTTAAGGGCGCTGCGCTCGATCGCCGATGCGGGCGAGCGGCACGGAACGCCGGTGACTTTATGCGGGGAGATCGGCGGGCGGACGCTCGAGGCGATGACCTTGATGGCGATCGGCTACCGCGACCTTTCGATGTCGGCTCCGTCAATCGGCCCAGTCAAGGCGATGACGCTCACGCTCAATATCGGCGAGGCGAGGCGCGAGGTCGAGCCGATGCTGGCGAAGGGACGTGAGAACGCCTCGCTGCGGGAGCCGCTCCAGCGGCTTGCGGAGCGCCTCGGCGTGCGCCTGTAGCGAAGCCAGCGTCCGCTCATCCCACCGCTTTCCGCCTTGAGCTTATTGTATGGCCGCCAACGAAAATCTCGATCTGATCCTCCGCCGTCACCAGGAAATCGCTGCCCGCCTCGCCGAAGGCGTCGCCGGAACGCAATATTCCGCGTTGTCGCGAGAACTGAGCGAACTCGAGCCGGTGGTGGGGGCGATCAGGGCGTTTCAGGCCAAGATGAAGGAGCGCGCCGATCTGACCGCGCTCCTGAGGGAGCCGGACCTGGATGCGGACATGCGCGCCATGGCCCAAGCCGAGCTTGCCGCCGCCGAGACGGACGCGGAAGCGATGTCGAAGGCGATCCAGATCGCGCTCCTGCCGAAGGACGCCGCCGACGAGGGCGGAGCGATTCTCGAGGTGAGAGCTGGCACCGGCGGGGACGAGGCGGCCCTGTTTGCCGGCGATCTCTTTCGCATGTACGCCAAATACGCCGAGCGGAAGCGGTGGAAGGTCGAGATCCTGTCGATGAGCGAGGGGACGGCGGGGGGATTCAAGGAAATCGTCGCCGAAATTTCCGGCCGCGGCGTCTTCGCGCGGCTCAAGTTCGAAAGCGGGGTGCATCGGGTGCAGCGCGTGCCGGCGACCGAGACCCAGGGGCGAATTCACACTTCCGCCGCGACCGTCGCCGTGCTGCCGATCGCCGAGGAAGCGGACCTTGTCATCAACGAGGCGGACTTGAAGATCGACACCATGCGCTCGAGCGGCGCCGGCGGCCAGCACGTCAACAAGACCGAGTCGGCGATCCGCATCACCCACCTGCCGACGGGGTTCGTCGTGGCGATGCAGGAGGAGCGCTCCCAGCATCGTAATCGTCAGAAAGCGATGGCGCTGTTGCGTTCGCGCATCCTCGACGCACGAAACCAGAAGCTGGACGCCGAGCGGGCGCAGGAACGTCGTTCTCAGGTCGGTTCCGGCGACCGCTCGCAGCGGATTCGGACCTATAATTTCCCGCAAGGACGGGTGACCGATCATCGCATCAACCTGACCCTCTATTCGCTCGACCGCATCATAGAGGGTGACGGTCTCGACGAGATCATCGACGCGCTCACGGCTGAGCGTCAGGCTGAGATGCTCGTCCAGCAGACAGCCTCGTGACGCCGGTTCCGCGCCTCCCTCCCTTCGCGCCGGGCATGCGCATCGGCCTGCTCGGCGGCTCGTTCAACCCGCCGCACGAGGGCCACGCCCTCATCACCCGGCTGGCGCTGAGGCGGCTTCAGCTCGATCGCGTCTGGTGGCTGGTGACGCCTGGCAATCCCCTCAAGTCGCTGACTGGACTCGCCGCACTCAAAGCTCGCGTCGAGGCCGCCCGCCGGCTCGACGTCGGGCCGCGCGTCGTCGTCAGCGACATCGAGGCCCAGATCGGCTCGCGCTTCACCTACGATACGCTTCTGTGGCTCAGACAGCGTGCGCCAAGAGCCCATTTCGTCTGGATCATGGGCGCCGACAACCTTCGCCAGCTCCATCTCTGGCGTCATTGGCGCCTAATCGCCGACCTGGTTCCGATCGCCGTCGTCGATCGGCCCGGCTCGACCTTGCGGGCGATTTCAAGTCGGGCCGGCGTGGCGCTCGCTCCTTGGCGAGCGCCCGAACGCGACGCGTTGCGTTTTGCGACGATGCGGCCGCCGGCTCTGCTGTTCCTGCATGGACCGCGGTCCAGGCTGTCCTCGACCGCGCTTAGAGGTGAGCGTGGAGGGGAACACGGCTAACGACCCGGAGCTGCCTGACCGCGATGGTCAGAGAGCGCCAATGACACGACAACGGGCTCAAAGCCGGTTCATCCTCTATGATGGCGGTTCTGCCCCGGCCCGCCAGAATTCGAGCGCGTGAGAAGCATGCATGGTGAAGGTTGCGATCCTCGATGACTGGCAAGGCGTAGCGCGGATGAGCGCCGACTGGTCGCGACTTGCTGCTCGCGCCGATCTGGTCTTTTTCACTGGCGCTTTTGGATCGGAGGACGAAGCGGCTCTCGCGCTCGAGGATTTCGACATCCTCCTGACGATGCGCGAGCGCACCCCTTTTCCCGAAGGCCTAATCCGGCGCCTTCCGAAGCTGCGCATGATCGGGATCACCGGCGCTTGCAACCGCTCCCTCGACGTCGAGGCCTGCTCGCGTCAGGGCGTGATAGTCTGCAACACAGCGGGCGTCGCCGGCGCTCCTTACGCGACGGCCGAGCTCGCGCTCGGATTGATGATCGCCGCCGCCCGCGCAATTCCCGCCGCCGACAGGATCATGCGCGCCGGCGGCTTCCAGAATGGCGTTCCTGTCGGCGTCGGCCTCGCCGGTAAAACACTCGGCGTTGTCGGCCTCGGCCGCCTCGGGGCGCGTCTCGCCCGCTACGCGCTCGCGCTCGACATGAAGGTAATCGCCTGGAGCCCAAACCTGACCGCGGAAAAGGCTGGCGAGGCCGGCGCTGCCCTCGTCGGCAAATCGGATCTCATGAGCGGCTCCGACGTCATCTCCGTGCACATGGTTCTGTCGCCGCGCAGCCGCGGCCTCATCGGCGCGGAGGACATTGCGCGCATGAAGCAAGGCGCCATCTTCATCAACACCTCGCGTGGCCCTCTCGTCGATGAAGCCGCCCTCATCGCCGCCGTCCAGGCTGGGAAAATCATCGCCGCGCTGGACGTCTACGACGAGGAGCCGCTGCCTCGGGACCATCCGTTCCGGGCTTCCGACCATACCGTGCTCACGCCCCATCTTGGCTACGGCGTAGCCGAGACGTGGCGCGCGTTTTATCCGCAGAGTGTCGAGAACGCGGAGGCCTTCTTGGACGGCAAACCTATTCGGGTCCTGAACCCGCCATGAAGCGTCGCGTGGCTACGAAACCGCGCCCCAATGAACGCGGCGGACGATCGCGGAGGTAAGCCGCCGCGAAAAGGGCGCATGGGCGTGGCCCGGAGGCGATATGAGGTGATGGCGACCAAGGTCGGCTGAGGATCGAATTCATCGGGCCGATTGGAGCGCTCGGCAGCCTCGTGCAAGGTTCGCGGCGGACGTTCGCTGACGCTTAAGTCCATCACCTGGCGCCCATGATGCCACGATCGTCTCCCTGTCCTTTCAGCCTCGCCGCGCCGCTCGCCGGGGCCCTCGCGATCGTCGCCCTGGCGCTCGCCGGCTGCCACGACTTCGGCGACGTCACCGGCTCGATCGGCCAACCGAAGGCGACTGCGCCGCCGACGGACGAAACGAAACTCAGGGCCTATGCCGACGATTGCGGCAAGCGCTACGAGCGCAATCCCGGCGAGAAGACGGCCTCGATCGAATACGCTCGCGCCTTGCGCGCGCTCACTCGTTACAGCGAGGCGGTCGCGGTCATCCAGACAGCAGCCATCAAGTCGCCCAAGGATTACGACGTGCTCGGCGAATACGGCAAGGCGCTGGCCGACGCCGGCCAACTGGCCCAAGCCAAGGACGTGCTGACGCGCGCCGATACGCCCGACGCTCCGCGATGGGACGTGATGTCAGTGCAAGGCACAGTCGCCGACCGGCTGGGCGACCACGCGAGCGCGATGCAATTCTATCGCGACGCGCTGAAGATTTCGCCGGGAGAGCCGGCAGTGCTCGCCAATATGGGGCTCTCGCTCGCGCTGGCGAAGCATTTGCCCGAGGCCGAGCAGGCGTTGAAACAGGCGGTCGCGAGCCCGAAAGCCGATGCGCGCATGCGCGGCGATCTCGCGCTGGTGCTCGCGCTGGAAGGAAAATTCGGCGAGGCCGAGCGTATCGGCCAGACGGACCTGTCGCCTGAGGCCGCGCGCGCCAACGTCGAAGCGATCCGCCAGATGATCGCCCAGAGCAACTCGTGGCGCGAGCTGCGCAAGCCGGTCGACGGCGCCAAACCAAAGGCGCCGGCAGCGGACGCCGGCTGAGGGCGTGCCCTCAATTGTCGTGACCTGCGAGGGTCGAAGTCGGCTCCATGTCGACCGTCGGGCCGGCTCCGCTCGGAAGCACCGGAGGCGCCGGATTGGTCTCGCCGATCGGCGCCGGCGGCAGGGCAGGGTCCAGTCCCTCGCCCGGTCCACGCAGGGCATCCCGCGAAGCGGCGGCGGGGTCCGGCGCGCTCAGATGCGCGATGTCGAGGGGCTCGTCGATATCGGGCGCGGGCGGCAGGCTGTCGGGCGTCGCGGGAGTCGGCTGAGGGTCGGACGTGGGCGTTGGCTTGCAAATTCGGCGCGGGCCGGTGTTGGTCGAGCCATGATTGGCCAGATCCAGATGGATGTGGTTGTAGTGGAACACATCTGCGCCTGGCGCGAGGACGGTCGTGAAATACCGGCATGCGCCCGCCTGGGCGTTATGCAGGAAGGCGCCCTCCTGGCCGTCCGTCTTCTTCCAGTCGTGGACGAAGTCGATTTCCTTCCCGTCGGCCAGTGTGAAACCGGCGACGTCGACTGCGTTGCCGAAGGCGTGTTCGGAGAGCCGCGCGCCCGCGATGTTGTCGACGGAGCGGCAACTGTAAGCGCCGAACACGTTGATGGTCGCGACCCTTTGCCCAAATCGGGCTTGAGCGTCCGGCTCGACGATGTCATTCAACCAGGCCTCGAGCGCCGGGATCATCGGGCAGTCGATGGTCAGCGTCTTGTCGACCGCAATCGCGCCATTGGCGAGCGCCGAGACTTTGAGCGGACGGGTCATGCCGCAGATGCCTGGTCCGTCAATCTCGGGGACGGGAACCATAAAATCGGAAGGTGTGACCGATCTGCGGGCGAAGCAGGCATTCTCGGCCTGCGCTCGCCACGCCGGCCGCTCGGGGCGGCCGAAGAATCCGCAACCCTGCAGACATAGAGCGACCGAAAGGAGAAGCGGGACAGGCCGAACGCAACGCGCCATTGCCGCAAACTGCGCTCGCGGGTTTAACAATCGTTGAACCATGGGAGCTTAAGATTCGCTCAACCATGATCGGGCGGCGCGCCATCTCGTCGCCGCACTTTGCCCGCAAGAAAATCTGGCGAGTGCGGCCGGGGTCGAAAGGACGGGTTGTTGCAGGACGGATTCCGGGCTTGGCGGTTTGCGGGAGTGGGGTTGGCGCTCGGATTGGCGTCGGCGACCCCGGCCGGGGCGCATCCGCATGTCTGGGTAACCGTCAAGAGCCAGATCGCTTTCACGCCCGACGGCAAGGTTGCCGCGGTGGTCCACGATTGGGTTTTCGACGAAATGTATTCGTCCTTCGCCACGCAGGGGCTCGCCCCGCCGGGCGAGCTGGTCAAGCGCGAGCAGTTCGCTCCGCTGGCGAAGGAGAACGCCGGCAGCTTGGCCGAAATCGGCTATTTCACGACGCTGAAGATCGGCGGCAAGGCGATGGATTTCGGCTCGGTCACCGACTATTGGATGCAGGAGCGCCCCGACCATCTGGTCGAGTTCCACGTCACCCTGCCGCTGAAGACCCCGACGCCCGTGACCAAGTTCCTGACCCTGCGCGTCGCCGATCCCGAGTATTTCATCGATTTTGAATTCGACGACAAGGATCCGGTTGCACTCGTCTCCGCCCCCTCCGGTTGCGCGGCCACGGTTGCCAAGCCGAAGCCGATCGATGACGGCGACAAGCAGAAATTGACCGAATCCTTCTTCACCAACCTCTCGCCGGGGACGAACTTCGGTTTCAAAATGGCGAGCGCCGCCATCGTCGCGTGCCCATGACCAGGGAGAGAATCGGACGGGTCGGCCTTGGGTTTGCGGCTTGGGCCGCCTCGGCGGCGACGGCGCTGGCGCAGCTTTCGCCGCGGCCGTTTGCGGTCGCCGGCGGCGAGGGCGGAGGCGGCGGCGCGGGTGGCGTGACCGGCTGGCTCATGGGCGAGCAGTCGTGGCTCACCCATCTCATCGCCGCCAAGGTGCACGCGCTTCACGACCAGCCGAGCGCCGCCTGGGGTCTCATCGGCCTCGGCCTCGCCTACGGCGTATTCCATGCCGCGGGGCCTGGACACGGCAAGGCTGTCCTCGCCTCCTACATGTTGGCGAACGAAAAGTCGCTCAGACGCGGCGCGTTCCTGGCCCTGATGGCGGCGCTCTTGCAGGCGCTGATCGCGATCGCGATCGTCGGCGCGGCCGGGTTCGTCTTCAGAGCCACCGCCTCTGAAATGAATCACGCCGCCGACTGGATCGTGCTTGCGAGCTATTGCGCGGTCGCCGCCATGGGCCTGTGGCTGGTCTGGCGCAAGGGCGGAGCGCTCATCGCGGCCTTGAGCGGGCATATCGAGCGCCGGCGCGCGGCGGCCGCCGCGCCGGCCTATGCGGGCGTCCCGTGGCGAAGGCCGGCGCTCAGCCTGTCGGCGGCAGCCTTCTACGCCGGACCGCCCGGCGGCGCTGCGACGGACGTCGAGGGATGCGGACACATGCACGCGCCCGATCCGGCCCGTCTGAATGGCGCCTTTTCCTGGCGCGAGGCGGTCGGAACGGTGGTCGCCGCCGGCGCGCGGCCATGCTCCGGGGCGATTCTGGTGCTGGTGTTTGCGATGGCGCAAGGGCTGTTCGCCGCCGGAGTCGCGGCCACCTTCGCGATGGCGATCGGCACGGCGGTTACGACCGGGGCGCTCGCGTGGACGGCCGTGTTCGCCAAATCGGCCGCCATGCGCCTTGTGGCGGGCGAAAATTCGCGCCTCGCGCTGGTGGCGAGAGGATTTGAATTCGCCGCCGCCCTCGCCGTCCTGGCGTTCGGAGTGGCCTTGATCTTCGGCTCGCGTGGCGCCGCATGAGGAGCGGCGCGAACGCCGCTCCCGCAAGCATCATCAGCGCCGGCCCTACCGCCCGTAGAGGCCTGTGAGCGTGGCCTTCGCCAACGTATTCGCGTTGACGTAAAACCCGAACACGGCGGGCGAGGCGTTGCCGTCGACGTCGAGCTTGTCGGCTTTCAGGGCATAGACGGTGATCACGTAGTGATGCGGCTTGCCTTTGGGCGGGCATGGGCCGCCATATCCGACCAAGCTGAAGTCATTGTGCGGTTGGACCGCGCCCTCGGGCAGTCCAGTCCCGCCGCCCGCGCCTTTCGGCAGCGACGTGACGGTCGCGGGAATATTGGCGACCCACCAGTGCCAGAAGCCGCTGCCGGTCGGCGCGTCGGGATCGTACATGCTGACGGCGAAGCTTTTCGTGTCCTTCGGCGCCCCTGACCACGAAAGCGCGGGCGACACATTTTTGCCAGTGCAGTCCCAGCCATTGAACACCTGCTCGTCGGCGATCTTGGCGCCCGGCTTGATGTCCGGGCTGGTCACGGTCATCGCATTCGCCGCCCCGACAACCATCAGCACGCCCGCAAGGGTCGCCCCAAATGTCATTGTCCGCATTGCTTCATTCCTCCCGGATTGATCGAGCGGGCCAAACGAAGTTGGCGCCCAGCGTTTGCCCGCCGGCGGGATCATCGAACGCGACGCGGAGGGATGCAAGCCATCAAAAGGCGCTCAAGGAGACAAAGTTCGGGTCTCCTCGGGCCCGCTAAGGCGCCGGAAGCGGCTCAGTAGACGACGTGAGCGGGCGGCGGCCCTCCGAGAGCGCCGCCGACCACCTGGAATGGCGATGCGGCCACTGCTCCGGCCGCGTTGAACGGCGCGGCAAACGGAGCGCCATACGCGTAGGTCGGCGGGGAGCCGAAGAGCGCAGCCGTGCCGCCAAGCACCCCGCCCACGAAACTGCCTACAATCGAGCCCGCGCCGGTAAAGACCCCCTCAACGGCCTGGCCGGTTCCACCCACGACGGTGCCGACCGCGGCCACGGGTCCCCAGGCATAGCTCGAGCTCTGCACGACCACCGGTTCCTGCGCATGAACGACGATCTGCCGACCCTCGTGATAGTGGGCGTAGTGCCGGTAGTGCGCGTGCGCGTAATGCGTGTGCGCGTAGTGTTTATGCGCGTAGTTCTCTTGCGCCGATGCTGGAGCGGCGAAGGCGAAAGCCAGCGTCGTCGTCCCGACCGTCGCCACGGATAGAAGAAGATTGCTGAATGGCATGAGACCACATCCTCTAGCTTGGTGAGCCGGCGCTGCCGCTCAAGATTGAGTTCCAGTTTCCGCGTGCCGCTTGGTACTCCGTGCGGGCGCCCAAGATCAAGCTATGCGAGGCCCGGCGGCGCCTCCTTGCTTTTGACGACCTGCGGCAGGGGCCGCTGCCCTCGCCTCCGCCGCCCGCATCCGGTATGATCGGCCGCAAATCTACGGAGCGTCGAGGCGACGGACGAGGCGATCGTGGCGCGTTTCTTTGCCTCCGGTCCAGAATTGGGCGCTTCCTCGTCGATGGGTTGGACGAATCGGGCAAATCCGGGCCGCCTCGACTGAGGCGCAAAAGGGGAACCGCCAAAAATGGCAGAGCCTGGCTCAACGCCTTCTGTCCTGATCATCGGAAGCGGTCCCGCCGGACTGTTTGCGGCCTGCGAACTGGCGCGCCACGGCGTAAAGCCACGGATCGTCGAACAGAGGCTCGCGCCGCATCACGAGACCCGCGGGACAGCGCTCCAGCCGGCGGTGCTCGACATCGTTGACCGGGCGGGCGTAATCGAGCCGTTCCTCAGCGCCGGCGTGCACATCAAGCACAGTGAGCTCATGGGTCCGGGCATGCGGCGGATCATGAACGCGGACTTTGGCGGGGTTGGCTGCCGGCATGAATTCCAGTGCAGCCAGCCGCAATGGCGAACCGAGCAGATCCTGCGCGATCATCTGGCGACGTGCGGCGTCAAGGTCGAATATGGCGCTGAGGTCACCGCGGTCGAGTCCGGCCCGGAGACGCTCCGGATCACACTGGCCGCCCGCGGTCGAACGGAGGTCGTGGAGCCTCGCTACCTCCTGGGCGCCGGCGGCGCGCACGACATCACTCGCCATTCCATGAGCGAGCACCTGGTCGGGGAGACATACGCCGGCAAATACGTGGTCGCCGACGTCAAGATTGGCCTTGCGATCCCGCCTGAAACCGCCCGCATCGTCGTCGGCGCCAAGGGGTTCGTCCTGTTCGCGCCGCTGCCGGAAAGTCGCTGGCTCATTTTCGTCAGCCGCGACCAGGCCGACGTGCGCGACGATCCGCCGACCGCCGCCGAACTCGGCGCAATGGTCAACGCTTTGGTCAGCTTCGACGTCGGGCTGAACGATTTGCGCTGGGTTTCCTATTTCAAGATGCATCGGCGCGAAGCCGAGAGTCTCGGCGACGGCCGGCGGTTTCTGCTCGGCAACTCCGGGCACATGTCGAGCCCGCTCGGCGGGGAGGGAATCAACGCTGCATTCATGGACGCGGCCGACATCGCCTGGAAGCTCGCCCTGGTCGTGCGCGGCGCGGCAAGGCCGTCGCTGCTCGCAAGCTACGCGATCGAACGCGGCATGGCGGACGCTCATGCGCTCGATGTGTCGAATGACATTCATGGTCATATCGTGGCGTTGGTCGACGCCTTCCGCAACGGCGGCGCGGCGCCCAAGCTCCCGCCGTCGACGGCGGACCAGATCTTGTTGGCCGCGCGCCGGCGCTCGATGCTCGACGTTTCCTATGCCGGAAGCCCGCTCGTCGGCCAGGCTGGAGCGACCGTCGCCGCGCCCGAGCCAGGCCTCCGCTTTCCCGATTGCCATCGGCTCAAAGGCGAGCGCCATCACCTGATCGTGTTCGGCGAGGCGCCGGGTCTGGACGCGATGCGCGCGCGCTGGAATGGGCTTGTCACGATCATGGACGGATCAGGTTTCGACGCGGCGAGGGCCGGCGCGCCTGGCGGCGGAGCCGTCCTCGTTCGGCCGGACGGCTTCATCGGCTTCCGCGCCGCCCCCGCGGACGCGAAAACCATGGCCGCGCTCGACGCCCACCTCGCGAGCTATCTTATTCCCGCCGGTGCATGAAAACGCAATTCGGCCTCGCGCTCGCCGCGGTCCTCTTCCTCGTCCACCCGGCGCTGGCGCTCGAGCGGCCCGCTCCGCCGCAGATCCTGTTCGGCGACCTCTACGCCGACGTCGAGCTCAGCGGGATTTTTCCCGATAGCAAGGAATTCGCCGATGCGACGCCGAAAGCGCCGCCGGATGACATCCTCGCGCTCTATCGCGCCGAGAAGCCGCTGACGGCGGACGCGCTCAAGCGCTTCGTCAGCGAGCATTTCGACTTGCCGGCGTCGGTCGCCGTGCCGGGCGCGGCCGCCTCGCCTACGCCGCTCCGTCAGCACATCGACGCGCTCTGGCCAGTGCTCACGCGGGAAACGCCGACGGTCCCGCCCTATTCGTCGCTGTTGCCGCTGCCGCGCGCTTACGTCGTTCCGGGCGGCCGGTTCCGCGAGCTCTATTACTGGGATTCGTATTTCACCATGCTGGGCCTCGCCGAAAGCGGCCGGGCGGACCTGCTCATGGACATGGTGCAGAATTTCGCCGCGCTCATCGACGCTTACGGCCATATTCCGAACGGGACCCGGTCCTATTACCTCACCCGCTCGCAGCCGCCGTTCTTCTTCGCCATGGTCGGCCTTCTCGCTCCGGACGACCCTGCGGCGGCCTACGCCCGCTATCTGCCGCAGCTCAAGACCGAGTACGGGTTCTGGATGGAGGGCGCGGAGGGCCTGGCTGCGGGAGCCGCGCATCGCCGCGTCGTGAAGCTCGACGACGGCTCGATCCTCAACCGCTACTGGGACGACAGCGACGCGCCGCGCGACGAGTCCTATGCGGAGGACGTCGCGCTCGCGCGCTCGATCGCCCGGCCGCCGCAGACCACCTGGCGCGAGCTTCGCGCCGCCGCCGAGAGCGGCTGGGACTTCAGCTCGCGCTGGTTCGCCGACGGACGAACGCTCGGCGCGATCGACACGACCGAGATCGTTCCGGTCGATCTCAACGCCCTTCTGTTCGGGCTCGAGAACGCGATCCGCGCCGGTTGCGAACGGTCGGGCGACAGCGATTGCGCCGGTGATTTCGGCCGCCGTGCGGACGCCCGCCGCGCGGCGATCGACCGCACGCTTTGGGATGACTTCCGCGGCGCCTATCTCGACTATCGCTGGACGCAGAAGCAGCGGGTCGACCGCATCAGCGCCGCGACGCTCTATCCGCTGTTCACCCGCGCCGCCAGCGACGCCCAGGCGGCGTCGGTCGCCGCGGCGGTTGCAAGGGACTTGCTCGAGCCCGGCGGGATCGTCGCGACGCCGGTCGAGACCGGACAGCAATGGGACGCGCCCAACGGCTGGGCGCCGCTGCAATGGATCGCCGTTCAGGGGCTCAGGAACTTCGGCCGCGACCGGCTCGCCGAAGCGATCGCCTGCCGCTTCATGCTCAATGTCGAGCGCGTCTATCGCGAGACCGGCAAGCTGGTCGAAAAATACGACGTGATCGCAAGCGACCGGCCGGGCGGGGGCGGCGAATATCCGACCCAGGACGGCTTCGGCTGGACCAATGGCGTGATGCTGAAACTGATGGCGCTCTATCCAGCCGACGCCGATCTGCCGAGCCTCAACCGCTGCCCCAGCCTCGTCCCCTGACCCGAGGCGGCCCGTGCAACAAAATCCAAATCGTCCGCAACGAAAACCAAATCCAGCGCAACAAAATCAAAGCCCGGCGCAACAAAAACCAAGGCCGGCGCAACAAAAGCAAAATGGTTTATCTCGACTTTGCAATGACTTAGGCCAAAATCAACCTTTTTCCGACCTCCGAGACAATAAACATGGCCACAACGTAGGGCGCTGGACAAGCGCGCGGCTCGGGCTCCGTGGATAACGCCGGACGAGGAACGCACCTTAGCAGGATCTTCGGATTATCGCAAAGGTTTTCCCGCCGCGACGAGCGCGGCCATGACGACTCATGGCAGAATTCCCGCAAGCGGCAGCGATGACGCCTGCAAGCTTCCGAGGATGAGGATTTCATCCGAGGCCGGTTTGCCTTAGGGATGCGCCGGCAACCAGGGAGGGGAGAGCGACGATGAGCGCGAGCGGGATGAAAACGGTCCGCCTGGGCCGGACCGATATCATGGTCACGCCAATTTGCTGGGGCACATCCGGGATCGGCGACATGCCCGACACCTACGGCTATGGCGTCGACGAGCAGCGCGCGCGGGCGACGCTGAACGCCATTTTCGACGGGCCGGTCAATTTCATCGACAGCGCGCGCAACTATGGGCTCGGCCGCAGCGAGGAGCGGGTCGGCGCCGCCATTCGCGAGCGCGGCGGCCTGCCGCCGGGCTTCGTCGTCTCGACCAAGCTCGACCGCGATTTCAAGACCAACGCTTTCGACGCGGCGCGCGCCCGCCGCTCGCTGGAGGAGAGCCTGAAAGCGCTCGGGCTCGACAGCGTCGATCTTCTCCATCTGCATGACCCGGAGCACGCCCGCTCGTTCAAGGAGGCGACCGCCCGCGACGGGGCGCTGGGCCAGCTCTTCCGCATGAAGGAGGAGGGGCTGGCGAAGGCGGTCGGCCTCGCCGCCGGCGTCGTGACCCAGATGATGCCGCTGCTCAGCGACTGGGACTTCGACGTGCTGATCACCCACAACCGATTCACCCTCGCCAACCGCAACGCGGACGCGATGCTCAATCTCGCGCGGGCGCGAGGGATCGCGGTTCTCAACGCGGCGCCTTACGGCAGCGGCGTCCTCGCCAAGGGATCGACCGCCTATCCCCGCTATGCCTATCAGGAAGCCTCCGAGACGATGCTCGATCCGATCCGTAGGATCGAAGCGGTCTGCGCGCGCCACGGCGTCCCGCCCGGAGCGGCGGCGCTCCAGTTCTCGCTGCGCGACCCGCGCATCGCCTCGACGATCTGCGGCGTGAGCAAGCCCGAACGCGTCCAGCAGACGCTCGACTGGGCGAACTTCCCGATCCCCGAAGCCGCGTGGGAAGAGCTGATGGCGTTGCCTTACGCAACCGACGACCCCGAGGCGACGCGCGACTATAAGCTCGGGTAGGGTCAGAACATGATCAGTGTGTGCAGTCTTAAGCCCTTGCAGGGAGTGCACCTCGTGCACTATATGCTGCACTGGCGCTGATAGCGCCGTGCCGCGGTTCGTTACCCTCGGCAGAGTTGGAATTTGCCTTTACGCGGACGACCATGCGCCCCCGCATTTTCACATCAGGACGCCGAATGGAGAGGCTCAAGTTCGAATCGATTCACTGGAGGTTATGCGAGGAGACATCAATCGGGCCGATCTTGATGTCGCCATAGGTTGGGCTCGACAACCGGCCAATCGTGAAGCGCTGATGATCGAATGGATGCGTTTAAATGAGCGAGACTGAACGGACCAGAATAGGCGAGCCGATGCCTTCAATAGAGAGCGTTGCTGCCAGCGACGCCACGCGTATTCTGGTCACTTGGAGCGGCGGCTCTCGAAAAGGGACAACAACAAATGTCGACGTCGCGCCATTAATCTATTCCAAGAAAGTGTTTGCGCCTCTTAGAAATGATCCTGCACTTTTACAGACCGTTCATACTGTCGAGGGGGGAGCCGCAATCGCCTGGGGAGAGAACGACGAGATAGACATGGCCGCGACATCCGTCGAGCGGTTGGCCGACGAGTTCATGACGCCAATGGATTTTTCCGCATTCCTCCAACGGCACTCGCTCTCTCTGGACGCCGCCGCCGCGCAGCTGGGAATTAGCCGGCGGTTGGTGGCCTATTATGCAAAGGAAAGGGAGGTTCCTCGATATATCGCGCTAGCATGCGCTTACCTCGATGAGCGGCTTCCAGTATGACTTATAGCCCTCCGCGTCCTCACCCGGTCAGAGCGAGCCGCACGATCCGGTGCAGGCGACGGTGATCGTCGCCTCGAGCGTCTTGCCGCCGCTTTGGAAACGCGGCCCGCGCGGACGCCCCGGCCCCCCACTGACCTACCCGAGGGCGATTGCGCTTTCCGCGGCCCGGAACGCGATCTCCATGATGGTCAGCGTCGGGTTGGCGCTGCCGGACGAGGGAAAGGCGGCGGCGCTGGCGACGAAGACATTCGGGATCGCGTGGCACGCCAGGCGCGGATTGACGACCGACGTGCGCGGGTCGACGCCCATGCGGGCCGTTCCGGCGGGATGGCGGGTATCCGTGGTCCGCTCGAGGAGATCGTCCTCGTCCGGTTCGACGGACCAGGCGACAGGACTCGTCGCCTGAAGAGAAGTCGATTGCCAGAAGCGGCGCGCCCGCCGCAAGACCGAGCGAAGAGTTCGTCTATCGGCGGCCGTCCTCCGCCAGTCCATGCGCAGCATCGGCACGCCAAACGGGTCGCGACGATCGGCGAGCGTGAGGCGCGAAAGCGAGTTCGGGACTTGCTCGATCCGCGCGTCGACGAAGAGGTCGACGGATGGAGAAAGGTACATCTGCCTGTGCCGCAGCCTCCAATAGAGGGCGGGGGCGAGGCTTCCGAGATCCTTGGCGATCTCGGCGTTCGGCAGAAGCTCGAGGAGCCGGCGAGCCTGCGCCGATTTTCCCAGATTGCGGACATAGTGATGGATCGAGCCAGGCCGGAACTCGGGGCGGATCGTGACATATCCGCTGGCGGCCTCGTCTTCGCGCTGGGCCTTGGCTGTGGTCTCGAGGTGGAGCGAGCGCCGAGTCGCTCGGCCAATATGATAGCCGAACACGTGATTGGTTTGCTTGCCTTGCTTGGGCAGCAGGCGCCCGGCCTCGATTTTGAGATGGTCGATGAAATATCGACCCAGCGCCTCGCATCCGGGGAACGCGCGATGGTTCGTCTGTTCGTCAAGCAGAAGCAAAAGCCGGGTTGTTTCCAGAGTTCCGGCCGCGAGGATGAACGAGTTAGCCGTGACGGTCAGGCGCCTGCCATTGATGCTTCTGGCCTCGACGCCCTCAAGACGGCCCGCGGCGTCATCGACAATGAAGCCGGACACGGTCGCGTTGAGCCAGACCGTTGGATTCGCCCTGTTCGCGATCGTCTCACGAAGGACGTGGGCGATATTGCGCCGTCGAAATGTCGGCCATTTCGACCATCTCGCTGTCATGTCCTCGTGACCGCCGCGCAAAGGGTCGTCGGAAACCAAAGGCGACGCAGGCATGCTCTCGTAGGGGCTTTGATCCAGCCGAAACAGGCGCTCGATTTCCGGGACATGGCGGTCGAGTTCGGCCATGTCGATCGGCCAACCGCTCAAGCCGAGATAGTCCCTCGGCCCAATGTCGTGGGGCGCGAGCGGCATCATCCGGCCGCCCCAGGCGTTCGACGTGCCGCCCAAAGCGCGAACACGGCCGGAGACGGCGGTCTGGTACGTCTCCGTCGTTTGCTCGATGACGTTGAACGGGTCGACTTCGCGATTGGGTCTTCGCCCGCCGCTCTCGAGGACAATCACGCGGCGTTGCGAGGCGCTGAGCCGGTAGGCCGCAATCAAACCCGCGACGCCGCCGCCGATGACGCACACGCCGCAATTCGCAGTTGGCTCGGACGCCTCCGCGAGGTCACGAATCATGTCGGGCCTGACAGCATTAGTTGCGCCCCGAACGTGGACTCCGAGTCGAAGCTTTAGCGCTGGAGCCAACGTTCCTCAAGGATAGAAGAGGCGAATGAGCGATCCCTGCTTGTGTTTAGTGCAAGCTTCGCTCACTTGACCTTTTTGCTTGCGTGCGCGCACGAAGGCCGCTCTCTTCACCCCAATGAGTTCGGACGAGTCCCCGAGATCCCTCATGCTCGAAACCACTGTCGCCGGCAGCCTGCCCAAACCCTTCTGGCTCGCCGAGCCGGAGAAGCTCTGGCCCGCCTGGCGACTCGAGGGCGCGGCGCTCGCGGCCGGCAAGATCGACGCCACGATCCTCGCGCTGAAGCTGCAGGAAGACGCCGGCGTCGACATCGTGAGCGACGGCGAGCAGGCGCGCATCCATTTCGTTCATGGTTTCCTCGCCAATCTCGACGGCATCGATTTCGCCCGAAGGCAGACAATCGGCATCCGCGCCGACCGCTACAAAGCCGAGGTCCCGACCGTGACTGGCCCGATCCGCCGCAAGGGGCCGGTCCATCGGGCCGAAGCGAGCGCGGCCCGCGCGCACACCAAACGCAAGCTCAAGTTCACCCTGCCGGGGCCGATGACCATCGTCGACACCATTGCTGACGAGCATTACCGCGACCGCCCCACGCTCGCCCACGCCTTCGCGGCGGCGCTGAACGAGGAGGCGCGCGAGCTCGAAGCGCTCGGCGTCGACGTGGTCCAGTTCGACGAGCCCGCCTTCAATGTCTACATGCGCGAGGTCAGGGACTGGGGCGTCGCGGCGCTGGAGCGCGCCGCCCAGGGCCTTGCCTGCACGACCGCCGTCCACATCTGCTACGGCTATGGCATCAAGGCCAACACCGACTGGAAGGCGACGCTGGGCGAGCGCTGGCGCCAGTACGAAGAGACCTTCCCGGCGCTTGCTGCGAGCCGGATCGGCCAGGTGTCGCTCGAATGCCGCAACTCGAAGGTCCCGATCGAGCTGATCGGCCTGCTCAAGGGCAAGGACGTGCTGGTCGGCTGCATCGACGTGGCGTCGGATGTCGTCGAGACGCCGGAGGACGTCGCCGCGACGATCCGCGCCGCGCTGCCCTACGTCCCGGCCGAACGGCTCTACCCGTGCACCAATTGCGGCATGGCCCCGATGGCTGCGGAAATCGCCTACGCCAAGCTCGCGGCGCTGGCGGCGGGAGCCGAGCTGGCGCGGAAGGCGATCTGAGGGGAAGCGCGCCGGGCGGAGGCTACATCGCAAATCCGCCATCGACGATGAAGGCCTGGCCAGTGGCGAAGGCGCTCTCGTCGGAGGCGAGGTAGACGGCGATCGCGGCGATCTCCTCCGGTTTGCCGAGCCGCCCCATCGGCTGACGGTCGACGAATTCCTGGCGGATTTTCTCGAGCGGCTCACCCCGCGAACGGCTCTGCGCCTCGATGCGCCCGTCGAGCGACGGGCTCTCGATCGTGCCGGGGCATATGGCGTTGCAACGCACGCCCCTGCGGATGAAGTCGGCCGCGACCGCCTTGGTGAGGCCGATCACCGCGGCCTTCGACGCGCCATAGACGTGGCGGTTGGGGATGCCGCGCACCGAGGATGCGCCCGAAGCAATGTTGACGATCGAGCCTTTGCCCTTCTCCAGCATCCCCGGCACAAAGGCGCGGATCGTGCGGTGCATCGATTTGACGTTGACGTCGAACGAGAAGTCCCAGTCGGCGTCCGAGCAGTCGAGCACGGTTCCGTGATGGACGAAGCCGGCGCAGTTGAAGAGAACGTCGATGGCGCCGATCTCGCGCGCCAGCGCCTGAACCGCCTCGCTCGAGCGCACGTCGAGCTTGCGCTTGTCGGCGTCGAGGCCGGCGAGGCCGTCGAGGTTGATGTCGGTCGCGATCACCCGCGCGCCTTCGCGTGCGAACGCTTGCGCCGTGGCGCGACCAATGCCCGCCGCCGCCGCCGTGCATAACGCCGTCTTTCCCGCCATTCTTCCCGCCATGCGCGCGCTCCTACCCCGCCTGATCCGGCCGCCCTCTCGGCGGCGCCCGGCGAGCTTCTAGGCGAGATCGCCCCGTCTTCCTAGCCGCGGGCGACGATTTCGCCGCGCGGCGCGGATATTGCCAAGCGAGGGCAAACCGGCATAGACAGCAGCGCCGTTCGAGCCGCGCCCCCGCGCGCAGCTTTGCTCGACGGGGCCGCAATAGCTCAGCTGGTAGAGCACGTCATTCGTAATGATGGGGTCGGGAGTTCGAATCTCTCTTGCGGCACCAACAATTTCCGATACTTATATAATACTGCGCCTGAAAATGAGTCCCTTTCGCTTCCCGAGTGACCAGTCAGTGACCAAACAATTGGGACAAATTGGGTACATTCGTCCCCGCTCGAGCCGATTCGGAACAAGCACGCCCCATCGGCGTCGTGCCAGATCAGCTTAATCACGTCTCCTCCGTTCAAATCATCACCGAGCCACTGTCGCCCCGCGAGTTCTACTGTCTCTAGCGGGTTGCCTCGGACGCGGTCCAGGATCGCCGTAGCCGCAGGGGCCCGGGCCGCGGTCGGCGCTTCGGCATCTGTGACGCTTACGCGCGGCCTTTCGCCGGAGACAGTTGCGGCGAACTGCTTCGTAGCTCGCCGCAACGACTACGCCGCGCTTGGCTGGATAGCCGACCGCGGCTGGTTTGCCCTTGAGTAGAGCGGAGTTATGCCGAAAAAGAACACATGCGCAGTCCATACACCAAGGAGGATATTCGCGAACTCAACGCGCACTCGAAAGCGAAAACGCTATCGCGAAGGTCGCCAAGGCGATGAAACGGACCGAAGGGGCAATGCGGCAGAAGGCAAAGACGATTCGCGTCGGTCTCAGACACCAACGATGACGACCCTCCGCCTGCCGGGCGGTCTCGGAATGTCATCGCGATCGCAGGGCCGATAGGGGTTTGTCTCAGTCAACACTTTCAGAGGCTCACGTCGATCTCGACTTGCCGAAATCCGTTTCACTTGCTCGTTCGTGTACAATGTGCGATTTCTCCAAAGGATACATTATAGACATTAATGGCAATCCTTTTGATTGATGCGGATTTGCATAAATGCTAAAAGGGCTCATTTTAGCAAATGGGGCGCACTCCATGTCACTGGCTCAAACACTTCGCGACCTCCACGAGAAGGGAGAGGGCCGCCGCGAGTTTTTTGAAATGCTCTCGGCCTATACCAACTGGCGGACCGACATGCAGGCGGCCGGGCCGCAGAACACACTAAGTTGGGCTATGCGACCATTGTTAGATTCCTCAAAGAGCTAGACGAAATTGGTATAGGAGATTTTAAGTACGGGCGAAGGGGCGCGAAAACTCGGATAGTCTGGAAGTTTTCGCCCCGCAGCGTTGGAGACGTCGCGCAAGGAAAGTCATCTCAGCTTGAAGGCTACGACGAGGCCGCCAATTCCGCTCCCTATGTCGCCCAGCAGCTATACGAGGGTAGTGGGGCGAAAGGAGAGGCGGGCTGGGCATCATTGATTGCAGAGGCAAAAGAGCGACTTGGCCGCCAAAATGAATATCTCGCCCGAGCGCATCACCATAACAATTGCGTGGTGAAAATTAAAAGAGCGCGTTAGTTAGATAACGATTTACCTTAGATGCTTAAGGCCGTATAGGATCCTTGGCGAGCCGGGCTGGAAGCAAGCGCTTCGACTCGCAAGGGTGACCTATGCAGAAAACGCCAAATCGTGCATCGCGGATTTCTTCGACGAGCGCAGGCGGGCGGCAGTTCTCCCCTGGAACTCAAGAGGGTTCGGTGGGCGAAATTTCTCTCACGGAACGTGAACTCGCAGCACGCCACCAGCGCAGCGTCAAAACTTTGCGGAACGCCAGGGTGAAGGGCGGGTTCATTCCATTCGTCCAAATCGGTCGCAACGTGCGCTACCGGTTCTCCGATGTGCTGGCCTACGAGGCGGCAAATTCAGTCGGATCGACGAGCGAACCTACAGCCAACATGGCGTCAGTCGCCGCGTGTCACGCGTACGCGGACGTTGGCGGACGGTCCCAATAGCTCAACATACAGCGTCGCACGGCTCAGCGAGGCTTATGCGGCGTCAATCAACGGCCAGCACTAACGCTGCCAAAGCCTCGTCGACTGAATTCTGCTGGTTGCAGAACTCGCGGGAGATATACATGCTAGATCGAACACCACATCACGCTCATCGTCACAATGGCACGAAGAAACGTTTAGGCGCGATGGTCTATGCAAAAAAAGCCTCAGATAAATTCCAAAACGTGCAGACAGGTTACCATAATTAACTCCATAATTTCTTTGGAATGGCACTGATTTCTTTCCGTAAATTTCTAAAAGACCGAGATGGCTACAAGGAGCTTCTAAGTGAGGACAACATTTCAGGCTGTTGATTTCCACTGAGAACTGACCCGGGCGCCACGGGTTTTTCCACCGAGAACTGACCCATGTTCGAACTTTGCCCCTTGGCCTGGCCGGGAGGCGACGGAGTGATCGACATGGAGTTATTGAGCGTCATCCGACGTTGGCATTATCGAGATCATTACTCGATCCGGGAGATATCGCGGCGCACCGGGCTGTCGAGGAACACGGTCCGCAAGTACCTGCGCTCGGATAATGTTGAGCCGAAGTTCGCTGTGCCGGATCGGCCGAGCAAGCTGGATGCCTACGCCGACAAGCTGTCGCATATGCTGCGGCAGGAGGCTGGGAAGTCGCGCAAGCAGAAGCGGACGGTCAAGCAGTTGCACGCCGACCTGGTGGTGCTTGGCTATGATGGCTCCTACAATCGCGTGGCGGCCTTCGCTCGCGACTGGAAGGCCGCTCGGCAACAGGAACAGAAGACGTGCGGCCGCGGCGTGTTCGTGCCGCTGGCGTTCTTGGCCGGCGAGGCGTTCCAGTTCGACTGGTCAGAGGATTGGGCGGTCATTGCCGGCGAGCGGACCAAGCTGCAGGTCGCTCACTTCAAGCTCAGCTACAGCCGCGCCTTCATTCTCCGCGCCTATCCGCAGCAGACCCATGAGATGCTGTTCGACGCCCATAACCACGCTTTCCGCGTCTTGGGCGGCGTGCCGCGGCGGGGCATTTACGACAATATGCGAACGGCCGTCGACAAGATCGGCCGCGGCAAGGAGCGCCAGGTCAACGCCCGCTTCTCGGCGATGGTCAGCCATTTCCTATTCGAGGCCGAGTTCTGCAATCCAGCCTCCGGGTGGGAGAAGGGGCAGATCGAGAAAAACGTCCAGGACGCCCGCCATCGGCTCTGGCAGCCCATGCCCGACTTCCCCTCTCTAGACGCGCTGAACGACTGGCTGGAGACGCGCTGCCGAGAGCTGTGGGCCCAGACGCTGCACGGCTCCCAACCCGGCGCGATCGTCGACGTATGGGCAGAAGAAGTCGGGCGCCTGATGCAGCTTTCGCGCCCATTCGACGGCTTCGTCGAACACGCCAAGCGCGTGTCGCCGACGTGCCTGGTCCATTTGGACCGCAATCGCTACAGCGTGCCCGCGTCCTTCGCCAATCGTCCGGTCAGCGTACGAGTTTATCCCCAACGCATCGTTGTCGCCGCCGAGGGACAAGTCGTCTGCGAACATCGTCGCGTTTTTGCCCGCTCGCACCAACGCAAGAGTACGACCACCGTTTTCGACTGGCGGCACTATCTGGCGGTCATTCAGCGCAAACCGGGCGCACTCCGCAACGGCGCGCCGTTCGCCGAACTCCCGCCTGCCTTCCGTGCCTTGCAACAGCGCATGCTCAAGACGCCGGGCGGCGACCGCGAGATGGTCGAGATTCTGGCTCTCGTCCTCCAGCATGACGAGCAGGCCGTGCTCGCTGCCGTCGAACTGGCTCTGGAGGCCGGCGTGCCGACCAAGACGCACATTCTGAACCTGCTGCACCGGTTAATTGACGGCAAGCCAATCGACCCACCCCTCGTGAAGCCGCCTAATGCTTTGACGCTCACCTCCGAGCCGCAGGCCAACGTCGAACGCTACGATGCGCTGCGCCAAGCCCGGGAGGCGCGCCATGCGTCATAATCCCGCCGCTGGCGCCGTCGTCATCATGTTGCGAACCCTGAAGATGCACGGCATGGCTCAGGCCGTCGGCGAGCTGACCGAGCAAGGCTCTCCGGCCTTTGAGGCGGCGCTGCCCATCCTATCGCAGCTCTTGAAGGCGGAAACAGCCGACCGAGAGGTGAGATCAACGGCCTATCAGCTCAAAGCCGCCCGCTTTCCGAACTATCGCGACCTTGCCGGCTTCGACTTCGCCAGCAGCGAGGTCAACGAGGCGCTCACACGTCAACTGCATCGCTGCGAGTTCCTGGAAGACGCCCACAATGTCGTCCTGGTCGGCGGACCCGAGCCCGACTCATAATGCTCACCTCACCATGTCATTGAAAGTTCAGGGCTAGCTCTGGCTCGTCTTCAGACGGCGGACCTATCCGAGAGCGCTTTCTTCGTCGCTCGGCCTCCCGGGCCACCTCCGCGCGCCCAAGATCGGAGGCTCGAATGGCCCAGGGGCCGCCTTTGCAGGATTGGTTCGCAGGCAATGCGCCTTCGACAATCAGGCGACGAACAGTCGCCGGACTGACCGACAAAACCTCTGCCGCCTCGTCAAGCGTGACCTCTCCTCGCTCGGCACGTTCGCCCTCTCGATAGACGACGATGTTGTGATCCTTGCGTAGGGAGGCCACCCGCGTTCGGGTCCACGAATGCCCCTTGGTCGTCGTCTTGCCAGCCCTATTGAGAGCAGCTGCAATCCCCCTGTCCGGCATCTGCCGGGCCATCGCCCGCACCAGATCGACAACGTCGGCGTCGACGCGCCAGCGGTGCTCGCCCGTGCGGTTCTTGCGGACGCGTAGAGCCGTATGATCCTCGCCCGCCCAGCGGATGACGAGATCGAGACCGTCATCCTCCGTGCGCACGACGATCTCTTCGATCAGCATGCGAACGATCCGTTTGCGCGTGGCTATGGTCGCCCCTTCCGCATGCCAGGCGCGTTCGACGTCAGCGCCGAGCCGGAGCAGCGCCTCTCGCTCGCCTGGAGTTACGCCATTCAACGGCGCAACACTGAGCGCTGTGAGCTCATCCTGAAGGCGTCGCTCTTCTTTCAGGCGCTCGTTCCAGCGCCGCTCGAGTTCGCCCGCGACCAGACGGTTGTCGGGATCGACGGCGTCATATTGCCGTCGAGCGTGCACAGCCTCGAAACGCGCCTGTTCGAGCGCCAGCTCGACCTGTCGATGCTTCTCGCCGTCTTCGCGTCCTCGCGCTTGAAGAGCCGCCAGGGCCGCTTCGACGCCGAG
Source organism: uncultured Alphaproteobacteria bacterium (assembly GCA_963806935.1). GTDB lineage: Bacteria > Pseudomonadota > Alphaproteobacteria > Rhizobiales > Beijerinckiaceae > Roseiarcus. Next base: position 167,395 of record CAWEAT010000003.1, read on the forward strand.
AGGCTGAATGCGCTCCACGACCTCGGCGGCGACTGCGGCGTCGACGCGAAGACTGCCGAAGCCAATGCAGCGCTCGGTCCCGTGGTTGATGGAAGCGCCTCGGCAGTGATAGCGCGCGACATCGCCCTTCGTTCCGCCGTAGGCGACATGCAGCTTCCGACCGCAATGGCCGCAGCGGAACAAGCCGGCGAGCAACGCTTCTCCCCGCCGCACAGCGCCCCGGCTCGCAAAGCTCTTGCCGTTTGCGTTGTCCTTGATCAGGCGCTGATTCCTCTCGAAGGCGTCCCAGCCGATATAACCCTGATGGTGATCGCGGATCAAAACATCCCATTCAGACTGTTCGACCGGAAGACCGCGCATGACCCGCTTTCGGCCATTCTCGATTCTCGTCTTGCTCATCGACCGACCATAAGCATAGGCGCCGGCGTAGATCGGGTTGGTTAGGATGTGAAGGATTGTATTGTAGACCGGGGCTTTCCACTGCAAATGTCGGCCTTCAGGTCCATGGTCGACGGCGGGCAGCGCGATACTCTCCTGCCGGAACCAAAGATGCACCTGCCGCACGCTCTGCATCTCGGCGAACTTGCGGAAGACCAATGCGAGCGCTTCGCGCACGCGAAGGTCCGGATCCTTCTCGATCCGGTCCGATTTGCTGCGCACATAGCCAATCGCGACCGATGTGAAGAGCTCGCCGCGTCGCGCTTTCTGTTTGAGCGCTTCATGGGCGCGCTGGCGCAGGATGGTCAGCTCCATCTCGCTCATCGTTCCCTTCATGCCGAGCAGGAGCCGGTCGTTTGGAAGACGGGGATCGTAGACGCCGTCCTCGTCGGCGATCAGCGTCCCGACGAGGCCGCAGAACTCCAGCAGCGTGTGCCAGTCTCGTCCGTTGCGGGCCAGGCGCGACGCCTCGATCGACACCACCGCGCCGACCCGGCCGTCGCAGATCGCCGCCAGAAGCTTCTCAAACCCGGGGCGGCTGACGCCGGAGCCCGAACGGCCGAGATCGTCATCAATGACACTGACGTTGGCCCAGCCAAGCTGTCGGGCTCGCTCGACCAGTCCATACTGCCGTCGACGGCTCTCGACGTTGTTGTTCACCTGGTCGATCGTCGACTGGCGGACGTAGACAATCGCCTCCCGGGCGAGATGATCAGCCTCGACCCGGCTCATGGCGCGCCTCCTTCCGGATCGAAGTCGAGACTTTCCGCGAAAGAGCCTCCGTCAGAAGCGCTCGCATGCTTTCCACCATCGCTTGGCGGCGTTCCTTCGGGATCGGTCGCTGGCGGGGCGGCTCTTCGAATAGATCCGGTGGGCGGCGGTTCAAACGCATGATCGGCTCCGTCAGTCAGGGGCGAATCCCCATCGTAGGAGCCTAGAACCGCATCCAGATAGGCGCGCAGATCGCGCAGCCGCGCCACGCAAAGCCGCGGAGCCGAACGGATCTCGCAACCAGCAGCCGCGGGCCGTAACATCCATTCCGGCGTCAACGTCAACGTGCCGTCAGCGAGACGGATCGTAAGATGCACATCGCCGCAGCGCACCACCCGCCGACCACTCGACGACACTATCCTGCCGGCCAGCGGATGAAAGGCGTAGTAGATCGTCTCTTCGCTCGCCAGAATCCCGGCGCCATGTCGCTGTCTCGCCTGGCACAGGCAAGACGCATCTCGCCACTGCGATCGGCGTCCAGGCCATCGAGCATCATCGCAAGCGCGTCCGGTTCTTCTCAACCGTCGAACTCGTCAACGCTCTCGAACAGGAGAAGCTTCAGGGAAAGCCGGGACAAATCGCGGCGCGACTTGCCCACTCCGATCTCGTCATCCTCGACGAGCTGGGCTACTTGCCGTTCAGCGCCTCCGGCGGAGCGTTGCTCTTCCATCTGCTGAGCAAGCTCTACGAGCGCGCCAGCGTCATCATCACGACCAATCTCAGCTTTGGCGAGTGGGCCACCGTGTTCGGTGACCCGAAGATGACGACCGCGTTGCTCGACCGCCTCACTCATCGCTGCCACATCCTCGAAACCGGAAACGACAGCTTCCGCTTCAAGAACAGCTCCGCGAAAGCCGCCAAACCCGCAAAGGAGAAACCTCGAAACTTGACGAACGCCTGATCCCGAAACCATCATCAAGCCGGGTCAGTTCTCAATGGAAATCCCGGGTCAAATCTCAGCGGAA
>CAWEAT010000004.1:0-302570 GCA_963806935.1 uncultured Alphaproteobacteria bacterium
TGCTCGGCTTTCCTATGAAGCAATCAAGTCCGTCTTAGTCGGGGCAGCAGCCGGCGGAGACGCAAACAGTGGGTTCACTCCGAGAAACCGCAGTGGCTTCATGACGATTGGTGAACAGTGTTAGCAATATGCCTCCACATTTGTGCTAGTTGGCGCCGCTCCGCGATGGAAGCTACCGCACCAACCGGCATGTCTTTCAGTCTTCGGCATGTCAGGGCGAGGCTCAAATCAGAAATAGTGATCGCTGGTCGCCGGCCGTGTGGCGCCTGGCTCGTTGACGGAGAAAACGCTAACTCGAGGGGAAACAGTCCAGGAGATATACGATTCACGATGTTGCCAGAGGCGACGTCTGATGAACCGGACGACTAAGGACGTCGCCGATCTCCCCGGCGCCTCCGCGCCGCGGGTGCTCATCGTCGAGGACGAGGCCGACCTGGCGTTGCTCATCGGCTATAATCTCGAGGCGGAAGGCTACGTCGTCGAGAGCATGAGGCGCGGCGACGAAGCCGAGTTGAGGCTGGCCGAAAACGCCCCCGACCTCGTCATTCTCGACTGGATGCTGCCCGGCGTGTCCAGCATCGAGATTTGTCGACGATTGCGGGTCCGGGAGGCCACCCGCACCTTGCCGATCGTCATCGTGACCGCCCGCTGCGAGGAATCGGAGCGGGTGCGCGGACTAGCAATCGGCGCCGACGACTATGTCGTCAAGCCGTCTCGGTGCCTGAGCTAATGGCGCGGGTACGGGCGCTGCTGCGACGCAGCCGACCCGAGCGCATCGCGGCGCGCCTTGTATGCCGGCGACCTCGATCTGGATCGGATCACCAGGCTCGTCCGGCGCGGCGACCGCCTCATTCACCTCGGGCCGACCGACTTCCGGCTATTGGAATATTTGCTCGAACGGCCGGGCCGGGTGTTCTCTCGCGCCCAGTTGCTCGATCTGGTTTCCGGACGGTCGGCTGAGATCGATGAACGCACGGTCGATGTGCACATCGGGCGCCTGCGCAAGAGGCTGACCAAGGGCCGCGAGCGGGACCCGATCCGCACCCTGCGCGGCGCCGGCTACTCGTTCGACGAAAGCTTCGGCAGGACCTGAAGGCCCCGGTTGGCGCCCTTGGGGTTCGCGCGTTGCGGCTATCGTCGCCGCGACGTAGAACGACGCATGGCCCACAGAACAGGAAGCGCGGATCTGCCGCTCCATGGCGGACGGGTGCCGCTGTGGCTGGCGGATCGCATGACCCGTCTGGGTGCGGTCATCGCGAGGCGATCGTGCATCACTACGGTCGCGACGAGTCCTTCGCCGCCTTGTTCATTCGTTTTGGTTTCCGTCGTTCGGCTCGGTCATGGGCATGGATTGGCACTCGTCCGGAATCACGACAAGTGTCGTCGGAGCGTTGAAACGCGGTCTTCAGCCGCTGGCCGGGAACTCGGCGTCCATATCTGCGGCGGCCGCGGCAAACATTCGCGCAAGACGCCCGACGAACTGGTTGCGATCGGCGAGCGAGCGGGGTTCGACGGATCAGCGCTCGCCAGTCTCAGCCGGCTGGTGGCGAAGGTCGATAGCGCCGCCGTCCAGGACAGCTTCGACCTCTATCTGCACGGCTTCATCGTGACCGATGACGCGCGCTGGGCGGTGGTCCAGCCGGGCATGAATAACGCAAGCAGGACGGCTCGCCGTTACCACTGGTTGAGCGAGGGACTGATGAGTTTCGTCGACGAACCGCATGCGGCGATCGACGGTCTGAATCAAGGCGAGATCGTCAACCTGACGGATAGTCGGGCCGATCGCTCCCGGCGGGGCCAGATCGAGCTGCTGCATTCGTTGGGTCCGGATCGGTTCGCGCATGAACTCGCCCTGATCGACGCAAAACCTCGGAAGCCGCCATCGAGCTCCGATCCCCGCCAGCTTACTCTGCCGCATCTCGCCATGCCCGGTGACGTTGACGTCCGCGCGACCGACGTGCTGGCGCCGCGCCTACACGCGAGCCTCACTGCGGCCGCCAATCGGGGGCCGGCCGACTACGCCGAGTTGCTGCTCGTGCCCGGCGTCGGCGCTCGCACGGTGCGGGCGCTGGCGATGGTGGCCGAAGTCATTCACGGCGCGCCTTACCGCTTCACCGATCCTGCGCGCTTCTCGTTCGCGCATGGCGGGAAGGACCGCCATCCCTTGGCCATGGCGCAAGGACTGCAATGAATTCAGATAGTTATCTTAGCAGCGCGAAGATGCGTCAGCAGATTGTCAGCCAGGGGCCCTGCCCTCGCTGAAGCACGCACGAGCCTGGCGGCGATGAGGGCGCGACCACGGTGGCGGCGGCTGGCCGGGTGATTCGCTTTTAACCCGACCGAAACCCACATCCAGCCCATGATCCGCATCTCCATCACAGCCGCCGCGTTCGAGGTGATCGCCGCCACGTTGCCGTCGAGGTCGGGTACGAGCGGATTCGCGCGCCGAATGGCGACTACCATATCTGGCTTGAGCCTCGGTTCGTGGACCGGCTGCGCGCCATGCGCGGCCCTGGCAAGTCCTAGAGCGACGTGTGCTATGCTTGGCGGAAAGCAAGGAGGCTTCCTTGGGCGACAACTCTGATAGCGATGAGGCGATCGAAGCCAAGATCGCCGAAGCTCAAAATCTCCTAGAGGGCCTTGAAGGCGGAACGCTGCACATTGGCGCTCCGTATGAGGGCCGCACAGAGGCGAAGATTTACGATCTGAAGCGCCAGATCGCCATGTATCAATCGATCTTGGACAAACGCCATGCCGACCGGCCCTAAAGGCGAGAAGCGCCCTGCCGACGTGAACGCCCGCGCCGTCATGATCGCCAAGATTGCGACGGGCGAGGAGCCGCATTCGGCGGCCGGGACGGCGACTGCCCCACGTGGCTCTTTTAGGACTGTCGCCGATCGTGTCGCAAAATCGTATTCAACTCACGTCTGACAGCGTCCGCGATAGGGTGAGTGATGCGTTCATTGATCGTATTCGCCTTCATCGCTCTGGCGACGCCAACCTTCGCCGCATCGGATGCTGCACCAGATACGCCACATGCAGACAATACACGGTTCTCAGCGATCCCCATACCGGGCGATCCAAAGGGGATTTGGTTGATCGACACATACACGGGCTCACTGGCACATTGTGAGTTTCTAGATGCGGACAAGGAACCAAAGTGCACGCCGTGGGTGCTCGCCCCAGGCGACAGCCCTTTCTACCGCTGGGATACCGAGACGAAGAAGCTCATTCCGCTGAATGAGGCGGCTCGTCGCAAGGACGCCGAGCGTCAACATTCAAAGTGAGACACTACCAGCAGCCGCAAGCGTTTTTGACAAGGCGCGGCTCGCCTGATGGCCTTGGCCCCCATGATCCGCATCGCCATCGGCGAGGCCGCCTACGAGGGGATAGCCGCGCCACGATGCGGGAGCGTGCAGGGCGGTCAACGCTTAAGTCCTGGGAGGGCACAGTGGCGATCAGCACGAAGTCGAGCTACTGGCTGTGCGTCGCCCTGCTGGGCTTTTGCTTGCTGTGCGAGCTAGCCTTAATGGCTCAATTGCCGGTACCACTCCAACCCGTAGCCTTCGGTCGGGTGGCTGCTCTCGCTGCGATCATTGTTGGCGTCGTGCTTCTGAGTAATACCGCGCGCTACGTCGGGGCCGTCTTCCTAGGCGCGTCCTCCCTTTACACCATCTACAGTGTAAGCACCGCCGCTAAGTTCGTGGTCAGTTCGCCGCTTTTGGCGACAATCGTCTTGGCTACCGGGCTTGAACTGATTGCAGCCTACTTTCTCGCTCTGTCGGGCACGTTTTCGAGAGAGTTCGGGGAGAGACGGGCCCTGGCTCCGGCAGCGGTCACCCGTGCGCGGCTTTCGGTCCTTATCCTGCTGGCCATCTGCGTTATCGTGCTAACGGCGATTGACATATACCGCCTCGTGTATCGTCAGCTTAAACTTCGCTCATGTCAAAGGGCCTTGCCCGGCGCTTTCGGGCGCTCGGGACGCTGGGAAGGACGATCCACATGTGGCCTGCTATTGCTTCGATCGTACTCGGAGTCGTTGGCTGGGGTGTCGCCAGTTTTCTAGCAACGCCCTTCCTCGAAATTCCGGAACCTAAAAAGGCGGGTCCACGAGGAAGTCGTTCACCGGGAACATCGATGCGATGGCTGCGGGTAAGCCAGAACTCGCAAAGGCAGCGGAAGCGGTGCGCCGTCTAGGCGCGCAGGCCCAAGCAACGAACATCGGGGCAGTGCGTCCCTTACTATGGTTCCTCCGTGTCGTCAGGGTATGACCTTGCAAAGGCGGGCCGAGGTTTGATCGCGCTATCGCATTCTCTCGCCGATGCTGACGGTTCCCGCGACCTTCACACAGCTTCGATCCAGACTGGTCTGAAACTTCCGCGCGATTTCGATGACGAAACGCTGCGCCGGATCAAACTCAGGCTCGCCGGACGACCAGTGGAATGACGCTCTGCCGTCCCCGGTTCTATTTGCCCGGCGTGCGCCGAACTGTGGGAAGAGGCGCGGGCCGGGGGAGGCCTGGCCGCCCGCTCCGACCTTCGCCAGCAACCGTCCGAGTTTTCCACCGCGCCTCGAACCGGACTTCGCCGCGGTAGGCGCGAAACGAATGTGTCTCGGCTCGGAACACCAGAGGTCACATCCATGAGGAAGCAGTGAGCGACGTCTCGGTCAACGCGCGCTATGGCCGGTGGGTTGTCTTGTCGACGGACACATCCACTCGCCGCGCGTCATGCCGTTGCGATTCGGGACGGTGCAGCAGGTCACGTTCAATGCTCTGCAGAGCGGCGAGTCGTCCGGCTGCTACCATTGCGCTCGCAGACAGGAGCGTGCCGAGACGCCGGTCGGTTGCCGAACTGGAAGCCCCAACAGTGAGGAAGTACGCCAAGAGGGGATGGAATGACACCCGACGGCCGAAAAGATCCGCCAGCGGACGTCCTAGGGGTGCTGGGGAAGGCGCTAACTTCAGCTCGTCGTCAGCCGGGCTGACGACTTTCCGCGCCCGCCTTCGGGCTCTCGGCCTCGACGCCGAGCGCCTTAGCGATCGAGCGGTTCGACACCTTGGGCTGACGCTTGAAATCCGCTTGGCGAGCGCAATGTTTGCAACTGGTGCAAGACTCTCCACCGAACCGCTCATGCACCGCGGCTTGTCGCCGGGCCTGCGCGCGAGGGCTTTCGAAAAGAACCCCTTGGGCCTTTTTGGTTTGGGCGCCACCAGCCGCCTTAGGTATCAGCGCGTAAAGCTCGCCGCACCGATGCGGCCGAGGAAGCCGCAATGGATGTGATGATCCGCGATCCTGCATGATCGGCGCGTGCTGCATCTGATCAGGATGTGGCCGGACTGTCCCGTGGAAGAAACCGACAATCGCGGTCGGGAGACAGTCAGAACGGATTCCAGGTCGCTTCCTGCGTAAACTTCAGATAGTTCACATTAACTCCAAGTCGCCACCCTAGACCTGTGCGGATGGGAACGACGACAACGCCCTTTGCGCTTAGCGCTGTAAAGCCTAAGCCCCAACAAAATAGGCTGAGCCGTCTAATCCGCCGAAGCGATCGAAGATCGCCCCTGTCGCCGGCAAATTGTAGACCAGCATCATTGTCCGATCCCCGTCAGCGCCGGCATCAAAGCCAAGCGACGGCCCTTGCCAGAACACCCGCTCGTTGCCGGCATTCCGCGTATACATTTTGCCCTCGCCATATCGTCGGCCGCCCACGAATGCGCCGGAAGCCTCTTGACCAAGAATATACGCGTTTGGGAGGCCCCAGCGGCTCGTCGCTTCCTGAACCACGTCCGCCAAGCCCCGTGACAGATCGCCAAAGAACCGGTGGCCGTCATCGACGACTTCGTTGACGGAAAACGGCGCCGGAGCGTCGGCCAGCGCCGGCGTCGCGAGGGCAAAGGCGCTTGTTAGCGCAATGCCCAAGACGTTTCGGCGCGTTACATTTGCCATCAGCACACCTCTCGAGCCGTCAAAGGAGCTGGCGCTGCCCAGCGTTCAGGCCACATTGGATCCTGGCTGCAGCCCATTGCCGAACGGGTCAGCCAATTATCGGCCGGTCGAGTTAACAGAAAATTATCAATCACCAACAAGGTCGTCGTCCCGTTCGCTTGTAGTCATGGGTCATGGTTCCGGCGCGTCCTCTTCAGCGGCAAGCCGGGCTGCGTTCGGTCGAGCGCCTGGATTTGGCTCTTCTCGTCGACGGAAAGGACGACCGCGTGCGCCGGCGGATCGACATAGAGCCCGACGACGTCGCGCAGCTTGTCGACGAACTCGGGGCTTTGGAGAGCTTGAACTGCCGGACGCGATGCGGCGCTTGTCGCGGATGAAGCCGACGGTCACGCGACGGGTTTAATTCGATGATGCAGGAGTGCATTTTTCCAACGAACGAATGATCGTGATCCTCCTCGCTGGCGCGGTTGCGGGATATTTGTCCAGCAAGGTTGTGCGCGGCGTCCGGCTGTACGCCATGGGGCCGGACCTTGCCTTCTTCGATCAGGCCCTTCACGGCTCCTGCGGACATCCTCGATCGGCACCTTCGGATCGACGCGATGCTGGTAGAACAGATCCATACTGTCGACGCGCAGGCGACGCAGCGAGTCCTCGGCGACCTTGCGAATGTGGGCGGGCCGGCTGTTGAGACCGCCCGTTCCTTACGATCCGTGCCGAGAAGAAGGTCGAGGCAGAGCAGAAGGACAAGAATGTCCACATGACCGAACGAATCTACGGTGTGTTCTACCGTGTGCTCGAACTCCCCATGGCAGTGGAATCGTCGACGGTTCAGGCGACAATGTCAAAGGGCGTCCTCAAGATCACTATTCCAAAGCCCGCGCCGACCGAGACGAAAAAGATCGAGGTCAAAGAGGCCGCGTGACACGGCAGCGATGCTGCGACGCATCAGGCGTCCGTTCCAGCATGAAAGAGCGGACGCCGCCTTTTCGAGTGCGGCATTCCCCTTAAGACGCGGCGCGTGCAAGCGATAGGAGAATTGCGATGGCCAAGGCAATCGGCATCGACCTCGGAACCACAAACTCCTGTGTCGCGGTCATGGAGGACAGCGCCGCGAAGGTTATCGAGAACGCCGAGGGGGCAAGGACAACACCATCGATGGTTGCCTTTACAGAAAGCGGTGAGATTCTGGTGGGCCAACCGGCTAAACGCCAGAGCATTGTCAATCCGGAAAACACGATTTTCGCCATCAAAAGGCTGATCGGGCGCCGTTACGACGATCCGATGACGCGGAAAGATAAAGGCATGGTCCCTTACAAGATCGTGCCCAACCAAACGGGCGACGCCTGGGTCGAGGTTCGCGGCAAGAAATACAGTCCAAGCCAGATCAGCGCGTTCATACTTCAGAAGATGAAGGAGACCGCGGAGGCTTATCTCGGCGGCTCGGTGACGCAAGCGATCATCACCGTCCCCGCCTATTTCAACGACGCCCAGCGGCAGGCGACGAAGGACGCCGGGCGCATCGCCGGGCTCGAGGTGCTCCGCATCATCAACGAGCCGACCGCGGCCGCGCTCGCCTATGGGTTGGAAAAGAAAGGGAAGGGCAAGGTCGCGGTCTACGACCTGGGCGGCGGCACTTTCGATGTTTCGATTCTAGAGATCGGAGATGGCGTTTTCGAGGTCAAGTCGACCAATGGCGATACATTCCTTGGCGGCGAGGACTTCGATACGCGGATCATGGACTACCTCGCCGATGAGTTCCACAAGGACCAGGGCATCGATCTCCGCAAGGACCGTCTCGCCCTCCAGCGCCTCAAAGATGCAGCGGAGAAAGCCAAGATCGAGCTCTCGGCCGCGAACGAGACCGATATCAATCTGCCCTATATCACGGCCGACCAGAACGGTCCGAAGCACCTCCACGTCAAGCTCAACCGCGCCAAGCTCGAGGCGATGGTCGACGATCTCATTCAAAGAACGATCGAACCCTGCAAGGCGGCGTTGAAGGACGCCGGTCTCACGGCCGCCCAGATCGACGAGGTGGTACTCGTGGGTGGGCAGACCCGTATGCCGAAGGTGCAGGAGACCGTGCGGACATTGTTCGGTCGCGAGCCCCATAAGGGGGTCAACCCCGACGAAGTGGTCGCCGTTGGCGCAGCCATCCAGGCCGGCGTGTTGCAAGGCGACGTGAAGGACGTGCTGCTGCTCGACGTGACGCCTTTGTCGCTCGGCATCGAGACGTTGGGCGGAGTGATGACCAAGTTGATCGATCGCAACACCACGATCCCGACAAGAAAGAGCGAGACGTTCTCGACCGCAGAAGACGATCAAACGGCGGTCACCATCCGGGTGTTCCAGGGCGAGCGCGAGATGGCGGCCGACAACAAGCTTCTCGGCCAATTCGACCTTGTCGGCATTCCGCCGGCGCCGCGCGGCGTGCCGCAGATCGAAGTGACCTTCGATATCGACGCGAACGGGATCGTCAACGTCTCGGCCAAGGACAAGTCGAGCGGCAAGCAGCAGACGATCCGCATCCAGGCGTCGGGCGGGCTCAACGAGGCCGAGGTGCAACGCATGGTCCGCGAGGCCGAAGCGCATGCCGAGGAAGACAGGCGCCGCCGGGAGCTTGTCGATATTCGCAATCAGGCGGACGCCGCGATCTACGCCGCGGAGAAAGCTCTGAAGGATGCGGAAGGTCGCCTGCCTGCGGATGTGAAGAGGGACGTCGATGGAGCGGTTTCGGCGCTCAGAGATGTCATGCAACGCGATCAGGCGCAACCTATTCGCGACGGAATCGAGCGCCTGAGGCGCGCGTCGATGCGGATCGGCGAAGCGCCCAACCGCGCCGGCCAGGGTTCAGGCGGACAAGGTTCTGCCGCGGGCGACAATCCCGATGTGATCGACGCGGAGTTCAAGGAAGTCGACGACGACCATCGCAAAGCAAGCTGAATGCGCGCTTCTCCTGCGCGTTCGCCTGCCCAGCCGATTGTGCAAGGACTGACCCGATGGCGCATGATGATTCGGATGACAAAGTCCATTTGGCGGGCGAGGGCCTGTCGGCCGACCGCCAGCAGCGCGCCGCGGTCGAGGCCGCGAACGAGAACGCTTCCCTGCGCGACCGCCTTCTCCGGGCTCTGGCGGAAGTCGAGAACATGCGACGCCGCGCCGAACGAAGCGTGGCGGATGCGCGCGAATACGGGATCTCCGACTTTGCGGCCGAGCTTCTGTCGGTCGTAGATAATCTGCAGCGGGCGGTCGCCTCGGCGGAAGATCGGACTGACCAGACGCCGGGCGACGCCGGGCTTCTCGATGGCGTTCGCGCGACCCAGCGCCAGCTCCTGGCGACGTTGGGGCGATTTGGCGTCAAACGCATCGAGGCCCTCGGCGCTTCCTTCGATCCCAACCTCCACGAGGCGATGGCCGAGGTGGAAGACGATTCCAACCCGCCGAGAAGCGTCGTGAGCGTTCTGGAAAACGGTTACATGATCCACGATCGGTTGTTGCGAGCCGCTCGGGTCGCTGTCGCCAAGCCGCGACTGGAAGCTGCGCCGCCTGTCGACGTGGCGTCGGGCGCATGAGGTTCAGCTGCGATAAAGGAGAGGGACGTCCCGACCCGCGTCGCAGACGTGTAGGTGGATCGCTCTAAACGATCGGCGTCAGGCACGTCTTCGGTCTTATCGGCGACTCGCGGGCGTGTCGCACGGGCGAAGGCCAGGGAGGCCGTGCTCGCGGTGGGCGCGAGTGACCATCAACGCGCGAATTGGCGTCCGAGCCGCCTCGCGGGTCGGACGATGCGCGCGCGCCGCCTGGTTCGTCGTCTGGCGCGCGGCACGCCGCCAACCACGGAGCGGCGACCTATGCCAAGGGAGCTTGCGCTTGGGCTCCTCCAATTCCACGATGAGCGCCGCCAACGTCGCGCGGAGCTGGTCGAGCACTTGCGCGTAGTCGATGATCGCGTGCTCCTGCACGTGCGTCGGGCGCCCGGCTTCCTTCATGTCGCGCTGGCGAATTGAGGCGTTCACAAAACTGGAATCGGTGTGCGTCCCTTCCGAGCGGATCTGCTGGTCGAATTGGGCCAGCCGCAGGCTCAAGTCATCGATCGTTAGGATCAGCTCCACCGCGCGGCGACCGAGCAGGGCATGGGCTTCCCAATTATCGTCATGCAGCATTCGCGGCTGCAGCAGTTGGAAGCTGGTGATCGCGACCGACGCGCTGCCGGCACGGAAGGCGGCCAATTGCGATTCGGCGACGGCGCAAGCGCGAGCGACCTGTTCGTGGTACTCCTCGACCACTCGTAGCAACCGGAAGCGATAGGCCAAGGCCCGGACTTCCTGCGCACGCTCCTGAAATCCGCACCTGGCGAACGGCGCCGACGTAGGCCAATACGCCGGCGACGAGGGCGCCTGCCGCCGCGCTTGCTTGGATCCAAGCAGAGTGAATGGCGGCCGCGGCGCCGATGCGCGCCGCCTCGATGGTGGCCTGAGCCTGCGGGTCGGTGAAATTCGCAGGGTCCATCGACATTCCTCGAGGCCCATTAGCGCCGGCCCTTTTCTCCGACGGCCGACGGGATCATAACGTCCGCCAAGGTCCTTCTTTCAGGCTGCCTGGGCGCCAGCAGGTACTCGACCCCGCCGCCGCTTGCCGCACTCCTCTAATCTGTCGGCGCGCATGACCGTCCTCGGCTGCCCTGAGCAGCACCGATTCTTCGTAGCGCGCCATCAGATTAGGCTGCCCGCTCCGAGCAACCATCAAGTTCTATATCGATGGTAGCCTAGCCCGCGCTGAGCCCTCGAAGAGCCGGGCGAACGAGACTATTGCAGATGGGCAACCGTCCGGCCGTGGCGGCGAAATGATCGCGGCGCTCAAACTCCCGACCAGGATGTGTCAGCGGGCTGCGCCGAGCGGCATGCCGCCTAGGCAGACGTAAAATTGCTCTCCGGATCGAAGGCGAAGTCGCTGGGACGCGGTTCCGTCCGAAGCCAGGTCTTCAGTGGGGCTGCAATGCGCAATCATCGGTCGTGTACTACGGGAGGCCCGATCGCACTGAAGCAGGTCCTATTGACCCCACGGAGCAAACTGGGACCCCCGAGCGTGCGGGCCGCCTCACAAAGAAAGAAGACTCAAACCGGCCGCTTTGCGCAAAAGCACGAAGTCGCTCCGCTCCAGCCCGCTGCGCGGGTGCGCAAGCGGAGGCCGGTGACAATTTGAGGAGCCAGTGAAGTCGAGATGACGGCATAGTCAGTGGAGAGCCCCGTCCTGAGAATCGAGGTGTTGTGAACCTCACTCAGGATGGAGCTCTCCATGAGCAAGACCGACACTGTCAGTCCGCTGCGTCAGCGAATGATCGAAGACATGGCTGCGCGCAAGCTCAACCCGCACACCCAGCGCAGCCACATCTCCAGCTGCAAGCGGTTCGCCGCCTGGCTCAAACGCTCGCCCGATACGGCGACGGCCGACGAGGTGCGCCGATTCCAGCTGCACCTCATCGAGAGCGGCGCCAGCATCTGCAACCGCAACCGGATCATGACCGGGGTGCGCTTCCTGTTCCGCGTCACGCTGCGTCGCCACGATCTGGCGGCCGAGATCTGGCATCTCAAGGAGCCGCAGACGCTGCCGCCGGTGTTGAGCCCCGAGGAGGTCAAGCGCGTTCTGACTATGGCGACGAGCCTCAAGGCACGCGCGATGCTGACGCTCGCGTATGGTTGCGGGCTGCGGGCCAGCGAAGTGGTGCGGCTGCGAGCCTGCGACATCGACAGCGAGCAGATGATCATCCGCATCGTGCAGTCGAAAGGCCGCAAGGACCGTAATGTGATGCTTCCGGCCGAGATCCTCGACCTGTTGCGGCGATGGTGGAAGTCGCGGCCGACCAGGCGCGACGCCGGCGTTGCGCCGGAACAACGTTGGCTGTTTCCCGGTCGCATTGATCGTCACCCGACGACTGCGCGCCAGTTCGGCCGGCTGTTCAAGGAGGCGGCGAAGGCGGCGGGGCTGCGCAAGGCGGTCTCGCTTCATTCGCTGCGTCATTCCTTCGCAACCCATCTGCTCGAGGACGGCAAGGACATTCGGCTGATTCAGGCGTTGCTCGGACACGAAAAGCTCGACACGACGGCTCGCTACACCCGCGTGGCGACAGGACTCATCGCCAAGATCGAGAGCCCGCTCGCGCGCCTGAGCCCAAGCCTCCCAGGCGACACACCGAGGGGCCGGCGGCGCAATAGCCGGCGATTGTGGCTCGACCGGCTCTGGAGGTCGCGGACATCCTCCGCGACCACGGTCCTGCTTGGCGCGAGGCCAACCGCGGCCATGTGAGCCTCGATCAGCTGAAGGTGATGAGCGCGATCGAGCGCTGCGCACGCGCGCTCGGCGGCCACGTCGCGCGCTGCGAGAACGCGGCGTGCGGCCATACGATCATCGCTTACAACTCGTGCCGCAACAGGCATTGTCCGAAGTGCCAGGCTGCGGCGTCGCGGCGATGGCTGGCCGACCGCGAAGCGGAGCTGCTGCCCGTCCCATACTTTCACGTCGTCTACACGCTGCCGAGCAAGCTGCGCGACATCGCCTATCAGAACAAGCGCGTGGTCTACGACCTCTTGATGAAGGCGGCGGCCGAGACGACGCTCGCCATCGCCGCCGACCCCAGGCGCCTCGGCGCGCGGATCGGCGTCACCGCCGTGCTGCACACATGGGGCTCGACGCTCACCCATCATCCGCACGTGCATATGATCGTGCCCGGTGGAGGGCTCTCGCCCGACGGCGCGCGATGGGTCGCCTGCCGCTCCAACTTCCTCGTCCACGTCAACCTGCTGGCGCGCCTGTTCAGCGGCAAGATGCTGGCCATGCTCGCGGACGCGCACGACGCCGGCCAGTTGACGTTCTTCAACGCCCATGCCGGGCTTGCCGACAAGACCGCGTTCAAGCGCTTCATCGCCCCGCTGCGGCGCATCAAGTGGGTCGTCTATTGCAAGGCGCCGTTCGCGGGACCGAAGCAAGTCCTGCGCTATCTGTCCCGTTACACCCACCGTGTCGCCATCTCGAACCGCCGCCTCATCGCAGCCGACGACGCCGGCGTCGCCTTCCGCTGGAAGGATTATCGCATCGACGGGCCGGGCCGCTGGAAGACGATGCGGCTTCACCCGCACGAGTTCATCCGCCGCTTGCTTTTGCACGTGCTGCCCAAGGGCTTCCACCGCATTCGCCACTATGGACTCTTCGCCAACGCCAACCGCGCCGAGACCATCGCGACCGCCCGCGCGCTGCTCGGCGCCGACCCGCCTGCCGCCGATCCGCAACAGCAGTCGGATATCCTGCCCATTGCGCCACGCGTGCTCCCTTGCCCATGCCCCCGCTGCGGCGACCGCATGATCGTCATCGAGGTCTTCGCGCGGGGCTGCAAGCCAAGGTGGCGGCCGACCCCGACCACGAGCGACACATCATGAGCCAGACCGCCTGCGAGCACCGCCGCTTTCCCGTTCCGCTGCACTGGCTCGACGCCGGCGGCGATCCCTCTCGGCAAAACCACGCCAATCAACGATCCGCCCGCCGGTCGATACGCCCCACGCCGCCACCGAGATCCCCAATGCGCGCTTCCAGGACCCCTTCCGCACTCTATCCAGGCCGCCTGGCGCCAGCTTCGCGCCCACCGTCATAATCGGCGCGAAAATCAAATCCCCATAGCGCTGGCTGCCCACCCGGCCCCAAACTCCCCGCGACTTCGTGCCTCGACGCTTTTTGGACGCCGGCTCGCCGAGCGTACCGAGAGGCTTGGTGCCGCCGGCGTCCAAAAACCTGCACAAAAGCGGTCATTGCCAGGCGCTTGCCGGCGTGACCAGGATGAGTCAATTTCCCGCCCCGGGACTCTATTGTTTTTGGTTTCGCATCATTGCCGGAAAATGCTTGAATGTTCCGAACACACGTTCAGCACGGGCTTCCGCCGGAATATCGACTAGCGGTCGCCATCGAAGAACTCTGCGACCGCGAAGATGAGCATTCGCCCTCCCATTCCGAACTCCTAAAAAGATATAAAAAAACAGGCTATGCAATCGTCCGAAAACTTGTCCCCCTTTCGCTCTGCGATGAAGTAGTTGCTGCTTTCTCGCGCGAGGTCAAACCTTTCCGGGGGCCCCTGCTTAGACAGGCCACGGCGCGCGTCGGCCCACATCTATTTACGATTGACGGTTACGTGGCCAATGCGCTTCTTAGTGTCCAGGATTTGGTAGAGCCGCGTTTTCATGACTTCAGGAGCCGCGCGATTGATGTGATCGCCGGCTGGCATACTCAACACATCGTCCGCGAGTTGCTCTCGGGCTCACCGCTATTGGTCGAATCAATGTACTTTGAAAGCACCTTGATCGGCGTTCCGCTTCACGCTGACGGCGACTACATGGACTCGGACGTCCCCGGCGCTATGCTCGGCGCCTGGTTCGCACTCGAGGACATCGCGCCGTTTGCCGGCCGATTTATCCTCGTGCCTTGCTCTCACCGGCTCGGTGAGGGCTCTGGCGCAACAGCCGCTGCATATCGCGAGTTTCGTAAGAAACAGGCGCTTACAGGCGCGACAATCGGCTCCGATATGAGGGCGAACATGAAACGTCGGCTGGAGGAGGCGGCGCTGCTTCATCGCGCGATATCGGACGCCGGACTATCAGTCGTGGCGCCGATGCTTGAGAAAGGCGACGCGATCTTTTGGAACTCTGGGATGATTCATGGAAGTCTGCTGCCGAGTTTGCGCGGCTTCTCGCGCAACTCGCTCACCGCCCATTACATAGCCGATACGCGGACGCTCATGGTTTACGGTCGACGCGCTGACTTCCAAACGGAAACGCATCACGGCATGAAGCTTCGTATGACGGCCGGCCAGCGACCGGGCCAGCCATCCTCATGATGACGGCGCCCGAAATCGAACGGTCGATCATTGGCTGGCTGGCCGAAATTGTCGGTCCGAGTGTCGAGCAAACGGTCGATCCCGAGTCGTCCTTCTTCGACTACGGGGTGGATTCGCTGGCTTTGGTAAAACTTGGCGTTTACTTGAGCGAACAGCTCGGGAAGACCGTGTCGGACGACATGATTTTCGACTATCCGACGCCAAGAAAACTCGCAGAATTTCTTGCCGATCCAGGGCCGCCTTAAGGGCTCACCGCGGTTCATTCGCTGCGCGAGCGCCGCGTCCATCGCGCCATTGGCGGAATTCTGCCCCCCATCCATGCGGCCCGGGTCTTCCACCGCGCAAGCTTACCGCTCGAGGTCAGCTCGATCGTCCGTGGGGGCAGAAGCGCGATGTCCATCGGATCGACGCCATGCACGCAGTTGATCGCGGCGCGTATGTTCCGCATCACCTCGTCCGCCCGGGCTCTGGGCATCGTGACCTTGACCTCCTGCAAGATCGCGACGCCTTCCTCTTCGCCGCTGTCGACTCCAAAGGCGACGCCGCGGTTCGCGCGCAGCTCTGGATGGGCGCCCTGCGCGGTGAGTTCGATGTCCTCGGAGTGAATGTTTCGCCCATGCACGATGACAACATCTCTCATCCGGCCAGTCACGAACAACTCGCCGTCGTGAATGAATCCGAGATCGCCTGTTCTCAGAAATAAACCTACTTCATTGTCGATTGACGCACCGAAGCAATCGGAAAGATCCGTGACCTGATTATGGTAACCGCTCGCGACGCTCTCGCTTCGAACCCAGATCTCGCCGACCGCGTTCGGCGGGCGGCGAGTTCTGGTTACGGGATCGACAATTGCGATGTCGGTCCCAACAACCGGGGGGCCGCATCCGACCAGCGTCACCGCAGCATCGCCGTCAGATTCCTGCACGATTCCTTGGGAGAGCGACATCCGGTCGAAACCGACGAGGCGCACAGGGTTCCACGGGCGGCTCATTGACACGACCAACGTCGATTCGGCCAGGCCGTAACACGGCGCCATCGCCGATGGAGCAAAACCGGCCGGCTCAAATGCGTCGATGAAGCGCCGAACAGTGTCGGCGCGAACAGGTTCGGAGCCATTTGCGGCGGCGCGCCAGCTCGTAAGATCGAGTTCCGTTCGCTCCAGGATGATCCCTGCCTGGTTCGCGCACAACGCGTAGCCGAAGTTGGGAGACGCGGTGAATGTGCCCCGGTAATCCGAGAACGCCTTCAGCCATCTGATCGGCGCTCTGACGAAATCGAACGGCGACAAAACGACAGCCGACCCCCCGACGTACAACGGGGCCAGCAGCGTACCGACCAATCCCATGTCATGGAAATGCGGCAGCCAGGTCACGCAAACGTCTTCAGGACCGAGGGCCAACGCATCGGCAATGCAATGGAGATTGTGCAGAAGGCCGCCGGGCGTCACTTCCACGCCGCGAGGGACGCTCGTAGACCCCGACGTGTACTGAATGTAGGCTGCTTCATCAGGCCGGGATCGTGACGCTGAAGAGGAAGAGCGGCGTTCAGCGAGCCTCACGGACGAAAAATCGCCGTCGACAATGTCTTCAACGCTCACCCACTCGAGCGTTGCGCTCCGATTGGGCGCGTCCCCCGCTTCACCGCCAGGTCCGGAAAGCCTCGCCCTGAGCTCTCGTACGGTCAGGCCTATGACGGCGTTGCAGTTGGCGGCAATTTTCTCGATGCGGTCTCGGTCCGAGGCCCGGATCGGCGCAGCGACCGGCACGGCCAGCACGCGCGCGTGGAGGCAACCCAAAAAAGCCGGCAGAAAGTCCAGTCCCGGCGAGAGCGCCAGCAACACGGCGGCGCCGGCGTCGACTTCCCGGAAGAGAAATTCCGCAATGGAACACATGCGCCGATTCAGCGCAGCGAAGGTCAGGGCCTTCTCTTCCCCTTTCGCGTCAAGGAACCGAAGTGCGATCCGTTGCGGCACCGCGTTTCCGGCCTTAAGCAAGACTTCGGTGAGCATCAACTCGACGCTACCATGCCACCTCAAAAAGCGCATAGGGCGCGCTAAACCCCTTGAGCTGCCGCTCGCCCAAAGGTGCAAAGCGCACATCGCCTGCCTCGGCGAGAAGATCGCGCAGCGCCGACGAAGCGACGATCTGACCGCCGCGGGCGGCGCCCGCGATGCGCGAGGCCTCAACCACCGATCTGCCGAACAGGTCCGAGGATACCTCGATCGCCGGTCCGACGTGCAGGCCGATGCGCACGCGCATCAAGGCATCGGGGTGGCTTTCGGAATATGCCCTAAAGGCGCGCTGCACGGCCATGGCGCAGAGGGCGGCGCGTTGCGCGCTCGAGAAGACGATCATGAAGCCGTCGCCGAGCGACTTAACCTCGTGGCCGCGGTGGGCGGCCACCTCTCTCCGGAAGATGTCATTGTGCATCCGGATGAGATCGACCGCGCGCTGTTCGCCTAGCCGGTCGTAAAGGGACGTGGAGTCTTCGACGTCGGAGAACAGAAGCGTCACCGCGCCGTCGATCGAAGCCAAGGCGCCGAGGTTGCGCGCGCGCGAAACGACAGAGGCGGCCAATGCTTCAAGCGCGTCGCCGGCGACTGCGCCTCCTGCAGACGGCGAAAGCGCCTCTGCGTCCCGCGCGATTTCGATGTCGCCGGCTGGGATCGCCGCCGCGGCCGCCTCTCCCCGCGCATGAGCGTCGAGCTTCCGCTTGAGCCGGACAAAATCCGACGCCTGCGCCTGGCGGCGGACCGCCTCGAGCAGCCGTTCGCCCCGTTCGCGAGCTTCGCCCTCGCGGTGCACGAGAAGGCTCGCCAGTTCGAACTGGACGTGGGCGACCCACGCCTGATTGCGGTTCTTGCGATTGGCGACCAAGGCGGCCTCCAAGTGCGCCTCGGCCTCCGCCTTCCGCCCGAGAAGAGCGGCGAGCCTGCCGAGCGCGTAGGCGACCGAACCGTAGGTGTAGCCGTTGCCGAGCGCGGCGTTGCGCGCAGCGTAGGGGGAAAGAAGGCTATAGAGCGGGCCGGCGTGGCGGACCGCACCGAGTTCCGCGCAATGTTCGGCCAGGGCGAACATCGAAGGAATCCAGTTCCAGTCGCGCGGCACCGCCCGGAATTCGTCTTTGGCCAGGCTCTCGAACTCGGCGCGCGCCTCGTCCACGCGCCCGAGCTGCAGAAGGCTCATCAACAGTCCGACGCGGCCAAACACGATCAAAGGATTCCGGGCGACGAAAGCCCGCAGCGGCGCCTCGAGTTCGCCGAGACGACCGAGCTCCCACATCGCGTGGCCGTGCTGAACGAGGAAAGTGTTGAGCGCCAGCGGACGGCCGCTCTGCTGCCCCGCCACGAAGGCTTGCTGCGCCAGCGTCGCGGCTTCGGGGAGTCGCCCCCCCATCAGGGCCTGCATCGACTGAAGAATAAGGCCGCGCTTGAAGCGGTCGCGCAGGCGCGCCTCCGCCACCAGATATTCGCGCACGCCTTTCTCGAACGCGTCGATCTCGCCGGCCTCGATAAGGTCTGCCAGCCGGTAGTAACTCGCCTCGAGGGCGAAGTCTCGTTCGTTCTCGTGCTCGGCGATCTCGATGACTTCGCGGCCGTCGGCGAGCCTCTGTTCCAGGCCGTCCGGGTCACGGCGTGACAAGTGCCGCCCCCAGAGAGCGATGATCATGGTGTGCGGGTCATCGAGGCGCCTCGCCATCTCAACCGCCTGCTGGCAGAGGACGACGGACTGCTTCTGGTCCGACCAGTAAAGCTCGACGCCGACCCGCGCCAGCGCCTGCGCGCGCAACGGACTGTCCGCTTCGCCGAGCCTTTGCAGCGCTTCGTTGAGCAGATGCACGAGCCCATCGTCAGTCACGCCGGAATTGCTGACACCGCGGCCGCCGGTCACGATAGCCCGGGCGAACAGGTCCGGCTCGTTGGCGCGCCGCGCCAGATCCGCGGCGCCGAGGCAGGTTCTCCGGCCATCGGCGAGATCTCCGCTCCTGACCTGCGCTTCGCCGAGCTCGCAGAGCAGTTCCGCATGAAGCCGCTCGTCCCCGTTGCGCTTGAGATGCATGGCTTCGATCGCATTGCGCAGGTGGCTCGCAGCCTCTTCATAGGCGAGCGTCTCGCCGGCAATTCGCGACGCCTGCCGCGAATATTCGATCGCGAGCTCCGCGGTGTCCGCGCCCCTCGCCTGACAATAATGGTAGGCGATCTCGGCCGCGGGCTCGACCCGGCCGCCCATCGCGCGCACGGCTTCAGCGATGGCGCGATGGAGCCTGCGCCGCGTCGCTGCGGGCAGCGCGTCGTAGAGGGCCTCGCGGATCAGCGCATGACGGAAGGTGTAGCGTTTGGGCGCGCCGGGCAATTCGTCAATGAGGTCGAGCGAGATCGCCTCGTCGAGGAGCTCGACGAGATCGCCCGCCGGTGCGCCGCTCGCAGCCTCGAGCGCGTCGAGCGTGAACTCGCGCCCGATGACCGAGGCGACGTCGAGCGCGCGCCGCGCCTCCTTCGACAGCGGCTGCGCCAGTTTCTTGATGAAGTCGCTCACCCCGCGCGTCACTCCGAGCCGTTTCGCGTTGATCTCATGGTCGCCGTCGATCTGTCCCTGCAGGGTCATCTGCCGCACGACCTCGTGGAGGAAAAACAGATTCCCCTCCGTGATCTCGCGCAATTGCTCGACCAGCGGGTCGGAGGCCGACACCCCCTGGACGCGCTCGAGGAACTCGTGAATGTCGGGTGCCTCGAGGCCGCGCAGCGGGAAGACAGTTCCATCACGCTCGGCGTCGGAGATGAGCGCTGCGATCTCTGGCTGATGCTTGACCTCGACCTCACGGTAGGTCGCAATGACGACCATGCGCATTGCGCGGACCTGGTGCGCGAGCGCGACCAAGAGCGTGAGCGAAGTCGGATCGGCGGCGTGCAGATCGTCGAGCACAATGAGGAGCGGCTGCGCCTCGGCCGCCTTCCTCAGGAAGGAGACGAGCGAATCGAACAGCCGGAACCGCGCCATCTCCGGCTGCGTCAGCTCCGCGCTCGGCAGCGCCGGCAGGCCGCCGACCTTCTCGCGCAGTTCGGGCGCGATCTGAGCGATCTCGGCCGCGCCCGCGCCGAGCCAGCCGGCCAGCGCTTTGGGCTCGGCGCCGTCGGTCAGGCCGCGCACGACCTGCATCCAGGGCCAGTAGGGCGGCGCCCGCCGTGATCCCAGCAGCGGCCCCAGAGCGCGCGCCCTCCGCGCGCCTCGACATAGGCGGTCGCCTCCCGGGAGAGCCGGCTCTTGCCGACGCCGGGTTCGCCCGAGAGGGTGAAGAGACGGCCGCGCCCCTCCGCCGCCTCGTCGATCGCCGCTTTCAGCTCGGCGAACTCGCTCACGCGAGCGACGAAGGCGTCTCGGCCGCGGCGGGTTTCCTTTCGAGTACGCGATGAAGTTTCGGGGGCCACGCTCATCCCCAGTTGCGCTCCAGGTGATATTGACAACTTTCACACGGAATCGCTAGCCTCAATGCCCGCCGCGCCACAGCGGATGAGGAAGCGTCATGGGCGACCCGAGCGTTCACAGCAACGGAGCGTTCGACGCGACGGTCACAGGCTTTCTCAGCATCTTCGCCGTCGGCCGGATCCCGACGACGCCGGCCCAGCTCGCGCAGACGGTGAACGCCATATTGGCGTTTTGGCGTCACGCTCATCCCCTAACGGGCGTCGCGACGCAGCGGAGGGCGAAAAGCTCATTGGCGACCCGATATTCACAGCAATGCAGCGCTATCGCCGCCGTGATCCCAGCCGCGCCCGCACGCGCCCAAGACAGCGTGGTCTTACCAGCGTGACTTTTCAACGGCCTGCTGCGGTTCGCTCCTCGCTATGAAAGGTCCTGTATCGATGCAATTTCACTAATCTGAATGTAGTAGTTGGTGTTATCGCTTACATATAAAATGTAATCACTAGGAATAGTGTTGTTGGGCTGGTTAGGAGTTATTACGCCTTTAAGCGATTGCCCGGCAGACGTTACGATCTCCGAAGGCAGGTTGATTAGACTAGTTATAACGGCATAGAAATTAGCCCCGATGTTGCTTGGATTGATTGCCATTGCCTTGCTCCTTACTCTCGGACTTGTCAATGCCTTGCTCCTTACTCTCGTGCTCAAGTGGCTGCTAATTACGCAGATGGTGGAACTTGTCTCCCGGACGCCGGCGGGGTAAGTTGTTGCGCCATTGAATAGCGATCGAAATAGAGCGATAATTGTGCAATGAGGAAGCTCTGTGGATCGAAAAGAAAAACGGCACAAGCATCTACGCTCGCTGAGTGTACTCCGTCCGGAACAATATTTGAAATAGGGGGCGAAGCGTAGCCGGGTTGTTGAAACCAAGCCGAATGCTGAGATCCACTGAGCGTCGTCTGAACGGCTATTCCAACCCCATATGGACTATTATTGGGCAAATAAAATCTGGGAGCAACCTCTGCAAGCTCGCAGTCTGGAAAGGAAATAAAGAGTTGCCGAAACAACTGACGGACCGCGCTGCCCCGAAACTGGGGACCGTATTTCGCTATGCCAATCCATGGAAGATTGTTGGTAACAGGAACAAATTGTTGCATCAGGGTAGTGAGGTTTTGATAAACGTTGGGATTGCTCGCAGGGTTTAGGACACTAAAAAAAGTGGTTAGGGTTTGATCCGCAGAAGCCATTGCGATTCCTCCGTCATGCTATCAATACGTATCGATTCTCCCAACAGCGAGTCGCTTCCAGCATGTTGCATTCCCCGCCGCGAGACCCGGCAACGTACACCCGGAATGTTCACAGACCGCGGGCTTCGTGACAAGAAAAATGTGAATCGACAAACTGGACTGCGCCGCCTAGCCGCGCCCCCACCGGCTCTTGAAAATCGCCATTTCGCACGGCCTCGGCGGAAAGCGGGCCTTTGCGTGATCCGCCAGAAATGACTGCTTTCGGCGGATAGCGGAACTTTGCATGCCAGTAAAAGAAGACCGCTCTCCGCCCTTTGTTGACCTTCCCGATCAGCGCCGGTACGGGCGGAGAACGCCAGACGCACGAAGTCGCTCCGCTCCAGCCCGCTGCGCGGGTGCGCAAGCGGAGGCCGGTGACAATTTGAGGAGCCAGTGAAGTCGAGATGACGGCATAGTCAGTGGAGAGCCCCGTCCTGAGAATCTGGAGGGTTATGTGAGGTCGCTGGGGCGCGGGTTGGGCGTCGCGAATGGCGACCTCACATAAGCCGGATTGAACGAAGCCGCGGTCGGGATGAGGCGCTATGGGTGAAGCGCGCTGGCGGTCTGACGCCATATGGCGAACGAGAGGTCCGCGGACCGGTTCGGCGAAGTCGTTGAGCCCGACGATTGCGAGGATAAAGCTGAACCATGGTCGAGAATGGCTAGACGTGGGCGTTGTCGGCGCGCGAACGGCTTCGAAAATGAGCTTCAAGGCGAGCGGTCGCAGCGACGCTCCGCGAGATGGGTGTCCGAGTTGGGAGAACTGAGAAGATCGCATACGCGGAGCGGCGGGTGCGTTATTGTCATGACGTGTCGCAGCGAAAGGCGCCGGCGGGCCGGGGCGCGACGGTTTCAATGCGGCGCATGAAGCCCCCGCAATCTGGGCAGCGCATGAAGGCGTCGCGAACGGTGTCGGCTTCTGGGTCGCCGCACGGCGCCTTCTCCGGATCGACCTGCTCCTGCGGCTTGGACGCGACGTGGAGCAGGTCTCGCACATATGCGAGCTTTTCGCCGCGCTCGCCTTTGGCGAGGAAACCGTAGTGACGAATGCGATGCAAGCCGTCGGGTAGGACGTGGAGGAGAAAACGTCGGACGAACTCGTGCGGGGCGAGGCGCATGATGCGGCTGCGGCCGCCGCGGCGATAATCCTTGTAGACGAACGCCACTTCATTGTCGTCGACGGCGACAAGCCTCGAATTGGCGATCGCCGTGCGATGGGTGTAGCGGGCGAGATAGGCGAGCACGCGCGCGGGTCCGCCGAACGGCGGCTTGGCGTAGACGACGAACGGGCTCTGCCGCAGCGCGCGCATGCGGGCTTTGAAGGCCTCCGGCTCGGCGAGCCGGGCCAGTTCGCCGAAGAAGCTCAACTCTCCTTTCTCGGACTCGGCTTTGAGGCCGTCGAGGAACAGGCGGCGGAACGCCTTCGACAACGCATGGACGGAGAGCAGGAAGTTCGGTTTGGCTTCGACCCAGCGCCTGTTGTCGAGGGCGACGCCGCCGCCGGGAACCAGGCAATGGACGTGGGGATGGTGGGTCAGCGTCTGTCCCCAGGTGTGCAAAACGGCGATCAGGCCGATCCTGGCTCCGAGGCGTTTGGCGGCGAGGACGCTGAGCGCCTGCGCCGCGGCGCGCATCAAGAGGCCATAGACGGTCCGCTTGTTCTGGAAGGCGATCTCGGCCGCCGCCGACGGCAAGGTGAACACGACATGGAAATAGGGAACCGGCAGCAGCTCGGCTTGGCGGGCGGCGAGCCACTTCACCCGCGCCGCGCCTTGGCATTTTGGACAATGGCGGTTGCGGCAGGAGTTGTAGGCGATGCGCGTGAGGCCGCAATCGTCGCAGCGTTCGACGTGACCGCCCAGCGCCGCCGTGCGGCAGGCCGCGATCGCCGCCGACACGCGCCGTTCGACGCGCCCGAGATGTCCGGCGTTCAATTGAGCATAGGTCTCGCCGTGGCGGCGAAAGACGTCGGCCAGTTCGAACGCCGGCCGCGCCGTCACCGACTATCCCGGCGGCGTCACGTTCAGCGAGAGCCGATCCAAGGGGCTTGCGGTATTGCCAATGAGCTGCGTGGAGACGCGCGTGTAGCGTGCTGTCGTCGACAGATTCTCGTGACCGAGCAACACCTGGATGATGCGGATGTCGACGCCGCTTTCCAGCAGATGGGTGGCGAAGCTGTGCCGCAGCACATGCACGCTCACTCGCTTGTCGAGCCCCGCCGCGGCCGTCGCTGATCGGCAGGCGGCATGCAACACCGTCGGGTCGATCGGCGTATCGGAGGTGCGGCTCGGAAACAGGAACAGCGGCGGCCGCGCCAGCCGCCAATAGCTGCGCAGGATGCCGAGCAGGGCCTCGGAGAGCATGACATAGCGCTCCTTGCCGCCCTTCCCGTGTTCGATCCGCATCACCATGCGCTGGTTGTCGATATCGCGGACCTTCAGCGCCGCCACTTCGGAAACCCGCAATCCCGCTGCATAGGCCGTCGTCAGCGCGACGCGCGCCTTCAGGCTCGAAACCAACTCCAGGAACCGCACGACCTCGTCGGCGCTGAGCACCACGGGAAGCTTGCGCGGTTCGCGGGCGTAAGCGATCCGCTCCGGGATCGTCTGTTCGCCGAGCGTCACGCCGTAGAAGAAGCGCAAGGCGCAGACGGCCTGGTTCAGCGACGCCCACGCGACGCCCTTCGAAGCCAGATGCACCTGATAGGCCCGAACATCCTCCAAGCCAAGTCGATCGGGCGAGCGGCCAAAATACTGGCTGAACTTCGAGACCGCGTGGACGTAGGATTGCTGTGTCGCCGGGGACAGATTGCGGATCGTCATGTCCTCGATCATCCGGCGGCGCAGAGGGCTCATCTGGGCCATCTGAAAACTCCTGTCTGAGAGTGGGTTGCTACACCCCATCCTCTCAGGCAGGAGGAACTTCAAACCACCCGGCCGCCTCCAGCCCCGCCGCCAATTCCGCCGCGGTAGCGGCTTCGTTCAATCGAGGTGTTGTGAACCTCACCCCAGGATGGAGCTCTCCATGAGCAAGACCGACACTGTCAGTCCGCTGCGTCAGCGAATGATCGAAGACATGGCTGCGCGCAAGCTCAACCCGCACACCCAGCGCAGCCACATCTCCAGCTGCAAGCGGTTCGCCGCCTGGCTCAAACGCTCGCCCGATACGGCGACGGCCGACGAGGTGCGCCAATTCCAGCTGCACCTCATCGAGAGCGGCGCCAGCATCTGCAACCGCAACCGGATCATGACCGGGGTGCGCTTCCTGTTCCGCGTCACGCTGCGTCGCCACGATCTGGCGGCCGAGATCTGGCATCTCAAGGAGCCGCAGACGCTGCCGCCGGTGTTGAGCCCCGAGGAGGTCAAGCGCGTTCTGACTATGGCGACGAGCCTCAAGGCACGCGCGATGCTGACGCTCGCGTATGGTTGCGGGCTGCGGGCCAGCGAAGTGGTGCGGCTGCGAGCCTGCGACATCGACAGCGAGCAGATGATCATCCGCATCGTGCAGTCGAAAGGCCGCAAGGACCGTAATGTGATGCTTCCGGCCGAGATCCTCGACCTGTTGCGGCGATGGTGGAAGTCGCGGCCGACCAGGCGCGACGCCGGCGTTGCGCCGGAACAACGTTGGCTGTTTCCCGGTCGCATTGATCGTCACCCGACGACTGCGCGCCAGTTCGGCCGGCTGTTCAAGGAGGCGGCGAAGGCGGCGGGGCTGCGCAAGGCGGTCTCGCTTCATTCGCTGCGTCATTCCTTCGCAACCCATCTGCTCGAGGACGGCAAGGACATTCGGCTGATTCAGGCGTTGCTCGGACACGAAAAGCTCGACACGACGGCTCGCTACACCCGCGTGGCGACAGGACTCATCGCCAAGATCGAGAGCCCGCTCGCGCGCCTGAGCCGCAAGCCTCCCAGGCGACACACCGAGGGGCCGGCGGCGCAATAGCCGGCGATTGTGGCTCGACCGGCTCTGGAGGTCGCGGACATCCTCCGCGACCACGGTCCTGCTTGGCGCGAGGCCAACCGCGGCCATGTGAGCCTCGATCAGCTGAAGGTGATGAGCGCGATCGAGCGCTGGCGCGCTCGGCGGCCACGTCGCGCGCTGCGAGAACGCGGCGTGCGGCCATACGATCATCGCTTACAACTCGTGCCGCAACAGGCATTGTCCGAAGTGCCAGGCTGCGCGGGATGGCTGGCCGACCGCGAAGCGGAGCTGCTGCCCGTCCCATACTTTCACGTCGTCTACACGCTGCCGAGCAAGCTGCGCGACATCGCCTATCAGAACAAGCGCGTGGTCTACGACCTCTTGATGAAGGCGGCGGCCGAGACGACGCTCGCCATCGCCGCCGACCCCAGGCGCCTCGGCGCGCGGATCGGCGTCACCGCCGTGCTGCACACATGGGGCTCGACGCTCACCCATCATCCGCACGTGCATATGATCGTGCCCGGTGGAGGGCTCTCGCCCGACGGCGCGCGATGGGTCGCCTGCCGCTCCAACTTCCTCGTCCACGTCAACCTGCTGGCGCGCCTGTTCAGCGGCAAGATGCTGGCCATGCTCGCGGACGCGCACGACGCCGGCGCCGGTGCTCGCGAACGTGTGCCGAAGGTCATAAAGCCTGGCGTCGTGCGGCGCCGCAGGCAGCTTGACGCCGGTCTTCTGCGCGAGCGCCATGACTTCCCTGACGGTGGGCGCACGCCTCAGGGCCCGTTCGAGCTCGGCCGCCAGCCCCGCCACTCGTTCATCCTTAGCGTCGCGCCACAGGGCGACCGAGGCGGCCTTGGCCACCCCCTCCCACGCCCGCAGGCGCTTGATGCCGGGGAACACCAGATCGGACGACGGGAGGCGCCGGGCGCGAAGTCGCGCGATCAATTCGAGCGTCGGCGCGGCGAGGGGGGCGCGGTGGGCGCGCCGTTGCTTGGTCTCGGCCGAACGCTTGATCCAAAACCCTGGTTCCGCGTCGAACTGGTCCCACGTCGCATGCAGAGCCTCGCCAGGGCGGCAACCGGTCAGCATACACAGCCGAATGACGTCCGCCTGCGTAGGGTGCGGGCAGGCTTGTAATGCGTCGGAGATGGCCGCCAATTCAGCTTGGCTGAAGAACCGTTCGTGTCCCTGCTCCGGGTTCTTTGCGACCCCTCGACAAGGGTTCCCCTGCGCCTGGTCGCGCCACGGCGCCGCCTCGCCCTCGGCGCGCTTCAGTGCGAGGGAGAACATTTTCGACGCAACCTGAACGACGCGGTTGGCGCGGATCGGGACGCCGCGCTTGGTTATGCTCCGGTGCATCGCCTCGATATCACCGGCATGAACGTCCGCGACCTTCTTGGCGCCGAGGAAGGGCAAAATCTCGAGCCGGACCATGGCCCAGTCGTTCTTCTGCGAGCTGGCCGCCTTCTTCGGCAGGTGCTCCTGTTTATAGCGCAAGGCGAGATCAGCGACGCTCGCGGCCTCGCGCCTTGCCCTCCTGTCTTCTGCCGGATCCTCGCCCCGGTCGACGCGACGGCGCAGCTCCTTGGCCTCGAGGCGCGCCGCCTCGACGCTCCAGTCGCCATAGGAACCGATAGTGAGGCGCCTCTCGCGGCCGTCGCATCTGTAATTGATGAAAAAGCTGCGCGACCCGTGCGGATGACGCGCCGTCGGGCTAAAGATGCGGACGCCGAAACCGGTCGGCCCGAGGACGGTGTCCCAGTATGTGGCAGCGCCTTTCGCGGGCGCGGGCTGCTTCTTCAACCACGCGTCAGTGATCTTGATCATCTGGACACCTGCCTTGCTACCTGCAGAAGGAAATTGCCGATCACCTCCAGGTCGCAGCGGAGAGTGCTGGCGGCGGCGAATTCGGAGGCCCGCTTCGTCACCAGTGTCTTGAAAGCCGCGACGGCGCCGTCGAAGTCGCGCACCAGGCGAGCCTGTTTCGGGTTGATCGGAGGCGGAGCAGGCGGCGGCGGCTGATCGTCATCGGGGGCTGTATCGTCGTCGGACTCTTCCTCGTCCGCCGGAGGCAGGGGCGGTGGCCGCAATTCTTTGACAATTTGATGCACGCGGACGGCGTCGACCCATTTGGTCTCGGCCTCGTGCAAAGCCCTCTTGACTACTTCCGCGTCGCCGTCGTTGTCGGACTTGGCCAATGCATAGAAACCGGTGGGCGAGACCTTCAAATTCACAACCGTTGGGAATTTGGCTGCGAATTTGGCGGCGTTTATATAGTTTTCGCATGTACTGACGCTGTGCGGAAAGTTACTATTGAGCCAAATCAACCATTGGCCATGGGAGAGCTGCTCTTTCGCTTCAAGGAGCAAGCCGCCGATCTCGATCGGGCCCCTCGCTTCGCGCTTGAACGCAGCCTCGAGGTCGGCCTCGATCCTTGCGAGGGAGCGAGCGTTCTTCGGGCGGGTCACAGGATGGTCCTGTCGTAGAAGCCGCGGAGGAGGATGGCCACCGCTTGGGGATTGGCCTTGCCGCCGATCTTCGTCGGCATCCGCATAGGCGCGATCTGCGCCCATTGCCTGCCGCGCTCGTAGTTCCAGTCGCAAGCGATAAGGTCGTCGTAGCGAGGCGGGCGGCCAAGACGGACGTCGGCCACGCCTTCGTTGAATTCGCAGGACCTGACCATCGCCCAGGCGCTTCTCTGCGTGCTCGTTCGGCACTTGATGGGGTAAGCTGGGTGCAGGGCGGCTAGTTCCTCGGCACAGTGGTTATGACTCTTTGAGCGAGGGATCGGGATAGGCGCGCGCCATTTTGGTTCTGGCCTTGTCGGTGGAGAACATCCAGTTGATTCGAGCGCCGCTTCGATTTCGCTGAGACTGCCAGACGTCGATCTCGGCAACCAGCCGGTCGGAGCTTTCGATTCGGCGATCGAGACATTGGCCTTTGAGCACGCCGATCTCGATCTCAACCATGTTGAGCCAGCTGGCGTGCTTGGGGGTGTAGTGGAAGTCGAGCCGCCTGAGCACGCGGCGCGCCTCGGCCGGCGGGAAGGCGGCGTAGAGAGCGGCGGCGGTGTGGGTGGAGAGGTTGTCGAGGACGACGCGGATGCGCTCGGCTTCTGGGAAGTCGACATCGACAAGCTCGCGCATGCAAAGGGCGAAGTCGTCAGCGGTGCGATGACCCGTGACCTTGACCCTGCGCCAAGAGCGGTGGGCGTCAAGGAAGACGAAGAGATTGACGACGCCGTTGCGGCGATACTCGTAGTCGAAGCGCTCGAGCCGTCCGGGTGCGGCCGGGATCGGCTGGCGCGCTTCGCCGATGAGCTGGGAGGGGCTTTCGTCGAAGCAGACCACCGGCCGCTTTGGGTCAGGCTGCTCGGCATAGAGGTCGAGCACATCTTCCATCCGGGCGACGTACTCGGCGTCGACCTTGGGGATGCACCACATGTCCTTCTGCCAGGGCTTGAGATGGTTCTCGGCCAAGCGTCGGCGGACGGTCTCCCGCGACAGACTGTCATGGTCGGTCAGCTTGACCATCGCGCCAGCCAGCAGCTCCAGCGTCCAGCGGGCGCGACCTTCGGGCGGGCTCGAACATGCGGTGGCGACAAGCAGGGCTTCTTCGTTGCCGGTCAGCTTACGATCGGCGCCTGCCCGCGGCTCCTCGTTCAAGGCGGCTTCGAGATTGCCTTCAACGAAGCGGCGCTTGGTCCTGTAAACGGTCGAGCCGCCGACAGCCACAGCAGCGGCAATATCGTCGTCGCTGAGCCCGCTGTCGGCGGCCAACAAAATCTGGGCTCGTTTGATCTTGCGGGCGTAATGCTTTCCGCCGCCCACCAGCGCGGTGAGTTCACACCGCTCGGCTTCGCTCAGTTCGACGTGGTAGCGTATGTTCATCCGGGTCTCCTCGCGAATCGCGAAGCCCAGACGAATCAGGCTATAAATCAATTGTTTGGCACGTGTCCCCGGCTCCCCCGTTCACCGACAAACAAGGTCAGTACCTGGCCTTCATCTACCCCTACAGCCGTATCTTCCGCCAACCGCCCGCGGAAGCCGACATGCAGCGGCACTTCCAAGTCTCGCCACCCAGCGCGCATCAGATGGTGCTCACCCTCGAACGCGCCGGCCTCATCAGGCGGACCGCGGGCGTCGCGCGCAGCATTGAGATTCTGGTCGAGCCCGAGGACCTCCCAGTCCTCCGTTGAACTTCAAACCGTCAAAACCTCTGTGCAACGGAACTAGGTTGAAAACGCAGTCGGCCAGCGATTGACCACATGCAACGCAATCCGCGCCGTCGTCTGCTCCCTCCCTCGGGCGTCGCTCCTTGCGGGAGCTCGATGCGGTCTCCTGTCTGGTGGGTTGATGGCTTAAGCTGGCACGAACTCGGTTTCGTTCCGCAACATCGCATGCATGATGATTGCGAGGCGACGCGCCAGAGCGACACGGGCCTTTCGCATCGTCGACCGCTTCGCGATTGAGAAGGGCGAGTCCTTGAGTTTGAGCTGGCCCTTATAGCGGGTCAGCATTACATTGGCGGCCTCGTACAGGAGCGTTCGCACCCGCCCGTCGCCGCATTTCGAGATTCCGCCGACATAGTCGACCTCCCCGGACTGATAGCGTCTTGGAACCAGGCCCAGATAGGCGCCGATGTCGCGCGATCGGCGGATGCGTGACGGATCGTCGATTGCGGCGACAAAGGCGAGCGCGGTCAGTTGACCTACGCCTGGGATTGTCATGAGCCGGCTGCAGGCCGCCGAGGCCCTCGCCATCCGCCTCATGTCCGCGTCGATCGCTGCGACCGCCGTCATTACGGCAGTGCGGGCGGCGATCAAGCCCCGCATGGCGGCGGAGAGGCCAGCAATCCCCTGGCTTGCTTTCAGAGCCTGGTCGACAAAGGCGGCGGTAAGTGCGCGAGGCAGCCGGACCCCGAACACGACCGCGAGGCCACGGATTTGGTTTTCCAAGGTCACCCGCTGACCGACCAACTTCTTGCGCGCCATGATCAGCGAGCGCACGGCGTGGGCCGACAGAGACTTCACATGCACAGGCTTGAAGAAGCCGGTGCGAGCCAGATGAGCGAGCCCTCGCGCGTCGTTGCGATCAGTCTTGTGGGTCGCCAGCGACTTGAGCGCCTGATAAGCCTGCCGGCTCTCTATGCAGACCACGGGAAGGCCGAGTTGGCTCAACCCGTGGAACAGGATTGGCGCCATGCGTCCGGTCTCGAATACGATGCGACGGCAACTCGGCGCTTTCGCCAATTCGCCGGCGATCGCTTCAGCCATCGATGCGGACTTGCCCTCGTGAATGATCGAGCCCTCGCGATCGAGAACGCAGATGTGCGTCTCATCCATAGAGATGTCGAGGCCAGCAAAATAGTCCATTGAACGATCTCCTCTTCCGAATCGCTGCCGATCCTATCGGCCTATCCGGAAGAGCTCCGCCCATTACCCGATGTTGAGAAATTTGGACGATCAAAACTTTTCTAGCGTCACACCATTCTGAGCGCTTCGCATAATGGTCGAGGTTTGTGGGTGTGCGGTTTTTTGACCGCCTCAACAGGGCCGCAACGAAGGTGTACGCCTTGTCGTGCGGCATTTTCAGCGTTCTCAGCCGCTCATTTTCTGGCCTCTTGCCTATTCCACACAGACTCCGTCCCTAGCGGCAGCTCACGGCGCCGCGATGAGAAGCCTCGCCCGCTTCATGTTCATCGCCATCGCGACGAACTGAAGGTGGCAGTTGTTGCGATCCAAGCCGAGATAGCGAACCTTCGCCATCCCATACCAGTTCTTCATCGTCGCGTTCGCACGCTCGACGCCGACGCGAATGCGCGACGCCGTCTTGTTGAACCAGACCTGCCAGTTGACCAACGGCTTGTTGCGCTTGGCCTTATAGGCGATCCTGTCCTCGATCCCGAGTTCGCCGAGCTTGTCGCGCAGCGCCTGGCTGTCGTAGGCCTTGTCGGCATAGTAGGCCGCCTCGTCGCCCTGGATCATGGCTTCGCCCCGCTGACTGTCGTGCAGATCGGCGCTCGTCATCTCCGCTTGGCGCACAAGGCCACTCTCCTCGTCCACCGCCAGATGCGCCTTGTAGCCAAAGGAGGTCTCGTTGTTCTTCACCGTGAAGCTCGCGTCGGGATCGCGCTCGCTGACCACGCCTTCCTCGAAAGACGGCGGCTTCACCGCCGCCGCGATGATCGTGGCGTCAACCAGCGTGCCGCGTTTGACGATCAGACCTCGCGCGTCGAGCTGACGGTTGACCTCGGCCAGAAGCTTCTCCGACTGGCCGAGCTTCTCGATGCGCTGGCGGAAGCGCCAGATCGAGGAATGGTCGGGCGTCTCCTGATCGAGCGGAATGCCACAGAAGCGCCGAAACGACAGCCGATCGCGCACGGCTTCCTCCGCGCCAGGGTCCGAGAGCCCGTACCATTGCTGGAGAAGCACGATCTTGAACATGGTCAGCGGCGGGTAGGCTGGGGCGCCGTCCGAAGAAGAATGCAATGGACCCATCAAGACGCCAAACGCTGCCCACTCGAATGTCTTGGCGATATCTTCCAAGAACCCGCCCACACAAGAATAGGCATTGACGAAGGCGTCGGCGAGCGATGGTTGGCTGAAGTTACGGCGCGACATCGGCGACTCACGTTCTCGGAGAAGCCAAGAGAATCACGGGTCAGAGCGTTTTGCAAAGGGCTCCCATTCTCTCTTTATTCCAGCCATTGTATCGGGGAATAAATGTGCAAGCCAGTCAAATTGTGAACGAGCTGGGCGTCAGGATCGTCAATGTAGTATAGAATTCAATGTGGGCCAAAGTGATGAATATCGCCGACGCAACAATCGAGTTCTTGATCAGATATTCATTATATAGTTGTCTAAGACGATCAATCGACCGGTTGGACTTGAGCCAAATTCTGATCTTCAAATCGGATTTCCGAGATTTTGAATTGATCTGAATTCAGTCGAATTGCCTTTACAAACTTCAGATGCTGTTCTTCATCAAGGTTATCGAAATTAGGAAGACAGTTTTCATAAGTCTCCAGGAGGGTGCTTCCTTGAGGCTTCGTGAAAGGTCCTGCCTCTAGGCTTTGTACGATTTGTGACATAGGGTCATTTCAAGATAGGGGATAAACACGGATCTCACGTGACGTTAATCCGTTGAGGCTACTAATTCTACTGTGTCACGATGATCCCGGATAGGGTCGTCGTGATTGCAAAGCTTGGCAACATGGGCAGCGCATGAGGGTGCGGGCGAGCGCGATCGTGAGTTGTCTTCGGATCGTGGCGATCGAATTTTCGACATGTCGTTCGGGTCGGATTGGCGGCGCCTCTGGGTTTGGGACGCAAGGATAGGCGAGACATTTGGCGCTGCCGGGGGCCTGAGGGGGGAATCGCCGCTCGTTCGCGGATGAGAAAACCGTAGGCGGCGATGCAGAGGACGGCGTGGTGATGGAATCCGCGCCAGCTTCGACCTTCGAAATGGGCGAGGCCGAGTTCGCTTTTGAGTTCCTCGTAGTCGCGCTCGATGCGCCAGCGCAATTTGGCCGTGTCGACGAGAACGTCGATGGGCGTGTCTTCGGGCAGGGTCGAAAGCCAGTATTTCGTCGGCTCTTTTTCGCCCTCGGGCCATTCGATGAGAAGCCATTCCAGCGGATGAGGCGTTGAAAACTTCCAGTCCCGCGAAGCCGGCCGGATCCGCACGGCGGCGAAGCGCGAAGACAAGATTTCGTTAGAGCCCTCCCGCCATGGAACGATGCGCCAAGCCTCCTCGGGAAGCCCCCGCGCCAGCGTCTTGGCGGAAACAGGGACATGCCCGCCGTCGCGGCGCATGCGCGATGGCGGGCGGCCTCGTCCGCTCCAGGGTTTGGGCGGCAGCGGTTCGACGCCAGGGGGCCAGACGCTGAGCGTCGATTGCACGCCAACCACATGGGTCAAACCGCTGGCTGTTACGGCGGAGCGGAACGCGCCGTCGGCGCCATAACCGGCATCAGTCAGCAAGACGCCCGGAGCGACGCCCGCTGCGAGGGCGGCCCTGATCTGAGCGAGGGCGATCTCTGGTTTGGTCCGGAATGTCACGTCGTCCGGGACACGAGCCTCCTTGCGCCGGGCTTCGTCCACAGCCCAATCTTCCGGCAGATAAAGCTGATAGGCAATCGGCAGGCTCGCCGCATGATTGGCGATCGAAAGCGTCACCGCGATCTGACAATTGTCGATCTTGCCGAGCCGCCCGCAATATTGCCGGGCGACGCCCACTGAATGAACGCCTTTCTTGGTGAAGGCTGTGTCGTCGACAATCCAGGCCTCGATCTTCCCTTGCGCCTCGATCGCCGGCAGGACCAGTTCGCGCGCCTTGGCCAGAACCGCCTCGTCCGACCAAGCCGCCTGACCGACCAGATGCAGAAGCGATTGATGCTTGGCCGAAACCCGAGCCGGCGCAATGATCGCGGCCATCGGCTCGACGCTCTTGCGTTCGCCGGGCATCAACAGGCCAATGCAATAATCCTTGAGAGGTCCCGCCCGATCCTCGCGGCCCAAAACTGTCGCCAAGGCTTCAACATATTCAGAAAAACGCGCTTCACTCGATTGCGTCCAAAGCCCCATCTTGCCCGCCATTCGCCGTCCAGCCGAATCGGCAGATTACCAAATCCAAAGGCGCAGCGAATCTGCGGAAATGTGAACTCAGTAGAACTAAATCGTTATCAAAATCGCTGAAAACGTCCGAGTAGAATAATACACATTTTACACTCCGGGTCGGGCGCAATAACGGACCGCGCCCGAAAGGGTTTTTCCCGATGAGGAACCCTACCCCATCTGCATCGGGGTCATGTTCTGGCTGAGGTTCGACATGATCCAGAGCGATCCAACGATGATTAGCATGACGATGAGGACGCCGAAGGCGAGCGCGAGCACGTTGTTGGCATTGTCCGGCCCGGTTGTGATGTGGATGAAAAAGACGAGGTGGATGCCGATCTGGGCGATAGCCAGCACCACGAGCGCCAACGGGATACTCGGCCCCCAGACCAGGTTGGTTCCGGCGATGAAGAAGGCGACGGCGGTGATGAATGCGGCGAGCAAGAGGCCGATCGCGTAGCCCAAAAGGCCTTCCACCACCTCATGGCGGCCGGCTGGCTCATCCCCCGGCGCGGCGTCGCCGTGATGGAGAACCGTATCGATGTCGGATTGGCTCATCAGCCCGCTCCCAACAGATAGACCACGGTGAAAATCGCCACCCAGATAATGTCGAGGGTGTGCCAGAATAGGCCGAAGCAGAGGACGCGCCGGAGGATGTCGGCCCGGTAGCCCTTGGCGAACACCTGTGCGACCATGGTGAGCAGCCACAGGAGGCCGAGCGTGACGTGGACGCCGTGGCAGCCGACGAGAGTGAAAAACGCCGACAGGAAGGCGCTGCGGCTCGGCCCGGCGCCTTGCGCGATCATGCCGACGAACTCGCGGATCTCGATGAACAGGAAGCCCGCCCCGAACACGAAAGTCAGCGCCATGCCGCCGTAGTACATCAGCGGTCGGCGAGCCCGTGCGCCGATGGTGGCGATTCCGCAAGTGAAGCTCGAGATCAAAAGGAACGCGGTCTCGATCGCGACATTGGTGAGGTTGAAGAGATCCTTCCCGCTCGGACCGCCGGCGGTCTCTCCAGACAGCACCGCATAGGTGGCGAAGAACGCCGAGAACATGACGATGTCGCTGAGCAGGAAGATCCAGAAGCCGTAGCCGACGATTATGCGTCTTGAGGCCGGGCTGCCGTCGGCGTGGGAAACCAGCGGCTCCGATCCGCCGCCTAGGATCGTGGCGGGGCCGCCACCGCAATTCTGTCCGCCATAGCCGGCGCCGGCCTCGAAGGCGGTCATTCCGCAGCCTGCAGCGCTGCGCGCGCCTGGCTCCGCGCGAAACGGTTGGCGCGGTCGATGCGCGCGACCTCTTCGGCCGGGATTTCGTATTCGGTCCGGTCGCGCCAGGCGAAAACGACGAAGGTCGCGAAGGCGCCAATCATGGCGACAATGACCAGCCACCAGATCTGCCAGATCATGCCGAAACCCCCGAAGGTAGCGAAAAACGCACAGACGAAGCCGGTCGCGCTGTTCCTCGGCATATGGATTGGCGCGTATTGGGGTTCGGTTGCCGGCTCCGTCGGGCGACCGGCGGCATGCTCCGTGCGCCAGTAGTCATCCCGGTCCTCGACATGGGGCAGGACCGCGAAGTTGAACACCGGAGGCGGCGACGACGTCGACCATTCGAGCGACCGGCCCATCCACGGATCGCCGGTCAGGTCCCGCAGCTCCTCGCGATGGCGGATGCTCACGACCAATTGTGTGATCTGACACACAATGCCGGCGAGAACGACCACAGCGCCCAACGCGGCGACCAGGAGCCACGGACGCCATTCGGGCACGTCGTAGTGCTGCATCCGCCGGGTCATGCCCATCAAGCCCACGACATAGAGCGGCATGAACGCCAGGTAAAAGCCAAAGAACCAGCACCAGAAAGCGGCTTTGCCCCAGCCCTCATGCAGGCGGAAGCCAAACGCTTTGGGGAACCAGAAGGTGTATCCAGCAAACATCCCAAACAGGACGCCGCCGATGATGACGTTGTGAAAATGGGCGACCTGGAAAAGGCTGTTGTGCAGCATGAAATCCGCCGGCACTACCGCGACCAAAACGCCGGTCAGGCCGCCGATAACGAAGGTGACCATGAAGCCGATCGACCACAGCATCGGCGAGGCGTAGTGGACCCTGCCGCCAAACATGGTGAACATCCAGTTGAATATTTTCACCCCCGTCGGCACCGCGATGATCATGGACGCGATGCCGAAGACCGCGTTGACGTTGGGGCCGGCGCCCATCGTGAAGAAGTGGTGCAGCCAGACCATGTACGCGATGACGCAAATCGCCATGGTCGCCAAGACCATCGAGCGGTAGCCGAACAGCGTCTTGCGCGAGAACGTCGACACCACCTCGGAAAATACGCCGAACGCGGGAAGAATAAGAATGTAAACCTCCGGATGGCCCCAAATCCAGATGAGGTTCATGAACATCATCACGTTGCCGCCGGCTTCGTTGGTGAAGAAATGGAAGCCGAGGTACCGGTCGAGCGTCAGCATCGCCAGCGTCGCGGTCAGAACCGGGAACGCGGCGACAATCAGGAGATTGGCGGCGAGCGCCGTCCAGGTGAAGATTGGCATGCGCATATAGGTCATGCCGGGGGCGTGTATCTTAAGGATGGTGGTGACGAAATTGACGCCGGTCATCACCGTCCCGACCCCGGAGATCTGCACTCCCCACAAGTAGTAGTCGACTCCGACGTCGGGCGAGTATTTGAGTTCCGACAGCGGTGGAAAAGGCAGCCAGCCGGTGCGTGAGAACACGCCGACGACCAGCGAGAGGTTGACGAGAAGCGCGCCAGTCGCGGTCAGCCAGAAACTGACCGAATTGAGGGTGGGGAAAGCGACGTCGCGCACGCCGAGCTGCAGCGGCACGACGAGGTTCATGAGGCCGATCACAAACGGCATGGCCACGAAGAAGATCATGATCGTGCCATGGGCGGAGAAGATCTGGTTGTAATGCTCCGGCGGCAGATAGCCCTGAGACTGGAAGGCCAAAGCCTGCTGCGAGCGCATCATGATCGCGTCGACAAAGCCGCGCAGCAGCATCACCGCCGCGAGCGTGACGTACATGACCCCGATCCGCTTGTGGTCGACGCTGGTGATCCATTCGCGCCACAGATAGGGAACCCATCCCTTCAGGGTGATGAAGGCGACGCCGCCAACCAACACCAGGACGACAAACCCGCCCGCAGCCAAAGGGATCGGCTGGTCGAAAGGGATTGCGTCCCAGGTCAGCCTGCCAAACATGCTAGTTCCGCCTCCCAACGCACAGCCGAGGAGTGCTCGCCGCGATCGCGCCCGGGTCGGTCTCGGCGACTGGGCCCGGGCCGGGGGGCAGCGTCTGATCGAGGATCTTCTCGAACAACCCATCCGTCACGGTTTGGAAGGTGAACGGCTCCGGCACGACGCTCTGCTTCGACAGCTCGATGTAGCTTTCCGGCGTCAACGCCGGTCCGCCGCCGCGCACTTGACCCAGCCAGGCGTAGAAGTCCTGCGGTGATTTAGCCTCGACTTCGAAATGCATGTCGGCGAATCCGTCGCCGCTTATCTGAGTCGCAAGGCCGCGAAAGACACCCGGATCATCAGCGCTGAGGTAGAGCTGCGTCCTCATCCGGTTCATGGTGTAGATCATGCTGCCAAGCTGGGGGACGAAAAAGGCGGTCATGACGCTGCCCGAGGTCAGCGAAAAACGGATCGGCGTCCCGGCCGGAATCACCACACGATTGACACTCGCGATGTGCTGGTCGGGGTAGATGAACAGCCATTTCCAGTCGAGCGATACGACCTGAATGTTGAGCGGCTCTTCTTTGGATACAAGCGGCTTCGCCGGATCAAGGTCATGCGCGCCAATCCAGGTCACTCCGCCGAGAAGCATGATGGTGAGCAGCGGAATCGCCCAGACAATCAATTCCAGCTGACCCGAATATTCCCAGTCCGGCAGATAGAACGCCCTCTGGTTGGACGACCGGAACCACCAGGCGATGGCGAGGGTGGCGATGATGGTCGGGACCACAATGACAAGCATGATGGCCACTGAATCGACAAGCAGTGTGGCGTTGCCGTCGCCAACCGGGCCCTTCGGATTGAGCACGGCCCAGTTGCACCCACCAAGAAACATGGCCACGGTCAATGGCGCCAAGCGCGAAACCAGCCGCTGAGAGGGTATCTTCAGCATCATTTCCCCGCCCCCGCTGCGCTGCTCGGCCCAGCGCACGTTCTCTTCGTCAGATGTTCGCGCCGGATCGCTTTCACTGTCAATACTACAACGGTACCGCCGTTCGCCTCAGCCGCTTGACATTATCTTTAGGCGGGTTCGTCAAACCACGGTTTGCGGGAACAGCTCACGCGGTTCGCGCGATCCGAGCGCTTGCTCGGCTCATGCCGCTTCGATAACTGGACGCCCATGGAACCACCCTATCCTTCGCTCGAGGTGATCGCCGAAGAGGTGCGCGCCTGCCGGCTCTGTCGCGATGCGCCTAGATACGGCGCTCCCCTGCCTCATGAGCCTCGACCCGCCTTCCAGGTCTCGGCCGCCGCCCGCCTCTGCATCGCTGGCCAGGCTCCGGGCGCCCGCGTTCACGCCTCAGGGCGCCCCTTCACCGACCCGTCCGGCGTCCGCCTGCGTCAATGGCTCGGCATCGGCGAGGAGATATTCTACGATCCAGTGAAGGTTGCGATCGTGTCGATGGGATTCTGTTTTCCGGGTCTCGATGCGAAAGGCGGCGATCTGCCGCCTCGCCGCGAATGCGCAGAGACGTGGCGCGAGCGATTGTTTCATCGCTTGCCCGATCTCGAGCTCGTCCTGCTGGTCGGCCTTCACGCCCAATCTTGGCATCTCGGCGCGGCAGCTGTCGCCGCGGGATTGACTGAAACCGTCGCCAAATGGCGCAACGTCTATCGCTGCGGCGACCGTCCGCGCCTCATGCCGATCCCTCATCCATCGTGGCGGAACAACGCATGGCTCAAGCGCAATCCGTGGTTCGAGCTCGACCTGTTGCCGGCCCTGCGCGCCGAGGTGGCGCAGATCGTCGCGCCCGGATAGAGCCGTCGCGCGGCGCCGCAAGACCGTGACCGGTCAAAATATAAATCGACTCGCTCCGAAGCAAGCCATTGCGGCGTTCCACGACCGGGTTACCTTGATCCGGTCAGCTGGCTCACGACCAGAACAGGGGGAGGAAACGACATGAGCGCAAACATCGCGCGCCGCGCGTTGCTGAGAGCGATGGGAGCGACGGCCATGACGGCTGGTGGGTTCGATCGCTCCCTCGCTCAGGCGCAGCTGCCGGCGCCATGGTCGTCGGGGACCGAACCGCCTAAGCTCAAGGCGCCGCTGAACGCCTGCGACTGTCACATGCACATCTACGACAGCCGGTTTCCGGTGGCGCCGAACGCCAAGCTCAGGCCGCCGGATGCGACCGTCGACGACTATCGGCTGTTGCAGAAGCGGATCGGCGCGACGCGCAATGTCGTGGTCACGCCGTCGACCTACGGCACGGATAATTCCTGCACCCTCGACGCGATAGCCAAGCTTGGCGCGATGAGCCCGCGGTGTCGCGGTGGTCGACACAAGCGTCGGCGACGCTGAGCTCAAGCGGCTGGACAGCCTCGGAATTCGCGGCATCCGACTCAACTCGTAATCCCGGCGCGACCACGCTCGACATGCTCGAGCCGCTATCGAAGCGCGTCAACGATCTCGGCTGGCATATCCAGATCCAGATGCTGGCGACCAGATCGTGGAGAACGCAGAGCCTTCTGCGACGCCTGCCCTCCCAATTGTCTTCGATGACATGGGGCGCATTCCCGAGCCGGCCGGCGTCGATCACCCGGCGTTCGCATTGGTGCTCAAGCCCGTCGATCGCGGCCGGGTCTGGGTTAAGCTTTCCAGCGCTTACCAGGACTCGAAGGTCGGGCCGCCCGCCTATAGCGACGTCAGCAAGGTCGCCAAGGCTTACGTCAACGCCGCGCCGGAGCGAATGGTCTGGGGCAGCGACTGGCCGCACCGACCGAAAAGGCCGACGCCAAGCCCGACGACGCGATTCTGTTCGACCTGCTTGGCCGACTGGGCGCCGGACGAGGCGATCGCGCATCGCTCCTGGTCGACAATGCGACGGCGCTTACCGGTTCAATTGGCCGCCAGCGGGCGGGTGCGCTACATATCGCCACATGATCGAGCGCGGTAGCCTCGAAGACTTCGTCGACCAGCATCGGCGCCTCTTCGTCTTGACGGGCGCCGGGTGCAGCACCGGCTCGGGCATTCCCGACTATCGCGACGCCGAGGGTCAATGGAAGCGCGCGCAACCGATGGCTTTTCAGGCCTTCATGGGTGACGAAAGGGCCCGGCGGCGCTATTGGGCGCGAAGCCTCGTCGGCTGGGAGCGCATTCGTCGGGCGCAGCCGAACGACGCTCATCGCGCCCTGGCTCAACTCGAGGCAATGGGCAGAATCAGGCTCGTCCTCACCCAGAACGTCGACCGGCTGCACCAGGCAGCCGGCAGCGCACGGGTGATCGACCTGCACGGCAGGATCGATCTTGTCCGCTGCATGGATTGCGATCGGAGATCGCCTCGCGGCGAAATGCAGCACGAGCTCGGCCGGCTGAACGCTGACTGGCTGGATTTGGACGCGACGGAAGCGCCCGACGGCGACGCCGATCTTGACGGCGCCGATTTTGCGTCCTTCGTGGTGCCGCCTTGCCGCCGCTGTGGCGGCGTGCTCAAGCCCGACGTCGTGTTTTTCGGCGAGAACGTTCCCCGCGATCGGATCGATGAGGCTGAGCGTGATCTCGATGAAGCCGACGCGATGCTGGTCGTTGGCTCTTCACTCATGGTCTATTCCGGCTTCCGCTTCGTCCAAAGGGCGGCTGGAGCTGGAAAGCCGGTGGCGGCGATCAACCTCGGTCGAACCCGCGCCGAC
Organism: uncultured Alphaproteobacteria bacterium; assembly: GCA_963806935.1. Taxonomy (GTDB): domain Bacteria; phylum Pseudomonadota; class Alphaproteobacteria; order Rhizobiales; family Beijerinckiaceae; genus Roseiarcus. The sequence continues at coordinate 40,963 of CAWEAT010000004.1, forward strand.
GCACTCCTGACGCTGAAGGCGGAACAGGCTTGCGAAGCTGCGCTTTCTTTTCTTTTGCCCCCGAACCGCTTGCGAGCCTCGTAGACCGTTAAGCGGGCGGAACGACACGTAGGACGCCCATCGCCCGACGGTTCCGCCACGCCCGGGGGAGCACGCGTCAGGCTCGGTCCAGCCTGCGCGCCTACGTTCCGTTCGTCACGGCTTCGGAGCTGAATCCCATGCGTATGGCGAGCGCGGTGATCGTCCTGCCCTTGTTGACCGGCTGCGCCACCACGCCTCCACTCCCCTCTGCCCAGGCCGAGCTCCGATACTCGGCGTGCGAACCTATGACGGAGCTCAGGAACAACCTGACCGCGACACCCTACCCGTCGGCGAAAAGCGACGCCATACTCCACGGCCTGGGGGTTCGTTGTATCGGCGAGGTCTACCCAGCTGTAGCCAGAGCCCGTTATTGAGCGACTCGCGCGCGAACGGCCATCCGCAAAAGCAGACCGCTGCCCGGAGGCAGCCGAAACTATCTTGCTGCAAATGCTGCCGGCGCCGCTCAGCGTAAGATCGCAGCCCAATTGATGGGCCATGACAGGGATAGGCTGACGACAAGCCCGAACGCTGTCAGGCCGGCCAACCGCATCCTTTCACGCGCGCCCTCCGGAAGCGCGGCAACGGTCAGGACCGCCAGCACGAGGACGAGAAATCCCATCGGCAGGCTGGCGATCGACGGGTGAATCACGGCGTCGGCGAAGCAGCCGAGGATCGAGCCGATCTGACTATCGGAATCCATGAAGGCGGACCTTTCAGAAGCTGATGATGAAACCATACACGGATCGCAGATCGTACAAAGGACATCTTAAGAGTAACCTTTATCGACGCAGGAGTAACCACGCAGTTTGCAAGAAGGGACTGGAGCGGAGTGGTTACTAATATTCTAAGACTGTGCAATAGTCTTGCTGGCGCCGCCGAGCCACCTGATGCTGGCTCTACAGGGACGAGGATTTGGCTGTGGGGCCGGATAATCGAAACGGAACGCGGCTTGCAGGCGCGAAACCCGGCGGTGGCGCGCGTCGTTACTCGCCTGCGAATTGCGATTGACAAGGGGGCGCCCACTGGCGCCATCGCGACCTCATCCGTCACTGGCGAAGCCCTTGCCGGAAGGCGCCTTATTCGAGGATACAAGGCCGATGCGTATCGAGCCCGTATTCCTGTTTGATCTCGACGGCACGCTGGTGGACAGCGTCTATCAGCACGTGCTGGCGTGGAAGGAGGCTATCGATAGCGAGGGCATCGACCTCTCGGTCTGGCGCATCCATCGCAAGATCGGCATGAGCGGCGGTCTGTTTACCAACCAACTCGAACGGGAAACCGGTGTCGAGATGAGCGAGGACCGGCTCGAGCGCCTGCGACGGAAACATGCGGAGACCTATCGGCGGATGTCGAGCCAGATCCGGCCATTGCCGGGCGCGCGGGAATTGCTGGCCTGGCTCACCAACGCCGGGCTTCAATGGGCGATCGCAACCAGCGGACGAATGGAGACGGCCGGGGTCAACCTTGCGGCGCTCGGCGTCGACCCGGCGAAAACGCCGGTGGTGACGCGCGATCAAGTCAAATACGCCAAGCCAGACCCCGACTTGTTTCTCGCCGCCGCGGCGCGTCTGAACGCGCCGATCGAGACCGCCGTCGTGGTCGGCGACAGCATCTGGGACATGTTGGCGGCGGCGCGCTGCCGCGCGCTCGGTGTCGGGCTCCTGTGCGGCGGCTACGGCGCGAGCGAACTACAGCAGGCGACAGCCTTCCGCGTTTACGAGGACCCAGCCGACTTGCTCGTCCACATCGATGAGTTGGGTGGACGGCGGTGATTCACGCCGTCATTGCGGCCAAACGGCGTTGAAAGACGCGCGTCCTTTCGGAAGCCATATGGCTCTCGTAACGACGACATACGTCATGCTGGCAGTTCGCTCAGTTCGCGCATGGTCGTTGTGAATCGCGCCGCGACTTGGTCCTTGAACACATGGCGGCCGTCGACGACGACCTTCAGGCCGCCGCTCCAGACGCAATCCACCAGCCCGTTTCCCACTGAAAAGATCCACGCGTCGAGGATTTCGTCGTCAGCCTTTCCGGCGAGGGTCGGATGGTCGGCGCGAAAGGTCAGAATGTCGGCGGATGCCCCGGGCGCCAGCCGGCCACAGCGGCGCCTAAGCGCCTGAGCGCCGCCCGACCAAATCGCCTCGAGCATCGCGCGACCCGTTGATCCCCCGTCCGGGGCGCAGACGTTGCGCGCCCGCTCGCGCAACCTTTGTGAATATTCGAGCTGGCGCAACTCAGCCGCGACGCCGATGCTGACGTTGGAGTCTGAGCCGATGCCGTAGCGCCCGCCACAGCGGAGGTAATCCGCGGCGTTGAAGATGCCGTCGCCAAGGTTGGCCTCGGTTATGGGGCAAAGGCCGGCGACTGCGCCCGAGCGCGCGAGGTCGCGCGTCTCTCCCTGGTCCATATGCGTCGCATGCACGAGACACCACTTTTCGTTGATCCCCGCGTGGTCAATCAGCCAACGCACCGGCCGGGCGCCCGACCAGGCGATGCAGTCGTCGACTTCCTTCATCTGCTCGGCGGCATGGATGTGGATTGGAGCGTCCCCAGCCAGGGATATCAGTTCGGAAAGTTCGGCCGGACTCACGGCGCGAAGGCTATGCGGCGCGATACCTATCGCCTCGTCTCGTTCGCTCTCCACCATCTGGCGACAATCATCGACGAGACGCGCGAACGACGCGACGTCGTTAACGAACCGCCTCTGCTGCGGTTTAGGCGGCGCGCCGCCGAACGTGGAATGAGCGTAAAAGACGGGAAGCAGCGTCATCCCGATGCCTGTCCGTCTGGCGGCAGAGAGAATGCGCCCAGCCATTTCCGCGCGCGAACTCGTAGGGCGAACCATCGGGCGCGCTATGGAGGTAATGGAATTCGGCAACGGCGGCGAACCCCGCCTCCAGCATCTCGACATAGAGCTGCGCGGCAACCGCCTCGACGTCGTCGGGCGACATCTGAAGCGCGAGGCGATACATCGTTTCGCGCCAGGTCCAGAACGTGTCTATCTCCCCGCCGCGGATTTCGGCTAAACCAGCCATAGCCCGCTGGAACGCGTGGCTGTGCAGGTTCGCTGGCGCCGGCGCCATAATCGCGTGACGCTCGTCGCCCTCCTGGGCCTCGGCGCCGATCTCGACGGCGACGATCTTCCCGGCTTCGATCGTCACCCGCACATCGGACTTCCAGTCCTCGGGGGTAAGCGCCCTTGCGGCGTGAAGGACAGGCAAAGCTTGGCTCCCACGATTGGCTTCCGCCTGCAATCGGCGTCGCGGGAAAGTAGCAGAGTTAGAGCGGGCGAGGTAACCTTTTCTTAAGACGAGAGCGCGCGATCTGACTACATCGTTTGGGAAGGCGTCGGACCGATTCCAATATGAAAACCTCAAACGATTTGTCGAGCCGCCTAGTTTGCGAGCTTCGCAAAGTTGCTGTTCTCATCGCTTTGTACTTGCATCAGATAGCAGAGTATATGGCGCGCGCGCCGCTTGCCTTTCGAACTATTTCACCATAGGAATTGTTCGCGACAGGGGCTCGCGGAGGACACGCTTGTTATCTGGAGCAGATGGTCAAAGGCGTAGGTCATCGAGGGTCCTCACCGCGGGCGGTCGCGATTTCAGAGATATCCGCGCTGTGATCGCTTTGGCGACGGCGATCTCACCGGTCTCGCGCGAGTGGAAAGAGCAAAGGGCTTCACTCATTGGAGGTGCATCAATGGGGGGGTGTCATTCAAGCGTTTTAGGTACTGTGTTCGATGAAATATAGGCTCAGCGACGGAAGAGGTTTGGATATAGCTTGTCTTATGACTTTTCGCGCCGAGAAGGCGGAAGGACGCTGGGAGAGGGTGGCTGCCCTCTCGTCAGCGGCGAGGGTCGGATCGGGAGTACGCTGACCGTTTGACGGTCGAGCTAGAGTTTGATCGCCCCTCTTTCCTTTGGCCTGAACGGATACCCGGGGGAGAGCCCGAATGACAAGCAGAGGCGGGAAAGATGAAGAACGATACCATCGGCGTCATGTGTCGAAAGACCATCTCGACGCCTACCGGCTGGCCGACGGCGCCATACGACGTTTCGCCAATAATAAGGGAGGTCACGAGGCGCTCATCAAATGGCTGGCGGAGACGCCTCTATACCGTGTCGTGTTCGAACCGACCGGGCCCTATCATCGCGCCGTCGAACGTGCGCTCGGCGCATCCGGCGTTCCGTTCGTCAAAGTCAATCCGCGTCAGGCGCGCCGTTTCGCGAGGCGACCGGCAAGTTGGCGAAGACGGATCGCCTGGATGCGGCGATTCTGGCCGCATGGGCGCATTGCTGGAATCGGAGGCGCGTGCGGCGCGAAGCGAAGTCTTGCTCGAACTGAAGGAGCTTTATGTCGCTCGCGAGGCCCTGGTGAAGGATCGCACCGCCGCCAAGAACCGTGGAAAAGCTCTGACGCTCTCACTGTTGAAGCGTCAGAATGCTCAGCGCCTCGAACAGATCGATCGGCAGATCGCGACAGTCGAAGCCGCTATTCTCCAGATTGTCGAAGCCGACGCGAGCCTCGCCGATCGCTTAGACATCCTGATCAGCATTCCCGGCGTATCCAGCATCACCGCCTTGCCATGTCTATGCAATAAATGAGCTGCGGCGTGAAGCCGCTGAGCGCCGGGTGGGCCATCGCACGACAGTCAGGACGCTGGACCGGTCGCTCATTCATTCGCGCGTGCGCCGATGTCTGCGAGGCGCTCTATATGCCGCCCTCGTCGCAGCTCGCTTCAATCCGGACATGAAGGCAAATATGCACACTCATCAAACCGGAAAACCCGCAAGTCGCCTGAGCGCATCATGCGAAAGCTGGTCGTTCACGCAAACGCCTCCTAAAGGCCAATCGACCTTGGAGAAAGAACCGCTTGATCAATACGGATATACATGAGCTGCAAAGGAATGGTTCACGCAAACGACACCCGCGGTCACGGAACGGTTTGGCTCAACGCCCGTCTTGCGACCCTCGCGCCGGAGCGGCCGGGGCTGGGGGTCATCGAAGGCGGCGCGATCGCCGCGCGAGGCGGGCGGATTGCTTACGCCGGTTCGCAGGACGAGCTTCCGTCCGCGTTATGCAATGGCGCGCGCGTCGTCGACTGCGAAGGCCGTTGGATCACACCCGCATTGATCGATTGCCACACCCACCTCGTCTACGGGGGCGATCGGGCGCACGAATTCGAGCTCAGGCTCGCCGGCTCCACGTATGAAGAGATCGCTCGCGAAGGCGGAGGAATCCTCTCAACCGTACGCGCTACCCGCGCCGCGACTGAGGAAGAACTGATGCAAACGGCGCTGCGGCGGGTGGACGCCCTGATAGCGGAGGGCGCCGGGACAATTGAAGTTAAGTCCGGCTATGGACTCGAACTTGGCGCCGAGCGCAAATCGCTCCGCGTCGCCCGCCGGCTCGCCAATCAGCGCCCGGTCACGGTCCGGACGACTTTCCTCGGCGCGCACGCGCTGCCGCCGGAATTCGCTGACGACCGCGCTGCCTATGTCGCCAAAGTCGCCGACGAAATGATCCCGGCGCTTGCTGGCGAAGGCCTGATCGATGCGGTCGACGGGTTCTGCGAGCGCATCGCGTTTACCCGGGACGAGATCGCCCGCGTGTTCGCCGCCGCACGCCGGGCGGGGCTTCCGGTCAAGCTGCACGCCGATCAGTTGTCGAACTCAGGCGGCGCGTCGCTTGCAGCCAAGTTTGGCGCGCTGTCGGCCGATCATCTCGAATTCACCGACGAACAGGGCGTCGCGGGCAATGGCGAAGGCCGACGTGACCGCGGTCCTGCTTCCAGGCGCCTTCTACGTGCTGCGCGAACGGCAGGCGCCTCCGATCAACCTCATGCGCAAGTATCGACTGCCAATGGCTGTCGCCACCAACTCCAATCCCGGAACTTCGCCGCTGACCTCGGTTTTGCTCGCGCTCAACATGGCGGCGACGCTGTTCGGGCTCACCGTCGACGAATGCCTCGCCGGCGCCACGCGCAACGCGGCGCGCGCTCTCGGCCTCGCGGGGGAAGCAGGAACCCTTGAAGTCGGCAAATGGGCCGATCTCGCGATATGGGACATCGAGCGTCCGGCCGAACTCGTCTATCGGCTAGGTTTCAACCCGCTCTACGCGCGCGTCTGGAGGGGACAATGACCGTTGTTCTGCGCGCCGGCGAGGCGTCGCTTGCCGACTGGCGGGCGATCTGGCGCGGCGCGCCGGTCGCCGTCGATCCGTCCAATCACGCCGACGTGGTCGCAAGCGCCGGCGCGGTCGAGCGGATTGTCGCCCGCGGCCAGCCGGTCTACGGAATCAACACGGGCTTCGGCAAACTCGCCGCCGTGCGCGTGGAGCTCGCCGATCTGGCTCAGCTTCAGCGCAATATCGTCCTGTCGCACGCGGCCGGCGTCGGTGAACCCGCCTCGGTCGCGACAACTCGGCTCATGATGGCGCTTAAGCTAGGAAGCCTCGCCCAGGGCGCCTCAGGCGTCCAGCCGCGGACGGTTGGCCTCATCGAGGCTATGCTCGCCCGCGGCCTGACCCCGGTTGTCCCGGCGCAAGGGTCGGTCGGCGCGTCGGGCGATCTCGCCCCGCTCGCCCATATGGCCGCGGCAATGATCGGCGTCGGGGAGGCGCGGCTAGGGAATCGCCTCGCGCCCGCCGCCGCCGGCCTCGCCGAGGTCGGCCTCGAGCCGATCGCGCTTGAGCCCAAGGAGGGGCTCGCGCTGCTCAACGGAACGCAATTCTCAACGGCTAATGCGCTGATCGGCTTGTTCGAGGCCGAGACGCTGTTTCGCTCGGCGCTTGTGACCGGCGCACTGTCGACAGACGGCGCACGCGGATCCGACACGCCGTTCGACGCCCGAATTCATGCGCTTAGGCGCCATCGAGGCCAAATCGAGGTCGCCGCCGCATTGCGCGCCCTGCTCGTCGGAAGCGCCATTCGCGCTTCGCACCTCACGGGCGACGAACGAATCCAGGACCCCTATTGCTTGCGCTGCCAGCCGCAGGTGATGGGGGCCTGTCTCGATCTTCTGCGCCAGGCCGCAGCGACGCTGGTTGCGGAAGCGAACGCCGTTTCCGACAATCCGCTCATCTTCGCCGATACCGACGAAGCGTTGTCGGGCGGCAACTTTCACGCCGAGCCCGTCGCCTTCGCCGCCGACATGATTGCGCTCGCGATTTGCGAAATCGGCTCGCTCGCCGAGCGGAGGATTGCGCTTCTCGTCGATCCAGCGCTCTCCGGGCTACCGGCGTTCCTCACGCCTAAGCCCGGGCTCAACTCCGGATTCATGATCGCCCAGGTGACCGCGGCGGCGCTCGTCGCCGAGAACAAACAACGAGCCTATCCGGCGAGCGTCAATTCGATCCCAACCTCCGCCAACCAGGAGGATCACGTTTCGATGGCGGCTCATGGTGCGAGGCGTCTTGCGCCGATGGCGGAGAACGCATTATCGATCGTCGGCATCGAACTCCTCGCCGCCGCCCAGGCCTGTGACTTTCACGCGCCCCTCAAGTCGAGCGCGTCGCTCGAAGGGGTGCGGGCTCTGCTGCGCCGCGAGGTTCCTCGCCTCGAGGACGACCGCTTTTTTCATCTCGACATCACCGCGGCGACGCGCATGGTGCACGAAGGCGCGGTCATCGACGCCATCGATCACACGGTCCTGCCCTGCCTCGAGAGCCCCGCGCGATGATGGCCGAGCATCCCGACTGGCTCATTGTGAGACGCGGCGATGCTCCGCTGGTGGTCAGCATTCCCCATGCCGGCGTTGAACTCGCCCAATTCCAACCGGCATTCGTCGATCCTTGGCTCGCGCGGAAGGACGCCGACTGGCATCTCGACGAACTTTACGACTTTGTCGATCCGCTCGACGCGACGGTTCTGAGCACGAAGCTTTCGCGTTCAATCATCGACGTCAATCGCGATCCGAGCGGAGCTTCGCTTTATCCAGGTCAGGCGACGACCGAGCTGTGTCCGACGACGACGTTCGACGGCGAGCCGCTCTATCGGGCGGGGCAAGCACCGGACGAATCGTCGATTGCCGAAAGGCGACGGTTCTTCTTCGATCCATATCACAGTGCGCTCGGCCGCGAGATCGCGCGCCTGCGCGAGAGGTTCAAGCGCGTCGCGCTATTCGACGCACACTCCATTCGTTCGCGTATCCCGCGTCTCTTCGACGGCGAATTGCCCGTGTTCAATCTCGGGACCAATTCAGGGGCGAGCTGTAATCCGGCAATCCGCACGGCGGTCGGAAAAGTCCTGGCGGCGTCCGAAGAAAGCGTGGTCCTCGACGGACGGTTCAAGGGCGGCTGGATCACGCGCGCCTACGGGAGGCCGGATCAGGGCGTCGAGGCCTTGCAACTCGAGCTCGCCTGCCGGGCCTATATGCAGGAGCCCGGGCGCCCGGCGCTCGATAACTGGCCGGCGTCGATCGACGTAGCCCGCGCTGGGTCAACGCGCGCGACGCTCAAGCGCGTTTTGGAGACGATCCTCGCGGCAGTTGGCGGCTGATGGAAATAAGGCATTGTCATTCCCGGCGGGAGCGGAGGGAGCGGTCGGGAATCGAACGCATCCCCGCAAGCGGCCGCGACTGAGGATCCCGGTTAGACCCGAGGTGCGAGAGTGACAATTTCGAAAGGCGAGTCCCATGAGCGTGCCTGCCCGACTGGACAATATGCGCGTCATTCGCAGCCCCCGCGGGTCCGAGCTAAGCGCTAAGAGCTGGCTCACCGAAGCGCCACTGCGGATGTTGATGAACAACCTCGATCCCGACGTCGCCGAGCGGCCGGGCGAGCTCGTCGTCTATGGCGGAATTGGGCGGGCGGCGCGCGACTGGCCGGCGTTCGACGGCATCGTCGCGACGTTGCGCCGGCTCGAGGGCGACGAGACCATGCTCGTCCAATCCGGCAAGCCGGTCGGCGTGTTCCGCACTCATGTCGACGCACCGCGGGTGTTGATCGCCAACTCCAATTTGGTCCCGCACTGGGCGACCTGGGACTGCTTCAATGAGCTCGATCGCAAGGGCCTGATGATGTACGGCCAGATGACTGCAGGCTCGTGGATCTATATCGGCTCGCAGGGCATCGTGCAGGGCACTTACGAGACCTTCGCCGAGATGGGGCGAAGGCACTACGGCGGCGATCTTAAAGGAAAATGGATTCTAACCGCCGGCCTCGGCGGCATGGGCGGTGCGCAGCCGCTAGCCGCATCGATGGCCGGCGCTTCTCTACTCGCCGTCGAGTGCCGCCCATCCAGCATCGAGTTTCGCCTGCGCACGGGCTACGTCGACGTACAGGCTAAGGACCTCGACGAGGCGCTCGCAATCATTGAAAGAGCCACCAAGGAGAAGAAAGCCGTCTCCGTCGCGCTCCTCGGCAATGCGGACGAAGTGATGCCTGTGCTCGTGCGCCGCGGCGTTAAGCCGGACATCGTCACCGACCAGACTTCCGCCCATGATCCCGTCAATGGCTATCTGCCGAGGGGGTGGACACTCGCCCAATGGGAGGAGCGGCGCGCGAGCGATCCCAAGGGCGTGGAGCGCGCCGCGAAGGCGTCGATGGCCGAGCATGTGCGGGCGATGCTCGCCTACGCTCACGCCGGGGTTCCGACTGTCGACTACGGCAACAACATCCGCCAGATGGCGCTCGACGAGGGCGTCAAGGACGCGTTCGATTTCCCGGGCTTCGTTCCGGCCTATATCCGGCCAATGTTCTGCCGCGGAGTCGGGCCGTTCCGCTGGGCGGCCTTGTCGGGCAATCCGGAGGACATTTACAGGACCGACGCCAAGGTGAAGGAGCTGATGCCCGGACGACGCCGCATCTGCACAACTGGCTCGACATGGCGCGGGCGCGGATCAAGTTCCAGGGCCTGCCGGCCCGCATCTGCTGGGTCGGCCTCGGCGACCGGCACCGGCTCGGCCTCGCGTTCAACGCCATGGTTGCCTCGGGCGAGCTAACGGCCCCGATCGTTATTGGCCGCGACCATCTCAATTCCGGCTCCGTTGCGTCACCCAACCGCGAAACCGAAGCGATGCTGGACGGCTCGGACGCCATCTCCGACTGGCCCCTCCTCAACGCGCTCTTGAATTGCGCCTCGGGCGCGACCTGGGTTTCGATCCATCACGGCGGCGGCGTTGGCATGGGCTTCTCCCAGCACGCCGGGATGGTCGTCGTCTGCGATGGCACGCCGGAAGCGGCGCGGCGGATCGAGCGGGTCTTATGGAACGATCCGGCGACTGGCGTCATGCGCCACGCCGACGCAGGCTATGCTGCGGCGGTCGAATGCGCACGCGAGAAGGGCCTGGACCTTCCGAGCCTGCAGTACGAGTGAGAAGATGTCACCCTCTTAGCGCCTGGTCGAGATCTGCGATGAGATCATCCGGGTTTTCGATGCCGACGGAGATGCGGATCAAAGCCGGCGTGATGCCCAGGCGCAGCCGCTCCTCCTGCGGAATGTCGGAATGGGTCATAGCGGCGGGATGCGAGGCCAGCGTCTCGGTTCCGCCGAGGCTGACAGCAAGCTTGATCACTTCGAGCTTATCCAAAACGGCGAAGGCTTCGGCCTCGCCGCCTTTGACCTCGAAACTGAACGTCGAGCCCGGACCTTTGCACTGGCGCTCGAATATCGGCCGGTCCGGATGGTCCTCGGGCAGAAAGCCAAGATACCAGACCGAAGCGACCCTCGCATGGCCGCGCAGAAACTCCGCCACCTTGTGCGCGCCCTCGGCGGCGGCGGTCATTCTGAGCTTGAGCGTTTCGAGCGACCGCATCAACATCCAGCCGGTGTTGGGATCGCACATCGTGCCAAGGATGGTGCGCATGCCGCGGATCGGCTCAAGCGAATGGGCGGCTCCCGAGCAGCCGCCCGCAATCAGGTCGGAATGACCGCCAACGTATTTGGTCAGCGAGGTGATGACCAGATCGGCGCCGTGCGCGAGCGGCGTCTGGTACAAGGGGCCGAGCATCGTATTGTCGACGATGACGGTCGGGCGCTTTCCATCCTTGCCCCTGAGGCCGTCGGCGATTTCCCTCGCGCGGCCGATGTCGACGAGGCCGTTGGTCGGGTTGGCCGGCGTTTCGAGATAAAGCGCGGCGACCGGGCCGATGGCCCGCGCCCGGTTCACTGCTTCCTCCATCGCCTCCGTCCCGCTTTCTGCCGGAAACTCGATCGAGGTCACTCCGAATTGCGGCAGGATCCTCTTCAACAGAAAATCCGTGCCGCCATAGACGGGTCCCGAATGAACGATCACCGAGCCCGGCCGCACATAAGCCCAAAGCGTTGTTGAAATGGCCGCCATGCCCGAGGCGAACGTCAGGTTGGCCTCGGCCTCGTCCCAGATCGCCAACCGATCCTCGAGCACCTCGAGATCAGGGTTGTTGATCCGGCTGTAGATAAGACCCGGCTCCTCGTTCGGCCGCTTCTGGCGCAAGCCATAGGCCAGCTCGAAGAACGCCTTACCGTCCTCTGCGGTACGGAAAACGAAGGTCGATGTATGAAAAACGGGCGGCTTCAGCGACCGCTCGGAGAGAAACGGATCGTAGCCATAGCCCATCATCAGGGTTTCCGGCGTGAGCGGTCGATTGCCGAGAAACCTCTTACGCCATCGTTGATCGGCCATGAGCATCGCCTTTCGCGTCGCCGCCTGGACAGGCCGGTGTTTTAACGCGTTCGCGCGCCGCCGTCCGCACTCTCAGCGCCGCGCGCGCGTCCGATCGGTCCATAGGGGTCGACTGGCGGAATGGGGCGCATATCTGAAGACCGTCCCCAACCTCAATCGTCGCCAACGCCCAAGCAGCGACAGCACGGTCACTTCCTCGGTCCTGAGACCCGGTGAATTTGACGGGTCGCTCACCCTCATGGCGTCTACGGCGAACCCGCCGCCCAGGTAGGCGCTGGTGACAGCGGGATGGATATAGGACTTGCGACAAACGGCCGTGGTGTTTCCCAAAGCCGCAGCGACCTGTTTGATCGCGGCGTTTATCATGCGCTTCGCCTTTGTCTCGCTCTCGAACTGACCTGAGGCGCTCAGAAAGCGAACCATCAACACGGTCCCGGCCCAGGTGCGGAAGTCCTTGGCCGTGATGTCGCGGCCGGTGATCTCTCTGAGATAGGCGTTCACGTCACCGGAGGAAACGGCGCGTAACTCCTTATCGTCGTCGAAATATTGCAAGAGGTCCTGTCCCGGGAGCTCCTGGCAAGCCCGAATGATCCTCGCTACACGCCGGTCACGCATCGCAAGCGACCATTGCTTGCCGCTCTTGCCGGTGAACCGGAAGCGCACCTCGGACCCCTCGACCGCGACATGCTTGCATCTTGAGAGTGGTGAGTCCATAGCTCTCATTGGCTTTCGCATATTCGTGGTTGCCTACACGGATCAGCGTGGTCTCAAGCAGATGCACCACGGTCGCGAGAACCTTCTCGCGCGACAGCCCGCGGAGGCTGATGTGTTCGGCGACTTTCGCCCGAATAGTCGGCAACGCCTCGGCGAATTCGAACATATGCTCGTATTTCGACTGCTCTCGCGCGTCGCGATAGTCAGCGTGGTAGCGATATTGCTTGCGGCCTTTGGCGTCGCGGCCGGTAGCCTGAATGTGTCCGTCCGAAGAGGGGCAGATCCGAACGTCGGTCCATGCCGGAGGAATCACGAGCGAACGTATGCGCGTGAGAATGCGCGAGTCCGCAACCCGCCTGCCCTTTGGATCGAAATAGACAAAACCTTTGCCCGCTCGCCGGCGGCGGATGGCGGGCGCGTCGTCGCACACGTAGCGCAGGCTCGAAGGCGCCGGCAGGGCGACATCCACGGAAATCCGAACCTCGGAGTCGAACATTGGCGGACCTGACTTTTCAACGGAACGCCTGCCGCCCCCTGTCTGTTCCCGATCCTTGTCTGAGGAACGGTGGGATGATTCGTCGTGATTGGGCACAAGAGCCGATTGACTGCCGCAGAATTCGTTCATCGCGGGCGCTGTCAACGCGTGGCCATGCCTGCTCGAGATCCGAAAGCGGAACCGGATTGACTGCAATCGTCAAGCCCACCGGGACTGTGGCCCGGAAACGAGGCGCGGGACGGCGCCGTTAAGGTACCCTCGACTCAGAACGCATTTCGGTCGTGGTAGGTCTGCAGGAACTGGCGCACGCGCGGCTCCGGGCTTTCGTGGAACACATGGCGAGGCGGCCCCTGGTCGATGATGCGGCCCTCGTCGATGAAGGCGATGCGGTTGGCGACGTGGGCCGCGAAGCCCATCTCATGAGTGACGATCAGCATCGTCATGCCCTCGGCCGCAAGGCTCTTCATCACTTCCAGCACTTCGCCAACCAGCTCGGGATCAAGCGCTGAGGTCGGCTCGTCGAACAGCATGAGCCTGGGCTGCATCGCCAGCGCCCGTGCGATGGCTACGCGCTGCTGCTGGCCGCCCGAGAGACGCGAAGGGTAAGCATCGGCCTTGGCGGCGAGGCCGACGCGGGTCAGCATCGCGGTGGCCCGCTCGGCCGCCTGGCGCGCGCTCAAGCCCCGCACCCGCCGGAGCGGCTCGGCAACGTTGCGAAGCGCTGTCATGTGCGGCCATAGATTGAAGTGCTGGAACACCATGCCGATCTCGCGCCGCATCTCGCGCAAGTTTCGGGCGCTCATCGGTCGGCGCGTTCCTTCACCGGCATCCTCGTAACCAATCAGCCGACCGTCGATACGCACCTCGCCGGAATCGTAAGGCTCGAGGAAGTTCACGCATCTAAGAAGCGTGCTCTTGCCCGATCCGCTGGGCCCGATCAGGCAGACGACCTCCGAGCGCTCAACTGCAAGATCGACGCCGCGCAACACCCGATGCGCGCCGAAGCTCTTGCTGACCCCGGCAAGCTCGATCATCGGCGCGTTCACGAGGCCGTCTCCTCATGCGCAAGGAACACAGTTACGCGCGCCTCGAGCCGGGCGCCCAGGCGCGACACCGTTTCCACCAAGAGCCAGTAGAAGACCGCCATGGCGAAGATGGCGTCGAATGCGGTGAACGTCTCCGCCGCCATTGTCTGCACCTGATACATGAGCTCGGGAACGGTGATGATCGACAGCACCACCGTCTCCTTCGACAGCACGATCAGCATGTTGACGATCGACGGAACGGCAGCGATCAGCGCTCCGGGCAGCGTCACCCGCACCAGCGTGTCGAATGGCGGCATGCCGACGCTTGCCGCCGCTTCGATCTGGCCGGCCGGCACGGAGGCAAAACCGGCGCGAAAGATCTCGGCGAAATAGGCCGACGAGTAGAGGCCGAGACCCACGACGCCGGCGGCCGTGGCGCTCAATCTTAAGCCGATCGACGGCCCTCCGGCGTAGAGTAGGAAGAGTTGCATCAGGAAGGGGGTGCCTCGGAAGATCTCAACGAACGCCCTCAGCGCCCAGGCGAGCGGCGGAATTCGCATCCGGTTCATGAGCGTGATCGCGAACCCGAGCAGTAGGCCGAGCGCGCCGCCCAAGCCCCAGCAGAAGATCGTGACGCCAAAGCCGCTGATAAGCGAGGGCGCATATTTCCACAGCAGATCCGGGCTCATCGCCCGCTTCCCGCCGCAAGGCGCCGCTCGGTCAGGCTGCCCAGCGCCGCGAGGCACAGGTTGATCGCGAGGTAGAACAGCCCTCCCCCAACATAGGCTTCGAACGGCCGATAGGTCTGCGAGGCGATGTTCATACTGACGCGGGTCAATTCGGCGATGCCGACCACCGAGACCAGCGACGAGGCCTTGAGCAAGAGGATGAACTCATTGATGAGCGGCGGGACCGAGATCCTGAGCGCCTGCGGCATGAGAATGCGCCGCCAGATGTCGAGCCCTGCGAATCCGAGCGCGGTCGCCGCCTCGCCCTGGCCGCGCGGAACGGCGTTGAGCGCGCCACGCAGGATTTCCGCCTGGAAGGCGGCCGAAGACAGCGCAAGCCCGCCGACCGCGGCGACGATAGCCGGCACATCAACCCCGTATTTGGCGAGAAAGTAATAGATGAACAGGAGTTGCACGAGCAGCGGAACGCCGCGAAAGACGCTGACATAAACTGCGCCAAGGCGCTTAAGCCAAGCTTGGCGCGAGACGCGGGCCGCGCACACGGCGGCGCCAATCAGGAAACCGAAGACGATGCCGGCGAGCGAAACGATTACCGTCGTCGCCGCCGCATGGGTGAGATAGCCGAACGAGTGGAGGACGACCTCAGGCTTCATCGCGCCGCTCTGTAGGCCGGGTCGTCGCCCCGGCTCTACAGGGCAGCGACCCCGCCCTAAACGATCATCGGCGGTCAGATCGACGGCTCGGGAACGGTCTTCGGCAGGTCCATCGTCTGGCCGAACCATGTCTTCTGGATCTTCGCCATCGTCCCGTCGGCTTCGACTTTGACGATTGCCGCATTGATCGCGTCCATCAGCGCCTTGTCGTCAAGACGGGCGACCCAGGAGAAATAGGTAGGCTGGCCGAACGGCGGCGTCACCACAGCAAATGTATCGGGGCGCTGCTGCGCGACATAGGCGAGGTTGGGAAGGGAATTGACCGAGGCGTCAATGCGCCCAGCGGCCAAATCGGCGTAGGACTGGTTGTTGTCGACGTATTCCTTGACTTCGACCGGCTTCGGCAGTTTTGCTGAGAAGGCCTTGAGCTGTTCGACCTGCGAAGTGCCCTTTTGGCCGCCGACCGTCTTGCCGGCGATATCCTCGGGCTTCATGATGCTTGTATCGTTGGCGCGCTTCATCAGCGCCGCGGTCGCGTCGGCGATCGGCACGGAGAAGGCGTACCGCTTCATGCGCTCCTTGGTGATCGTGACCGGCGCGATCACAAGATCGAACTTCTTCGCCTCGAGCCCGGGCAATACGCTGGTCCACGGTAGGTCGAGATAGGAGACCTTGACCCCCATCTCTTTGCCGACGGCGTCGATGAGATCGCGGTCGAGGCCCTTGTAGGTTCCATTGTCGGAGATATCGAACGGCGGGAACTGCATTTCGGTCGCGGTCGTGAGCTCGCCGCGCTTCTTGATCTCGGCCAGCGTGTCATCGGCGAATGCTGCGCGCGTCAGAGCAGGAATGCGCCTGAGGCGGCAAATGCGGCCAGTCCGCGCTGAAGGGCGCCGCGCCGGGTCAAGGAGAGGTTTTCGAATTGCGTCATCGCGAGGCTCCGATTCCTGACGGTTCTGGTGGGCCGCCGGAGCGGTCAATTCCAGCTTCAGAGCCAATGTTGACGACACTCATTCGACTGTCAAATAGAGGCTGGCCGTCCCCGCTTTCAATCTCAAGGCGATCGCTCCGAAGAGGTACTTGCGCCGGGCGTGGGATTGTGTACTCTTTTTGTGCGCGGGCTTTAAGCATTGCGCCGCGCGATGGAGCAGACGGGGAGGCGCCCATGCGATATTTCCTTATTTCTCTTGC
This sequence comes from uncultured Alphaproteobacteria bacterium, assembly GCA_963806935.1. Classification (GTDB taxonomy): domain Bacteria; phylum Pseudomonadota; class Alphaproteobacteria; order Rhizobiales; family Beijerinckiaceae; genus Roseiarcus. The sequence continues at coordinate 57,418 of CAWEAT010000004.1, forward strand.
GCTACTTTTCGGCAGTCAGGCCCAGGCCCAGGCTGTCAACGGGCCCTCGCCGGAGTCTGACCTCGGGTTGGCGAGCTTGGCGATGGTCGCGGCCGCCGCTTTTCTGGCGTACCGCCTCCGGCGCCGCTGACGAGCCCGGACAGCATTCGCCGACGCAGGTACGGCTGACGCGAGCGAGCGCGATCGAAGCGGCTTGCTCGTGATGGGTGAACAGTTCCTGCGGCCTTCTCAAGCGCCCTCTGATGGCGCAGGACATTCGTGACTTGGGCCGACCTGGCCGTTTTTCCGCGTCAACTACAGTCGCTGATGGGGTTTGCGCCGGCGGCATCTTTATGCACACTCTGAACTCGCGGCACTCGGCCCACAGCGCGACACGCCGCGGGATTGAAACAAATGGGGCGATTGCGACATCTGTTGACCTCGGTTGCCTCCTGTCTTTGCGTCAGCCAAGCTTTCGCGGCCACAGTCGGCGCCCCCTCCCCAGAGGTCGATATGGGGCTAGCGAGCATAGCTATGGTCGCCGGGGCGGCGTTTCTCGCGCATCGCCTCCGCCGCCGCTGATCTGGCAAGGTAGGCTCCGTTCACGGACGCCCGCTCACGCGCAAGCGGCGTGATTTGTGTTTGGCTCGCAGCGCAGTCCTTGGGACTCGGCTGCTTCGCGTCCGCGGGCGACGAATTCGCAACTCGGACCGATCCGGCGCCGATGGTCGTCGCCAGCTAATTACCATCTCAACGACGGACCTTGATTCGGCCGCGCCTTTGTGTACATTGCGAAGTGCGGCTCTCGGCCCGCAGCGCGACGCGCCGCGGGATCGAAACAAACGGGGAGATTTCCATGCGATATCTGTTGACTTCAGTTGCGTTCTTCCTTTGCGTCAGCCAAGCTTATGCGGTTCCAATTCGTGGCCCCACCCCCGAGGCCGATCTGGGGCTGGCGAGCATAGCTATGGTCGCAGGGGCGGCGTTTCTGGCGCATCGCCTCCGCCGCCGCTGATCAACCTCGGAAGGCCCGCTTGAACTAATGACTCTGGACGCGCGGGCGGGGGTTGAGGACGCGCCAGTCGGATTGCGCGATCGTGACGTGGTGCTCGCTTTCATCGCGGAACTCGTGGTCGCAATCTGCTGGCGTGACCCCGTCGATGGCTCGCTCGCGCAGCTGTCGACGGATCTCTTCAGGGAGCGCTCCGGGATCGGAGCCGCTGAATTGTTCGCCCTCGCGGTCCTTGGGACGCTGGCGTTTCGCTTCCACCGTAAATCGCTGCTGACCCGAAGCGATCTCGCGATGGTCGCCATCGCCAGCTTGGCCTTCGCTCTGCCAGTTGCGGTCCGCGGCGAGCATTCCGCTGACTTTGGTCGGGGTTAAGCTTGTCTTCGGGTCGGACCCGCGCGTGCGTTCATTCGGTCAAATTCTGCTCGCGCTTTCTTTCTACGAGTGGCTCGGCCCGCTCATTTTCCATTTGCTGTCTCCTTGGGTTCTTAGGGCCGAAACGATCGCTGTCCAGGCCGCTCTCGCTCCAATTGGCGGGTTTTCGCGTGACGGTCTGACAATCTCACCCGGCGGCGATTTCAGGCTCGTCATCGAGGAAGGCTGCTCCGCGTTCCATAATGTTTCGCTTGCCTCATTGATCTGGATTTCGCTGGTCAAGCTCGAAACGCTGACGCTGAGAACAGCGCATCTCTGGATTTGCGCCGCCATGGCGGCTGGGACCGTCGCCCTCAACACCGCGCGGCTCGCGTTGATGTCGCAGTCCTATCCGATGTACGAATTCTGGCACAATGGCGCGGGGGTTCCGATCGTTTCGACCGCCATGCTCGGCGCAATGCTGATCATCTGCCTCGGCGGCCTGCGAATGATGGCGAGGCCTTGACGGCGTCTCTTGCAGGGTTGCGTGCGATCGCCTTTGTCCTCGTGGCATTGGCCGTCTTAATGGGCCTGATCTCGCGCATCGCGACCGTCCGGCCCGGCGTGGCGTCTTTTGCCGGCGTTAAGTCCTTGAACCTGTCTCCCGGGCAGCCGTTTGGACGCGCGACATTCGACGGAATTGCCGCGGAAGACGTCCCGAGCATCCGGCTAAGGATAAAGCAATGTGACGAGCCGATCTATGCCGCGCCGCTGCAACTGAGATCGGTTGCCGACGTTGAACTCGCCGATCGCGCCTACCTGGACCATCGGGGCTATGGTTCGACAAATGTCTATCGCGGCCAAGTGCGTCAGACTTTCTCGCATCTCGCCCGGGTCCTGGCTCGAAATCCGCTGACGCCCTACAAACTCGATTATTTCATTCGATTTTACGTTCCATCCGACTGCGCCATCGACGATCAGGCCTACATCGAATGGGCGGACATGATCCTCGCCATGGGAACGGCGTCGCCCGAGTTCCGGTCAGGGTAGCTAACTACGGTCATTGGCGACGACCGCACCCAGATCAGGCGGGGTGATCGACGGGCGCTTAATAGGCTCCCGCTCGCCGCCGGGTTGCCGAGCCGCGTCGAACGTGCATTCTGTGGGTCAACGCTCGGAAGCGGCGGTCAGATCACGCGGACGGGAGGATTGCAGGCCTTGGAACCATCATGATTGAGGAGCCGCCCCCCCTCGTCTTCGCCACCCCCGCCGAACGGCCCCCCGCTGAAATCCATGAGCGCTTTCGCGGCGTCCCCACGAGCTTCATAGTCGACGCCATGGGCGGGACCGGCGCTCTTGACTGGCGCATACGGCCGCTCGTCGGCCGGTCGTTGGTTGGCATCGCGCTCACCTGCGACTGCGGCCCGCTCGACAATCTCGCGTTTATGGCGGCGCTCGCTGAATGCAGGCCGGGCGATGTGCTCGTGGCCGCGACGGGAGGCCATGTTGGGGCGGCCGTGACCGGGGATCTACTGATCGGGGTCGCGCGTAACCGGGGAGCCGCCGGCTTCGTCACCGACGGTCTTGTGCGCGACCTCGACGACCTAGAAGCGATCGGCCTGCCCGTCTATGCGATGGGCGTCACTCCGAATTCGCCGCAAAGACGAGGTCCCGGTTCCGTCGGACTGCCGGTCGTCTGCGGAGGCGTTTCGATCGCCTCCGGTGACGTGGTGGTTGGCGATCGCGACGGCGTTGTGGTTGTGCCGCGCGCCCGCATTTCCACGACGCTCGAGAGTCTCGATCAAGTCAAAGCCGCTGAAGCTGCGACGCTTGAGCGGGTACGCGGGGGCTTGAAAGACCTGCCTGTCGAGGTTCCAGCGTTGCGGCGGATCGGCAGGACTTGATGCCAGCGAGCCATCGGGCCTTCGCGCAAGGTTGGGGCCAACCTTCATGATCGATTTTCCCATCATCGATTCCCACATCCATCTCCTCGATCAGAAACGGTTCGGCTACGCCTGGTCTGACGGCGCGCCCAAGCTCAAGCACGACTGGACGCCAAACGATCTCGCCAACGCAGCCAAGCCGTACGAGATCGAAGGCCTGGTGTTCGTCGAAGTCGATGTCGACATGCCGCAATATCTCAAAGAGGCCGAGTGGGTGGACGGCCTCGCCAAGCTCGATCGTCGTATCAAGGGCGCCGTCGTCGCCCTGCCGCTCGAGCGGGGCGCGGCGATCGAGCCCGAGATGGCGCGGATCGCGAAGCTAAAAACCGTTCGCGCCGTCCGGCGCCTGATCCAGAACCAGCCCGATCCGGAGTTCGTGCTTCGGCCGAACTTTCTCGAGGCGCTCAGGCTCCTGCCGAAGTACAACCTCTCCTTCGACGTCTGCATCTTCCATTCGCAGATGGCGAACACGCTTACGATGATGCGTCACGCACCGGAAGTCTCCTTCGTCCTCGACCACATCGGCAAGCCCGGCATAAAGGCCGGCGTCCTCGACCCGTGGCGAGCGCAGCTCAAGGAGATGGCGGCGCTTCCGAATGTGGTCTGCAAGCTCTCCGGCGTCACCACCGAGGCCGACCACGCGGCCTGGACGCCCGATCAGCTGAGGCCCTATGTCGATCACGTGATCCAATGCTTCGGCCCGGATCGCATTCTCTACGGCGGCGACTGGCCGGTTTCCGAGCTCGCCGGGAGCTATCTGCAATGGCTGGCGACGCTCGACTTTGCGACCGCCGGCTTCTCGCCTGCCGAAAAGCGCAAGCTCTTCCGTGACAACGCGGTCAAGGCCTACCGGCTCGACGTCTGATAAACGGGCGCCGAAATTCGAGGAGGGATCATGGGCCCGCGCTTCTTCGGCAAGTATCGCGGCGTGGTGATCGAGAATATCGACCCGGCGCAGATCGGGCGCATCCAGGCTCAGGTTCCGGACGTACTGGGGGAGATACCGTCAAACTGGGCGCTCCCCTGCGCGCCCGCCGCCGGCATCCAGGCCGGCTGCTTCATCGTCCCACCGGTTGGCTCGCAGGTGTGGATCGAGTTCGAGAGAGGCGACCCTGACTACCCGATCTGGACCGGCGGCTTCTGGGGACTGGTCGGGGACGTGCCGGCGCTGGCAACCAGCCCGCCCCCAATCCCTCCCGGCCAGAATATCGTGCTGCAGACTACCGGGCAGAACACGCTCGCGTTGAGCGACGCCTCGCCATCGCCGACCGGCGGCGGGATCATTCTCAAAGCCGCAGGTGGCGCGACGATAGTGGTCAACGATGCCGGCGTCACCATCAGCAACGGCAGGGGCGCGACAATCACCCTCCTCGGGCCTGCTGTTTCGATCAATTCGGGAGCGCTCTCGGTTAGCGGCGCGACGGTCATGGTCGATGGCGCGCCGCTGACGACCGGCCCCTAGAATCGCGAAATCGCCATCATGGCCAACGGGCACAGGTTCCGATGAACGCGGCCGCCTTGCAACGCCTTGGCTATAGCGTCCCGGCGCTGCGGGCGCTGGCCAGGAAGAGGCTCCCGCGCATGCTGTTCGACATGGTCGACGGAGCCGCCGGCGACGAGATCACCATGCGCCGCAACGAGGAGGCTCTGGCTACAATCGAGCTGGCGCCGAAGCTGCTCGAGGGCGCGCCCACGCGCGACCAATCGATAGAACTCTTCGGCGCCAAGCTTCGTTCGCCGGTCATCATCGGGCCGACCGGGCTCGCGGGGCTCTTATGGCCGCACGCCGAACTCGCCGCGGCCCGCGCTGCGGCGCGGTTCGGGACCGTCTACTGCACGAGCCACGCCTCGACCGCGACCCTCGAGGAGATCGGCGCGGCCACGCCGGGGCCAAAATGGATGCAGGTGTTTCTCTACAAGGACCGTGGCCTCACCGCCGAATTCGCGGCCCGCGCGGCCACGGCCGGATACAAGGCGCTGATTCTCACCGTCGATAATCAGGTGATGGCGGGCCGCGACCGCGACGCCCGAAACGGGATGACGTTTCCGCTGCGTTGGGGTCCGCGCAACATGCTCGACTTCCTGAGCCGGCCGGGCTGGCTTATGCGCATGGCGCGAACGCCGCAGCCGACGTTCGTCAACTACGGAAAGCGAACCTCGATCATCGCCTTCGGCGCGCTGATGAATGAGCAGCTCGATCCCGACATTGGCTGGAGCGACGTCGACCGTTTGCGCAGGCAATGGCGCGGGCCCCTCCTTATCAAGGGCCTCCTGCATCCGGACGAGGCGCGCGAAGCGATCGACCGCGGCGCCGATGGGATCATCGTCTCCAATCATGGCGGTCGCCAGCTCGACGGCGCGGTCGCCACGATCCGCGCGCTGCCGGGAGTGGTCGAGGCGATCGGCGGCCGAGCGCCGGTCATGATCGACGGCGGCTTCCGCCGCGGCGTCGACGTCGTCAAGGCGCTGGCGCTCGGGGCGCGGGCGGTCATGATCGGCCGTCCGCACCTCTGGGGTGTCGCCTGCGCGGGCGAGGACGGTGTGTTCTGGGTGCTTGAGCTCTTCCAGCGCGAGATCGATCGCGCGCTCGCGCTCGGCGGCTGGGACGGCGTCGCCAGGCTCGACCCGAGCATTTTTTTTCACCCGCAAGCCGCCGCCGGCGATCGGGGCGGAGCGCCGGCGCAAAACCAGTCCGGATATTGACCTATTCTGCCGGCTGTTCCTGCAATTCGCCATGGCCGTGCAACTCGATCGCAGCCGGGGACACATGCGCGAATTTGGCGAAGCAGTAGAGCATGACGGCAATGCCGAGATAGCTCAACGACACGACAGGCGACTGTCCGATGCCTAGATCCTCGGCGTGGATCAGGCCGAAGAACGTTAAGATCGACCCCGCAAGCGCAAACGCCGCGGCCTTCTCGAGCTGACGTTCGATGATGAAGACGGTGACCGCGCCGAGGACGATGCCTGCGAGCGTGGCGCCGCCGCCGAGCGTCTCCAAACCCTTGTAGAGGACGCCCGTATTTCCGAGCTTATCGAAGCCGACTGTGGCCGCATTGGTGCCCGCGGCGCCAAGAGCGCCGTCAATCATGGTTTTGCCCCAGGCGGCGATCTGCGGAATCATCGCCAGGATGATCGCCGGCGCATGGCTCCTTGGCGTCTCCTGGAAGGCCTGGGAGCCGATCAGCATGCCAATGTAGAGCAGGATCGGCAGGATCGCGACAACGGGGATGAGGCTCGAGACCAGGGCCACGATCCCGAGCCACGTCAGCACCAGCACCATCACGCCGGTCGCCGCCGAATAGCCGATCCGCCCGCCCATCGCCTTCCAGCCCGGATGGCCGATATAGACCGCGTTGATGAACGGATTGCCAAGGAGGCAACCGATCAGGCTTATGACGCCGTCGGCCGTCAACACTTGCGTCGTTGGAAACGAGTCGCCCGCCGCCGCGGCGCTTTCGACGTTGTCCATCGCCTCGACGAGATCATAGATGCCGAACGGAATCGCGGTCACCAATATGATGCCGATGAACTTGAAGCCTGAAAAGACGTGGCCGACGGCCGGTATCGGAAACGAGAAGCCAAAATGTGAAAAGGCGTCGCCGACGCTTCCGACGCTCAAACCGCCATAGCCGAGACCGAAAATGTTCGATCCCCAGGCGATGAGCGTGCCAGCCGCGATCGCAATCAGGCCGCCCGGCACGTCCTGGAAATAGCGTACGCCGCCGAACCAATTGGCCAGGATGATTGCGAAGCACACCATGCCTATGAGCGGCGTCTCGAACACGAGGAGGCCGGGCCGCATCGAAATAAAGGTGATGGAAATGCCGGCGAGCGAGCCGAGCAGCGCTGCGCGCGGCGTGATCCTGCGAATCACCGGCGCGATGAAACCGCCCGCCATCAAAACGAAGCTCTGGACGAAGACCCAAGTGAGGCCAGCCTCCCACGCCTGGATCGGATCGTTCGTCCGGAGCAGGATTGGCAGCATGACCACGAAAGTGACTACGAACATATGTGGCACGCTGGTGCCGGACGGGAGAGCGCAGACATCCGTTCGGCCGGTCTTCTGGGCGAGACGATACGCCAGCCATGCGTAATAGACCGTGCTGAGGAACAACATCAGCCCAAGAGCGGGAAGAATCCTGCCGAAGACCAGCGAATCCGGCATCTTTAGGACGAAGCGCAGAAGCCCGGTCAAAACGAGAACGTTGACCAGAATATTGGTGCCGAAGCCGAAGAAGGCGTTCCAGTCGCCCGGAACCCAATAGCGCTCGCGTCCAGTCGCCATCGTCGCTGACATTGCTCCGCTCCTTCCGTCCTTCGTCTCACTCAGTGCCGGCTCTTCCACTCCGCCAAGGCCTCGATCACCCTTCCAGAACTCGACACCCAGCCGAAGATGCCGCCCTGGGCTTTGATCATTTTCAGTCCCATTTCGTGAAACTCGGGAAAGTACGACCCGACGCAATCTTCCAACACGAGGCAGTCGTACCCGCGGTCGTTGGCCTCCCGAACCGTGGTATTGACACAGACCTCGGTCGTGACCCCGGTGACGATCAGCTGCTTCACATCCCGGTGTTGCAGGATTGAATGCAGATCAGTGGCGTGGAACGCGCCCTTGCCGGGCTTGTCGATCACCGGTTCGCCCGGGGCGGGATAAAGCTCCGGGATGATGTCGTGACCGGCTTCGCCCCGAACGAGAATGCGGCCCATCGGCCCTTCGTCCCCGATCGTGGTCTTGCTTCCGCCGCGAACCTTCTTGGCCGGCGGCAAATCGCTGAGATCTGGCCGATGTCCCTCCCGCGTATGGAGGGCGGGAAGACCGGCAGCGCGCCAAGCCGCCAGCAGCCTGCGATTAGGTTCGATGGTCCGACGCAATTGGGAAACGTCGTTACCGAGCATTTCGCCAAACCCGCCGGGCTCGAGAAAATCGCGTTGCATGTCGATGATCAAAAGTGCGCACTGCTGAGGGGCGAGCGCGAAGGCGTAAGGTTCAGCCGCAAGGCCTATTGTCTTGCTCATGCTCGAAGCCGCGGATTCTTGATAACGGCAGCCATCGATGATCCCGAGCGCACCGGCCGGAATTCTGCTCTCGACATTTTCGGTCCCCCGCCGGACAACTCCTCGCTGACCCCGACGCAAGGATCGTGCCTGACGAGTCGACGAACGCGTTCGTCCCTGGCGGCGGCCACCTCGCCCTTCGCGACGGAGGCGCGGCGCCACTCGATCGGCCGCGCCGTGGAACGTGAGAGCCCCTGCTTCGGCAGCGGAACGATTTCTCGATGAGACGGATCGGAGTTCCCGAGATTTCTGTTCGATCGTGGGAAATATGTCCGCGCGACGCCGGAGCGGCATTGCTCATCGTGCGGGTTTCGCTGCCGATATTATATGCTGCGGCGCCCAACGACCGGGCTGGCGAGCGGAGGCATGCGCAACGCGAGCCGAGCGGCCGTCCATCACCCATTTATCGGAGCGGAGCACAGTCCTCGCCGCGCGTTGGGCCTTTTTCGCGTGTCGCCTTGTCGGGGCACGGTCGGCGCACGCTTCGCAACTTCATGGCATCGGCGATGGGCCGAACCAGACCCGAACCGATCCAGTGGCATTCTCAGGTCCGTTCTCCTCCAGACGAGTTGAATTCGAAACGTTCCCGCATTTCCGCCGCAGGAACACCGCGGATGGCTATCGGACAGGCAAGGCGTTGCGGCCGCAGTTCATATCGCCCGGCTTACGGCGACAGCTCCCCGAAGACCGTCGGCACGAGCTCGGACACTGTGGGGTGGATTGCGACGACGCGCCTGTAAGCTGTCGCGGTAACGCCCGCGGCCATCGCTTCGATAACGCCGTGGATCGCCTCGTCGCCGCCGGGGCCAAGGATCGCGGCGCCGAGGATTGCGTCGCTTTGACCGTCGACGACCACTTTCATGAACCCCTGCGTCTCGCCCTTCTCCACCGCGCGCGCAACGCGCGTCATCGGCCGCTTGCCGACGCGGACGGCGTGCCCTTTCGCTTTCGCCTCCGCTTCCGTCAGTCCGACCCGTCCGAGCGGAGGATCGACATAGAGCGCGTAGACCGGGATGCGATCGGTCACCCTGCGCCGCGCGCCGTCGAAGAGGTTCCCCGCGACAATCTCGTAATCGTTATAGGCCGTGTGGGTGAAGGCGCCGCGGCCATTGCAGTCGCCGAGCGCCCAGATGTGCGGGACGCTGGTCCGCAGTTCGTCGTCGACCGCGATGTAGCCGCCCGCGTCGACCGCGACGCCCGCCGCATCAAGCCCGAGATCGTCGGTGTTCGGTCTGCGGCCGACGGCGACGAGCACATGCGAGCCCACCACGAAGGGCTCGCCGCTTTGGCAGGTGACGCCGACCTCGACGTCTTCGCCGCGCGCGGCGAAGCGGATGCACTCCGCATCGCAGCGAACGGTGATTCCCTCCGCCTCCAGGATGCCGCGAACCGCATCGGAGATGTCCGGGTCTTCTCTTGCGACGAGACGCGGCGCCTTCTCGATCACGGTGACATCGGCGCCCAGTCGCCGGAAAATCTGGGCAAACTCGAGACCGATGTAGCTGCCGCCGACAATCGCCAGATGACGCGGCAGAGTATCGAGTTCGAGCAGGGTCGAGTTCGTCAGCGCGCGGACTTGATCGACGCCGGGAAAATCTGGGACCGCGGCCCGGGCCCCTACGTTGATGAAGACCCAATCGGCCTCGAGCGTTTCGCCCGCGACTTCGATCGCTTTTGGGGAGACGAAGCGGGCGTGGCCCTCGATCACCTTGCAGTTGGCCATGCTCCCGAGCCAGGACTCGAGGCCCCCGCGCTTTTCGCCGACGATGCTCTTCGTGCGCGCCATGACAGCCGCGAAATTGACGCCGACCGGTCCAGTGCTGACACCGAAGTCGGCGGCGCGCCGGGAGAGATGGGCCGCATAGGCGCTCGCGACGAGAGTCTTGGTGGGAGTGCATCCCACATTCACGCAGGTCCCGCCGAGGAGCTTGCGCTCGACAAGAGCGACCGTCTTGCCCTTGCTGGCGAGCCGTCCGGCCATCGGCGGTCCTGCCTGGCCCGCCCCTATGACAATGGCGTCGAAGCGACAATTCATCGGAGCGCCCGCCTAGTCCTTCGGAGCGGCGGTCGCGGACCGTTTTTTCACATCGAATTCAGGCACAGACAATGCCCCGACGCCAGAGCCGGACTGACACTAACGTCTCGGCTGCTCTATCGTCTACTGCCGGCCGCGAAGGCTGCGCAATAGTTGAAGGCGGAGTTCACACGAACCGTCGAAGGAGCCTGACATGGCGCGATTGTTGTCGGTCAACGTCGGTCTACCTCGGGACATCGTCTGGAAGGGCATGACGGTGCACACCGGCGTCTGGAAGGACGCCGTGCGAGGACGCTGTCGCGTCGGTAGGTTGAACCTCGAGGGAGACGGTCAGGGCGATCTCGCCGGGCACGGAGGGGAGCACCGCGCGGTCTTCGTCTACCAGATCGAAGTCCTACTCCTACTGGCAGGAACAGCTGCGAAGGAGCGACTTTGTCTACGGACAATTCGGCGAGAACTTCACAGTCGAAGACCTGCCTGACGACCGCGTCTGCATCGGCGATCGCTATCGGATCGGGAGCGCCCTATTCGAGGTCACGCAGCCAAGGGTCACCTGCTACCGCATCGGCATTCGCATGAGTGAGTCCCGGATGCCAGCACTCCTGACGTCCAGCGGGCGACCCGGATTCTACTTTCGCGTGCTGGAGGAGGGAGAGGTTGGCGCCGGCGATGAAATCGTGAAGGTCGGGGAGGACAAGGCGCGGATGTCGGTCGCAGAGGTGAACGCGTTGCTCTACTCGCCCCAGCATCCGCGCGATCGGCTGGAACGAGTATCGCAGATTGCCGCGCTTTCGTCTGGCTGGAGGTCGTCGTTCCTCGCGTTGCTGCGCAGTCGGTCGGACGGCAACGCGGGGCTCGCGCCGGCAGCGGCTGCGCACCCGGCCGCGCCCGGATTTCAGCCGCTGAAGGTGACGGAGATTGAGCCGGAATCGGCCGATGTTGTGTCGGTGACGATGCAGCACCCCGACGGCGAGCCGTTGCCGGAAGCGCTGCCTGGCCAGTACGTCGTGCTGCTCCTTCGACCAAGCGTCGGCGGCGCGCCGCTCTTTCGCAGCTACTCGCTTTCGGGACCCGTCTTGACGGACCGCTATCGGATCAGCGTCAAGGTCGAGCCGAACGGCGTGGCCGGCTCGTACATAAGGGACCACGTGCGAGCGGGCGATCTTCTCGAGGTCAGTTCGCCGCGCGGAAGCTTCATCCTGCGATCCGGCGAGGGGCCCGTGGCGTTTCTCAGCGCGGGCATCGGGGCGACGCCTGTCCTCGCGATGCTCTACGGCATGCAGGCGGCGCGCTCGACGCGCCCGGTGCTGTGGCTGCATGCCGCACGCGACGGAAAACACTTTCCGTTCGCCGCCGAGGTTCGGCGCCTTGTCTCGAGCCTGGCGCGTGGTCGCAGCTATGTCTGTTTCAGCCGGCCCGAGGTCGCCGACCGCCTGGGAACGGATTTTGACGCCGCGGGCTATCTCTCGCGGGCGATGTTCGACAAAGTCGGTCTGACGCCAGACGCTGAGGTCTATTTATGTGGGCCAGGCCCATTCATGGCGGACGTGGGGACGGCCCTGACCGAGTTCGGGGTGACGTCCGACCGCGTTTACACCGAGATTTTCAACGGCGGCGAGTCGTCGATGCCGGGGGTCGTCGGCGCCGTGAAGAAGGCTCCGCATCGGCCCCCGGTCGACCTCGAAACCGGGCCCATCGTCTCGTTCGCGCGCAGCGGCGTAACCGCCCACTGGAATTCGTCCGCCTATCAGAGCGTGCTGGAACTGGCCGAGGCGTGCGACATCCCGGTGCGCTGGGCATGCCGGGCGGGTGTCTGCCACAGCTGCGAAAGCGGTCTCGTCTCGGGAAAGGTCGCGTACGAGCCTCAACCGCTCGATTTGCCCGCGACAGGCAATCTGCTCATCTGCTGTTCGCGTCCGGTCGGCGACGTCGTTGTCGATCTGTGACGGCCAGGTCTCCTGCCGCGCCCGCGGCAGCGTAGGCCGGTCGCTCGTTGCACCTCCCGCACCTGAACGCTCGTCGATCCGCCGCTATTGGCGCAATTTATGCATTGCCTGATGGCCGCGATGCGGTCCTTCAGTCGCCTTCGTCATGCGCAGGAATTGCATGCTATCCGCCCGAAGCGAGCTTCGGCGCTGTCGGCATTCCATTTCGCGACTAGACTTGTTGCGAGGTCCCGGATCATGACTGCGAACGTCCGGACTGTCGAGGACAAGCAGTCTCGGTTTCTCGCGGGCCGCAGGAGAGGCTTGCGACTTGGACAGTCGAGGTTCATCATCGCGCGAAAGCCTGCTAATGTTGCTATGGGATTCTGACCGCGCCAGGCCAGTAGCGGATAGACATGCACTTGGTCGGCCGACTAGACAGGTCGTGCATGACATCAACCATGAAGACCCAAATGAACGCCGTCGTGCGCAGGTTCGCAACGCTGCTCGCTGCCCTCGAGGTCCCGAACGGCCAAGAGCGCAATTCCGATCTGGTTGCGAAGATCCTCGCGCAAACGGAACGAGACGCCCTCCGTTCAGGCCTCGAACCTGGGCGGATGGCGTTCGGATCGTGTAATGCTTGACGAGCGCGGCGCTGGTCCAGGCGTGTACGCTCCGGCGCTCCAGTTCGTGGACGAAGATGGAGGTTCCGTCGGCGCCACGGAAACGATCCGGACACGCCCCGGACTCCTGATGTTTCTCTCGTCGCTGTTTCATCAAGTACGCCCCTACCGAGGGTCGGCCCTACGCATTTCGATCGCTTTCAACCGCAGCTTTTAAGCGCGACCGGAGCGTTCGCACATGGCCACTCCTCCCTCCTCCCGCGCCTCAAATACTCGTCAGTCGCAGATTGTCACGTTGTTGCGACAGGCTGGTCGTGTCGAGGTCGAGGATCTCGCTTCGCATTTCGGAGTTGCGGTCCAGACGATCCGGCGAGACCTCAACGAGCTCAGCGAGGCGCGCCGGGTGGTGCGGGTGCATGGCGGCGCGATCGTCGCTTCGGGAGTTGAGAATCTTTCTTACGAGGCCCGCCAGCACGTCGCGCATCCGCACAAGAGGTTGATCGGAGAAGCCGCCGCCCGGCTTATCCCTGACAACTCGTCGCTGTTCATCAACATCGGCACCACGACCGAGGAGGTCGCCAAGGCCCTCGTCGGGCATTCCGGGCTTCTTGTGATAACGAACAATCTTCATGTTGCGAACGAACTTTATCGCAATAAGACGATCGAGGTCTTTGTGACCGGTGGAACAATTCGACAGAGAGATGGCGGCGTCGTCGGCGCCGTGACAGTGTCGCAGATCGAGCAGTTCCGAGTCGATATCGCTGTCGTCGGCACCTCCGCCATAGACCAGAACGGCACGCTCCTGGATTTCGACATCAGGGAGGTTGAAATCTCGCGCGCCATCATCGAGCACGCGAGACGGGTGTTCCTCGTCGCAGACAGCAGCAAATTCTCGCGCACAGCCCCGGTTCGGATCGCTCACTTGTCCGAGATCGACGTCTTGATCACCGATCGGCTGCCCTCCCTGGCCGTCCTCGAGATGTGCGAGAAATGTGAGGTGGAGGTGATCGAGACCGGCGGGCCGATCGAGATCGATGCGCTAGGATCGCGCGCCAATAGCGCTGTTTAGCGCTCGTTTTCCGCTTCAGGCAATTCTCGTTCCGATAGGCTCGGTCAAATCGGACCCTCCTGATCGCTTAGGGGGCCGAGCTCGAAACGCTGATTGTGGAGACATAGCCAAAATGTCTGGCGTATTTTTCATGAAAGATGACGGTCAAGGTGATCTGCTGCGATTTGCGTGTTTCGCGCAAAGTGGTTCGGAAGGTCATCGGGTCGCGGGCGACAGAGTCCCGTTATCAGCACGACGTCCAACCCCAGCCAAAATCGGCCCGTGGCGCAGCGGCTTAATTCATTGCTTTTGGAGAATGACGGCAAGCCGGCGCGCGAGCGGTCGACGCTCATTCGGGTCTTCGAGGAGCTGCGTGAGTCGGCTATGAGGGCGGTTATGACGCAGTTCGCCGCTACGCCCGGGCCTTAGCAAGGAGCGCGGGAGCGAGACGGCGAGCGCTTATGTGGCGCTGTGGTCGCGCCGGGCGTGGCCTACCAGTTCGACTGGAGCCACGACGTCGTTGTGATAGACGGGGTGACGACGACCGTGAAGTCGCGCACGTTCGCCTTTGCGACAGCCGCATGATGCTGGTGCGCGCCTATCCGCGCGAAACGCAGGAGATGGTTTTCGACGCCCACGAGCGGGCGTTCGCATTCTTCGGGGGCGCCTGCTCGCGCGGCATCTACTACAACATGAAGACAGCGGTGGAGACGATCTTCATAGTCAAGGATCGGCAATACAATCGCCGCTTCCTGCAGATGTGCTCGCACCATCTTGTCGAGCCTGTGGCCTGCACTCCGGCGTCGGGCTGGGAGAAGGGCCAAAATTAGAACCAGGTCGGCCTCGTGCGCGAGCGCGTCTTCACGCCGCGCTTGTGCATTAAGAGCTATGGCAAGCTGAACGCCTGGCTCAAGGACAAATGCATCGCCTGGGCCCAGGCCCATCCCCATCCCGAACAACCCGACAGAGCGATCTGGAAGGTCTTCGAGGGAGAGCGTCCAAGCTCGTTCCCTATCGGGTCGCTTCGACGGAATTCCATGCCTCGCCGGCGTCGAAGACCTGCCTGGTGCGGTTCGACAATAGCAAATGCTCGGTGAGCGCAAGCGCGGACGGCCCCCCGGTCGAAAATCCACGCCTACGCCGATCGCGTCGTGATCCGCCAGGACGGGCGCATTGTGGCCGAGCATCCACGCTGTTACGGGCCCGGCGAGACGGTCTACGATCCTGGCATTACGTGCCGGTTGTCACTGGGCAAGAAAAGATCGAGAAGCTCTACGGCTCGATAGGCGTGGACGGGGCTGCCGACGCTGCGCCATGATGAGACCCAACCCGAAGAACAGCGCGGCTCCTCCGGCGACGATCGCCTCGCGCGTAGTCGCTCCGGGATAGACAGAGACATGCGACTTGGCTTCGGCGCTGAACGAGCCGTGCAAGCGATGCAAATCCGCGATGGGATCTTTGAGATTATCGCGCCGGCCTGGTTGAACCAACTGGTTGGTTTCCTGTCCGGCGACAGCTGAGCGCGCGAGAAACCAGTCCATGAATTTCGGCGCGATCATGTTGCCTACAATGGTGAGAAGCGTCGAGGTTCCCACCCAATATTCGCTCGCGCCGGTTCGCGCCGCGCGCAGGACCGCCTCAGCAGCGGCCTCGGGCTGGTAGATCGTTCCCATCGGCTTGGGCTGATGCGCCCGATGGGTACGAGCCCAATCGAATTGCGGGGTATTCATCGCCGGCAGTTCGAGAATGGAGACGACAATAGGCGAATGTTCGTGCTCGAGCTCGCTGCGCAACGAGGCGGTAAAGCCCCGGATCGCATGCTTCGCTCCGCAATATGCGGATTGCAACGGGATGCCGCGATACGCGAGCGCCGAACCGATGTTGATGATTTGGCCGGAGGGCTGAGTACGCATTTGCTTCAGGGCGGCCATGGACCCATACACGACGCCGAGATAGGTCACCTCGGTTACACGGCGAAATTCTTCGGGTGTGATGTCGTCGACCGAGGAGAAAACGGTCACCATCGCGTCATTGACCCAGATATCGATCGGGCCAAACTCGCCCGCGAAGCGATCCGCCGCAGCAAAAACTGCATCTCGCGTCGCTGACGTCGAGCGGCGCGATCGCGGCGTCTTTGGCGCCGGCGGCCCGCAATTCATCAGCAAGCGATTTCGAGCGCGGTTTTGTCGCGGGAGATCAGGCCGAGCTTCGCCCCTTCACGCGCGAACCGTAGGGCGATCGCCCGCCCGACGCCGGCTGCAGCGCCGGTAATAACGACGACTTTGCCCGCAAGATGCTCGTTCGCAGCCATGGTCTCTCATCCTCCTTAGTAGCCAGTCTTGCGGCAGCGTTGCGCAGGGCCGCCGCAAGCGAGGCTCAGGTCGCAATGGGCAAGGCTGATCGCGGCCGACTGCTGACGGAGCGAAATGTGGGATGTTTCGCCTCCGCTCCTAACTCGCCCCGCCGGGCCAATTGTCCGATTCGCCCCGCGGTGCGCATAGCGATCGCGGTAATGGTCAGCGACGGATTCACCCCGCCCGCGGTAGGAAACACCGACCCATCGCAGATGAAGAGATTGGGAATGTCCCAGGTTCGGCAATCCGCGTTGATCACGCTGTCCTGAGGCGTGAAGCCCATGCGCGCCGTGCCGGCCAGATGGTTCATGTCGTTGTCTTGCCGCCAGATATCCTTGGCGCCCACAAGCTCCAGGCTGGTGCTCATCTGATCGAGCGCGTGGCGGATCATGGCTTTGTCGTTATTCCCCCAGGAATAGGTGATGCGGGGAATGCGCAGCCCGTATTGATCCGTATCGTCGGCGAGCGTCACCCGGTTGTTCTCGTTGGGCAGCTGTTCTCCGACCATTTTCAAGCCGACGAGGTGATTGTAGCGCAGCATCTCTTCGTGGAGCGACGCGCCCCAAGATCCCTTCGATCCGGTGATGATCGTCATCGTCTCGATGGGCAGCGGGCCCTGCGCCATCCAGCAGTAGCCGCCGTGGAAGTCCTTGCGGTCCTCATAGTTCCAGTGCTCGGTGATGGTCGTCGAGGGCGGCGCCTTATAAGCCCGCACTGGCTCGTCCATGTAGCCCCATGCCGCCTGGTTCGACTGGCTCATGAGGTTCCGGCCGACCAGGCCGCTGCTGTTGGCGAGCCCATCCGGGAAACGGTCGTTCGCCGAGTTCAAAAGCAGGCGCGGTGTTTCGATGGCATAGCCCGCGACGACCACGGCCCGCGCCTTCTGAAAGCGCCACCGGCCTTCGCGATGATAGTGCACCCCCTTGGCCCGCCCGTCCCGGCCCACCTCGATCCGGCCGACCATGGCGAGATCCCGGATTTCCGCGCCAGCGGCCAAGCGCGCGAGGAATGAAGGTGACGAGTTGGCTCTGCTTCGCATTGGTCGAGCAGCCGAACCGGCAGAAGCCGCGATAGACGCAGGGCGGACTATCCCCCTTCGGCGCCGACACGGTAGCGAGCGGCGTCTCCGTCCAAGCGTATCCCATCGCCTCGGCCCCGCGCGCCAGCAGTTGCGCGGCGCCGTTGATCGGATGCGCCCTTAAGGGATAACGCGGCCGTTTCGGCCCCCAAGGGTAGGTGATCGGACCGGAGATCGACAGCGCCTTTTCCGCCCGCCCGTACCAGTCCCACATCTCGCGCCAGTCGAGCGGCCAGTCGACCCCGTAGCCGAGTTGCGAGCGCGACTTGAACCATTCCGGCCGAAAGCGAAGCGACACCATGGCGAAATGCACCGTCGAGCCGCCCACAGCCTTGCCGCTGTTCTTGCCGCCCATCACGAGCGGATTCTCGCCCTCCGAGATGCGGTCGTCGTTCCAGTAGAGCTTCTCCTGCTCGCTCTCGTCCGAAGCAAAATCCTCGAGCGGCCGGAAATAGGGGCCCGCGTCGAATCCGACCACCGAAAAGCCCTGCTCCGCCAATCCCGCGAGCATCGGCCCCCCGCCTGCGCCGGTCCCGACGACGGCGAAGTCGACCTCCTCCAGATCATCGAATTGCCGCATCGGCGTCCAGGCGCCGCGGCGAAACACGTTGGGCGCGCGCCCGTTTGCGGCGCGCGGAGCGGCAAAGGGGTCAGCGGACATGTTTATTTTCCCGCGCCGCCTGGTCTTCCCGGCTCGGCGGGGCCTCCTCTGGTTCCCACGGGTCGCGCCGGTCGAGGCCCAACCGAACATAGCCGCGCGGCGAGGCGGGGCCGCCAAACCCGATCTCGCTCCACGCCGTAGGGTGGGCGTAATAGGCTGCGACGACGTCGTGGATCACATGCGAACTCCAGAAGGTTCTGGACGGCATTCCGCGCATGGCGTCGGCCTCGAATGACCCCTCGGCCATTTGGCCGAGCATCGCGTCCTGATCCTGCTCGGTCAGGAATGCGAAAGGCCGCCCATGCGTCCGGACTGACACCTCGTCCAATGCCGCCAACGCGCGCTTCCACGCTTCCGCCGGTTGAGGCATATCGGCGAAGCGATAGCCTTTCGTCTTGCCCTCCAGAAGCTGCCGGTCGACATAGGCCGCAAGCGGCGCGCGCAGGCGACCTTCGGGTTGCGGCATGACGCGGTCGCAAAGCGCCTCGAGGGTTTTCCATTCGTCTGCCGAAAAGAAAGCGGGACGCGGCTCTGTCGCCAGCCGGGCGTCGATGACTTCCCGAGTCTTGTCGTTCCACGACTGGCTTTCCCGTTTGGACATGACGTCGTAGCCGGGATAGCGCCCGCTCGTGACGCGCTCAGTCATCTGGATTGTCCTGCATGAGCCGCAATGCGGCGAGGCCGGCCAGAGCCAGCCCGGTAAAGGAAGGCGGCGCGGGCAGCGGGGGGCCCGCCTGAAGGTTCTGGGTCCAGTTCCGCCAGCCGCCCATGTTGCGCGCGACCCCGATCGCATGGAAGCCGACGCCAACGACGCCCATGAGGGCGGTCATCCGCAGCCACCAGCGCGTGATGCGCCGCGGTCGCGCGGCCTTCCCCATCGCCGCCGCGGCCAGCATAGCGGCCGCCGCAGGGGGCGCCGTGACCGGCAGCAGCATGGCCGGGTTATGGAAGGCGCCGCGAAAATGCAGCAGCCCCGCCTCCATCGCCGTGCCGACCAGGCCGGCGCCCGTCAGCGCAGCGACCATTCGCCCGGCAGGCAGTCCGAGCACGTCGGGCGAAGCGCCGGGCGGGTTGTCCCGCACCCGCTCGGCCAGGAACCCGGTCATTCCCGCAAGCAAGATCGCCGCCGGCGCCCCGAGCGGAGCGCCGTAAAACAGGTTCTGCCAGCAGAAACCGCCCGGGCGCTTGCCTACGTTGTAGAGATGGAAGCCAGTCCCGATCACGCCAGTCAGTCCGGCCAGCGCGTAAACGATGTCCCGCGCCCAATGCGCCCGCGACGCGACGTCTTTGTGCCCGTGGAATGACGCGAGAAGCGTGAGCGCGGACGTCGCGATTGGCGTGTACATTGCCTTGTTCTGGAAGGCGCCGCGGTAATGCTCCATGGAGCTGTCAACCAGCACGGAGGCGGCTATCGTTCCCGCCGCACGGTTCAGACGCCGCGCGGCGAGCACGGTCCCGCCATTGTCGCGGGGCGACGGGACTGGGGCGGGAGGAGGCTCCATCGGCCGGCGGCGCTCGCCCACTCGCCCGCGGACGACGGGCGCCTTCCGACCTGAGGGTCATCGCCGCGCTCCCCGCCACGGCCGCGGCGCCCAAAAGCAACAGCGCCACGAAGATTTCATGCGTCGGCCGGGTAGTTGTCCGCGACGCGTCCTCGACCCCTCTCTTTCAATCTCTGGTCGTCATGCAGCGTAGCGCTCCGCATCCCGCTCCTTGAACACGAGGCCCAGGCCGGGGCGGCTCATGTCCGGCTGGATCGCGCCGTTCTTCGCGACGGGAGCGCCCTCGAACAACAGGTGCTCGATGCGAACGTGGTCATGAAACCATTCCAGATGACGCAAACGCGGCGCTGCGCAGGCGGCATGAACATGCAAAGCCGGCGCACAATGGCCGGAAAGATCGATGTGATGCGCGTCGCAAAGCGCGCCGGCCTGCAGAAATCCCGTGATCCCGAGACATCGCGACGCGTCCGCCTGCTGCACGTCCACCGCGCGCCGGACAAGCATATGCCGCACATCGTCCGCGTTGTAGGAATATTCGCCAGCAGCGATATCCATGCAGTCGGGCGCGCCTGTTCGCACCTGCGCGAGACCATCCAGATCGTCCGAGGAGACCGGCTCCTCGAACCACGCGACCTGGGCTTCCGCTGCGAACGCGTCGGCCAGCGCGTAGCGCCTGCTTGACCGAATAAGCGCCGTTGGCGTCCACGAACAACGACGCCTCGCCGATCGCCTCCTTGGCGACGCGGACCCGGCGCAGATCGTCGTCCGGGTGGCTGCCAATCTTCATCTTCACCGCGCGACATCCCTCACGCTCGACCCAGCCGGCAAGCTGCTGCCTGAGCTCTCGATCGCCGTAAGAAGTGAACCCGCCGCTGCCGTAAATCGGAACAGTCTCCCGCGCTCGGCCAAGCAATGCCGCGAGCGGGAGGTCCATGAGCTTGGCCTTCACATCCCAGAGCGCGGCATCCAGCGCAGAGATCGCGGTCGCGGCCACGCCGGACCGGCCCATGTTGCGCACTTGATTGACCAGCAATCGGTGACAGAGCGGTATGTCGAACGCATCCTGACCGCACAGAGCGGCGGCCAGAGGGCCTGCAACCAACGACGGCGACCGCGCTTGAGCTGTATGTATAGCCAAGTCCGGTATAGCCTCCGGCTTCAATCGTCGCGATGACGAGAGTCGTTTCCCGCCAGGCGTAGGTCCCGTCCGCTTCCGGCGCATCGGTCGGGAATCGTATAGGGGCGAGCCGTTAGAGCCCTGATGGCGGCGTCCGGACGCATCGGGGCGTTACCGGCCGGGCAGGACGGAAGACGCAAGTTCCTTGGCCGTATTCTTCAGGACGCTGCCGAGTTCCGGTTCGTCCGGCATCATGGTCATGAAATGCGTCGCGTCTTTCAGGGTGATGTGAGGGGGCAAAGGCGGCACGTTGGGATCGGTATAGAATTCAAGGATGACTGGCCGGTCGGAGGCGAGCGCCTCCTCCCAGGCGGCGCCGACCTTGTCCGGATCATTGCAGAAGATCCCTTTGAGCCCGAGCAGTTCGGCATATTTGGCGTAAGGAAGGTCCGGGATGGACTGAGTGCTCTCCGTCTTGCCATCGCCCAACTGCACGCGCTCTTCCCACGTCACCTGACTGAGATCGCGGTTGTTGAGAACCATCATGATGAAGACCGGATTTGACCATTCTTTCCAATATTTGGAGACAGTGATCATGACGTTCATGCCGTTCATCTGCATGGCGCCGTCGCCGATCGTGCCGATGACCGGCCGCTCCGGATACGCCATCTTCGCAGCCAGCGCGTAGGGGGTCGCGGCGCCGAGCGAAGCAAGAGAGCCAGAGAGCGAGCCCTTCATGCCGCGCCGAAATTTGAGGTCGCGCCCATACCAGTTGGCGACCGTTCCGCTGTCGGCGGTGACGATGCAATTGTCCGGCAGCCGCGGCGAAAGCTCCCAGAACACCCGCTGGGGATTGATCGGATCCGCGGAGTTCATCGCGCGGCTTTCCAGCAACTTCCACCAGTCGGCGAGATTATCCTTGATCGTGTCGCGCCATTTCGAATCGGTCTTCTGTTCGAGGAGCGGCAGCAGCGCTCTTAAGGTCGCCGCGCTGTCGCCAACGAGATTGACCTCCATCGGGTAGCGGAGGCTGAGGTTTTCTCCCTTGATATCGATCTGTACGCCTCGCGCGCTCCCGGGTTCCGGAAGAAACTCGCTGTAGGGAAATGCGGACCCCACCATCAACAGCGTGTCGCAATTCTTCATCAGATCCCAAGAGGGCTTCGTACCCAGGAGGCCGATGCCTCCCGTGACGAAGGGCAAATCATCCGGGACGGCCGCCTTGCCGAGGAGCGCTTTGGCTAGCCCCGCTCCCAGCTTGTCCGCAATTGCGATCACTTCGTCCGTCGCCTCGAGGCAGCCGGCTCCGACGAGCATGGCGACCTTCTTGCCTTCGTTGAGAACCTGAGCCGCTGCCCTCAATCCCTCACTCTCGGGAACCTTGCTCTCCGCGGGAAAGCCCACGCCCGTATGCGTCGAGCCGTGCGCCATGGGCGGATCCTCGTATGGCATCAGTTGCAGATCGTTGGGGAGGACGATGCAGGTGACGGAGCGTTTGGTCTGAGCAATCCTGACCGCGCGGTCCACCATGTGGCGAACCTGACTCGGAACCGTGCCGATCGCGATGTAGTCGCTCGCGACGTCCTTGAACAGCGCAACCAGATCCACTTCCTGCTGATAGCGTGCGCCGAGCGCTGTGCGGGCCTGCTGCCCCACGAGGGCCACCACCGGCTGGTTGTCCATTTTCGCGTCATAAAGGCCGTTGAGCAGGTGAATCGCGCCTGGACCGGAGGTCGCATAACAAAGGCCGACGTCTCCGGTGAACTTCGCGTGAGCCGAGGCCATGAACGCTGCCATTTCCTCGTGCCGGACCTGGACGTATTTCATGCCGGGCTGCGCTTTTTGCAACGCCACGTCCAACCCGCCGACGCCGTCGCCGGGGTAGCCGTAGACTCGCTTGAGGCCCCATTCCTGAAGACGCTTCCAGACGAATTCGCTGACGTTCATGGACAAGGCACGAAACCTCCGAGCGATAGCCGACCGACCTAGGCGACGCTGTTGAATGGCAACGAAGGAGGCGAAGAAAAGTTCCTGCCCGGAAAGTTTTAGCGCGCGATGCACGGCCGGCTGAGACCGCGGACGCCGGGGCGGAGCCGAAATAGCCCGCCCGCCTGCGGCTCGCACTTCAGCTGGTCCTCGGTCAGTTTGTCCCTGGCGCTGGTCACAACCATCTCGTCGAGCTCAGGGCCAATGAAGGCGCACATCGTCGGCTGACTGACCGGCAGATCGACCTGCGATATCAAGCGGCCGGAGCGATCATAGCGATGCAGAACGCCCCCACCGTGGACTGCGCACCAGTAGCAGCCCTCCTCGTCCACCGCGGCGCCATCGGGGACATGGCCCTCGGCTCGAATTTCGGCGAACGGGCTTGGCTTGCCGAGCCTGCCCCTCGCTCTGTCATAGGGCGCGCGAAAGATGCTGCGCGCGTTGGAATGAGACAGAAAGAAGGTATCCTCTTCGAGGTTCCAGGCGAAGCCGTTATGCAAGTCCGACCAATCGTCGCCAGCCACGAGCCCTTCGCCGAAGGTGAAGCGATGAAGGGGCGCCGCGGCGGTGTCGGCGGCTACGCCCGGATGGGGATCGAACATCACGCCGACCCAGAAGCGCCCCTCGGCGTCGCAGACGCCCTCGTTAAAGCGGAAGAGATTCGGGTCGAAAGGAGGCGGAGCAAGCTGGTGGGTTTCTCCAGTGGCGAAATCGAGGTGAAATATCCCGGTCCGCAGCGCGACAATCGCGCCCTCGGCGTCTTCCACCAGCGCGAATGCGCCGATATCGGCGTCGAAGCGCCATTGGGTCTGCACACCATCTGCGCTGAGCCGGTGGAGGGCCGGCGCTTTGACGTCGATCCAGTAAAGGGCTTTGCTCGGGGCGAACCAGGTTGGAGACTCACCGATGATGGCTCGGCAATCCAGCAGAAGCTCGATTTCCGGCATGACGCACTCCCTGTCCTCGATTATCTAAACGCGCGTGGCGTAGCCCGACGATCCGCTCTCATCTCAGAAGTGATCAGGAAAGGCGTACGGGGCGGTATCGGCGGCCCCGATCAACCGCCGCCGCGCTGCAGCACGGGACCGCAGAGGCCAAGGGCGGTATTGATGACGGCGACGTGGGTCATCGCCTGGGGGAAGTTACCGAGCAGGCGGCGCGACGGGACGTGGTACTCCTCGGATAGCAGTCCGAGATCGCTGGACACGGCAAGCACGCGCTCGAAGAGAGCACGCGCCTCCTTCCGCCGGTTCTGCATCGCCATGCAATCCGCCAACCAGCAACTGCAAGGGAGGAATACGCCTTCCTCTCGGCCAAACCATGGCGCCTCCTCCCGGCGCACCAAACCACCCTCCATCAGGCCCTGCTCGACCGCAGCAATAGTGCCGGCGATCCGCTCGTCGTTCGCGGGCAGGAAACCGACAAGGGGAAGCAGAAGCGTGCTGGCGTCGAGCCGGCTGGACCCATAGGCCTGCATGAAGCTGCCTCGTCGGGAGTCGAAGCCCTGGGCGCAAACGTCTGCATGGATGACGTCGCGGAGGGCTTCCAGCTCCGCGCGGCGATCATGCGTGCAGCCGCCGTCGCGGTCGTCGAGACGCAGCAGACGATCCACGGCGACCCAGGCCATCACCTTCGAGTATACGTAGTGCTGTGGTTTGCCGCGGGATTCCCACATGCCCTGGTCGGGCTCGCTCCAGATCCGCTCCACATGGGCGACCAGCCGGGCGCTGATTGCAAAGGCGTTCGCGTTATGCGGTAGGCCCGCCCTTTCGCACAGGCAAACGCTATCCAGCACTTCCCCGTACAGGTCGAGCTGGCGCTGCCCCGCGGCCGCATTGCCGACGCGCACGGGTCGGGCGCCGTTCCATCCCGGCAAGCTGTCGATCTCGCGTTCCTCAATTTGCCGACCGCCGTCGACACGATACATGACCCGCATCTTGTCCGGCGCTCCGGCCACGGCCCGCATTAACCAGCGCAGCCACGCATGCGCTTCGTCGTGGAATCCGGCATTGAGCAGGGCGGTGAGGGTGAAGCCAGAAGTCTCTCGGCCAGCAGTAGCGGTAGTCCCAGTTCATCCGACCGCCTGGCTTTTCCGGCAGGCCGAGCGTGGGCGCCGCGACGATGCTCCCACTCGGCATATGCGTCAGCGCTTTTAGCGTGAGGAGCGAACGCTTCACCGCGTATGGCCAGTCCGTCTTCCGGTCGAAGCGGTCGATCCAGCCCCGCCATGTGGCCAGCGTGCGGGTTAGAGCCTTTTCCGGGTCGATCGGATCGGGAATTGGCCGCGCCGAACGGGCATGCTGCAAGACATAGTCGGCGCGCTCTCCCGCACGCAGCATGAAGCGAGCCCGGAGCACGTCGCGGTCGCGCGAGAGCCCCGGACCGCGCAAAACCACAAGGTCGGGCCCGACCTCGCCGGAAAAGCCGCCGATACCGGGGCCACTCAAGGCGGAGAACCACGGCGCTATTTCGCCATAGCCGAAGCGCAGCGAGAGGGCGGTTTCGACCTCTACCGCACCCTCGCGGACGTCAAGACGGCGGATCACCGCGGATACATCGTCTTCCCCGAGCGGCATGAAATCTGTGAGACGCAGCACTCCGCCGCTGGTGCGGAACTCGGTCTGAAGCACTTGGGTGTCGCCGCAATAGCAGCGCGACACATCCGCGCCTTCGGTCGGCCGGAGGCGCCATACCCCGTGTCGCTCGTCACCTAACAGAGCCGAGAGACACGCGTCGCTGTCAAAGCGCGGCCAGCACAGCCAATCGATATCGCCATCCCGGGCGACGAGCGCCGCGGTGCGACCGTCGCCGATCAGCGCGTAATCCTCGATGGGCTTGGATGGGGAGGGCTTAAACATGTGTCATACAGGTTCGGAATGCATGAACGAGTTCATCGTGACGTGAGATGTTCGGTTTTTTGAGCGGTAGAGCGTGTCACTGGCCCCCTCAACGCAGACGGGTCATGAGATCCGCGAAGCTCAGCAGGAACATCAGTGCTAGAAATAGGAAAGCAGCCCCGGCGACCAGCCTCAGGAGGGCGGGATTGCGCCCGACGCCGACTAGCCCGAAGGCGAGTGTTCCCAGCATGAGGGCTGCAACCGTCAGCGCGCCGCCAAACCTCAGGCGGCCGGACGCTCCGACACCGAGCCAGGCCACGGCGGCGGTCGCGCAGAGGAGGACGACCCACGCGAGAATCGGCCCCAGCCACGCGACGCGCTGCGCTTTCGCGGTCATCCCCGGGCCGCCACGTAGAGGGTTGGGAACAGCACGATCCAGAACGCGTCGACCAGATGCCAGTAAAGCGACGTCACTTCGAGTTGCGGCGAGGCGAGGCTCATTCGGCCACGCCGCACCAGCCAGAAGAGCCGCAGGACTAGGGCGACGCCGACGGTCAGATGGATCGCGTGGACGCCGGTCATGGCCCAGTAGAAGGCCCAGAAGATCTGGGTCGCATTCCGTCCGAGCGCGAAATCGTGGCCCGGAAAGAGATGATGCCGAAGGTCATCGCGATATTCGAAGCCCTTGATGACGAGGAAGGCGATGCCGAGCACGGCGGTCGCAGCGAGAAGCCGCGCCGCCAGCCTTCCGTGCGCGGCGTCCGCAGCCCGTACCGCGATCGTGATGGTCAGGCTGCTTGTCACCAGCACGGCGGTGTTGGCCGCGCCATAGGCGATCTCGGCGTGGCGCGCGGCCTCCGCGAAGGCGGCCGGATCGAGCGCCCGCGAGAAGCTGAAGGCCATGAACAACGCGCCGAAGAACAGCATTTCGCTCATCAGGAAGAGCCACATGCCGAGCGTCGCCGCCTCGCGCTGGCGGGAAAGCTCCGACCACGGTTCGCGCAGCGCGTCAGGGGCGCGGGACGCGATGGCGACCTCAGCCATGGGCGCGGCCTCCGACGGAGCCCGGCGCGACCTCGTCGAGGCGCGCGGCGTCGACCGGCCGCGCCTCCGCCTGCGGCGCGGTGTGCGGCTCGTGGTAGTCGTAAGGCTCTTCCGTGACGACCGGCATGCGAAGGAAATTGTGCTTTGGCGGCGGCGAACTCGTCCGCCACTCGAGCCCCTTCGCATGCCACGGGTCGGCCGGTGAGATTTTGCCGTAGAGGCAGGACCACACAAGGTAGAAGAGCGGCAGCGCGTAGGCCGCCGCGAGCACCACCGCCCCGGTGGAAGACATGATATTCCACGGCTGAAACTCGGGCGGGTAGGAATGATAGCGGCGGGGCATGCCGAGATAGCCAAGAATGAACTGCGGAAAAAAGGTGAAATTGAAACCGAAGAACATGAGGACGGCCGCAAAACGCGCCCACGCCTCCGAATAGAGCCGGCCGGTGATCTTCGGCCACCAGAAATGCAGGCCCGCGAAATAAGCCGAAACGGCGCCGCCCACCATCACGTAATGGAAATGCGCGACCACGAAATAGGTGCCGGTCACCTGAATGTCGATCGGAACCGAGGCGAGAAAGAGCCCAGTCAAGCCGCCAATTGTGAACAGGCCGACGAAGCCCAGCGCGTAGAGCATCGGCGCTTCGAATGTGATCTGCCCGCGATAAAGCGTCGCCGTCCAGTTGAAGACTTTTATCGCCGAGGGCACCGCGACGATGAAGGACAGAAACGAAAAGACGAGATTGGCGAAAACCGACTGGCCCGAGACGAACATGTGATGGCCCCAGACCGCGAAGCCGATGATCGCGATCGCCAGGACGGCATAGACCATCATCGAATAGCCGAAGACGCGCCGCCGTGCGAAGCAGGTGATGATTTCGGTCACCACGCCCATCGCGGGGAGGATCATGATGTAGACGGCGGGATGCGAGTAAAACCAGAAGAGATGCTGAAAAAGCAGCGGGTCGCCGCCGCGGAAGCCGTCGAACACCGGAAGGCCGAACAGGCGGTCCGCCGCGACCAGAATGAGCGTGATCGCCAGCACGGGCGTCGCCAGAATCATCACAAGGCTCGTCGCATAGATGGTCCATACGAACAGCGGCAGGCGGAACCAGGTCATGCCGGGCGCCCGCAGCGTGTGCGTGGTCGCGACGAAATTCACGCCGGTCGCGATCGTGCCGAATCCCGCAATGATGACGCCAATGACGGCGACGGCGACATTGCTGTTCGAGAAGGCGGTCGAATAGGGCGGGTAGAAGGTCCAGCCCGTATCCACGCCCCCCAGCAAGAGCGCGGCGAGTACGCATATCCCTCCGATCAGCGTCAGATACCAGCTCATGAGATTGAGCTTCGGAAAGGCGACGTCCGGCGCGCCGATCATCAGCGGCAGCAGAAAATTGCCGAAGGTCGTGGGAATGAGCGGCACGAGAAAGAACCAGACCATGATGATCCCATGGAGAGTGAACACATGGTTGTATTCGTCGTCCGTCAGAAAATGCCCATGCGGCGAGATGAGCTCGAGCCTGATAAGCGTCGCAGCCGCGCCGCCGATGAAGAAGAATGCCGTGATCATCATGGCGTAGAGCAGCGCAATCCGCTTGTGGTCGGTGGCGAGCAGCCATTCGCTCAAACCCCCGCCTTCCGAATCGAGATAGCTGCCGGCTATGACGCTTCTGCCTCGCGGCTCGGGACGATCGATTGAGGCGGCGGCGTCGGTCATCGGAGCGCTCCGGGGCTGGGCTCAAGCGAACGGATGTAAGCGGTCAGCGCGAGGATCTCGCCGTCATTCACCTCGCCCTTGAAGGATGGCATGATCGGGTCGTAGCCGGCGGGCGGATTGCTCTGCGGATCGAGTATCCGGTCGCGGATATAGGCGTCGTCGACGAGCGCGAAGGCGCCGTTTGACAGGGGCACGTTCCGTCCATAGAGGCCCGCGAGATCGGGGGCGTGGATAGGTCCGCCGGAGGTGTGGCAGCCCGCGCAGCCGAGGCTCACGAACAGCGCGCGGCCCTGCCCGGCGAGATCGCCTTCGGGCCGCTGCGCCGCGAGCCAGGCGGCGAAGTCGGCCTTGCTCATGATGACGACCGAGCCCACCATGCCGGAATGCGCCGTGCCGCAGAACTGGGTGCAATAGAGGCGGAAGGTTCCCGTCTTCGTGGCGCGAAACCAGGACTCGACATAACGGCCAGGCAGGATGTCCTGCTTGATGCGGAAGTCCGGAACGGCGAAGGAATGGATGACGTCCTGCGACGTCATGTCGAGCCGGATCGGCTCGTCGACCGGCGCATGCAGCACGTTGATCTCGCGCACGCCGTTCGAATGCTGGATCTTCCACATCCATTGCTTTGCGACGACGTGAATCTCCATCGCGTTGCTTGGGGGAAGCAGCTGATAGATCTGATTGGCCCCCGCCCACCAGAAAAGCATCAGGAAGGCGAAAAGGGTTGCGGTCGTCCAGCCGATCTCGAATTCGTGCTGGATGAGCGGGGGCAGCGTGCCGCGCGGGGCAGACGAGCCGCGCCGGTAACGGGCGGAAAAAATGATGATGAGAGCAAAGACAAGGAGCGCAATCGCGCCCGACACGGCGAGGAGCGTGAGGTAGAGAGCGTCGGTCCGCGGCGCGAACGTCGAGGCCGACTGCGGCAGGAGCGGGATCCCGTTCATGCCCGCCCCCTTGCGCTCGCGCGCGTCAGGAACAGGAGCCCCGCCGCGACGACGAGAAGGGTAACAGCGCCGGCCGCCGCGAGCGCGACTCGAACCGGGCCGACATAGCGTCCGACCGAGGCGCCGAGCCCGTAGCAGAGCAAGCCGAACCCGGCTAACGAAAGCGGCCGACGCCGCCGCTTCGCGCCTCGATCAGCGCCCGCCTCGCATCGTCGCCAGTGATCGCAAGCCCGGTCAGGACGCGCGAAAGGCGCCCGTCGGGCGTCACGACGAGAAGAGCCGCGGGATGGGCGAAACGATCGTTTTCCGAATCATAGGCGAAGCGATAGCCGACCGAGTGGGTCAGTCTCTCCACGTCGGGTTGACTCCCTATCAGCGGAAACGTCGCCCGGCCGACCGGCGTGTCGAAACCGATTTGCCCGCCGATCATCGCGCGTGCGTCGGCGGCGGTCGCCCTTGGATTGAAGCCGACGACGATCAGCCGATAGTCGCGGCCCGGCGACAAGGCCGCTCGCCGCCAGGGTCGCGCCCGTAACCGCGAGGATCGGTGAACACAATTGCGTGCAGCGATAGTCAGCGAAGACAAGGACGGCCGGACGGCCCGCCATCACGTTGCGAAGCGTCGTCGGCCGCTCATCGAGACCGGCGAGGGGCACGTCCAGCGGGAGCGCTGCGCCGGGAGGGGGCTCCACCCCGACCGCCGCAAGTTGTTCCGCGGTCAGCGCGGCCGCGGCGGGACGACCGAACAGGCTCGCAATCAATAGCGCCAAGGCAATGAGGCAGCGACGCGGGCCGGAGGTCATGGCGTCGACCTCCCGCCGGCATTGTCCTGAACGACGCCCGGGACGGGATCGTAGGCCTTGGCGCCACGCGCCGCCACGAGCCGCATGGCGTCCTCGATCGGGATTTGGAACGCGCGATGATCGCGGTCGAGCCAGCGGAAGCGCTCGAGATCGGCCTTCTGCCGCGCGATTTCCGGCTCAGCGAGGCCGTCGGCAAGGGTCTGGAGCCGCGGCGCGGGAAAGCTCTCGACCTTCACGAACGTGGCGTCATGCGCGCGAGACCGGTAGAAAAAGACCAGCCCTGACGCGGCGCAGACGACGAAGAGGAGAAATCCAGCCAGGATCGCCGCTACGGTCCCGACCCGGATGTCGGGCGGCTCGCGGCCTTCGTCGAGGACATGGCTTTCCAAGGCGGGCGTCGGGCCAATCGGCCGTCGCGCGGGATTTTGCCGGCGGTCGATCGGCGCCGCCAAGAAGAACGCGCCGACCACGGCGAGCGCGCCGAGGAGCAGGAACTTCGCAATCGTCGATACGACAGAACCGAGCCGGTCGCGGCGCGCCTCGCGGCGACTGTTGCGGCTGGCGGTCACGTCCGCGCCTCGCGTCGATCGAGATTCGCCGCGTGCGGCCGCCGGGGAGCAAATCGCCGGTCGAGCACCGGGGCGAGGCCCAGCGACAGGCCGGCC
This sequence comes from uncultured Alphaproteobacteria bacterium, assembly GCA_963806935.1. Taxonomy (GTDB): domain Bacteria; phylum Pseudomonadota; class Alphaproteobacteria; order Rhizobiales; family Beijerinckiaceae; genus Roseiarcus. Next base: position 88,103 of record CAWEAT010000004.1, read on the forward strand.
ATCGCAGCGACGGCGGCAAACGCCGCAAGGGCGGCCGAGACGCTTGCCGCGTTCGCCAGCCAGAGATCGTGAACAAAAGCGCCTAGCATCGTGCTGAGTCCAACGAGCCGCATCGCCCGCGCGTTGGTCCGAACGCGCTCCCATGCGCAAGAGATGATGGGAATGGCCGCTCCCAGCGCGAGCGAGCCCAGAAGGAACGCGAAAGGCAGTCCGTGCGCTCGCGCGAGATACCAAGCCGCGTCGTCCGGCTGGTCGCCGTACCATTTGACGATGAAAGTCATGAGCCCAAGGTAGAAGGCGCCCAGCGCCGTCGCGAACAGCAAGGCGCCGATATCGCCGTTCGCCACAGCGATGGCGCGCGATGGCGCAATCACCGCAACGGCGGCGAGCGCGAGCAGGATCTGTTGCACCGCGATTTCGGCGCCGAAGGCGGAGTCAGCGAAGCGCGGATCGAGGGAAAGCAGCCATGAGACGGCGACGGCGCTGATCGCGACACCGTGGAAGACCAGCGCCACCGAGACGCCGAGCAATCCAAGCCGGCCTGCCGCCAGCAGCGCGGCGATAACGGCCCAGCCGACAAGCGCGATCAGCCCATAGACCGCGAAAAGCGGCGCGTTGAGAAAGAGCCGCGACACGTCCGGCGCGATCGGCGCAACATCCCGCGCCCATGGATAGACAAGGCCGACAAAGGGCGCAAACACCGCGAAGAACAGCGGCAGAATGAGCGCACACAGGCAGCCGAGGCGCAACGTCGGCGCGGCGGCGACGCCCCACCGCCCGCCCGTCGTTTCGTGGATCAGGGCGAGCGCCGTTGCCCCAATTGGCGCAGAACTCCAGAACACGAAGCCCGCGAGCCATCCCTTCGCCACCGCGGAGGGGGCAAGGGCCGCGCCTCCTGCAAGCAGGATCGCGGCCGCCATCGCGATTAGAAAGAGGCTGCGCGTCGCGGGCGGGCGTGGAATGGAGTTCCGCCGCGCTCATTGCGCCGCTCCCTCGTCGGGCGCGGCGGCCACGCTCGCGGAGCGGCTCTGCTGGAGCGCCCGGATATAGGCGACGATCGCCCACCGGTCGCGCGGTGGGATGCGGGAGCCGTAAGCATACATGACGCCGAAACCGTTGGTGATCGTGTCGAAGAAAAGCTGCGCCGACGCTGCCATGAGCGCCGCGTCGTAATAGGACGGCGGATGCGGGAACCCGCGCCGCACGACGGCGCCGTCGCCGTCGCCGCCAAAGCCGTGACAGGGCGAGCAGAAGATTTCGAAGCGCTCTCGGCCGCGCCGCAGAAGAAGCAAATTGACGGGCGGCGGCGCGGCTGACGCCTTCGCTTCGGCTTCCGCCTCCTGCGCCACGGCGCCCGCGGGCGGCGTCTGCGCCGCCGAACCGTTCGCGAAGACCGTCGCGGGCCCGTTCGGTCCGTAATGCGGCTGCCGCGTCATCGACTGGTCCGTGCAGGCGGCGAGACACGAAGCGAGCAGCATGGGGAGGACCGCGCGCATCAAGGCTGCTCCTCGACCCGCACGGCTCCGGCGCCGAAAAGCAGCAGCTTCAATGGGACGCTGTCGGATGGAGGCGGAGCACGAATCAGCAGGAAATACCGATCGTCGGTGGCGCGCTCGACCGCCTCGCAGTCGAACAGCGGATGATTCAGGCGGGGCAGGCCGCAGAGCGCCAGAAGCGCTGCAAAACCCGCAATCGCCGCCGCGAGTACGCCCACTTCGAAGGGCACGAGAAGGAAGATCGGCCAACTGTTGAGCGGCCGGCCGCCCGAGTCGATCGGGTAGGCGTAGACGGCGCTCCAGAACTCCAGACCATAAGCCGCGGCCCCGACGACAAGGGCGGCGACGAGCATCGGCCAGCGAATGGGCGACGTGTCGAGAGCCAGAATGTCGTCGAGCCCCTCGACCGGACAGGGGGTCAGCGCGTCGAGAGGGTCAAAGCCCTGCTTGCGCACGTCGCGCGCCGCCGCGCTGAGGTCGTCGCCGTCACGAAACTCCGCGATGATGAGCGGCGGCTCCTTGGTCTTCATGCGGCGGCCTCACGGCGCCGCAGTTCGCGCACATCGTACATCGGCACGACCGGTGCGACCCTGCAGAACAGGAGAAAGAGCCAGCCGAAGAAAAAGATCGGCCCGAACAGAAACAGCCAGTCCCAGAAGGTCGGAAAGAACACCCGGTCCATCGGCGGGAGAAAGCTGTGCGACAGCGTGTTCCAGACGATCAGAATGCGCTCGAGCCACATGCCGACAAGAACGGCGAGCGACACCGCGATCAAGACCGGAAGGCTTGTGCGCGTCGCGGGCGCCCACAGAATCTGCGGCGCGACGACATTGCAAAACAGCATCGCGTAATAAAGCTTCGCGTAGGCGCCGGTGAATTCGAACACGACGAGACCGCGGTCCTCAGGATTGCCGACGTACCAGGCGGCGAACCATTCGCTGGCGTAGGACAGGCCCATGACGATCGACGCCATCAACATGATCTTCGCCATCGCCTCGAAATGACGATCCGTTATCAGCGCCTGCAGGCCAAAGGCGCGCGAGATCACGACGGCGAGCAGGACGACGACGGCGAAGCCGGAATACATCGCGCCGACCACGAAATAGGGCGGAAAGATCGGCTCTCGCCAGCCCGGCATCAGGCTCGCGGCAAAGTCGAGTCCGACGATCGAATGGACGGAGCAGACAAGCGGGGTCGCCAGGGCTGCGAGCGTGATCTGAAGCTTGTGATAATGGCGCCAGTGCCGCGCTGAACCGCGCCAGCCGAGCGCGAAGAGGCCATAGATCCTTTGCCAGGCGCCGGAGGAACGGTCGCGCAATGTCGCAAGGTCGGGGATCACCCCGACATACCAGAAGATTATCGAAAACAGGAGATAGCTGGTGATCGCCCAGAAGTCCCAGATGAGCGCGCTGCGCCATTGCGGCCAGACCTGCATCGTCGCCGGATAGGGCGCCAGCCAGTAGAAATAGAGCGGGCGCCCGAGATGGAAAATGGGGAAAAGTCCGGCGATCGCGACGGCGAAAAGCGTCATCGCCTCTGCGAACCGACTGATCGAGGCGCGCCATGATTGCCGGGTCAGCAGCAGCAGCGAGGAGATGAGCGTGCCGGCGTTGCCGATCCCGATCCACCAGACGTAGTTCGCGATCGCGTAGCCCCAGACCACGCTGGTGTTGATGCCCCAAATGCCCACGCCTCGCGTGAAGAGCGTATAGACGCCGAAGAGCGTCGCCAAAGTTCCTGCCGAGCAGACGAGGAAGGCGATCCACCAGAGCCCGCCGGCGGAACGCATCAGCGGGGCGCAGACGAGGCCGGTTATCGCACGGTCGTCGATCGACCGCGGAAGGACCCGATCGTCTTCGAGCGACGGCGCCAGTTCGAGTGCGGATACGACCGTCACGATTTCGATCCGGTTTCGTGGTCGGCATTGACCACACGCGCGAGGTAGGTGGTTCGCGGCCTTGTGTGGAGTTCCTCCAGAAGCGCGTAATGCCTCGAATCGCGCCGCAGGCGAGACACGGCGGACTGCGGATCGGCGAGATTGCCGAACTGGATCGCCCGCGTGGGACAGGCGCCTTGGCAGGCGGTCACAACCTCGCCTTCCGCGATCGGACGGGTCTCACGCTCGGCGAGACGACGCGCGGCGCTGATGCGCTGAACGCAATAGGTGCATTTCTCCATGACGCCGCGCGCACGCACGCTGACGTCGGGATTGTTCGCGGCCTTGACGAGCGGGTCGCCGAGATCGCCATATTCCTGGCCATCGGCGTAGCCGAAGAAGTTGAAGCGGCGCACCTTGTAGGGACAGTTCGACTCGCAAAAGCGCGTGCCGACGCAGCGATTGTAAACCTGGACATTGAGTCCCTCGTGGTCGTGCACGGAGGCTTCGACCGGGCAAACCGGCTCGCAGGGCGCCGTCTCGCAATGCATGCAGGGCACCGGCTGAAAGACGGGTCGCGGATTTGACGTCTCGGTGTGATCGTAGACGTCGACCCTTAGCCAGTGCATGTCGCGCCCCATGCGGATTTGGTCGGGACCAATCGAGGGGACATTGTTCTCCGACTGGCAGGCGACGACGCAGGCGTTACAGCCGATGCAGGCGTCGGTATCGATGCTCATTGCCCAGGCGTAGGGGTCGCCCGGCGGCGTGGGCGGCGGCGCGTTGAAGGACGGCTTCTGGGTTTGCGGCGGCGGCAGCGAGGCGCCCGGCGCGAGTGCGGGCGCAAGCTTCCGAGCGTCGCCCGGGAGCGCATATAGTCCCGCTACCGCCGGGGACAGCCGGCCGTCGGCGCTGGCGCGGCTCAGGGTAGCGCCGCGCGTGATCCACGGAGAGGCGCTTGCGCGCAGGACGGCCGCGTTGACGCCGAGCCCATTTCCGATCCGTCCCGCGCCCGTCCGCCCATAACCGAGGGTAAGTTTGAGCACGCCCGGCGCGAGCCCGTTCGCGAGCCGCATCGGGCCATAGAGCCTGCGTCCTTCCGCAACGATCTCGACCTCGTCGCCTTCGCGGACGTCGAGGCGGCGTGCGTCCTCGATCGCCATCTCGATCGCGTTGCCCCAGACGGCTTTCGAGAACGGCTGGGGACATTCCTGCAGCCAAGCATTGTTGGCGAACCGTCCGTCGAACACCGATGGGTCGGGCGCGTAAACGACCGCGAACCCGGATGACTGCGCAGGCGCCGTCCAGTTTGGCAGCTTCGCCTCCGGCCTGCTCACGGTCTCGGGAGCCACATCCTCGACGACGCCATCGATCAGCGCCTTTCGCCAGCGCGCCTCGAATCCGTCGGCGCCCCACCGGGCGCGCCACGCCGCGCGCAGCCGGTCGTAGTCGTCTTGTTCCGGCTCGCCGGCCATAAGAGCCAACAGCCTGTGCGCGCTGTAGGAGGGCCGCAGCGGCCGGATAAGAGGCTGCACGATGCTGACCGCGCCATCTAGCGAGGCGATGTCGCTCCACGATTCAAGGGGGTGGGGCGTTGGCGCGTGCCAGGTCGAAGTGGCGCCGGTCTCGTCGAAATAGAGGCCACAATGCACCCGGAAAGGCGCGCGCTGCATCAGGTGCATAAAATCGAGATCGCCCGGCGCCGTAGCGACGGGATTGCAGTCGAGGCTTACGAGTGTCCGCACCTCGCCGCCCCGAAGGGCCTCGGCGAGCGCGGCGAGGGTTTCGGCTTCGAGCTCACGCGGAGGGGGCGCGAAAGCATCGACAGGCGCGCCGAGCCGATCGTTAATCCATACGGCGAGCGCCTGAGAGCCATGTGACATCGTGCTGCCGACGAAGACCACGCCTCGCGCCGGGTGGGCCTTCAGATCTCTAGCCGCGGCGGCAAGGAATTCGACTGGGCCGGCGGAAAGCTCCGGCCGCGCAATCGGAGCGCCCAATTCGGCGGCGAGTGCGGCGATCATCGCTTCCACGACGTCCGGATGCGCTGTAATGCGACGATCGGCCGCTGCGCCCGTCAGGGTCAAAGCGCTTTCGGCGGAATAGAGCCGGGCGGAGGCGCGATCGCGCCGGCGGCGATCGGCAAGCGCCCGGGCGTTCGCGACCTGGTCTGGGCCGGGTCCGAGCGGATCGGCGGCGAAGGCGACGAGCGTATCAGCGTCGCGCAGCCGCGGTCTCAGCCGCAGCGCTTCTCCATAGACCGCGCGCGCCGCTTCGCCTTCTGCTCCCTCCGTCGGCTCGTAAACGTGCCAGCGCAGATCCGGGAGCGCCGTCTTCAGCTTTGCAATCTGGTCGAGTAACGTTGGCGACGAGATACGGCCGGTAAGCAGGCGCAGGCCGCCGTCCTTATCCTTCGCGTGTCGCGCAATTCGCGCGCGGAATGCGCTCTCGAACGCCTCCCAATCGCTGATCTCACCGTCGGCGCGAACGGCCTGCGACCGATCGGGATCGTAGAGGGACAGCACTTCCGCTTGCGCGAAAACATCGGTCGCGCCGAGGCTGGCTGGATGGCGCGGATTGCCCTCAACCTTCGTTGGCCGCCCCTCAAAGGCGGTCACGATGACGCCGCGGCCGTATCCTGCGAGCGGCAGCGCGGTCGCATAGTGCTGTGGAATGCCCGGAAGCAGCCCCTCGGGCATGTGGACGTAAGGCAGTTCCTTCCTGTCGCCCTGGGCGACGCTGTTCTCGTCCGGCTGCGAACATCCCGCCGCAAGCGAAGCGGCGCCCCCTGCCAACAATTGCAGCGCCCTCCGGCGGGAGAGCTCGTCGACGCGGATTGGCCGCGACCGGGTCACCGGTGGCACACCGAACAGTCGAGAAGATGCGTCGTGTCGATCTCGTAATGGTGCATCAGCTTCAGCCCCTCCTCCTTCTGGTCGGGCGGCGGCGACCATGACGTAGCAAAGACCTGGTCCGGCTCACGGAGATGTGGCGCGGGATTGCGATGGCAGTCGATGCACCAGCCCATCGTCATCGGCGTCGCCTGCTTGGTCAGCGGCATCCGCTCGACTTCGCCATGGCAGGTGGTGCAGCCCACTCCCTTGGCGACGTGGATTGCGTGATCGAAATAGACGTAGTCGGGAAGCGCGTGAACGCGCGCCCACGCAATCGGCTTGTCCTTCGCCTGGCTCTCGCGAACCGGTCCGAGCACGGAGGCTTGATTGAACAGCTGCGAATGGCAGGTCATGCAGACCTCGGTTGGCGGTATGCCCGCCCAGCGCGACGTCTCGACGCCGAAATGGCAGTAGCGGCAATCGAGGCCATCGAAGCCGACGTGATGTTCGTGGCTGAAAGGAATGGGCTGCGCGCTGACCATGTTTTGGCCGGTCACATACGGCGACCGGGTGATTGCAAAGCCAACGCCAATGAGAAGGGCGGGGCTTATAGCGACCGCGACCAAAGCGACGCGCAGCGCCGTATCTGCGTAGGGGTGGAAAAGCTGCGCCACGATTTCGCCTAATCTCGCGCACCCCCGCCGGCAGCCACCAACGCCGCCGAGGAGCCGATCGTTCCGACTCGACCGCGAGTCGTTCCCGCCTGATGTTCCGTGCGCTCAGCGAGGGAGCGGCGCGTGGCCGCAACTTCGTCCGCGGTCACCGCCGGCGCCGCGAGGCCCCAGCTGTTACGGACATAAGTGAGAACGGCCGCGATCTCCCCGTCGTTGAGCTTCCAGCCGAACGAGGGCATGCCGGGGCCCGTCGGCTCTTGCGTTGTCGAAACGGTCCGCGCGCCCTCGAGCACTACACGGATGAGGCTCGTCGGATCGGCTGCATGTGGCGGCAGCGAGAGCGCGAGCCCAGGAAATAGACCAGGGACGCCCTTGCCATCCGATTCGTGGCAGGCCGAGCATTGCGCCGCGAAAATCGACGCGCCGACCTTCATTCCTTGGGCGCTCGCGGCGATCGGCGCAGGCGAAGCGTCGTCTCGATCGCTCAGTGACTTGAGATAGGTCGCGATGGCTTTGAGGTCGGAGTCAGTCATACGGTTGGTGGAAAAGCCGATCTCTTCGGCCATCGGTCCCGTCGCGCCTGCCGCCGCATTGTGGCCGGACTTCAGGTAATTGACGATGTCCTCGACGCCCCACCGGCCGAGCCCCTTCGACGGATCTCCGGTGATATTCGGCGCGTACCATCCCTGGACTTCGCCGCCCTTAAGAGCGTCACCGCTCTCCTCAGCGCCAAATGGGTTTTTGGCCGTATGGCAAGCGCCACAATGGGCGAGGCCCAGCACGAGATAGGCGCCGCGGTTCCATTCAGACGATTGCGACGGGTCGGGCCGGAACCCGCCGCGTTGAAAGAAGAGCGCGTTCCAGGCCGCCATCGCTATCCGTATATTCAGCGGGAACGGCAGTTGATCGGACACGACCTCGTGACGCACGGGCGGCACAGTGTTAAGGAACGCGCGGATCGCCAGCGCGTCCTCTTTCGTAATCTTGGCGTAGTGCGGATAGGGCATCGCCGGGTAGAGAAACTTGCCGTTTGGGCTTTGGCCCCGGCGGATCGAGTTCGCGAACTCATCATCGCTCCAGCCGCCGATACCGGTGCTGCGATCGGACGTGATGTTTGCGGCGAGCACATTTCCAAACGGCGTTTCGATGGAGCGGCCGCCAGCGAAGGAAGCCTTGGTATACGGATCGTCGTGACAGCTCTCACAATCTCCGACGATCGTCAGATAACGGCCCCGTTCGATTTGCGTGAAATTCTGCGCGTCCAGCGACGTGCCTGCGCGCCCTGGCTCGGGATGCGGCCAAAAGATCCACAGCGCAGCGAGCAGCGCGAACGCCACTAGCGTGGCGACGACATTCCCTAGCGCCCTAAGCATTGACGAGCGGCCCGGGATTTTTGAGATATTGCGTGCGGATCGCATCCGCCGCCCAGAAAGCGAGGGCCGAGAGCGTGCCCGTCGGGTTGTAGCCGGCATTCTGGGGAAAGGCGCTTGCGCCCCCATGACGAAGATGTTGGGCACGTCCCAACTTTGCAGGTAGCGGTTGAGCGCACTCGTTTTTGGGTCGGTCCCCATGATGGCGCCGCCGTTGAGATGGGTCGTCTGGTACTTGGTGACGTCGTACGGCGCCTTGCGATACTGTTTCTCGATCTGTTTCGCGCCCATCGCCTTGATGATCTCGGCGAACTTGTCGGTCAGGAATTTGTTCTGCTTGATCTCATTTTCATGGAAGTCGATGGTCATGCGCATGAGCGGACGGCCGAGCCGGTCGCGATAGGTCGGATCGAGGTCGAGATAGACGTCGCGATAGGAATACATGCTGCCGTGTACGCCCGTGCCCGGCACGACAGTGCTCAAGTAATTGTCGCGGACCGCCTTTTTCCATTCCGCGCCCCATCGCGGCGTTCCTGGCGGGACCTTGGTCGTTTCGATCGGGCGGCCGCCGGTCTGCACTTGCCCCATGTAGCCGCCGCCGACGAAGCCGAGCGGCCCGTGATCGAAATTGTCGCCGTTGAACTCGTCGATGCACATGCCGATCGCGCCGGAGGCCATGAAAGGATTGAAGTTGAACTTGTCCCTGTCGAAGAAGCCGATCACGTCCGAGATCGTTTGGTGAGTGAAGTTGCGGCCGATGACTCCGGTATTGGCGACGGGGTCGTATGGCTGGCCGATTTTCGACAGCAGCAGGAGCTGCACGTTGAACATCGAATAAGCCGCGAGAATCACGAGTTCCGCCGGCTGCTCCCATTCCTCGCCGCTCGCGTCCACGAACGTTACCCCCGTCGCCCGCCGGCCGGCGGCATCGAGATTGATGCGCATCACCTCCGAATTGGTCCGAAAAGCGAAGTTCGACTTGCGCAGGAGCACCGGCAGAATCGTCGTCTGCGGACTCGCTTTCGAATAGTTGGCGCAGCCGAACCATTCGCAGAAGCCGCAATAGCTGCAGGCGCCCATCCGGACGCCGAGCGGATTGACATAAGGCCGCGAGAGATTGCCCGAGGGCTGCGGGAAGGGCTTGTAGCCGAGATCGCGCGCGGCCTTGGCGAAAAGCGCATGGCTGAAGCCCTGCGTCTGCGGAGGAGTGGGATAGGGCCGCGAGCGCGAACCCTCGAATGGGTTTCCGCCTTCCTGTATCTGCCCCCTTAAATTGCCTGCCTGCCCGGACGTGCCGCACAGATACTCAAATTGGTCGTAGTGCGGCTCGAGATCCTGGTAGGAGACGCCCCAATCCTGGATCGTCATGTCCGGCGGCAGGAAGCTCGCGCCGTAGCGCTCCGTCAGATGCGTCTTCAGCACGAAATCACTCGGCAGGAAGCGCCAGGTCTCCGCGTTCCAGTGCACACCGCCTCCGCCGACGCCGTTCGGCGGCATGAACGCGCCCCAGGTGCGGATCGGCAGAGCGCGCTGGTTCATCGTGTTGCGAAAAGTGAAGGTGGTCTGAGCGGGACGCAGGAAGAGTTCGTGACGGATGCGATAGCGAAGCTCGTCCTGCACGTAAGTGATTGGAAAGTCGGTCGGAGCATCCCGCCAGGGGCCGCGTTCGATCGCGATCACGTCGAGGCCGGCGTCGGTCAGTTCGTGCGCGACGATCGATCCGGTCCAGCCAAGGCCAATGACCACGACATCCTTGCTTGGCAACTTTCGGGGCATTGCGAGGCCTCAGGTCTTCGTGAGCGGCGTCCAATCGGGCGCGCCCGATTATGCTGACCGGGCTGAAGCGGGAAGCGCTGGTTGTGGCGCCCGATCCAGTCGCGGTAATCGTACCGGGCGCCGGGGAAGCCGATCATCTTCCAGGCGCACATGTCGCGGTTGCCGCCGTAAATCGGGTCGGCGAAAAATCCTTCCTGAATGGCCTTAAGCAGCGTCTCGAAGAAGGATTGCCCGTCGACCCCTTCGAGCTTCACGTCGCCGCGCTCGAGGCCTTTGAGAATTTCGTCCTGGTCGCTGGGTGAAAGTCTGGCGAAGATGTCGCCTTTGTGCTGCCGGGCGTAGGCGTCGAGAGCAGCGAGCGCCTTGCGATAGATCGCGGCAGGATTGTCCTGGTCCTGAGGCCCCTGATTTTTTTCACCCTTCAGGAACGGCGGGCTGACATAGAGTCCCCGCCGCGAGCCATAGGGGCCCGCAAGCTGCCGATCCACGAACACGGCGCAGCCCGCATCCTTGCCCCCGGCCGTTGTCTCGTCGGGCGGGATGAAACGGTCTGCCACAGCCTCGATAGTCGCCGCCTCGGCAGGCGTGAAAAACATCCACCCACCCGTCACGGGCGGCTCGGGAGGATGGCCGGCGTCCGGTCGCCACGGCAATACATCCACGATCTGAGATCGAGCGCCGAATGAGACGGCGATGAGGGAAGCCACGCCACCGAGAAGCTGCCTGCGTGGAACCTGCGGCATGGAACCGTTCTCGTGAGGCGCAAGGGGCGCGGGCGCGGCGCGCTGATGGTCGCCGAACGCGCCTAGGGCGCGATAAGTTGCGAATGGGCCGTTCACTTCTCCGTGAAGGTTAAGCGACGCCCTCCCCCCGACGGGGCAATCCGTTTGGGATTTCTTGGGCGCAGGGCCGTACGACGACGAAGGCGCCGCCCGTCCGGGTTGGATTGTCTTGGGTTTGTTTGGATTCTCTCGTCGGAATCCTGACTTTTCAGTGGGTTGCGCGGCTCGAACGCGGAGACGATTTTTTCCCGCGCGCTGTTCCCACGAGGCGAGCGAGAGCGGTCCCGCGCTCCTGGCGCGAGGGAGGGGCAGAATTGGTCATCTGGGCAGATTACGCTATATTCTGATTTTCCGCAAGCGATTGTCAGAGAGCTTTGCAGAAGGCTGGGGATTTGATTCTCTGGGGCTGAACCAGAGAGGATGATTCGCCGATGTCGCGTCGTGATCTTTCGCAGCCTTCGTTCGTCGACGCGATGGTCAGCGGTTATGCGAGGGGTGGAGGGTTTCTGGATCGGATCGATCAGGCGTTCGACTGGTCGGCGTTCGAGGCCTTGCTGGCTCCGATCCATGCTTCGACGCGGGGGGCGCCGGGCTGGCCGCCACTCGTGATGGTCAAGATCCTCCTCTTGCAGCAGTGGCATGGGCTGTCCGACCCGGGGGCGGAGGAGGCGGTGCGGGACCGGTTGTCGTTCCGCCGTTTCTGCAGCCTGCCGCTGGACATGGAGACGCCGGACCACGCCTCGATCTGGCGATTTCGCCAGGCGATCGACAAGCTTGGCCTGTCGACGAAGCTGTTGGCCGAGGTCAACCGGCAGCTCGACGCGCTGGGCTTCGTGGTCAAGCGCGGCACGCTGGTCGACGCCGCCATCATCGCAGGCTCGGTCAGGCGTCCTTATGAGGGCGGCGGCGTCAACCCGCGCGACCCCGAGGCCCGTTTCACCCGCAAGCGCGACAAGACCTATTTCGGCTACAAGGCGCATCTGGCGGTGGACGAGGAGAGCGGGCTTGTGCGCCAGGCTGAGATGACCTCGGCCAACGTCCACGACAGCCGTTTGGGCGAAGCGCTGATCCAGGGCGACGAGCAGGGCTATTTCGCCGACAGGGCCTATGACAGCCAGGCGCTGCGGGCGACCCTCGAGCGGCGCGGCCTCGTCGACGGGATCGCCTGGAAGGTGAAGCATTCCCGCTATCCGCTGGAGGCCTGGCAAAAATTCCACAACGCCTGGGCGACCAGCATCCGCTCGGGCGTCGAGCGCGCCTTCGCCACGATGAAGCGCTGGTACGGGATGGGCCGCGTCCGCTATCTGGGGCTTGCGCGCAACGCCTGCCACCTTCAATTCGTCGCGGCGGCGATGAACATGAAACGGGCGCTCGTGCTCATGGACCAAGCCTGAAACGCGCCGCCCGCGCGCGCCAAGGATCTCCGAGACACCAAGACCGATCGCATTTCGAGCTCAATCCGAAGACGCCCGAACCCGGCTCGGGCTTGCCAGCCCGCCCTTTCGCCCCGACGGTCGCGCCCAAACCAACCACCCGTCAAAACCCCCAATTCTGAGAAGCTCTCTGTCAGAGGTGCGGGTTGCAAGGGTTGCCACGCGGTCGTTCACAACTAACTTGCAGCGGCGAGGGCCTTTGGAAGCAAAACGCTGACGACCAGTCCTTTTGAACCGAGAGGGGCGTTAGCGAGTAAGATCTGACCGCCGTGCGCGAGCGCAATGTCGCGAGCGATCGACAGACCGAGCCCCGTGCCGCCGGTTTCCCGATTGCGTGAGGATTCCAGCCTCTGGAACGGTTCGAAAGCCTGTTCGAACAAATCGGCAGGTATGCCCGACCCGTCGTCAGCTATGGTGACGATCCAATCGCTCGCGTTCTCGGCAAGCGACACGCGCGCCGCCCCGCCGTAGCGCACTGCATTGTCGATAAGATTCGAAAGCATGCGGCGGATCGCCGTTCGCTTGCCGTAGGCCGTCACGTGGTTCGGCCCGCTGTATTCGGCCTCGGCCCCCGCGTCGGACGCTTCGTCGCAAAGACTGATGAGGATCGACGCCAGGTCAAAAGGGGCCGACGGATCGGGCCTTGCATCGCCCTCTGCGAAGCTGAGGGTCTCCGCCAACATGTTTCCCATCGCGTCTATGTTGGCGAGCATGCGCTCGCGCAGTTCTCCCTCCGGGATGAACTCGGCCTGGAGCCTGAGCCGGGTTAGTGGCGTGCCGAGATCATGCGAGATTGCTGCAAGCATACGGGTGCGCTCGCCTACGAAACGCTTGAGGCGTTTCTGCATAGTTTCAAACGCGTTGTTTATCGCGGCGAATTCGCGGATCGTGGGACGCGGCGTTTCAATGATTTCCGGCGACCGCCCGAGCGCGTCAGCCGCCGTCGCAAGACTGGAGAGAGGCGCGATGAGGCTGCGAGCCGTAAGAACCGCGATGGCGGCGATAACGAACGTGCCGGCGAATATTGACGCAAGAGACTGCATCAGTCGTCTCCGCGCGGCCCGATGACTCGGCCCGATCGTGAGCCGCCGGCCATCGTGAAGATCGACCGTGATCAAGAAGGTCGGAGGCACGAGGAGGTCTTCTCCTGACTGAAGAGGGCCGCTCGGCAGCGTTGCGAATGCGTCAGCCGGCACGACTTGAACCGGCTCGCCCGACGGTCCTATCCCGAGAGCTTGAACAGAAGGAGCAGCTGCGCCGCTGACTTCGTTCCGCACGGTCGCCAGCACCCTGTTCAGGGGCCACGGCGGGTCGCCGGGATCAAGACGGGTCAACGGCGCGCGCTCCAAATCAATGGCGAGCAAATCGGCATTCTGCAGATTCCCCAAAGCGCTCGCAGGCGGCGCTTCGCCCGCCATCGTATTCTTGATGATTTCGGCGACCGCGCCGCTGAGCCAGCGGGCGCTATAGAACGGGTGCAGGCTCGGCGGGTTTAGGACGAACACGAGCGTGACGAGGACTTGAATCGCAATCACCGCCGCGACGATCGCAGCTCCAATCCGGGCGGCCAGACCGAGCCGCGCAAATGCTCTGCCGATCACGCGGGTGACCTCACGGCCTGAACTTGGCTCGTAAAGACATATCCGCCGCTTCGGATCGTTTTGATGATTACGGGCTCGCGGGGATCGATCTCGATCTTTCGCCTGAGCCGGCTGATCTGCACGTCGATGCTGCGATCAAGCGCCGCGCTTTCTCGACCTCTTGCGAGATCGAGCAGTTGGTCGCGCGTCAGCACGCGGTGTGGGCGCGTGACGAACACCAGGAGCAGGTCGAGCTCGCCGCTGGTCACGTCCACGACCGCCCCTCCCGGGTCGCGTAAGACGCGTCCTGTCGGCTCGAGGCGCCATCCGTTGAACTCATAGGCGAGCGGAAGGTCGTCAGGGTCCGCGACGACCTTGGCCGCGCGACGCAGGACGGCTTTGATCCGCGCGACCAGCTCTCGCGGACTGAACGGCTTAGCGACATAGTCGTCAGCGCCGATCTCGAGGCCGATAACACGGTCCACCTCGGAGCCCATGGCTGTCAGCATGATGACTGGCGGGCCGCTCTGCTCGCGCAGCTTTTGGCAAAGAACAAGCCCGCTCTCCCCGGGCATCATGAGATCGAGCACGACGAGGTCGAACCGCCCAACCTCGATCGCGTTCATCATTTCTCGCCCGTTGGCCGCTTGCGTGACCCTGAAGCCATGTTCGGTCAGGTATTTGCACACAAGGGCGCGCAACTCGCGATCGTCGTCAACAACCAGGACGTGGGACGTGGACGCCGTGCTCAAGAACGCGCTCTCCGAGCTGAACAATTTCTGAGCGCAGTCTATCCGAGGTCAACGAGCGGGCGAGGAGGTATTTGTAACCGAATATTTCAGGCCCCGGTCCGAGGCGCGTTTCGTCATACTTTGCAATAGTAGGGACATTCGCGGGCAACACCGCGCGACTAACCCCGGTCGGGCAACGATGTCTGAACCGGAGTTTGTCATGTCGTTCCTGTCGGCGTCGGCCACTCGGGCCGCGGTTTGCGTAATCGCGCTTTCCGGCGCGGGACTGTGGGCTCTCCACGCGATGGACGCAAAGGCCGATCCGCCGCCTATGGATGACGGCTCGCCCTGCGCGGAGGGACGCGCGCTCTTCGCGGCGAAGCTCGCCTATCTCGAGGCGCGCATCTCTCCGGAACCGAGCCAGGAGGACGCCTGGCGAAGTTTTGCGAACGCGATGCGATCCTCCGCAAGCGAGCTTGACCGCGATTGCGTTGGGGGGCCTCCGCGCCCCTTCTCTGTCGACGCGGGCGAGCGATTGCAACGGATGGAGAGACATGCGGCCGCCATGCAGGCAATGTTTGGCGCCATGGCGAAAGCCTATGTGGCGATCGCTCCCAATCTGACGACTGCGCAACGCGACATCCTGTCGCGGAACATCGTCCCTTCCCCACCGTTCGCCGGCCCTTTTCCTCCGCCGCCTGGCGGTCCTGGCTTGTCGCCTCACCCGGGAGATTTGGCTCTGAATTGTGGCCCGGGCGGGCCAGGCCTGCGTGGGTGGCCGTCGCCTTGGGGCGCCCCGCCGCTCTGACCGCCGAAAATGTGGCCCGTTTTCGCTAGAGCGGAGAGCGCGTGGTGACTGCTGTCGTCTTGGGAAACGGGGTTGGCCGCAGGACGGCCGTGTTTGGCGGATTTGCGCTTCTGGCGGTGAGCGTGTTCATCGTAGGCGCGTGGGCGGAGTCGTTCGAATTTGGCCGGTGCGCTATTCGCTTCAGCTCCTCGATGGGTTGCCGAAGCCCTTCGTCAGCGCGCCGGAGTCGCGACCTTTTTCGGGCAACTCCGCAGGACGCTTGACGAGCTACGCGGGGAAGATTGAGATCCAATGCCCCAGACAGACTGAAAAAACTGCGGTGATCCTGATCGCCGGACAGTCCAACGCCGCAAACAGCGCAGCGCAGCGGCACAACACGCGCTATCCCGATCGGGTTCTGAACTTTGCCGGCGGCCGTTGCTATATCGCCGCCTCACCCCTCTTGGGGTCGACCGGCTTTGCGGGCGAATACTGGACTCTGATGGCGGACGAACTCATCGACACCGGAGCCTTCGATCACATCATCCTCTCCCCGGTCGCGGTGGGAGCATCCGGCATTGCACAATGGGCTCAAGGCGGCGCCCTGAACGCCTCGATGATTCCCCTCCTGCAGGACCTCAACGCTCACTTCCGGGTCACACACGTTCTCTGGCACCAGGGCGAGTCTGATTTCGCCCTCAAGACTGATCCGGCCCGATACAAGGAGCAGTTCCTGTCATTCGTGGCGACCCTGCGGGCCAATGGGATTGACGCGACGGTCTTCGTCTCAACTGCGACCCGTTGCTTACCGGGTTGGTCGCAGAGAAACGCAATCCAAGCGGCTCAACAAGAACTCGCCTCGAGCCATCCGGGGTTAAAGCCAGGAGTCGATACGGACGGGCTCTTGGAACCTCAGGATCGTTATGACGACTGTCACTTCGCGGATTCAGGGGAAGTGAAAACAGCGAGGGCGTGGGCCACAATCCTGGCGCAACGTCTTTGACCTGGGCTCTCGAGAACCGCTGACGCAGAGCCGTATTGACCCGTCCGACCTAGTCGCCGCGGTGGCGTGGCGCTGCGAGGCGGCTTGTGGAGCATTGGGCGGGCCGGCTTCGTATCGCTTAACTCGATCGGCGTCGTTCGATTATCGAACATGCTTCCGCCAAGGAGGCATCGATGGACAGCGCGGGTCCGGACAAGGAATTCATGGCGACCCTCGCCAAGGGACTCGCCGTTATCCAGGCTTTCGGCGCCGAGCGACCCAAACTGACCCTTTCCGACGCCGCAGAGGCGGTCGGCCTATCCCGGGCTGCCGCGCGTCGGGTCCTGCGGACGCTAACGCTGCTTGGATTTGTCGAACAGGACGGTCGTCACTTTGCGCTCGGGCCGCGGATACTGGATTTGGGCTTCTCCTATCTGGCAAGTCAAAGCTGGATCGACCACGCACATCGCCATCTCAAGTCGCTCAGCGAGCAACTGCACGAAGTCGTGCTCGGCGTCGGTGCTTCAGGGAGACGAGATCATTTACGTGGCCCGCGTGCAAATGCAGCGCATCATGTCAAGCACGGTTGCGGTCGGCACGCGGCTGCCCGCCTTTCATACCTCGATGGGTCGAATTCAGCTCGGCTATCTGCCGGATGGCGAGCTCTGGCGCCGGCTTAGAGCCGCACGGATCGAGCCCAGCACGCCAAGTACGATCACTGACCTCACTGCGCTGTTCGACAGGATAAAGCAGGACCGCGAACGGGGGTTTTCGATCGTCGATGAAGAATTGGAGCGGGGACTCCGTTCCATTTCCGTCGCCCTCACGACGCGGACAGGCGCGGTCATTGGCGCAATCAATGCGAGCACGCACAGCAGCCGCACGACGCGCAATGAAATGCGCGACCGCTTCCTGCCAGGTCTGCAAGAAATCGCGCAACGGGTCGCGATGATTGCTGATTGAGCGTCGGGCCGGGACTAGCGGCGCGAAAGTCCGGCGTCCTCCAGCCAACCCCGATTGTGCCTCCCCGTGCGCAAGCTTCGCAATTGACAGGCGCTCCGATTGAGTCTTAAATCATCCGACATGCGGGCTAGTGTTCGATATTCGAACACACAAAAGCTTGGGGATGGAAATGGACCGGACGGTCAGCGCAACTCAGGGCGGGGCTTTGCGGCCCATGACGGGGGCCGAATACCTCGAACAGCTCCGCGACGGCCGCGAGGTCTATATCTACGGCGAGCGCGTCAAGGACGTCACGACCCATCCCGCCTTCCGGAATACCGCTCGAATGGTGGCGCGCCTCTATGACGCGCTTCATGACGAGAAGCGTAAGAGCCGCTTGCTTTGCCGACCGACACCGGCAATGGCGGCTTCACCCACGCCTTCTTCAAAGCGCCGAAGTCGATGGACGATCTCATCGCGGGTCGCAACGCGATCGCCGAATGGGCGCGCATCACTTACGGCTGGCTCGGACGGGCCCCGGATTACAAGGCCGCATTTCTGGCCACGCTCGGCGCCAACGCCGAGTTCTATCACCCCTATCAGGAAAACGCGCGGCGCTGGTACCGCTTCAGTCAGGAGCGCGTGCCGTTCGTCAATCACGCCATCATCCACCCGCCGGTCGACCGCGACCGGCCGGCCAACGAAGTCAGCGACGTGTGCGTCCATGTCGAGAAGGAAACTGACGCCGGGCTCATCGTATCGGGCGCCAAGGTCGTGGCGACCGGCTCAGTGCTGACCAACTACACTTTCGTCGCCCATCATGGCCAGCTTCCGGTCCAGGACAAGAATTTCGCCGCCGTCTTCATACTTCCGACCAACGCCAAGGGCGTCAAATTCCTCTGCCGCACGTCGTACGAGATGACCTCGACGGTCATGGGCAGCCCGTTCGACTATCCGCTGTCGTCGCGGGTCGACGAAAATGACGCGATCTTCATCCTGGATAAGGCGCTGGTGCCGTGGGAAAACGTATTCGTCTATGGCGATGTCGAGAAAGCCAACAACTTCTTTCCCCGGACCGGCTTTCTGTCTCGTTTCGTCGTGCATGGCTGCACGCGCCTGGCGGTCAAGCTCGATTTCATCGCCGGCCTGTTGCTCAAAGCGACCGAGGCGATGGGCAGCAAGGACTTTCGCGGGGTCCAGGTCAACATCGGCGAGGTTCTCGCCTGGCGCAATCTGTTCTGGGGTCTCAGCGACGCGATGGTGCGCGATCCGCGGCCGTGGATCGGCGACTACGTTCAGCCGAACGCCGATCCTGGCAACGCCTACCAGGTGATCTCGACGATGGCGTACAGCAAGGTCAAGCATATCATCGAAGAGGTCGTGGCTTCCGGGTTGATTTATCTCAACAGCCACGCGCTCGATTTCAAGAGTCCTGAGATCCGTCCTTATCTCGACCGCTATCTGCGCGGCTCGAACGGTTACAAGGCCGAGGAGCGGGTAAAGTTGATGAAACTCCTTTGGGACAGCCTGGCCACCGAGTTCGGCGGCCGCCACGAGCTTTATGAGATCAACTACGGCGGGGCGACCGAACAAATCCGGCTGTTCAATTATTGGGGGGCCTTGGCTTCCGGCAATGCCGAAAAGTTCAAAAGTTTCGCCGAGGAGTGCATGGCCGAATATGATCTGAACGGCTGGCGCGCGCCCGATCTCACGGACCCCGGCGAGTTCAGCTATCACGCCAAGTCCCATGCGTCATGAAGCCAAGGCGTCTTCGGCCGGTCGGAGGTCTGAAATCGATCCTCTGCTGTTCCGGCGCACGATCGGGGCCTTCGCCACCGGAGTCACCGTCGTCACGGTCGACGAGGCGGGCGGCGCAATCCACGCCATGACGGCGAACGCCTTCATGTCCGGATCGCTCGAGCCCCCGCTTTGCGTGATCTCGATCGCCAAACGCGCCCATACCCATACGATGATCCGGCAAGCCCGCCGCTTCGGGGTCAGCATTCTCGGGGCCGACCAAGAGGACCTGGCCCTGTTCTTCGCCGGCAAGAAATCGCTCGATGTCGAGGCGCGCTTCGGGCGCGTCGCGGACACGCCGTTTTTGCAGGATTGCGCCGCGCGCATCGCCGCGAGTGTGGTCAACGAATGCGATTGCGGCGACCACACATTGTTCGTCGGCGCCATTCTTCATCTGGACGCCAGCGATCGCCCGCCCCTCATCTATCACCGCAGCGCTTTTGGCGCGCTTGCCGCTAGGACGGGCGAACCCGTCCCGGTCCCGGAATTCTGGTGACTGCCGGCAACGCTCGAGGCCCCCAACCCATGCGCAATTTCGACGAAAACACGATCACCGGCGCCGTCCTCGAAAAAATCGAGAACGCCAGTACGGCGCGGGTTCGCCAGGTGTCCGACGCGCTCGTCCGTCATCTGCACGCGCTCATCCGCGAGATCGAGCCGACCTTTGAAGAATGGCGAGAGGCGATCGCCTTCCTCACCGCCGTCGGCAAGAAATGCAGCGATACGCGTCAGGAATTCATTCTTTTGTCCGACACCCTCGGCGTGTCGATGCTTGTCGACGCGATCAATCATCGTCTCCCGAAGGGCGCCACCGAGACGACCGTCCTCGGCCCGTTCTTCGTCGAGGGCGCGCCGCAAATGACGCTGGGCGGCGACATCTCGCCGGGCGCGCCGGGAGAGCCGCTGTTCGTCGAGGGCTCAGTCAGCGCGGTCGGCGGCGGCCCGCTGCCGGGCGCGACGATCGACGTCTGGCATAGCGACAAGGACGGCTACTACGACGTCCAGCACTATGACGAAGGCGGCGCGACGACGATGCGCGCGCGCTTCCGCGCGGATGCGAGTGGTCGCTTCTGGTTCTGGACCATCGTTCCCAGCTTCTATCCCATTCCCGACGACGGGCCGGTAGGCGATATGCTGCGGGCGCAAGGCCGGCATCCTTTCCGCCCCGCCCACGTCCATTTCATGATTTCCGCGCCGGGATACGAGACGCTGGTGACGCATGTGTTCATCGAGGGCGACAAATATCTTGATTCCGACGTCGTGTTCGGGGTGAAGGATTCGCTGATCCGCAAGCTCGTGCGGCGCGAGGCGGGCGCCGAGGCGGCGGGGAAGAGGATTGATCGCCCGTTCGCGGTGATGGCTTATGATTTTGCCCTCGCGCCGCGCGGCGCGGGCTGACGCGCATGTTCCGCCGAAGAGCGGGTGAGCATGGGAGGAGACTGAAATGCGAATGGGCGCCATCAACAAGCGGCAATTCATCAAGGGCGGCGCAACGGTCGGCGCGCTGGCGGTCAGCGGCTCCTTCGGCGCATCGATCGCCCGCGCCGCGCGCACGCTCAAAATCGGCTATGTGAGCCCGCAGACCGGGCCGCTCGCGGGCTTTGCCGAGGCGGATTCTTACATTCTTGGCGGCGTGAAGGCAGCCTTGAAGGACGGTCTGAAGATCGGCGGCGAGACTTACCCGGTCGAGATCATCGTCCGCGACAGCCAATCCAATCCCAATCGTGCGGCCGAAGTCGCCAAGGACTTGATCGTCAGCGACAAGATCGACCTGATGACGGTGGCCTCGACGCCCGAGACCACCAATCCTGTGTCGACGCAGTGCGAGATCGAGGAAGTCCCGTGCATCTCGACCGTTGCGCCCTGGCAACCCTATTTCATTGGCCGCCAGGCCAACCCCGGCGATCCGAAAACCTGGAAGCCTTTCGACAGCACCTTCCATTTCTTCTGGGGCCTGGAAGACATCATCGCGGCCTATACGAACATGTGGGCGCAGGTCGACACGAACAAAGTTGTCGGGGGGCTGTTCCCGAACGACGGCGACGGCAATGCATGGGGCGACAAGGTCGTCGGCTTTCCGCCAGTGCTGGAAAAGCTCGGCTACAAACTCGTGGACCCGGGCCGTTTTCAGGACCTCAACGACGATTTCAGCGCGCAGATCGCGGCCTATAAGCAGGCGGACTGCCAGATCGTGACCGGCGTGGTGATACCGCCCGATTTCACCACCTTCTGGAATCAGGCCAACCAGAAGGGCTTCAGGCCCAAGGTCGCGTCGGTCGGAAAGGCCCTGCTGTTCCCCTCCGCGCTCGAAGCCCTCGGCAAGAGCGGCAACAATCTCTCGACCGAGGTCTGGTGGACGCCGACATATCCCTTCAAGTCGTCGCTGACCGGCGTTTCCGCCGCCGACCTCGCCAAGGGCTACGAGCAGGCGAGCGGCAAACAATGGACGCAACAGATCGGATTCGGGCACGCCTTGTTCGAGGTTGCGGTCGACGCCCTCAAGCGCAGCGCCGATCCGACGAAGTCCGCGGCGATCGTCGAGGCGATCAGCAAGACGAACCTGCCGACCATCGTCGGACCGATCGCTTTCGGCTCCGACAAGCTGCCGCCCTTCGCGCGAAGGAACATCGCCAAGACACCCCTCGTCGGCGGGCAATGGCGACTTGGAGGCGATGGAAAGTACACGATCATCGTCGTCGACAATCAGACTGCCCCTGAGGTGCCGCTCGGCGGAAAGATGCAGGCGCTTGGATGAGGCCTCGGCTGCTGTCCGCGGATGATCCTTGAGCTTGATGACATCTCCAAGCGCTTCGGGCAGTTGAAAGTCGCCGACGCGATTTCCTTTGGGGTCGCTGAGGGCGAGGCGGTTGGCATTGTCGGCCCGAACGGCGCCGGAAAGACGACGTTGTTTTCCCTGATCGGGGGCGCGCTGCGGCCTGACCGCGGACGCGTGCGCCTTCTCGGCAGAGACATCACCGACGCCTCGCCGCAGGCGCGGTGCGCCGCGGGAATCGCGCGGACGCATCAAGTTCCCCGCCCCTTCGGCAGGCTGACGGTGTTCGAGAATGTGCTGGTCGGGGCGTGCTTCGCGACGCCTCGATCCGAAAAAGACGCGGTCGACCTTTGCGGCGCGGTTCTTGAGACGACCGGGCTGCTGCGGCACGCCAACAAGCTGGCCGGCGCCTTGCCGCTGCTGGACCGCAAGCGTCTGGAGCTGGCGCGCGCCCTGGCGACGCGGCCGCGGCTATTGCTCCTGGATGAGATCGCGGGCGGCCTCACCGAGGGCGAGTGCGCGGTCCTCATCGACATGATCCGCGCAATCGGCGCATCGGGAGTTTCGATCCTCTGGATCGAGCACATCGTCCACGCGCTGCTCGCTGTGGTTACGCGGCTCGTCGTCCTGAACTTCGGCCAGGTCGTGGCGGAAGGCGAGCCGCGCGCCGTGATGGCGTCGCAGGCGGTGCGCGAAATCTATCTCGGCGCGGTCGAGTGAGCCGCGCTGTCGCCAACCCCCTGCTCGTCACCAAAGGCCTGCGGGCGTTCTATGGCGATTTTCAAGCCTTGTTCGGCGTTGACGTGACTGTGAACGTCGGAGAGACGATCGCCCTGATTGGCGCGAACGGCGCCGGAAAGTCGACCTTCCTGCGCGCGATCACCGGGCTTCTCCGCGCCGAACCGGAATCAGTCGTCTTCGATGGCGAACCGATCGGCGGGCGTTCGCCGGCTGAAATTGTGCGCCTCGGCGTCGCTATGACGCCGGAAGGAAGGCGCTTGTTTCCCTCTCTGACAGTCGAAGAGAATCTCGCCATCGGAGCATGGACCAAGCCGCGCGGGGTGAAAGCGGCGATCGAACGGGCCTACGCGCTCTTTCCGACGCTCAAGGCGCGACGCGATGTTCGGGGCGCGGCGCTCTCCGGGGGCGAGCAGCAGATGGTCGCGATCGCGCGGGCCCTGGCTTCCGGGCCGCGTTTGCTCCTGTGCGACGAAATTTCGCTTGGCCTTGCGCCGATCGTGATTGGCCAGCTCTATTCGGCTCTGCCCGCAATCAAGTCGTCCGGCGCGAGCCTCATCATCGTCGAGCAGGACGTCTCGCGCGCGCTTGCTGTCGCCGATCGAGCCTATTGTTTCCAGGAAGGGCGCGTCGCCCTCAGCGGGCCTGCGCATGAACTGACCAAAGATCAGGTACACGAGGCTTATTTTGGACATTGAGCGCGCAGATCGGCGCAATGAGATGGCGCTGGCGGGCAAGCTGTCAGCGCTGATAAGTCCTTCGTGCGCCCTGGCGCGCGCCGGAAGCATCCAACCGTGTCCGCTCCATTCATGACCGGTCTCGTCAACATCGTGATCGACGGGATCATGATCGGCGCGCTCTACGCGATTTTCGCGGCGGGACTGTCCCTGATTTTCGGCGTGATGCGGCTCGTCAATCTCGCGCATGGCGATCTCATCGTCGTCGCTGCCTACCTCATTCTCATCGTCGCTCAGCATCTTGGATTGAGCATCTTCGTTGCGGTCCTCCTGGTCGCGCCGATGATGTTCGTCATCGGCTACGCGCTCCAGACAATTCTTCTCAATCGCGTGCTGGGCGACGATATTCTGCCTCCGCTGCTGGTGACCTTCGGCCTGTCGATCATTCTGCAGAATGGCGCGCTGGCCCTGTTCTCTGCTGACAGTCGAAGGCTGCCGGCCTTCGGGCTGGAGAATGCTTCGCTGTCGTTGGGACCCTTTTCGATCGGGGCCCTCCCCCTCCTGACGCTGGGCGCCGCGGTGCTGGTCATATTCCTTCTGAACCGGCTCCTTTACTCCACCCTGATCGGCCGCGCCTTTCGCGCGGTCTCGGATGATTCGACGACGGCGCAACTGATGGGCGTATCCAACGGCAGAATTTTTGCTGTCGCCATGGGACTGGCGCTCGCCCTTTGCACGGTCGCCGCCCTGTTTCTCGGGGCGCGGGCCAACTTCGATCCGACCATCGGACCGGGGCGGCTCATCCTTGCGTATGAAGCTGTGATCATTGGAGGGCTCGGCAGCCTCTGGGGAACTTTGGCCGGCGGCGTCATTCTGGGCCTCGCCCAGGTCGCTGGCGCGTCGATCAATCCCGAATGGCAGCTTCTTGCCGGACATCTCGCCTTCCTCGCCATGCTGGTGGTGCGACCGCGCGGACTCTTCCCGCAATTGGGCGAAGCGCCATGACGACGGAATCGATAATCGCAGAGCGCGCTGGCGGCCCGCCGCCGGCCCGCCGTTTCGCGGTGGGAACGGGCGGCCCGGGTTTGAAGCTGGCGGCGACATGCGCGGCGGCGCTCGTCTTGCTCTTCGCCGTGCTGCCGTTTTTTGCAGACCGCGGCCTTATTCAGACGCTGTTCTCTGCGATGACGATGCTGGCGCTGGCACAGTTCTGGAACCTGCTCGCAGGCTACGCGGGTCTGGTCTCCGTCGGACAACAGGGCTTCGTCGGGCTTGGCGGATACTTCCTGTTTGCGGCGGCGACCTTCGTTGGAATCGATCCGCTCCTCGCAGTGCCTCTGGCCGGGCTGTTCGCGGCGCTTGTCGCCCTCCCCTCGGCCTGGCTGATCTTCCGATTGCAGGGCGCCTATTTTGCTATCGGCACCTGGGTTCTCGCGGAAGTCTTCCGGCTCATCGCGGCGCAGATCAAGCCACTCGGCGGGGGAACCGGCGCCTCCTTGTCAAAGACGGTCGCGGACAAGGCGGCGCTGACGCAGGCGATCGTCAGCGCGACGGGCATGCGCGCGCCCGCAGCGCGTGACGTGGCCGCCTATTGGCTGGCCCTGATTCTCGCGGTCCTGGCGACTGCTCTCGTTTACGGACTGCTGCGCTCGCGTCGCGGCCTGGCTCTTACCGCGATCAGGGACAATCAATCGGCTGCGAGCTCGCTAGGCGTCGATCCGTCCCGTCTCAAACTGATGGTCTATATCCTCTGCGCCTTCGGAGCCGGGATGGTAGGCGCGCTCATCTATTTTCAGAAGGCGCGGATTTCGCCCGACGCCGCCTTCTCCGTCGTGGACTGGACGGCCTACGTTCTGTTCATCGTGGTCATCGGCGGGGTGGCGACGGTTGAAGGCCCCTTCGTGGGCGTGCTGGTCTTTTTCATTCTTCAGGAACAATTGTCAGACCTCGGAGCCGGCTATCTGATTCTCCTCGGCGCGGTCGCCATCGCGGTGATGGTGTTCTTCCCGAAGGGTTTGTGGGGCTCCTTGGCTGAGCGCTTCGACCTCCATGTTTTTCCGGTGCGGAGGCAACTCATCTGGACGATGGAGCCGCCCGCGACCCCGGCGTCAGCCCAAGCGCACATCGAAAGGGAATAAGCCGTGCTCGAGCGCGATCGGCCCTTGGTTGGTCAACGTTGCAAACGAGGTGGAATCCGTCATCCTCGGGCCGCTTCCGAAGGCGGTTCAGACGCCCGCGCCGGCGTTCGACGCCCCCCAAGCCGAGCCAACCGAGGGGCGGCTTTTCTAGCCGCTTTCCAGACGGAACCCTATGATTATTGGTGAGTTCTTGGTGAGCGATAACTTACGAAACTACCCAGGTAGTCCAATAAGATATTGAATTTATTGGCGCGCCCGACAGGATGAAACTGGGCACCGTTATGTCATTGTTATTCCGAACGTTCTGTGGACGCGCGTTGCATGGCTCCATTCGGCCATGTTCGCGAGAACGGCGCGTTGATCGCGGCGTCTGAGTCGCCTTCGCCGACACGTGTCGTTTCTTGCGAGCGAGATAGGTGGAACTACTGATTGACTCGTTTGCTCATTTGATTGTCAATTGTGGCAACTCCCATTTGTCAAATAAATCGCCCGTTTTCAAACGCTCTTGAAAGATCTTATCTCAAGTTAATACACCAGTATTGAAGAGAATTTTATGAATAAATTTCTCCTTGGCATAGCACTTAGTTTATTGTCTACAGTCCCTGCTTTATGTTGTTCTGATGGGCAACACGAACAATGCGGAGGGATATGCATATGTGTTCCGGATGCTATTTCTCATGTGCCTGACATTCGAGGTGTTCGTGTTACTCCAGCGGATGCAATACCAGGAGTAACTGTACTCGGCTTGGCCGGAGCGGCGCTTGGCGGGGACAATGAACTGACCAAAGCGGCGCACAATGCCAAAGATTTTGTCAATGGCTTTTCGGACAAGTCGCAGGAAGCCATTCGGAAGGCAATTAATCACCCAGATAAAGCTGTTTCTGACGCCGCAAAGAACGCCGTAAAAGCCGCCAATGATATTATCGATGCTGCAAAAGCGGCGGAGAGGTACGCTGAGCGGAAGATCTCAGAGTTACCCGGAAATATTAAGTGATGCGGAAAAACGTCTCCGTGAGGGAAAAGTTGTAGATGCCGTTTGGCATCTTGGTACGGATGAATATCGAAAAGATAATGCCAACGCGGCACAATTAGTCCACGAAAACGAGCTAATATCTACTATCGCGCAATCAGCGGCAGGCTTTTACGGCGGTCCGGCTGGAGCCGCTTCTTTCGCTGCGTGGAAGGCTTACAATGAAAGCCATGGGGACGTAGATTTTGCTATCAAAGCTGGCGTATATGCTTACGTCCTCAGCGCGGGGTATGCCGACACAAACGCCTTACTGAGCGGAACCGTGGGTGAAGTTGCGAAGAAGGCTGCGACAACCGGTGCGGTATCAGGGCTGGCAGTAGCTGCGTCAGGGGGAAGCAACCAAGACGCGCTGAAAGCTTTTCTACAGTCTGGCGGCTCGGTACTCGTTCAATCAGGTCAAGCCTACGTCAAGAATGAATATGTCGATCCCGCGATGGCAGACGGAGACGCATACTGCACGACAGTGATGGGTGGGTCGTGCGCGGCCGCCGCAAGTTGGGTGAATAATTCTAAGCAATACGCCACCCAGGAAATCAGCAATAACACCGGCGTTCCGACTGCGGTTCTCACCGGCAATCGCAATTGGGTTGTTACTTGGAGCAAACAGGCAATCCAAAACGTGGCGAGCAACGTACCGCCAGTCGTTCTGACCTATATCGGCCAAGGATCGCCTTATTACGGTAAGTTTCAATACGTCGCAAAGCTGGGAAACCCCGACGTCTCGGAAGCACTTTTTATTCTGGCTCCGGATACACCCTCCCAACCTGGGTCCGAGCCAGAAATTCCTTACCCGCAACCTGAGGACAATGACGACGACGTTTTTGTCCTCCCCATGCCAGATCATAGTGCACCAGCGACTGGCTGGATCTTTCTGGGAAAGTATCTCGGGAACGGTGAATGGGAACAGCCGCGGTCCGATGATATTACCGGCAAGTCACCACGAGATTTACAAGGTGAGAATATTTCCCTGAATATCGGAGTTAGGTTACGATCATCCGCTTTTCACGTCACCTGGTCTGATGATCACCGATGTACGTACCGGGAGAGCTCGGTAATCGGTGGCATCCCCACTGGGACAACCATAAATCTCAAGAACGTCATGCGCCTGAGGGGATGCTCTCGCTATGTTTGGGCAGAAGTCGAGACGCAATGAACATGGGCGTTTCGATGCCGTATTCAATACCGCACTAGCGCTTACCGTAAACAGAACGTCACAGTCAACAAGTGATCATGTATAACCAAAGTTGTTGAAAAGACTGGCGCGCCCGACAGGATTCGGACCTGTGGCCTCTGCCTTCGGAGCACTCAGCGCCGCCCGGAAACCTGTGATTTCATTGCGCTTTTTGTGACGCATTCGTCTGGAAACCGGTCGAATTGCGCCGGGTAGCGCGGACATTCCGCGGACGCCCGGACAAAGCCTCGGCCGGGTCGCGCAGATGATCGGGGTGATGGTGCGCATGAACGCGCTGTAGAGTTTCCGTCGTCGTGCCGAGATACCCCCCTGCGTCCCACATATCGACGCCCGCCTGCATGAGCCACGTCGCCGCGGTGTGGCGGAGCGTGTGCGGGCTAACCGCCTTGAGCCCGGCTCGCCGGCAAGCGGAGGCGAAGCCCTTTTTCACGTCCTTGAGGCGCGCTCCGTTCTCGTGAATGACGAAGCCGATGTCGGTTCCACGCTGGCGGGCGCGACACAGATGCGGCAGGAGCCGAGAGGGAATCGGTATGCGGGCGCGGCGCTTGTTGGTGCGGCGAGCGCCCGGCGGGTTGAAGTCGATGCGGCCGGTGGAGAGATCGACTTGCGACCAGCGCAGCGACAGGATCGCCTCCTTGCGAGCGCCCGTATAGAGGGCGATCAGAATGAAGAGTGGCAGATAGAGGCGCACCCGGGGCTCCCGCAGCGCCGCGCGCAGCAAGGCCGCAGCCTCATCCCTTGTCAGCCAGCGGTCTCGCGGCTCGGCGCCTTGTGGCAAATGGATGGCGACGACGCGCGTTAGCCTGCCCTCTCGATGCGCGTGATTGATCGCAGCGCGCATTACCCCAAGCTCGCGGCGAGACGTGCCGTCGGAGCGGCCCCGTGCTTTCACATAGCGGCGGCACGTCTCGCGAGTGATGTCTGAAATGGTGCGGCCGGTCCAGAACCGCGTCAGCGCTTCGACGGCGTGTCCGATCCGCCACGGCGACGCCGTTCGCGGTCCTTGCTCTAGCGCGTAATCAGCCAACACGTCGGTGATCAGGGTTGCAGCGGGATCACGGGGGCCAGCGGCGCGTGTTCGCTGATGGATGAACTCGGCGAGCGCGATTTCAGCTTGCTCGCGATCTGCCGTGCCCGTTGAGCGCTCCCATGAGCGACCCTGCTCGGTCCATGTGACGTAAAAGCATCCGCGCTTGTCGAGAAAACGAAGGTGCGGGCCCGTGTTTCGTCGTGGCATGAAGGGGCTTTCGTGTTGTCGTGAATGAATTGTTGCAGAGCCTCGCGAGGGATCATCGGGCGCCGGCCGACAAGCAGGTAAGCGAGCCGTCCGCCACGGACCAAGGTCCGCAGTTGAGCGACCGTCACCCCGAGCGCTTGGGCCGCCTCTTTGGGCGTAATCAACAGCGGCGCTTCGCCGATCATTTGCGCGCCCGCCTCGCTACACGAACGACAGCCCGGGTGATTAATGCGGGGCGGCGGGTCATGGAAGCCGTTTTGCTGCGTCGATGATCGCCCTCGCCTCCGGGCGAAGGCGCCGGCGCGACGGTTTCGGCCTTGCCAATGCCCAGTCAAGCGCCCGGAGCCTCGCGGATAAATTGAAAATGGAAGCGCGGTTGGGAGGGTTGAAGGCGGAAGGATGCTCGGGCTTGCCGCGGAGCCACGGGCCGAGGGAATGGTGGAACCCTTGCATGCCCGTGTATCCCATGCGGGGCAGCTTCGTCAGGACGTCAGAAAAGTCCACGGTAATGATGACATCGTCCTCGTCGCGAGAGCTGGCCCGCGCTTGCAACATCAGGTCGCCAAGCGACGCCCTTCCGCGGCTGAAGGCTTCGTCGGAGGTCAGCTCGCCGTCGGCTCGGATCCAGCTTCTCTTCACCAATTCGACGGCCGACACGGGGTCGACCCTGAAGTGCTCGAGCTCGAGGACGATAAGCATCTTATCGATGTCTTCGAGGGTGTAGCTGATCGTCTTACCCTTGCCCGGGGCCGCGGCCAGCAGCCGGAGGCGGCGCAGATGTTGAATCCTGCCGCGGAGCCAGCCGCGCTGACCGGCCTCGTCCACGACGAAGACGGCGCCGAGCGCCGCTTCGACCGTCGCGTAGCTGTATTTGATCGTTTGCGGTCCTTTCGAGCTCACTTGGCCTTATAGGCCCTTGCCCGGGCGATTGCAAATGCAGGCTTGCAATTCTCAATACGACGCGATAAAATGGCAAATCTGCATTTGCGCGTATTGTTCTTCGACGAATTCGACTTCGATCGCGAGAGAACGTGGCGACGTTCACGGGACCGGCGAGATTAAGCGGGTCGTCTCATTCCTGTCGATGCAGATCGATCAGCTACCGAGCTACGTGGTAACTGTGGTGGCAACCAATCACGCCGAGCTCCTGGACCGTGCTGTCTGGCGGCGATTTCAGCTGCGGCTTGCCTTCCCGCAACCGTCACCGGAGGCGCTCTCGGTGTTTCTCGATCGTCAATTCAAATCTTGGCCCGAACCGGCCGGCATCGAAGCCAGTAAACTCGCCGCCAGCCTGGGGGACATCAGCTTCGCGGAGGCCCTTGAATTCTGCCAGACTGTCCGGCACCGACACATACTGTCCCTCGGCAACCGCACGCTGAGGCATATTCTCAGTGAGCAACTCAATCTCTGGGCCGCCAGAGTCGCGCCGAAAGAACCCGATGCCACACGATCCGGAGAAGCCTCTCCTACGCCTAAACGTGCCAAGAGACGCGGGCAGGCGGCGGTCGGGAGGAGGGGGAAACCAGGCGCGGACGTTTGACCGAGGCGCACAGCTCCGTTGCGCATGGTCCAGTTTTTCAGCGCCTGGAGAGGATTCTTGGCCGGCCTGACGCCGTGCTGCAATTGCGCACCGACGCAAATTCCTTGGCGCCGGAGCGCCTCCTCGTTTTTGAGGTCACCGGCTCGGTTCAGAACTTCATCAGCGCGGTATCGCGCATCCACGGGCTGGAATTCGGCGCGCCCCCTCGTCGCGCTGGACCAGATAGCCGGTGAGACTCAGGATTCCGAACAGGAACCAGCTCAAGGGGTGCGGCCGAACCTCGCCGCGCAGCGTCTGGGCGATGTAGATGACGGCGGCGAGGACAGCCAGGGCGACGGAGAGCAGCCCGAGCGTGTCTCGCCAGTCGCCTGCCATTTCCGCGTCCCCTCAAACCCGCGCGAGCGTGGCGATATAAAACCCATCCGTGCCGGTCGTCCTCGGGCTCAGGCGGAACCCCGGGCCGAAGGCCGAACGGTGCGTCTCGAGCGCCGGCACGCCGGCTGAGCGCGCCTGGGCGCCTGCGTCAACGGGGAGGAAATCGTCGTGGCGCGCCATAAATCCGGCGATCCGGTCCTCGTTCTCAGCCTTCAGGACCGAGCAGGTGATGTAGACGATGCGGCCGCCGCGCTTGACAAAACGCAACGCGCTTTCAAGCGTTTCGTCCTGATTTTTGATGCGCTGCTCGAGCGCGCCCGGGCGGATGCGCCATTTTGCGTCCGGGTTGCGCCGCCAGGCGCCGGAGCCGGTGCACGGCGCATCGATCATGACCAGATCGCACCGCCCCTCGAGGTCGGCTAGCACGTCCTCGCCGCCTCGCGGCGCCCGGACCTGGACATTGCGCGCGCCCGATCGGGCGAGCCGGGCGAAGATCGGCGCGAGCCGTCGCGGGTCGGGGTCGGCGGCGTAGATCTGGCCCTGGTTCGCCATCGCGGCGGCAAGCGCGAGCGTCTTGCCGCCCGCGCCGGCGCAAAGGTCGAGAACCTGCATGCCGGGCTTGGCTTCCGCCATGAGCGCTGCGAGTTGCGAGCCCTCGTCCTGCACTTCGACGAGGCCTTTGACATAGGCTGGGTCGGAGGCGAGCGGCGGCGCCCGTCCATCGGGCCGAATCGGCGATCCGCAGGCCGACCGGGGAGTACGGCGTCGGCTCGGGCTTGAGATAGGAAAGCGCGGCGAGCGCCTTGTCGCGCGTCGTCTTGAGGAGGTTCACGCGCAGATCGACCGGCGCCCGCTCCGCGAGCGCCCTGCCCTCGTCCGCGGCCTTGTCGCCGAAACTCGCCTCGAACTCGCTCGCGAGCCATTCGGGAAAGTCGCCTGCGACATATGCCGGCGCGCCGGCAAGGTCGGCGGCGGCAAGCCGCGCCCGCTCGGCCTCGGTCAACGCCGGGGGCGCGTGGCCCTCCCCTGAGAAAAGCGCAGCGATGGCCTCCGCATCGAGGCCACGCGTCTGCCTCAGCGCGCCGAGGACTTCGGCCCGCGGGGTCGCCCCGCCCATGATCCAGGCCGACGAGCTTTTCTTCCTCAGCGCGTCATAGACGAGGCTCGAGATCGCCGCCCGGTCGCCGGAGCCGGCGAAGCGATGCGCAAGGCCCCAGTCCTTCATTGCATCGGACGCCGGGCGGCGACGTGTCTCGATGTCAGCCAGGACTTCGATCGCGGCGGCGGCGCGGGCGGCGGGGATCATGGGAGGCGCCCAGGACGCGAGCGCCGCGTTCCTTGCCGCGGTCCAACGGGTCGCGTTCGCAAGCGGGCAAATGTCACCGGCAGCGCCGATCGGCCCCGATGTCGCGCGCGTCGACGACCCGGCCGTTCACACTGGTGAGCTGGACGCATTCTCCGGTTTGGGGGTTGAAGTAGAATCCCGCGATGGCTCCGCCAGCCACCGCGGTGCCGACGTTCCTGTATCCACGCGACGTCATCGCGCTCAGGGCCTGGACCGGCTCCATTCCGCGAACGTTGGGAATTCCAACCGTCGGGCCTCGCTCCGGTCGCCAATGACCCTGCCGCTCGTCACCCCCGCGTTCCTCTTGCGCGGCGCGGCATCCCTGTCTGTAGGCGTGGCTGTACTGCGCAGCCCCCTCGTCGTATCGGCCGGAGAGACAATCGTTATAGCCACGAGCGTATTCGGGCGGAGCGGCGACGGCCGCCGGGGCCGCGGCCGATAAGACTAAGGTTGCGGCGGCAATTGCGATCAAGGTCCTCACGGGGCTTCTCCTGCTGACTGGACAACGGCGCGAGCAGCGCTCGTGAAATGGCTACGCAGGTCCGGGTAGCAGCAGACGTCGCCAATATCCAGAGCAGGCGAAAGGCTGGACCTTACGGCCTCAGGCCTTCCCCTCTTCAACCGCGCCCGAGGCGGCGCCCATTTCCGAGCGATCCGATTGACGCGATTCCGGTCCGGCGCGATCGGGATTCGGCGCCGAAGATGGCGCGATAGGCCCAGCCGGACTGCTCGCCGGTCCTCGAAGCTGATCGCGCGGTTAGAGGCCGCGGCCGACTATGCCTTGCGCTTTCGGCCCTTGGCCGCGGCGCCCCGCTTTGCCGGCGCCGCTTTCTTGGCCGCGGCTTTCTTGGCCGGACCCCGCTTCGCGGCCGTCCTTGCTTTCGGCTTGCGTTCGACAGCCTTCTTCGCCCGCGCGTGCTTGACATGGATGCGCTCGACTTTGCGGGTCGGGGCATGCTCTTGCGCCCACGCGACCGCGGTCTCGAACGGAACCGCTTGCTGGTAGACGAGCTCGTGATGAAGGGCGCCCGTTCTCTCGTCCTGCCAGAGATAGGTCACCGAACTCTCGGGATTGCCGTCCTCGTAGGACGTGTAGACGACAAGGCAGGGCGGCGAGGGCATGAAAACGTCGAGATCGCCAATTCCGAAGGTCGGCCATGAAAGCAGTATCGCCATGTCAACCACTCCCTAGCGTTTGAACGCCCGGATGGTATCCAGCCCCCTGATTGCGAGCAATGTCGCCAGCCGCGGCGGATCGCCGCGTGCGCTCAGCTCGCCGAACCTTTGGCCCGGTCCCGGTCGGGCTTGAAGCGATCGAGAATGGCGATCACCTCGTCATCGTCGAGCTGGTGGAAGTCGGCGTAGAAATAGCCGATCGCGCCAAAGGCTGCGTGGACCTCGAGGCACACCGTTTCATCCACTTCGGCTTTCAGCGCGTCGAGCGTATCGGGCGGAGCCACCGGGACGGCGAGGACAAGGGCCGCGGGCTGCCGCGCCCGGATCGCCCTCAGCGCGGCGCGCATCGTCGCCCCCGTCGCCACGCCGTCGTCGACGACGATGGCGACCCGCTCCGCGACCTCGGACGGGCGCCGCGTTCCGAGATAGCGACGGCGGCGCCGCTCGATCTCCTCAAGCTCGCGCCGGCAGGCGGCGTCGAACTGGGCTTCGTCGACGCCCGCCGTCGCGATCACGTCCTCATTGCGCACAACGACATGGCTCCCGCCGTTGGCGACCGCGCCCATCGCGAGCTCGGGCTGGAACGGCGCCCCTACCTTGCGGGCGAGGACCAGATCGAGGGGCGCGCCGAGCATCTCGGCGATCGGGGCGGCGACCGGAACGCCGCCGCGCGGCAGCGCGAAGACCACCGCCTTCTCGCCCTTGTGATGCGAGAGCTTCGTCGCAAGCCGGCGTCCCGCCTCGGTTCGATTTTGAAACACGTTTCGCCCCTTTGGCCGGCGGCCAGCCTCGGACGGCCCGCTCAGGTCGCCGACTGGAGGATATGCCGCTCGATCTCCCAGACCGGGTGCTTGGTGAGATCCTTGTTGATCTCGGCGACGATGCGGGCCTTCACGTCGGGATGAAGCGCGCGCCGCAGGTCGGCGAGGATGTGCGGCGGCGCGACGATGACGAGCTTCCGTGCGCCCCGCTTGCGAACCACATCCTCCAGCGCGGCGGCCGAGCGCTGGGCGAAGCGATCCTTTTCGATCTCGTGCCAGTTTGTTGTCTCGACCGAACTCCTGCCGGTCGCGTGGGCGGCGGCGAAGGTGCGGCCCGGGGCGTCGGTTCCCTGCTCGTGGGTCGGCGGATTGTCGTCGGCGAATACGCGCTCGGTCACGAGATGCGGAAACTTCTCGTCGCCCTCGTTGCGCAGGAAAAGCGCCTTGCCGCCGTCGCCGACGAAGACGAAAGCATCATGCGGAATAGCGAGCTTGTTCATGTGACGCTCCAGCGGTCGCCCAGCGAGGCCGACAGTTCAGCCTTGTTTATCCTGGCAAAACTCCTGCAGCTTTGCGCTGCCTCAATCACGGGCGGCGCGGCGCGTGGTTCTTGACCGCGCCTCGAGCCTCGCGCGTCGCATCCTCGATCTGGCGGACCGCCTCGTTGAACGCCTCCCGGATCGCGACCAACGCATGCTCACGCTCGGGCGCGTCGCCATGCGACCTCGAGACGACGACGTCCTTACGCTTCGGGATTGCTATTCGCAGGTCAACCTTGAACGGAGCGCCATGCAGATGGCGGGTCTCAGGCCCAATGACCACGACATTGCAGCTGATGACCTGCGGGCCGAACTTGTCCAGGCGCTTCACCTGCTTGTCGATTTCGGACCGGACGGCCTCCGACGGCTCGCAATGGCGAAAGGCGATCTCGACTGGCGTTTGCATTATCTGGGCCATTCGTTACGAACAGCGGCAATCCACCGCCGCTTGACCACCACGTGAGCGTTCCGTTCCAACAATTCCAGATGGAATCGCCTCGCGCGCGATGCGACATAGCGCCGCAAATCATGGCGCATTAGAAAGGGCGGCTCGGATTCGACCCGCAGACTGGAGACCTGAAGGATGAGCAACGCGGCAAAACTTGAAGCCCGGCTCCTGACCGCTTCCGAGCTCGAGCTGGTCGCCTCGACCCGGGCGCCCGAGATCGAGCGCCAGTCGGACGACGAGCTCAAGGCCGCGGCGCGGCGGCTGCGCGAGGCGGCCAAGCGCGCCAAGACCATCGCCGCGCGGCAAGCGCGCGAGATTCGCGGCAAGTCGGAGCCGCGTGGCGCAAGGCCGGCGAAGGACAACCTCGGAACGGTCGGAAAAGCCGAGGCTTTGGGCGCGGCGCTCGAGCGGATCGAGGCCGAACAGCGCCGGCGCGCGGCGGCGGCGCTGAGATAGCGGCGCGTCCGCGAAGCCTCAGACGCCAAGATAGCGTTCGAGAATTTTCGGCTGCTCCTTGAGCTCACTCGACGGGCCTTCGTGGACGACATGGCCGTTGTTGACGATATAGACCCTCTGCGCCAGCGCCAGCGTCGCCGCCAGGTTCTGCTCGACCAGAACGATCGTCTGCCCCGCCGCCGCAAGCTCGCGGCAGGCGCTGACCAGGTCGCGGACGATCACCGGGGCCAGACCCTCGAACGGCTCGTCGAGCAGCACGACCTTGGGATCGCGCACCAGCGCCCGCGCAATCGCCAGCATCTGCTGCTCGCCGCCGGAGAGGTCGGTGCCGCGGCTGTCACGGCGCTCTCTCAGGCGCGGAAACATCTCATAGACGCGGTCGAGCGGCCAGCGGTTCGGCGCGGTCAGTCCGGCAAGGACCAGATTCTGCTCGACGTTGAGGCTGCCGAAGATGCGCCGCTCCTCGTGAACGAGCTGCATGCCCGCTTTCGCGATTGCATGGCTCGGCAGCCCCACCAGCTCCGCCCCGTCGAATTTGATCGAGCCCGTGCGCGGCCGGACGATCCCCATCAGGCTCTTCAGCGTCGTCGTCTTGCCCGCGCCATTGCGCCCGATCAGCGCGACGACCTCGTTTTTCTCGACGCGCATGTCGACGTCGAAGAGGATGTGCGAATCGCCGTAGTAGCTGTTCAGCGCCTTGACTTCGATGAGGCTCACGCGGCCTCTCCGTAGATGCCGCCGAGATAAGCCTCCTGCACCTTGGGATTGGTCTTGATCTCGTTCGGCGTGCCCTCGACCAGCACGCGGCCCTCCTGCAGCACGGTCACCCGTTCAACCAGCTCGAACAGCGAGTCCATGTCGTGATCGATGATGATCATCGTTCGGCCGCGGGCGATGGATTTGATCAGCGCGACCGTCTCGACGCGTTCCCGCGGGCTCATCCCTGCAAGCGGCTCGTCGAGCAGAAGCAGGCTCGGCGACGTCGCCAGCGCAAGCCCGATCTCAAGCCGGCGTTTTTCGCCGTAGGCGAGCTCGGACACTCGCGAGTCCGGCCGCTCGGTCAGATTGACAAGCGCCAGCGTCTGCTCGACCAGTTCGTCGAGTCCGGGAACGCTCTGCAAACTGCGGAACAGATCGAGCTTGAACTTGCCGCGGATCTGGCTCAGCGCCGCGACCGTGAGGTTCTGCCTGACGGTCAGGCGATCGAAGAGCTGATTGATCTGGTAGCTCTTGGTGAGCCCGAGCTGGCAGACGTCGGTGACGCTCATCCGCGTGATGTCCCGGCCTTCGAACTCGATCCTGCCTGACGTCGGCGCAGTCTCGCAGGTCAGCATCTTGAAGAAGGTGCTTTTGCCTGCTCCATTCGGCCCGATAATGCCGCGGATTTCCCCGCGATTGACGACGAAATCGATATCGCTGTTGGCCACCAGGCCGCCATAGCGCTTGGTCAGCCCTGTCGCATGGAGAATTGGCCCGGACGTTTGGCCCACCGGGCGACGGCGCGTCAGCATTGTCCCGGCGCCGGCTCGATCGGCTGTCGATGCGATCGGTCCGGCCGCTGTCCTGGCGCGCTCAGTCGTCTTCCTCGCGCCCGCCGTCAGCCCATATAGGTCGACGACGGCGCCGACGATTCCGCGCCTCAGGAAGCACACGAGCAGCACGAATACGATGCCGAGCACAAGCCTCCACGTCGCGCCAAGATGGAGCGTGTTCTGGAAGAAATCGCTCAGATAGAGCCATACGCTCGCGCCGACCAGCGGCCCGAACAGCGTCCCCGCGCCGCCAATGGCGGTCTGCATGACGAGTTGGCCGGAGGTGTCGAACATGAAGGCGTCCGGCGGCATGAAGCCCTGCATGATCGCGAGGAGGCCGCCGGCGAAACCGGCATAGGCCGCCGCAACCACGAAGGCGGTGAGCTTGTAGCCATGAATGCTATGACCCAGAGCCGCCGCGCGCAGCGGGTTGTCGCGGAGCGCGCTGAGAATCGTTCCGACCGGCGAGCGCACGATGCGAAGCGCGATCACCAGACCGACGAAATACCAGAAGGCAAGAAATGCATACATCGACGGGTCGCTGTCGAACCTGAGCTTGACAAAGCCGAGGTCGAAACTCGGCGTCGGCACGCCCGGCAAGCCGTTTTCTCCGCCGGTGAAGTCGGAGAGCGGATTGAACTCGACGAAGAAGAACACCTCCGCGATCGCCACCGTGATCATGGCGAAATAGATCCCGGTGCGGCGAAGCGCGATCAAGCCGACGAGATAGCCGACGACGCCCGCAACCAGGGCGCCGATCACGATCGACGTCAGGACGTAGGGAAAGTTGGCTTCGGTCATCAGATAGGCGGCGAACATGCCCCCTGTGCCGAAGAACGCGGACTGACCGAACGACAGAAGGCCCGCGTAGCCGAACAGCAGATCGAAGCCGAGCCCGAACAGGCCCCATATCAGGACGCGGTTGATCGTGGTGAGCGAGAAGCCGAGATGCGGCAGCACATAGGGCGCGGCGATCAGAGCGATGATCGTTAGCGCCTCGACGACGAAGGGACGGTTCGGGGTCATGAAAGGACCGCGCTCACTCGCGGCCCGCCGCGCCCAGGAGTCCGTAGGGGCGGATCACCAGCACAAGCGTCATCGCCACGAAAAGCATGACGTAGGCGTAGCCGGGATTGAACATCGACGTGATGCTGATGATCTCGCCGGCGATGAGGCCGCCCAGGACCGCGCCGGGGAATGAGCCAACGCCGCCGATGACGACAACAACGAAGGTCTGAACGAGGATCAATTCGCCGATGTCGGGCGCGATCGAGACCACGGGAGCGTTGACAATTCCGGCGAAGCCCGCCGCCATGGCGCCGATCCCGAAGACCAGCATGAAGACCTTGTAGACGTCGATCCCGAGCGAATCGACCATAACCAAATCTTCGATGCCCGCCCGCACGATCATGCCGATGCGCGTGCGGTAGAGAACGAAATAGAGCCCGAGCAGCGCCACGGCGACAATGCCGAGCAGAGCCAGCCGATAGGTCGGGTAGACCATGAAGCCGAGCGACGTGATGCCGCCGATCGGCGGCGGCACCGCCTTCGACAGGCTGCCGAAAAAGAAGCGCACGGTCTCCACGAACACGATGCCGAGGCCGAAGGTGACGAGAAGCTGGTCCTCGTTCGGACGGGTGTAGAAATGGCGGATGATCAGCCGCTCCATCAGCACGCCGACGAGCATCACGAAAAGCGAGCCGGCGATCACCGCGACAATAAAGGATCCGGAGTAGGAATAGGCGACCCAGCCGGCATAGCCGCCGAGCATGAACATGGCGCCATGCGCGAGGTTAAGCACGCCGAGCGTGCCATAGATGATCGTCAAACCGGACGAAATCAGCGCCAGAAGCGCGCCCAGCACCAGGCCGTTGAAACACTGCGATATGAAATTAGCCCAGTTGACCACGCCGCCGCCCGCATCGACCTTGATGACCAGCCGATACCGCCGTCGGCGCGTCCGCTGTCATGACAGGCAACCCGTCACTTTGCGGGGAGTCAAGCAGCCGGCCCGCCGGATGCGAAGCCAAGGCCGAACCCCCGGTGGATTGAACGGCCTTCTCCGCGCCCCTGGGGAGCGCGGAGAGGGCATCGGCGCCTGTCAGGTATAATTGCCAAGGTCGCAGCCGAAGGCGTCGGGTTTTTGCATCAAGGGCTCGCCCGGCACCACTTCGAGCACTTCCCAGAAGTCTTCGCTGTCCTTCATGTCTTTCGGCGCCTTGCCGCGGACGATGACGACCGGGCGGATCAACTGATGGTCCTGGGGGCGGAAGCGGACGTCGCCCACCATCGATGGAAACGTCTCGCCTTTCTCGTACTGCTTGATGACGTCCGGCGGGTAGAAAGTGCCCGCCTCGGAGACCATGCGCGCCCAGATCGCGAACTGCATATAGCTGTTCTCGGCGCCCCATTCAGGCCGGTAGTTGTACTTCTTCCGGAATTCGTCGACGAACATCTTGGCCAGCGGGTACTTGTCCTCGAGCGTCCACCAGAAGTCGGTGGCGGCGAAAACGCCCTCGGTGAGCTCCGGACCGACTTCCTTGGCGAGGAAGGGAATCTGATAGGGGATCACCATGTTCATCTTCGGCGTCAGGCCGAACTGCTTGGCCTGCTGCACCGACAGCACGGCGTCCCGACCCCAATTCACGTTGATGATGAACTCGGCGCCGGAATTGGCGATGTTGGTGAGATACTGGCTGAAATCCTGGGTGCCAAGCGGCGACACCTGGTCCGTCACCTGGGTCCAGCCGCCTTGCGAGGTCAGGTAGTCGTTCACCGATTTCGTCACCGTGTGGCCGTAGGTGTAGTCGGGCGTCATGTACGCCGCCTTCCTGCCCTTGCCGAAATTCTTCACCAGCACCGGGCCGATCGCGTTGGCTGCGGTCTCGCCATAGAAGCACTGGCGGAACGAATAGCGCACGCAATCCTTGCCGGTCGTGTCGTTCGAGCCCGAGATGGCGACCAGGTAGAGGATCTTTTCGCGCTGGGCGAACTTGTTGAGCGCCACGGCGACCGCCGACGAGGTCGATCCGGTCATGGCGACGATCTTGTTGTCGTTGATGAAGACCTGCTGTTCCTGCACGGCGTTGTTCGGCTTGGCGGCGGAGTCGGCGACGACGAGATTCACTTGCTTGCCGAGTACGCCCTTGGTCACCTTGGGCGCGATCTTCTTGATCAGGTCATGGCCCTCATTGAGGTGCTCGACGGCAAGCTGCATGCCTTTGAGCTCATCCTCGCCCTGCACGGCGTAGGCGCCGGTGCGAGGAACGGTGGCGCCGATCGTGACCGAGTCGCCCTTCGATCCGTCCGGCCAGGTGCCGAGCGCCGGCTGGTCTTCGGCGAACGCGGGCACGATCAGTCCGGACGGCAGCAACGCGCCCCCGGCGAGCCCCGCGCCGGCCCTGAGCAGGGTCCTCCGCGACAGCGGCCCAAGGTTATTTCTATCGAAATCGCCGGCCATGAGAATTCCTCCCGAATCGTCTGATGAGCGCCGTCCGGGCGCCAGCTCATGGCTGGACGCGCGGGTGCGACGATATGTCACAAGATGCGCAAATTCTCCGGTTCCGACAAGGCCGTTGGCTTGCGACTTTCGTCCTATGCCGGGCCTGGGCCGTGGCCGCTTTGG
The DNA here is from genome assembly GCA_963806935.1 of uncultured Alphaproteobacteria bacterium. Taxonomy (GTDB): domain Bacteria; phylum Pseudomonadota; class Alphaproteobacteria; order Rhizobiales; family Beijerinckiaceae; genus Roseiarcus. The sequence continues at coordinate 128,745 of CAWEAT010000004.1, forward strand.
CCGGCGCCGCGCGCGCGCCGGACGCCCAAGCCCACGAGGGTCATCGGCCCGCTATTGGCCCATCCCCGGCAGCGTTCCCATGCCTTTGCAGAGAATCGTCAGCATGACCTCCTCGGCCCCGCCGGCGATCGAAGCGATGCGGCCATCGCGGAAAGCGCGGCTGACCGGCGTCTCGTTCATGTATCCCATGCCGCCCCAATATTGCAGGCAAGCGCTCGGCACTTCGCGCCCCAATTGTCCGGCCTTCAATTTCGCCATTGTCGCCAGCTGCGTCACGTCCGCGCCCGCGATCATCGCTTCGGCGGCGCGATAGACGAGCGAGCGCAGGAGCTCGATCTCGGTCTGCAACTCGGCCAGTTTGAAGTGCACCGTCTGATTGTCGAGGATGCTGCGCCCGAAGGCCTTGCGCTGCCGGGCATAGGCGATCGTCTCCGCGATCGTGTGCTCGTGCGCTTTGAGGCAGGCGGCCGCCGCCCACAGCCGCTCTTCCTGGAACTGGGTCATCTGGTAGACGAAGCCCTTACCCTCCTCGCCGATACGGTTGCGCTTCGGCACCCGCACGCCCTCGAAGAAAATCTGCGCGGTGTCGGACGCGCGCAGGCCGAGCTTGTCGAGCTTGCGCGCGACGGTGACGCCCTTGGCTTTCATCGGCACGCAGATCAGCGACTTGTTGCGATGCTTGGGGCCGTCGCCGGTATTGGCGAGCAGGCACATCCAGTCGGCCTGGGCGCCGTTGGTGATCCACATCTTGCCGCCATCGATGACGTAGTCGTCTCCGTCGGAGCGCGCGTTTGTTTTGATCTCGGCGACGTCGGAGCCCGCTCCCGGCTCGGAGACGCCGACGCAGGCGACCGCTTCGCCCGAGATCGCCGGCGCCAGGAACTCATGTCGCAGCGCGTCCGAGCCATATCTCGCGAGCGCCGGCGTCGCCATGTCCGTCTGCACCCCGATCGCCGCCGGCACGGAGCCGCTGCGGACCGCGCCCACTTCCTCGGCCATCATCAGGGCGTAGGAATAGTCGAGCCCGGCGCCGCCGAATTCGACCGGCTTGTTCAAGCCGAGAAAGCCGAGACGCCCGAGCTTCCCGAACACCTCGTGAGCCGGAAATTCGCCCGCCGCCTCCCATTCGTCGACATGGGGGTTGATCTCGGCGGCGATGAATTTCTGCAGGCTTCGACGCGGCTCGTCGTGCTCGGCCGTGAACAACATGAAAATGCGCTCCCCTTCCGCCCCAGTGGTCCTCGTCATTGCGAGCGGAGCGCGGGCCAGGCCCGCCGGTCCTCGCAAGGACAGCTCTATCCTGACTAGCCTATCACCGAACGCCTGTCCGTCGCGCATCGGATCGGCGCGGTCGCGCTCCCGCCGGGAGCTTACACGGGCTCAGTTTGAAATTGTTCTAATTACCAAATGCTCCCAAAGGCTTGCAGCCGCATCGGCGCTTGTCTACCTCTCGCTCGAACGAAAGAGCGCGGGACCGTCGAGAGGATGATCAGCCATGCAGCTTGCCGCCCCGACCGAAGACGAGGCGATCGTCGCGCTCGAGCAGTTGAAGAGGACGGTCAGGATCGCCTTTTGCGGCGTCATGCAATCGACGCGGCTGCCGCCAATGGCCGCGTTGAGTCTCGCGGCGATGGCGGTCGGCTCGCTCTATGGCGAGGTCGCCGCCGCGCATCGGGGCGAGAAGCGCTGCTCCTGCGGCTGGGAGCCGCGCAGGCTTGCGGACCTGGAGGCGCTGCAAACCTCGCTCGCGCTCTCGGCCGACGGACCCCGCGCCGACATCCACGCACTCGAGGTCGCCGGCCGCGCGTAAGGAACGCGCTTCTGGCGCGCAATGCGCCTTCTCGTTGATTGGAGCGCGACCGGCGCGGCTCCCTGGCCTTATGGCGAGCGCTCCGTCGCTTTCATACCCTGTTCTCCCGCGCCCTTTTCGCCTCGAGCAGCAGTTGCCGCGCCAGGTCTTCGGCTTGCTGCGGATTGAGCAGGATTCGAATTTCAGCGATGTTGCCAGGGTAGCCGGGCGCGAAAATCGGCACCGTCGCGGCTACAGTTTTGCTTTCCGCGACCGCTGTCGCCAATCGGTGAGCAATCAAGTCGAACGGCTCGCGCCCTTGCAAAACAATAGAGCCCATGGTTTCGCCCCGCTTCCGCGGAGGCTCGCCGCAAGATAGGCGCCAAGTCCCCATCATCGAACGCCGCCAGCCGGTCAATGACACGCCGGGCGCGCATAACCCCCTGCCATTGCGACGGCGCTCGGCCTATGATGCGGACAATTGCAGGCGGGGAGAGGCTCTGTGGGCAAAGCGGCGCTCAAATGGGCGAGAACCGGGGAAGCTGGGGATTTTGACGCGGCCGTCAAGTTCCTCTCGCTAGTTTGCCCAGACGCGAAGGCGAAGGCGCTCGTCAGAAGCCTTCGCAACGCAAAGGGCGTCGAACACGCCGCCAAGGACTTGTTGCGCGCGGCAGGGCTCCCGCTTTTGCCCAGCGACGAATCCCACGTGGCCGGCGACCTGAAGCGAATTCAAAAAGGCAAGGCGCTGGCGCCGGTTCTGCTGGTTCGCGGCGACCTCGGAAAAGGGCTGCCGCTCGTTGTAGCCGATGGCTATCATCGGATATGCGCTGTCTGCCATTTCGACGAGAGCGCGCCCGTTCGCTGTCGAATCGTCGACGCGCAATCCGCGCGGAGCGCCTAAGGAGACCTCGCCAATGTCAAACAGCCTTCGCGTCTTTGCCGCCTGCGCCGTTCTGGCCGCACTCGGCGCTTGCACCGCGCCGCCGCCCCCTGCCCCTGTCATCACCGCCCCGCCGCCAAAGCCGCTCGACGCCAAGACGCAACTCGAGAACCATATGTGAGGAGGCTCGGCGGCGACGAAGCGTTGCTCACGCCGCCGGCCCGCGCGACGCCATGACGCGCCTCGCCGATCTCCTGCTCACCGGGCTCGCAGCGGTCATCTGGGGAACGGTCTATCTCGTGACCACGCGGTGGCTCCCGCAAGGCTATCCGCTCACCACCTCGCTGATCCGCGCTCTCCCGGCGGGGCTTCTGCTTCTCGCCTTCGTGCGCGAGCTGCCGAAGGGCGTATGGCTCTTCCGGGTTCTCATTCTCGGCGGACTGAACTTCTCGCTCTTCTGGTGGCTCCTGTTCATTTCCGCCTATCGATTGCCGGGCGGCGTGGCGGCCACGGTCAACGCGCTCCAGCCGGTTTTCGTCGTCGCGCTTTCCTGGGCGTTGCTCGGCGCGCCGCTGCGCTTGGGCGCTGTCGGCGCGGCCTTGGGCGGCGTGGTCGGCGTCGCGCTGCTGGTCGTTCAGCCCGGGGCCGCGCTCGATGGGCTCGGCGTCACGGCGGGCCTCGGCGCCGCGGCGGCGATGGCGCTCGGCACGGTGCTGGCAAAGCGCTGGCAACCGCCCGTCCCGGCGCTCACTTTCACCGCCTGGCAGCTTGTCGCGGGCGGCCTCCTGCTCGCGCCGTTCGCGCTGACGCTCGAGCCGCCCCTGCCCGCGCCGACGCTTCCCAGCCTCGCCGCATTTGTCTGGCTCGGGCTGTTCGGCGCGGCGGTCAGCTACTTCCTCTGGTTCAGGGGGCTCGCCCGGCTCGGCCCGCAAGCCGTGTCGCCCCTCGTTCTCCTGAGCCCGGTGACCGCGATCCTGCTTGGCTGGCTCGCCGCTGGCGAGACCTTCACGCCCCTCCAGCTCCTCGGCGTCGCGCTGGTCATGGTCAGCGTGTGGCTGAGCCAGCTCTTTGCCGGCGCCGCGGCGCGAGAACAGGCGGCGGCGGCGAATATGTGAGCGCCCGCTAGTGAAGCAGGTAGGAGAGCAGCGACGAGCGCTTCGCCGTTCTGCGCTCGATCGCGGCAGCGACTCCGGTCCAGCCCCTCGCCATCTCGTCGCTGCTTGCTTCTTCCGCTCTGCGCCGCGCTACCCAATAAGCCTGGGCGCCAACGGCGTTCATGAGCGCAAAGGCCTCACGGTCGACCTCGAGCCGTAACGCCCTCTGGTGCGCGTGATGCGACATGTCGAAGCTTCTCCGAACGAGCCCCGCCATCTTAAGCGCGAAGGCCGCGCCAACGCTATGCGCGTCGTCACACCCCCGACGGATGATAGTTCGGGCTCTCGCGGGTGATCGCCACGTCGTGCACATGGCTTTCGCGCAAGCCGGCGCTGGTGATGCGCATGAACCGCGCCTTCTGCTGGAACTCCGGGATCGTTTCCGCCCCGACATAGCCCATCGCGGCGCGTAAGCCCCCGGCGAGCTGGTGGACGATCGCCCCGACCGGCCCGCGATAAGGCACCTGCCCTTCCACGCCTTCGGGCACGAGCTTCATCTGGTCCTTCACGTCCTGCTGAAAATAGCGGTCGGCCGAGCCCCGCCCCATCGCGCCGAGCGAGCCCATGCCGCGGTAGCTCTTGTACGAGCGCCCCTGGTAGAGGAACACTTCGCCCGGGCTCTCGTCGGCGCCGGCGAACAGCGAGCCGATCATCACGCTGTCCGCCCCGCCCGCGATCGCCTTGGCGAGATCGCCCGAATATTTGACGCCCCCGTCGCCGATCACCGGAATGCCCGCCGCGCGAGCCGCTTCCGCCGCCTCCAGAATCGCGGTCAGCTGCGGCACGCCGACGCCGGCGACGATCCGCGTGGTGCAGATCGAGCCCGGCCCGATGCCGACCTTGATCGCGTCGGCGCCGGCGTCGATCAGCGCCTGCGCGCCCTCGCGCGTCGCCACATTGCCGGCGATGACCGAGACCTTGTTGGTGGCGCGCTGGATGCGCCGGACCTGTTGCAGCACCTGCTCGGAATGGCCGTGGGCGGTGTCGACGACCAGGCAGTCGACACCCGCCGCCATCAGGAGCTCGGCGCGCTCGAACCCCTTGTCGCCGACCGAAGTGGCGGCGGCGACCCTGAGCCGGCCATCGGCGTCCTTGGCGGCGTTCGGATGGGCGGTCGCCTTCTCGATGTCCTTGACGGTGATGAGGCCGACGCAGCGGCCGGAATCGTCGATCACCGCCAGCTTCTCGATCCGATGCAGGTGGAGCAGCCGCCGCGCCTCGTCGCGCGTGACGCCCTCGCGCACCGTCACCACCTTGCGGGTCATGAGTTCGGTCACCGGCTGGCGCGGATCGTCGGCGAAGCGCACGTCGCGATTGGTGAGGATGCCGATGAGCTTTCCGGGCTTGCCGCCGTTCGGCTCGACCACCGGAATGCCGGAAATCGAGGCGCGCTTCATCAGCGCAAGCGCGTCGGCCAGCGTCGCATCGGGAAAGATGGTGATCGGATCGACGACCATCCCGCTCTCGAACCGCTTGACCTTGCGCACCTCCTCCGCCTGATCGGCGGGCTCGAGATTGCGGTGGATGACCCCGATCCCGCCCGCTTCCGCCATCGCGATCGCGAGCCTTGCTTCGGTCACGGTGTCCATCGCCGCGGAGAGGATCGGCAGGTTGAGTCGGATCGCGCGGGTAAGCTTGGTCCCGATATTGGTCGCGCTCGGCATCACCGCGCTATGGCCCGGGCGCAGCAGCACGTCGTCAAACGCGAGTCCCTCGGGAATCGTCTCCGCTTCAACGATCGCCATCGCCATGCATCCTTTGTGGACTTGCTATGTGGACTTGGGAGCGGGCGGCGCAAGACTCGCACCCGCTGCATGGCGCGGCTGCCTAACATGAGCGCGGCGAAGTTCCTAGCCGTTCCCCGCCATGCTAGGATCGGGCATGTCCCTGGCCTCGTTGGCGTCGATCCTCCTGGCCAAGAAGCCGAGGTCGCCGCTTTCTTCGCGACGGGCTGAACTCGGCGCCCCCCGCGCGTCTCGTTGGCGCGCCCAGCTCGGGCGCGCCAACGTTTCAGGCTAGTGAGGCAGTTTGTCGGCGAGGACTTCAACTCGCTGCATTTCCGGCGTCTTGACGAACAGCTCCGCCGCCTCGACGTTATCTGCTTCGCCAGCTTGCCCTGCAGATGGGCGGTCAGGAACTTCGCGGTCTCGACCTCAGAGAAATTCTCGATGGCGAGACCGCGGCCCTGTGCGGATGCGATGGTCATTTGCTCGTTTCCCACGGCGACGCAGCGTGCACTGGGATCTTGGGCGTAGGCCTTCGAGGTTGGGCCCCCGAGCGCGAAAATCATCGTCAGGCCGAAGATAATCCGAAGCATGGTTCCCTCTGGGCTTGGCGAAAGGCGCGCGCCTTCACGCGCCATCAGCACGCTGACCGCGCTGCCGAGACCGGCCGGCAGCTTGTTTAAGCACAAACCATGCCGGTTTCTCCCTGGAGCGGGGCGTTCTATCGGCCAGTTGCGAAAATCTGGCTCAAACGGTCCGCCCCCATCCCGTGATCCGGCTTCTCTATTGTGTTTTTCAGAATTCTGTGTCATATTCCCTCTTTTCCAGAAAGAGGGATCATCCAATGGACAACAGTAAGCCGCCGCGCCCCCGGCTCAACCTCATCGGCCGGGCCGCCCGGACCAAGCGGATCTTCGCCCGCATGCGCGAGGGCTGGGCCTATGACGAGATCGCCCGCGACGAGGGCTTGAGCGCCGAACGCGTCCGCCAGATCGTCGCCGAGGTTTTGGGCAAGCGCGTGATCGACCGCGGCCCGCACCACGCGCACCTGCAACTCGAACGCCTCATGCCGGCGCTGAGGCTCGCGGGCGAGGGGATCGCGCGCGGCGAGATCAAGGCCATTGCGCCCCTGATCAAGGTCATCGACCGGATGGACAAGCATCAGGAGACGGTCGTGGCGAAGCACTATTACGGGCCGGAGGAGCGGCAGCGGCTGCTCGACAAGATCAACCGCGTCGCGGCAAATCTCACCGACGCGACAACCCCGCCGGAGCCTGCTCCCGAGGAAGCGGCGGAAGAAACTAAGTCCGGCGAACCTCCGGCGTAAGCCATTGAAAAGACTGGTTTCCGACGAGAGATTCCAAGCAAATCCAACGGCCGCCGCCCCCCGCCCATGAGGCCGGGCGGCCCGCTTTGGGCTTCGTCCAAATAAATCCAAGCCGGACGGCGGCGCGGGCTCAGATGCACCGCCCGCCGTCGACCTCGAGCACGACCCCGGTCAGGAAGTTCGAACTCGTCGCCCGCGAGGAAGAGCGCGGCCGAGCCGATGTCCTGAGGCGTCGAGAAGCGGCCGAGCGGCACGGTCGCCTTGAAGGCGGCCCGCTTCTCCGGCGTGTCCTCGCCCATGAACATCGCCAAGAGCGGCGTCTCGCCGGCGACCGGCGCCAGCGCGCAGACGCGGATCTTGTCGGGCGCAAGCTCGACGGCAAGCGACTTCGTCATCACATGCACCGCGCCCTTGGAGGCGTTGTAGACCGTCAGGCCAGGGCGCGGGCGGAGCGCGGCGGTCGAGCCGACATTGATGAAGACGCCGCCGCCGTTCTCCCGCATGTGGGGCGCGAAAGCCTGGGCGGCGAGGAAGATCGATTTGACGTTGACCGCGAAGATGCGGTCGAACTCCTCTTCCGTCACCTCCATGATCGGCTTGTTGCGGTGGGTCGTGCCGGCGTTGTTGACGACGATGTCGATCCGCCCGAACGCGGCGATCGCCTCGCGCGCCGCCCGCTCGACATCGGCGCGGCTCGAGACGTCGGCGTGGATCGCGATCGCGCCCGGACCGAACCGCCTGGCGGCCGCTTCGGCGACGTCGCCCTTAAGGTCGAGGCAGGCGACCCGCGCGCCCTCGCGCACAAAGGCTTCGGCGATGCCGAAACCGAACCCCTGCCCCGCGCCGGTCACCAGCGCGGCCTTGCCTTTCAGTCGCATGCCCTTAACCCTCGCCGCGCTCGTTGAGGTCCGCCCCCGGGATCACTACATTGTTCGCGGCCGGCGCGCCTTCCCCCGCCACGAACTGGACAATCCATGCGCATCGAAACCGACGTCAAGCTCGATTTCAAGGACGTCCTCATTCGTCCCAAGCGATCGACGCTGAACACCCGCAGCGCGGTCGACGTCAACCGCGGCTTTCGTTTCCTCCACACCGGCTCCGAATGGAAGGGGTTTCCCCTCATCGCCGCCAACATGGACGTGACCGGCACCATGGCGATGGCGCGCGCGCTCGGCAAGCATGGGGCGCTGACCGCACTGCATAAGCACTACCCGGAGGCGAAACTCACCGACTTCTTCGCCGGGCCGGATGGCGCCCATGCCTTCTATTCGCTCGGCACGACCGCAGCCGACGTCAAGAAGCTCGCCTCCGTCGCCAAGTCAGCGCCGATCCGCTTCATCTGCCTCGACGTCGCCAATGGCTACGCGGAGAAATTCCTCGAAACCGTCAAGCGCGTGCGCGACGACTACCCCCACGCCGTCATCATGGCCGGCAATGTCGTCACGGGCGACATGACGGAGGCGCTGATTCTGGCCGGCGCGGACATCGTCAAGATCGGCATCGGCCCCGGGTCGGTCTGCACCACTCGCCGGGTGACCGGCGTCGGCTATCCGCAGCTCTCGGCGATCATCGAGTGCGCCGATGCGGCGCATGGGCTGAAAGGGCAGGTCTGCGCCGACGGCGGCTGCACCGGCCCGGGCGACGTCGCCAAGGCTTACGGGGCGGGCGCGGATTTCGTCATGCTGGGCGGCATGCTCGCCGGCCACGACGAATGCGACGGCGAGATTCACTATCAGGAGCGCGACGGCGAAAAGGTCGCCGTCGGCATGACGTTCTACGGCATGTCGTCGGAGACGGCGATGAAGAAGCACTCGGGCGGCGTCGCCCATTATCGCGCCGCCGAGGGCAAGACGGTCGAGACGCCCTACCGCGGCCCGGTCGAAGAGACGATGGGCGAAATCATGGGCGGGGTGCGCTCGATGATGACCTATATCGGCGCAGCCCACCTGAAGGAGGTCTCGAAGCGCACGACATTCGTGCGGGTGACCGCCCAGACGAACGATGTGTTCGGGGGATGAGGGCGGTTTCCGGAGGCCAGATACGCCGCGACCCCTGCGACAACTGGCCGTTGGTCGGTCGCCTTCGAGCGTGCTAGAAACGCCTCCATGACCTCCGCCGCCCCTCGAGCCGGGGACCGCGCGCCTGTGCGCCTTGCCGGCGCGACGCGCGGCGAAATCATTCAGAGCCTTCGCGAAATCGGCACGCCCGAGCGCGAGCTCACGATGCGCGCTGCGCAGCTCTGGCACTGGATCTATCATCGCGGCGCCCGCGAGTTCCAGGCCATGCGCAACATCGCCCGGCCGCTGCTCGAGCGGCTCGGGGAAAGCTGCACGCTCGCGCGTCCTGAGGTCGTGGACGAACAGCTTTCCGCGGACGGCACGCGCAAGTGGCTCATGCGGATGGCGCCCGCTCACCGCTTCGACAAGGGCGCCGAGATCGAATGCGTATATATCCCGGAGTCCGACCGGGGCACGCTTTGCGTCTCAAGCCAGGTCGGCTGCACGCTCAACTGCTCGTTCTGCCACACCGGCACGATGCCGCTGGTGCGCAACCTGACGGCGGCCGAGATCGTCGGCCAGGTTCTGGTCGCCCGCGACCGGCTCGGCGATTTTCCCGGCGGGGTTGCTCCGGCCGATGGGCTCGCGCCCAAGGGCGAAGGCGTGCGCGCGGTGTCCAATATCGTCTTCATGGGCATGGGCGAACCGCTCTACAACTTCGAGGCGGTGCGTGACGCCATCGCTATTCTGACCGATGGCGACGGTTTGTCGCTGTCGAAGCGGCGTATCACCGTCTCGACGTCCGGCGTCGTCCCCGAAATGGCCCGGCTCGGGGCCGAATGCGGGACCATGCTCGCGGTGTCGCTGCACGCGACCAACAATGCGCTGCGCGACAGGCTCGTGCCGCTCAACCGGAAATATCCGCTCGAGGCGCTCATCAAGGCCTGTCGCGACTATCCCGGCGCCTCCAACGCCCGGCGCATCACGTTCGAATATGTGATGCTCAAAGGCGTGAATGATTCGCCGGCGGAGGCCAGAGCGCTGGTGCGCCTGCTCAAGGGCCTGCCCGCCAAGATCAACCTAATTCCGTTCAATCCATGGCCCGGAAGCACCTTCGAGTGCTCGGACTGGGAGACGATCGAGCGCTTTTCGGAAATCATCTTCAACGCCGGCTATGCGAGCCCGGTGCGGACGCCGAGGGGCCGCGACATTCTGGCCGCCTGCGGCCAGCTCAAGAGCGAGAGCGAAAAACTGCGGGCGCGCGCGCGTTTGATGCTCGAGGAGAGCTTGGCCGTTGGACAGGACTGAGGCGCCCATAATTCCGCATCCGACCGGAAGGATGCCCCGGTGAGCGAGGACGTGGGCGAACACGGCTCGCCGGCGCCCGCGCTCGACCTCTCAGGCGCCCTTCGCGCCAGTGTCGGCGATCTCTTTCGCCTGCCACGCCTCGACCGCCGCGGCGTCGTCGCGCTCGCGGGACTCGTCCTCCTCGCGTGGCTCACCACGTCCCTCTATCGCGTTCAGCCGGATGAAAAGGGCCTCGTGCTGCGATTCGGTCAATGGGTCGCGACCACCGAGCCGGGCCTCCACGTCCACCTGCCCTACCCGATCGAAACCGTTCTCCTGCCGAAAGTGACCCAGATCAATCAGATCCAGCTCGGCGTGGGCTCGACGGCCGCACCCAGCGACGGGCAGAGCGGCCGCGGGCGCCAGATGCTCACCGGGGACGAGAACATTGTCGAGGCGGACGGCGCGGTGTTCTGGAAAATTCGCGATCCCGCCCAGTTCCTTTTCAAGATCGACAATCCCGAGCTGGCGGTCAGGATCGCCGCAGAGGGCGCGCTCCGCGACGTCATCAGCCGCACGCCGATCCAGGCGGCGATGTCGAACAAGCGCCAGCAGATCGCCGACGAGACCCAGGCCGTCCTGCAGAAGCTGCTCGACGACGATCAGGCCGGAGTTGAAATCACCCAGGTGCAGTTGCAGCGCATCGAGCCGCCGCTTGCGGTCATCGATGCGTTCAACGACGTCCAGCGCGCGCGCGCCGATCAGGAGCGGGCGCGCAACGAGGCCGAGGCTTACGCCAATGACATCCTGCCGCGCGCGCGCGGCGACGCTGAGCGGATCCGCCAGGAAGCCGAAGCCTATAAAGTGCAGGTGGTCAACCTCGCGCATGGCGACGCCGACGCCTTCACGCCGCTGCTCAGAAGCTATGAGGCCGCAAAGGACGTCACGGCGCGCAGGCTTTATATGGATAGCGTCGACGAGCTGCTGACGAAATCGTCGAAGGTGATTGTCGATGCTTCCGGCCGCGGCATGTCACGCATCGTTCCCTACTTGCCCATGTCGGACGTGAAGACATTGGCGCCGGCCCTCGCCGCGCCGCCGGCGCCCGGAGCCGCAAAGTGAGCGGCCGCACCGTCGGGGTCGCGCTATGCCTGGCCGCTCTCATCGTCTATCTCGCAGCCTCCTCGGTCTATATCGTCAACGAGGGTGAGCAAGCCCTTGTCGTGCGGCTCGGCGCGCCGATCGGCGTCGCCGACAAGCCCGGTCTCAAGTTCAAGGCGCCGTTTATCGACAGCGTCTACGTCACCTCGACCCGCTCGCTTCTGCTCGAGCCGCCGCTCGAACAGGTGATCATGGGCGATGAGAAGCGGCTCGAAGTGCAGCCTTACGCGCGCTATCGCATTGTCGATCCGCTTCGCTACTACCAGGCGTTGCGCACGAGCGAGACGGCGAACGCCCAGCTTGCTCAGCTTGTCAGCTCGTCGGCGCGGCGTGAGCTCGGACAGATCCCGCTCCGGACGCTCCTGACCGAGGAGCGCGGCCACATCCTCGATATCATCAAGGGCGAGGTCGCAGCCAAGGCTGAGCCGCTCGGCATCAAAGTCGATGAGGTCAGAATTCGATCGCTCCGACCTACCGTTCGAGACCAGTCAGGCGATCTACGACCGGATGAAATCAGAGCGGCAGCGCGAGGCGAAGGAGCTGAGGGCCCAAGGGTTCGAATGGGCGCAGCAGATCGAGGCCCGCGCAGACCACGATCGCACCGTCATCCTCTCCGAGGCTCGCCGATACGCGGCGGTCGCGCGCGGCGACGGCGACGCCGAAGCCAACCAGGCGCTTGCCGCGGCCTACTCGCAAGACCCGCAATTCTATTCCTTCTACCGGTCGCTCCAGACCTATCGCAACGCGCTCGCCAGTTCGGCCCCGACCATGGTCGTCAGTCCGGACGCCGACTTCATTCAGACGCTCAAATCTGGCCCCAGGCCCGAGGCGCCTTCAGCGCCGGTCGCGGAGGGCGCCAAGCCTTGAGCCTGCAGCGCGCCGCAGCGCGCGGCAGGGCTGCGCCCGAGCGACAGCAGCTCCCTTCCGCTCGGAGCGCGCCGATGGAGGATTGGACTTGATCGACGGCGTCGCGTGGATCGTCGTCCTCGTGCAAATTCTCTGCGTCGATCTCCTGCTTGGCGCTGACAACGCCGTCGTGATCGCGCTCGCCTGTTCAAGGCTGCCGGCGGAGGAAACGCGCCGTGCGGTGGTGCTCGGCGCGGTCGGGGCGATCGCGCTGAGGCTCGGCATGCTCGCCTTCGCCAACGCCCTTCTCGCCGTGCCGCTGGTCAAGCTCATCGCGGCGTGGACGCTGGTCGTCATCGCCCTCAACGTGCGCGCCCGGAAGGCCGGCGACGAACGTCCTGCGGCCGCCGGCGCCGCGGGTGATTTCATCACCGCCGCGGCAGTCATCATGCTCGCCGACGCGGCGATGAGCCTCGACAATGTCGTGGCGCTTGCGGCGATCGCCGGGGGAAGTTTCTGGCTCCTGGCGCTCGGGGTCGTTCTGAGCATACCGATCATCGCCTTCGGCAGCCTTATCCTTTCCGGGATCATCCGCCGCGCGCCAGCAATCCTGACTCTGGGCGCGGTCGTTCTCGGCTGGATAGCGGGAGCGATGGCGGTTTCCGATCCCCTCGTCGCGGACTGGTTCCAAACCAACGCGCCGGGGCTTGCCGTCTTCGCTCCCGCCCTCGGCGCCGCCTTCGTCTGGCTCGCCGGCGAGGGGGCGGAACGACGCTCGCCCCGCCGCGCAATCGAGCTTCCTCGCGTGGGGTGGGCCGCTCCGCCGCCCGGACCTGAGATTCTGACTTCGCCGCGGGCCGCTTCCGGCCTCGAGGCCATGCTCGAGTCCGGCCCCGAACGCACGCCGCGCGGAGAGCTTCGAACGTCGACGGCGCGCCCGCACCTGATCCCGGCCTCGGGCGGATGGAGCGAGGAGCGCGTGGTGGTTGTCGGCTTTGTCATCCTGGCCGCGCTTGCCGGGATAATCATCTTCGTCGCCTCGTTCCTCGACAGCCTCACTTGAACAAATCGCGGAATTCGTTGCTTTCGCCGCCTTGAGGGTGTTGAGCTTGAAGCGCACGATCGATCGAGAAGGAAGTCATGACCCAAGACATTTCGGCCGGCGAAATCATGCGCGCGCCGAAGCGCAGCGAACGCCTGCGGCAGCGGGCGGCCTGGATGTATTTCGTCGAGGAAATGACGCAGAGCGCAATCGCCGAGGCGCTGGGCGTCGGCCGGGTGACGGTGGTCAGAATGCTGGCTGAGGCGAAGGCGCTCGGCGAGGTCAGGATTGCGCTCTCGCGCGGGGACGTTGAGCTTGCCGGGCTTGAGGCGGCGCTTTGCAAGCGTTACGGATTCTCCGAGGCGATCGTTGCGCCGCTCTCTTCGGCGACCGCCGACCCGACCGCGCCCATCGGCGCCGCGCTCGGCGATCACGTGTCGGCGCTGCTGCGCAACGAAATGAAGATCGGCCTTGGCTGGGGACGCACCCTCAACCGTTCGCTCGAATACTTGCGTGAGCGGTCGCTCCGGGGTTTGAGCGTCGTCTCGCTGGTCGGCGGCGTCACTCGCTTCGCCCACGACAATCCGGCTGAGTTTCCCTCCGCCTTCGCCCACGCCTTTAACGCTGACTGCTATCTCATTCCCGCTCCCGCGCTCGTGGACAGCGCGGCGACCAAGGCCGCGCTCATCGAGCGCTGCGGGCTCGGCGAGGTCTACGACTTCGCCCAGGCGCTCGACGCAGTCGTCGTCAGCGTCGGCTCGCTCGGATCCGAAGCGGCGATCGCGCGTTTTGCGCTCATCGGCGAGGCCGACCGCAAGACGTTGCGCGAATATGGCGGCGTTGGCGAAATGCTGTGCAACGTTTTTGATCGCGAAGGGCGGTTGCTCGATCATCCGCTCAATCAGCGCGTGATGTCAGTTCCCATCGAATCGGTGCGCGCGGCGCCAATCCGGGTGCTCGCAGCCGGCGGCGCTCACAAACAGGCGGCGATCGCCGGTGCAATCAAGCTGCTCGAGCCGACGACGCTCGTGACCGACGCCGTGACGGCGCGGAAGCTGACCGAAAAAGCATAGCGGGCGCGTGTTTCGCTGCGCGCTTGCCTTCTCCGCGAACCGGCTAAGGGATCAGCCGCCGCTCAGGCGGAGGCGGCGCCCGCTCTGGCCAACTCTTCGATCAGCATCGCCACTTCCCGCCGCGCTTCGAGATGCGGCATGTGGCCGACGCCGGGGAAGCGGTGTAGCGCAATCAAGCCGCTCAGGCCGTCCGCGTGATGGGCCGGCGTTATGCGATCCTCGATCCCGAACACGATCTTGGTCGGCGCCTTGGGCTCCGCGAGAAGACTGCGAACCTGGAACCCCTGTCGGCCGCCGGCGAGAATAGCCTCGGCAAGCCGCCGCTGCTCGGCTGCGAGCGGCCGCTCCCGGCGCTGGCGCAGCGTTGTCCTGGCGAGCGCGGAACCCAGCGCGGCGGGATCGACGACCAGCATATGCAGCCACGGCGTGAGGGCGGCCTCGGTGTCGGCCTGCAAGAAGCCGGCAAAGAAGGCGCCGTTGGTCTCCTCGCCGAGTCCTGCCGGCGCGATCAGCATCAGCGACAGCGCCTTGACCGGAGGCTCGTGCGCGACCCCAGCGGCGACGGCCGCGCCAAGCGAATGGCCGACGAGATGCGCCTCGTGCGCGCCCTCCTCGATCATGACGGCGCGCGCCGCCTCGACCAGCGCGCCGAAGGTCGGCTCCTTGCCGAGCGGCGAGAGACCGTGGCCGGGGAGGTCGATCGCCAGCGCCGGGCGCGACTCGGGCAGCAGGCGCTGCACCGGCCGCCAGCCGTTGAGATCAGCGCCGAAGCCGTGCAGGAACACGACCGGCGCGCCCGCGCCGCGCTGCAGCCAGAGCCGATGGATGTTCGACGCAGACCGCGGGGCAGGTCGGCGCTGCTCGATGTCGCGCAGCTGGACGCGCCCGCGCGGGCCTGACCCGCTCACGTCCTCGAGCCGGAATCCGCGCTCGCGCGCCATTCGTCGAGCGGCGGGCGTCGCGCGCGGGCGAGCGTCCTCATTCGGCGCCAAAGAAGGCCATCCGATAGGACGCCCGTCCCTCGACGGGCTCTCGCGCCACTCTCTCCCGGCGGGTGAAGGGCTCTCCGGCGGTAACGCGGCGCCCCCTCTCCCTCCCGGAGAGGGTTGGGGTGAGGGCGCAGACGGAACGAAGTCCTCACCGTCCGCGACGATCCAGCCGATGCAGGCGCCGACCGGCAGGACGTCGCCCTCCGATGCGGCGACGAACTTCAAGACGCCCGAAGCTGGCGCGTCGACCTCCATCGCCGCCTTGTCGGTCTCGATTTCGAACAGGGTCGCGCCCTTGACCACATGCGCGCCTTCAGCGGCATGCCAGCGGCCCATCCGGCCCGAGCTCATGTCCATGTCCACGCGCGGCATGACGATCTCGACCGCCATGTCAGACCTCAGTCAGCGCCAGACGCCGCGCCGCCGCGACAATGTCCTCGGTTTGCGGAACGGCGGCCTTCTCCAGAACCGGGCTATAGGGAATCGGCGCCTCGACGCCGCCGAGCCGCATGATGGGCGCGTCGAGATAGTCGAACGCCTCGCTTTCGGCGACGATCGCCGAAATTTCCGCCCCGATGCCGAGCGTCTTGACGCCTTCGTAGACCGCGAGCAGCCGTCCCGTCGCCTTGACGCTGGTCACAATCGCATCTTTGTCGATCGGCCTCAGGCAACGAAGGTCGATCACTTCGGCCTCGATCCCGTCCTTGGCCAGAATGTCCGCCGCCTCGAGCGCCCGGTGGACCATGATGGCGGCCGCGACGATCGTGAGATCCCCGCCTTCGCGCCGTACGACTGCGCGGTCGAGCGGCGTCTCGTAATAGCCCTCGGGCGTCTCGCCCTTCATCTTGTAGAGCAGCTTGTGCTCGAACACGATCACCGGATCGGGATCCTTGATCGCGGCGAGCAGCATGCCCTTGACGTCTTCCGGCGTCGACGGCTCGACCACCTTCAAGCCCGGGACATGGGCGTACCAAGCCTCGATGCTCTGGCTGTGCTGCGCGGCGCCGCCGAGCCCTGATCCCGTCGGCATGCGAAAAACAACTGGAACATTGACCGCGCCGCCCAGCATATAGCGCAGCTTGGCGGCCTGATTGACGATCTGCTCCATCGCCAGCATCGAAAAGTCGGAGAACTGGAATTCGTAGACCGGCCGCATGCCGGTCAGCGCCGCGCCGACCGCGACGCCGGCGCCGCCGAGTTCGGAGATCGGCGTATCCATGACGCGCTCGTCGCCGAAGCGTTCGACGAGGTCGCCGGTCACCTGGAAGGCGCCGCCATAGACGCCGATATCTTCGCCCATCAGGAACACGCGCTCGTCGCGTTCGAGCGCGATGGCGAGCGCTTCGCGGATCGCCTCGGCGTACGAGAGCTCGCGGCCGCTCACGGACGCGCGCTCGCGGCGGGAGAGTACACATCCCGCATGACGTCGGCGGCCGCCGGCCAAGGGCTCGCGCTTGCCTTGGCGGCCGCTTCGGCCATTTCGTCTTTGACTTCGGTCCCGATCGCCGCGACCTGCGCCTCGGTCGCGAGGCCGAGCGCGAGGATTTCGGCTTCCAAGCGGACAATCGGATCTCGCGCCCTCCAGGCCTCGATCTCTTCTTTCGATCGATAGCGGTTGCGATCGGAGCGGGAATGGCCGCGCGTGCGATAGGTCTTGGCCTCGATCAGCGTCGGCCCCTGGCCCGCCCGCGCCCGCTCCGTCGCCTCGAAGGAGACCTCCGCCACGGCGGCAAAATCGTTGCCGTCGACAATGGCGCTCGGAATCGCATAGGCGCTGGCGCGATCGGCGACGTTGGCGACGGCGGTCGCGCGCGCCATCGACATCGACATCGCATATTGATTGTTTTCGCAGACGAAGATGACCGGCAGCTTCCAGATCGAGGCGAGGTTGAGCGCCTCGTGAAAGGCGCCCTCGTTGTTGGCGCCGTCGCCGAAGAACGCCAGCGCGACCGCGCCGGTTCGCCGCTTCTTGGCGCTGAGCGCGGCGCCGACTGCAATCGGCAGGCCGCCGCCGACGATGCCGTTGGCGCCGAGATTGCCCTTGGCCGGTTCGGCGATGTGCATCGATCCGCCCCGTCCCCTGCAATATCCGCTCTCGCGACCGAGGAACTCGGCGAACATCGGCTCGAGCTCGGCGCCCTTGGCGATGCAATGGCCGTGACCGCGATGGGTCGAGGTGATGCAGTCGGCGTCGCTGAGCGGCATGCACGCCCCGACGGCCGTCGCCTCCTGCCCGATCGAGAGGTGCATCGTGCCGTAGCTCAGGCCCCGAATATAAGAATCTTCAGCCGCCTCCTCGAATCGGCGGATGCGATGCATCCGCCTCAGCGCGCCGAGAACATCGTTCTCCGTCAAACGATCATAGACCTTAGGACGGTTGACGCTGATACGGACGGACTTGGAATGTGACGTCAACCGAAGGCCTCCGAGGTCCGGACACCGTTCGTTAGCGCATTTTTGAACTTTTGTCTTGCCGAAAAACCAAAAGTTCAGGCACGGCGTCCCAGGATGCGGTCATGAGTTTCGCGCTGTATTTGCGCCCATATTTGCGTCAGTACCTGCGCACACGGGTGCGAATGACGGCTGATCGATAGGCAATGCCTATCAACTCATCAGCACAAAAAGGGAAAAAATCCCGTCAAATCAGCTTGCAGCTTCCCGGGCTTCACGCCAATGTGACCGCGCAAGGGAGGGAACTTCGATGACCACAGTCGTCAGTAAATCACTATTGCTTGGATCGATCTGCGCCGCCGCGATGACCGTGGCTGGGATTGCGAGCGCGCAGGAGGTCAAGAACTCAACCGGCTCGATGGCGGCGACCGCGGCGATCACGCCGGTTTCGCAGCAGCAGCTCAACAATGCGGCCAAGGACGGGTCGAACTTCCTTCACACCAACGCCAATTACGACCAGACCCGCTTCTACCCCAACGCGCAGATCAATCGCGGCAACGTCGGCCATCTGCACCCGGCCTGGATTTTCTCCACCGAGGTCAAAGAGTCGCTCGAGACCTCGCCGATCATTGTTAACGGCGTCATGTACGTCACCACCTCATTCAGCCACGTCTACGCGCTTGACGCCAAGACCGGAACGGAGATTTGGCACTACAAGCCCAAGCTCGGGCCGGTCACGACCTTCTGCTGCGGCCCCAACAACCGCGGCGTCGCTGTTTTTGACGACAAGGTCTATGTCGGCACTCTCGACGCCAAGCTCGTGGCGCTCGACGCCAAGACCGGCGCCGAGGTCTGGTCGCAGCAAGTCGGCGATCCGGAGAAGGGCTACAGCGAGACGATGGCTCCGACCGCCGTCGACGGCAAGATCCTGATCGGCACCAACGGCGGCGAGTACGGCATCCGTGGCTTCGTCAAGGCCTATGACGCCAAGGACGGCAAGCTCATCTGGAGCTTCGACACCATCCCGGAGAACTCCGTCGGCGTTTGGGCGACCAAGGACGCGACCGGGCGCGACATGCACCGCGACATCGACGCCGAGAAGGCGGCGCTGGCGAAGGACGGCGATCCGTACAAGACGCTGGGCGGCGGGGTGTGGCAGAATCCATCGGTCGATCTGGCGGCGAAGCGGATCTATTTCGTCGTCGGAAATCCCTCGCCCGACCTCGACGGCGCGATCCGGCCGGGCGACAACCTCTATACCGACTCGCTGGTCTCGCTCGATCTGGAGACGGGCAAGTACGTCTGCCACTTCCAGTACATCGCCCATGACGTCTGGGACCTCGACGCCGTAAGCCCGACCGTGCTCGTCAACGCGGCCGACAAATCCGGCAAGATGGTTCCCGCGGTCATGCACGCCGGCAAGACCGGTTATATTTATGTGCACGATCGGAAGGACTGCAGCCTCATCAGGTTCTCCGACCCGATGGTGGATCAGAAGGGCCGGTGGACGTTGCCGACCCCGACGCAGCCGCTTGATCCCAATTCGGCGCGGATGTTCCCGGGTGCGAACGGAGGCGTCGAATGGTCGCCGCTCTCGACCGATCCGAATCACAACATGGCCTTCGCGATCAACCTTCATCAGCCCATGACCTACACGGTCGCGAGCGCCGCCTATCCGGACGGGAAACTGTGGCTCGGCGGAGCTTTCACCGTGATCCCGGGCGAGGAGAGCTTCGGCAATGTCACCGCGGTCGACTACAACAACGGAAAGATCGCCTGGCAGGTCAAGACGCCGGAGCCAATGATCGGCGGCAGCCTCGCCACGGCCGGCGGACTGCTGTTCACCGGCGAAGCCAATGGCTGGTTCAAGGCCTATGACACCGCTAACGGCAAGGTGATGTGGCAGTTCCAGACCGGCGCCGGCGTTAACGCGCCCCCGTCTTCGTATGAGGTCGGCGGCAAGCAGTTCATCGTTGTTGGTTCAGGCGGCAACGCCCAGATCAACTCCAAGCGCGGCAGCAATATCATCGCTTTCACGATCGAGTGACGCTTCGCCTCAGGCCGCCTCGCTCGACGAGCGGGGCGGCCTTTTTTGTTGACCTGATGACGACCCGGCGCGCAAATGCACGCGATTTGGGCGCGAGGAATCGTTGGATGTTGCGTTTCGTTGTCGCCGCCGCGCTCCTGGCTGGCGCAACCGCCGCCTTGGCGGACACCATTGAGGAAAAGGCGGCGCTTTGCGGCGCGTGCCACGGTCCGGAGGGGATCCCCGAAGACAAGTCGATCCCCATCATCTGGGGCCAGAACGCCGGCTATCTCTATCTGCAATTCCGCGATTTCCAGAAGGGCGCGCGCAAGGACGATCGGATGACGCCGATCGCCCAAGGTCTGGTCAAGGAAGACGCGCTGGCGCTGGCCGAATATTTTGCAGCCAAACCCTGGCCCAAGACCCGCGCGCCGAGCGCCACGAAGGCGGACAAGGACGCCGCGATGGTCGCCATCAACTCGGTCGTCTGCACGAGTTGCCATCTGGCGGAGTTTCAGGGCGATTCGTCAGTGCCTCGCCTCGCTGGGCAAATGCAGGATTACCTGCTCAAAACGATGACGGATTTCCGCAACCGCACACGCGCCAACAATCCCGGAATGTCCGATCTGATGAACACTGTCACGCCCGAGCAGCTCACCGCGATCGCCAACTATCTCGCGGGACTGTGAGCCGCGGGGACATGGCTCCGCCGCTAGCGGTCCAAGCGGGCTCTATTGCTGGAGAAGCTTCGCCTCGCGGTCGCGGCCGAGATCGCGGGCGATGTCGGCGGCGGTCTTGCCGCGGTCATCTTTGAGATCGAGCGCGGCGCCATGGTCGATCAGCGCCTTCAGCGTCGCCTCGACGTCGTCGACCCCGGCGGACGCGTCATGCCCGGCCGCCCACATCAATGCGGTCAGGCCATGGGCGTAACGACGATTGACGTCGGCTCCCGCGGCGATCAGAAGCTCGACGATCGGCGCATAGGCGCGGCCGGCGGCGTAGATCATCGCGCTCCTTCCGTCGTCGTCGAGCGCGTTCGGATCCGCGCCGTGCTTGAGGAGAAGCTCGACGCTTCCTGCCGAGCCGGTGTACGCCGCAGCGGCGAGCGGGCGGAGTCCCTTGCGCGCCGGGATGTTGGGATCGGCGCCACGGTCGATGAGTAGACGCATCATGGCGGCGCGGTCGGCTTCCGCGGCGTAGAAGAGCGGGGTCGATCCGTCGACGGCTCGGGCGTTGACGCTGGCGCCCCGGTCGATCAGCAGCGTCGCCACCGCAATCTTGCCCGCCTGCGCGGCCCGCCCGAGCGCGGTTACGCCCTCACGGTCTTTCGCATCGATCGCCGCTCCGCGGTCGAGGAGCGCGCGCGCTTCGGGCTCGCAGCCAAGCCGCGCGACGGAGAACAACAGCGTAGCCGCCTGATATTGGTCGCCGTCTCGAAGCTCTGCGACGGCAACCGCCTTGTCGGCGCAAGGGTCGCGGGCGTGCGCCGGGCCTGCGGCCGAGACGAGGGCGAATACGGCCAGCGACGCCAGGCGCGCCATCGCGTTCCCCCGGCGAGGCTCGAGCGCGTCTTTGCGCAGCAGCGCTATCGCTAAGACACGGCGCATGGGGCCTTTTCGCATTCCCGCGCCGGTCACGCCAGCGGGCCCGCTGGATGCAGGCGACCAACCTCGGCGCCGTTCCAGTTCAGGAGCCGCGGCGAGACGAACGACCCGAGCCGCGCCTTGATCTCGTCGTTGAAACCGCCGAAGCGGCGGATGAGCGCCGCGATCATGACCTGCGCCGCGCGTCCTGCGCCATCGTCAGCCTTGACGGCGAGGCCGAGCCCGGCCTCGGGCAGCGCGGCGCAGAGCACCCCTTCAGCGCCGGTTTTTGTGAACGCGCCGGCGCCGACCAAGCTCATGACCTCGGTGTCGAAGCGGCCCTTTCCGGCGACCGTCAAGGGGTGAGCGGCGACGGCCGAGCGAATGCGCGCTGCAGCTTTCCGGCGCGCCGGCGAGAGCCCTTCCCCGGTCCCGAGCCGCGCAAAACCACGCGCGAGAGCAATGAGGGGAAGGGCATAAGTCGGAATAGCGCAGCCGTCGACGCCGCGCATATCCTCGCTCAACCGCGCGCCGGTCGTCGCCGCGATCGCCGCAGCGACTTCGCGCTGAACCGGATGAGCCGGCGAAACATAGCCCCTCGGCTCCACTTCCATGGCGCACGAAAGGCAAACAAAGCCAGCGTGCTTGCCCGAGCAATTGTTGTGCAGCGCGTTCGCCGCTCCGCCCGAGCGGGCCAGCGCGCGCGCCTCGACCTCGCCGAGCGGCCAGTGAACGCCGCATTCGAGCACGCGTTCGTCGCGGCCAGCCTTCGCGAGCATGGCGCGCGCGGTTGCGACGTGGTCGTCGCTGCCCGAGTGGGACGCGCACGCGAGCGCGATCTCCTTGTCGCTCAAACTGAGGCTGTCCGCCGCTCCGCTTTCGACGAGGGGCAACGCCTGCAGCGCTTTGACCGCCGAACGCGGATAGACCGCCCGCTCGGCGTCGCCGAAGACCATGACGGCGACGCCATCCGAATCGACGACTGCGCCAGCGCCGCGATGGGAGGATTCAATCAGATCGCCGCGCATGGCCTCGACGACCACCGGGTTCGCCATCATTTCCCTCCTTGCGGCAACCGCTTCGCGAACGCATAGCAAAAGACCGGCGGATGCGGCAGTCGAAACGGCGCCGTGAGGCCCCCCTGTTGCCTATTGCCTATCGGCCGTCGTCCGGCGCTTACTGCGCTTGGCGTTTCGGTTGATCTCGGAAAGGCCCAGCGAGGAAGAGAGAATGCGGGTTCGGGACGTGATGACCTATGGCGTGATCGGCGTGCCCGAAGGCGCAAGCCTCGCGGAAGCGGTCGAGACGATGCTGCGAGCGCGCGTGAGCGCGGTTTTTGTCTTCGACGCCGATCATGCGCTGAGCGGAATCTTGAGCGAAGGCGACCTGCTTCGCCGCAGCGAGCTTGGAAGCGAGCGCAAGCGCCCCCATTGGCTCGAGCTCCTGCTGGGCAGCGGGCGGCTCGCCGAGGCCTACGCGCATGAGCACGGACGAAAGGTGGGCGAGGTGATGACCGGCAATGTCGAGACGATCAATGAGGATGCCGAGCTCAGCGAGGCGGTCGACCGGATGATCCACCGCCGCATCAAGCGGCTGCCGGTGCTGCGGGGCGAGACTGTGGTCGGCGTCATCTCACGCTCCGACCTCCTGAAGGGGCTATTGGCCCCCGCGCCGGACGCGAACGCCCACCATTCCGACGCCGAGATCAAGGCCGCCATCCAGGCCGAGCTCGACAAGCTCGGCTGGGCGCCGCGCTCGAGCGTACGGGTCGAGGTTGCGAATGGCGTCGTCACGTTCGGCGGCGCGATCACCGACGTGCGGCTGCGGGACGGGCTCAAGGTGATCGCCGAGAACACGCCTGGGGTCGCCGCTGTGCATGATCACATGTTCTGGGTCGAGCCGAACTCGGGAGTCGTCATTCCGTCCGGTGAGCAAGAGGAAGAACGGAAGGGCTAGGCGCGGCGGTCGGAGCCTTTCTCACCCTGCTCGTTTCGGCGCTTCCCGCGCATCGGCGGTCCGCAA
Organism: uncultured Alphaproteobacteria bacterium; assembly: GCA_963806935.1. Taxonomy (GTDB): domain Bacteria; phylum Pseudomonadota; class Alphaproteobacteria; order Rhizobiales; family Beijerinckiaceae; genus Roseiarcus. Next base: position 152,036 of record CAWEAT010000004.1, read on the forward strand.
CGTTTTCAATGTGGCCGCATGCGGCGAGGAAGAAGGCGACCGACCCGGATGCGTGGGGACCGATCTCGGCGCGCAGGAGCGCGAGGTCTTCGCCAAACAGCGCTCTGACCAGCATTGGCGACACCACGAGGTCAAGAAACCGGCGCGCCGTCTCCGGCAGGCGATGGGGCGCAAACGCGGGCGACGCTCCGATGGCGTCGGACGCCCCCAACCCGCCAAGGACACGGGTCAAGGCTTCCGTCGGGCGTTCGCGCCCCATGCGGCTTACGCTCGTCGCTAGCTCGGGGAACCGCCGCGCTTCAGCAACCGCGACCCGGATCAAGCCAATCGTCTCGGGGGTCATGACCCGGGTCAGAATGACGGCCGCGAGGCCATTGAGCCGCTCCTCGATCGAGCCGCCGGCGCAGGAAATCGCTTCAAAGTTTGTGTTCCGGCGCACGAGCCGCTCGACGACGGCGGTGAACAGCGCCTGCTTGCTGGGAAACCTGGCGTATATGGTTGGTTTGCCCGCGCAGGCGACCTCGGCGATCTCATCGACGCTCGCGCCGCGGAAACCGTGCTCAAGGAACACAAGGGCGGCCGCATCGAGGATTCTCTCTTCGACTTCGCCGGCAAGCCCGCGCGGCGGGCGCCCGCAACGAACCGCGCTCCGCACCCGTCCGGCCGCTGCCTCCCCTTCCCTCTCCGTTCTCCCCTCCATCACCCGTCCTTTCACAAAACAGTGACCGCGGGAAACTGCCCTCTCTCGCCTCTTGATTTAGGCCGAACCCTCGCAAAGTAAAGTGAACGGAACGGTTTCGTTTCGGAGCCGTTTAAGCCGCTTGGGGGTCGCACGTTGGAGATATCCGGCCATGGCGCGGAGGAATCAGGACCGAGACCAGCGGATGTTCAAGGACGCGGCAGCGTCTGAATCCGATCTGGATCGCGGGTCGCCGGAGCGGCTCGGAGGTTCGCTATCGACCCGCCCCAGGCGGGACATCATTACCCTGCTTCCTCCGGCGTCTGAGACCCAGCCTGCGGCTGAGCGCCCGGCGGAGCCCGACCGAAAGACCGAGCGCCCGGCGGGGCCTCCCGAGAGAGAAGCCAATCCCGGCGCGCAGCCAGACGCGCAAGGGGAAAAGCCAGGCCAAGGCCCGAGCAAGGGCTGGCTCCGCCGGCATCCGCTCATCGCGTCGGCTGGGCTGGTCGCGCTGGCGCTGGCGGCGGTCGCGGGGTACCTCTACTGGGATCACACCTCGCATTTTGAGTCGACCGACGATGCGTTCATCGCGGCGCGGCAGTTCGCGATCGCGCCCGAGGTTGGCGGCTACGTCACCGCGGTTCCGGTCACCGACAACGAACACGTCAACAAAGGCGCCGTGGTCGCTCAGATCGACCAACGCCCATACCGCGTCGCGCTCGCGCAGGCGGAGGCCCAGGTGAGCGGCGGGGAAGCCGGCATACGCAACATTGACGCGCAGATCGCCACTCAGGACGCACAGATCGGCGCGAACCAGGCGCAGGTGAACCAGGCGCAGGCGAATCTGGAACTCACGAAGGTCACCTGGGCACGCGACAAGCCGCTCGTGAATCAGGGTTGGGCGACGGCCCAGCAGGGCACGGTGGACGTCCAGAATCTCAAGGCTCAGCAGGCCGCCGTCGACAGCGCGCAGGCGACGCTCAAAGTGGCGCAGCGGCAAGTCGACACGCTGAGGGCGCAGCGCGCGTCGGCGGAGGCGAACCTCGCGCAAGCGCAGGCCCAACGCGACCAGGCGAAGCTCAACCTCGGCTACACCACAGTCGTGGCGGACCAGCCGGGCCGCGTCGTCAACCTGACTGGCGCGGTCGGCCAATACGCACAGGCGGGCACGAACCTTACGATGTTCGTGCCCGACGAGATCTGGATCGTCGCCAACTATAAGGAGACCCAACTCGACCGCATGCGGCCGGGGCAGCCGGTCGACATCGAGATCGACGCTTACCCCGAGCGCGACTTCCATGGCCGCGTCGCCAGCGTCCAGCCCGGCTCGGGCCCGGCGTTTTCGCTGCTGCCGCCCGAAAACGCGACCGGCAACTACGTGAAGATCGTTCAGCGCGTACCGGTCAAGATCATCCTCGACAATCCGCCCGCCGACGTCGCGCTCGGTCCCGGCATGTCGGTCGTCCCGACCGTGCGCGTCGATCCGTCGCCCTCGCTCTATGAGCGGCTGCGGGCCCGCGTCGAGCAGTGGCGGGGTCGGGTTTGACCGACACCGCGGCGCAGGCCGGCGCCGCCCCGCCGGCGAGCAGCGCAGCCTCGGCCAGTCCCTGGCTGATCGCCATCCTGGTCGCGCTCGCGGCCTTCATGGAGGTGCTCGACACCACAATCGCCAACGTGGTTCTGCCCTATATCGCCGGCGGCATGGGGGTCAGCGATGACGAAGCGTCCTGGGTGGTGACGACCTATCTGGTCGCCAACGCCGTCAGTCTGACCGCGAGCCCGTTCCTCGCGAAATGGCTCGGGCGGAAGACCTTTTTCCTCATCTGCCTCGGGCTCTTCAGCGTGAGCTCGCTCCTCTGCGCGCAGGCGTGGAATCTCAATTCGCTCCTGTTGTTCCGCCTCCTGCAAGGCCTGGCCGGGGGCGGCATGGTGCCGGTTTCGCAGTCCATTCTGGCCGCTTCATTTCCACCGGAAAAGCGCGGGCAGGCCTTCGCGCTGTTCGGCGTGGCGGTGGTCGTCGCCCCGGTGGTCGGCCCCACGCTCGGCGGCTGGCTCGCCGACAATTGGTCCTGGCGCTGGTGCTTCCTGATCAATGGGCCGGTCGGCGTCGCCACGATCGCGCTGATCGCCATCCTTCTGCCGGCGGACAATCCCAACCAGGGCCAGTCCTCCCGGTTCGATTACATCGGCTTTCTCTTGGTCGCGACTTTTCTCGGAGCGCTCGAGATCGTGCTCGATCGCGGCCTCGAGGACGATTGGTTCGCCTCAAACTTCATCGTCACGTTCACGTTCGTTTGCGCGATCGCGTTCATGCTGATGATCCCCTGGGAGATGTCCAGGCGCGATCCGATGATCGACGTAAGGATGGTGGGGTCGCGCCAGTTCGGCGCCTGTTTCCTGGTGATGGGCGCGACCGGCGCGATCCTCTACGCGACCACCCAATTCCTGCCGCTCATGTTGCAGACGGACTTCGGCTATACCGCGACCTGGGCCGGTCTCGCGCTCTCGCCGGGCGGCCTCGTCACGATGGTGATGATGTTCGTCGTCGGGCAGATCTCGAGCCGGGTCCAGCCGAAATACCTGATCATGACCGGCGCGATCTTCGCTGCGATCTCAATGTATCAGATGACCAACGTGTACGGCGATCTCGGCTTCTGGTTTTTCGCCCGAACGCGCATGATGCTCGGCATCGGGCTGCCGCTGATCTTCATCCCAATCATTACAGCGTCTTATGACGGGATCCCGGCAAACCGGGTGGACATGGCGTCGGCGCTCATCAACGCAGCGCGCAACACGGGCGGCTCGATCGGCGTCTCGCTCGCCTCCAACGTGCTCCAACACCGCGAGCAGTTCCACCAGAGCCGGCTGATCGAGAACGCGATTCCGTCGAGCCAGCAATATCAAGACACCCTGCAGCAGGCGACGCACTATTTTCTTGCCCAGGGCAGCCTGCTTCCTGAGGCGCAGCAACAGGCCGTCGGCTGGATCGGCCAGCAGGTGCAGGCGCAAGCGTCCTACCTCGCCTACATCGACGTCTTTTGGGTGCTGACGCTGCTTTCGCTCGCGGCGGTGCCGCTCGCGTGGAGTCTGCGCAAGGTCCGGCTCGGGGGGCAGGCGCCAGCGGCGCATTGAGCGCGCGCGTCCGGTCGCCGCAACAATTTCAAAGCCGGGCGCAACAATTCCAAAACCAGACGCAACAATTTCAAAGCCCAGAAACAACAATATCAAAATCCACCGCAACAAAATCAAAATGCATTCTCGAAATAAAATCAACGGCTTAAATCAAAAACGCGCCAAAGTGCATTTGCGTCCTTCGACCAGCCCGTGACGAGTCGCGGATCTCTGACGGCTCTTATTCGATGTACCACAGGTTCAGATTTTCAGAAAGAGAAATCGCGGTGAATCGTAAGACCGCCCTCCGCCGCTGGCCCAGATTTTTCGCCGGCGGCCTCTTGCATAAGCGTACTCACTATATTATAAGCATGCTTATGTTATCACTTGCTCAGAAAATGGCGATCTCGCCGGCGCGGGAGCTTGGCTTCGCGCTCCACGACGTGGCGCGGCTGCTCAGGACCTATTCCGACCAGCGAGCGCGCGAACTCGGGACCACCCGGGCCCAGTGGGCGGTCCTCTCGCGCCTGCAGCGCTGCGAGGGCGTCAAGCAGAGCGAGCTTGCCGAGGCGCTCGACCTCGCGCCGATCACGCTCGGACGCCTGATTGATAAACTGACCGCCGCCGGCCTTGTCGAGCGGCGCGACGACGCGACGGACCGGCGCGCACACCGCCTTTATCTCACCGAGAAAGCAGCTCCGGCGCTCGTCAGCCTCGGCGCCCTCGCCGAAGACCTGATGGGACGGGCTTTGGCGGGCGTGGACGAGAGGACGGTCGACGCCATGCACGACGGCCTCAAGATCATCAAATCCAATCTCAAGCACGAATTGATTTCGGGAGCCGAACCAAAGTGACCCAACCGAAGCCAGCGGCGGGGCGCAATCCCCCAGAGGAAGACCCTGCGCCGCAGCCGGCCCAGCCGCTGCCGTTTACGCCGGCGAAGTCGATCGGGCAGCAGGGCGCGCGCGAGCCTCAGTCGCAAGCGCCTTCTTCCGCCGCCCAGCCCTCGCAGCCGATCCAGTTCACCCCGGCGCGTACCCCCGCGCCGGGCCCGCAAGCGCCGCCGCCCGCGCCGCAGCCGCCTGCCGCCGAGACGCCGATCACCGTCAAGCCGAAGCGCCGCATCAGCCGGTTCGTCATGCTCGTGGTGATTCCGCTCGTAGCGCTCGCGCTCGGCTTCAGCTGGTGGCTCAGCAGCGGGCGTTATGTCTCGACCGACAACGCCTATGTCGGCGCCGACAAGTCGCTCATCACGCCCCAGGTCACCGGCGCAATCACCGCCGTCCAGGTGACGGAGGGGCAGAAGGTGAAGGTCGGCGATCCTCTGTTCGACATCGATCCGCAGCCCTATGAGATCGCGCTCGCGCTCGCCAAAGGCCGCGTCGAGGCGGCCAGGGTCGAATTCGCCAATCTGAAGTCCTCGTACATCAGCAACGCCGACCAGATCAAAATGGGCGAGGACGCCGTGGCTGTGCGCCAGACCGACTTCGACCGCAAGAACGGCCTCGCCGTCCATGGCACGGGAACCACGGCGGATCGCGACACCTCGATGGGCAACCTCATCCAGGCCAAGCAGATCCTCGAATTCGTGCGCCAGCAGCAGGCGACGGTGACGGTGAAGCTCGGCGGCGGTCCCGATGCGTCGATCGAGAACTTTCCCGACTACATGCAGGCGAAGGCGGGCCTCGAGGACGCCGAACGCAATCTGCGCAACACCAAGGTCATCGCGCCGATCGACGGCGTAGCGACGCAGGTGCCCGAGATCCAGGTCGGGCGTGTGGCGGCGGCCGGCCAGCCGGTGTTCGCGATCGTCGCCAACACCGGCCTCTGGGTCGACGCCAATCCGAAGGAATTGGACCTGACCTTCGTCCATGCCGGCCTGCCGGCGACGGTGAGCGTCGACACTTTTCCCGACCGGGAATGGAAGGGCTCGATCTGCTCGATCGCGCCGGGGACGGGCGCGCAATTCGCGATCCTGCCGGCGCAGAACGCGACCGGTAACTGGGTCAAGGTCGTCCAGCGCGTGCCGCTTCGGTTCTGCTTCGATCCGAAGGAGGATACGACCGGCCTGAGAGCGGGCATGAGTGCGTATCTTACGATCGACACCGGCCGCGTGCGCACCCTTGCCGGGACGCTCGAAGGGCTCAAGCAGTGGGTGGTCGGCTACGTCGACACGCTCCTCGGCGCGAGGACGGCCGTCATCAGATGAACGCGGCCGTCCCCGCTCCGCCGCTCTACGAGACCATCTCGCCGACGCTGAGATGGCTGCTCACCGTCTGCATCATGATGGCGACGATCATGCAGGCGCTCGACACGACCATCGCCAATGTCGCGCTGCCCTATATGCAGGGCTCGCTGTCGACGACGCAGGACCAGATCAACTGGGTCCTCACCTCCTATATCGTCGCCGCCGCGATCATGACCTCGCCGCTGGGGTGGATGGCGACCCGTTTCGGCCGCAAGAAGCTGTTCATCGTCTGCACCGCCGGTTTCACCGTCGCCTCGATGCTGTGCGGCGTTGCGCTGTCGATCGAGCAGATGGTCGCCTACCGGCTCCTGCAGGGTGTGTTCGGCGCGGCGCTGGTGCCCCTCTCGCAAGCGGTGATGCTCGACATTTTTCCGCCCGCCCGGCGCGGCTCGGCGATGGCGATCTGGGGCATGGGGGTGATGCTCGGGCCGATCATGGGGCCGACGCTCGGCGGCTATCTCACCGATTCCTATTCCTGGCGCTGGGTGTTCTTCGTCAACCTGCCGTTCGGCATCCTCACCACCGCCGGACTGTGGCTCTTCATGAGCGAAACCCCGACCCGGCGCGACGTGCCCTTCTCCTGGTTCGGCTTCCTCAGCCTCTCGCTCGGCATCGGATCGTTGCAGATGATGCTCGACCGGGGCGAGCAGCTCGGCTGGTTCGGTTCGACCGAGATCATCGTCGAGGCGATCCTTGCCTGCGTCGGCTTCTACTTCTTTCTCGCCGACTGCTTCACCTCAAGGCGGCCGTTCATCACCGTGCGCATTTTCCGCGACTGGAACTTCTCCATCGCGCTGGTCTTCATGTTCCTGATCGGCATCATTCTGCTCGCGACCATGGCCCTGGTGACGCCGTTCATCCAGAACATGCTCGGCTACCCGGTGCTGTCGAGCGGCTATCTGCTTGGCACACGGGGCATCGGCACGTTCGTGGCGATGTTCCTGGTCGGGCGCTTGAGCGGCAAGGTCGATGCGCGCATCCTGATCTTCATCGGCCTTGTGCTGGCGACCTCCTCGCTGTGGCTGATGGTCGGCTGGTCGCTTGATGTGCCGGCGAGCGTCATCGCCATCAATTCGGTCGCGCAGGGGTTCGGCCTCGGCTTCATCTTCGTGCCGCTGAACACCATCGCCTTCGCCAGCCTGCCGGGCGAATTGCGCACCGAGGGCGCGGCGCTATGGACGCTCATCCGCAACATCGGCTCGGCGGTTGGCATCTCGATCGTCATCGCCCGGCTGACCAGCTCGATCACCATGTTCCACAGCCAGCTCGTCGAGCATGTGACGCCGTTCAACGACGCGATGCGAATGCCCAACGCCTCGATGCTGTCGGGCCACGGATTGCCGAGCCTGGCGATGCTCGAAGGCCTGATCACCCAGCAGGCGGCGGCGATGGCCTATTCGAACGACTTCCTGTTCATGACCTTCATTTCGCTCTGCGCCTTCCCGCTGCTCGCGCTGATCCGCTCGCCGAAAGCGGTCGCCGCGGCCGCTTCACGAGAGGCGGCGGCGCATGCGGTGATGGACTGAGGCGCGCCAACCGCCCGCCGCTCCGCGAGCCTCTGCGCGGCCTCCGGATCATGCGCCGGCAGATAGATCGTCGGCCGCGACGCGGCGAATGAGCGGATGGCCGCGAGCGTCGCCGCCGCCTGGCCTTCGTCCTCGCTCACCCCGTCGACCGCGCCATCAAGCATCGTCGCCTCGCTATAGGAGGCGTCGCCGGCGATGAAGACGGTTTTGTCTCCGTCCTCGACGATCACCGAGAAATGATCGGGCGTATGCCCGGGCGTGGCGACGGCGACGATCGCGCCGTCGCCTGTCAGGCGCTTCGAGCGCGCAAACGGGCCATAGGCGCCGCCGTCGAGGGCAAGAGGCTTCGGATCAAACTGCTTGGGCCAGCGCTGCGGTAGATAGCCGCGCAGCCTGCCGGCGATACCGGACGCGCGCCGAAGCTCGCCCGGGCTGGCCAGAACTTCGCTGGTCGGAAACGCGCCAAGCCCGCCGTCGTGGTCGATATGCAGATGAGTCAGCACGACGCGCCTGACGTCGCCGGATCGAATCCCGATCGCGCGCAATTGCGGCCCCGCCTCCTCATCAGGCTCGATGTCGAAGCGCACCGCATTGCGGAAATAGGGATGCCAGCGCGGCAAGCTTTTGTTCGCGGTGCAGGCGCCCGCATCGACAAGGATGACGCCGTCGCGATGCTCGATGGCGTAAACCAGGGTCGGCAGCCAGGGCGACCACTCGCTGTCGAGCAGCGGCGCGAGGCGGCGCTTCAGCCCATGGCCGCGCCCGACGATCTGGCTTGTCTTGATCCTGACCCGGCCGGTCTGAATGGCGTGAACGCGCATGGGATCGCTCAGTTCTTTCCGAAGCGGCCGAGATGGGTGTCGCCGAATCCGCTTCCGTATTTGAGGCCGTAGCCGAGCATGCGGTCCATGCCGATGTGGGCGAGCCAGACGAGGCCGATCGCCGTGGCGACGGGCGAGCCGAACGCAAAGGCGGCGACGGCGAACGGCAGCGCCAACGCGTAGGTGTGGACGAGATTATAGGCGTAAGCGCCCGCTCTCGGCCCGATGAGATAGGGCAGCATCGCCAGATCCGGCGCGAGAATGAGAAGAACGAATAGCGGCCAGGAGAAGCCAGCGTGGGCGTAGAGCGCCACCGCCGCAGCGAAGGCGGCCGCGCCCTCGAGCCGCAGGATCGCCCGCACGCCAGCCGGCAAGGAGGCGGAGCCGTGCATGGCCGGCGAGGGCGGGCTCGGATCGGCGAAGCTGTTCAGTGTCGCGGTCATTTGCACGTCCTCGCAGCGCGGCGCCGGCCGCCAGATTGTAGGGCGGGGTCGGCGACCCCGCCGGCCGGTTAGCGACCCGGCGCTACAACCCTCAATACGCCCTCCTCGTCTCATGCGGAATTGCATATTTATCTTGATCGACTATACATATTTGTATGAGGCGCGAACCCGCCTGGGACGAACTGCGCACCTTCCTGGAGGTCGCGCGTGACGGCACCTTGAGCGGCGCCGCACGGCGCCTCGGCCTCACCCAGCCGACGGTCGGGCGCCACATCGACGCGCTGGAGGACGCCCTCGGTGTGACCCTGTTCACCCGCTCGCCGCGCGGGCTCACCCCCACCGCGGCTGCGAACGCGCTTGTCCCCCATAGCGAGGCGATGGCGGCCGCGGCGGCGGCGCTGGCGCGTTCAGGCTCGTCGGCGGCCGCGACCGATCGCGGCGTCGTGCGCGTCACCGCGAGCGAGATCATGAGCGCGGAGGCGCTGCCGGCGATTTTCGCCGGCTTCCGCGCTCGCCATCCCGGAATCGCGATCGAGCTTGCGGTCACCAACCGCAATCAGGATCTCGCCCGCGGCGACGCCGACATCGCGGTGCGCATGGTCCGCCCGACCCAGAGCGGGCTCGTCGCCCGCCGCATCGGTTCGACGCGCATCAGGCTCTATGCTCATCGCGACTATCTGGCCCGCTTCGGCGAGCCGCGCTCGCTCGCCGACCTCGCAAACCATCGCATGATCGGCTTCGACCGCGACGACGCGACGTTCCGCGCGGCGGGCGCGCTCGCCAAGACGCTCACGCGCGAGGACTTCGGCTTTCGCTGCGACAGCGACCTCGCCCAGCTCGCCGCGCTGCGCGCCGGCGTCGGGATCGGGGGCTGTCAGGACGCCATCGCCCGCCGCACGCCCGACCTCGTTCCTGTTCTGCCGAACGCGTTCCAGATGGCGCTTGACGTGTGGCTCGTCATGCACCGCGATCTCAAGTCTGAGCCGCGGGTGAGGCTGATGTTCGACTGGCTCGCTGCGGGGCTGACGCACTACGTGAAGAGGAGGAGTCAAGCTCCTGGGACGTAAGATGGAGACGACCATTTCCGGCGCCACCCCTTGCGCGCGGGCGGACCTCCACCCATGATCGCGAGGCGGCGAACTTGAACGCGGTTGGCGTCAAGTCGTGCCGTACGAGAGGAACACGAATGGCAAGCCTGGTCGTATTGTACAAAACGCCGAAGGACGCAGCCGCGTTCGACAAATACTACGCCGAGACCCATATCCCGATCGCCAAGAAGATCCCCGGACTCAGGCGTTATGAGATCAGCCGCGGCGATGTGGCTTCGCCGGCAGGACCCACCGGCGTTCATCTCGTCGCGATTTTGAGCTTTGACAGCGTGGCGGCGATCCAGAGCGCCTTTGCTTCCCCAGAAGGCCAGGCCGCCGGCGCCGATGTGCAAAAATTCGCGACCGGCGGAGCCGACATGTTGATGTTCGACCAGGCCCCCGCCTAGCGCGTCGTCATCTCCCTCCATCGCGGGCCGCTCAAGCCGGCCCCGCGATCTCCAGCACGACGTCCGCGAGGCGCTCTGCGGCGTCGGGGACGCCGATCGACCTCGCTGCCGCCGCCTGGGCGGCGAGCTTCTCGGGCGCTGCGAGCGCGCCCCGAAGGATCGCGGCCAGGCGCTCCGGGGTGAACTCGGGCTGCGGTACGACAACCGCGCCGCCCGAAGACGCCAGCGCCGCCGCGTTGGCGGCCTGGTCCTGGTCGAGCGCGTGCGGGAACGGCACGAGGACCGAAGCCCGGCCGATGACCGCAAGCTCGGAGACGGTCGAGGCGCCGGCGCGGCCGATGACGAGATGGGCGGCTGCGATCCGCGCCGGCAGATCGGGGAAGAATTCGGCGATCTCGACCGGAAAGCTCATCCGCGCGCAGGCCGCCGCGACCCGCGAAGAATCCTCGCCCCGCGCCTGCTGGGTGAGGCGGATCCATTGCCGCTCGTCGGGGCTCATGAGCGCAATCGCCGCCGGAACCACGTCGGCCATCACCCGCGCGCCCTGCGAACCGCCGGTCACGAGCACGTTCAGCCGCCGCCCGGCCTGCTCGGGATAGGGAAGCGTCGCCGCGGCGATGACCGAGGGGCGCACCGGATTGCCGGTCGTGCGCGTCTTCGACTCGATTGCCGGATCGACGCCCTTCAACGGAAATCCGCAAGCGATCAGGTTGACGCGGGAGCTCAGGAATCGGTTGGCCCGGCCCATCACCGCGTTCTGCTCGTGCAGGACGGTTGGAATCCCGATGAGCCAGGCGGCAAGGAGCGGCGGGACGGTCGGATAGCCGCCAAAGCCCACCACCGCGCGCGGCTTGACGCGCCTGAGCTTCACCAGCGCGGCCGCGAGCCCGGCGCCAAGCGTGACCGCCGCGCGCGCCTTGGCGAGCGCGCCGGCGTCGGTGGTCGTCGCGGCCGGAAAGGCGTGAATGGCGCGAGCGGGAAAATCACCGCCGTATTTGAGCGCACGGCTGTCGGTCGCGAGCTCGACTTCCGCTCCACGCTTCGCGAGCGCCGCCGCCAGAGCCGCCGCGGGGAAGAGATGGCCGCCCGTGCCCCCAGCCGCGAGCAGGACCGGGCGAGCCGAGCTCATTCCTCGGGCGCGCCCGGATGGTCGAGATCGGCGGCCGGGCGCTTGCGGGTTGCCGCGATCAGGAAGCCCATGCCGAGGCCGAGCGCGAGCAGCGACGAGCCGCCGTAGGAAATGAACGGGAGGGTCATTCCCTTGGCCGGCATGGCCCGCAGGTTGACCGCCATGTTGATCCAGCTCTGGACCCCGAACATGACGGTGAGGCCGCCCGCCGCGAGCCGGCAAAACGGGTCCGGATTGCGCGAGGCGAGATAGAGCGCCCGCAGCACGATGAAGGCGAAAAACGCGATCAGCGCCATGCAGGCGATCATGCCGAATTCCTCGCCGGTCACGGCGAAGACGAAGTCGGTGTGGGCGTCGGGCAGGATGCGCTTATAGACGCCCTCGCCCGGGCCCCGTCCGAACCAGCCGCCCGAGAGGATGCTCTGAAGAGCGGTGTCGACCTGGAAGGTGTCGACCAGGCCCCCGGTCGAATCGGGATCAAGGAAGCGCAGCACCCGCTCGTGCACGTGGGACGACAGTTTGAACACCGCGAAGCCGCCGGCCATGCCGACGCCGCCGACGGCGACCACCCAGAACCAATGCAGGCCGGCGAGGAAGAAGAGCGCGGTCCAGACGATCGCGACCAGCATCGTCTGGCCGAAGTCCGGCTCGAGGATGAGCGGCACGATCGCCAGCGGCAGCAAGACGAAGGAGAGGATCTTGGCCCAGATTGCGGTCGGGCCCTTCCGCCCGCCTTCGGTGAAGGCCCAGGCGCCGAGAACGACGAAGGCGGGCTTGATGAACTCCGACGGCTGGAGGCCGAAGATCCAGCGGCGCGCCCCCTTGACCTCCGCGCCGAACATCAGCGCGAGAATGATGAGCGCGAACGAGACGATGAACGCCACCAGCGCGGCGCGGCGCATGTGGCGCGGCGATAGGAACGAGGTCGCGATCATCAAGGCCGCGGTCGGGACCAGCATCAGCGCCTGCCGGTCGACGAAGTGGAAGGTCGTGAGGTTCAGCCGCTCCGCGACCGCGGGGCTCGCCGCAAGCGCCATCACGAGGCCGATCACCATCAGCGCCACGAACGACCCGATCAGCCAACGGTCGGCGGTGCGCATCCAGTCCGCAACCGGGCCGCGTTCGATTCTCGACACCATCGGCTCTAGGCCTCCTTCTTCGCGCGTGCGCCCGTAACTCCCGCGCGCCGCGCCAGCCATTCGGCGACGGACGCGCGAAAGGCCTCGCCCCGCGCCTCGAAATTCGCGAATTGATCGAACGACGCGCAGGCCGGCGACAGCAGCACCGCAGGTTCCTGGCCCCGCGAATGCGTCGCGTCCTCGGCCGCCGCCTCGACCGCTGCGCCGAGCGTCCCTGAGCGAACGAAAGGAACGGCGCCGGCGAGCGTCAGCGCGAATTCGTCGGCGGCCTCGCCGATCAGGTAGGCTTTGGCGACGCGCGGGAACAACGGCCGGAGCGGCTCGATCCCGCCCGCCTTCGGCCTGCCTCCGAGAATCCAGTGGATATCGCGAAACGACATGCAGCGCCTTTTCGGCCGCGTCGGCATTGGTCGCCTTCGAGTCGTTGATGAACAGCACCCGGCCAAGCCGGCCGACCTCTTCCATGCGGTGAGCAAGTCCAGGAAAGGTGACGAAGGCGCTGGCGATGCGCTCGCGCTCGACGCCGAGCGTCCTCGCGGCGGCGTAGGCGAACGCGGCGTTCTGCCCGTTATGGGCGCCGCGAAGCGCGCGCGCCGGTTGCAGATCGGCCGCCGGCCCGGCCTCTCCGCGCGCCATCACCCGATGTTCGCTGACCCAGACGTCGGCGAGCGGAGAATCCTTGCCCGAGACCGCAACGACCCGCGGCGCGCCGGCGCGCGCCCTCAGTCGCGCGTGGATTTCGCGGCAAGGCTCGTCATCGACCCCGACCAGCGCGACGTCGGAATGGGCGACGAGCCGCTCCTTGATCGCCGCATAGCGTTGAAGGTCGCCATGCCGGTCAAGATGGTCCGGGGTAAGGTTGATGAGGCAGCCGACGCTCGGCGCGAGCGAGGGCGCGAGATCGATTTGATAGGACGAGCACTCGACGACATGCGTCCTCCCGGCGGCGGGCGGCGGCAGGTCGAGCACCGGCACGCCGATGTTGCCGCCCATCGCCACCTCGCGTCCGGCCTCCTTCAGCACATGGGCGATCAGCGCCGTGGTGGTCGATTTGCCATTGGTGCCGGTGATCGCGACGAACGGCGCATCGGGCGCCCGCGCCCCGCGCTCGCGGACGAAAAGCTCGATGTCGCCGACGACCGGAACCCCCGCCGCGTCGGCAAGGTTGACCGTCCAGTGCGGCGCGGGATGGGTCAGCGGGCACGCCGGGGGCAAGCACGAACAACTTGAAGCCGCGCCAGTCGGCCTCGGCGAGATCGACGAGCGCAATTCCCGCAGCCGAAGCGCGTTCGCGGGCGGCGGGGCTGTCGTCCCAGGCTGCAACCTCGGCGCCGCCGTCGACCAGCGCCCGCGCCGTCGACAGTCCCGAGCCGCCGAGGCCGAACAGGGCGACGCTCTGGCCGCGCATGGTCTCGACCGGCGTCATCGTCACCTCAGCTTCAGCGAGGCGAGGCCGATCATCGCGAGCACGAAGGCGATGATCCAGAACCGCATCACGACCTGCGACTCCGACCAGCCGAGCTGCTCGAAATGATGATGGATCGGCGCCATCTTGAACACGCGCTTGCCGGTGAGCTTGAACGAGGCCACCTGCACCACGACCGAGAGCGCCTCCATGACGAAGAGGCCGCCGATCACCGCGAGCACGATCTCATGCTTGACCGCAACCGCGATCGAGCCGAGCAACCCACCCAGCGCCAGCGATCCGGTGTCCCCCATGAAGATCTGGGCCGGAGGCGCGTTGAACCAAAGGAAGCCGACGCCGGCGCCGATCAAAGCCCCGCAGACCACCATCAGGTCGCCGGCGAAGGGGACGTGATTGATGAGAAGGTAGTGCGAATAGAGCAGATTGCCGGCGATATAGGCGATGAGCCCGAGCGTTGCGGCGGCGATCATCACCGGCACGATCGCCAGGCCGTCGAGACCATCGGTCAGATTGACCGCGTTGCCGAAGGCGACGATCACGAACGGGCCGAACAGCAGGAACGCCCAACCGAAGTCAAACACAAAGCCGGTGACGAACGGCACCGCGAGCGCCGTCGCTCCATTGGCGCCGACCAGCATCATCGCGTAGCACGCGAGCGCGGCGATGATGTATTCGCCGATGAGGCGGGCGCGGGCTGAGAAGCCGCGATCCGACCGCTTGGTCACCTTCAGATAGTCGTCATAGAAGCCGATCACGGCGAAACCGGCGGTGACGAACAGGACGATCCACACATACGGGCTCTCGAGATTGGCCCACAGCAGCGCGGAGACGAAGAGGCCGAACAGGATCATGAGGCCGCCCATGGTCGGCGTGCCCTTTTTCATGAGGATGTGGGAGGGCGGGCCATCCGCCCGGATCGGCTGCCCCCCGTGCTGTTTAAGCCGCAGCGCGGCGATGATCGTCGGACCGAAGAAAAAGACGAGAAAGAGCCCGGTCGCCGCGGCGCCGAGCGTACGGAATGTGAGATAGCGGAAGAGGTGGAAGACGCCCGGGAGCTCGGACAGCCAGGTCAGCATCGAACGTCCTATCCTCCCGCGCCGCGGGCGAAGCGATCGCGCAGCGCAGCGACCAGCGGACCCATCCGGCTGCCGTTGGAGCCTTTGATCATCGCGATATCGCCGCCACGCAATTCGCGGGCGACTTCGTCCGTCAATTCATTCGACCGCGCCGCCCAGGCGGCCCGCATCGAAGCCGGGGCCGCCTCGTAGAGCGCGCGGGTGAGCGGACCGGCGCCGAACAGGAGATCGACGCGGTTGGCGCTGAGGTCGGCTGCGAGTTCTGCGTGCATCGCCTCCGCGGCCGGCCCGAGCTCGAGCATGTCGCCGATGACGGCGATGCGGCGGCCTTTCGGTCCTGGCTTCGCGGCGGCGAGCAGCTTGAGCGCCGCCCGCATCGAGGCCGGATTGGCGTTGTAGCTTTCGTCGATGATGATCGCCGGACCGTCGGGCGTCGTCACCGAGAAGCGCGCGCCCCTGCCCTGCTGCGGCGAGAACCGCTCGAGCGCCGCGGCGCAGGCGTCAAGATCCGCGCCGAGCGCGTCCGCCGCGAGCAGCGCGCCAAGCGCGTTTTCGGCCATGTGGGCGCCGGGCGCGCCAAGGATGAACGCCAGCTCGCGCCCGAGAACCCTCGCCCTCACGCGCGACCCGCCGTCGATCGCCTCGAGCTCGATCAGCCGGGCGTCGCAATCGCCGCCGCGGCCGAATGTCACGACGCGCGCCCCGCGCGCTGCAGCTGCTTTCGCCAGCCGCTCGAATTGCGGCGCGTCGCGGTTGAGCGCCGCCGTCCCGCCGGGCTCAAGGCCGAGGAAGATCTCGGCTTTCGCGTCCGCGATCGCCTCGATCGAGCCGAGATGCTCGATGTGGACCGGGGCGATCGTCGTCACCAGGGCGGCGTGCGGCCGCACCATCCTGCTCAACGGCGCAATTTCGCCCGCGTGATTCATGCCGATCTCGAACACGCCATAACGGGCGCTGACCGCCATGCGCGCGAGCGTCAGCGGCACGCCCCAGTGATTGTTATAGGAGTGAGCCGAGGCGTGGACGGCGCCGCAGGCCGACAGCATCGCGCGCAGCATCTCCTTGGCCGTCGTCTTGCCGACCGAACCGGTCACCGCGACGATCCGCGCCTTCGATCGGGCGCGGGCGGCGACGCCCAGCCGCTCCATCGCGCTCAGAGTGTCGTCGACCGCGAACAGGGGCCCCAGCGCGGCGAGCCGGGCGGCGCGTTCGCGCGACACGACCGCGGCGACGGCGCCCGACTCGAACGCCCGGGCGACATGGTCGTGGCCGTCGTGCGCGTCGCCCTTGATCGCGATGAACAGATCGCCGGCTTCAAGCGTCCGGCTGTCGATCGAGACGCCGCGAACGGCGGCGCTCATCGGCGCGCTTGGGGCGACGCCGAAAGCAGCGGCGAGCTCGTCCTCGCTCCACAGCCCGGTCACGCGGCCTCCTTCAATGCCGCGCGCGCTTCATCGGCGTCGGAGAACGGGAGCGTGCTTGCGCCGACGATCTGGCCGGTCTCGTGCCCCTTGCCGGCGATGATCAGCGCGTCGCCGTCGGCGAGCATGGCGATCCCGGCGCGAATGGCTGCGCCGCGATCGCCGATTTCGAGCGCCGAAGGCGCGGCGGCGAGGATCTCGGCGCGAATGGCGGCGGGGTCCTCGGAGCGCGGATTGTCGTCGGTCACGATCGCGACGTCCGCGAGGCGGGTCGCAATCGCGCCCATGATCGGCCGCTTGCCCGGGTCGCGGTCGCCGCCGCAGCCGAACGCCAGCACGAGGCGGCCGCGCACGAAGGGCCGCAAAGCCTGTAGCGCTTTTTCGAGCGCGTCGGGTTTGTGGGCGTAGTCGACGAACACCGCCGCGCCGCGGACCTCGCCGACGCGCTCGAGGCGGCCCGGCGCGCCGCGCAGCCTTTGCAGCGCCTGAAACACCGCGTCGGCTTCGCCGCCGGTCGCGATGCAGAGCCCGGCGGCGACCAGCGCGTTCGAGATCTGGAAGTCGCCAGGCAGCGGAAACGTCAAACGCCGGCGACGGCCGCCGAATTCGATGTCGAGAATTGACGAGAAACGATCGCGCGCGGCCGAGACGAGCCGGATCGTCTCGCCGTTCCTTCCGACCGTCACCGCCTCGAGTCCGCGCGCCTGTGCGGCCGCGATCACCCGCGGGGCGACGGCGCTGTCGGCGTCGATCACGGCCGGCGCGCCATCGGCCAGCAGGTCGCGAAACAGCCTGAGCTTGGCCGCGAGATAGTCCTCGACCGTCGCGTGGTAGTCCATATGGTCGCGGGTGAGATTGGTGAACGCGCCCGCCGCAAGGCGCACGCCGTCGAGCCGCTTCTGGTCGAGACCGTGGGACGAGGCCTCCATGGCGAGATGGGTGACGCCGCTTGCGGCGAGCCGGTCGAGGAGTTCATGCAGCGCGATCGGATCCGGGGTGGTCAGCGAGCCGTAGATGGTCAGCGGGCGCGACACGACGCCGAGCGTCCCAATCGAAGCGGACTCGAGCCCAAGCGCTTGCCAGATCTGGCGCACAAAGGCGGCGACCGAGGTTTTTCCGCTGGTGCCGGTGACCGCCACGATGGTCTCGGGCTGACGCGGATAGAAGCGCGCGGCGGCGTGAGCGAGGGCGGCGCGGGCGTCGGCAACCTTGACGAAGGCGGCGTCGGGGAAATCGGTCCGGCGTTCGGCGACGACCGCGGCGGCGCCTTTGGCCAGCGCCTCGCCGACATGCTTGAGGCCGTCGTCTTTCGCGCCCGAGAGCGCGAAGAACAGGTCGCCCGGCCCGATCTTGCGGCTGTCAAAGGCGAGCCCCGCGATCGCGCGCGAGGCGAGCGCGCCGTCAGCGTCCTTGAGCTCCAGGATGTCGCCCAGCCGTCTCATCGCGTGAAAGCTCACTCCTTGCCGGTCTTGTCGGCGTCGGCTCCATACCCCAGTCGGGCGATGATGGGGAATGGCTGACTTGGGGGCTCCTTCATCGGCGCCACGCCCATCAGCGGCTGGACGCGACGGATCAGCGCGCCTGCGACCCGCCCGGCGTTGTAGGCGGCCGTGTGGTAGCCGTGATCCTCGGGCGCCGGCTGAGGATCGTCGTAGATGGTCAGGTAGAGGTACTTCGGCTTGTCGGCCGGCGTGATCGCCATGAAGGTGTTGAAAACCCTGTTCTGCGCATAGTGGCCGTGGATGATCTTGTCGGCGGTTCCCGTCTTGCCGCCGACGTAGTAGCCGGGAATGTTGGCGAAACTTGCGGACCCGTGGGTCGCGTTCGACCGCATCAGATAGCGCATGGATTCGGAAGTCTGCTCGCTGATCACGCGATGGCTGACCTTCGCCGCCTCCTCCTCGGTGCGCGGCAGGAAGGTCGGCGTCATCAATTCGCCGCCGTTGGCCAGCGCGCACACCGCCATCACCGCCTGGATCGGGGCCACATTGAGGCCCTGCCCGAAGGCGATGGTCATGGTGTTGAGAAGCGACCAGCGCTTGGGCACCAGCGGCTCGGCGCTTTCCGGCAACTCGGTGCGCAGCCGGTCGAGCTGGCCCATCTTTTTCAGGAAGGCCTTATGGCCTTCAACACCGACCATCAGCGCGAGCCGCGCCGCGCCGATGTTCGAGGAATGGGTGAACACTTCGGGAACCGACAGCACGCGATGGGTTGCGTGGAAATCGTGAATCGTGAAGCGCCCGTAGCGCAGGCTGTCGCGCGCGTCCACGTGCGAGCCGAGATTGACCTTGCCAGATTCGAGCGCCATGGCGAGCGAAAGCGCCTTGAAGGTCGAGCCCATCTCGTAGACGCCGACGCTGATGCGGTTGATCTTGTTCGGGTCGTGCGCCTCGGTCGGATCATTGGGATCGAAGTCGGGCAGCGATTCGAGCGCGATCACTTCGCCGGTGTTGACGTCGATGATCATCCCCGCCGCCGCCTTAGCGCGGAAGCGGTCCAAGCCATCGACGAGTTCGTCGCGCAGCGCGTGCGTCGCTTTGAGATCGATCGACAGCCGGACCGGCTTCAGGCTGTCGGGATCGACGGTGAAGCCTGCGACATGCGGGTCGGTCAGGCTCTGCTGGTCGAGATATTTCTCCATGCCGGCAATGCCGACATTGTCCTTGTCGACATAGCCGATCACATAGGCGCCGAGGGGGCCGTTGGGATAGATGCGCTTGTTCTCCGGCACGAAGCCGACGCCCGGCAGGCCGAGATGGAAGATTTCCGCCTGCTCCTTCGGCGTGACCTGGCGCTTGACCCAGATGAAGCCCTTCTTTGAGCCCAGCCGCTCGCGCAGCTCTTTCGCGTCCACGTCCGGAAGCACGGCGGTGATGAGTTCCACCGCTTCGTCCTTGTCGATGATGCGGTTGGGCTCGGCAAACACCGACATCGTCCTGATGTCGGTCGCGAGGATCGCGCCGTTGCGGTCGAGCAGATCGGGCCTCGCGCCGGAGACCGCGCCATCGGCCGCGGCTTTCAGCGTTTCCGGCGGATCATGCGAGAGTCCGAGGACGAGCAGCTTCCCGGCGATTGCGGCATAAGCCACAAACAGGCCAAGCGCGAGGGTGCGGATTCGCGCCCCCGAGCGATCGAGCCGCGTCGAAAGAAGCTCCCGCGCAAACGCCTTGAGCTTGGCGCCCGTCAGATGCGAGGCGAGCGACGGCCGCGGCGCCCGCGCGCCGGCCGGCTCGAGATCGACGCCGAAGTTCCTCGGCAAGTAACGCCGCAAGCCCGCGATGGCCGCGTCAGCCAGCACGTTCGCGGGATTGAGGCGTTCCCATAGGCTGGCCTTGGGCTTCGCGCCGGGATCGATTGGGGTCGCGCCCATTCGTCACCTCACCGGAGGCGTCGAGTCGGCCGCCGTAACCGCCGGGGTGGAATTGTCGGCGGTGAATCCGAGCAACTCGAGGGTGCGGCCAATCGAGTCGACCTTCGGCTGGGCGTCGGGCAATTCATCGATTCTCGCGATCTGGCTCAGCGCCAGCGGCTCGAGGCCAAGTTTCGAATCGGCCAGCGCCTGGATCCGGTCGGGCCGGGCAAGATGGGCAAATTCCGCCCGCAGGAGATTGATCGCGTTCTTCTCCTTGTCGATGAGGTGGCGCGTCTTCACCAGCTGCTCGGAGGCGTAGATCGTCTGATATTTGACGCCGTAGACATAAGCCGCCGAACCGATCAGCGCCGCGATCGCGGCCGCGTGCATGAAACGCCACATCAGGTTCTTCTCCCCCGTCGCGCCGGCAGTCGGGCCAGCGCCTCGATAGTTTCGTCGATTGCCCGCGGCGGCGCGCCGGTGCGCACGCCGAAACGCAGCTTCGCCGAGCGCGAGCGCGGATTGGCGAGCGCTTCGGCTTCGCTCGGCTCGACCGGCTGGCGGCGCGGCGCCTCAAATGTCGGCTGGGCTTCGGCCGGCTCGCCCGGCAAGCGGCGCGAGGCCGCGCGCCCGCGGCCCGAGCGGCTGACGAAGAACTGCTTGACGATGCGATCCTCGAGCGAGTGGAAGGTCACTGCCGCGAGGCGGCCGCCGGGCTTAAGGAGCCGCTCGGCGGCGGCCAGGCCGCGCACGAGCTCGCCGAGCTCGTCGTTGACCGCGATCCGCAGGGCCTGGAAGGCGCGCGTCGCCGGATGGGTCATCTCGCCGCGCCGGGCCGGGGCGACGCGAGCGATGAGCCCGGCAAGATCGAGCGTCGACGTGAACGGCTTCGCGGTCCGGTCGGCGACGATGGCGCGGGCGATGCGGCGGGCGGCGCGCTCCTCGCCGAAATAAAACAGGATGTCGGCGATCGTCTCCATGTCATCCTCGCGCAGGATGTCGGCGGCCGAACGTCCGCGCGCCTCCATCCGCATGTCGAGAGGAGCGTCGAACCTGAGCGAGAAGCCGCGCGCCGCCTCGTCGAGCTGCATCGACGACACTCCGACGTCGAGGACGACCCCGTCCGCCGCCTCGACGCCGAGACCTCTCGCGACCGCGTCGAGCTCGCCGAAGCGCGCTTCCGCGAGCCGCAGCCGGCCGCCCGATGAAGCCGCGAGCGCCGCGCCGGCGCGAATGGCCGACGGGTCGCGGTCGATGGCGATGACGGTCGCGCCGCGATCGAGAAGCGCGCGGGCATAGCCGCCGGCCCCGAAGGTGGCGTCGACATAGAGGCCGCCGGAGCGCGGCTCGAGCGCGGTCATCGCCTCCTCGAGCAGAACGGGAACGTGGCTGAACCCGGCCGGGGCGGCGCGGCTCACTGCGGCGCACCCCCCGACGCAAGAGCCTCGCGTTCGGCGCGCAGCCGCCGGACCCGCGCCCGCGCGTCCTCGAGATGGGCCTGGAACCGCGCCGGCTCCCAGATCTGGAACTTGTGGCCCTGGCCGACGAATACCGCCTCGCCCTCGAGACCCAGCGTCGACTTGATTCGCTCCTCCAGGAAAACGCGACCCTCCGAGTCGGGGCGCAGGATCTCGCTCATGCCGAGAAGCGCGGTCGCGAAGGCGTCGCGAGCCGGCGAATAGGGCGGCATCGTCTGCAACAAGGCGTCGATCTCGGCGATGAGCGCGTGGCCGCCGCAGTCGAGCGCGGGCGCGTCGAGCGAGGGATAGGCGTAGACGCCGGCGAAGCCGTCCTTCGCCAGCACCTGGCGGAACGCCGAGGGAATCGAGATTCGCCCCTTGGCGTCGAAGCGATGGATGAAATGGGAGAGAAAACGATCCACCGCGCGGCCCTTCAGCGCGCGAAAGGGCCTGCGCCGGGCGCATTTCAGCGCTCGGCGACTGCGCCCACGCGCGGTCAGTTGACGGGATAGCGTGGGATAGCATGGGACCCCATGGGCGTCAATGAATCCGAGGGGATTTGGCCCGCGAAACCGCCCTCTCCCGCCATTAGGGGTTGTTAAGGTTAATCTTCCGTTAGGGCGCGGGATTTCGGGCCGAAAGCGGCGCCCGTTCAGGTGCGGTCGGAGGCCACTCCTCCCCCCTTGTGGGGGATGTTTGGAGGGGGGTCGCGCCTCGCGTTCCGATTGAGCCCAAACCTCACGTCCGTAGAAGTGTCGCCAAAGTCCCGCCGGTCGGCGCGACCCCCCACCCTGACCCGCCCCCACAAAGGGGGGCGGGTACGCTCACGGCGCGAGCTGACCTGGACGCAATCTACCTTAGCTGTTGGTCGGGGGCCCGGGCCGATTGCGGCGCCGAGCCCGCGCCGTCGACAAGTCTTTGCGATAATCAGAAGGTCGTGCTATTGTGCCGGCTGTCAGGGTCACGCGATCGCCCTCTCCGTCCCGCGTGGTTTAACACTGACGAGCTGTTTATAGGCCGACGAGCAACGGGTGGTGACGTGCAGGGTTCAATTCCCGCTCTACACCATTGAAATGTCTAGCAGAAGGATGCAGCCTTACG
The DNA here is from genome assembly GCA_963806935.1 of uncultured Alphaproteobacteria bacterium. Lineage (GTDB taxonomy): Bacteria > Pseudomonadota > Alphaproteobacteria > Rhizobiales > Beijerinckiaceae > Roseiarcus. Next base: position 174,463 of record CAWEAT010000004.1, read on the forward strand.
CCTTTGTTTTCCTTCCTGTGGACTTTGCTTTCCTTCCGCGCGGACTTTGCTTTCCTTCCAGCGGAGCCTTTGTTTTCCTTCCGTGGATTTTGCAATCCTTCCACGCGCGTCAGACGCCGACGGCGCCTCCGGCGACCCAATCGAGATACGCGCCGATCTTGTCCCACTCCCCCCGTCCGGCGGTCATCGCCACATAGCCGTCGGGCCGCACCAGCCACAGGCCATCGTCGGCGAACGGCGCCCTGACCTCGGCCTCCAGAAGATCGGCGCGCCGGGCGATCAGCGCCGCGCTCCCCGCATCGGCCGTCCCGAATATCGCAAACCGAGGCCGGTCGCCCGACCCCACGCGATCGCCGGCTGCGCTGACCGGCGCCCGCTCGCCGGCAGCCGGCCCGGAATGAACGCGCGCCTCCGCGATGGTCAGGGGGCCATGAGCATATCCGATCGACAATTCCGACATCGCGTTGGTCGTCGCCCGACGCACCGGCGACAAGCCAAACAGAAGCGGGGCGAGATGGTTGCGAAGGCCCTGCGCCAGACCGCCGTGCAGCGTTGCGATTGTCGTCATGCGGCCGGCGTTGACCAGCACCTGCCGCCCGATCTCGCTGCGCTCGGCGCTGTAGCTTCCAAGCAGCGGCTCCGGGTTCGCGAGGCCACGGCAAACGAGGGCCAGCTTCCAGGCGAGGTTGATCGCGTCCTGCATCCCGGTGTTCATTCCCTGCCCGCCGGCGGGGCTGTGGATATGGGCGGCGTCGCCGGCCAGGAACACCCGCCCGGCCCGGTAGTCGGCCACCTTGCGCTCGTTGATCGTGAACGGGGAAAGCCAGACCGGCGCGGAGGCCGTGACGCCGCCGGGCCCCCGCTGATCGATGAGCGCCTGCACCTCATCGAGCGTCGGTTCGCTCGGGCGCTCGCCCGCCTTGACGTCCGCAATCACGCGATAGCGTCCGGGGGTGATGGGAAACAGCAGCAGCACGCCATCCGCATGCCAATAGATCTCGATCTCATTCGACGGCGCGAGGCCGTCGAGGTGAAGGTCGGCGAGGATCCAGTGGGAAACAAGCGTATCGCCCTCGAACTCCATGCCAAGCCCGTGCCGAACGGCACTGTGCGCGCCATCGCAACCGACCATCCACTCGACATCGAGCGTTTCCTCGCTCCCGTCGCGGCGCCGGAGGAAGGCTGTCACCGCGTCTTCGTCGGCGACGAACCGCGTCAATTCGACCTCTCGCTCCACGTGCACTCCGAGCGAATTCAGATGTTCCTCCATCAGCCGCTCGGTGTCGCTCTGAGGCAGCATCAGCGCGTAAGGGTGCGGGGTGTCGAGGCCGCCGAGATCCACGTGAGCGAGCCGGATCGCGCCTGCGATGATATTGGCGCCCGTCGCCTTGAGGCCCGCGTCGACGAAAGCCGCCCCGCAGCCCATGCGGTCGATCAGCTCGAGGGTGCGGCTCCAGACCACGATGGCCTTCGACTTGTCGGTCCGCGCCGCGGCCTTGTCGACGATCCGGACGCCGACGCCGTAACGTGCCAAGTTCCGCCGCCATTGTCAGCCCCACGGGGCCAGCGCCAACGACCAGCGCTTGAGGTTTCATCGAATGGCTCCTGAGTCGCGGGGCGGCAGGAGGCTATCCTATCCGTGCCGTCCAGACGATCAACGCCCGCGCCGCGGCCGGGCGCTCGCGCCGCGCATGGAGCGCAAGGACGCGGGCAGCATTGTCAATGCGATGAGCGTCATTGTCTCGGGAGGGTGAAGGGGAGCTTACCGGCCTCACTCGATCGATCGATCGATCGCGAGCTTGGTCCAGCATGGCCTGGCGATCGCTGCCGTTCCGCTCCGATATCCGCGACTGTCGCCGACGCCGTCCTCCGCCTGCTTTCGCCCTTAAGCCGCTTCATCACCGGGCAGGACCTCCGCGTAAACGCGGGGATGTACATGGGCCAAGAGCCTTAAGCAATGCGCAAAGGCGCCCATGGACAGGCAGTCCCGGTTCGCGCATTCTCAGGCGCCTTCCACACGGAGGGGACTCACACATGGTTGGGGAGCATTTGGATGGTTAAGACGTTCGCCGCAATCGGCCTTGGGGCCGTCATCGCCCTTTCGCCTCTCGCCGCGCTGGCGCAGACAACCAGCTCTGCCCATGCCGGCGGAGGCGGATCCCACAGCAGCCACATGCGCCACCACTCCAACCAGAGCAAGGAGAGGGCGCGCTCGAGCGCGCATCATATGCATCACATGAGGACGGGAACCACGCCCAAGAGCTGATCTGTTCGAGCTGATTTGCCCGATATCGGCGCGCGTTTCAACGCGCGCCGAACGATCCGTGCGGCTTAGCCGACCGGGCAGGCCTTTGCGCCCCAGATCTCGTCGGCGTATTGCTGAATCGTGCGATCGCTGGAGAATTTGCCCGAGCCTGCGATGTTGAGGATGCTCTTGCGCGCCCACTCGTCCGGCTTGCGATAGAGATCGCAAAGGGCGTCGTCCGCCTTGAGGTAGGACGTCAGATCGGCGAGATGCATATAGGCGTCGCCGTGGGTCAAGAGCGCCCCGCGGAGCGGCTCGAAAATGCCTGGCTCGTCCCGGCTGAAATGATCGGAGAAGATCAGATCGAGCGCTTTCCGGGTCTCCGGCTCGTTCTCGTAGTGCCAGTGCGGGCTGTACCAGGGGCGGCTGTTGGCCACTTCCTCGGCGGTGAGGCCGAACAGGAAGAAATTCTCTTCCCCCGCCTCCTCCACCATCTCGATCGTTGCGCCGTCGCGCGTTCCGAGCGTGAGCGCCCCGTTCATCATGAACTTCATGTTGCTGGTGCCGCTCGCTTCATACCCCGCCGTCGAGATCTGGTTCGAGACGTCGGCCGCAGGAATGCAGCGTTCGGCGAGCGTGACATTGTATTCCGGAAGGAACACAACTTTCAGCTTTCCCCGAACCGCGGGATCGTTGTCGATGGTGTCAGCCAGGTTGTTGATGAATTTGATGATCACCTTGGCCAGCTGATAAGCCGGCGCCGCCTTGCCGGCGAAGAAGAACGTTCGCGGCGGGATGGCGAGGCTGGGATTCTCGCGCAGCCGATCGTAGAGAACGACGATCCTCAAAGCGTTGAGCAACTGCCGCTTGTATTCGTGAATGCGCTTGATCTGGCAATCGAAGATCGTGTCCGGATCGACGACGATTTCGGTGTGCCGCTTGACCCAGTCGACGAACCTCGCCTTGGCCGCGCGCTTGGCGGCGAGAACCTTCATGCGAAACGACGCATCGTCCGCCAGCGGCCGCAGTTCCTTCAATCGGGCGAGGTCGGCGATCCAGGCGTCGCCGATCGACGCGGAAATCGTCTCGGCGAGAGGCGGATTGGCAAGCCGCAGCCAGCGTCGCGGCGTCACCCCGTTCGTCTTGTTGCTGAAACGCTCGGGAAAAGCCTCCGCGAGATCGCGCACCGTCGTCTCGCGCAGCAACTTCGAATGAATCGCCGCCACGCCGTTGGTGCTGTGCGAGGCGACAATCGCGAGATTGGCCATCCGGATGTGCTTCGCCTGCCCCTCTTCGACCAGGCTGATGCGGGCCGCTCGCCCCAGGTCGCCGGGAAAGCGGGCGCGAATGTCGTCCATGAGCCTGCGGTTGATCTCGTAGATGATCTCGAGATGACGCGGAATGAGGAAACCCATCCATTCGACCGGCCAGCGTTCAAGCGCCTCGGGCAAGAGCGTATGGTTGGTGTAGGCGAGCGTGCGCTTGGTCAGATCGAAGGCCTCGTCCCACCCGAGCCGCGCTTCGTCGAGCAGAATGCGCATGAGCTCCGGGGCCGCGAGCGCTGGATGGGTATCGTTCATCTGGATCGCGGCCTTGTCGGGCAGCGTCCGCCAGTCCGAGTTTGATTGGCGGAATCGACGAACGATATCGCCGAGCGAACAGGCGACGAGGAAATATTCCTGCATAAGCCTGAGTTCGCGTCCCTGCACCGTGTGATCGTCGGGATAGAGGACCCGCGTCAGCGATTCCGCGTTGAGCGCTTCGGCGATCGAGGCAACGAAATCGCCGCCGCTGAACCGCTGAAAGTCGAACCCCTCAGATGCTGTGGCGCTCCACAGCCTGAGCGTGTTGACCGTCTCGCCGCCATAGCCGACCACCGGCCGGTCATAGGGGACGCCGACGAGGCTGGAGGGGCTGTTCGGGATCATCCTCAACACGCCCTGACGCAATTCGAATGAGCATCCGAACGTCACCTCAATGCTTTCGGCGGGGCGCACGATCTCCCACGGATCGGGATGTTTGAGCCAGTTGTCCGGGCGCTCCTCCTGCCAGCCGTTGCGGATCTCCTGCTGGAAGATGCCATGCTCGTAGCGCAGCCCGTAGCCCATCGCCGGCAATCGCATCGTCGCCATCGAGTTCGAGGAAGCAGGCCGCGAGCCGCCCGAGACCGCCATTGCCCAATCCGGCGTCGGGCTCCTCGTGCAGAATCTCCCACCATTCGCGACCGTCGGCGCCGAAACTCGCCGCGACGATCGGATCGAGCATGAGGTTCATGACATTGTTGCCGAGCGAGCGGCCAATGAGAAACTCGATCGAGAGATAGTAGATCCACTTCGGATTTTCGTGGGCATAGGTTTTGTTGGTGCGCAGCCACCGGTCCGAGAGAATGTCTCTCACCGCGCGGGCTGCGCCCTTGTAGCGCTCGCGCGTGTTGGCCGTCTCGGGTTCGACGATATTGTCGAATCTCAGTCGCCGCTCGAAAAGCGCATCCGGCGCTCCTGCGAAGCGCGCGGCGCCCAGGCCATACTGGTCAAGGGTCTTGCCGGAGGGAAGGAGGCTCAGCGCCGCCTTGTCGAAAGCCCTCGGTTTGCTTTCCATCGCTCCGCCCCCGCATCCGGACGGTCTTGATAGCGACCCTCAATGACGCTTTGGCGACGGCAGGTTGGCGCGACGGGCGACGACGTCAGGCGTTGTCTCCACCGGTCGAGGTTGCGCTCCGCGACGGCGCCGCTTGCCCGCCCCAAGCCCAGTCCTTGATCTCCGGCATGTCGTCGCCGTAGCGGCGCACGTAGGCGTGGTGGTCCATCAGCTTGTCACGAAGCGCCTGCTTCGCGTAGGCCGCGCGGGCGGCGAGGCCGGGCACGCGGTCGATCACGTCCATGACCAGGTGAAACCGGTCGAGGTCATTGAGGACACACATGTCGAACGGCGTGGTCGTCGTCCCCTCTTCCTTGTAGCCGCGGACATGAATGTTGTCGTGTCCGTGCCGCCGGTAGGTCAACCGGTGGATCAGCCACGGATAGCCGTGGAAGGCGAAAATGATCGGCTTGTCGGTGGTGAACAGCGCGTCGAAGTCGCGGTCGTTGAGCCCGTGCGGATGCTCGCTCGGCGGCTGGAGGCGCATCAGGTCGACGATATTGATCACCCGCACTTTGGTCTCGGGCGTATGCTGGCGCATAAGATCGACGGCGGCGAGCGTCTCCAGCGTAGGGACGTCGCCGCAGCAGGCCATGACGACATCAGGCTCGCCGCCGCGATCGCTGCTCGCCCATTCCCAGATCCCCAGGCCCGCCGTGCAATGCTTGATCGCCTGATCCATGGTCAGCCATTGCGGCGCCGGTTGCTTTCCCGCGACGATCACGTTGACGTAGTTCCGGCTTTTCAGACAGTGATCGGTGACCGAGAGCAGGCAATTCGCATCCGGCGGCAGGTAGACGCGCACGACCTCGGCCTTCTTGTTCATGACATGGTCGATGAAGCCCGGGTCCTGATGCGAGAAGCCGTTGTGGTCCTGGCGCCAGACGTGGCTCGATAGAAGGTAATTGAGCGAGGCGATCGGCCGGCGCCACTCGATGTCGTCGCAGATCTTCAGCCATTTTGCGTGCTGGTTGAACATCGAATCGATGATGTGGATGAAAGCCTCGTAGCAGGAGAAAAAGCCATGCCGACCGGTCAGCAGATAACCCTCGAGCCAGCCCTGGCACTGGTGCTCGCTTAAGACCTCCATCACCCGGCCGTCGGGCGCCAGATGGTCGTCGTAGGAGAAGGTCTCAGCGGCCCAGGCGCGGTTGGTGACTTCGAGCACGTCCTGCCAGCGGTTTGAGTTGTTCTCGTCCGGGCTGAACAGGCGAAAGTTGCGCTGCTCGAGATTGAGCTTCATCACGTCGCGCAAAAATCCGCCCATGACCCGGGTCGCCTCCGCGCTCGAACCGCCCGGCGAAGGGACGTCGACCGCGTAGTCGCAGAAGTCGGGCAGTCTGAGGTCGTGCAGCACCGAGCCGCCGTTCGCGTGCGGATTGGCGCTCATGCGGCGCGTTCCGGTCGGCGGCAACGCCGCGAGCTCGGGGATCAGGCGGCCGCTCGCGTCGAACAGCTCGTCCGGCCGGTAGCTCTTCATCCAGTTCTCCAGGATGCGGACATGCTCAGGGTGGCCCCGCATGGCGCTCATCGGCACCTGGTGCGAGCGCCAGTAGCCCTCCTCCCGCTTGCCGTCGATCTCCTTGGGACAGGTCCAGCCCTTTGGAGTGCGCATGACGATCATCGGCCACGATGGGCGTTTCGAGAAGCCGTTGCGCCGCGCTTCCTTCTGGATGCCGTGGATGTCGTTGACGACCACGTCGAGCGTCTTCGCCATCAATTGATGCATCGTCGCGGGATCGTCGCCCTCGACGAAATGCGGACGATAACCGTAGCCGCGCATCAGGTTTTCGAGCTCGTCGTGGGGGATGCGCGAGAGGACGGTCGGGTTAGCGATCTTGTAGCCGTTGAGATGCAGGATCGGAAGGACCGCGCCGTCGCTGACCGGATTGAGGAATTTGTTCGAATGCCAGCTGGTCGCGAGCGGTCCTGTCTCCGCCTCGCCGTCGCCGATGACGCAGGCGGCAATCAGGTCCGGGTTGTCGAACACCGCGCCGTAAGCGTGCGACATCGAATAGCCGAGCTCGCCGCCTTCGTGGATGGAGCCAGGCGTCTCCGGCGCCACATGACTCGGTATGCCTCCGGGGAACGAGAACTGGGTGAAGAGGCGCTTCATGCCCGCCTCGTCCTCGGAGATGTTCGGATAGACCTCGCTGTATGTGCCCTCGAGATAGGCGTTCGCGACGATCCCCGGGCCGCCGTGGCCAGGGCCGATCACGTAGATCATGTCAAGGTCGTGCTTCTTGATCAGGCGATTGAGGTGGGCGTAGATGAAATTGAGGCCCGGCGTGGTGCCCCAGTGGCCGAGGAGCCGCGGCTTGATGTGCTCCTCTTTGAGCGGTTCGCGCAGCAATGGGTTGTCGAAGAGATAGATCTGACCGACAGAGAGATAGTTGGCGGCGCGCCAATAGGCGTCGATGAGCGCGGCTTCCTTTGCCGGCAACACGGTTGGCGACTTGACCTTGGCGGCCATGGCATGCCCTCCCGATGTGAGCTTAGGCGGTTGTCCGGGCCAGATACTCCTCGATCGATGACATTTGAGCAACAGGCGCGGCGCGTCAGCTGCGGAGAGATGCACGGCGAATCGTCGACCCCGGATCCGTCCCCTCGCATACCGCTAGTCTAGCCGCGGCCCGGGCGGAGCGGTAGATTCACCTGCAGCAAACCGGGCAACCGCCAAAGATCAAAGCTCATGGATGCGCAGGCTATTCCGCTGAAGACCACCGGAAGGCGTTTCGTCCGCGCGGTCGGGATTTTCGCCCGTTCCGAAGCGGGCGGAAGAGCCAAGCTGATTTTCGCGACGCTCGTTCTGCTGCTCTGCGCCTCGAACGGGCTCAACGTCGTCAACAGCTATGTCGGTCGCAACTTCATGACCGCGATCGCCGATCGCAACATGTCCGGCTTCGTCGGCCAGGCCTTTCTTTATGTCGGCGTCTTCGCCGCCTTGACCGTCGTCGCGGTGATTGCGCGCTTCGGCGAGGAGCGTCTCGGCCTCCTGTGGCGCGACACCATGACGCGGGGGATCATCAAGCGCTACCTCGCAGATGGCGCATACCAGCGCCTCAACGCCGCCGGCGGGATCGCCAATCCGGACCAGCGCATCTCCGAAGATGTGCGCGCCTTCACCGTGACGACGCTCTCCTTCACGTTGATGGGCCTCAACAGCGTTTTCACAATCGTCGCCTTCTCTGGGGTTCTATGGACGATCAGCCCGGCCCTGTTCGGCGTCGCTGTGCTCTACGCGGCGGCCGGCTCGCTTTTCACGTTCCTGCTCGGGCGCCCGCTCCTCAGACTCAACTACGACCAGCTGGACATGGAGGCGAGCTTCCGCTCCGCGCTCATCGACGTGCGAAACAACGCCGACGCAATTGCCGAGGCGAAAGAAGAGGAGACACAGAAGGCCCTCCTGCTGACCCGGCTCGACGACCTTGTCGCAAACTTCCGCAGGATAACCTCGATCAACCGCAATGTCGGGTTCTTCACCACCGGCTACAACTGGATGATCCAGATCATCCCCGCGCTCATCATCGCGCCCGCCTTCATCGAGGGCAAAATCGAATTCGGCGTCATCACCCAGTCGGCGATGGCGTTCTCAACTCTCGTCGCCGCCTTCTCCCTCATCGTGACCCAGTTCCAGTCGCTGTCGAGTTTCGCGGCGGTCGTGGCTCGTTTAAGCGGGCTCGTCGAAGCCGTCGGACAAACCGGCTATCCCAGGCCGAGCGAGGCGGGGGCCGGGGACGAATGAATCGAGCCTTTGCTCTCGCCGCGGCCGGCGCAAAGCGGAGGTTTCCCATTGCAAGAGGCCAAAATCTCCGCTCAAACTGGCCGTCGCGCGCTCGAACGGGACAGCAACAAAGAGCGCAAATCCCGGGAGGACATGACCCATGCTGACACGACGGGCTTTCGCTGCTTGCGCCTTGTGCGCGGCGGGCGGTTTCCTGGCCACCGGGGCGGACGCGCAAGCGCCCGGTTTCAAACGCACGCTCCTCAAGCAGACCGACGGGCCGGTCGAGGGCTATGTGACGATCGAGATGCGGGTCGACATCGACCCGAACGTAACGGTTGCGCGCCACACGCATCCCGGCATCGAAACAGGCTATCTCGCCGAAGGGGGCATCGAACTGACCATCGACGGACAGGGAACGCTCAAGCTTCGGCCGGGCGATGGCTTCCAGGTGCCGACCGCCACGCCGCATGGCGGACCGAACGGGCCGGCCAAGACAGTTGTCATTTCGACCTACGTGGTCGAGAAGGGCAAGCCGCTTGCTTCGCCCGCATGAGCCGGCAAAGGAAGAGCCATGTCCGCCGCCCCGCCGATGCATGCCGATAACGCCGCCCAGGTCGATTACTGGAATCGCACCGCCGGACAGCGATGGACGGACCGCCAGGAGGAGCAGGACCTGGTGCTGCGTCCCGTTTCCGACCTGCTCATTGCGGCGGCGGATGCGAAATCCGGCGACCAGGTCATCGACGTCGGTTGCGGCTGCGGCGCTACGACGATCGACTTCGCGGCCCGCGTCAGTCCGCGTGGCGAAGTCCTGGGGCTCGACATTTCCGAGCCGATGCTGAAGCGCGCACGAGAGCGCGCGCCAAAGAGCCTGCCGGCCCGGTTCGCTCTCGCCGACGCCACGGTCTACGATTTCGAGCCTGAGTGGGCCGATCTCGCGGTGTCCCGATTCGGCGTCATGTTCTTTGCCAATCCCGCCGGATCCTTCGCCAATCTGCGCAAGGGTCTCAAGCCCGGCGCGCGCCTCGCCTTCGTATGCTGGCGCGAGGCAAAGCAAAATCCGTGGATGATGATCCCGCTGCGCGAAGCAAGGAAGCACGCCCCTCCCCTGCCCGAGGCCAACCCCGAGGACCCGGGTCCGTTCGCTTTCGCCGACGATAGCGCGCGTGCGCCGCATTTTGAGCGCGGCCGGGTTCGCCGACGTCGCCGTTACCGCGCAGGATCTTGATCTCGATATCGCCATCGGCCGCGGCCTCGACGCCGCCGTGGCCGGCGCAATGGGGATCGGACCAACCAGCCGCATTCTCGATGGCCAGCCCGAAGCCGTTCGCGCCGCCGCAACCCAAGACATCCGCAAGGCTCTGGCCGAGCGCGCGCAGGGAGACAGCGTGCCGCTCGGCGCGGCCGTCTGGATGGTGACCGCGGTCAATCCCGGCCAGTGACGCGCACGCACGAAAACCCGCGTCGTGCGCGTCGTCCCACATCCCGCATCATCCCAATCTAGGCCCACCGCGCCTCGACCGCGTCTGGCGCCGAGCTGCGGTAGGGGGTTACCCCCACTTCCGATGCGCCCACATCCATTGCTCCGGCGCCTCGCGGATGAAAGCCTCGTACTGGAGTTGCAGCGTTTGCGTCGCCACGAGCGCGTCCGCATCGCTGTCGCTCGTGTGCGGCATGAAAATGGGCGCGATACGGATGCTGAAACGCGCGCCCGGACGGCGAAATGCAGCGCCGGCGTAAAGTGGTACGCCCGTTGTGCGGGCGAGGAGGGCGGGAAAGACGTTTGAACGCGCGGGTTTTCCGAAGAAGGGCACAAGCGCTCCGCGATCGTCTCGAAGATCGGCAAGAAAGCATGGGCAGGCTCCATCCTTGATGGCGCGCAAAAGAGCGCGCGCGGTCATGGGAGTCTCTGGACATCAAACCGGCTTTGTAGAGCGGCTCGCGCATGCTGTGCAGGAGTGCTTCGACATGCGGATTGGATAGGCGCTGATAAACGCCAATGAGGGAAACGCCGAGCCGCTGGCCGCCGTGCGCCAAAATCTCCCAATTTCCCAAATGAAGTCCGCAGACAATGAAGGGCTTCGCGCCGCGCGCCGCTTCGTCGAAACCCTCCACTGGCTCGAAGACGATGCGGTCGCCCTTCGTTAGCGCTTTGATATGAAGGCTCTCGGCGAAGGTTCGCCCAAGATTTTCCCACATTGCGGCGGCGATTGCCTTGCGCTCGCCCGGCGACTTCTCGGGGAAGGCCAATTCAAGATTCGCGAGGGCGCGCTTTTGTCGACCAAGAAACGGGGCGATGAGGCGCCAGAGGTTTCCCGAGAGCCATGAAGCCGTCTGCACAGGCAAGGCGCGCGTCATGCCTATCGCCACCCAGAGCGCCGCAAGTTCAAGGCGAAGACGCAAGATATTGAAAAGCTTCATGAGACGGGCGGCGACCTCGAAAGGACGGCGACTCCGGCCCACGGGCTTATTTCCTATTGTGTTCGCGGATTTTTCGCAACCCTGCGCAAACAGTTTCAAGCTGGCGTCGATACCGCGAACCGGCAGCTCCGAACCGCCGCATTGGATTCGCTCCCCGATCCGGACTTTTTGCTCTTGACGCAGGGAGCTTGTCCACCTGTTCGGCTGCAGGGCGGCGTGACCGACAGGAATCTGCTTATCCGCCCCGTCATCAACTGCCTTGCCCACGCAGGAAAGCACGCATCGTGAAGCTCGCCTGCTCCGGGCCGTAAGCGTGTTCGGCGCCGACTGGGCAGGCTCGTCGCGCCCGGCACCCTGCAATCATGCAATCGGCGCTCGCTGCGCTTTTCAAATGCCCGACACAGGCGCCGACGTCATAGCCAACGGCCGAGAATGCAGCGACAGGACAGCCGTTCAGGCACCAACGCTCGCGGCAGGATTCGCAGGGGCTTGGCGCTTCAACCGGTTCGGGAACGTCGAGCGCCTCGCTGAAGCCAAGCGCCCCGCGGTAGCTGTGCCAGAGCCCATAAACGGGATGGATCAAGACGCCGATCGGCGACGGATGAACGGGCTCCGCGCGTCGCGCCCATTGCTGGAACGGCCAGAGCGGCGGGCCGCCGAAGGGGAAGAGCGGCTGCGCGCCAAGATCGCGCGCCAACGCTTCGATGACGCGCCGGCTCCAGCGGTCGAGCGGGTCGTCGATTCCGTCGCCCGCCTCGGCGCTGGCGGCGAACGAGTTCCAGCCGTCGTGACCGACGAAGCCTGCAAGCACAATCGTGCTGACCGAACCGAGTGCGTCACGCCGCTCGTCGCCAGAAAGGAGGAAGGCGCCGCGTGGAGTAAGGCCCGATTCCATCATCGCGGCGAAAACTTCGTCGATTGTCATTCTGACCGCACCGCGTCCGCAAACCCCGCAGCGGCCGGCCCAGGAAGCCTCGCCGCGCGGGTGCGCTGACGTTATTTCGCCCGCAGCGCTTCGACCCCCGGCAGCGCCTTGCCTTCCATCCACTCGAGGAACGCGCCGCCAGCGGCTGAGACGTAGGTGAAATCTTCCGCGACCCCGGCGTCATTGAGCGCCGCGACCGTGTCGCCGCCGCCCGCGACGGATTTCAATTTGCCCTGCTTGGTCAGGGATGCGGCTTTCTTCGCGATCGCCATCGTGGCGGCGTCGAAGGGCGGGGTTTCGAATGCGCCGAACGGCCCGTTCCAGACCAGGGTCTTGATACGGCCAAGAACGTCCTCGACTCCGGCGACGGACTTCGGCCCGATGTCGAGGATCATCTCGTCCTCGCCGACATGGTCGACGTCGACAACATGCGCGGGCGCATGCGCCTTGAGCGCCTTGGCCACCGTCGCGTCGACCGGCAGCAGGACGCGGCATTTGGCCTTGGCCGCCGCCGCCACGATGGCGCGGGCGTCGTCCGCGAGATCCTTCTCGCACAGCGACTTGCCGACGTGCTTGCCCTCGGCGAATAGGAAGGTGTTGGCCATGGCGCCGCCGATGATGAGAATGTCGACCTTCTTGACGAGGTTGCCGAGGAGCTCGAGCTTCGTCGAAACTTTGGCCCCTCCGACGATCGCTGCGACCGGCCTCGCCGGATCGCCAAGCGCAAGCGACAGAGCCTCGAGCTCCTTCTGCATCGCCCGTCCCGCGTGGGCCGGCAGCTTGTGCGCCAGGCCTTCAGTAGTGGCATGGGCGCGGTGAGCGGCAGAAAAGGCGTCGTTGACATAGATGTCGCCGAGCTTTGCAAGCTCCTCGACATGGGTCGGATCGTTCTGCTCCTCGCCCTTGTAGAAGCGGGTATTCTCGAGCAGCAGGATATCGCCGTTCCTCATTGTCCCGATCGCGTCCGCGGCCATTTTGCCGATGCAGTCGCCGACGAAGCTCACGGGGCGCCCGATAACCTCGGCCACCGCCGCGGCCACCGGCCGCAGCGAATTGGCCTCATCGGGCCCTCCCTTCGGGCGCCCGAAATGCGCAAGCAGGATGACCTTGCCGCCCTTGTCCGCGATCTCCTTCATCGTCTCTGCGACGCGCTCGATCCGTGTCTTGTCGGTTACGCGCCCGTTTTCGGTCGGCACGTTAAGGTCGACGCGCAGGAGCACTCGTTTGCCGGCGACGTCCGCATCATCGAGGGTGCGAAATGGCTTGGTCATGCTCGTTTTCCCGCGAAGGTGAAGTCCGATCGACTGCCTCCCGGCCGCCGCCGAGCCATCAAGGGTCGGCGGCGCGCGGAAGACGACGATCAGATCAGCTTGGACATCGCGACCGCCGTGTCCGCCATTCGATTGGAGAAGCCCCATTCGTTGTCGTACCAGGACAGCACGCGCACGAACTTGCCGTCGATCACCTTGGTCTGGTCAAGATGGAAGACCGACGAGCGGTTGTCGTGATTGAAGTCGGTCGAGACATTCGGCTGGTCGGTATAGCCGAGGACGCCCTTGAGCGGGCCATTGCCGTCGGCAGCGGCCTTGATCGCGTTGTTGATCTCTTCCTTGCTCGTGTCCCGCTTGGCGACAAACTTGAGGTCGACGACCGAGACGTTCGGCGTCGGCACGCGGATCGCCGAACCATCGAGCTTGCCCTTGAGCTCAGGTAGCACCAGCCCGACCGCCTTGGCGGCGCCGGTCGTGGTCGGGATCATCGACAGCGCCGCGGCGCGCGAGCGGTAGAGATCCTTGTGCAGCGTGTCGAGCGTCGGCTGGTCGCCGGTGTAGGAGTGGATCGTTGTCATGAACCCGTGTTCGATGCCGATGGCGTCGTTGAGCACCTTGACGACCGGCGCGAGACAATTGGTGGTGCAGGACGCATTCGAGATCACCAGATGGTCCTTGGTGAGTTTGCCGTGGTTGACGCCGTAGACGACGGTAAGGTCCGCGCCGTCGGACGGCGCCGAGACGATGACGCGCTTAGCCCCCGCCTTCAGATGTGCGGCGGCCTTTTCGCGCGAGGTGAAGATCCCCGTGCACTCGAGCACGATATCGACGCCTAGATCCTTATGCGGAAGCAGCGCCGGGTCCTTGATCGCGGTCACTTTCATCTTGTGCCTGCCGACCACGATCGCGTCGCCCTCGACCTTGACCTCATGCGGAAAGCGTCCATGCACGCTGTCGAACCGCAGGAGGTGGGCGTTGGTCTCGACCGGTCCGAGATCGTTGATCGACACGATATCGATGTCGTTCCGCCCCAACTCGATGATCGCGCGCGCCACAAGCCGCCCGATGCGGCCGAAACCATTGATTGCTATCTTGGTGGCCATCCCCAATTTCTCCTCTCACCAACCAGGCATCGCCTGGCCGCCAACGAAGCCGCGCTTTTGTCCGATCCGGCGTCCGAAGTCTACAGCCTAGCGGTAAAATGGGCGTTTCCTTTGATTTACCGCAATCGCCCACGTCGTTCGGCGGGGCGGGAAACCATCGCAAACTAAACTGCGGCCCATACCTGGACCATTCGGGGAAGAGCGACCAGCGTCGAGCGGTCATCGGCAAAAGCGTTGAGCCGCTCCGTGAGCGCGTCTATCTCGTCTAACTCAGCGAGGCCATAGCGCAGGAGGGAGCTGCGGATCATATCCATCGTGACGGCGGTCAGCCGCTTCTCGGGCCCGGCGGCGTGGACGGGCTGGAATACTCGCCAGCGCGCCTGCAGCTCGGCGGCGAGCGCGACCACGGGCAGGCGGCGGCCGAGGTTCGCATCGCCTCCGCCGCGGCGCACCGCCTCCGTATAGAGCGCCTGATAGCGGTCTTGCGCCGCTTCGGCGGGAAAACAATAGGCGCCTGACATATCGATATCCTCGACGGCGATGCGTCCGCCCGGCGCGAGCATGGCCTTGAGCCGGCCGAGGACCTGCTCGGGCTCGCTCACATGCGACAGAAGAAAGCGCGCATGAATGAAGGAGAACGGGCCGCCTTCGAAGTGATGGGCGTCGGCGGTTTCAAATTCGACCGTCCGTACGCCTGCCTTCCGCGCGTCGTCGCGCGCAAGCTCGAGCACATGCGGATCGAAATCGATGCCGAGAACATGACCCTCGGGCCCGACGATCTCAGCCATGTCGAGCGCGACATGACCGCCGCCGCAGCCAACGTCGAGGACCCGGTCGCCGCGCTTGAGCCCGGCGTCTTCAAGGAGCAGCCGGGTTGTCTCGCGCATGATGTCAGAGAGCAGGTCAAGCCTCCGCTTCCCGTCCTCGCCGCCGGCGATCGCATAAGTGTGCGGCGCGGCGCCGCTCCGACTGGCCAAGCTCCCGCTCCCATTACAAACGCCAGCGCGCGGGCGGAAACCCGCGTCCAGACGACGCTCAGGCCTTGAGCCTGGCCATCGCCGCCTCGACAACCGCTTCCGGAGTGATGCCGAAATGCTGGAAGACGGCTTTATACGGCCCGCTTTCGCCGAAGCTGTGCATGCCGATGAACGGCCCATCGCCGATGATCGCGTCCCAGCCAAATCTCACCGCCGCCTCGACGCCGACCTTAACCTTGGCCGACCCGATGACCGAGCGGCGATAGTCCTCTGGTTGTTCGAAGAACGCCGGAAAGCACGGCAAAGAGACGACCCTGGCCGCGACTCCTTTCGCCTTCAGCTGCGCCTGCGCGGCCATCGCAAGAGAAACCTCCGAGCCGGAGGCGAAGATCGACACCTGAGCCTCGCCCGAAGCGGGAGAAATCTCGTAGCCGCCGCGCGCGCAGAGGTTCTCCGCCACATGGGTGGTCCGTACCGCCGGCAGGCCCTGCCGGGTCAGCGCGAGGATCGAAGGCGAATGCTCGTGCTTGAGCGCGGCCTGCCAGCACTCGACGGTCTCGATGCTGTCAGCCGGGCGCCAGATATAGAAGTTCGGCATCGCTCGCATCGCCGCCAGATGCTCAACCGGCTGATGGGTCGGGCCATCCTCGCCGAGGCCGATCGAATCGTGGGTGAAGACATGCGTGACCCTGATTCTCATCAGCGCGGCGATTCTGAGCGAGGGTCGGCAATAGTCGGTGAAGCAGAAGAACGACGCCCCGGAAGGGATGAAGCCGCCGTGCACGGCGATGCCATTGCACGCCGCCGCCATCCCGTGCTCGCGGATGCCAAAGTGGATGTAACGGCCGGAGAAGTCGTCGGGCGTGATTTCCTTCTCGTCCTTGAACTTGGTGTTGTTGGACGGGGTCAAGTCGGCCGAGCTTGTGATGAGCTCCGGCACGGCCGCCCCGATGACGTTGAGCGCCGCCTCGCCGGCCTTGCGGGTCGCGAGTTCGGGCTTTTCGTCGGCAAGCTTCTTCTTATAGGCGTCGATGACCTTGTCGAGGTCCTTCGGCAACTCGCCGCGCTGGCGGCGCTCGAACTCGGCGCGCTGGTCGGGCGCGAGCGCGGCGAGCGCGGCCCGCCATTGGTCGCTCTTCGCCTTGCCCTTGGGCCCAACCGCGCGCCATGCGGCCAGAATGTCATCGGGAATGACGAACGGCTCGTAGGCCCAGTTCAGCGCCTTGCGCGCGCCCGCGACCTCGGACGCCCCCTGCGCGTCACTATGCGCCTTGCTGGTCCCCGCGTGCGTGGGCAGGCCAAAGCCGATTGTCGTCTTGCAGGCGATCATGGTCGGCCGGTCGGATCTCTGCGCCGCGTGGATGGCGTCGAGAATCGCCTTGGGGTCGTGGCCGTCGATATGGACCGAATTCCAGCCAGCCGACTGGAAACGTGCGACCTGGTCGATGTTGTCGGCGAGGACCGGGACGTGTCCGTCGATCGAGATCCCGTTGTTGTCCCAGAAAACAATGAGCTTGTTGAGTCTGAGATGGCCGGCGATGCCGATCGCCTCCTGGCTCACCCCTTCCATCAAATCGCCGTCGGAGGCGATCACATAGGTATGGTGGTCGACGACGCTGGGGAAACGCGCGGCCAGCATCCGTTCGGCGATCGCCATGCCGACCGCGGTCGAAATCCCCTGCCCCAGCGGGCCAGTCGTCGTCTCCACGCCCGGCGCGCACCAATACTCGGGATGCCCCGGCGTCCTCGAACCCACCTGCCGAAACTGCTTGAGGTCGTCGATGGTCAGCGCTTTGGGGCCACCGACGCCAGTCAGATAGAGCAGGCTATACAACAGCATGCAGCCGTGGCCGGCGGATAGGACGAACCTGTCGCGATCGGGCCAATGCGCGTCGGCCGCGTCGAACTTCAGGACGTCGCGCCAAAGCACCGTCGCGACATCGGCCATGCCCATCGGCAGGCCAGGGTGGCCACTCTTGGCTTTCTCGACCGCATCGAGGGAGAGAAACCGGATCGCGTTCGCCATTGCGTCATGAGATACGCTCGTCGCCATCGGGGTCTCCTCGTAGTTCTGACGTGGGGGTCCTTGCGGTCCCGGGCCCGGACCGCGCCGAACGGCCCGCCTGGGCGGGCGCCCATCCCTCAGATAGGGACCGGCGCACGAACCTGTCAATTACTTGAACTCCGATTGCGACCGTGCGTTGACGCCCCGTTCAAGCATCGCGTAAACAAAGCGTGACAATGGACGGAAGCAAAACCTCCTTGGAGGCGGTTGAGAAATCGCTCAAACGTCTCGCCTCGGCGATCGACGCGGTCGAGTTGGCGGCCGACCGGCGGATGCGTCACGACGATGCGCGCGCAACCGAGCAGGAAGAATACGCGCTGATGCAGGACGACCGCTCGCGGCTCGCGGTCGAACTCGACGCCGCGGCCGACCGGTCGCGGAAGCTCGAATCCGCCAACAGCGAAGCGGCGAAGCGGCTCGCCCATGCCGCTCAGGCGATCGAGCGCATTCTCGGCCGGCTCGAGCCGGAGGCGGGCTCTTAAGGCCCGCCCTGCACGGAAAGGCGCGCGGAATGGCTCAGGTATCGCTCACGATCGACGGCCGAAAGTACCGCGTGGCTTGCAACGAAGGTGAAGAAGCCCGCCTCGAATCACTCGCTGGCGTGATCGATGACAAGATCGGCGAAATGCGCAAGGCGTTCGGCGAGATCGGCGACCAGCGCCTCGTCATCATGGCCGCGCTCACCATCGCCGACAATCTGGCCGAAGCGCGCGACCAGGTAGCGGCCGAGCGTGAGCGCTCCAACGCCGCCGAGGAGCGCGCACAAGCCATCGCCTCAAGCCTCGACAAGCTCGGTTTGCGGCTCGAATCGCTCGCGCACCGGCTTTCGGGGAGCGCGGAGGCTTGAGCGGCGGAGACGGCGAGAGCGACTTCCCTCGCCTCTCATGCGGGCAATGACATTTCTTCCTACCTGTCGCTTGCTGGCAATGCGGGTATATGCCCGCGCCATGGATACCCTCTGCTACTGCGCAGGATGAGGTGGACGGCCCCGCCCAAACGGCATGAAGTGCCAAAGCGTGGTCGCTGGCGCGCCACAAACGGGGAGGCCGTCCATGGATGAGTTTATCAGAGTTGGCGTCGATTTGGGCAAAGGCTATTTTCAGATTCATGCGGTCACGGGGGCCGCTGCGGTCAGTCGCAAGTTGAGCCGGCCGAAGGTGCGGACTTTCTCGCCCGGCTCGCCCCCTGCCGCATCGGCATGGAGGCTTGCGGATCGGCCCATTATTGGGCGCGCGAGCTTGCCGCGATGGGGCACGAGGTCGTGCTGATGGCGCCGGCCTACATCAAGCCCTATGTCAAGCGGGGCAAGAACGATGCGCTCGATGCGGCGGCGATCTGTGAGGCGATGTCGCGCCCCGACATGCGGTTCGTGCCGATCAAGAGCGCCGATCAGCAAGCCGTGCTGATGCTTCACAAGACCCGCGAGTTGCTGGTCAAGCAGCGGACGATGAGCGTCAATGCGCTGCGCGGGCATCTCTCGGAGTTCGGCCTCGTCGTCGCCAAGGGCATCAGCCGCGTCGGCGAGCTGCTCGAACTGGCCGACAGCGACGGAACTTTGCCGCAAGAGGCCAGAGAGATGGCGAAGCTGCTCGCCTCCCATCTCGAAGGGCTCGATCGATCGATCGACGCCGCGGAGAAAAGGATCGCCGCCACCAATCGGAGAAGCCCGACGGGTCAGTTGCTCGATCGGGTTCCCGGCGTCGGCCCGCTGATCGCCTCGGTGATCGCCGCCAGCGTCCCCGACCCGGGAGCGTTCAAGTCGGGACGCGACTTCGCGGCCTGGCTGGGGCTGACGCCAAAGCAGAACTCGAGCGGCGGCAAGGCGAAGCTCGGCGCCATCACCAAGCAGGGCAATCGATACATTCGCAAGATGCTGGTTGTCGGCTGCACCTCGGCGCTGCGCGTCGCCGGCAAACGCAAAGGCGCTCTCGCCGACTGGATCGCCGCGTTGCGGGCGCGAAAGCCGGAGCGCCTGGTCGCGGTGGCGCTCGCCAACAAGCTGGCGAGAATCTGCTGGGCGATCATGACCACCGGCGAGGACTTCCGCCAGGAGATGTTCGCCAGAGCGTAGAGCGAAAGGCGATCGGAAGAGCCACTGCTTTTTAGGAGTTTGGCGAGCGCAACGAGACGTGATGAACGACATGGCCGCCACCGAAGCCGAGGACAACCCGTGAAACGTCATGAGCGCAAAGCTCGCCGCAATGATCGGGACCAAGGCCGTCGGACTTCATCAGGGCCAGCGGCCAAATGCGCCGCGCCAAAAGGCCGGACATATGACCGCAGCCGACCAAGCCGTTCACACCATCAAAAAACGCTTGCCAACCGGGGCCGTCCACATATGACGTTCTTCCTACTTGTCGCTTGCTGGCAATGCGGGTATATGCCCGTGCCAATGGGTACCCTCTGCTACTGCGCCGCGGTTCGGACCGCGGCGCGCAAGACCACGGCGCTCTACGACGCTGCCTTGGCGCCGGCGAGCGTCACCCTTGCGCAATATAGCCTCATGCGACGGATCGAGCGCGCCGGAACGGTGTCGCTGACCCAGCTCGGGCGCCTCGCGGAGCTCGACCGTTCGACGGTCGGACGAAACGTGAAGGCGCTTGAAGGCCTCGGGTTTGTGCGCCTGGGCTCAGCCGAGGATCAGCGCGAGGCGGCGGTGAGCCTGACCCCGGCCGGGACCGGCGCGCTGGAGCGCGCCGCTCCGCTTTGGCGCGAAGCCCAGCGGCGGGTCGAAACCACGCTGGGCGCAAGCGAGGTTGCGCGGCTACTGACGCTCGCGAACAGTCTCTGATTTTTTTACGGAATACGGGTATCTACCCACAATGGGAGTTCAACATGATGACATTGGGGCCGGCTGTCACGATTACAGACGCCGCTCAGACGCAGCCACGGCCCGCGCCATTCTCACTATCCTATCCGCTTGCGCGCGCGATGGCGGAGCGCGAGCTGCACTATGGCTGGGTCGTGGCCGGGGCGACCTTCGTCGTCATGCTGGCGACCGCAGGCGCCATGGGGGCCCCCGGCGTCTTCATCGGCCCGCTGCAAAAGGAATTCGGTTGGAGCGCGGCGGACATCTCGTTCGCGCTGGCCGTGCGGCTGATGCTGTTCGGGCTGATCGCGCCGTTCGCCGCCGCCTTCATCAACCGCTTCGGCGTGCGACCCGTCGTGGTCTCCGCGATTACAATGATCGCGCTCGGCATCCTCGCTTCGCTCGCGATGACTGAGGTCTGGCAGCTCGTGGCGCTCTGGGGCGTGATCGTCGGGTTCGGCACCGGCATGGTAGCGCTCGTGCTCGGCGCGACGATCGCCACGCGCTGGTTCGCCGAGCGCCGCGGCCTCGTGGTCGGCATGCTGACCGCGAGCAACGCGACGGGGCAGCTCATCTTCCTGCCGCTGCTGGCGAAGCTGACCCAGGATCACGGCTGGCGGACCGCGCTCCTGTTCGTCGTCGTGATGCTCTTGGTCGCGGGGGTCATCGGACTGCTGGCGCTTCGAGATCGGCCGAGCGATCTCGGGCTCGCGCCGTACGGAGCGCGCAAGATCGAGCCGCCGCCGAAGCAGGACCTGTCGCTTAGCGCGATGATGTCGTCGCCGCTGAAGGCGCTCTACGCCGTCCGCGCGAGCCGGACCTTCTGGGTGCTGTTTGCCACCTTCTATGTCTGCGGCCTGTCGACCAACGGCCTGATCCAGACCCATTGGATCGCGCTTTGCGGCGATTTCGGCGTCGCGCCGGTC
This sequence comes from uncultured Alphaproteobacteria bacterium, assembly GCA_963806935.1. Lineage (GTDB taxonomy): Bacteria > Pseudomonadota > Alphaproteobacteria > Rhizobiales > Beijerinckiaceae > Roseiarcus. The sequence continues at coordinate 195,569 of CAWEAT010000004.1, forward strand.
AGCGCGGCCGGGGCGCTCGCCGCCATTGGCGCCTTCGATTTCGTCGGCACGATCCTGTCGGGATGGCTCTCCGACCGCTACGATAACCGCTGGCTGCTTTTCATTTACTACGGCCTGCGCGGGCTTTCGCTGATCGCTCTGCCCTTCACGGATTTCTCGGTATTCGGCTTTCGGCCTTCGCAGTCTTCTACGGTCTCGATTGGGTCGCAACGGTTCCCCCAACCGTGCGCTTGACCGCGGAGCGTTTCGGCCCCGAAAGAGCCAACCTTACCTTCGGCTGGATCTTCACCGCCCATCAGCTCGGCGCAGCGACGGCCGCTTTCGGCGCCGGCGTCTCGCGCACCGAGCTTTCGACCTATCTGCCGGCGCTCTACGTCGCCGGCGTCGCCTGCGTAATCGCTGCGGCGCTGGCGCTGACGATCGCGCGCCCCGCCCGGAAGGCCTCGGCCTTGGCGGCGTGACGCGCGCCGCGCCCGGACCGCAAGTCGCCCGCCCAGCGCGACGTCCGACGCCCCACAGAGCGGAGGCTTTCTGACGCCAGATACCGTCCGTGACCGTGGAGGGCCGGCCTCTGCGTCATTCACGACACTGTGACTGGACCGCTTCCCGAATTTGTGATTCCCCAATTCAGGGCCGCGCCGGATCCCCGGCTTGCCGCACAGCAACGCGGCCCTGCAGGCCCAGGCTTGATTGTGCTCAAGTTTGGGCCTGTCCCTCCCTGACCAGCCTCGGTCGCCCCGCGGGGTGACGCGCGGAATCTGGGGCCCCATCAATATTCCGGAAGTTGTGGCTTCACCGCCCACATTTCCGCGCCGCGCGCGCCGCTATTAACGGCCTTCGGCCCGGCGTATAGCCGCTGGCGCCGCGGCTAGCAGCCCGCCAGGGAACCCCAAAGACCTACTGCGCGTAGTCTTTCCGGATCGGCCGAAAGCCAGTCCGGCAAGACGGGAGATATCAGACGTGAAGCCGCGGACCGCGATCGCGCTCGGGCTTGGGGTCGCGGTAGCGGCCGCCATTGTGGCGCATGTCGCAACTGGCCGCTTGCAGGACGCAGCGAAGCCCCCGAGGAGCGAGCCGCCGATCCCCGTCGAGGCCGGCGAGGTTTCGACCAAGGACGTTCCCATTCTGATCAACGCGCTCGGCACAGTCACGCCGATCGAGTCGGTCGCCGTTCAGTCGCGGGTGAACGGCCAAATCATGCAGGCCTTTTTTCAGCAAGGACAAGTGGTGAAGAAGGGCGACCCGCTTTTCCTCATTGATCCCCGTCCTTATCAGGCGGCCCTCGACCAGGCTGATGCCCAGCTTGCGCACGATCAAGCCGTGGCGGCCGAGGCGAGCACCGATCTCGCGCGCTACCAGAAGCTGGAGGCTGAGAATTCGATCGCCCAGCAAAAAACCGCGGACCAAGCCTTCGTGGTCCAGCAGGCCGAAGGTACGGTTAAGCTCGATCAGGCGAACGTCGAAACGGCCAAGCTCAACCTCGACTACGCCCACATCAATTCCCCCCTCACGGGCATAGCCGGCGTCCTGGCGGTCGATCCCGGGAACTACGTCCAGGCTGGGACGGGCACGACACTGGTGACCGTAACCCAGATCTCGCCGGTCTTCGTCAGCTTTCCGATTCCGCAAAGCGATCTGAACGAAGTCCGCGCAGCCCAGGCAAAGGGCGCGCTTGACGTGCATGCGCTTGCACAGGACGGAAAAGAACTCGGCGACGGCAAGCTCACCTTCATCAACAATCAGGTCGTCACGACGACCGGCACGGTCATGCTCTACGCGACGTTTCCCAACGACAACGAGGCGCTTTGGCCGGGGGGGTTCGTTACCGTCAACCTTGTGGTCGGCGTGCGCAAGAACGCCATTACCGCGCCGGCCGCAAGCGTCGAGTCCGGGCCGGACGGCGACTACGTCTACACGATCTCGGCCGATAATGTCGTAACCCGCGCTCCCGTGCTGGTCGCGGCCCGCCAGAATGGGCTCGCCATTTTGACGAAAGGGGTCTCGCCGGGCGAGCGCGTCGTCGTCAACGGCCAGTACAATGTCGCCAATGGCGTGAAGGTCGCGATCGAACCGCCCAAGGCTCCCGCGAGCGCCGCGAAATGAACATTTCGGAAATCTTCATTCGCCGGCCGATCGCGACCGCGCTGATGACGGCGGGGCTCGTCGCGTTCGGCGCGATCTCATTCAAGCTGCTGCCGGTCGCCGCGCTGCCGAACGTCGAGTTCCCGACAATCACCGTCTCTGCGACATTCCCGGGGGCGAGCCCGGACGTGATGGCTTCGACGGTAGCGACGCCGCTAGAAGACCAGTTCACGGCCATTCCCGGCCTCGCCTCGATGACCTCGACCAGCGGGCTCGGCTCAACCTCAATTACGCTTCAGTTCGACCTCAGCACCAACATCACCGCTGACGCCGGCTATGTGGACCAGGCGATCCAGGCGGCGAGCGCCCTGCTCCCAAAGAATCTCCCCGCTCCGCCGACGTACAAGATCGCCAACCCGGCCGATGCGCCAATTCTGATCTTTGGAGTTCATTCCGACGCCTATCCGATCCAGGAGCTCGACCAATACGCGAACATCCTGATCGGCCAGTCGCTCTCCCGGGTCAGCGGTGTCGGCCAGGTGGTTATCGCCGGGCAGGCCCAGCCGGCCGTCGAAGTCCAACTCGATCCGCAGGCGCTCGCGGCGAAAGGCCTGGGCTTCGCTCAGGTCAGCGCCGGACTGACCTCGCAGAGCGTCATCCAGCCGACCGGCAATCTCGAGGGCGGCCGGCTGGAGTTTCCGCTCGACGTCAACCAGCAGCTCGAGACCGCCGCCCAGTTCCGCAAAGTGATCGTCGCCTACAGCAATGGCGCGCCCGTCGAGCTTGGGGACATCGCGACCGTGGTCGACGGCCCAAGGAACCCGCGCACGGGCGCATGGTTCGGGACCAAGCCGGCCGAAGTTCTCCTGGTCTTCAAGGCGCCCGGCGCCAACACGCTCGATGTCGTCGACCGAATCCAGGCGATGATGCCGCAACTCGAGAAGTCCGTCCCGCGATCGGTCCATGTCGACCTTGTCTCCGACCGCTCGCTCTCGATCCGCTCCTCGGTCTCGGACGTCGAGTTCACGCTCGTGCTGGCGCTCGCGCTCGTCGTCATGGTGATCTTCCTTTTCCTGCGCAAGTTCTGGGCGACCGTGATTCCGAGCATCACCCTGCCGGTCGTGATCGTCGCGACCTTCGCGGGGATGTATCTGCTCAACTACAGCATCGACAACCTGTCGCTGATGGCGCTCACGATTTCCATCGGCTTCCTCGTCGACGACGCGATCGTGATGATCGAGAACATCGTTCGCCACATCGAGGCGGGAAAGCCGCCGCTCGAGGCCGCCCTCGACGGCGCAGGCGAGATCGGTTTCACCATTCTCTCCATCACCCTCTCGCTCGCCGCGGTCTTCATTCCGGTTCTCTTCATGGCGGGTGTGGTGGGACTCCTTTTCCACGAATTCGCGATGACGACGGTTCTCGCGATCTTCCTTTCGGGCTTCGTGTCACTGACGCTGACCCCAATGATGTGCGCCCGGTTCCTGACCCCGGAGAGCCACGAGCGGCAGGGCCGCTTCAGCCGGTGGCTCGAAAACGGCTTCGACCGGATGCGCGACCTCTACGATCGCGGGCTCATCTGGACGTTTGCTCACCAGTTTCCGATGCTAATGGTCAATATCGGCCTGATCGTCCTGACGGTTGTGCTCTACATCGTCATTCCGAAGGGGTTCCTGCCCGAACAGGACACCGGCATCTTCATCGGCGTCGCGCAGGCGCGCGAGGACACCGCCTTCAAGACGATCGCGGCAATCGAGAATGAATGCGCGGCGATCATCCTCAAGGATCCCGCCGTCTTGGGCGTCGTCGGCTTCGCTGGGGCGACCGGCGGCAATCCGAGCGAGAGCACCTCGCGCATGTTCGCCCAGCTCAAGCCATTCGATCAGCGTCCGTCGGTGCAGCAGGTGATCGCCGGCTCAAGCCAGCGCTCGCCAAGGTGGTCGGCGTCAAATTCTATATGCAGTCCGTGCCCGACATTCGGATCGGGGCGCGCCTCGAGCAGGCGGAGTACCAGTACACCCTGACCGATACGAGCACCGATGAGCTCAACCGCTTCGCCCCGATGCTGCTCGAAAAACTGCAGGGCCTGAAGGTGCTCACCGACGTCGCCTCGGACCAGCAGATCCACTCGCCCCATGTCGTCGTCGAGGTCGACCGCAACCTCGCCTCAACCCTCAACGTCCCGGTCGCCAATGTCGACGCGGCGCTTCAGAACGCGTTCGGGCAGGCGCAAATCGCCAACATCTATCTGCCGACCCAGCAGGCGTATCTCATCCTCGAGGTCGAAAGGAAATTTCAATCCGGACCGCAGGCCCTGTCGAGCATCTACGTCACGAACACATCGGGCGGCCAGGTCCCTCTCTCCGCCGTCACCCACGTCACACGCAAGGTCGAGCCGCTTACCATCAACCATCAGGGGGTGTTTCCCGCGGTTACGCTATCGTTCAACCTTGCCAAGGGCGCGTCGCTGAGCCAGGCCGTCGACGCCATCACGGCGGCCAAAGCGAGCCTCGGCGCCGCGCCTACCCTGGTCGGTCAGTTCGAGGGCACGGCGCAGGCGTTCCAGTCTTCGCTCGTCACCATGCCTCTCCTGGTCATGGCTGCGATCCTGGTAATCTACATCCTCATGGGCATGCTCTATGAGAGCTTCATCCATCCGATCACAATTCTCTCCGCCCTGCCCGCGGCAGGCGTCGGCGCGCTGCTCATTCTGCTCGCCATGAGCTACGATCTCACCCTGATTGCGCTCATCGGCATCCTGCTCCTGATCGGCATCGTCAAGAAGAATGCGATCATGATGATCGACTTCGCGCTCGCCGCCGAACGGGAGCAAGAGATGAGCCCGGTCGACGCGGTCCATCAAGCCTGCCTACAGCGCTTCCGCCCGATCATGATGACGACGGTCTGCGCGCTGATCGTGGCGCTTCCCCTCGCCGTCGAAACCGGCGCGGGCGCAGAGCTGCGACGCCCAATGGGGATAGCCATCGTCGGCGGCCTGATCGTCTCTCAGTGGATCACGCTCTATACGACGCCGGTGGTCTATCTGTACCTCGACCGCCTGAACGCCTGGGTGAGCCGCCCTCGACTGCCGTACTGGCTGCGCGTCCGCCGCCCGGCGGCGCCTGGAGCCTAAGCCCAGAGCGCCCGCGTTCCCAGCCGTGCGCGAGCAGGAACCAGCTCTCAGCGGCCGGGGGACTGGTAATTTCGCCCCCGCCGCCTACATATCGGCTCAACGCGCCGCGCCGACTATGAACAGTCCTCGGCGGCGCCCCCGCACTGCGAAGGCCCGCGGCATTCCCCCGCCGCCGGCCGTCCGCCGAGGGCTACGTCACCGGTTCGCGAACCCTCCCTCGCGATCCGGTGACGGCTTTCCGCGAAGACGGCCTCAGCGTCGCAACCCTCGCCAATTTTCCTCCTCGCCGACCTCCGATGCTGCGGTCTCATGGATTCGCACGGCGCAAGCGCTGGCGATGGCCTGTTCGACGGGGGCAATGCTAGATTGGGCGGCCGCAGACAGTCACGCGGGGCCAGGGAGGGGCAAGAGTGGCGAAATTCGACGCAGTATTTGTCGGGCTGACCATCCTCGACATCGCCGGGCGCCCGGTGAGCAAAATCCCGGACGGAGGGGGAGTCGTCTTCATCGACGAAATCCGTCTCAATCCCGCCGGCACGGCAGCCGGGGCGGTGATGAACGCCGCCAAACTCGGGGCGAGGACCGCAACCGTCGCCTGCCTCGGCGCCGACGAGAAAGGCGACCTCATCCTCGACTTCTATCGGCGGCTCGGGGTCGATTGCTCGCTCGTTCAGCGCACCGGCAAGGCGCCGACCTCGGCGACCATCCTTTGCCATCCGCCCGAACGGCGAGCGCCCCGCGCTACACTGCCGCGGCGCCTCGGACCATCTCTTCATCGCCGAGAGCGAGTTCGACGCCGTCTGCGACGCCAGCGTCCTGCACCTTGGCGGGACGGGACTGATCGCGGCGATGGACGGCGGACAGAGCGCGAAACTCCTGCGCCACGCCAAGGCGAAGGGCCTGACCACGACCTTCGACCTCATCGCCCCGAGCGAGACAACCATCTCGCTGCTGACCGACCTCCTGCCGTCGGTCGATTATTTCATGCCCTCGCTTGAAGAGGCCGCCTTCCTCTCCGGCCGCGACGACCCTGCGGAAGCCGCGGCCTTCTTCATGGACCGCGGCGCGGGAGCCTGCATCTTCAAGATGGGCGCCAAAGGCTCCTACACCTGCACCCGCGATGGGGCCTTTCGCACCCCCGCTTTCCGGGTTCCGGTGTCGGACACGACCGGGTGCGGCGACGCCTATTGCGGCGGCTTCGTCGTCGGCCTCGTCGAGGGTCTCGACCTCGAAGCCGCCTGCCGCCTCGGCGCCGCCGCAGCTGCTCTGGTCGCGACGGGCCTCGGCTCAGACGCTGGGATCATCGACCGGGCGCAGGTCGAAGCCTTCATGGAGAAGGCGGAGAGGCTGCCCTGAACGTTGCGCCGACCCGGGACGCGAAGCGCGGAGCTCATTTTTCAGGGGGGAACCGCGTAAGCCCCCAGGGCGGGTGAAGCGGCGCTGCGCGGATGGCCCAAAAAATCGGTCGCGGGCATCAGGGAGGAACTGCCGGTTCCGATCGCCGGATTGGTTGTCGCCGTTCCCTTCAGCTCGAGATTGTATTGAGCCGTGCTGTCGTTGAACGTGACAAAGAGATTGGGCGCAAGGTAGTTCGTTTGGAACATACTTAGATTGTGATCCTGCTCGACGTTTGCGTTGGCGGTATGACTGCAAAAGCTTTCGGTGATTGGACAATTCTCCCCGCCTGCAGCCGCAGTTGGGGCGATCAGCGGCGCAATGTTGTTGCGAACGATGACGCGGGTGGTGGTTCCTCCCTCATGTGTAGTGCCTCCCGCCGTTATCCACGTCGCCCCAGAGTACATCCAATAAGTGCGAGATTGGGGCACACCGTTGATTGGAATGTTCATGACGGAATTATTTATGATATTGAGACCGTTGACTCCAGCTATGGAAATCCCGGTAATGCTGCTCGTAAGAACGATGTTGTTTGTGATAGAAACATTTCCCCAGAAACCGTCAAAGATCGAGATACCCTGGAGCGCGACCGCAAAGGGAAGATTTGCGACCGTTTGACTCTGAATATAGTTACTGTCGATAACGACGTTTTTGTTGGTTATGCCGAGCTTGTTGTTCCAGTTCCAACCTTGAATTCCGTCATTGTGAATGCATTTTGACTGGCAAGTATCCAAGCCATTTGTGATGCTGTTGCCCTAAATCGTGATATTCGTCACCGAATGGTCGATGCCGTCCCCGGCGAAATGATCAATCGTGTTACCCGCGACCATGTAGTTTTGCCCGTCTGTGCCGATCTGATCGCCTCCAACGCCGATTCCGTTAAAAACGTTCTTAATCTGGTTGCTGTTGAGGGCCAAGCAATAGTCCTGGCTGGCGCTGATACCATCGCTGGGCGCAAGCGAGGCGTTGAGGACCGTCCCCATTGATACCCATGGGAAGGCGCCAGACGCGGATTCGACGGTGTTGTGTTCAAAAACTATGTTGTTGCTCGAAGCCAAATTGACAAGAATTCCACTGGGTGATTTCGATCGAACACCATTGCCGTTGATAGTTATGCCGGAAAATACGATATGACTTGCGGAATTGACTGTAAGAGACGAGAATACCGGAGTCTGCCCCCACCCGGCTTCGATTGTAAGAAACTGCGAATACTTTCGGTTAAGAATGTTGATCGCCCCGTAGTTGCTTGAGTCGAGATAAATAACATCCCCTGCCGCTGCGGTGTTAAGAATAGAGTTAAAAGTGGCGGGCGTCGCCGTAAATTCCTTTGCGAAGCTGGACGGGGGAACCGCACAGCCCGGGTAAACGCCCGCCGCTTTCGCTGAGATCTCCCAAGTGGGAAAAACCGCAAAAAGAAAAACAATAAATCGTAATGGATATTTCATTGTCCCCCTCGCATAAGTCGTTTGTTAGAGTGTACAATTGGACAAAATCATAGTATCAATTCAGATTATATTTGCAATGACGAATTTTTTGACAGTTTCTCGATGCCAAATTCTTGAATAACTGTTAGTATAAACAGATTTATTATGGCTATTTCTAGTGATAATTTGGGCCCAACCTCACATTCTGAGAATGGACGTGCGCGAACCTCAGCGGAACTACCCCCCGTCAGGGTGCGCTGCGATGAATAACGTTGTTGAAGGCTGTCCGCTTTTTGGGACCCGCCTTAAGAACCTGCCAAGACGATTGCGCCGAACATGAGCGAGGATTGCGTGGGCCGGGTCCCCGACCCGGCCCTTCAAGGACGAGGCCCGCCTAGGCCCTCCCCTCTCTCCGCATGAGACGCAGCACCGCGCTGAGCGTGGCTTTGAGCGACGCCATCACGATGCTCGGGTCGATGCCCACCCCATGAAGGGTGCGGCCTTCAGCGTCCTGGATCTCGACATAGCTCGCCGCTGTCGCGTTCGCGCCGCGGCCGACCGCGTGCTCGTGATAGTCGATGAACGAGAACTCGACCTTGAACGCCCTTTTTAGCGCGTCGACGAAGGCGTCGATCGGGCCATTGCCCTCGCCTTCAATCGTGAAGGTCGAGCCGTCGGCTTTGCGTAATGTCGCGACCAGCTCGCGATTGTCCGGGCTGGTCGGAACAGTCTGCTGCTTGATCAGCGTTATCGGCGCATCGTCGAGAAGGTAGGCCTTGCGAAAAAGCGCCCACAGCTCCGGCGAGGTCAGCTCCTTGCCCTCCGCGTCCATCCGCTCCTGGGCGATCTTCGAAAACTCGACCTGCAGCGAGCGCGGCAGATCGAGCCCGTGATCGGCGCGCAGGATATAGGCCATGCCGCCCTTGCCGGACTGGCTGTTGATGCGGATAACCGCCTCGTAGTCGCGGCCGACGTCCTTCGGGTCGATCGGCAGGTAGGGCACGAGGAACAACGGATCGTTGCGCTTTTCCTGGGCTTCGAAGCCCTTCTTGATCGCGTCCTGATGCGAGCCGGAGAAGGCGGTGTAAACCAGTTCGCCGACGTACGGGTGGCGCTGATGCACCGGCAACTGATTGCAGTGCTCGGCGATCTCCTTGATCGCGTTGACGTCGCGCAGGTCGAGATTGGGCTCCACGCCTTGGGTGAAAAGGTTCAACGCCATGGTGACGATGTCGACGTTGCCGGTGCGCTCGCCGTTGCCGAACAGCGTCCCCTCGACCCGCTCGGCGCCGGCCATCAGCGCGAGCTCCGCCGCCGCGACCGCGGTGCCGCGATCGTTGTGCGGATGGACCGAAAGGATCACGCTCGGCCGGTCGGAGATGCGCCGCCCGAACCATTCGAACTGGTCGGCGTAGGTGTTCGGCGTCGCCATTTCGACCGTCGCCGGCAGGTTGAGGATGAGCCGCCTCTCAGGCGTCGGCTTGATCACGTCCTTGACCGCCTCGCAGATGTCGAGGGCGAAATCGAGCTCGGTGCCGGTGAAGCTCTCGGGCGAGTACTCGAACTGAAAGTCCGTCCCTGGCGCGCTCTTCGCCAGCGCCTTGACCTGCTTTGCGGCGCTGACTGCGATCTCGGTTACGCCCTTGCGGTCGGTCCTGAACACGACGTCGCGCTGCAGCGTCGAGGTCGAGTTGTAGAAGTGGACGATGACCTTCTTGGCGCCCTTGACCGCTTCGAACGTGCGCTCGATCAGCTCTGGCCGGCACTGGGTCAAAACCTGGATCGCGACGCCGTCGGGGATTGCGTCGGTCTCGATGATCGAGCGGACGAAGTCGAAGTCGGTCTGCGAGGCCGAGGGAAAGGCGACTTCGATTTCCTTGAAACCCATGCCGGTGAGCAGCCGGAACATGCGGTTCTTGCGATCGACGCCCATCGGCTCGATGAGCGCCTGATTGCCGTCGCGCAGGTCGACCGAGCACCAGATCGGGGCTTTCTCGATGACCCGCGACGGCCATTGGCGGTCGGGGAGGATAATGGGCGCATAGGCGCGGTATTTCTGGATGGGCATCTTGTTCATGGCGAACCCTGGAAGCGGCGCCGCGGCCCCGGCTGGAGGCAGCGCGGCGCAAATGGCCTGTCGTCTTGTGAAGAAATCGGCGGCGAAAATATGCGTCCCGGCGCGTCTAGCGCGCCGGGCGGCTAAGGTGCAGGGCTGTCGACCAAATTCGCATGGGCTCCTTGAACCAGACGCAGGCAAGAAAATCAACCGCCGAACTTGCGGCAGGACGCGGTTTGCCGCTTCCCCCTTTCGGGCTCACGACTTTCGCCCGAGGTCTCCGATCGAGGACATCAGCGTCGCGCGGGCGGTCGCCATATGGGCGCGGCAGCTTTCCGTGGCCCTCACCCGGTCCCCGCTTTGAAGCCCGTCGATGTAGATCAGGTGCTCGCGGATGGCCGCGACGTTGCGCTGCTTCTCGTCCCGTTTGTTCCATTGATAGTGATAGTGAAAAATCATCGATATGATATCGTAGAAACTGACGATGAAGCGGTTGCGCGATGCGTCGTTGATGAGGCGATGAAACCGCTCATCGAGCTCGGAGAAGTCGGCAAATCGGCTGTCCGCCTCGCGAAGCAGATCGAGATGCTCCTGCTTGATCCGCTTGAGCGCTCCCCAGGCCGGGTCGTCGGCTGCAAGCGCGACGAACCGCTGCGCCGAGCGCAATTCGAACATTTCCCGCACCTCGAACAATTCCTCGGCGAATTCGCTGGTGAATCCTTTGAACGCCCAGCTTCCGCTGGGGCGTCGCTGCAGAAGTCCGAACTGGCTGAAGCGATTGAGATAGTCGCGGATCGCCGAAGTCGAGACGCCGAACTGACGCGCGAGGTCAAGCCCGTTGATCTGTTGGCCGGGCTTGCAATCGCCGTCCAGGATCCACTTCATGAACCGCTTTTCGACGATCGCGCCGACTTGCTCGGTCTCGAGGTCGGGGTAGAGGTCGGCCGGCGTTGGGCGCCGAAGAAGCACCTTGCGCCTGCCCTCTCGCGCCAGGACTCGCTTTGCCGCCAGCGCCGCCATGACGGCGCGCACAGTCGTCCGGCTGACCGCGAGCGCCTGCGCCCAGTGAGGCTCCGAGCCGATGTCGGACCCGATCGCACAGGCGCTGAGTCGCGACAGCGCTAGATTATGAGCCCGCTTGAAGACGGTATTGGTCTTCACCGGCGACGCCTCCCAATTGACCTGTCTTTAACACCTGGCCATTTTATATAAAAAACAGATTGACATGCCTCGTGGCAAGAGGTTTTTTGTCGATAACATACAGAACTCCGGTTTGGGAGGGTCGGATGCGGACGCTGGTATGCGACCGTCCAGGCGCAATCACTGTTTCGGAGCGGCCGCGACCGTCGCCGGGGCCGGGTCAGGTCCTCGTCCGAATCCGCCGCGCCGGAGTTTGCGGCACCGATCTGCACATTTTCGAGGGTTCTCATCCGTTCCTCGAATATCCGCGCGTCATCGGCCACGAACTATCGGGCGAGGTGGCTGAGACCGGTCCGGGGTGCGCGATCGCGGTCGGCCAGCAGGTTTACGTCATCCCCTATCTCGCTTGTGGCGTCTGCGTCGCCTGCAGGCGCGGCAAGACCAATTGCTGCCAGCGCATCGGCGTCCTGGGCGTGCACATCGACGGCGGTATGGCCGACTACGTGTGTGTCCCGGAAGCCAATGTCGCGCCGGCTGACGGAATCACCCTCGATCAGGCGGCGATGATCGAGTTTCTAGCGATCGGCGCCCACGCAGTCCGCCGCGCCAGCCCTCGCAAGGACGATCGCATCCTCGTTGTCGGCGCCGGACCGATCGGCATCGGCTGCATGCTGTTCGCCAAGCTCGCGGGCGGCTCGGTCACCGCCCTCGACCTCCGCCAGGATCGGCTCGACTTCTGCCGCAGCCGGCTTGGCGTCGACCACGCGGTCCCGGCGGGGGCGGACGCCGTCGAAGCGCTGTCGGCGCTCACGTCCGGAGACTTTTTCGACATCGTCATCGACGCGACCGGAAACGTGAAGTCGATGATGGCGGGACTGGACTATGTCGCCCATGGGGGAACATACGTTCTGGTCAGCGTCGTGCGCGATACGATTTGCTTCGCCGATCCCGAGTTCCACAAGCGCGAGACCTCGCTGCTCGGCAGCCGCAACGCGACCCCGCAGGATTTTTCGAAAGTGTTCGGCGCCATGCGCGAGGGACTCGTGCCGACCGAGGCGCTCATCACCCACCGCGTTTCGCTCGACGAGGCGCCCGGCAGCTTTCCGGTCTGGATCAAGCCCGAAACGGGCGTGATCAAGGCTCTCATCGAGATTTAGGCTTTTGACCGCATTCCCGATCCTCCAGTTCGGCACCAGCCGCTTCCTGCAGGCGCATGTCGACCTCTTTGTCAGCGAGGCGTTGGCGCGCGGAGAGGCCATGGGCCACATCGCTGTCGTGCAGACGACGTCGAGCAAGGAGAGCCGCAAGCGCCTCGAAGCTTTTGCCGCGGGCAAGCCTTACCTCGTTCGGGTCAAGGGCCTCGCGGGAGGCAAAATCGTCGACGAGAGCGTCGAGGTGACGAGCATTGGCGCTGGCTTCGACGCAACGTCGCAATGGGAAGACGTCGAGCGCCGGTTCAACGAAGCGCGTTGCGCGGTGTCGAACACCGCCGACCGCGGCTACGAGACCGATCCCTCCGACCGGCCGGACGCGGGGCCGCCGCGGTCGTTTCCGGCCAAGCTCGCCAAGCTCTTGCTCGCCCGCCATCGCGCCGGCGCCGGGCCGATCACGCTTTTCCCGTGCGAATTGACGCCGGCCAACGGCAACGCGCTGCGCGCCGCGGTGCTCGGCGTGCTCGATCGCTGGGACGCGCCGGCGAAGGCGCGCCGCTGGATCGATGCCGAGTGCGTCTGGGTCAATTCGCTCGTCGACCGCATTGTCTCCGAACCGCTCGAGCCGGTCGGCGCTGTGGCCGAGCCCTATGCGCTTTGGGCGATCGAGGACCAGCCCGGCCTCGAGCTTCCCTGCCGTCACGCCTCGATCACGGTGACCGGCGATCTCAAGCCTTTCGAGCGGTTGAAGCTGTTCATTCTCAACCTGGGCCATACGTATCTCGCGGAGATCTGGGCGCGAGAAGGCGGCGCGCCGATGCTGACTGTCCGCGAGGCGATGGCGGATAGCGCGATCCGCGCCGAGCTCGATCGAACTCTTCGAGGAGGAAGTGCTGCCCGTCTTCGCCGGGATCGGCATGAAAGAACAGGCGGCGGCTTATCGCGCGACCGTCGTCGAAAGGTTGTGCAATCCCTTTCTCGATCATCGCCTGGCTGAAATATTCATCAATCACGAGGCCAAAAAGCGGCGCCGTTTCGGCGGCCTGATCGAACTCGCCGAGACGAACGATGTGCAAGTGAAGCTGCCGCGGCTGCGAGCGGCGCTTGCTTCCGAATCGGGAGATCGCGTACCCCACACTGGATGACGTCGCGGTCATCCAAACGGAGCACCCTCCGGGCGACCGGAGATGCAAATGGAGTCGAGAGCGGACATGCTCTCATCAATGGAGGAAGCCTCATGAAGACAATGCTTATCGCCGCGGCCGTCGCCATGGCCGCCGCGCTCAGCGCGCCGACTTACGCCGCTGACCAGCCGACGATCCCGATCATCGTCAAGGACACCACATCGAACTATTGGCAAATCGTGCTGGCGGGCGCGCGCAAGGCCGGCCAGGATCTCGGCGTCAAGGTTCCCGAGCTCGGCGCACAGTCCGAGTCCGACATCAACGGCCAGATTTCAATCCTCGAAAACGCCGTCGCCGAAAAGCCGGCTGCTGTCGTCATCGCGCCGACCGAGTTCAAGGCGCTCGGCAAGCCGGTCGATGAAGCAGCGAAGAAGGTGCCGGTCATCGGCATCGATTCCGCGGCCGACTCGAAGGCCTTCACGTCGTTCCTGACCACCGACAACGTCCAGGGCGGCCGCATCGGCGCGGACGGCCTTGCCGACGGGATCAAAGAGAAATACGGAAAGGTTGAGGGCGACGTCGCGCTGATCACCTCGCTGCCCGGGGTCGGCTCGCTCGACCAGCGCGCCAAAGGGTTCAAGGAAGAGCTCGCGGCCAAATATCCGGGCCTCAAGCTCGTCGCCGACAAAGTCGCCGACGGCAAGGCGACGACCGCGCTCAACATCATGACCGACCTCATCACCGCGAACCCGAATCTGCGCGGCGTCTTCGCGTCCAATCTCATCATGGCTCAAGGCGCGGGTCAGGCGATCGCCGAGAACAAGAAGGCCGACACGATCAAGCTGGTCGGTTTCGACAGCGACGACAAGCTGATCGGCTTCCTCAAGGACGGAACGATCTACGCGCTTGTCGTCCAGGACCCCTATCGAATGGGCTATGACGGCATCAAGACCGCGCTCGCCGCCTCGAAGGGCGAGAAGGTTGAGAAATTCGTCGACACCGGCGCCAACCTCATCACCAAGGCCAACATGGACGGCGAGAAGCAGCACGCCCTCCTCTTTCCGAAAGTCAAATAGTCGCTGCTTTTGATGAAGCCCCCTTCCCGGCCTGCGGGAAGGGGTTTTCCCTTCCGAAACCGCCCGAGGGTGCGGCCAAGCCCGCGGTTCGCGGCGGCCTTGCGCGGGGACCGCGCGGCGGCCAAGATGCCGTCTCCTTGAAGCTGTCGCCTTGCCGAACGGTCGATGACACACCTCAACAGTCCCAGCAGTCCCGCCGCCGCGGGCGCGCCGATCCTGGCGCTCGAAAAGCTCGATAAGAGGTTTGGCGCAACCCACGCCCTGAAGGCGGTCGACCTCGCGTTCGAAGAGGGCGAGATCCACGCCATCGTCGGCGAAAACGGGGCCGGCAAGTCGACGCTGATCAAGCTCTTGACCGGCGTCCATCCGCGCTCCTCCGGCGCGGTGTACTGGCGCGGCAAGGCAGTCCCACTCGCCAACCCGCACGAGGCGATCGGCCTCGGCATCAACGCAGTGCACCAGGAAGTCGTGCTTTGTCCGCATCTGACCGTCGCCGGCAATATCTTCCTCGGCGACGAGGAGATGCGAGCGGGACTCCTCGACCACAAGCGGATGGTGCGCGACGGCCAGAAGCTGCTGGACGATCTCGGGTTCTCCTTGCCGGCCGACGTCATCCTGTCGTCGTTGACCATCGGCCAGCAGCAGCTCGTCGCGACGGCGAGGGCCGAACGGCGAGGGGCGAAGTTCCTCATCTTCGACGAGCCCACGGCCTATCTCACCCGCCAGGAAGCGGCAGCCCTGTTCACGTTGATCCGCCGGCTCAAAGCCAATGGCGTGACCATCGTCTACATCAGTCATCGGCTGGAAGAGGTGTTCGAGCTCTGCGATCGCGTGTCGGTGCTGCGCGACGGCGCGCTCGTCGGCACGCGCCGGATCGGCGACACGAACGAGGCTGACCTCATCGCGTTGATGATCAACCGCACGATCGAACAGATCTACTACAAGGATTCGATTCCGATCGGCGCGCCGATTCTCGAGACCGACATGCTGTCGGGCGATGGCTTTCGTGACATTTCGATGAAGGTGCGCGAAGGCGAGATCGTCGGACTCTACGGCCTCATCGGCGCAGGCCGCAGCGAGTTCGTCCAGAGCGTGTTCGGACGTCATCCAGCGTCGAGCGGCCGCATTTCCTGGCAGGGTCGCGACGTCTCGATCCGCAACGAACGCCAGGCGATGGACCTCGGCATTGCGCTCGCCCCCGAGAGCCGCAGAGACCAGGGGCTGTGCCTCAATCTTGGCGTCGGCTTCAACCTCAACCTGCCGATCTTGAAGCGCCTGAGCCTTGGTCCGTTGATCAACAGCGCGAAGGAAGTCCGAGCCGCCGGCAAGCAGATCCGTGACGTCCAGATCAAGACGGCGGCGCAGACCGCGCTCGTGTCGAGTCTCTCCGGCGGCAACCAGCAAAAGGTGGTGATCGGCAAATGGCTCAATCACGGCGCCAAGCTCTTCATATTCGACGAGCCGACGGTCGGCGTCGACGTCGGCACCAAGGCGGAGATCTATCGGCTGCTCGCCAGTCTGCTTAAGGAGGGCGCCGGCATCATCATGATCTCGTCTTATCTCCCCGAGGTTTACGAGCTGGCCGACACCCTGCACGTCTTCCGCGGCGGCAGCATCGTCGCAACTCACAATCATAGAGACGCCTCGCACGAAACAATCCTAAGCGAGGCGATCGGCGTCTAGGGCAAGGGAACGCAGCGAGAATGAGCGATCAAACAATTGCGCGAACGCGCCCGGCCGGCGCTGGCCTTGGCGTCTTTCTTGGTCTCACCCTGCTGGGGCTCCTGGCCATCATGTGGCTTGCGCTGTCGATCGAGACGACGACGTTCTGGACCGCCAACAACATCGCCAATCTGCTGCGCCAGACCGCCTTCATCGCCATTCTGGCGATTGGGCAAACCTTCGTCATCATCACCGGCGGCATCGATCTCTCCGTCGGCGCGGTCGAAGGCTTCATCAGCATGATCGTCGCCCTGCTGCTGACCAACGACCTCGGCTTCGCCTCGACGATCACCGGCGCTGTCACGATCTCGCTCCTGATCGGCGTCGGTATCGGCCTCTTCCATGCGTTCGGCGTCGTGCAGATGGGGCTGCCGCCGTTCATAATGACGCTGTCGACGATGTACGCCTTGCGCGGCATCGGCCTCCTGATCACCAACGGCGCGACCATCTCGATCACCAACGACACGTTCACCAACTTCTCGCGCACGTCGTTTCTCGGCTTTCCATGGACGGACGGGAGCTGGTTCCAGATTCCTTCCCTGGTGTGGATGGTCGTCCTGGTGGCCGTTCCGTCTCACGTCTTTCTCAATCACAGCCGTTGGGGACGCTATCTGTTCGCGATCGGCTCGAACAAGGAGGCAGCGCGACTCTCCGGCGTCAACGTCAAGGCGATCACCTATGTCGCCTATGTTCTGTGCTCGCTGTTCGCAGCCTTTGTCGGCGTGCTGCTGGCGACTCGAATCGGCATCGGCAATCCGACCCAGGGCCAAGGCGATGAACTGCAATCGATCGCCTCGTCGGTCATCGGCGGCGCAAGCCTCTTCGGCGCGGTCGGCTCGGTCCACGGCCCGGTGATCGGCGCCCTCATACTGCAGACGATCAGCAACGGGGCCAACCTGCTCAACGTCAACTCGTTCTGGCAGACGATCATCACCGGCGCGCTCATCATCATCGTCGTCTATTTCGACAGCCTGCGGCGCAGGAAGCGCTGAGCCACGCGCGTGGGGCGCGATCCGCTCGCCTGCGGCGATCCCATCGCCGGGCGCCGCTTCGCCTACGCCAGGGCCGCCGCGGACGAGGGCGATTTTCGCGCTGCGGCGGAGGTTCTCGAACAGGCGCTCGAGCGCGCGCCGGACTGGGCCGCTGCGTGGTTCGCCCTCGGCGAAGCGCGAGAGAGGCTTGGCGAGGTCGACGCGGCCGCGGACGCGTTCCGAGCGACGCTTCGCCTGGACGCCGCCGACGCGCAAGGGGCGACGGCCCGGCTCGCTTTCATCGGGCAAGGCGACGTTCCGCCCGGCCTTCCGGCGGCTTATGTCGCGCGCCTGTTCGACCAATACGCGCCCCGCTTTGAAGCGCATCTGACCGGGACGCTTGGCTACCGCGCCCCTGCCCTCATCGGCGAAGCCTTGAGCGCCGCCGCGCCTAGCCGCCGCTTTGAGTCAGCGCTCGACATCGGCTGTGGCACCGGACTCATGGGACTGGCGCTGCGGGCCCGCGTCGGCCGTCTGACGGGCGTCGATCTGGCCCCGGCCATGATCGCGAAGGCGCAGGAGCGCGGCGCCTATGACGCGCTCTTCGTCGGCGACGCGAGAGCGCTGCTCGGGCGCCAGCCGCGGGCGGCGTTCGATCTCATCGTCGCCGCGGACGTGCTCGCCTATATAGGCGAACTCACCCCGTTGTTCGGCGCCATTGCGACCGCGCTCGCCAGCGGTGGTCTCTTCGCCTTTTCCGCCGAGACCTGCGAGGGCCAGAGCTTCGCGCTCGGCGCGTCGATGCGGTTCGCCCATTCGCGCGCCTATCTCGAGGCGACCGCCCGGGAGTCGACTTTAAGCCCGCTCCTGATCCGCTCCGCGTCGATCCGTCGCGAGGCCAAGAGAGACGCGCCGGGCCTGATCTGCGTGCTCGAGCGGGGCAGCGACTGACAGACGGGCCGCCAGACTTCGCCAGTTCCCTTACGGGTGAGAAAGCATGCTTTCAGCTTCCTTCCGCTTCCGCCGCGCCGTGATAATGGCCGCGTTAAGCTCGCCGCCAAAGACGAACAGCAGCGCCACCCAATAGAGATAGACAAGCGCGATCATGACCGACGCGAGACCGGCGTAGGTCGAGATGTAGTTGCGAAGGTACTCGCTCAAATAGAAGCCGAAGACCTCGCCGAAGGCGATGCTGGCGATGAACGTCACCGCGACGCCGGGCAGAATGTCCCCAAACCCGACCCTGTGCGCGGGGAGGATGAGATGAGCGAGAATGAGCGAGATCGCGAGCATCGACGCCGCGACGCCGATGCGCACGAACGTCAGAAGCTCATGCGCCTCCGCCACCGCGGGAAAATAGGCCGCGAGCGTATCCAGGATCAGTGGTCCGAGCACGACAAGGAAGGCCAGCGCCAGCAGCGCAATCGACCCGACCAGCACCAGCACGAGCGACTGCAGGCGTAGCAGCCACCACGGTCTGGGCTCGACGAGGCCATAGGCGCGATTGAGGCCGACCCGAAGCGCTTCGATCGCGCTTGAAGCAAAATAGAACGAGAAGACCGCGCCGAAAGTGAGCAATCCGCCACTGCGCGGGGTGGTCAGCACCCGCTCCACCTCCTCGGAGATGGGACGGGCCACGACCGCCGGCCATTCGGCGAACACGAGCTTGGCCGCCTCCTTGGCCAGATCGCCCGATCCAATGAACCCGGCCAGAGCCGCGACGAAAATCAGAAACGGGAACAGAGAAGTCAGCAGCGTCAGGCCGATGTAGCTGGCAATCGCCCAGCCGTCGTCGGCGGCGAACTTCTCGGCCGCCTGCCAAGGGATTCTCAAAGCCGCGATCACCCTGCCTCTCGCCTCCCCTCGTCGGCCGCCATTTTGGCCCGGCCCGCCAGCGAGCGCCACCCGGACAGGCGTGAATTTGCCCGTGCGGCGCCAAAAAGACGCATTGCCACGGCCGAGGCGCCGACGCATGCTGCGGCGCAGCAACGTCGCTGACCCGCAGGAGAGCCGCCTCCGTGACCCTGGACGACCTCGCCCGCCAAGCCCAGTTCGCCGCCGAGGGCCTCATGGATTGCGCTCTCACCGCCGTGCGCGAACGGGTGAGCGAGAACGGCAAGCTCAGCGCAGCCAGGATCGAGGCCGAGCAGCATGCCGCGCACGGCCTCGCATGGCTTGCGACCTATGTCGAGGCGATCAAGGAAATGGCCGCCTATGCGGCGCGGATGCGCGACGCGGGCCGTTTCGGCCAGACCGAAGAGCTGCTCACGCGGATCGGCCTCGGCGAATATCTCGCTCAAATTTTCGGCGGCATCCCGATGAACCAGGGCGAGATCGTGCGGCTCACCGACTTCGGCCTCGGCCCCGATGAAATAGCGCCGTTCCGCACCGAAGTGGTCGAGGCGCTTATCGCCTCCGGCAATACCCGCGAGAACCGCGCCGCCCTCGCGGCGTTCATCGGCGAAGCGCGTGAAGGCGCGATCGGCGATCCTGGTCTCGACGAGACCTTCGAGGCCGTTCGTGGCGAGATGCGCCGCTTCGCCGACGCCAAGGTCGCGCCCCACGCGCAAGGATGGCACCGCGCGAACGCCTATATCCCGCTCGAGGTGATCGCCGGCCTTTCGGACATGGGCGTGTTCGGCCTGACGATCCCGGAGGCCTATGGCGGCATGGGGCTCGGCAAAGTCGCGATGTGCGTGGTATCGGAGGAGCTCTCGCGCGGCTATATCGGCGTCGGCTCGCTCGGCACACGCTCCGAGATCGCCGCCGAACTCATCCTTGTCGGCGGAACCGAGGCGCAGAAAAGCAATTACCTGCCCAGGATCGCGAGCGGGGAGATCCTGCCGACCGCCGTCTTCACCGAGCCCAACACCGGCTCGGACCTCGCATCTTTGCGCACCCGGGCGGTTCGCGAGGGTGACGAATACGTGGTCAACGGAGCCAAGACCTGGATCACCCATCCCGTCCGCGCCGACCTGATGACGCTGCTCGTGCGCACCAATCCGGGCGAGAAGGGCTACCGAGGTTTATCCATGTTCCTCGCTGAGAAGCCGCGCGGGACCGACGCCGACCCATTTCCCGCCAAGGGTATGTCGGGCAGCGAAATCGAGGTGCTCGGCT
The DNA here is from genome assembly GCA_963806935.1 of uncultured Alphaproteobacteria bacterium. Classification (GTDB taxonomy): domain Bacteria; phylum Pseudomonadota; class Alphaproteobacteria; order Rhizobiales; family Beijerinckiaceae; genus Roseiarcus. The sequence goes on from CAWEAT010000004.1 coordinate 215,963, forward strand.
ATCGCGGCATGAAGGAATATGAGATCGCCTTCGACGGCTTCCGGCTGCCGTCCGGGGCGCTGCTCGGCGGCGAGGAAGGCCAGGGCTTCAAGCAATTGATGGAGACCTTCGAATCGGCGCGTATCCAGACGGCGGCGCGCGCCGTCGGGGTTGCGCAATGCGCCTTCGAGCTTGGCCTGCGCTACGCCCGCGAGCGGGTGCAGTTCGGCAAGCCGATCATCCATTTCCCCCGCGTCGCCGACAAGCTGGCACTGATGGCGACCGAGATCCACATCGCCCGCCAGATCACCTATTTCGCCGGCCGCGCCAAGGATGAAGGCCGGCGCTGCGACCTCGAGGCGGGGATGGCGAAATTGCTCGCCGCGCGCGTCGCCTGGACGGCGGCCGACAATGCGCTGCAGATCCACGGCGGCAACGGCTTCGCGCTTGAGTACCCAATCTCGCGGGTTCTGTGCGATGCACGCATTCTCAACATTTTCGAAGGCGCGGCGGAAATCCAGGCGCACGTGATCGCGCGAAGGCTCCTGGAAGGCGGGAATTAAGGCGCGGACCGGCTTCTAAATTGAGCGCGAGGCGGCCGCGTGGTAGAGGGCGACCCTCTGACGACGTGTTCCAGGGAGGACATCCATGAAAAAATTCATTGTTCTGTACATGGCCGACCCGGCCGCCTTCGAGACAATGATGCGAAACTCAACCCCGGAGATGCAAAAGAAGGGGATGGAGGCGTGGATGAACTGGATGGGCGCGCATAAGGTCTCCATCGTCGACGGCGGAGCGCCCTTGGGCAAGACCAAGCGCGTGGACGCGAGCGGCGCCAAAGACACGAAAAACGGGATTGGCGGCTATTCGGTCGTCCAAGCCGATTCCCACGAAGCCGCCGCGAAGATGTTTGGCAAGGACCACCCCCACCTTCAAATGATGCCCGGCGCATGGGTGGAAGTCGTCGAGATCATGCCGATGCCGGGGATGTAGTCGCCCGAGGTCCGGCCGAGTTCGACCGGACCGCGACCCGCGAGGATCGCCGACGGGCGCCAGGCCCGCCGACGAATCCCGGGCGGCCTGCTGGCGCGAACCTACAATTCGCTCGATCCTGACATGGGCCAGGCCCGCCTGGCGAAAACCAAGCACGCTTGCGGCGGCCGGCGAGACATCGATGATCCGGCCGCGAATGAACGGGCCGCGGTCGACGATCTTCACGACCGCGCTGCGGCCGTTGTCGAGATTGACCACCTTCACCCTGCTTCCAAACGGGAGCGTCTTATGGGCTGCGATCAGCCCGCCGTAGTACGGATTTTGATAATATGAGGCTATACCCAATTCACCGGCGCGAGCTGCGCCTGTAAATCCGATGAACATCGCACACAACAAAACAACTTTCCGCATCCATTTCACCTTCTTGTTCTGAACGTTGCCAGATTCGTCTGGAGGAAAGTTAGGGCCAAAACAAGGCAAGCCTTTCTTCACTTCAGCGTTGCTCGATACAACTTGACATCATGGCCGGGATATGCAGAGCGCCGAAACCACACTAGATTGCCGACCCGCTGGCCCAGCGATGGTTCGGGCGCGGCGAAAAGAGGAAGCCTCGAATGAAACTGCTCATCATCGGCGCGGCGGGGATGATCGGGCGCAAGCTCACCGCGCGCCTTGCCCGAGACGGTCGCGTCGCGGGCAAGACGATCGACCACGCGCATCTCGTCGACATCGTCGCGCCTCAGCCGCTTAAGGACGCGCCCTTCCCGGTGTCGCTCGACGCCTTTGACATCGCCGCGCCTTACGTCGCCCCGAGGCTCGTCGCGACAAGGCCGGACGTAATTTACCTGCTCGCCTCGGTGGTTTCCGGCGAGGCCGAGGCTGATTTCGACAAGGGCTACGCCATCAACCTTGGCGGTACCCACGCTCTATTCGAGGCGATCCGGCGCGAGCAGGCGCTCGCCGGCGGCGCCTATCGGCCGCGCCTCATCTTCACCTCGTCGATCGCCGTCTACGGCGCGCCGTTCCCGGAGAAGATCGGCGACGAATTCGTCGCCGCGCCCTTGACCAGCTACGGGACCCAAAAGGCGATTTGCGAACTTCTGCTCGCCGATTATTCGCGCCGCGGCTTCTTCGACGGCATTGGCCTGCGCCTGCCGACGATCTGCGTGCGTCCGGGGGCGCCCAACAAGGCGGCTTCGGGTTTCTTTTCCGGCATTATCCGCGAACCGCTCAACGGCAAGGAGGCGATCCTGCCGGTCGGCGAGGAGGTGCGCCACTGGCACGCTTCGCCGCGCGCCGCAGTCGAGTTCCTGCTGCGGGCGGCGGAACTCGATCTCTCGCTCCTTGGCGCTCGCCGGTCGCTCAACCTGCCGGGAGTGAGCGTCACCGTCGGCGAGCAGATCGAGGCGCTGCGCGCCATCGCCGGCGAAAAGACGACGAGACTCATTCGTCGTCAGCCCGACGAGACGATCGCCCGCATCGTCGCCGGCTGGGCCCGCGATTTCGATCCGGCGCGAGCAAAAAGCCTTGGATTCCACGCCGACGCCAATTTTTCAGCTATAATCAATGCTTATATCGAGGACGAATTGAAGACCTGAAGCAGCCTGACCGCCCATGCTTGATCTGCCTGACCGAAATCGAACCGGCGCCGACTCCCCGGCGCTTACCCAGTCTCTGGCGCAGACCTTCGCCCGCCCGGCTGACTCGGCGGGAGTGACGGCGCCGCTGCGCGGCTTTGGGCTCGCGGCGCGCGTGCTTGCGGTCACGCTTGGCTTCATCCTGCTGGCGATGGGCCTGTTCTATTTGACCCGGCTGGTCGCCTTTCGCGAAATGTGGCTCCACAACAAGATTGCCGCGGCGCAGACGGCTGTCGAGGCCTTCAGCGCCGACGGGCCGACGCCCCTGCCCGCGGACCTGTCGCGACGAATTCTCGACAGCGTCGGCGTCAAGTCGATCGCGATCCTGACGCCCGCCGGGCGCCGCGAGCTCGTTGTTCCCGGCTTCTCGCCAGACGCTGCGGAGGCGATCGCCGCCGACGACAGTTCCTATTTCGATGGCATCGAGGCGACCTTTCACGCCCTCTTCGCCACCCCGGGAAGGATCGTGAAAGTAGGATCCAGGGCCTTACCGGACCAGACGGCGATCGAGGTAACGTTCGACGAGTCGCCCCTGATCGAGGGGTTGTGGCGCGTATCGCATAACTTCCTCAACATCTCGCTCACCATCGCCGCCGTCGTCACCTGCGTGCTGTGGGCCGCGCTCTGGAGCATGGTGCTGCGGCCGGTGCGCCGCCTGACGTCCAACATTATCGCTTTTGGCGAGAGCCCGCAGGATGCCTCGCGGGTGATCGCGGCGAGCGGGCGGCGCAACGAGATCGGCCGAGCCGAGACGGCGCTTGCGGTCATGCAGCGCTCGCTCGCCCACGAGCTCGCGCAAGGCAAGCGCCTCGCCGAGCTCGGCATGGCGGTTGCGCGCATCAACCATGACTTGCGCAACATGCTGTCCGCCGCCCAGCTGATCTCGGACCGGCTGGCGACAATCCCCGATCCGCTCGCACAGCGGCTCGCGCCCCGGCTGGTCGCGACGCTCGATCGGGCGATTCAATTCTGCCAATCGACGCTGACATACGGGGCGGGCCGCGAACTGCCTCCATCGCGGCGGCGGTTCGATTTGAGCGAGCTCGTTCGGCAGGCGGTCGAGTCGACGCAGGCCGAAAGCGGAGAGGCGATCGACTACGACATCGATATTCCGCCCCGATTCGATCTCTATGCCGATCCTGACCACATTCTGCGTGTGCTCGAGAACCTGAGCCGCAATGCCGCCCAGGCGCTGATGGGCAAGGGGGCCGAGGACGGCCGCCCGAAGGCCATCCGCTTCGCCGCCATCCGCACCGACGGGCTGGCGCTGATCGAGATCAGCGACACCGGCCCCGGCTTTCCCGCCGATCAGGCCGAGCGGATCTTCGAGCCGTTCCACAAGTCGACGAGCCAGGCCGGCGCCGGCCTCGGCCTGGCGATCGCCGCTGACCTCGTGACGCGAAACGGCGGGGCGATCACGCTCGCCCCGGCCAAGGCGGACGACTTCTATTGCGGCGCGCGGTTCCTCATCAAGCTGCCGACCCCCGAGGGCGCCGCGCGCAGGGCCGCCCACATCCTGCCCGATGCCTGAGCGCGGCTTGCAAATCTGCTTTCAGTCGCTCTGTCGTCGCAGCATCGATCCCAAAGCGCCTCCGCACGGCTTCAGCGCGCCGCTTCCGAAACGGCAAGCGCTCGGATAAGACTGCGTGCTGCAAGACGGGGGATTGAGCATGTCGGTCGTTACGCCAGAGGCGCGAACGCAAACGATCGCCTTCCTGTCATCCGGCGCGAAGGAAGCCGACGAAGCGCTTGGAAGGCTGACCGCGCGCTATGGCGACAGCCCGCTCGACGAGGCCGACGTCATCGTCGCGCTCGGCGGCGACGGCCTCATGCTCCAGACCCTGCATAGAACGATGAAGTCGCCGAAGCCGATCTTCGGCATGAACCGCGGGTCGGTCGGCTTCCTGATGAACGACTATTGGGAAACCGGCCTGCGCGAGCGGCTCAAGGCGGCGCTGCCGGCGATCATCCATCCGCTGATCATGCGCGCGCGCGACGTCCACGGAGCGGAGACGACGGCGCGGGCGATCAATGAGGTGTCGATGCTCCGCCAGACCTATCAGGCGGCCAAGCTGCGGATCGAGATCGACGGCAAGACGCAGCTTGACGAATTGATCGCCGACGGCATCCTGGTCGCCACCCCCGCTGGCTCGACCGCCTACAACCTCTCCGCCAACGGGCCGATCCTGCCTCTCGGCGTGCCGCTGATGGCGGTGACGCCGCTCTCGCCGTTTCGCCCCCGCCGCTGGCGCGGCGCGCTGCTCAGGGATTCGCAACGCGTGACCATCAAGGTGATGGAAGCCGACAAGCGCCCGGTGGCGGCCGCCGCCGATCACTTCGAAATCCGCAGGGTGGTCGAAGTCGACGTCGCGATGGACAAGGCGACCTCGCTCATTTTGCTGCATGATCCCGGCCATTCGCTTGACGAGCGAATCCTTGGCGAACAATTCCGCTACTAGGCTCGCGCAATGGCCAAAGCCGCACGCGTGATCGGCGAAACGCTCCTCTCCAAGGGCCGGTTTGATCTCACCCGCACCGAGATCGAAGTCATCGAGGCCGATGGCTCGACCCGAACGCTGTCGCACGAGGTCTATCGCCACGGGCTGGCGGCGGCCGTGCTGCTCTATGATCCCCGACGCGCCGTCGTCATGCTGGTCAAGCAGTTCCGCGCCGGCGCCTATCTTAGCGACGGGGCGCTGGCGACGATCGAGGCGTGCGCCGGGATGCTGGACGGCGATCCGCCCGACGTTTGCGCCATCCGCGAGGCGCTCGAGGAGACGGGCGTCGCGATTCGCGATCCCATCCACGCCTTCGACGCCTACATGTCCCCGGGGGGAATGACGGAGAAGATCGCCTGCTTCGTCGCCCCGTACGGCGAATCCGACCGCTCAGGGCGCGGCGGCGGAGTCGACGACGACGAGCATATCGAGGTCATCGAGATTCCGTTCGCGGAGACGCTCGATATGATCGAGCGCGGCGAAATCGCCGATGCCAAGACGATCGCGCTGTTGTACTACGCTAGGGCGAAGGCGCTCATGCGATAAGAAGCGCGCGGCGGCTTGAGGTTGCAAGCGACCCCTTGGGAGGAAGATATGGCGATGTTCGACACGCTTATCGACGACTTGGCCGGTCGGTACGGACTTGGCGGCAACGCCCGCGCGTTCGTCGGGGAAGTTCTTGCCATGGTCGTCAATTCGCCCGACGGCGTGGGCGGCTTTCTCCAGCGGCTTAGATCCGGCGGCCTGAGCTCGGAGGTCAGCTCCTGGCTCGGCCGTCCGGATGCGGCCCCGCTCCCTGCTCAGCAGGTCGAACAAGCGCTTGGCCCTACGGCTCTGGGCCGCGTGGCCAACCGGCTCGGCCTGGCGCAGGACGTCGTTGCGACCGCGATGGGCTATGCGTTGCCCAAAATCGTCGGCCTCCTGACCCCCGACGGCGCCATCCCCGGCGGCGTGCCGGTGGAGGTTACGAGGTTCCTTTCGCGGACGCCGGTTGCGACAGTCACGCCGCGGCGAGTCGATGCTCCGCCGAGCCCGACGCCGGAACAGGCCGGCGTAACGCGCTGGCTGTGGCCGGCGCTGGCGGCGCTGGTGGTGGTCGGCTTCCTGTCCTATTTCTGGTCGACCCTCAACCGAATCCCGCCCGCTCCGCCCGTCGCGAAGGCCCCGGAGCCCTCGACCGTCGCGCAGGCGCCGCCCCCGCCGCCGGCTCCTTCGCCAACGCCGCCGCTTCAGCCGGCGACGCAGGCCCCTGCGCCGGCTTCCACCGAAACGCAGGCGACGCCGCCTCCACCGCCGCCCCGCCTCAGCCGGCAGCGCAGACCCTGCGCCGGCTTCGACCGAAACGCGGCGACGCGCCTCCGCCGCCTGCCCGCGCTCGCTTCGACCGAAGCGCAGGCGACGACGCCCGCACCCTCGACGGACACGCAAGCGACAGCCTCGCAGGCGCCGCCTACGACCGCGGCGCCAGCGCCCGCCGCCCCGGCTTCGCCTGCGACGACCGAACAGTCGTCCGCAACCGCGGCGCCGCCTACGACCCCGACTCCCGCCGCGGGTGCGACCGCTGCACCGGCCGCCGCCGCGCCGACCCGGCTCGCGCTCAGCAACGACAACGGCGACGTGCGCGCGTCAGGCGTTGTGAGCGACGACAATGCGAAGACCTCGATCCTCAACGCGCTCAACTCGGTCTTCGGCGAGGACAAGGTCAAAAGCAACATTAGCGTCGATCAGAACGCCGCCGCGGCGTCGTGGCTCGGCAACTTCGCGGCCGCCCTCCAGGCGCTCAAAGGCACGAATGCCGACGCAGTTTTCAAAGGCGACACGGTCGATGTCGGCGGCAGCACGATGGGGGACAGTGCGCGCGACGCGATCATCGCGGCGTTGAAGAGCGCGCTCGGCGCCGGCGTCGCCGTCGGCGCGCTGACGGACAAGACCGCCGCGGCGGTCGCGATCGCCAACGACAAGGCGACGACCGAGCTCGCATCGCTTCCATCCGGCTTCGACGTCAAGGACCTCCTGTTCGCGCTCAATGACTCGGTCGTCAATTTCGCCTCGGACAGCGCCGAAGTTCCGGAATCGATGGCGCCGTTCCTGAAGAGCGCAGCCGCCGAGCTGAAGCAGCTCAAAGCCGGCTACGTGCTCGAGATCGCGGGCTACACCGACAACACCGGCGATACCGCGCTGAACCTCGCGCTGTCGCAGAAACGCGCGGACGCGGTTCGTGACGCCTTCATCAAGCTCGGCGTCGACCCAGACCTGCTTATCGCCAAAGGCTACGGCGAGGCCGATCCGATCGCGAGCAACGACACGCCCGAAGGCCGCCTGAAGAACCGCCGCATCGAGTATCACGTGGTGAAGGCGCCGACTTAGGGCGAGGCCCCGCGGATCCGGGCGCAGAGAAACGACCGAGGCGCTTCACGCGCTGAGCGATCGTTTCGCCGCGAGCGCCGTATTGGCCATCAGCATGGCGATGGTCATGCGGCCGACGCCGCCGGGGACCGGCGTGATCGCGCCGGCGACCCCCGCCGCCTGCGTATAGGCGACATCGCCGACGAGGCGGGTCTTGGGCCGGCCGGATGCGTCGAGCCCATGGCCGGGCACGCGGTTGATGCCGACGTCGATCACGATCGCCCCGGGCTTGATCCAATTCTCCCGCACCATTTCCGGCCGGCCGACGGCGGCGACGAGGATGTCGGCGCGGCGCGCGACCGAGGGCAGGTCGAGCGTGCGCGAGTGGGCGATCGTCACCGTGCAGTGCCGGGCGAGCAGGAGTTGCGCCATCGGCTTGCCGACGATATTCGAGCGGCCAATGATCACCGCCTCCATGCCCTCGGGCGACCGGCCCAGCCGCTCGCAGGCGCGGTCGATGAGGATCATCGCGCCGGCGGGCGTGCAGGGGATGAGCGCCCGGCTCGTATCGCCGATCGAGAGCAGACCGACATTGATCGGATGAAAGCCGTCGACGTCCTTCGCCGGCGCAACCGCTTCCAGGACTCGCGCCGAATCGATGTGCGCCGGCAGCGGCAATTGCACCAGAATGCCGTGAACGGCGGGATCGGCGTTCAACATCTCGATGAGCGCGAGCAATTCGGCTTCGCCCGTCTCGGCCGGCAGGTTGTGCTGGATCGAATGGAAGCCGCAGGCCTTGGCCGCCCTGCCCTTGCCCGCCACATAGGTCTGGCTGGCCGGATTGTCGCCGACCAGGACAACCGCGAGGCCGGGCGTCACGCCATGCGCTGCGAGCGCGCGCGCCTCCGCGGCGACCTCCGCAAGCACGCCCTCCGCGATCGCTGCGCCGTCGAGCACGAAAGCCGAAGCGCCGGCCATCGATCGTTCCTGCGCGGACATTGAACCAATCCTCACTTCGGCCGGAAGACGAAGCGCGCCTCGTGGCGCGCGCGCCCCCCCGGCTCGAGTACGCGCATGCTGGGCTTGTCGCTGAGTTCGCCCTCGAACCCGTCCGGATCGCTGTAGCCGGTCCACGCTTCGAGGCAAAGGAACGGCGCGCCCGGCCTTGTCCACAGTCCGGCGTGGGGGAAGCCCGGATATTCCATTGTGATCGACGCACCCGAGGCGTCGATGAAGGCGAGCGACCGGCTCGAGCGGTCGAAGAAACACAGAGCGTCGTGAGCGAACAGAGCGTCGGTGAGCTTGAGGTCGCGGCCCTGGAGCGGAATCGGGCGCATGGTCTTGCCGATCAAGCCGCCCGGCGCGATGAGCGGAACCTCGGGCGGCTCCGCCTGATCGAACCGCACAAGAGCGCCATCGCGTCCGGCCGCGCCGAGCGGCCAGCGGAAGCCCGGGTGGAGCCCGCAGGCGTAAGGGGCGGCCTTGGCGCCGGGATTGGCGACTTCGATCGCCATCGCGAGCGACTCGGCAGCGAGCCGGTATTCGACCGTGAGCGCGAAGGCGAACGGATAGACCGCGCGCGTGCGCGCATTGTCGACAAGGGTCAGCCGGGCGAAGTCGGACGACGAGGATTCGACAGCAAAGGTCTCGAACCGGGCGAAGCCGTGCAGCCCGAGCGGATAGGTGTGGCCGTCGACACGCGCCTCGCCGTTCCGCGTCCACCCGACGACCGGATAGAGGATCGGACTGATGTCGGGCCAGATCGCCGGGTCGCCGGGCCACATGAGGTCCCGCCCCGCGATCCGCCATTGTCTGGCCTCGCCGCCGAGGAGCGCGATCGCCGCTTGCGCGTCGCCGTGAGTGAGCGTGATTTCGGTCATCAGACAATCCCCTCGAAGGCGGCGGCGGCGATGAGCGCCTGCTTGATCCCGGGCGCGCAGGCGATGAGCGCATTGCCGTTGGCGAGGCCGTCGCCGTTCAGAAAATCGCTGACAAAGCCGCCGGCCTCGCTCACCATGAGATTCCCGGCGAGACAGTCCCAGGCGTTGATGTGATGCTCGACGAAACCGTCGAGCCGTCCGGCGGCGACATAGGCGATGGCCAGCGCGCCCGAGCCGGTGCGGGACGGCGAGGCTCCGGTCGAGGCCACCCGCTCGAGGAGGCCGACATATTGAGCGAACCCCGCGCGCGAGTTCCAGCCGACCTCGACTGCGGCGTTGGCGAGCGCATCGACGCGCGAGACGCTGATCGGCTCGCCGTTGAGCCGCGCCCCGCCCCCTCGCTTGGCGGCGAACAATTCGTCGAGCATCGGATTATAGATGACGCCGACCTCGACCTTGGCTGCGATGACGCAGGCGATCGAGACGCAGAAATGCGGCGCGCCGCGAGCGAAATTCGCGGTGCCGTCGATCGGATCAACGACCCACACCGCCCCGCCCTCGCCCGCAGGCCGCGCGTTGCTCTCCTCGCCGATGAATCCGTCCTGGGGAAAGACAACCGCGAGGCGCTCGGCGATGAACGTCTCCGTCTCGCCGTCGACCTCAGTCAGATAGTCCTGCCGGGCTTTGAACGCGACCGTGAACGAACGATCGAGAAACCGCCGTCGCGCCTTCGCGCCCGCCTCGCGCGCGATCGCCTGCGCCGCGAGCAGTCGCATGTCCATGAACGCCGGCGCCGCTTCGATCATCCGGATGGCTTTCAGAAATGGCTATAGGAACCGCGGGCAAAGACGACCGGGGCGCCGTCAGAGCCGACGAAGCGCGGCGGCCGCCGCCCCTCGACCGCTTCGCCGACGAACGTCAACGGCACGCCTGCCGCCGCCGCAGCCGCCTCGAAGGCCGGCGCGGAATCGAGCGGCGCCGAGGCGAGAAGTTCATAGTCGTCGCCGCCGGTCGCCGCAACCTCGAACAGGCCGGGATCGGCGGCGATCGCGGCTTGCGCGGACTGCGACAGCGGCAGACGAGAGAGCGGAACCTCGGCGCTGACCCCCGATGCGTCGAGCATCTTGGTCAGATCGCCGACGAAGCCGTCCGAGACGTCCATGCCGCCGCTCGCGTGGGCCGCCATCGCGCCGATCAGCTTGAGGCGCGGCTCCGGCGTCAGATACCGACCAATGAGGAACGCCTTGTCGGCCTCCGAGATGTCGGGCCCACGGCCTTGGCGGATTTTGAGCCCCAGCGCCGCATCGCCGATCGTGCCGGTGACATAGAGGCGATCGCCGGGCTTGACCCCGGTGCGCCGCGCCATCCGCCCTTCCGGGACCGAGCCGAGCGCGGTCACGCTCAGCGTCAGCGGCCCCGGGGTCGAAACCGTATCGCCGCCGATCAGCGGGCAATCATAAGTCCTGGCGTCGGCGCCGAGACCGGCGGCGAAGGCGCCGAGCCAGTCCTCGCGCCACTCCTCTGACAGCGCGAGCGTCAACAGGAATCCGAGCGGGCGCGCGCCCTTGGCTGCAAGGTCGGACAGGTTGACGCGCAGCGCCTTGCGCGCGATTGCCCCCGGCGGGTCGTCGGCGAAGAAATGGACGCCTGCGACCAGCGCGTCGGCGGTGAGGACGAGGTCCTCGCCTGCCGGCGGGCGAACCAGGGCGGCGTCGTCGCGCAGCCCCAAGCCCGCCGGTCCCGCCAGCGGAGCGAAATAACGGGCGATCAAGTCGTCTTCGCCGAGGCGGGGGGACATGGGAAGCGCGCGGGTCCTGACACGCGCCGGTTCGAGGGCGCGGATGCCGGTCTGTTAGCGCATTCGGTCGGCAATGTCCCCGTCGACGACCCAAACCCGACAGGATCGAGACCGCTTCCCCGCCGCCTTGCACTTGGCGGTCCGGGTTCCGAGCCGCTGCCGCGCCTTCGCGCTCGCCTCCGCCGCCTAAACCACGCCCCGCGAAATGCGCCCGAAGGACTGAGCTTGACCGACGCGTTCCAACCCCGATCCGACTTCCTGCGCGTCATGCAGGAGCGCGGATTCGTGCATCAGTGCTCCGATCTTGCGGGCCTCGACGACAAGGCGCACTCGGGGACGCTCGCCGGCTATATCGGGTTCGACTGCACCGCGCCCTCGCTGCATGTCGGCAACCTGGTCGGGATCATGATGCTGCACTGGCTGCAGGAGACAGGCGGCAAGCCGGTCGCGCTGATGGGCGGCGGCACGACGATGGTCGGCGATCCGTCGGGCAAGGACGAGAGCCGCAAGCTGCTGACAGTTGCTGAGATCGCTGCCAACAAGGCGGGCATCCGCAAGGCGTTCGCCCATTTCATCCGCTTCGGCGACGGCAAGCATGACGCCATCATGCCCGACAACGCCGACTGGCTCGCGAAGCTCAACTACATCGAATTCCTGCGCGACGTCGGACGGCATTTCTCGGTCAACCGCATGCTGGCGATGGATTCGGTCAAGCTGCGCCTGAGCCGGGAGCACGAGCTCACATTCCTCGAGTTCAACTACATGTGCCTGCAGGCTTACGACTTCGCCGAGCTCAACAAGCGCTACGGCGTGACGCTGCAGATGGGCGGCTCCGACCAGTGGGGCAACATCGTTACCGGCATCGATCTCGGCCGCCGCATGGGGCTCGAGCAACTCTACGCGCTGACGACACCGCTGATCACCATGGCGTCGGGCGCGAAAATGGGTAAGACCGCCGCAGGCGCGATCTGGCTCGATGAGACCATGCTCGCGCCCTACGACTACTGGCAGTTCTGGCGCAATGTCGACGACGCCGACGTCGGCCGGTTCCTGAAGCTGTTCACGCTCCTGCCTCTGGAGGAAATCCGCCGGCTCGAAAGCCTGCCCGGCGCCGAGATCAACGAAGCGAAGAAGGCGCTGGCCAACGAGGCGACCGCGCTTCTGCATGGGCGCGCGGCCGCCGACGCCGCGGCGGCCACCGCCCGCAAGACCTTCGAGGAAGGCGAGCTAGCCGAAAGCCTGCCGACGGTCGACGTGCCGGGGTTTGAATTCGACGCCGGGCTTGGCGCGCTGACCGCCTTCGTTCGCGCTGGGCTGGTCGCCTCGACCGGCGAAGCGCGCCGTCAGATCCGCGGCGGCGGCTTGAGGATCAACGACGCTGCGCTCGGCGACGAAAAGGCGCTCATCACCCGCGAGGCGCTGAAGACGGGCGTCGTCAAGCTGTCGCTCGGCCGCAAGAAGCACGTGCTGCTCAGGGCGGTGTGAGCTACCGCGCCGGCCGCTGCGCTGGTATTTCCACCGCCTGCGCCGGCTCGGGCGCACCGCCGCGGCTCGTCGTGCCGTCGATTGCGCCGAGAATCCGGCGCAAGATTCCGGGCGCGATCGCCGATAGCGGATTGACTGTCAGCGTGGGGCCGCTCATCGCCCCGTGCACGCGATAGCTGACCCCGAAAACGCCGTCGTTCTGGCCGCCGCTGAGCAGAACGCCGACCAGCGGGATCTTGGTCAGCATGGTGTTGACCTGATAGGCGGGCACGAACGACCCGCTGACGTCGATCTGGCTGTGCTCGAAATCGATCAACCCCTGGGTCGTCAGCCCCATGTACGGATTATAGATCACGGCGTCCTGGATCTTGAGCCGTCCGGGCGTATGCTCGAACGACGCCGTCATCCTCTGAAAGCGCACGAGCGAGGGATCGATCGCCGCGCCGCCGTCCTCCGACGCGCGCGGCCGGCCGGCCGTCACCAGCTGGCGGAACGCCGGCTCGTCGCGCAGCACGAAATTGGTGAGGGTCGCCTGGCCGGCGCTCGCGTCGCCCCTGGATCGCAAGATGAGATCGAGATCGCCGCCCTCGAGGCGCGCATAGAGGTCGGCGAAACGGACGAGGGCGCCGGCGTCGGTGGTGGTGAGCCGCATTTCCCCGCCGCTCCCGGTCGCAGTCACCGCGCCGCTGCCGACCCGACCGCGCAAGGCGCCCAGCCTCATGTCGCCGCCGCGACGGAAAGCCGTCATCTCCAGGCCGTTGATCGCCTGCTTGTTCGCGCCGACGACACTCGCGACATTGATATCGAGATCGAGGTCTTTGGCGGCTTGGCCCGACTGCGTCCCCGCAAAGTAGGATTTTACGAATGGGCGTGCATCCAGCGCCGCCCCGCGCACAGAGACCTTGAGCAAAGTGGGACTATTGTTGACCTCAGCCCTGAAGTCGTCGCCGGGAGAGATGCGCCCCTGGGTGATCGTGGCGCTCTGGATTGCGCCGTCCGCGCCCGCCTGAGCGGTCCCGCGCATCGTCGATGCGCCCAAATCGATGGCGACGTTGCTGAGAGAGGAGCCCTCGGGCGCGGGCTTGACGATGAACGTCGCCTTGCCCGGCTTTCCTGCGGGTTTCGAGACGCCCGGGACCGGATTGTCGATCCCGGCGGGCGTGAGATCGATTTCGACCTCGGCGCTCGTGCGGCTCAGCGGCGCCTTGAGCTTGACCGGAAGCGTTCCAGTCAGCCACGAGCTGAAATTCATCCCCCGCTTCGCGCGCCCAGCGGCGTCCAGGGCGAAAGTCACAGTGGCCGAGCCTTCGTCCCCTGCCCCGCGGTTGACTTCGACATGCGTCGGGGCGCCGAGGAGCGTGCCGTCGCCGACGATCTTCATCGATTCGCGGTCGCCCTGAAACGAAGCCGTCGCGGCCTCGAGCTTTTCATCGGCGAGGAACTTGTCGACCTGAAGCTCCTTGAGCGCTCCGCTCGCATGGAACTGCGTGTCGTCGGGACGCGCGGTCTTGCCAAGCTTGAGGTCAAGGGCGAGATCGCCTTCCGCCTGCCCCTTGACGGACGACGGATCGATCGTCAGTCCAGCCTGGCGGCGCAACGGCTCGCGCATCAGGAGATCGGCCAGCGAGTCGGCGGTTCCGGTCATGTGGGCGTGCGAAGACGCGTCGACGATCGGGCGGGGCGTCATATCGGCGATGTTGAAGGCAAGGTCGCTCGCCTGCACCCGCCGCGTCGGCGACAGCGTCATGTAAGCGCGGTTGCCGGAGAGCGAAAATTCATGCCCGGTGAACGATCCGGACCCCTCGTCGGTCATCATCATCGGCAAGCCGGGCATGAGGTCGACGCCGACGTCGCGGGTGGTGAACTCGCCGTGAAGGCTCTCGCGCGGCAAGCCGCGTTTGTGCGCCATCGCGTCGAGATCGGCCGCCGTCCAGTTGGCCTTCATCGTTCCGCGCAGCCGGCCGCCGTGAAGGTTGTGGGCGCACCATTCGCGCACGTCGGGATTGATGAATTGCGGCCACAGGCGGACGAGATCGAGCGTCGCGCTGGGGCCGGCCGCGAGGTCGAGCTTGAGCGACGATCCGTCGCCGTCGGGAGCGGACTCCGCCTTGAGCGACAGGTCGACCGTCGGTCCGCGGGCGGTGAGGCCGTCGACGATGAAGCGCTGCGCCGCCGCCAGGTACCGCGTGTCGACGACGATCGACTCGAGCTCAACCGGGTTCGCGCCTGCGTGCTCCGGGCTGAATCGCGCGTCGCGCGCCTCGAGATGCGCGGTCCAGACCTTGTCGGCGTCCGCTGGCGGCGCGAGCGACCCTTGCATTTTCACATGCGTCTGACCGGAGAGCACTTCGAGCTTGTCGATGCGATAGCGCCGCGCGTCCCCGTCCCAGGCGACGGCGCCGGCCGCCTCGTCGATGAAAAAGGGGACCGCGTCGGGATTGTTGAAGCGCACGCGTCCGGCACCGACGCTGAACCGGCCGGTGAAGGTCCGGAGCATCGACTGCGGCGTGACCTCGGCCTCGATCCTGATCGCGATCGGCCCTTCGGCGGTCAGCGGCGGAGGCCGCTTGTCGAACGCCTGGAGGTCGGCGAGGCTCAAATCGCGCGCTTCCACCGAAAGCGCCGGCGCGTCTCCGTCGGAGGCCTGCGCGGAAACGCTCCACGGCCCGGCAGGACCGGTCGCCGAGATGGTCGCGTGCGCGGTCGAGCCCGAGTGGTCGAACACGACGGCAAAATCCTTGTAGACGACCCGGCGCTGCGTCGCATCGTTCTGGATCTCGAAATAGCCGTTGGCGAGGGTCAGCCGGTCGAGCGCCTGGGCGGCGCCGGCCATGGCCTCGGCGGCGAAGCGGACGAAAGCGGCGATGTCGGGCGCTCCTCCGGCCTCGGGAGCCCCGCCCGGCAGAGGAATCGGAGTCGCGCCGGAATCGTTGGCGACCGCAAGCGAGAGCGCCCCGTCGGCCGCGACCCGCAGCCGCAGGTCGAGCCCGTCAAGTTCGAGCCGTCTCACCTTCACGTCGAGCAGCGCGAGCGCGAACGGGTCGAGGCCAACCTTGCCGCCCGGGGCCGAAAGAACGGTTCGGCCGGCGGCGTCGCGCAGGGTGAGGCCCTCGAAACCCAGGCCCACGCCCCAGGAATCATGCCTGATGTAGGTCGGGCCGAGGGTGAGCGCGTAGCTGTCGCCAACCCGCTCCCTCAGCGAGGCTTCGATCTGGTCGTGCAGCCCGACCAGCCGGATCGGCCCGCGCGCGAGAACCGAGGCCAGGATCAGGCCGCCGACAATGAACAGGGCCGCGGCGAATTCGACCGTACGGAGGCATATGTGCGCAATTCGTCCCGCGCTGATCCTGCGCCAGCGCGAACGGAGGCGCGGGCCCGCGGCGCCCGCCGCCATGTCGCGCACGGCGGCCCGGGCGCGAGCCCGCGGCGTCATGCTAAACCGTCCGATCAATAACGAACATCCTCCGTGGGCCGACGCGATACACGCCATCTTAGAAGATTCGAAGGCGCGGCGCCTGGGCGCGACAGCCGCTCGTTCACGGCTTTCCCCAGCCGCCGCTTGAAACGCGGCGCGTCGCGGGTCACTCTCCCCCGCTGGCGATACCGCGTTGGGCGGCGGCCGCACTGATCCCATAATGAGACAAAACGAGGGCGATATGGCGAAGGAACTGGCCGAGGGCGATCCCGCGCCCGAGTTCGAACTGCCGACCGACGGGGAAGGACGCGCCCGTCTGTCGGATCTCAGAGGCAAGCCGGCGGTGATCTATTTCTACCCGAAGGACGACACTTCGGGCTGCACCGCCGAAGCCATCGCCTTCAACGCGCTGCGGGCCAAATTCGCAGCCGCCGGAACCACCGTCATCGGCGTCTCGCCGGACAGCGCCGCGAGCCACGACAAGTTCAAGCGCAAGCACGAGCTCAAGATCGCGCTCGCGGCCGACCCTGAACGGTCGGCGATCGAGGCCTACGGGGTGTGGAAGGAAAAAAGCATGTACGGCCGAAAGTATTTCGGCGTCGAGCGCTCGACCTTTCTCATCGACCGCAACGGCCGCCTGGCCAAGGTCTGGCGCAAGGTGAAGGTTCCGGGCCATGCCGAGGAGGTGCTGGCGGCGGTCAAGGCGCTGTGACCGGCCTCCGCCTTGGCGACGCCTGCAGCGAGCGGTGGCGAAGCGCAAAAAAAGGGCCGCCCGTGGGCGGCCCAAAATGCTGAAACGCTAGCCTTTACTCTATGATCGACAGCTTCGGCCTCGTTCGGCACCAGCCCGCAAAGCCAAGACCTGCGAAGCCGAGCAGCATCATCGCCCAGGTCCCAGGCTCGGGAATGGCGGCCGAGAACGCCTGACCGGCGCCAAACGCCTCGCCGTTCGCCCCCGGGAACAGGCTAAGGCTATAAGGCGCGGGATGCGCCTCGGCGAAGGCGACGTTGGCGGCGATCAGGGCGTTGATCGCCAAACTGCCCGTGACCGACAAACTGTTCCCGTTGGCATTGTACTCCAGCTCCCAGATCGCGCCGGCGAAGCCGGCGTAGATGTCCGCGGTCCCGGTCCCGCGCTCATAATCCGAAACGCCGACGTTCACCAAGGTCTGGATTTCGCCCGCCACTAGGGAGCTGAGCGGATTGCCGCCCGTACCGGATGGGTTGCTCGATGAGTCGGCAACGATCGTTCCGGTGGTATATTCAAGCGGCGGGCTTTGCCCCCCGATACCGACGTCATGGAACAGGTCGATGCAGAACACCGGGATAATGGTCCCCCCGGTGGTGGTCAGAAGAATGATCCCCGTGTAAACCCCGGTTCCATTGAAGAAGCCGGAAATGTCCGTTGATTCGCCGATGTATCCGACATTGGTGATATCAACGTTCGCCGCGTGCGCGCCGGGAGCGGGAAGAACCGCCGCAAACGCCGCGGCTGACACCGCTGCTACAACGTGTCTTCTGCATTCGAGCCCTCCTTCGCGGAATATCCCGCTTCCTCGTGTCAAAAGCCTCCTGGGGCACTGCACCGCTACCGCCCTCAGTCGAGAGCAGTTAACCTAACGTCACCGTGGAATATGAAACTACCGAAGTCAATAGGAACAACCACTGGGTTGCTGCACAATATTACATTGACCGCTGGCCAATCATCGGTCGCCTTTTCGAAATCGCCCAAATTCGCAATGTCTTAACCTTAATGGTTTTGAGTATCGGCCAAGGTCGCCCCGATATCCGGGGCCGGAGCGCCCTGATCCATGGCTCTCGCCCGCGTTTGCCAGTCCGGCTTGCCGGCTACGCATTTCTTCGTGTCGCTGTCGCGGGGCGACGCAATCCGGACTGTCATGCTGCGGCCGGCGGGCTTATGGGCGATCGTGGCGCTGGCGTCGCTTGTAATCGTCTGGGCCGCTGCGGCAAGCGCCTATATTGCCTTCCACGACGACCTCCTCTCGGCCATGGTCGCGCGGCAGGCGGAGATGAGAAGCGTCTACGAGCGTCGGCTGGCTGAAGCCGGCGCCCGGATCGACGAGGCCGCGAGCCGCCGGGAGCTCGATCTCAAGTCGTTTGCGGGCAAGCTTAACGAACTCATGTCCCGGCAGGGCCGGCTCGAACGGCGCGGCGCGATCGTCGCGGCGCTCGCCGAGACGGAAGCGCACAACCAGCCCGCGCGAATCGCGGCGGCCCCGACCGCCGCCGACGCTCTCGGCGCGATCCAGGCTCTAGCGCCGGCGGCGCAGGCCGAACGAAGCCCTCCGACGGCGCCGGCTTACGCGCCTCTTCGCACCCTGGCGGTCGAACTCCACTCGCCGAAGCCGCATCCGGTCGACGAGACCGACGGCGGCCCCGGCGCGCTCCCCCCGCCGGCGCCAGCAAGGTCATCCGCCGCCGACGATCCCGATCCCGCGGCGCGCCTTGCCCTCCTCGACCGTTCGCTCGAGCGCATGGACATGGGCCAGATGAAGGCTCTCGCCGTCATCGACCGCACGGCCGAGCGCGAAGCCGCGCGCGATACGGCGGTGGTCGCCAGGACCGGCCTCGATCCGGCCAGGCTCGCCGCCCCCCATGGCGCAGGCGGCGTCGGCGGCCCCTTCATCCCGGCCGAGGTCGATCCGAACGCGCCCGCTTTCGAGCATGCGCTGGCAAAGGCCGCCCGCGACGTCGCAACCGCGGAGCGGCTCAAGGCGCTGATGCCGTTCGTGCCGGTGCGGGCGCCGCTTTCCGGCGACGCCAGCATAAGCTCGCCGTTCGGCTATCGGGCCGATCCCTTCCTCGGCCGCCTCGCGCTTCATCCGGGCGTCGATCTCGTCGAGGGCTATGGCGATGAAATCCGCGCCGCCGCCGCCGGGCGCGTCACTCACGCCGGACCGATGGGCGGCTACGAAATCATGGTCGAGATCGATCACGGCAACGGCCTTGCAACCCGCTACGCGCATATGTCCAAAGCCCTCGTCGAGGAAGGGCAGGATGTCGTCGAGGGCGCGGTTCTGGGCAGGATCGGCTCGAGCGGCCGCTCGACCGGGCCCCACCTCCACTACGAAGTCCGCGTCGACGGCGAACCGGTCGACCCGGAGCGCTATCTGCGCGCCGGCGCTGAACTCGCGGCGTCGGAATAGCGCGGGCCAGGCGGTTCCGCGTTCGCGAGGCGACCGCTAAGCCCGCATTTCTCATAGAGGGCGTCGATCTATCATGACGCGACGATGAGCGCGTGAGTTCTGTTTGAAGGAACAAGCGCCTCCGTGGCGCCTTTTGCACGCGGATCGGTCGGATTGTTTCGGGTCTCCTGTGGGCCGCGGGGTGGATTGCCGCGATTTTGTCGGCGTCGCGGCGGCGCCTCAGGCGAGGCGGGCTGCGGCCAGGCGCCATTCGTCGGCGTAGGGACAAGCCGAGGCGAGCGCGAACTTGATGCGTCGCGCGCTGATGCGGACGAGGCCGGCGAGCTTGAGAAGCTTGAGCCGGATCGTGCCGCAGGTGGCCTCGGCGAACTGGGTGTGGGCAAGGCCGACTCGCCTGACCGCGCAGATGAGAACATAGGCGAAAGAGGCGAGCCACAGCCGCAGTTGGTTGGCGCGCATCGTGGCGGTCGAGGTCCGGTCGGCGAACAGGTCGCCCTGGCATTCCTTGATCCGGTTCTCCATGTCGCCGCGGGCGCAGTAGACCTTCTCATAGAGAAAGCGGCCGTTGGTCCCGGCCTTGCTCAATGAGGTCACGATGAAGCGCGGATTGGCCTCGCCCTGGGTCCATTCCGCCTTGCCGATCACCCGGCGCCGGCGCGACCAGCTGTCGAGCGTCGCATAGCGGAAGTCTTTGTAGCGGCGGGCGGGCTTGCTGGTCGAGGCTGCCTCCGCCTCGGCCTCAATGAGCTCGACGGCGATCTCCTCGACGAGCCGCGCGTTGCGCGCCAGGCCGAACACGAAGTCCACCCGGTTCTCTTCGCACCAGGCCATCAGCGCTTCGCGGGCGAAACCGGAGTCGGCGCGCAACAGGATGCGGGTCCTGGGCCATCGCGCCCGGATCTGCGCGACGATCCGCGCGACGTCTTCGACCGCGCCCGCGCTGCCGTCGATGTTCGACGGCCGGAGCTTGGCCGCCAGCAGATGCCGGCCGCAGAACACATAGAGCGGCAGGTAGCAGTAGCAGTCATAATAGCCGTGAAAGAACCGGCCCTCCTGATGGCCATGCAACGGGTCGTTGGTCGCGTCGAGGTCGAGAATGATCTCTCTGGGCGCCCTTGCGTGCGCCTCGAGGAAGAGATCGACGAACAGGGCTTCGATCGCCGCCGGGTCGTGGCTGATCTTGTGATAGCGCGTGGCGATCTCGCGCGACAACTCCAGCCGGTTGAGCGTCGACTTGCCCGCCGCCGGCGCGCAGTTGCTGCGCCAAGCCTCCAGCTTGCCCGCCAGCACCACCATCAGCGGGTCGTGCCGAAGCTCGTCGTGATCGTTGAGGTCTTCGTAGCCGAGCGCGATGCCGAACACGCGCTGCCCGATGAGCGTGGCGACCGAGTGCTCGACGAACCTTGGGTCCCTCGCGTCGCGGAAACATCCCGCGAGCCGCCGAACCAGATCCAGACGCTGGTCCGCCGCGCCCAACAGCAGGCCGCCTGCGTCTGACGTCAGCGCGCCGCCGTCGAAGTCGGCCACCACAGGCCGGCCTTCCACCCGTCCAAAAGCGCTCGGTTTTGCGCTACACTCCGTCTGCATCGGGCCACCTTTCCAAATCGGCGCAAGTCATTCTCACAAAACGACTTTTGCCTGATTCGGAGGCTCGATGCGCTACCCTGTTTGAGAAATGCGGGCTAAACAGGCGGCATGGACGTCCTTTTGTTCCGGGCGCTCGCGCTTCTTGGCCTCGCAATTCTCGTCGCGTTGGCGGCGCGCCGCCTGCGCCTGCCCTATACGGTCGGCCTCGTGCTGGCGGGCGCCGCGCTCGCCTTGACCCGCAGCCAGGCCGGCCTCGCGCTGACCCACGACCTGATCTTCGACGTCGTGCTGCCGCCGCTCCTGTTCGAGGCGGCGCTGAACCTGAGCTTTAGCGACCTCAAGCGGGATCTCGTTCCGGTGGTCCTGCTCTCGACCATCGGCGTTGTGCTGTGCGCGCTGGTGGTCGCGGGCGGGCTCGCCGCCTGGCTCGGCTGGCCGCTCGAATCCGCCCTCGTCTTCGGGGTGCTGATCGGCGCGACCGACCCGATCGCGGTTATTGCGCTCCTCAGGGAATCGGGCGTCACCGGGCGCCTGCGCCTCCTCATCGAAGCCGAGAGCCTGTTCAACGACGGCGTCGCCGCGGTCCTGTTCACCCTCATCCTCGTCTGGGCGGCCCATGACCCGCAAAACGCACAAGGGCCTCTCTCCGCGCTCACGACCTTTGCCATCGTCGCCGGCGGCGGCCTTGCCGCCGGGTTTGGCGTCGGACTGATCGCGGTCATGATCGCGGGCGCGACCGACGATCACCTGGTCGAGACGGCGCTGACCGCGGTCGCCGCTTTCGGCTCGTTCCTCATCGCCGAGCATTTCGGCGCGTCCGGCGTGCTGGCGACCGTCGCCGCGGGCATGACGATGGGGAATATCGGGGTTCTCACGCCGAAGGAACGCTTCGGCCTTTCGCTGACGCCGCACGGGCGGGCGTTCGTGCTCGAGTTCTGGGAGTTCGCGGCCTTCCTCGCCAATTCGCTGGTGTTCCTCCTGATCGGTTCGGCGCTGGCGACCGTCGACTTCGCCCGCGAAGGCTTCATCTCGCTCGCGCTGGTGATCGCGCTCGCGCTCGCTGGGCGCGCGGCCGCGGTCTACCCGGTCTGCCTCGCCTTCTCGCGCACGCGCTGGGCGATCCGGCTCAATGAGCAGCACCTCATGTGGTGGGGGGGATTACGCGGAGCGCTCGCGCTCGCGCTCGCGCTTTCGCTGCCTTACGACCTGCCGTTGCGCGACGACATTCTGATCTCGGCCTTCGCCGTGGTCGCCTTCTCGGTCATCGTCCAGGGACTGACGGCGCCGCTGGCGCTGAGGGCGCTCGGAGTTGTGCGCGCAAAGTCGACCAAGGCGGGGCGAACAGGCTTCTAGCCGAAGCGCCCCGCCGCGAAATTGCTACGCGAGCTTCACCCACTTGGCGGCGGGACCGACGCCGCCGACCTTGCAGAAAAAGAGGTCGCCGCCGCCGTCGACGAAGAACTCGCCCACCTGATGCGCGCCCGTCGTCGGCGACCCGGCGGCGGCGGACGGCTCTATGCGGAGCGGCGCGAGACCTCCCCGGAAGCTCGCGCCGTAGCCTCGCTCGCTCGCGCCGGCCACACCGACGCCGTGCGCGGCGTCCGCTCGACCGGACACGCCGAAGGCCGGGCCGGAAGCGAAGGAATTGACGCCAAGCACCCCGCTCTTGGTTCCGCCTTCGCTAAAGCCGACCACGGCATTGTTGAACTGGCTTTGCCCGCGAACTCCGACTCCGAGCGTCGAATCCGCGCCGACGCCCGCGCCGTCATTGGCGGCGCAGCGACCGAAGACGCCATAGGCGGCGCCGTCTTCCCTCGAATTGAAGCCGTAGACGCCGCTCTTGTTCAGCGCGTCGCTCAGACCGACGACGCCGTCGTTCTCGGCGCTGTGCGCTCGGGCGCCGTTGCCGAACGCCAACTCGCCTCCTAGGCCCGCGCCGCCAGCGGTGTCGCAGCGCCCGAATACGCCAAATCCCGTGACATTCGGAACGTCCAGCGCGAGCGAATTGAAGCCGAACACCCCGCTCTTGAAATGAGCGTCGGTGGTGCCGGCGACCCCGTCGGCCACGCCTCCCGCAATGCCCCGCACGCCCACGCCGCCTATCGAGGGCGCTAGCTCTCCCTCGGGCTGTCCGCCAACGCCGAGCACGCCGATTCCCGTCGCCTCGCCACCGTAGAATGGGCCGCCAAGACCGACAACGCCTGTACCGCCCAGGTTGCCCAATCCCTGAATGCCGTCCAGCGGCCCGTTGGGCACGCGGTTGTCGGCGAAATTGTTCGAAGGACCGACTCTGAGGATCACTCGCCCGGAGAATTCCGTGGGCGTGTAGTTGCTCCATTTAGTCTCTGCGACGAGATCGGTCGTATTGTATGCGGTGGTGATTTTTCCGGCTGTGACGGAATCGCCTGTCGACATCGGGGCCCCTCCCGTATCCAATCGACAGCGATAGGTTCGCGGCCGACGCCCGGTCGAAGGCTACACGCTCCTCGCGCGGTTGGAAATCCGCCAGGGCGACGCCGCCAACCCCGGCGCGGACGCGCTGTGGCGCGAACTTTCAAAACGAAAGGCCGCGGCAGAACCGCGGCCTTCGCATCGAAGCAACGATTGGAGACGATCAGAACGCCGCGATCGGCTGCTTGCGCGACCGCCGGAATCCGACGAAGCCGAGACCGGCGAAGCCGGCGAGCATCATCGCCCAGGTCGACGCCTCGGGGGCTGACGACGGCAGGGCGCCGTTGAATCCGTAGTAGTGCAGTTCGGCGCCGTTGCTGGTCCCGCCGTTGAGCGTGTTGGCGTACAGGAAGCCGTCGATATCAGAGGGGTTCGCAACATTATAGTCGCCCGCCAGGATCGCGCCGAACCAGTCGGACTGCGTGGTGATCGTATACGAGCCGGGGGTGCTGGGCGGCTCGAAATTCCAGATGACCTGCGTCGCCACTTCGCTTGCCGGGTCGTTCGGGGATCCGAACGAGAAATTCCCTTTGAGCGTCACATTTCCAGTGATCCCGGTCACGTTGATCACGACGGTCTTCCCCGCCTCGATGTTGGAGAAGAAGATGGTTCCGGCGTTTTCGAGCGCGGACGCAGAGATGTCGAACACCGCGAATCCTTGCGCGTTGTAGGTCACGGCGTCGAAGTTGAAGTTGTTCGGATCGGTCGGATTGGTGTTGTTCGCCGCCTCGCCGGCGAGCGTGGTCTCCAGCTGGTTGAGCGGTGTGGTGTAGTCCGCGATCGTCGTTCCGGCCGGAATCGGCGCCTTGGAGCTTCGGCCGTTGAAGTTGACTGGGGGCGGGTTGACCGACCCGTCGTAGCTGAGCGTGGGAGCGGGGTGAGAACCGCCGAGATCATCGATGTTCAGGGGATTGGTGTTGCCCAGGGTCCCGAAAACGGTGAACGACTGCGGAGACGTCGAATTCGAGGAGTGAGTGTTATTGAAAATGCTGGCCCCGGTGAAATTGCCGCCGATCGCGGCCGATCCCTCAATGTCCGACGTCGTTAGCGCGTTTCCATTTGTCACCAGGTTATAGTCCTGCAGAATCTCTTGGGCGGTCAACGAATCCGCGCTGGCGGACCCTGCCGAGATCGCCAACAGGGCCATTGCTGAAACACAACCCCATCCGCGCATAGACATGCCAGACATAGACTTGATCATCGTTTTCCCTTGCCTTCCATTGAACCGCCGCGCGGATTCCAGCGGTCGCCAGTTAGCGGAATCGATGACCTCGATCCCTCTGGACGATCAGCACTCACAAAAACTGTTGTGTTGAATCCGCAGCAATTCTTTGAAAGCCACGGGCAGGGATTTGTCAACGCGGGACCGGCAATCTGCCGGGTTTGACCTTCCGCTACGTCGCCGCCTCACGGTTATGTGATCCGGCCGCCGGCGAGCCGTTCGGCGCGTCAGAATTTCAGGACATTTGCTTTCGGAAAATCAAGGACCGTGCTATGGTCCCAGGGTCGCGAAATTGATCCTCGCGACGGCGCGGGCTCGCCGGCGGCGACGCCCCCGCAGCATGGCTGTGCACGCAGCGGAGCGCGGGTTCGAACAAGAGGCGCTCTAAGGAGTAAGATGCTGAGATCATTAATTTATTTGCAATAGGGCGGTTTTGCATTCCTTCCGCCCGGTCTTTGTTTTCCTTCCGCCGGGTCTTTGTTTTCCTTCCGCCAAAGCCTTTGAAAGGCTTCCAACGGCTTTGCTTTCCTTCCGCCGCCTGAGCCCCCGCCAGGTCAGGTGGAATTGCCTGTCACCACTCCCGCCTTTTCGACCTCGGCGCCCCTGAGCCGCGCGACCTCGATCATGTCCGCGCCCAGCAGCGGACGCAGATAGTCGAAGAACGCCTTCGTCACGTCATTCCCGGCCGGGTTGATGAGGTCGTCCTCCATCACCCGCGTCTTGCCGGCGACGGCTTCGAGCGGGATCAACGGATAGTCAACCGCGTAGTCGGCGACGCGGCGGATCGCGACCGAGCCATTGCCCGCGCCCTGAAGCGCATATTGCACCGCCTTCTCGCCGACCTCGCGCGCCTCGCGCTGGTCGACCTTGCTCACGCAGCCGACGAACGAGCGCTGCAGATAGCCGAACGTGTCGCCGCGGACGCGCTTGATCCCGAGCTTCGCCCTGACTTCGTCGCACAGGAGATCGGCGAGCGCGCCGGTGCCGGAAAGCTGGACATTGCCATGCGCGTCCTTCTCCGTTTTCCCCATCAGCCTGGTGATGATCGCCTCGCCCTTCTCGTCGTGGATGCCCTCGGAGACCGCGACAATGCAGCGCCCGTGGCGCTCGAAGACCTCCTTCACGTCGGCGAGAAATTTGTCGACGACAAAGGTGCGCTCGGGCAGATAGATGAGATGGGGGCCATCATCGGGATACCTGCGCGCCAGCGCCGAAGCCGCGGTGAGGAAGCCGGCGTGCCGGCCCATCACGACGGCGCAATAAACGCCCTTGAGCGCCTGATTGTCGAGATTGGCGCCGGCGAAGGCTTGGGCGACGAAACGCGCCGCCGACGGATAGCCTGGCGTATGATCGAAGCCGACGAGGTCGTTGTCGATGGTCTTCGGGATATGGACCGCGCGAAGCCCATGATCTGCGGTCCTGGCCTCCTCGGCGACGATCCGCACGGTGTCGGAGGAATCGTTGCCGCCGATGTAGAAGAAGGTGTCGATCGCGTGGGCCTTCAGGACCTTGAAGATTTCCTGGCAGTATTTGCGGTCCGGCTTGTCGCGGGTCGACCCGAGCGCCGCGGCCGGAGTTGCAGCAACCGCCTCGAGATTGGCGACGGTCTCCTGCCCGAGATCGACGAGGTCGTCGTTGACAATGCCGCGCACGCCCTGGCGCGCGCCATAGACATGCGTCACGTCGGGGAAACGCCGCGCCTCCAGCGCCACCCCCGCCAGCGACTGGTTGATGACCGCGGTCGGGCCGCCTCCCTGTGCGACCAGGATCTTGTGCGGCATTGTTCAGCCTCCCTTTGGCGTGCCTGTCGGCCGGAAGCCTTTAGGAGCCGCAGGCGTCACGCGCAAGGGAGGGGCGATTCCGAAGCTCGGGAAAAGCCGCGAGCCCGGCCAGAACTTCCACGCGAATGATCCGGCGCGATCAGAGTCGCCATGTTTGAGGGGCCTTCAGCGCATGCGCATCCACGTCGTCAATCCGAATACGACCCGCTCGATGACGGAGAAGATAGCCGCGGCGGCGAAGGCCGCAGCGTCGCCGGGCGTCGAGGTCACAGCCGCTAATCCCGATTTCGGGCCGCCCAGCATCGAAGGCTATTTCGACGAGGCGTTCTCGGTTCCTGGCCTCATTGAGGAGATCGGCAAGGCTGGCGGCGCCGACGCCTTCGTCGTCGCCTGTTTCGACGACACCGGACTTGACGCGGCGCGATGCGCGACGGAGGCGCCGGTCGTTGGCATTGGCGAGGCCGCCTTCCACATGGCGAGCGTGATCGCGGCGAAATTCAGCGTCGTCACTACGCTGTCGCGCTCGATCGCGCCGATCGAGCACAACCTCGTGAAATACGGGCTCGCGGCGCGGTGCGCCCGCGTGCGCGCCGCCGAGGTTCCAGTCCTCGCGCTCGAGGAGCCAGGATCAAGCGCGCGACGCGCGATCGAGCAGGAGATCGAGCGTGCGCTCGTCGAGGACGGCGCCGAGGCGATCGTGCTCGGCTGCGCCGGCATGACCGATCTCGCCCGCGATCTCGGGCGCAAGGCTGGCGTCCCTGTGATCGATGGAGTCGCCTGCGCAGTCGCTCTCGCGGAGAGCCTGGTCAGAGTCGGGCTCAGAACATCCAAGCGCCGCACATATGCGCCGCCCCTCGCCAAGTCCTATGCGGGCGAGTTCAAGCGCTTCTCCCCGAAATGAGGCGGCCGAAATCGGCGCGACGCGACCAAAGCGCCTATGGCATTACGTAAGTCGCCCGCCCCTCGCCGATCAGCGCGGAGGGAATTGCCCCGGGCTCGTCTACCGAAAAGACGACGATCGGGATGCCGTTATCGCGCGCGAGCGCGAAGGCGGCGGTGTCCATCACCTGCAATTTGCGGGCGATGGCCTCGTCGTGGGTGAGGCGCTCGTAGCGCTTGGCGTCCGGGTTTTTCTTCGGGTCGGAGGTATAGATGCCGTCGACCTGGGTCGCCTTCATCACCGCGTCGCAGGACAGTTCCGCCGCGCGCAGCGCCGCGCCGGTGTCGGTCGTGAAGAAGGGATTGCCGGTGCCGCCGGCAAGGATGATCACCCGACGTTTGACGAGATGCGCCAGCGCCGCCTGGCGCGAATAAGGCTGGCACAGCGACGGCATCGCGACCGCGGAGAGCACCCGCGCGGGCTGGCCGATCTGCTCGAGCGCGCCCTCCATCGCCAGCGCATTCATCACCGTCGCCAGCATGCCGATCGAATCGGCGCGCGCGCGCTCGATGCCCTTGTCTGCGCCCTGGAGCCCGCGAAAAAAATTACCGCCGCCGACGACGACCGCGACTTGCACCCCGAGCTCCGCCGCAGCCTTCAGATCCCCCGCCATCCGCTGCACGGTCGGCGCGTGCAGGCCGTGCGTGTCGGGCCCCATCAGCGCTTCGCCCGAAAGCTTGACAACGACGCGGCGGAATAAGGGTTTCGGCGTTTTCGTCGTCATGGGCGCCCTCCTCGAACCTCGATCGCGCCGCCCGCGGCTGCGCCATCGCCTGTCGCGATAAAAAAAGCGGCCCTGACAGGGCCGCTTGTTGGAATCGCCAGGCCGTCAGGCCCCTTCCGCCGGTTTCTCGACGCCTTCGCCGAGCGCATAGCGGACAAAGCCAGTGACCGCGATCGGCGCGCCGACCGTTTTCTCGGCCTCTTTGATCGCCTGTGCGACGTTCTTGGCCGGATCGTGGACATAAGCCTGATCGACGAGGCAGACCTCTTTGAAGAAGGTCTTCAACCCCGATTCGACAATCTTCTCGAGCACGTTCGCGGGCTTGCCGGCGTTCTTCTCGGCGAGCACCGCGCGCTCGCGGGCGACCGTCTCCGGCTCGAGCCCGGCAGCGTCCAGAGCGATCGGGCTTGCGGCGGCGACATGCATCGCGAGCTGGCGGCCGACCGCCGCCAGCCGATCCTTGTCGCCGGTGGATTTGAGCCCGACGATCACCCCGATTCTGCCCAGGCCATCGGCAATCGACCCATGCACATAGTGGCCAATTGCGCCCTCGGCGACGCTGATGCCCTGCGCCCGGCGCAGCGTCATGTTCTCCCCAATGGTGGCGATGGCGTTGGCGATCGCTTCGCTGACCGTGCCGCCGCCCGGATAACGCGCGCCGAGCACCGTTTCCACGTTGACCTGAGGCGCGTGGTCGAGCGCGACCGCGAGCACGCCCCTGACCAGCGCCTGGAAATCATTGTTGCGGGCGACGAAATCGGTCTCGGAATTAACCTCGGCGACAACCCCGAAATTGCCCTTGACCGCCAGTCCGACAAGGCCCTCGGCCGCCACGCGTCCGCTCTTCTTGGCCGCCTTGGCGAGGCCTTTCTTGCGCAGCCAATCCACCGCCTGCTCGATGTCGCCGTTGGTCTCGCTCAATGCATTCTTGCAATCCATCATGCCCGCGCCGGTCTTTTCGCGCAGATCCTTGACCAGCCCCGCGGAAATGGTCGCCATGGCGTCCCTCTTCATCCTCAAGCGCCGCACCCGACGCGATCTTGGCGCGGCGGCGCGGCTTCAAGTCACATTTCGGGGCCGGGCCACAGCCCTCGCCTCGATCGAAAAGCCTTACTCGGCGGCCATAAGCGCGCGCGCCTGCTCGCTCCACTTGTCGCGGGCGACCCGACCGTTGAACCTGAGATCGGCGTCGAGCTTCGCGGCCTCGTCCGGGTTCATCGCGGCAAGCTGCCAATAGTGGAAAACGCCATGCTCATTGAGTTTCTTGACGATCTGCGGCCCGACGCCGGTAAGTTTGGCCAGGTCGTCCGGCGCGCCGCGGGGCGCCGACAGGAGCTCGAACTGCTCGGTCGTGGAAACCTCCGGCGAGGCCTCGGATTCGGCGGTTTCCGGCAGCGGTTCGGCGACCGGCGTCTCCGCTTCGCCGACATCCATCCCCTGCGCGCCCTGCCCGCGCGAAATGCCGTCGATCGCCGCGCGGGCGACGAGATCGCAGTAAAGCTGAATCGCGCGCCCTGCGTCGTCGTTCGCCGGCACCGGGAAGGCGATGCCGTCCGGATCGCTATTTGTGTCGAGGATCGCGATCACCGGGATCTTGAGCCGGTTGGCTTCCTTGATCGCCAGCGCTTCCTTGTTGGTGTCGATGACGAACACCAGGTCGGGAACCCCGCCCATGTCCTTGATCCCGCCGAGGGCGGTTTCGAGCTTGTCGCGTTCGCGCGACAACATCAGGCGCTCCTTCTTGGTGAGGCCCTTTGCGCCCTCGCCCAGAAGCTCATCGACCTTGCGCAGGCGTGAGATCGAAGCCGATATGGTCTTCCAGTTGGTCAGCATGCCGCCGAGCCAGCGGGCGTTGACGAAATATTGCGCCGAGCGCTTGGCCGCAGCGGAAATCTCGTCGGACGCCTGGCGCTTGGTGCCGACGAACAGCACCCGCCCGCCCTTGGCGACAGTGTCGGAAACCGCCTTCAGCGCCTGATGGAGCAACGGCACCGTCTGGGCGAGGTCGATGATGTGGATCGAGTTGCGGGAGCCGTAGATATAGGGCTCCATTTTCGGGTTCCAGCGATGCGACTGGTGGCCGAAATGCGCGCCCGCCTCGAGCAATTGGCGCATGGTGAAATCTGGCAAAGCCATGGGTCGTCCTTGTCCGGTTGAGCCTCGGCGGATCAGTGAAGGCGAAGCGCGCTTCGCCACCGGAGCGGGACCTTGAACAGGACCCGCGAACAATCCGCCTGTGGAATGGGGCGCGATATAGGAGACCCGAAGCGGAAACGCAAGCCGAGCGCTTCCACGGCCGCGCGGGAGGCGCAACAGGCGGCGGGGTGGGAGCCCCCTTCCGGCGCCTGCGAGAAAGCCATGGGCCCGGCGGCCGTCGTCGTCATACCGTCATACGCCCTCATCATGGCTTGCCCCGGGACCGATCCGGGCGAACGGGTCAAATTCCGATTGCTTCGGCCGCGGCGAGCGTGTTTGACGTTTTCCAGCGTCCGTTTGGCCGCCCGGTTCGCCCTCGCGTCGTCTCGCCAAGCGGAAGTCCCCGATGCCTCCACTGACCACCTTTGTGTCTGCCGGGCGGCGGGTCCTGCCTAACCAATGGGATCTCATCGCATTCGCGGCAATTCTGGCCGTGCTTACGGCGGTCGCCCGCAGTTATCATGGCATTTCCGCTCCCTTGCCGGCGCCGAGCGAATCGCCGATCGCGCTCGATTATTGGCAATTGCCCTACTACGCGCTGCGAACCACGCTGCGCATGTTCGCAGCGCTTGCCGCCTCGCTCGTCTTCACCTTCACGTACGCGACGCTCGCGGCCAAAAGCCGGCGGGCGGAGATGGTGCTGATCCCGGTGCTCGACGTCCTGCAGTCGGTGCCGATCCTCGGCTTTCTGTCCTTTACCGTGACCTTCTTCCTCGGCCTCTTCCCCGGCAACACCCTGGGCGCGGAACTGGCGGCGATCTTCGCGATCTTCACCAGTCAGGCGTGGAACATGGCCTTCTCCTTCTACCAGTCGCTGCGCACCGTGCCTCGAGACCTTGACGAAGTCGCCCGCGGCTTCCGACTCACCGGCTGGCAGAAGTTCTGGCAGCTCGAAGCGCCGTTCGCGATGCCGGGCCTTATCTGGAACACGATGATGTCGATGTCGGGCGGTTGGTTTTTCGTCGTCGCCTCCGAAGCGATCACGGTCGGCGACACGACCATCGCGCTGCCGGGAGTGGGCTCTTTCATCGCCAAGGCGAACAACGAGGGCAACTGGTCGGCCATCGGGGCCGCGGTGCTGACGATGGGGATCGTCATCCTCCTTTACGATCAGCTGCTGTTCCGCCCGATTGTCGCCTGGGCGGCGAAGTTCCGGGTCGAGCTTTCGGTTAGCCAGGACGTGGAGTCTTCCTGGGTGCTGAGCCTCATCAAGCGCACGCACTGGCTGCGCTTGGGCGTCACTCCGATCTTCGGCGCCCTGCGCGGCGCGAGTCTCCTGCCGCTGCAGTTCCCTGCCGTCGCGCCGGTGCGACGGCAGTCCTCCGATGAGCCCTCACGCCTTGTCGACGCCATCTGGATTTTCGTTGTTGTCGCCGTGGCCGCCTGGGCGGCCTGGCTCACGATCACCTATATCGCCACCGAGCTGAACTGGGACGAAGTGCTGCATGTCTTCGTCCTGACGTTCTACACCCTCATTCGCGTCGTCGTGCTGATGGCGCTCGCGACTGCGATCTGGGTGCCGATCAGCGTCTGGATCGGGCTGAGGCCCCGCTGGGCGGAAGCCGTTCAGCCGATCGCTCAATTCCTGGCCGCATTCCCGGTCAACCTACTATTCGGCGCCGCCGTCAGCCTGGTGCTCGCGTTCCGTCTTAACCCGAATATATGGCTGAGCCTGCTCATCGTTTTCGGCACCCAATGGTATATCGTGTTCAACACGATCGGCGGCGCGGCGGCCTTTCCCAATGATTTGCGCGAAGCCGTAGCGAATTTCCGGATTCGCGGCTGGCGCTGGTGGACTCAAGTCATCATTCCCGCGGTCGCCCCTTATTATTTGACCGGCGCAATCACCGCGTCCGGCGGCTCGTGGAACGCCTCGATCGTCGCCGAATATGTGAAGTGGAAGGACCATACCGTCGTCGCCGACGGGGTGGGATCCTACATCGCCCAGGCGACCGACAAGGGCGATTTTCCGCGCATCGTGCTCGGCGTCGCGATGATGTCGCTGTTCGTGACGTTGTTCAATCGCTTGTTCTGGCGCAGGCTTTACGCCTACGCGGAGCGGCAACTGCGCCTCTGACCCGCCTGTTTCCTCAAGGAGCCTCGCCGATGCTCGACCCCGCCGCTGCGACGCTGCTCAACGTCGACAAGGTTAGCCAGGTCTTCGCCACGGGATCGGGCGAGACGCGCGCGCCGGTTCTCAGCGACGTGTCGCTGAGCCTCAAGACCGGCGAGATCGTCGCGCTGCTTGGCCGCTCGGGATCGGGCAAGTCGACGCTTTTGCGCCTGATCGCGGGACTGACCCGTCCGACCCAGGGGACGGTCACGATCTCGGGCGAACCGGTGAACGGCCCGGCCAAAGACGTCGCGATGGTGTTCCAGAGCTTCGCCCTTTTCCCTTGGCTCGATGTGCTCGATAACGTCGAAATAGGGCCGCGAGCCAGCGGCGTGCCTCTCGATGAGACGCGAAAGCGCGCGCTCAAGGCGATCGACACCATCGGCCTCGACGGCTTCGAGTCGGCCTATCCGAAGGAATTGTCCGGTGGGATGCGCCAGCGCGTCGGCTTTGCCCGCGCCCTCGTGATGCAGCCGAAGATCCTTCTGATGGATGAGCCGTTCTCGGCGCTCGACGTGCTCACCGCCGAAACCCTTCGCACCGATCTGCTCGACCTGTGGCAAGAGGGGCGCATTCCGATCAAGGCCATTCTGATGGTCACGCACAACATCGAAGAAGCGGTGCTGATGGCCGACCGGATTCTCGTTCTCGCGTCAAATCCCGGCCGGATCGCATCCGAGATTGCGGTCACCCTTCCGCACCCGCGCGATCGGCTCGACCCGAACTTTCGTGAACTCGTCGACAGAATCTATGCGTTGATGACCCAAAGGCCGGACACGACAAAACCCGCGGCGCGCGAAGCCGCCGCGGCGGCGATGGGGCTCGGGCTTGCGCTCCCGCGCGTGTCGACCAACTCGCTCGCCGGTATGCTCGAGGAGATCGCCGCCCCGCCCTACAACGGTAAGGCGGACCTCCCGCATCTTGCCGACTCGCTCCAGCTCGAGGTCGACGAATTGTTTCCGCTCGGCGAGACCCTGCAGTTGTTGCGCCTGTCGGAATTCGAAGACGCCGACATCAAGCTGACCCCCCTCGGCCAGCGGTTCGTCGACATGGACGTCGACCAGCGCAAGAAGGTGTTCGGCGACCAGGTCCTTGCCCATATCCCGCTCGCCTCACACATCAAGCGGGTCCTTGACGAACGCCCGTCCCATCGCGCGCCCGCCACCCGCTTCCGTGAGGAACTCGAAGACTATATGAGCGAGGACTACGCCGAGCGGACGTTGCGGGCGATCATCAACCTCGGCCGCTACGGGGAGCTGTTCGCCTATGACGAAAACAGCCAGACTTTCAGTTACGAAAATCCGCAGTAGCGACCAGCCCAGCCCGCTCCTTAGGTTTGACTTGTTGCGTTTTATGCGCTGCAATATAGATATTGCAGTGCAAGAGCGCTTTGAGCCCATGGGAGACGCTCGATGACACCGACTTCCGCCACCCTCGCCGTCGACGACAAACCGGCCGAGAAGCTGGGGCCCGCCGCCGCGACTCTGACCGTTGGCCAGAAGCCTATCGAGCTGCCCATCAAGAATGGCACAATCGGCCCCTCGGTGATCGACATTGGCAAGCTCTACGCCCAAACCGGCATGTTCACCTACGATCCCGGGTTCACCTCGACCGCGAGCACGGAATCGAAGATCACTTACATCGACGGCGATGCCGGCGTTCTTTTATATCGCGGCTACCCGATCGACGAACTCGCCGAGCACGGCGATTTCCTCGAAACTTGCTACCTGCTGCTCTACGGCGAGTTGCCGACCGCGGCGCAGAAGGCCGACTTCGACTATCGCGTTACCCGGCACACGATGGTCCACGAGCAGATGAACCGGTTCTTCAACGGCTTCCGGCGCGACGCGCATCCGATGTCGGTGATGGTCGCCTGCGTCGGCGCACTGGCCGCCTTTTATCACGATTCGACCGACATCAACGATCCCTGGCAGCGCGAGGTCGCCTCGATCCGCATGATCGCGAAAATGCCGACGCTGGCTTCAATGGCCTTCAAATACACGATCGGCCAGCCGTTCGTTTATCCGAAGAACGAGCTCGACTACGCTTCGAATTTTTTGCGGATGTGCTTCTCCGTTCCCTGCGAGGAATACAAGGCCAACGCCGTGCTGGCGCGGGCGCTCGACCGCATCTTCATCCTTCACGCCGATCACGAGCAGAACGCCTCGACATCGACGGTGCGTCTGGCGGGATCCTCCGGCGCTAA
This sequence comes from uncultured Alphaproteobacteria bacterium, assembly GCA_963806935.1. Classification (GTDB taxonomy): domain Bacteria; phylum Pseudomonadota; class Alphaproteobacteria; order Rhizobiales; family Beijerinckiaceae; genus Roseiarcus. The sequence goes on from CAWEAT010000004.1 coordinate 250,381, forward strand.
CCCGTTCGCCTGCATCGCCGCCGGCATCGCCTGCCTCTGGGGTCCTGCGCACGGCGGCGCCAATGAAGCCGCGCTGAAGATGTTGGGCGAGATTGGAAGGGTCGAGAACATCCCCAAATTCATCGCCAAAGCGAAGGACAAGAACGATTCGTTCCGCCTGATGGGCTTTGGCCATCGGGTCTACAAGAACTACGATCCGCGCGCCAAGATCATGCAGAAGACCGCCCACGAGGTGCTCAATGAGCTCGGCGTCAAGGACGATCCGCTGCTCGACGTGGCGATCGAGCTCGAGCGGATCGCGCTGCACGACGACTATTTCATCGAGAAGAAGCTCTATCCCAATATCGATTTCTATTCCGGCATCACCTTAAAGGCGATGGGCTTCCCGACCGACATGTTCACCGTGCTGTTCGCGGTCGCGCGCACCGTCGGCTGGGTCGCCCAGTGGAAGGAAATGATCGTCGACCCAGAGCAGAAGATCGGCCGTCCGCGCCAGCTCTACACCGGCCCGCCGCAGCGCGAATATAAGCCTACGGGGAACCGCTGATAATGTCTGGGTCGCCATCCTGAGACCAGCAGGATTTTCCAGGCGGCCTTGGACCAAATAGGAGGAACGCATGATCCGCAAGGCGAAGGCGATTTGGCATGGGACAGGCCGCGACGGCAGCGGCAGTCTTTCCAGCGATTCCGGAATTCTGGCGGGCACGCCGTACTCCTTCAAAACCCGGTTCGAGAACGAGAAGGGGACGAATCCCGAAGAGCTGATCGCGGCAGCACACGCAGGTTGCTTCACCATGGCGCTCGCCTTCGGGATGCAAACGGCGGGCTTGAACCCGACAGAACTCACGACCGAGGCCGCGGTCACGCTCGAACCGGAAGGTCAGGGTTTCAAGATCAGCAAGTCGGCTCTAACCCTGCGCGCCAAGGTCCCGAACCTGGACGAGGCGAAATTCATGGAGCTTGCGAAGGGCGCCGAGAAGAACTGCCCGGTCTCGAAGCTATTGAACGCCGAGATATCGCTCGACGCCAAGCTCGTCTGAGCGCCGTACCGGCCTGAAGGGGGCTGGTCATTCCGAACTGGCGCGGGCCGATCATTCCGGCGGCGCCGGCCGTAATGCGCCATCCCGCGTCACGAGCGTCTCAAGAACTGCGAGCGCGGCATGGACGCTCGGGGCGCCGCCGTCGGGAAGGCTCATCAGCCGGTCAAGCCGCGACAAGGCATGGAGTTGCGCGTCGCGCTCCGGGCCATGCCGAACGATCTCCGAGAGCGCCGCCCCAAGCGCGGGCGGCGCGCACTCGCGTTGAAGAAACTCCGGGATTGCCCGCTCGCCGAGTATGAGGTTGGGCAACAGGATCGAGGGGACTTTGATCAGATACTTCAGTTGTTCCTCGACCAGCGAGACCTTATAGGCGCCGACCATCGGAACGCCTGCAAGCGCGAGTTCGAGCGTGACCGTTCCTGACGCCGCGAGGCCCGCGCGCGCGGCGCGAAAGGCGGCGTATTTTGCCTCTTCGCCGAGCACGATTTTCGGCGGTTCCGGCCAACTCGCCGCCAATGCGCGCACCTCGCGCTCGACGTGCGGGAGCGTCGGGAGAACGACTCTGAACGGACCGACCGACTGGCGCACGATTTCGAGCGCGCCGCCGAATTCCGGCATCAGCCGGCTGACTTCAGAGCGGCGCGATCCCGGCAGCGCCACGATGAGCGGCGGCGTCGCGGCGCGACGGCGCTCTTCGTCCGCATTTGGCCGCAAGGCGGCCAGGCGTTCGATCAGCGGATGACCGACATAGACGCAACGCGGGCCTTTGAGTTGTCGATAGGCTTCGGGCTCGAACGGCAGCAGCGCCAGCACGCAATCGACATAAGCCCGCATCGCCTTGGCGCGACCGGGACGCCATGCCCAGACGCTCGGGCTGACATAGTCGACGATCGGCAATTTCGGCAGCGCCGCCCGGACGCGGCGGGCGACGCGGTGAGTGAAGTCGGGGCTGTCGATGATGACGAGAGCGTCCGGCCGGGCAGCGATAATCGCCTCGGCGGTCCGACGGATCCGCGCGATGAGCTTCGGCAGCCGGGCCAGCACCGGCAGGATGCCCATGACCGCGATGTCGCTGATCGGAAACAGGCTCTTGAGGCCTTGCGCATCCATCGCCTCGCCGCCGACGCCCAGGAAGGCGACCTCGTCCGTGTGCGCTTCGCGGAGCGCTCGCATGAGCTTGCCGCCGAGCTGGTCTCCCGAGTGCTCACCGGCCACCAAAGCGACGCGGACCGCGCTCATCCCGCCGCGCCCGCGGAAGCAAATCCTGCCACGAACAAGCGGGCGGCGTCGGCCTCGCGCGCCAGGCGGTCGCGCTCGAGAATGAGCACGCGGCCTGCCGCGACCGCCGCGCCGCGCAATTGCGCCTTGGCCGCGCCTTCTATCGTCTTCGGGCCGATCGCTGGCATGTCGAGCCTCAGATCCTGCCCGCGCTTGGGCGCTTTGACGAGCACCCCGACCTGTCCGGCAAATCGGAGCCGTCCACTGGCGCGCATCTCGGCGACGCGGGCAAGCATCGCGTCGGTGCCTTCGGCCGCCTCGATCGCAAGAACCCGGCCGGCGGCGACGATAGCGCCCTGCCCTGCGTCGAAACTCGACAGCGTGTCGATGAGGCCCGCGCCGAGCGCGATGTCAGCTTCATCCTCCGGCGACGGCGCGCGCGCTCCAAATCGGCCAAGCGGCGCGAGCAGGCGTGGCGCAACGTCCTGCGCGCCTACAATGCGGATCCCCTCGCGCTCGATGATCGCTGCCAGCCCGACCAAGAGGCCGTTGTCGCCTCGACGGAACAACTGCGCCAGCCCCACTGCCCGCTTGACCGCCCCCCAGTCGAGCCTGATGTCGGCGAACTCGGGTCTCGCCATCGCGCCGATGATCACCATCTCGGCGACGGCATGCGCGCGCAACGCCGCGAACAGCTTGCCGACCTCGCCCATGCGCACCCAGACGTGCGGGTAGGCTTCGATCGCCGAATCGGTCGCGCCAACAACGCCGATGAGAAAAGGCTCCCGCCCGCCGCGGCGCGCCTCGCCCGCGACCTCGAGCGGAAATGCGCCCGCGCCGCAGAGGATCGCCAGAGGCGGCCCCGAGGCGGGGAAGCCTGACCCGCTCACCCCTCCTCGCCCTTGCCCGCGCGCGGGACGCAGATGGCGCGGTCTCCGCCCAGACGCAGAAAGGCGACGATCTGCTGCACCGCCTCCTGATCAGCGAAGGCTTCGGCAACGTCCTCGATCCGCTCTTTCAAGCTGCCGCCGCCGTTGAACAACATTTTGTAGGCGCGCCTCAACTCGTGGATCGTCTCATGCGAGAAGCCACGGCGCTTCAGGCCGACGACATTGAGGCCGGCGAGCGCCGCGCGGTTGCCCAGCGCGATGCCGAACGGGATCAGGTCGTGCTCCACGCCCGCGAGTCCGCCGACGAACGCATGCGCGCCGATGCGCACGTACTGATGCGCGGCTGCGCCGCCGCCGATATTGGCGAAATCGCCGACCTGGCAATGCCCGGCCAGCATCACATTGTTCGACAGAATGACGCCTTCGCCGATGCGGCAATCATGTCCCACATGCGAGTTGGCCAGAAATACGCAACGCGGACCGATCACCGTCTCCGAGCCGCCGCCCGCGGTGCCCGGATTCATCGTCACCCCCTCGCGAATAAGACAGTCTTCGCCGATCGAAAGGCGAACCGGCTCGCCGCGATATTTAAGATCCTGCGGCGGGTGGCCGATCGAGGCGAAAGGATAAATGGCCGTGCGTGCGCCGACCGTCGTTTCGCCTGCCAAGCTTACATGGGAGACGAGCCGCACGCCGTCGCAGAGCGTCGTTTGAGGTCCAATGTGGCAAAACGGTCCGATCTCCACGTCCGCCCCGAGCCGCGCGCCGTTCTCGACGACGGCGGTCGGATGGATTGGTTTCCTCATTCACGCACCAGCATCGCGGACACTTCGGCTTCACAGACGAGGTCGCCATCGACCTTCGCTTCGCCGCGGAACCACCACATGTTGCGGCGCTTATTTATACGAGTCATGTGAAACCGCACCTGATCACCGGGAACCACGGGCTTCCGGAACTTGGCTTTGTCGATGGTCATCATGTAGACGACGCTCGGCGCCCCGCTAGCGGCTTGCGCAGCGACGCAGAGCGCGCCTGCAGTCTGCGCCATCGCCTCGATCAAAAGGACGCCCGGCATGACCGGGCGGCCCGGAAAATGGCCCTGGAAATGAGGCTCATTGGCGGTGACGTTCTTCACGCCCACGCCATATTCGTCGCCGCGGGCTTCGATGATTCGGTCGACGAGGAGAAACGGATAGCGGTGCGGCAAAAGCGCAAGGAGCTTCTGGATGTCGAAGCTGTCGAACGCCCGACCCATCGGTTCGTTCATTCCATTTCCCCTTTCGTGCACTGAGTTCTTTGAGCGACGATCATTCCGCGCTGCTTTCGCCGCGCGCGTCGCTGGCCAGTCGCTTGACTGCGGCGACTTCACGAAAGAACTCTCGCACGGGCTTCGCGGGAGCGCCCGCCCACCGCTCGCCAGCAGGAATGTCGGTCATCACGCCAGCCGCCGCGGCGACCTGCGCGCCAGCGCCGATCGTCAGATGTCCGGCGATACCGGCCTGGCCGCCGAGAGCGGCGAAATCGCCGATCGCGCTCGATCCGGAGAACTCCGGACTGCGCAACCAGCACCGCGTGGCGGCCGATGACCACGTTGTGCCCGATCTGTACGAGGTTGTCGATTTTCGCGCCCTCTCCGATTACGGTGTCGCGGTTCGCGCCCCGGTCAATTGTCACCCCCGCGCCGATCTCCACGTCATCCTGGATGATCACGCGCCCGATCTGGGGCACCTTGAGATGGCCGCGCGGCCCGAGCGCGAAGCCGAACCCGTCCTGTCCGATATGCGCGCCTGGGTGAATGATGACCCGGTCGCCGATCAGCGCCGCGCCGATCGTGGTTGAGGCGCCGATTGAACCGTCGCGGCCAATTCGCACATCCGGACCAATCACCGCATTGGCGCCGATGACCGTGCCGGCCCCGATCTCAGCGCCGCGGCCGATCACCGCGCCCGGGTCGACGGTCACGCCTGGTTCGAGCCGCGCCGAAGGGTGAATCGACGCCGCGGACGAAATGCCAGTCTCGCCGAATATCGACCCCGGCTTGACCGCGCTCGGGTAGAGTTTCGCCATTACCATGGCCATAGCGCGGTAAGGCTCGCGGACAATGAGCGCGGCGCAGGTCGACGGCGTAGCGCCGGCGTAGCGTTGCGCAACCAGCGTCGCGGCGGCGCGCGTGCGCTTGAAAGCGTCAAGGTATCTCGGATTGTCGAAGAAGGTCAGATCGCCCGGGCCCGCCTGGTCGAGGGCGGCGACGTCCCGGATGGCGCGCTCAGCTTCGGCGCCGGCGGCAAGCGTCGCGCCGCACCAGCTTGCGACTTCAGCCAGCGAAGGCGCCGAGTGAGGCGGAAAAAAGCAGATTTTGGCCAATTGCGGGGTTCCGTCAGAAGCGACAGCGGGCGCGCCAGCTCCGGCGCGCCCGCTTATTAAGTGAGCCGATCAGTCGCCGCTAGAACGTAGTGCCGCCCGAGAAATTGAAGAATTGGGTCTGGTCGTACTTGCCTTTTACAACGGGGATCGCGAAGTCGAACCGGATCGGCCCCATCGGCGAGGCCCAGATCAAGCTCGCGCCGATTGACGCGCGGATCTGGTTCGGGTCCCACACGTTGGCGCAGCTGAGCTGGGTGATGGGTAAAGTGCCTGGCGTCGGGCAGTAAGTGTAGCCCAAGAAATTCGAGAAACTCGTCGGGCCCGAGTAGCCGATCAGACTGCCGGCGTCGGCAAACACCGCGCCTTTGAGCCCGATTTCGCGCGGCAGGCCGAAGATCGGGAAGTCCACCTCGGCCGAAGCGCCATAATAGGTCGTCCCGCCAAGGGCCGCGGACTGAATGTCATACGGATTCGAGATGTCCCGCGGACCGATGCCGGCCGGAGCGAAGCCGCGGACCAGCGACGGGCCCTGCATGAAATTATTGATGATCAGCGGCTGGTGGTTGCCGAAGGAATTGATCTGGCCGGCCTGAAGATGAATCTGCCCGATAAAATCCTCGGTGATTGGATGGTACCAACGCGCATCAAACGTCTCGCGGATGAAGTCGGATTGGCCGCCGAGGCCGGCGAAATCCTGCTTGTAGTTGACGTACCAGCCGGTCGTGGGGTCCTTGCGATTGTCGAGACTGTTGTAAAGGAGCGAGAATCCGGCGAGCGATGTCACGATATTGCCTTGAGCCGCCGCCTGCTTGATTTCGACCGGCGCCTCGCCATTGCTCAAGCAGTTGGCGTACGCGTCCGGCACGACCCCAACGAAGGTTCCTCCTGGAAACCACGTCTGATCGGGCCCGACACAGTCGTCGTAAGGCTGGGACGAAGTGTTCGGGATCGTGATTTTCGAACTCGTAGATCGAGTAGTTGGGCTGGAACGTCAGGTCATCGGTAATCGGAACGCCCAACCGGACGGTCGCGCCGGTCGTCCAGTTCTGGTAGAGCGCGTATTGGTTTTGATTGTTGACCTGGTGGAAAATGTCAAAGCCCGCAGCGAGACGCTGGCCAAGGAAGTAAGGCTCGGTGAACGAGGCCTTCCAGCCCTGGGTATATTGCCCGTCAGAAACGCTGAGGCGCACATACTGGCCACGACCGAGGAAGTTCGTCTCCGTATAGGCGAGTTCGGCGAGGAACCCTTGAGTTGTCGAGTAGCCGCCGCTGAGGCTGATCGATCCCGTCGGCTGGTCCTCGACCTCGACAACCACGATGACGCGGTCAGGGGCCGACCCGGGCCGGTTCGAGATGTGGACCTTCTTGAAGTAGCCAAGGCTGTTGAGGCGGCGCTCGGCGCGCTCGATCAGCACGTGATTGTAGGGATCGCCTTCGCCGATATCGAATTCGCGCCGAATGACGTAATCGCGTGTCCGCGTATTGCCGACAATGTCGATGCGCTCGATGTAGACCTTGGGGCCGTTGTCGACCGAGAACGAGATCGCAATGTTATGGTTGACGGTATCGCGCTCGCCGTGCGGACGCGCCTCCGAAAACGCATAACCCTGCGTTGCGACGTTGCGGGTGATCGCCTCGACTGACTTGTCGATCGCGCTCGCGTCATAGACGTCACCTGCTCGCAAAGCCACGAGATGTGCGAGCGACGGCCCGTCGACCTTCGGAATATTGGAAACTACATTCACGCTTGAGACGTGGTATTGCGGACCCTCGTCCATCGTGATCGTGATGATGTAACCGGGCGGGTTCTCCTGGTAGGTAACGTCGGTGCTCACGATCCGGAAGTCGGCGTAGCCGTTCTTCATGTAGTAGCGGCGGATCGCTTCCTCGTCCGAGGCGAGGCGATCGGGATCGTAGACGTCGGTGCTCTTGATGAACGATAACAAGTTCATCGTGCTGGTTTGCATCAGGCCGCCCAGACGGTAGTTCGAAACGGCGTGGTTGCCGACGAACTTGATTTCGCGGATGCCTGTCTTGCCCCCCTCGTCGATGGTGAAGACCAGATCGACCCGTCCGTTCGGCAACTGGACCAGCCTTTTGGTCACCTTGGCTTCGTTGCGGCCATATTTCTTGTAGGCGTCCTTGATGCGGCCGATGTCGCCGACAGCCGTCTCCTCGTTGTAGGTCGTATGCGGCTTCGACTGCACCTCGACTTCGAGCTGCTTCGTTTCGATCTGTTTGTTGCCTTCGAACGCAACTCTGTTGATGATCTGCGCGCCGCCCGCCAGATTTACCACGATCTTGCCGTCGACCAGCTTGGCGCTGACGTCGGAGTAGATGCCGGTCGCCTTCAGGTCTTCAACGCCACGCTCGATCGAGCCCGGATCGGTCCCGGTGAAGTAAGGCTTGAGGGTCGAGGGATCAACGTTGGCGCCCTGAACGACGATCTGTTGAGCGTTCGCCGGAGTCGCGCAGTTCAATCCGCATAGAGCAAAGGCCACCGCCAGGAGGACGCCGCCAACAAACCCGCGAATCCAATCCATATGGCCCAGAGCCCCTGTTCGCGCCGTCGCAGCGTTCGCCTCTACGGCGCCGCTTCGGCGTGATCCTGCCTGTGCGCCCCTCGCCAGCGCCCTACGGCGCTGATCCCGGGCGACGCCGCAGACGCGACGCAGCGCTCACCTCCGCCAAACCAAGCGACGGTCGGAACGATTAACGGCGTTTTACAATTTTTGCTCGCCCCTGCAAACCGTTATTGCCCCGAACGTACACCATTTATCGGAAGCGTTGCGCCAAGGACACGCAACATGGTCGATGGTTGGTTAATTGCCGTTCGTGACCAGACGCAAAATGTCGTGCGAGGTGGTGAAAACCACCAAAAGCGCGACCAGGGCGATCCCGATTCTCAGCCCGATCTCCTGCGCCCGCTCGCTCAGGGGCCGCCCACGCAGGCCTTCAAAGGCGTAAAACGCGAGGTGACCGCCGTCGAGCAACGGCACAGGGAGCAGATTCATCAGCCCGACCGAGACCGAAAACCACGCGGCGAGACTGAAGAGCTCCCAAAAGCTGATTTTCGCCATCTCGCCAGCCATTTGCGCGGCGCCGATCAATCCCGACATCTGATCGGTTGATTCTCTTCCGGCGAAAATGCCGGCAATATACGTCCCGGTCGCCTTGACGATGAACCATTCCTGCGCCGCACCCCACGCGCCGCAGGTCGCCAGGCTGCACCGCTCGACCCTCGCGTCGCTGCGGTCGGCTGATGAGGCCAGGCCTAGATGGCCCATGCGGCGCTTTCCGAATACGCCCTGGTCGACGACCGTGATTTTGGGCGTCGCCACAAGGTCAACGTCGCTTCCTTGCCGATCGACGACGAAATTCATCGGCAGCCCAGTGCTCATCAGGGTCAATTCCTGAAGCGCTTCAAAGCTATCGATTGATTGGCCGTTGATCGACTTGACGACGTCGCCGGGCTGAAAACCGGCCGCCGCCGCTGGACTGTTCGCCTCAACCCGGCCGATTCGGGCCATGTGCTCAACCCGGCCAAAGGCCATAAACATTCCGGTAAAAATGACGAACGCCAGCAGAAAGTTCGCGATCGGACCGGCAGCCACAATCGCCGCCCGGTTGCGCAGCGGCTGCGCGGCAAGAGTCATTGAGCGGTCGACCGACGGCGCCGTTTCAGCCCCGTCGGGGACGCTCGCGGCATTGGCGTCGCCATGGAACTTGACGTATCCGCCGAGCGGCAGCGCGCCGACGCGCCACCGCGTGCCGCGCGAATCAACCCGCGCCCACAATTCGGGACCGAAGCCGAGGGAGAACGCATCGATTTTGACGCCGCACCATCGACCGACCAGATAGTGCCCAAGCTCATGGATGGATACGATGAGGCTCAGAATCAGGATGAAGGGAAGGACGTACCATCCGAGCCAGGCCCCGAGGTCGGCGATTGCATTCACTACCGCCATGCATGGCCTCCAGCTCCGCCAGAAGCCGCGCTGGCCGCTGGAAGATGGTTACGGAACAGTTAGAGTGGCCCAAGTCCGCAATTACGCCAATAGGCTCGTCGTCCTATCTAGCGCGATATGGTGAATCGCCAGCGCTTCCGCAATGTCGGCCGGCGCGCCCAATTCGCCCGCTTCCGTCATCGCCGAGAGAGTTTTCGCCACCAGGCCGGCGATGTCGCCGAAGCCAATTTTCCGGCTGAGAAACGCGGCGACGGCGATTTCGTTGGCGGCGTTGAGGGCGGTCGGGGCCCCGCCGCCGGCGCGCAGCGCCTCGATCGCCAGGCCAAGCGCCGGAAACCGTTTGAGGTCGGCGCGCTCGAAGGTCAAGCGGCCGAGCGCCGCGAGGTCGGGCGCGCGCACGCCCGACGCGATTCGGTCAGGATAGGCGAGGCAATGCGCGATCGGAGTGCGCATGTCCGGAGACGCCATGCCGGCGATCAGCGACCCGTCGGCGAAGACGATGAAGCCGTGGACGATCGATTGCGGATGGACGACGACGTCGAGCCGGTCGGCGGGCAGGCCGAACAGATGATGGGCTTCGATCAGTTCGAGTCCCTTGTTCATCAGACCGGCCGAATCGATCGTGACCTTCGGCCCCATCACCCAGTTGGGATGCGCAAGCGCCTGTTCGCGCGTGGCGGATGAAATGCGCTCGGCGCTCCATTCGCGGAACGGGCCGCCGGAGGCGGTGATGGTCATGGTCTCGATCGTGTCAGGATCGCGCGCCCCTATCGCCTGAAACAGGGCGTTGTGCTCGGAGTCCATCGGCAACACCGTCGAGCCGACGCGCCGCGCCGTGTCCATGACCGCAGCGCCGGCGCACACCAGCGTTTCCTTGTTGGCGAGCGCGACCGTGCGCCCGGCCGCGATCGCGGCGAAAGTCGGCTCCAGCCCAGCGGCGCCGACGATCGCCGCAACCACCAGATCGGCGTCGCGCAGCGCGGCTTCCTTCACCGCTTCCGGGCCGGCAGCGATTTCAACCTTGAAACCCGCGAGCCCCGCCTTCAGCTCGGCGTAGCCGGCCGGGTCCGCGAGGGCCGCGAATTCGGCCTTAAGCTCGATTGCGCATTTCGCCAGCGCTGCGCCGTTGCTGCCGCCCGCGACCGAGACGACCGAAAACCGGTCGGGCGCGACGGCGATGACCTGCGCGCACGAGCGTCCGATCGAACCAGTCGCTCCCAGAATCGCGAGCCTTTTGCGGGGCGGCGGCCGCGCGCCTGCGCGGGCTCGGGGGCGCGACCGGCGCGAAGTGAGAGACGCTCACCATTGAAACAGCCCGCTCGCGAGATAGTCGCCCCTGGGATGCAGTATGGCGACGATTGCCGCGAAGAAGGACGCCGCGGTGAAGGCGTCGAGCCGATCCATCAATCCGCCATGACCGGGAATGAGGCCGCTCGAATCCTTAACGCCGAAACGCCGCTTGAGCGCGGATTCGAACAAATCGCCAAGCTCGGACACGATCGCGGTCGCAAGGCCGAGCCAGAACAGCGCCGCGAGGCGATTCGTCCACGCCGCCAGCATGAGGCCGAGGACGGCCCCGGCGAACGCGCCGGCGATCGCCCCCGCCCAGGTCTTGCCCGGCGAGACGCTTGGCCACAGCCGCGGCCCGCCAATCAGCCGACCGGCAAAGTAGGCGGCAATATCGGCTCCCCAAACGACCGCGAAAAGCCACAGGATCGCAGCCATGCCGAAGCTCGGAGACACCCTGAGCAGCCCGACGCTGGCGACGAGGGCGCCGGCATAGAGCACGCCCGCAGCCGCCCAGACGCCCTGCCGCCGTCCGCCAACCCAGCCGACCGCGGCCGCGCCGAGAATAAGCGCCGCCACGACGCCTGGAATCAAATTGTGCAGCGCCGACAGCGCCGCAAGCGCCAGCGCAACGGCGCCGACGCCAACCCGTTGGAAAATGAGCTCTTCGCCGCCGACAAGCCGCTGCCATTCCCACAACACGACGATCGAGGCGAGCCACCAGAGCGCCGCGAACAGGAAGCCGCCGGTCCACGCCGCCGCCAGCGCGACGGCGCCCATCACCGCGGCGGCGGCCACCCGCGGCCAAAGATCCGGCCCGAACCGGCCGCCCTGCCGTTGCGGCGCCGATCCGATAGCCGGGCCCTCGCCGCTCGCCATCATTCCCATCCGCTCACGACGCCGACTTTACCGCGGCTGGCTCAACGACTGCGCCAAACCGACGCTCGCGCGCCGCATACTGATCGAGCGCCGAGACGAAAGCCGCGTCGTCGAAATCAGGCCAAAGAATCGGCAGGAAGACGAGTTCGGCATAGGCCGTCTGCCAAAGGAGAAAATTCGACAGGCGCATCTCGCCCGAGGTGCGGATGACGAGATCCGGATCGGGAAGACCGGCGGTGTCGAGCCGGTCGGCCAGGTCGTCCTGCCCGATCGTCTCGGCGTCGAGCCGCCCGTCGCGAACATCGATCGCGAGCCGCCGCGCCGCCTCGACAATCTCCTGCCGCGCGCCGTAATTGAAAGCCACCGTCAGCGTGAGCCCTCGATTGGCGGCGGTCAGCATCTCCGCCTCATTGATGAGCGCCACGATGTCGGGCGCGAGATTGTCCCGTTCGCCAATGATTCTCACCTTGACGCCGTTGGTGTTGAGCTCGGCCAGATCGTTGCGGATGAAACGCTTGAGCAACCCCATCAGCATCGCCACTTCCTCTGGCGGGCGGCTCCAGTTTTCCGACGAAAAGCTGTAGACGGTCAGGAACTGAACGTTGTGCTCGATCGCCGAGCGAACGGCCCGGCGGACCGCCTCGACGCCCCGGCGATGGCCTTCGAACCGAGGCAGGCCGCGCGCCTGCGCCCAGCGGCCGTTGCCGTCCATGATGATCGCGACGTGGGCCGGCTTCCGAGCCGCTCTGGGATCAAGACTGGGGCGGGAATAATGCATGATGGCCTCGGACAATGGTGCGATCGCCTAGACCTGCATGATTTCCTTTTCCTTTGTGGCGAGTGAGGCGTCGATCTCATGGACAGCCTGATCGGTTGCCTTCTGCACTTCCGCCTCCTGATGCTTTTCGTCGTCCTCGCTAATCGCGTGCTCCTTCAAGAGTTTTTTGAGGATGTCGAGACCGTCGCGTCGCACGTGCCGCACCGCCACCCGCGCATCCTCGGTATATTTATGCGCGATCTTGACCATCTCCCTGCGCCGCTGCTCGTTCAATTCAGGAATGCGGATGCGCAGGACCGTGCCCTCGACCGTCGGGCTCAAGCCGAGATTGGCGTCCCGGATCGCTTTGTCGACCGCCTGCACCATGCTCTTGTCCCACACCGAAACCGAGAGAGCGCGCGGTTCGGGAACGCTGATCGTCGCCACCTGGTTGATCGGCATCCGTTGACCGTAGGCCTCGACCTGAACGGGTTCGAGCAGGCTTGCGCTGGCCCGGCCAGTGCGCAGGCCGCCCAATTCATGCTTGAGCGTCGCGTGGGCTGCCTGCATGCGGCGTTTGAGCTCGGCTAGGTCGAATTGAGGCAATTGCGCCATGTGCGTCCTATGAATTCAAGGCCGAATCGCGGCGGCGTGGCCCAGAGCGCGCCGCCAAAGAGAGTCGGCGGCGAAACATCCCGCGCCCGCCGCCTCATTAGCATAGCTTTCGACCTCTGACAGCGCCCAAACCGATGGAGCGACGGCGCCAAGTGCCTGGCGAACATTCGGCCGATGCGCCGTCGCCGCTTTGATTCTGCGGGTCGCCAGGAAGCCTTATGCCTAAAGTCTCGATGTGCGGCCTGTCGAGCCTTGCGGCCGGGGAATGCGCGCGCTTCCGGCTACTCTTCCTCCTTATTCTCCGCCTCGTAACCCTCGCAGGAGCGGCCGAAGGCGGAAAGTGCGTCTTCGAGGTAGTCGGGCAGCAATTGCATGTCGATCAGATATTTCCAGGTCGGGCCGACCGCTCGCTCGCGCGCCTGGGCGACCGCCTCCTCCCACTCCTTGGCATCGAAATCGCCGCGCCCGATCCAGGCGAGCGCGACCAGCGCGGCCGACTCGTCGACATCGAGATCGTTGAGGTATTCGATGAACTCGCGACGGATCGGACGGTCGGAAGCGTCGGTGAGCATGATCCGCTGCTCGTCGTCGCTCGGATTGGAGGCGTCCGGCTCGACGCCGACGTCCTCGCTTTGATACTCGCGCGCCATGTCGATGATGAAACAGACCTTCGCAGGATTGATGTCCGGCATTGGGCGCTCAGAAAGGTCGATCTTTCGCATGGGCAGTCCTTCTTCCGTTTTCCATTCCATCAGCGACAGGGGCGACACGCCTTGCTCGAAATCAACTCCGGTGGAGGAAAAAAGGTTCTACCGAGATTCCGGCGCGAGATTGATCCGCGCCCTGGCGATCGCCATGGATTTCATCGCCTGCGGCTTGCCGCCCTACTCGACCGTCACCGATTTCGCCAGGTTGCGCGGCTGGTCGGCGTCTTTCCCCATGATGACGGCGGTGTGATAGGCGAGCATCTGGATCGGCGCGGCATAGACGATCGGGGCGAAATTGGCGCTCATGTCGGGCATGGCGAGAAAATGCTCGATCTCGACTGCGGCCTCTTCGGCGGCGCGCTTCTCCCCGATCAGCACGATCCGCCCGCCGCGCGCCGCAACCTCCTGCATGTTGGACACGATCTTCTCGAACACCGCGTCGCGCGGCGCGATGACGATCACCGGCATCGCTTCGTCGATGAGCGCGATCGGCCCGTGCTTCAGTTCGCCCGCCGCATAGCCTTCGGCATGGATGTAGCTCAATTCCTTGAGCTTCAGCGCGCCCTCGAGCGCCAGCGGATAAGCCGTGCCGCGGCCGAGGTAGAGAACGTCGCGGGCGCGGGCGACCGCATTGGCGAGCTTCTCGGCCGCGGGCTCGAGCTTCAGCGCCTCGGCGAGGAGGCCCGGCGTCGCGACAAGCTCGCCGACCAGCGCCGTCTCCGCCGCCTCGTCGATCGTCGCGCGCGCCTTGCCGAGGCTGATCGCGAGCGCCGCGAGCGCGGCGAGCTGGCAGGTGAAGGCCTTGGTCGAGGCGACGCCGATCTCCGGACCCGCGAGGGTCGGCGCGAGCACGTCGGTCAGCCTGGCGACGCTCGAATCCGGCACGTTGACGACGCCGACCGTCCTCGATCCCCTCTCCTTCACATAGCGCAGCGAAGCGAGCGTGTCGGCCGTCTCGCCCGATTGCGACACGACAATCGTCAAGCCGCCGTCGTCGACCGGCGCCTCGCGATAGCGGTATTCCGAGGCCACATCGATCTCGACCGGCAGGCGCGCGAACCGCTCGATCCAGTACTTCGCCGTGAGCCCGGCCATATAGGCGGTGCCGCAGGCGACGATCGTCACTCGCGTGAGCTTCGCCGGGTCGGCCGGCCAGGCGAACGGCTTGAGCCGCATCGCCGCCATGTCGATGTAATGGGCGAGGGTATGTCCGACGACCTCGGGCTGCTCGTGGATCTCCTTGGCCATGAAGTGGCGATAGTTGCCCTTCTCCGCGAGCAGGCTTCCAGGCGGGCTGCGCTGGATGCGGCGCTTGACCCGCTTCCCGTCGCGGTCGCGGATGTCGGCGCCTTCGCGCGTCACCACCGCCCAGTCGCCCTCCTCGAGATAGGCGATGCGATCGGTGAACGGGGCGAGAGCGAGCGCGTCCGAACCCAGAAACATCTCGCCGTCGCCGTAGCCGATCGCGAGCGGCGCGCCTTGGCGCGCCCCGATCAGCAGGTCGTCCTCGCCCGCAAACAGATAGACGAGCGCGAACGCGCCGCGCAGGCGTTGAAGCGCCGCATGCACCGCCTGCTCGGGCGTCTTGCCTGACGCCAGCTCGTCCTCGACCGCGAACGCCGCGATCTCGGAATCGGTGTCGGTGACGAAACGGTATCCCTTGGCGGCGAGTTCCTCGCGCAACGCCTTGAAGTTCTCGATGATGCCGTTGTGGACGACGGCGAGCCGGGGCGAAGCGTGCGGATGGGCGTTCGCGACCGTCGGCTTGCCATGCGTCGCCCAGCGGGTGTGGCCGATGCCGATCGCCCCGCCGAGCGGCTCGGCGGCGAGTTTGGCCTCGAGGTTCCTGAGCTTGCCCTCGGCCCGCCGCCGGTCCAGCCGGCCGTGCTCCAGCGTCGCGACGCCGGCCGAATCATAGCCGCGGTATTCGAGGCGTTTGAGCGCATCGAGGATCGGCCCGGCGACCGGACCCCGGCCCAACACGCCGACAATGCCGCACATCGAAAACACGCTCCCTTTGTAGCCCGAATCAGGGCGGCCAAGGGTTAGGCCGCGGGTCAGCTAACGCACAAGTCACATTCAATGAAGGATTGTTTCGGCGCGCGGCCGCCGCCGGACTGGCGTTTGCGCCCCGTGCGCTGATCCGCTAGCGTTCAGCGATCGTGATCTCGAGAAGTAGCGGGACGTCGTGAACGGCGGGGGTCCCAAAACGAGAAGGCAGGCGCGCCGGGCGACGTTCGGCGCGGGGGAATTTCGCTCGCCTTTAACCGCTTTCCTCGTCGCGCTCTCGCTCATCGTCCAGCTGTTCGCCGCCGCCACGCCGCCTGCGCTCGCTGCGCCCGCATTCGCCGGCGCCGATGACGCGGCGATCGCGGCCGAGCTGAAGGCGGTCTTCGGCGACGCAGCGCAACTTTGCGCCCACGTCAATGATGACGGCGCGCCCGGCAAGGACGCGCCGTCCGGCCATCCATTGCTGCGATCAATGTCCCCTCTGCCGCTGTCGCTGCTCAGGCGGTGGCGTTTGTCTCGCCAGACCTGCCGGCGTTGCCGGAGCGGCTCGCCGCCGACGCGCACGCGATCGCGCGCCGCGCCGGATGCGGGCCTTCTTCCGCATATCCCGGCCAGCCCAACCGGCCCGGGCGCCTCCCCTCGCAGTCTGACGGTCATCCGCTGCGCGCGCCCTTCGGCGCGCGCATGAGCTTGTTCAGACTCGAGGTTTACCTTCCATGTCGCCTCATCCGAATCCGGTTCGCCGCAGCCGCGCTCTCGGGCGCGGTCGCGGCTCTGTGGCTGACGCCCGCCTACGCCCACGCCGTCTGCGGCGCCCGCACTTTCCCCGCCACGCTCGCCATCGACGATCCCGGCGTTACTGGACGAGCTCACACTGCCGACTGTGAGCTGGGTTCCCAACAATTCCGACGGCGCGCAGAGTGGGACGCGAGCTTCAGCTGGACCAAGACGATCACCCCAGGCCTCAGCGTAGTCATCGGCTCCGGACCGACATGGGAGCACCCCGGCGGCTACGGCTGGAACGCGCTTGACACCGCGCTCCAATGGCAGTTGCTCTGCATCCCAGACGCCGAGTTCATGTTCAAGGTCGGCTTCGACGTATCCTGGGGTGGAACCGGCACGGGAATGTTCGCGGGTCCGGCGGACCAAAATACTTACACCCCATTCGTAGACTTCGGCCTCGGCTTCGGAACGCTGCCGCAGTCGCTCAAGTACCTGAGGCCGTTCGCCGTCACCGGCGAATTCAGCACGTCGACGCCGGGGCAGGACTACACGAACGGCAGCCCCCACGTGTCCACGTTCAACTGGGGGTTCACGCTTCAATACAGCCTGCCGTACTTCAATACGCAGTTGGCTGAGATCGACAACGACTTCCTCAAGCGTCTGATCCCGGTCGCCGAGTTCGCATTCCAGACCCCGATCTACAACGGAGCGGTCGCGGGACAGACGACCACCGGATACTTCCAGCCCGGCGTCATCTATGAAGCGGACAAATGGCAGATCGCCCTAGAAGCCATGGTGCCGATGACGGGCGGCAACCGGTCACGGCGTCGGCGTGATCGGCAGCCTCGATTTCTACCTCGACAACATCCCCAACAGAATCGACGAACCGATCTTCCCCCACGGACACGGCATAGCGCCGGGAATTTGACCTAAGGAGACTGATCCATGCGCACGAACATCCTCAAAATCGCTGCTTCGCTGGCCTTCGCGCTCACTGCGACGCAGGCTTTCGCCCATGCCCAGCTTGAGAAGGCCACCCCGCCGGTCGGCGGGACGGTCGCCTCGGCCTCCGAAATCAGGCTCGAGTTCAGCGAGGGGGTCGAGCCCCGATTTTCGAAGGTCACGCTGACCGGGCCCGGCGGCGGCGCCGTGCCCTTGGGAGCTGCGACAACCGCAGCCGGCAACCAGGCCGTGCTGATCGTGCCGATCGCGAAACCCCTCTCCGCCGGCGAGTACAAAGTGCATTGGCAGGCGGTGTCGGTCGACACCCACCACACCCAGGGCAGCTTCGAGTTCACCGTGAAGCCATGACCGCTTCGACCGGGCCGAACGGGGCGCGCTCACGACAAAAGGCTAGCAATCGGAAAGGATGGACCATGAAGCAATCGTCAATTTTCGCTCTGACGCTCGCCGTCGCCCTCGGCGCGGCGCCGGCGCTGGCGCAGGAGTTCAAGGCGGGCGACATCGTGATCGAGAAGCCGTGGGCGCGCGCGACCCCGAAGGGCGCCGAGGTCGGCGGCGCGTACATGACGATCGAGAACAAGGGCGCGACGCCCGACCGCCTGACCGGAGGCTCGGCGGATTTCGCCACCGTCGAGATCCATGAAATGAAGTCGGAAAACGGCGTCATGGAGATGCGCGAGGTCGCGGGCGGACTCAACATTCCCGCCCACGGCTCGGTCGGGCTATCGCCCGGCGGCTACCACATCATGCTCACCCATCTCGCCCATCCCCTGACCAAGGGCGACACCATCAAGGCGACGCTCAATTTCGAACACGCCGGCCCTGTCGCGGTCGAGTTCAAGGTGATGGGCGTCGGGGCCGCGGGGACGGGCGGCGCCATGAAGGGCGGGACCATGGGCGGCATGAAGATGTGACGCGCTCAGGCCGAAGCGCTGACGGCGCTCGCGCGTGACCGCTCTCGCGCTTTGCCGCTTCGCCCATTTCCTGGCCGCGATGCTGACGTTCGGCTCGAGCGCCTATCTCGCGCTCTATACGCCGGAGCGGCTCGAGCGCGAGCTTTCGCCCGCCATCTGGCGGCTCGCGCTCGCCGCGAGCGTCATCGCGCTCGCGACCGCGATCGTATGGCTCATGCTCGAATCGGCCGCGATGGCCGACAACTCGAGCGCCGCCGTCGATCCGGGAGCGATCGGCGCCGTCCTCTCCGAGACCGCGTTCGGCCGTGCGTGGCTCGCGCATCTCATTCTGGCGGCCGCGCTCGTGGCCGTCGTCGTCTTCGGTCCGAGCCGATCGATGGGCGCCGACGGCCGTCGCATCGGGGGCGCTGCTGGCGAGCCTCGGCCTTGTCGGCCACGCCGCGATGCAGACCGGCGCCGAAGGCCTCCTGCACCGCGGCAACCACGCCGTCCACCTTCTCGCGGCGGGGGCCTGGATCGGAGGCCTCGTTCCTTTCATCATGTGTCTCAGCGCCTACGAGCGAAGCGACACCCGGCGGGAGGCCGTCACGGCGATGATGCGGTTTTCCTTCACCGGCCAATTCATCGTCGCCGCGATCGTTCTCACCGGCGGCGTCAACATCGCGCTGACCTCCGGTCGTCCGCCGATCCCGCCGGACACGCCCTACCGGGCGCTTCTGGATGTGAAAATCGTGATCGTCGCGATGATGATCGTCGCCGCCCTCTTCAATCGCTATGTTCTCGCGCCGCAGCTCAAGCCCGGCGCGCGTGCGCTCGCGGTCCTGCGCGCGACCAGCACGGCGGAGGTCGCGCTCGGCGCGGTCGCAATCGCCCTCGTCAGCGTGTTCGCCCTGCTCGACCCGGCGTAGCGCGCGGGCCGGGAGCGCCGGATCGGTATTTTTCCGATCTTGCGGGACCGGCGATATTGGCGCAGCCTCGGCGCAAGGAGCCCGAGATGAAGGCGCATATCGTTGGCGGGGGGTTTGGCGGACTGGCGGCGGCGGCGTTGCTTATCAAGAACGCTCAAGTGCCTGGTCAGGACATCACGATCTACGAAGCGGAGGGCGATCTCGGCGGAGGGTACTTCGTCGAGGGGAGCGCAACGACCGGCTACAATCTGCCTGGCTCCGTCTTCGACAAGGAATTCCGCTGCGGGTTCGAACTGCTTTCGTGGATCCCTACCCTGACCGACCCGAAGGTCTCCGTCAGGGACCAGTTCTTCACCTTCAATGACGCCAACCCCTACAACGATCAGGCGCATATCCTCGATAGCAGCGGCGCCATCGTCCATGGGCCGCATTTCGGCCTGAGCCTCGCCGACGGCCTCGCCCTCGCGCGCGTCTCGCTGACCCCGGAAAGCATGCTGGACGGGAAATGCATCAAGGAGTTTTTCTCGCCGCAGTTCTTCGAGACCGAGTTCTGGCTGCTTTGGTCGACGATCATGGGGTCGCTGCCGCAACACAGCGTGATCGAGTTCCGGCGCTATATGAACCGCTTCGCCTATTTGTTCCCCCACCTGTCGACCATGGCGGGCGTGATGCGCACGCCCTTCAACCAGAATGAAGCATTCGTAAAACCGCTGGTCGCCTGGCTCGGACCGCAAAAGGTGAACTTTGTGACCGGCGCCGTCGTCAAAGACATAGGGTTCGAACCTGCGCCTGCTCGAATAACTGTCAACAAACTCGACTACGTCAGGAATGGCGGGACAAGTTCGGTCGTCGTTGCGCCGGAGGACATCGTGCTCGTGACCACCGGGTCGCAGGCCGCCGACCGTTCCACGGGAACGATGACCATGGCGCCGCCGGCGCCGCCGAACCCCGGGCAGTCATGGGCGCTGTGGAGTCGCTTGGCCCAGGGACGCAGGGATTTCGGCAACCCGGACAAGTATTTCGGCGCCCCGCGGATCGCAGATTCGCAATGGATTACGTTCACGGTCACGACGAACGGCGCCGAGTTCGTCGAGAGGATTACAAAACTGCTCGGCGGCGTCGAGCCCGGATGCGGCGGAACTCCAGACCTTGAGAGATTCCGGCTGGGTCATCTCGTTTTCGATCTTCCACCAGCCGGAAGTCCTTGGCCAGCCTAAGGACACTTATGTTTGGTGGGGCTATGGTCTTCACCCCGAACGCAAGGGCACTTTTGTCCAGAAGAGCATGGATCAATGCACCGGCGCAGAAATCCTTGAGGAGGTGCTGCGGAACTTGAAGTTTGACGACCAGCTCGACACGATCATGAGGTCATCGATCTGCATTCCCTGCAATTTGCCTTATGTGAACAACATCTGGCTGCAGCGCAGCCGCGGCGACAGACCGCCCGTGGTTCCGGAGGGATCAACCAATCTCGGGCTCATCGGCCAGTACGTCGAGCTTGAGCAGGACATCGCATTCACCTTCGAATATTCCACCCGCTCGGCGTGGGAGGCGATTCACCAGCTGCTCAAGCGCGGCCCTCCGCCGCCGCCCGTCTATCAGGGGCAGACCGATCCGAAGGGGTTGCTCGCCGCCTTGAAGGTGTTTCTCGGCTAATGACCGCCCGGCCTTAGGCCCAGCTCGCTCCGACGACCCGCGCGACCTCGTTTCCCTTTCGGTAACTTCTGGGCGCCTACAGTCGGGTCGCCAGTAACGGCGTGCGTGCACGAGCGTCCGAACGTGTGAGGAAGTGGTCATCCCTCGCGGCTTTTGTCCCGGCCTTGCTGTGCGTTTCTCCGGCGCTTGCAGCGGAGGACGGGGAGGCGCGGGTCG
Organism: uncultured Alphaproteobacteria bacterium; assembly: GCA_963806935.1. Classification (GTDB taxonomy): domain Bacteria; phylum Pseudomonadota; class Alphaproteobacteria; order Rhizobiales; family Beijerinckiaceae; genus Roseiarcus. The sequence continues at coordinate 271,496 of CAWEAT010000004.1, forward strand.
CCTCAGTCTGCCCGATTATCGATTCCTCGGCGCTCGCCCAGCATCTGCCGGTCGCGTTCCTGTCAGGATTGATCTGGCAGGAAAGCAACTTCCGTCCTGCGGCCTTGAGTCCCGTCGGCGCGCGCGGCATTGCCCAATTCATGCCGGGCACGGCGGCCGAGCGCGGGCTCGCCAACCCTGATGACCCTGAGGCCGCGATTCCCAAGGCCGCGGAGCTGCTGGCCAGTCTGAGGCAGCGCTTCGGAAACCTCGGTCTGGCCGCCGCCGCGTACAACGCCGGCGCAACGCGGGTGGCGAGCTGGCTCGCGGGCGTGGGCGACCTGCCGCCCGAAACGCGGGGTTACGTCATGATCGTGACCCGTCATCCCGTGGAGGACTGGAACGGCCCGAATGCGGCGAAACTGACCGACGACGCCGTCTTCCCGGATTCGTCGTGCGTGCAGCACATCGCCGCCGTGAGCCGCGGGAACCCGGCGGTCTTCGCTAGCTCGGCGCTTTGGGCGTCCTCGAGCGGCTTGGCAAAAGGGTCAGCCATGTGGAAGGAATACGTCAACGCTTTGAATGCTTACTTGTCCTCGCCGCCGATCCAGAAATTCTACAACACCTACGTCGCCTCGCAACTTCGACTGGACGTGATTGTCTGCGCCGCTTTGATCTTTCTTCTTCTCGTTTATATCCGCGGTCCGCTTAAGAATATTCGCGACGAGTTGCGGCGGAACAAAATTCAGCTTGAGGCCCTTCTTCGCGTCGGCGTGACGGACGCGAATTCAATACTTTCGAAGCCGGTTCAGGCCGTTGACAGGAAGGAACTCCTGCGTGCGGAACCGGCCGAGCGCCTGTATCAGAGGGCCGAGCCGCGCGCATGGCTGCGGCTCGCGGGCTTCGGTTCCAGTTATCCCGCCACTGCCCAGAAGCTGTTTCCGGGACTCGGCCGGAGCGGCGGCGCGACCCCGCAAGCGCAGGCATCGGCGCCGGCTGCCGAAGCGCTGCCCGAGCCGCCCGGGTCGGATGACGGTTCACTCGCGGCGTCTGACCCGGCGGCGCAAGGGAAACCCGCGACATGGCCACCCGAAGCTGTTCCGCTTCTGGCTCCCGCGCCCCGCAAGCCTCCGCCTGAGGCAGAAAAGCCGAAGGCGCGCGGTTTGCGGCTCCCGCGGCCGATTGGAATCGCCTTGGCGGCGTCAGCGGCTTGCGGCGCGCTTGTCATCTACGGGGCGCAGCAAAACTCGACGTTCGCCGGCGTGAAGACCCAGGCGACCGCAGGCTTCGCCGCAGCCGTTGGCGCCCTTGAAACACCTCTGGAAGCGATCACCGGCGCAAAGGAACGTGAGCAGGAGCGCGCCGAGCTGCACGACCTCGGCGCAGCGCTCGCACAAGCGACGGCGCGGCTGGACCAGATCGAGCACGAGTACGGAGCGCGTTTGGATAAGCTCAGCGACGAAGCTTCGTCCTCGAGATTTGCCGATATCGCGGCGAGGCTGGATCGGCTGGAGCAAAAGACCGCCGCGCCGGCTGCGCCCGCCTCCCAGCTTGCCGACGCGACGACCAGGCTCGACAAGCTGGAGAAGAGCGCTGCCCTTGCGGCTGCGTCCGCCTCGCAATTTGCGGACTTCGCGACGAGGCTCGACAAGCTGGAGAAGAAAGCCGCTGTCCCCGCGACGGCTCCGACTGACGGCGCGGCGAGGCCCGATAAGGGAGAGAAAAGGGCCGTTGTCCCCGCCGTAGGTTCAGCCACGCCGCTTCGGCCCGCGACGCCGAAACCATCGACGCTCTTGGCCAGAGCGGAGCCTGCCGCCTCGACCGAGAAAGTTAGGCCGGACGGCGCGAAGCCTCTGCTCCGAGATTATAGCGTCGAGGATGTACGGTTCGGCATTGCGTTGGTTGGCAGTCGCCATGGTTCGCAACAGGTCGCGCCGGGTGACATGATCCCCGGGGCGGGGCGCGTTTTGCGGATCGAGAGACAGGGCGGCGATTGGGTCGTCGTGACAACGCTCGGCGTCATTGCGGGCGGGCCGGGGGCCTTTTAGAGCGAGCTATAAAAATAGGCTCGTCCGTTTCCTCCTCCGCGCACTCGGCTTCGAGGGCGAAGTAGGTGCGAACAAATATTTCGCTTTCCAGTTTCGCCATCCCGAGAAAGTAAGCCAGCCGGTCGAGGCGGGCCGTGATCGCCACGGCCTCGAGTTGGGTGGTCATATCGATGATGTAACGGGCAGCGTCGAGCGTTTCCCGCGTCACAGCCACCAGAGACGGATCGTCAGCCCTACTCGGCGATCTCGCGGGGTTGCTCTTTCCGGCCCTCCTTTGTCCAGGTTTCCACGTCACGAAACCTGCTTCCGCGGCCATCCGATCAATCTGTTCCATTGAGGTCTTTCACGAAACGAAACACGGCCAATCCCAATTGCCATCTTTCATATACCACGTCGTCCGGCCGGAGTACCTGACCAAATATGTGGAGGAGCAAACTTTGATTAACTTTCTCCTCAAGCCCATCCGACGCGCTGGCAGCCATGGAGTTTGGTCCGCTCCTAGCCGGCGACCATCTTGATCCAGCTGCAGTGTTCTTCGATAGGCTTTCGAATGCATTCGCCGAGTTGCGATTTCGCAGACAATTCAATTGGTCGATTGTTAATATTGAACAGATGCGCAACGAACTGCGGACGAACTTCGAACGCGAGATCCACATATTTGGGGAGTCGAACGGCGTGCGTTTTCTCGCGCACAGCTGTAGAATACGACGATAATTAACTTGATTCTTACTTTTTTGGGAGGGCCCAACACTTGCTTCGGATGGCTATCGGGCTCGCGGCCGGCGTTTTCACCCTCTGGCCATCTTCGTTCGTCGTTGCAGCGACATCAGCGCCTATTGTGTACCCGGGCTGCGCTTCTCCGCCGACCCGCTTCAACCATGTCTGGTACTTCGACCCGGTGAACGGCAAGACTGTCGCTCAGTATGCGGCGATGAATCCACCGATCCCCATGCCGGCCAACGGTTCGGGGCCGACCTCGAAAACGCAGGGCAGCCAGCAACATCCCTGGAACGATCTCTCGGCCCTCGACGTGGTCGAACTCCAACGTCAAGGCCGGCTACAAATATCCGCTGCTTTCAAGCGTGCCCTGTTACCAGCTCAATACGTCGCTGGCGTCGGCTACCGGTTCTACTTGGCTCTCGCCAGGCCGGGCCAGTAGGCCGGGCCGATCGAGCCGGGCGACGAAATCCTCCTAAATAGCGGAACTTATCCCGCGCTCACGTTCAGCCTCCCTTCCATTCAAGTCGTCAACTCGGCCTTTGTGACCATATCTGCCGCGCCAGGGCAGTCGCCCGTGCTGACTTCGCTCGTCATCGGCGATATCAACGACCTTGAATTCATTGGACTCAAATTCCAGCGACTTGCAAACCCGAGCGGGGCGCAGGGCGGTGGAGTTCTTGTTAGCATCGTAAACGGCTACGGCTTCGCGACTCACGACATTATTTTCGCAAACGACGACCTGTCGAATGCCGACGCCTCAGTCGTTGCCGGCTGGACCCAGGCGCAGTTCGCCGCCAATACTGGCGACGCTTTCCAAGCCGTCGGTTCGAACCTCGGAGCCGGAACCTACTGCGTCTCGATCACCGGCTCGCACGTCCATAACGTGCACGAGGGCATCACGCTCAACTCGCAGCGTTCAATCGCCGAAAACAACGAGATCGACCATTGGTCGGACAACGCCTTCACCCACGGCGGAAGCTATCAGATCTTCCAGGGTAACTACCTCCATGATCCAGTGGATGTGGGCCTGACCTATCACGTGGACGGCTTCCAAGGGGAGGGCCTCCCGCTTCCTAGCGGCCAGACCTCTGAGATGTTCACTCAGATCAACATTGTCGGGAACAAGATCATTGATCGCGTGGACCCGGCTAATCGTTGGCCTATCGTAATGACCGGAATTGACGACTACTCCGGCGTCGGATGGCTCGTTTGGGATAATCACAACGTCCTTAACAACGTCATGGTGACGGGTGGGACGTTCCTCGTGCTAGAACTGAATATCCAAAATGCACTGATCGCGGGCAACACCGTTATCGCGAATGGCTACAACACGCTGAATACCGCGCCTGCGATCCAAATCAGCCTGACAAACAACTCGAACATCCGTCTCTGCAACAATATCGCACCGATTATCAGCTGGGTGTCCAATCAGCCGAACGTGACGGCGGACCACAACATCGCGCAAGAATTGGTGTACTGGACGGAGAACGCGCAGGGCGTCTTCGCCGCTAACCCGCTATGGTTTCGCACCCCCGGCTTCTACGGGCCAGCGGGACTAGGTGCGCAGTCGACGACGAACACGAATGAGATTGTATCGGCGGCCGCGTTCACCGCACTGTTTGTGACGGTCGACGTCACGGCCCCACCGGTCCTCAATCTGACGCTAGTGCCCGGCCCGGCTACGAAGATCGCGTCGCAGACGTGCCAATCGCAAAGCCAGACAATCATTGCCAAACTTTAGTGAAGCCGCGGATGCGTCAGATTCCGATCAATCGAGAGTTCGGCGCTCCGGCAGCAACGCCGGTAAGAACACCAGCGATATGTCGATGGCTTCGAGCTGTTTTTTTCGGCGTGGTCACGATGGCGGCCCTGATCACAGTTGAGGCGCTCGCGACAAATCATGGCCCGCGGTTGGGCGAATTCCTCGCCACATTTTTCATCATCGTGGGCTTTTTGATCGCAGACTAACGAGCGTGATTACCGCAAGAGCGCGCGCCGAGGCTGAGACCTATTCGATGCGCCCACGGGAGGACGCTGGGCCGAGGAAGGAGCGCGAACAGTGACTGAGGCGGCAGACTTCTCCACCAAAGATGTCACAAACATCGCGGCCATTGCGGGCGATTGCCTGAGGAGCAGGACGATTGACGTGAGGACGGCGCGCCGGATCATCAAGACGGCCGGTCGAGCCCTCAGGGCCTTCCGCGCCAAATCGCGGACCGCACAAGCGGATCTCGCCGCTCGCGATAGATACGACCGCGAGATTTCGTCCGCCGTCGCACAGTTGCGCGAAGCTGAAAAGATGCTCGCCGGCCTTGCCGCGCCGCCGGCGATCGACGCCGAAGATCCCGGTGATTACGAGTGAGGTCGTTAGTCCGCCGCGTGCGCATTGTACTTGCCTGACAGATGAATGCGGCCGAGAGGCGAAGTGATCCTTGTCCAGCCTTTCACTTCGACTTTGACCAACGGGAGCGGGGCCCAAAGGCCCGATTAATAGCTGGGGCAAAAGGCATAAGCGCTGGGCACATGACCGAAGGATGCGTCAACAATGGGCGAGAGCGAGCAAAAAGCGCTTTTTGAAAGCATGGGCATTCATGAAGTGGAGCGACTTGTCGATACCCATCGGCTCAACAACATCGCCGAACGCCGAGCGATCACCTGGCTTGCGGAAAGAAATCAAGATAGAGCGGCCCTACGCAAGAGCTCCTTCCAATTTGAAACCTTGGAGATTGCGAGACCGGCGAACGACGCCGCGTGGGAATCGGCCCGCGCGGCGACGAAAGCCCATAGAATCGCTGCTGCAGCGTTCGTTATGGCGACGATCGCGATAATCGTATCGGTCATTTCTATGGTCAAATCGAGCTAGATGCGCCGATTTCCGCGCCGTTTCCTCTGAATCCTTGTCGGTTTCCCCTGGCGCGGCTTGCCTTGCGGTGAGCGAAGAGGTTGGGTTTTGGCGTGGATTACACTGCCCCCAAACGTTCAGCCCGGTCGCTAACTCTGTGCGAGCGAGAGGCGGTGAGTCGCTCGCCTGCGGCTTTGAGGGCTAGCGTCAGTTCCGGCGAGAGGGGCTCGGTTTCCCCATCAGCGCACGTGGATGGCAAAGATGCGTGCTGCGCCGAGCAACGTGAGCCCTGCGCCGACGATCCACACCAGCCAATGGACGATGTGGAACCCGACAAATAGCCCAGGGGCCAACCAATGGCTCGTTTCCACCCCGATCTCTTTCGGAAGGATGCGGTTACCGATCAGCGACGCAATCAGCAGCAGGAGCCCCAGTTTCAGCATCCGTGAGCCGAGATCGGCGGGCGGATTCCAGTCACGCCAATGGTATCTCCTAAGCATGGCCCATCCCCTTGATCCGCCAACAAGGCCGACGAACGCCGGCTTTAGCGGCCCGCTTGCCATAGGTTCTGCAGCAAGCCCAGAGTCTTTTTGGATCATTCATTCAACTCGCAGTCAATGTGTTAACGGGTTGTAAATTATGCCATAATTCACGCCTCAAGTTGCGAGTTTGGAGGCTGCACCTGAGGCCACGGGCGAGGAAGCCGCGGCCGCCGAGGAGGAAATCCTCGATGAGGCGACCGCCGCCCTGAACCTCGATTAGTTGCGCGCGACGAGATCGACCATCTGAAGGTGCTTGAGGGTCAGGCGTTCCGCCTCAAGCAGTCAAGCCAGGACGCGAAGTGGCGTGAGCTGCCGTCAATTCTCGACGATCCGACTATCCGTGGCCCCGTCTCCCCGGCTGCGGCGCAAGATCATCATCTTTCCCGAGCCACGCGACACGCTCGAGTATCTTCAGCAGAAGATCGCGGCCATTGTCGGGGCGGACGCCGTCGTCGTCGTCCATGTCGTCGTCGCACGCGAGGCGCGACGCGGCGTGATCGCGGCCTTCAACAGCGATACGGTCGTCCGCGTCATGATCGCCAACGATGCGGCTGGCGAGCTTCTCAGAAGTGCGGTTTCAGGCGACCGCTTCCAGTCGCGCGTCAATTTTGTCCCGGGCGATCTGCTCCGGGTTCTAGGTAATATTCCCTATGCCGCCCGCGCTCGTGTTCGACTACTTCTCGACGAATATGGCACGCTCGGACGCCCCAATATTCGTCGTCGGCTCTCCTAGATCGGGAACGAGCATCCTGACCTGGTGCCTCGGGCAGCACCCGAACATCATGCCTATCGAGGAGAGTGTGTGGTTCAGCCGGTTGGCGCTGACATTGCAGAGCTGTTACGAGGAGGGTTCGGCGCGCGGCGAGCGTTCCCAGCTCTCGGCAATGCGGATCAGTCGTGACCAGCTCTTCCGAACTGTCGGCGACGCCATCAACGGCATGATCCTGCGGCAACGGAAGATCTATGAGGCCAATGGAGTCGAGATCGCGCTGGCGCGTGGCGTCAAGGCCGACCCCGCTTTCTTGCTGGCTCGAAATTCCCGCGATCCCAAGGGGCGCTGGGTCGACGGCACGCCGGAGTATTCGCTTTCGATGTTCGGGCTGCGCGCCCTCTTTCCTGACGCGCGCTTCATACATGTGTTGCGCGACGTGCGCGCGGTCGTGCGGTCTCTGATGCGCTTTTCCGACTCGTGTGGAAACCAACTGGTGAAGACGGAAGAGGAAGCCTATCAATATTGGTTGCGCACGACTTGCGCCTGCGTCGCAGCGCAGCGCGCATTCGGCTCGGAAGTGGTGCGCCGGGTGCGCTACAGTGAATTGGTGGCGGCGCCGCAGGCCACGCTTCGGTCCTGTCTGGAATTCGTAGGCGAGACCTTCTCGGCCGATTGTTTGATGCCGCTCAAAGAGAAGATCAATAGCTCGAACGTGCCCTCCGAGTTCGACCCAACGGACGAGCGCACCAACCCAGGGGTGCGCGAGCAGGCGCATGAACTCTTCGAAGCGATCGAGGCGGAAGAACCTGCTTCTATCCGCTCGTCGGAAGCGTCGATGCAGCTTGAGACCCAATTCGTGGAGCAAGCCCATTTTATCGCCTGGGCTGAGTACGAAATGGCGAGACGGCTCGAAATGGAGCGGCGACAACAGCGGAACGCAGCCCGGCGGCGTTTCCGATTGTTCAAAGGCCGCGGCGCCGGCTAGTGATTGCGCGCCCGGCGATCGTGGTAGCCGTCGATCGAAGGGCTCTCAAATCACGGCCGAGTCGGGTCCCTGTTTTTGAAGAGGCGACTTACCCTCAGCGGTCCTGATCGAGGACGGCTTTCTCGGCTGCGTCGATCGCTTGGCCCTCGCATTGCGAGAGCGGCGCGCGGGTGAGACGAAAATGTCTGTCGTCCTCGGTGACGGCGCCGTTGATGGGATTGTCCGGCTGAGGCGAGCCCGGCCGCCAAAGTCCTTTGGCGAGCGGCAAGCTCAACTTGACCGATTTCCCGTTTTCGATCGCAAGCCGAACGTCGCCGGCGACGCTTGCGTAGATTGCGGACTTTGGCAACGAATTGCGCTCTTTTCCGTTGCCATATTCGGCCAGGGTCAAGAGCGGCTCGGCGCGATCGCGGAAATTGAGCCCGATCGAAGTTGATAGCCAGAGAGCGGGATTCCGGTGGTTCGGCTTTTCGCAATATTTGCTTCCCAAAATCCGAAGGGCGTGCTAAGCAGGTGCGTGATTACGGACCCGAAGGATAGTCAGGGGAAGATGAGTGCGCGCGGCAACGCCGCTTGGCTGCTCCGGCGGCGGCGCCAAGAAAGAAGCAAAACCCGGCGGGAGTCGCCGCAACCCCTTGAAACGGTTCGATTCGGCCAAGGGAATGGCGATTATATACTTGACGTAGATAAGCGAATCATGTTAGGTGTTCTCAATTCGAGGACAACCCCATGGCCGATCTCACAAATCCGATTTTCACAGACGCCGATAAGGCCCGTAAACATCTTGAAAGCCTCTATTGGCCGCGCGGGCCGGTTTGCCGCCACTGTGGCAACGCTGATCCGAAGCGGATTACCAAGCTAAGGGGCAAGAGCACGCGCCCCGGCGTCCATTGGTGCAACGAGTGCGACAAGCCGTTTTCCGTCACGGTCGGGACCGTCATGGAAGATAGCAAAATCCCGCTCAACAAATGGGTTCTCGCCTTCCACCTTATGGCAGCGAGCAAGAAAGGCATGTCTGCCCATCAACTGCACCGGATGCTGGGCGTGACCTATAAGACCGCGTGGTTCCTTTGCCATCGCATCCGCGAAGCCATGGGCGAAACTGTCGCCTCTAGCGGCCCGCTGGGCGGCGAGAGCAAGATCGTTGAAGTGGACGAGACTTACGTTGGCGGCAAAGCCAAGAACCGCGCCCACGGCGAGCCCGCGCCCAAGAAAGCCGTTGTCTCCCTGATTGAACGCGATGGCCGCGCACGGTCGTTCCACGTCGCCACAGTGACCGCGAAAACCGTGCGCAAAATTATCGCAACAAACGTGAGTCGCAAGAGCACGCTCATGTCGGACGAAGCGAACTTCTATTCGCGCGTCGGCGCAGAGTTCGCCGCCCATCACGCCGTTGATCATACGCGGAAGGAATACGCCTACGCCGATCTTCCTAGCGGCCACACAGTCTCAATCAACGTGAGCGAAAACTTCTATTCGATCCTCAAGCGCGGGATCACTGGCACGTATCATTCAATTAGCGAGGCTCACTTGCACCGCTATCTCAAGGAATTCGATTTCAGATACAACAATCGTTCCAAGCTGGGCGTCGAGGACGCGGAGCGCGCTGCAAAAGCGGTGCTGGGCGCGGAAGGCAAGCGATTGACCTATAATCAACCTGCTGTCTGACAGAGGGCCGCATAAGCCAATCTGGACGCCACCCGATAAACCCGGTCGTCCGCCAGATACCAGGCACCGAAAACGTTGGGACTCAAAATAGGGAGGAACGCCCAATGATCAGTCCCACAGACGGAGGGCCATTCGAGCTAACCGAACCGACAACCCCGAGAGTGCGTGTCGAAGGGGGCGTTGTATACGTAAGGCTCGGATTAACCCGACTACATGAGACGCGCGGTCAGTGGGATATTGAGATCGTCCTAGGGTCTGTACCCAGTTGAATTGAGTGATTTGTCGTGATTTCAAGTCTGTATGGAGGGCTTGAGTTGTGGCGGACAATTTTTGGCTGACGGACGAACAGTTTGCGGCGCTCGCGCCGCATCTTCCGATGGTCCATACCGGGCCGGAGCGGCAGGATGATCGGCGCATCATCAGCGGGATCGTCCACCGGTTGCGTGAAGGCTGTCGATGGCGTGCGCTTCCGGATGAATACGGGCCGTATACGACGGTGTTCAACCGGTACAATCGTTGGAGCCAGCGCGGGCTGTGGCAGCGTCTGTTCGCCGCTCTCGTCGAATGCGCCGATCCTCCCGCGCTCACCATGATCGACAGTTCGGCGGTGAAGGCGCATCGTTCGGCGAGCGGCGCCCAAAAAGGGGGTTCCAAGACCAAGCCATTGGCCGATCGCGCGGCGGCCGCACGACCAAGATCCATGCCATCGTCGACGAGGAAGGCCGACCGCGCGCCTTCCTGCTGACGGGCGGAAACGTCGCCGATATCAAGGGCGCCGAGCCTTTGCTCGCATCCGTCGAGGCGAGCAAGCACACCATCGCCGACAAGGGATACGACGCCGATCATTTGCGCTCCTTCCTCGACGGCCGCAGCACGACGGCGGTCATCCCCAACAAATCCAACCGGAAGCGTCACTTCCCTTTCGACGAGGCGCTCTATCGGCTTCGCAACGTCATCGAGCGCACCTTCTGCCGCTTGAAGGATTTTCGCGCCATCGCAACCCGATACGACAAAACCGCCCGCAATTTCCTCGCCGGCCTCTGCCTCATCGCTGCACTCTGCTATTGGAGCAATTGAGTCCAGACCCTAGATCCAAAGACGGCGCACGAACTCGGAACTGAATTGGTTGAGAAGGCGGACAAGATTCCATGATAGGCGCTTCGCTTTGATTTGCAGCGCGCGCCTTAGCAAGGCTCTACCGCGCTAAGAAGGAATTCTTACCGGCGTTGGCTGGCGGATCGTGGCGTGCTTTCCGCTTGCCGACTTTCATTTCCTTTTGCCGCTTGTGCGGAGTGCTGAGGGCGCGCAAAAGTCCCTCATCGCGTCGTCGCGCGACCTCTTCATCGCTTAGAGGCAGATCGGACGGCAACTCAGTCGGCATATGAAATGGCATCCATCCAAGAGAAATACATCCAGCCATTATATATCAAACAGGAGCAACACCACTTTGAGGTCATTTTCAATTTTCTAATCGTAATGGATGCGGTTTTTACCGCCTTTGCCGCTCGCGGCGGGATGGCCCTTCCGACGGCGGGGGCCAGCGATCTAAAGATGGGCGCTCCTCAGTTTGGTATAGGCGTCGATCTTCCACTAGGCCGTGGTGACCATTTAACTATTTGAGCCAGATAGCGATAGCGGCGAGTTTGACGAAGCCCATGAAGTTGACGAGCAGCTTGTCGTATCGCGTCGCGACGCGTCGGAACTGTTTGAGCTTGTTGAAGAAGCGTTCGATGATGTTGCGCTCTTTATAGAGATCGGGATCGTACGGACGTTTGACGATGCGGTTTCGTTTCGGCGGTATGACGACCTCGCCGCCGGTCCGCGTAATCTTATCGCAGAGATGATCGGCGTCGTATCCCTTATCGGCGATCGTCACATCTGCGTCGAAGCCCTCGACCAAGTCATGGGCGAAGGCGATGTCGTTGCGCTGCCCTGGCGAGCCGATCAGGCGCACCGGATTGCCGAGCGCATCGCCAGCGGCGTGGATTTTCGTGCTTAAACCCCCGCGTGACCGGCCAAGGCCCTGGGCATCCGCCCCCCTTTTTGCCGGCTCGCGCCGGCCGCGTGCTGATGCGCGCGAACAATGGTGGAATCAATCATCAGCCATTCCAGATCGGCTTCGCGCGCCAGCGCCGCAAGAATGTCGTCCAGAACGCCCATCTCGATCCACCGATAGTAGCGCCGCTTGACAGTGTCGTAGTCGCCCAACTCCTCTGGCAGATCGCGCCAACGAGCGCCCGAACGCGCCATCCACAAGAGCGCGTTCAAGAACCGGCGATTATCCGTGCGCGGTCCTCGCTTGCCTTTCCGGCCCCCAGGCACGAAATCCTTCAGCCGCTCCCATTGGTCGTCCCGAAGCGCGTCGCAGTCCACCGCTGACCTCCAAAAATCAGCGTTAAATCTGATTTGCGCACTTCTGGGAATCTGGAGGGTTATGTGAGGTCGCTGGGGCGCGGGTTGGGCGTCGCGAATGGCGACCTCACATAAGCCGGATTGAACGAAGCCGCGGTCGGGATGAGGCGCTATGGGTGAAGCGCGCTGGCGGTCTGACGCCATATGGCGAACGAGAGGTCCGCGGACCGGTTCGGCGAAGTCGTTGAGCCCGACGATTGCGAGGATAAAGCTGAACCATGGTCGAGAATGGCTAGACGTGGGCGTTGTCGGCGCGCGAACGGCTTCGAAAATGAGCTTCAAGGCGAGCGGTCGCAGCGACGCTCCGCGAGATGGGTGTCCGAGTTGGGAGAACTGAGAAGATCGCATACGCGGAGCGGCGGGTGCGTTATTGTCATGACGTGTCGCAGCGAAAGGCGCCGGCGGGCCGGGGCGCGACGGTTTCAATGCGGCGCATGAAGCCCCCGCAATCTGGGCAGCGCATGAAGGCGTCGCGAACGGTGTCGGCTTCTGGGTCGCCGCACGGCGCCTTCTCCGGATCGACCTGCTCCTGCGGCTTGGACGCGACGTGGAGCAGGTCTCGCACATATGCGAGCTTTTCGCCGCGCTCGCCTTTGGCGAGGAAACCGTAGTGACGAATGCGATGCAAGCCGTCGGGTAGGACGTGGAGGAGAAAACGTCGGATGAACTCGTGCGGGGCGAGGCGCATGATGCGGCTGCGGCCGCCGCGGCGATAATCCTTGTAGACGAACGCCACTTCATTGTCGTCGACGGCGACAAGCCTCGAATTGGCGATCGCCGTGCGATGGGTGTAGCGGGCGAGATAGGCGAGCACGCGCGCGGGTCCGCCGAACGGCGGCTTGGCGTAGACGACGAACGGGCTCTGCCGCAGCGCGCGCATGCGGGCTTTGAAGGCCTCCGGCTCGGCGAGCCGGGCCAGTTCGCCGAAGAAGCTCAACTCTCCTTTCTCGGACTCGGCTTTGAGGCCGTCGAGGAACAGGCGGCGGAACGCCTTCGACAACGCATGGACGGAGAGCAGGAAGTTCGGTTTGGCTTCGACCCAGCGCCTGTTGTCGAGGGCGACGCCGCCGCCGGGAACCAGGCAATGGACGTGGGGATGGTGGGTCAGCGTCTGTCCCCAGGTGTGCAAAACGGCGATCAGGCCGATCCTGGCTCCGAGGCGTTTGGCGGCGAGGACGCTGAGCGCCTGCGCCGCGGCGCGCATCAAGAGGCCATAGACGGTCCGCTTGTTCTGGAAGGCGATCTCGGCCGCCGCCGACGGCAAGGTGAACACGACATGGAAATAGGGAACCGGCAGCAGCTCGGCTTGGCGGGCGGCGAGCCACTTCACCCGCGCCGCGCCTTGGCATTTTGGACAATGGCGGTTGCGGCAGGAGTTGTAGGCGATGCGCGTGAGGCCGCAATCGTCGCAGCGTTCGACGTGACCGCCCAGCGCCGCCGTGCGGCAGGCCGCGATCGCCGCCGACACGCGCCGTTCGACGCGCCCGAGATGTCCGGCGTTCAATTGAGCATAGGTCTCGCCGTGGCGGCGAAAGACGTCGGCCAGTTCGAACGCCGGCCGCGCCGTCACCGACTATCCCGGCGGCGTCACGTTCAGCGAGAGCCGATCCAAGGGGCTTGCGGTATTGCCAATGAGCTGCGTGGAGACGCGCGTGTAGCGTGCTGTCGTCGACAGATTCTCGTGACCGAGCAACACCTGGATGATGCGGATGTCGACGCCGCTTTCCAGCAGATGGGTGGCGAAGCTGTGCCGCAGCACATGCACGCTCACTCGCTTGTCGAGCCCCGCCGCGGCCGTCGCTGATCGGCAGGCGGCATGCAACACCGTCGGGTCGATCGGCGTATCGGAGGTGCGGCTCGGAAACAGGAACAGCGGCGGCCGCGCCAGCCGCCAATAGCTGCGCAGGATGCCGAGCAGGGCCTCGGAGAGCATGACATAGCGCTCCTTGCCGCCCTTCCCGTGTTCGATCCGCATCACCATGCGCTGGTTGTCGATATCGCGGACCTTCAGCGCCGCCACTTCGGAAACCCGCAATCCCGCTGCATAGGCCGTCGTCAGCGCGACGCGCGCCTTCAGGCTCGAAACCAACTCCAGGAACCGCACGACCTCGTCGGCGCTGAGCACCACGGGAAGCTTGCGCGGTTCGCGGGCGTAAGCGATCCGCTCCGGGATCGTCTGTTCGCCGAGCGTCACGCCGTAGAAGAAGCGCAAGGCGCAGACGGCCTGGTTCAGCGACGCCCACGCGACGCCCTTCGAAGCCAGATGCACCTGATAGGCCCGAACATCCTCCAAGCCGAGTCGATCGGGCGAGCGGCCAAAATACTGGCTGAACTTCGAGACCGCGTGGACGTAGGATTGCTGTGTCGCCGGGGACAGATTGCGGATCGTCATGTCCTCGATCATCCGGCGGCGCAGAGGGCTCATCTGGGCCATCTGAAAACTCCTGTCTGAGAGTGGGTTGCTACACCCCATCCTCTCAGGCAGGAGGAACTTCAAACCACCCGGCCGCCTCCAGCCCCGCCGCCGATTCCGCCGCGGTAGCGGCTTCGTTCAATCCCCCATTCCTTAATTCGTCACCACGACCTAGCTAATCGACGATTTTCGACAAAGGACTGCCCAACCAAAATTGCGGCTGGAATTGGATTGGATTTTCGGGGATGATCGAAATCGCCGAGCGAGGCGTGATGGGTCCAAGCCGCGACTGGGGATCGAAAAATGACCGATTGGATGCCAGTTTTTCACGTCAAACGAGCGACGCGTACAAATCACGCTGCCCATCCACATCACAAGGCCGCGCATCCAGGTTCGCCCCGAGTTGCTGGGGAGGATTTTCTCCAGCGCATCGGAACAGCGGTAAAAAACGAGGACGGAAGCCTGTCTGTTGAGCTAGACGCGGTGCCTCTGAGCGGCTCCCTCCTGCTCCGGGAGCCGCGCGAGGGTGATTACCTTGATCCCACGACGAAAGGAGGTCGCTGATGGCCATCGTCCATTGGCGCCACCTCTGGCGCGGAGCGGGGGCCGGCTATTTCACCTTCAGTTGGGACGCAATCCGACACAATTCGTATGTCACTGTGACGGTGGCCGAGGCCCGTATAAGTTCTCTCGTACCGGACCGTTTTATTGGTGATGCATGGCCCGAAGTATTTAGTATTGCTCCATTCGACGGCGGAGTGACCTTTTTCATTTTGTGGCAAACGGCGTGGCCGACCTTGGATATTTGGACCGACATCAACGTTTTTGATCCGACCGATCCACAGGGCGCGAACTAGCCGGGCGAGAGCTGCACTCCGAGAGTCTCTCGCCAGCCCCGTTGAGGGAGCCTCGCGCCTCCTGTTCATACCTTCGGTCAGGCCGCCAACCCGTCACCCGTTCGATCGCCGCGTGCCACGATCCTGAGCGCACCATCGGGGAGCGGCCGTTGCAGCGCGAGCGCGTCCGGTGCCGGCGCTGTGAGCCACCTCTCGACCTCGGCCTGGGTGATGAGAATGACGGGCATGGCCTTCGGGTGGTTCGCCTGGACCTCGGCGTTCGGCTCAGTCGTCAGGAAGGCGAACAGGTCATTTGTCGTCTCGCCCTCCTTGACCTTGCGAACCGACGTCCAGCGCGTCCACAAGCCCGCGAAGAACGCCAGCGGCCGGCTCTCGTCAAAGGCGAACCAAACCGGTGGTCGCGAGCCATCAGGCAAGACCTCATTCTCGGAGAACGACGAGAAGGACACACCGGCTCTCGACGCCAAGCCAGCGTCGCCAATGTGGCGAGGCCACGTTGCGGATGTTCGTCACGCCAGGATCACTCTTGCGCCCTTCGATCGCGGACTTCGGCGAGGGCATACCCCACCGGGCGAAAACAAGCTCGCGGCCGTCCCGCCGGTTGCGGACAATTGGAGCCGCGTAGTCGGGGAAAATGCCCGGCAAAGGCGGCATTTTGCCGACGTCGCCAAACATTGCCCGCGTGAAGTCGCGGATCGCCTGCGGCCCTTTCGTGAGCGAGTAGAGGTTGCACATTAGGGGTCGTCGCCTTCGTCGCTGACAGCCGAATAATCCGTCACAGAATAAAAAAATGCCAGACAGCCCGCGCAGGCGAAGGGCCGCCCCGCGCTCATCGCTCCTCGCCCTTGGCCAGCCTCAGGATGAGGTCTCTGTAGCTCTCGCCGGGGCCGCGAGCACGGCCGAAGACCCGCTTCGGATGGCCGCTCGTTTTCGCAGTGCATTGGGGCGAGCCGCGATTCGCCGCTGAAATCACCTATCTCAGCGGACCGCCGACGGTTTGCTCCGACAAACGGTTTACATTGGGCTTCGGGCGGACAAGCCGGCCGATGAAGCGCGGCGGGCCGCCCGCAACAAGCTCCAGTTGGGGCAAAAATTAGGGCATGCGCCCGCGGGGTCGAATATACCCCAACGATTATAGATGCTTAGAATCGAGCGCTGGCGGAGACGGAGGGATTCGAACCCTCGATAGAGCTTTACAACCCTATAACGGTTTAGCAAACCGCCGCCTTCAGCCTCTCGGCCACGTCTCCCGCGCCAAAAAGCGCGGCGCGACATATGCCCGACGCCTCACCCCATTGCAAGCGCCGGTCGTTCGAGCTTTGGCGCTGATTGAACGGGGCTGGCGGCCATCGGACGATGGTTATGGCCCGAAGAAAGCACTGCGTTTGCGCATGAGTACACGGGACAGACGACAGCGAAGCCCCCGTCATTCCCGCGCCTCGCGCCAGACCAGCGCGTTGCGCGTCGCTGTCGAGACATTCATTCGTGGAAAAAGCCCGACGAGCCCCATACCTACAGTGGACGCCTCTTCTCCGCTTGCCCAGATGGGCGATCCGCCGCGCGCGTCCTGTGGCCGTCTACTGGCGAAGAAACTCGCGCTTCCGGCCAGGGCGGAGCGCGCCTTCATTTTCAGTGACACACGAAAAGGCTGATCAGGCGAGGCCGCACATCTGGCGACCGCGCCTGATCAACCGATACGCCGGAACGCGCAAACCGATCAGGCTGGCGGCATGTCCGACGGGGGAGGCATGGGCATTGCCTTCTTCCGTTTAGCTGGCGCGCGTTTGGCGGCTGACTTTTTCGCCGCAGACTTTTTGCCTGCCGACTTCTTCGCCCCTGCCCTTCTCGCGGAGGACTTCTTCGCGGAGGCCTTCTTGACCGCGCCTTTGCGCGTCGCCTTCTTCGCGACCACCTTGCGGGCGGATTTCTTTGCAGGCTTCTTGGCGGCGGACTTCTTCGCCGTCTTCTTGGTAGCAGCTTTCGGCATTTATCGCGTCCCTCTCAATCGTCTGCGTTGAGCGCGGATTTTCGCGCCACGCAGATGCAGGCGCGAAAGTACATTCGTTTTGATTCAACGCAAGAGTTGCGCGTGTGCGCGATGAGCGTGAAGCGGGCTGACTATCGAATTATCGCGCGCACACAGGCGTCTGATCGCTCAATGACGAGAGGGCTCGCGCAACATGCAAGGTTGCGTCCCAACCCCAATGCCTGGAGCCCATCGCCTGCGCACGGCGCCGCGCTCGTGTGTATGCGAAATCCCGCTCTGCTCATATTTTCTGCGTATCTCCAAGGATCGAGACATCGCGAGCGCGCGCAAACTTCTCATCCGCGCGAAACCATCTCAAGCGTCCCAGGCGCTACGAGAAGCGAAGCGACTGCCACCTGCAAGCGTATCAAATCGAAACGACGCGCAAGCTGTTCGCAATCGAATTTTTCTTCATCGCCGTTATCACATTTTTGTCGTTTGGCCGTTGCAAATGCGCGGCTCGGCGCGCGAATCGCGCTGCGACTCAAGTGATTCGGCGCGTCTGATTCGATTCGAAGTCAGACGCCAAGCCGCTTCTTCAGCGCTTCGCTCACCGCTTGGGGATTGGCTTTGCCCCCGGTCGACTTCATCACCTGACCGACGAACCAGCCCAACATTCCGGGCTTCGATCGGGCCTGCTCGGCCTTCTCCGGATTGGCAGCGATGACCGCATCGACGGCGCTCTCGATCTCGCCGACGTCGGTCACCTGGCGCAGACCGCGCGCCTCGACGAGCTCGCGCGGGTCGGAGCCGCGGTCCTCGGCGAACAGCCCGGCGAGCAGGTCCTTTGCGATTTTGCCTGAGATCACGCCCTCGCCGATGAGATCGACAATGGTCGCGAGAGCCGCGGGGTTCAAGCCTGCATCCGCTACTGACGCGCCCTGCGCATTGGCCTGCGCCGCGACATCGCCCATCAGCCAGTTGGCGACTGCTTTGGGGTCGCGCTTCCCGTGCCCATGTTTGAGCGCGCTCTCGAAGAAATCCGCCGTCTCCCGCTCGGCGATGAGGATCGAGGCGTCGTAGGCCGAGAGACCATACTCCGCCATGAAGCGTGCGCGCTTGGCGTCGGGCAGTTCTGGCAGATCGGCGGCGAGCGAGGCGACGAAGGCCTCGTCGAGTTCAAGCGGCAGCAGGTCCGGGTCCGGAAAATATCGGTAGTCGTGCGCCTCCTCTTTCGAACGCATCGAGCGCGTCTCGCCGCGCGCCGGATCGAACAGCCGCGTCTCCTGGTCGATCCTGCCGCCATCCTCGACTACCGCGATCTGGCGCCGCGCCTCTGCCTCGATCGCCTGGCCGATGAAGCGGATGGAGTTGACGTTCTTAATCTCGCACCGGGTGCCGAGAGCTTCGCCGGGGCGGCGCACGGAGACGTTGACGTCGGCGCGCAGGTTGCCCTTCTCCATGTCTCCATCGCTCGAGCCGATATAGCGCAGAATGGTGCGCAGCTTGGCGACATAGGCTTTGGCTTCCTCGGCCGAGCGCATGTCGGGCTTCGAGACGATCTCCATCAGGCCGACCCCCGAGCGATTGAGGTCAACGAAGCTCATCGTCGGCGATTGATCGTGCAGGGATTTCCCAGCGTCCTGCTCGAGATGGAGCCGCTCGATCCCGACCGTGATGGAACGGTCGGGGGTAAGATCGACGTGGATTTCGCCTTCGCCGACGATGGGGCTCTTGTACTGGGAAATCTGATAGCCCTGCGGCAAATCGGGATAGAAATAGTTCTTTCGGTCAAAGGTCGAACGCAGATTGATCTTCGCCTTGAGCCCGAGGCCCGTGCGCACCGCCTGGGCCACGCATTCTCGGTTGATGACTGGCAGCATCCCCGGCATCGCCGCATCGATGAGCGAGACATGGGCGTTGGGCTCGCCGCCGAACGCCGTTGAAGCGCCGGAAAACAGCTTCGAGCGCGACGTCACCTGGGCGTGGACCTCGAGGCCGACGATGACTTCCCAATCGCCCGTCGCACCTTTGATGAGGCTTGCGCTTCCCCGCTCCGTCGCCATACCGATGACCCTCATCTTATTCGATACTTTTGAAATTGGGGCGCGAGCGCCTCATTCCCACCACGGCTCAGGAAGCGTGGTTCGGCCAGCCGACTGCTCAATCGTTTCGCCGAGCGCGAACAGCGTCTCCTCGTCGAACGGACGGCCGATGAGCTGCAAACCGAGCGGCAGGCCTTCGTTCGAAAGGCCCGCGGGTGCGACCAACCCGGGCAGGCCGGCCATGTTGACGGTAACGGTGAAGATGTCATTGAGGTACATCTCGACCGGGTTCTCTGATCCTTTCTCGCCAATCCCGAACGCCGCGGATGGAGTCGCTGGCGTTAGAATTGCGTCGACGCCATCGGCGAAAGCGCGCTCGAAATCGCGCTTGATAAGAGTGCGGATTTTCTGCGCCCGGACGTAATAGGCGTCGTAGTAGCCCGCCGAGAGGACATAGGTTCCGATCATGAGACGCCGGCGCACTTCCGCCCCGAAGCCCTTCGCGCGGGTCTTCTCGTAAAGCGCGACGATGTCGGCGGACGGTTCACGCAGGCCGTACCGGACCCCGTCGTAGCGCGCGAGATTGCTCGAGGCTTCGGCCGGCGCGACTATATAATAAGCGGGCAGCGCATAGGGTGTGTGGGGCAGGCTGACGTCGACGACGTTCGCGCCGGCATCGCGGAGCCAAGCCGCGCCGCGTGTCCAGAGGGCTTCGATTTCTCCGTTCATGCCGTCAAGGCGATATTCCTTCGGCACGCCGATTTTCAGTCCTTTCACGGATCGCCCAACGGCGGCTTCGTAGTCGGGAACAGGAGCCGGCGAGCAGGTCGAATCCTTGGCGTCCGGCCCGGCCATCGATCGCAGCATGATCGCGGCATCGCGTACGGTGCGCGCCAGCGGTCCCGCCTGATCGAGCGAGGACGCGAATGCGACCATCCCGTAGCGCGAGCAACGGCCATAGGTCGGCTTGATTCCGACGACGCCGGTGAACGCCGCAGGCTGGCGAATGGAGCCGCCGGTGTCGCTCGCGGTCGCGGCGAGGCAAAGACGCGCGGCGACCGCCGCCGCCGAGCCTCCGGACGAGCCGCCCGGCGTCAGGAGACCGCGCTTTCCGGTTGAAAGCGCCGCTCGCGCTCGGTCGCGGCTCCAGTTTGGCGGCAGCCAGGGGGAAGCGACGGGCCCGTAGTAGGACGTCTCATTCGACGATCCCATGGCGAACTCGTCCATATTGAGCTTGCCAAGCATCACCGCGCCGTCGCGCCACAGATTGGCGGTGACGGTGGATTCGTAAGGCGGTTTGAAGCCGTCGAGGATGTGGCTGCAAGCCTGAGTATGGACGCCTCGGGTGGCGTAAAGATCCTTGACGCCAATTGGTAGCCCTTCGAGCGGGCCGCCCTGTCCCTTGGCGAGCCGGACATCGGCCGCCTCCGCCATTTCAAGCGCCTTGTCCGCGGTCGTCGCGACAAACGCGTTGAGCGCCTCGGCGCGCTCGATCGCCGCAAGATGAGCCATGGTGATCTCCAGGCTCGACATCGCTCGGGATTTGAGACGATCGCGCGCCTCGGCGAGCGTCAGGGAGGTGAGATCGGTCAAATTCAGTCCTTGAAGCGGCGCGCCCCGGCCTGGCCGGTCACTCGATCACTTTCGGTACGACAAAGAACCCGTCCTCGGTCATGGGCGCGTTAGCGAGCACAAGCGGCGCGATGCCGCCATCGGTGACGACGTCCTCGCGCATTGGCAAGCGCATGGGAATGACCGAGGTCATCGGCTCGACGCTGGCGACGTCCACCGCATCGAGGGCCTCGACGAACTTGAGAATTGCGTTGATCTCGTTTTGCAGATGCGGGGTCTCCGCTTCGGTCACCTCGATGCGCGCGAGATGCGCGATGCGGCGAACGGCGCTGAGATCGACGGACATCCAAGGCTCCCGAACATACCCAGAATGTGGGCGCGCCCCTATACATCGCTGGAATTTTGCTGGCAAACTGCAGCGTTTGGCCGGCGGGTCCGGAAGCAAATTCAGCGCTGCCTCCCACTCGCTTTTGATCGACTTGCGCGGCGCGCCGTGATAGCCGCTCGCCGCCATGCCCGGCCCGATCATGATCGAAGACCTTGCCAAAAGCCTTCCCGCCAAGGCGCGCTTGATCGGCCTCGATCTCGGAACCAAGACGATCGGCCTTGCGATCTCCGACGTCGAGCGCCGCCTCGCTTCGCCCTTGAAGACCCTTCCGCGCGGCGCCTTCGCCCGCGACGCCGACGCATTGACCGCGATCCTCGCCGAGTTCGATATCGCCGCCATTGTCCTCGGGCTGCCGCTCGATCTCAATGGTCGCGACAGCCCCCGGGCGCAGTCGACGCGGGCTTTCGCCCGCAATCTCTCGAAGCGGACGAGTCTGCCAATCGTATTCTGGGATGAGCGATTCTCGACCGCTGTCGTGACCCGGTCGCTCATCGCTCATGATGTTTCGCGCGCCCGGCGGGCACAAGTCGTCGACAAAATGGCGGCCGCCTATATTTTGCAGGGCGCACTGGACCGCCTTGCGGGTCTGCGCGGGCCTCCGAACTGACCGTTCGCCGGCCTCTTCTCAACATTAATGTGGATGCCGGTTCACCGCATCGCGCTCGAGAATGACTTGTCTTGAGGACGAAAATGAGCGTCATATACACTACAAACAAGGGGCAAGCCCGAATCGTCGTATCGACAACGTCGAAGCCGGGTCGTTTTCGGGCGAGCGGGGAATCGGAGGGTGTTTGCCTCACCGATCCGAATGGACTGTCTTATGTGATGGCCGACGATTTGGGGTTCCCGCGACGGAAGCGCGGTGAGAATGGGCGAGCTGGAAAGAGCGCTCCTGCGAGGCTGCTGAAGCGTGCCGACGGTCCGTCTCGCGGCGTCGTGGCGCAGGAGGCGCTCGACGTGGCCCACTATATCACTGACATGACCGCCCAACTCGAAGCGATGGCGGTGGCGGCGCATCTGGAGCTGCTAGCTTATTTCCTCGGGATGGCGAAGGCGGAGAGCGAGCTCTTTGTTCGCATCAATGCTGTCGCCGAGTCCGAGCGCGAAGCCAAGGCCGAGGCCGAAGACCCGTATCCCGCTGAGCCCGGAATTCATCAGCCCCACGCGAGCAACTCGTTCGATTGAAGCGTCGTTCGGCTCACCTTTCGTCGGCGCTCGCGCGTAACGCAACGCGATCGCCCGAAAATTCAATTCGCCCGGCGAGTTCGAGTTCGAGCAGCGCGACGCGCACGGCGCGCGCCGGCGCCTCCGCCGCCCGGGCGAGTTCGTCGAGCGTAATCGGCGAGGGCCCGAGAAGCGCGATGATGCGCACTCGCGCCGCCTCGGCATCATCGCCGCTCCGGTATGCCGCGCCGCCTGCGTCGTCGAATTCGTCGCCAGCCCGCGTGCGCGGCGTTGATTCTGGGTCGATGCCGAACAGCGACTGCTCGCCCCATAGCGGCTCGCCGGGCTCGCCGCCGGTTTCGAGCATCGCGCCCAGGTCGCTCGACCGCACCGGCTCAAGCGCCGTCAGCACGTCATCGGCGCCGGTGCAGATTGACGCTCCTTGCTTCAGAAGATCGTTGGTCCCTTCGGCGCGGGGATCAAGCGGCGATCCCGGCACGGCGAACACCTGGCGGTTCTGCTCGAGGGCGAATCGCGCGGTGATGAGTGAGCCGGAGCCACGCGCGGCTTCGACGACCACCGTTCCAAGCGCAAGCCCGGAGACAATGCGGTTGCGGCGCGGAAAATCGCGTCCGCGCGGCTCCCACTCGATCGGCATCTCCGAAACGACCGCCCCAGCTTCGACCATACGTTCCATCAACGGCACCGCTTCGGGCGGATACGGCTTGCCATGGCCGCCGGCGAGCACGCCAACTGCGCCGGTCTC
Organism: uncultured Alphaproteobacteria bacterium; assembly: GCA_963806935.1. GTDB lineage: Bacteria > Pseudomonadota > Alphaproteobacteria > Rhizobiales > Beijerinckiaceae > Roseiarcus. Next base: position 294,575 of record CAWEAT010000004.1, read on the forward strand.
CAGGCTCGCGACATGGGCGCGCTGATCGATCCCCCGCGCCAGGCCCGAGACGACGACGTAGCCGGCCTGGCCCAGACCGCGCGCCACCCGCTCGGCGAAAGTGAGCCCTGCAGCGGAAGCATTGCGGGAGCCGACGATCGCCACTGCCGCTGTCCTCAGCGCCTCCGCCCGCCCGCGAAGCGCGAGAATCGGCGGCGCGGAATCGATCTGCCGCAACAGCGGCGGATAGTCCGGCTCGCCGAGTGCGACGAAGCGCACGCCGAGCTTGCGCGCGGCGATGAGCTCACGCTCGATGTCCTCCGCGGCGGCGACGCGGATCGGCCGTGCGGCCCCGCCGCGCCGGGCGAGATCCGGGAGAGCCTTCAGCGCCGCCCGCGCCCCGCCGCAATTCGTGACCAGCGCCCGGAAGGTGCGCGGGCCGACATTCTCCGACCGGGAGAGCCGAAGCCAGTCGAAGCGCTGTTGGTCGGTAAGGCTCGACTGGGGCTTCATCGCCATGGCTTTAGGTTGTCCGGCCGATTTTCAACTCGGAGCCCTGCAGAAGGCGGGTGATATTGGCGCTGTGCTTGAACCAGATCAGCGCCGAGAGCGCAGCGAACACGATTGCCGCGCCGCCCTCCCCAATCGCCGCCATCGCGATCGGCGACACAAGCGTCGCCGCCAGGGCGGCGGCGGAGGAGTATCGCGTGAGCGCCGCAACCGCGAGCCACACGATGACGAAAACGACCGCCGCTGGCCAAGCGAGACCGACGAGGCCGCCGAGATAGGTAGCCACGCCCTTGCCGCCTTTGAACCTGAGCCAGACCGGGTACATGTGACCGAGGATCGCGCCCGCCGCCGCCGCGATCGCCGTCGGCGGCCCGAACGCAAACCAAGCCGCGACGACCGCCGCCGTCGCCTTCAGCGCGTCGAGAATGAGTGTCGCCGCCGCGAGCCCCTTGCGGCCGGTGCGCAGGACGTTGGTTGCGCCGATGTTGCCCGAGCCGATCGAGCGAAGATCACCCGCCCCGGCGAGCTTCGTCAGTACTAGCCCAAAGGGAATTGAGCCCAGACAATAGCCCAACGCCAGCGCCAACGCCCCGCCAAAATAAAACCCGCCCATGAGCGCTTCCAGCCGGCGTCGGTGAACAAGATCTCGTAGCCCAAGACTATTCGTGTGCGACCCGGCCGGCAACCAGCGTCATCTTGACCCGCCCCTCGAGCTTCGCTGCGTCGAACGGCGTGTTTCGGCAGCGCGAATGCAGAGAGGCAGGATCGAGCACATAGGGTTCGTCCGGATCGAAACGAATGACGTCGGCCGGGGCGCCGACCGCAAGCCTTCCTACCGGCAGCCTGAGGATCTCCGCCGGCCGCGCGGTCATCGCGCGGATGAGGCGGGGCAGCGCCACATCGCCGGCGGCGACGAGGCGCAGGCTCGCCGACAGCATCGTCTCGACACCGATCGCGCCCGCCGCGGCTTCGGCAAACGGCAGCCGCTTGGTCTCGACGTCCTGCGGATCGTGATCGGAGCAGATGATGTCGATGAGGCCGGCGCTCAACGCCCCGACCAGAGCCATGCGCTCGTCCTCGCCGCGCAGCGGAGGCATCAGCTTGAGAAACGTGCGGTAGTCGCCGACGTCGAGCTCGTTGAGCGTCAGGTGGTTGATCGAGGCGCCGCAGGTCGCCGGCAGTCCCGCGTCGCGCGCCCGCGCCATCGCCTGGAGCGACAGGCGGTTCGAGATCAATGCGGCGTGGTAGCGTGCGCCGGTCAGCGCAACGAGTCGCAGGTCGCGATCGAGAACGATCGTCTCGGCTTCGCGCGGCACGCCCGGCAAGCCGAGCCAACTCGCGCGCAGGCCCTCCGCCATCACCCCCTCGCGGCTCAGCGACCGGTCTTCGCAGACGGGCGCGATCAGCACATCGAAGTCGCGCGCATATGTCAGGGCGCGACGCATGGTCCGCGCGTCGGCAACCGAATACGCGCCGTCTGAGAAGGCGATCGCCCCCGCTTCCGCGAGCAGGCCGATTTCGGCGATCTCCTCGCCGCCCAGCCCTTTGGTCAAAGCGGCGGCGGGATGGACCCGAACCTTGGCGTCGTCGCGGGCGCGGCGCAGGATGAAGTCGACCACGGCGGGGTCGTCGACCGGCGGATTGGTGTCTGGGCGGGTGACAAGCGTGGTCACGCCGCCAGCGGCGGCGGCGGCGCTGGCGCTGGCGATGGTCTCGCGATGCTCGGCCCCGGGTTCGCCGACGAAAGCTCGCATGTCGATGAGGCCGGGCGAGACGACGTCACCCCCGCAGTCGACGACCCGCGCCTCGGTCGGCAGCTGGTCGCGCGTGACCGTCGCGCCGACGCCGGCGATAACGCCGTCGATGACGATGAGTCCGCCGCGTGTCTCGGTCTCCTGAACGGGATCGATGAGACGTGCGTTGACGAAGGCGATCGGCGGATGAGACGGCATGGGTCGGGACGTTGAATATCGGCAGGCGCCTGTATGCGCAAGGCGACGCGCTGCGGCGAGGCCTTCACACCCCTGTGCCCTTAGCCGACCCGATGGAGCGTCTCGAAGGACATTCCTATGTCCGGCGGGCCGCGATTCGCTCTTGCCTGTCCCGGCGAAAGCGGCTAGAGCCCGCCGTCGCTTTGTGGGCGCGTTCTCCTGCTCCAAGCCGACTTTAGCGCCCGTAGCTCAGCTGGATAGAGCACCAGACTACGAATTTGGGGGTCAGGAGTTCGAAATCTCTTCGGGCGCGCCATAGATATCAATGACTTACAAGATCGTCACCGTTCTAGTAAGAGATTTAGAACGGTGTTTAGAACGGCGTTCTCCTGAATGATGTTGCCGTCCGCCGAAGGCGTCGATCTTCCTGGCGGTGTTGGTGATGTACCCGCGCAGTCCGCAGCCGCCCCAAGGCGCTCGATCGAACAGTTGCGCCCTATTCGTGCGGGCGTTGCCACGCGGAGGTCCGTTGCATGCCGCATAATCTCAATCACAGATGACTTAGCGACTTCACCCCCGTCCGATCGAGCAGGGTATCGAGTTTCATATCGCTGCCCACGCCGGGGGCGAAACCGTCGCCGTATGTTTGGCGCAAGGTCCCCACGCGCGTCGCACCGTTCTTGTGTCGAATTTCACCATTGCTGTCTCGGCAACGATCATCGAGGCCGGGTCGGCAGTTCTTGGCCATCAGTCTTCTCCGTCAAGTTCCGACCGGTCGCACGGCCGCGTAAACACCTCAATCAGAGCGGGCAATGGTCGAGCGACAATAGATTGTCGTTCCAGTCGCCGTCCGCGTGGGTGCGCAAATGGGCGGCGCGCCCTGCCGGACGGACGACGCCGACATTGGAGCGCTTCCCAGTGTAGGGATCGACGACGAAGAAGGTGTTGGTCTTTGCGTCGATGCTCGCGATTACCTGATCCCGGCTCCACTTCCAGCCGGCCTTTGGGTTTCCCAGCTCCGTAATGTGCTCATTAGGGCTCTGAGGATGTGGTTTGGTGATGCAAGTCACCTGGACGTCGGCCATTGTTTTACCTTCCTGGTTCGGGCACAGCCGTGTGCTTAACTCCCTATGCGGACCGCAGAAGGCCGCGCGGACACCGTCACCCGAAAAAACTTTCCGTTAGAATGTCCGAATCCAGGGGCAGCCCCGCATAGGGGGATGAAAGGGGGAAGCGCGATTGACAGCCGACGTGTCCCTTCGATCTCGCGACGAGGTCGCCGCGGCGATCTGCGCTCTCACGGCCTGCGCAAAAGGCTCGACTGCGCAAAGTCGCGCAGAGCTACGCGTGGCTCTATCCCCTGGGCGCCGACGACCTTCTGTCGGAGGCGATCGCGCGCGCCATTGCCGGCTCACGCCATTGCCCCAAGGATGTAGATATCGTGAAGTTTCTCGCCGACGCAATGCGGAGCATCGCCGACGCCGAGAGCAAAAAGATCGAGAACCAGGTCGAGATCGTGCCTGTTGCACTACCGGGCAGCGCCGTGGACGGCGCCGTCGAGCCCGACGGATTCCGGATGAGCGCAGAGGAGACCATGATCTCGGCCGAGTTGCGTGAGGAACTGCTCGGCCTGTTCCCGTCGGACCCCCAGGCGCGCGACCTCCTCGATGGAATCTTGGAGGGTTATCAGGGCGAGGAGCTACGCATGCTTACCGACCTCGATGAAACCGGGTTCAACAGCAAAAGGAGACTGATCCGCCGCACGCTCAACGAAAAATATCCAAACGGGAGGAGGCCATGACCGCAGCGGACAACAAGAAGCGCGAAGCACTCGCACGGCTCGCGGCCGCACTCGTCGAAGACATACTTGCGGCCACCGACGAAGAGATTCTTGCAGAGGTTGCCGAAGAGAACGGTGGCCTTGCGAAGGCTATCGAGGACACGCGGGCGTTATTCGACAAGAGCGTCGCCAACGCCAAGAAAGCGCGCCTGCGCGCGGCGCAAGCCGGCCTCGCCGCCAGCGGCAGCGCGCCAGTGGCCCGGAACCTCGTCGATATCGCTAGCGCGAGAAAACAGCTGCGGCGCGCGCTTGCCGCATGCTCGCCCGACGTCCGGGTCACGCTCGCGGCGCGCAACGAGAGCGAGCTAACGGATGTAGATGTGCTTGGGATGCTCGCAGGACCTCGCAGAGTTGGGCATTCTGCCTCCAGACGACGAAAGCGACGGCCGATCTTGAGACGTATCACCCCGGCCGAGCGCTTGTTACAGGAATTGGGGATCACCGAGCCGAAAGAGATTGATCTTGAAGCGATCGCTTTCCACCTCGGCGCGAGCGTTCGTTATCGCCGGCTGGAAGGCTGCGAGGCGAGAATTATCGGGCGCAACGACGCGGCCATCATCACGATCGGAGAGGGCTGCACGCCGCGTCGCAAGCGCTTCTCGCTCGCCCATGAAATCGGCCATTGGACGCATCATCGCGGGCAGACGCTGGTCTGCAGGGTGGAGGAATCGCGGCCGAATGACCGTATGTCCCCTGAGCGCGTCGCCAACGACTATGCGGCTGATTTGTGGATGCCCTGGTATCTCTTCGACCCAGCCACCCGCACGTATCCGAAGCTGAATTTCAAAACGGTGGACGCCCTAGCCGGAATCTTCAACACAAGCCGAGCAGCAACCGCTATTAGTCTCGTCGACGGGGATCACTCCCCTGCCCTGCTCGTTTGTCATGGCAGCCAGGGCCGCAAATGGTTCACGCGCGCGCCAAGCGTACCTTCGCGATGGTTTCCCAAAGACACCCTCGACTCCGATAGCTTCGCCTTCGACGTCCTCTATGGCGGCAATGCTGACGACGCGATGCCCCGCAAGATCGGAGCCGAAGCATGGTTTGACAGGGGGGAAGCCGCGAACCTTGAAGTTCACGAGCAAACCATTCGCACCGGCGAATACGAGATTGTGACCCTCATTCTTATCAGCGATCCCCGCATGCTGGACGATCGCGAGGAGCGGAGCGGTCGGCGCTACTGATGCGGCCAGAATTGAGACCGGCCAGGACCAATCGAGGCTTTGTCCTATGTGCGCGACGGCGACGTTCTGGGCAGCGTCTCAGCCGCGGGCGCCGGGCCCATCTCTGAGCGATCGGGACTGGAGGGCCGCGCTTGTCGCGCGCGCTCGGCCGGCGTGAAATCAGGTTGGACCCTGGCCAAGGGCCGCAGCCTCTTCCGCACCTCGATGGTGCTGGATGAGTCGGAAGAGGTCGCCCTTGGCGTCGCTGTTCGGATCGCACCAGCCTGCCCCGCCATGCGTGACGATAACGATCTCGAGGCAGCGCTCAGAGCTTGGCGGCCGCGCCTTCTTGAGCACGGTGGCGCAGTATGACGCCGACGCGCAGCTCCTCAACGGTACGGTCATAAAGCTTGATGGTGCGGTGACCTTCGTGGGCTGCCATATCCTCGTCGCGTTGTCGTACGACTGCTCGACGTGTTGCGGAAGGAGCGTTATGGAACGCGAAGCCGTGAAGCCCCATCCCATCAGGCGAATTTCGCGTCGTGCCCTGCCAAGCTCCTCCGCGACGCGACTCCGCAAAAGGTCCTCCGACGCAAGTCGATCGGCAAGAGCGGCGGGGATCGCGAAGACTTTGGTGCCTCTGCGTCGCTAGCAACGCAATGGCCCGAAGGCGGGTTGACGTCCCTGAACTCCGACAGCCAATTCTACGTCGAATCAGTTCAAGAACCGAAAATCGTTCACGCGCCGTGTGACGGCGGCAAGCAGAATATACCAAAATGATGCGCACAAAATCAACTGAGACCAAATGGCGGCGACAAGCTGGTCGCCCCGCTGTTTATCTCGATCATCACGCCACGACCCCAATTGATCCGCGCGTGGCGCAGATCGTCTTCGACACAATGACGGTGAAATTCGGCAATGCGCATAGCCTCGACCACGTATACGGGGAAACGGCCGCTGCCCTCGTGCAACAAGCTGCCGGGGAGGTGGCCGATCTTTTGCACACGTCGCCTGACCACGTTCGCTTTACGTCCGGCGCGACGGAGGCGATCCGGATCGCTCTCGGCATAGCGGCGGCCAATGCGAAGTGCCTCCGCGTCGGCGTCAGCCGCGTCGAGCACAAAGCCGTGCTCGATCCGTTGCGCGCATTGGAACACCAAGGGCGCGCTACGCTCCGTTGGATCGATGTCGACAGTGCGGGACAAGTCTCGCTAGACGATCTCGGCCGCGTGATCGCGAACGGGGTAGATCTCGTGTGCCTTATGGCAGCGAACAATGAGGTCGGCACGATCTATCCAGTCAAAGAGGCGGCTTCGCTGGTCACCGCTTGCGGCGGTGAGATCCTGGTGGACGCAACGCCAGCCGTTGGGCAAATCCCGATCCAGGCGGAGGACTGGGGAATCGACTACCTCGTTTTGAGCGCGCACAAGCTCTATGGGCCAAAAGGAGCCGGGGCGCTCGTCGGTCCGTCCGCGAGAAGCCAACTTGCCGACACCGTCTTCGGCCACGCCGGAACATTGAACGTGCCTCGTATCGTCGGATTCGGCGAAGCCTGCCGCCTACAGGCTGCACAGGGATCCACAGGGGACGCTCGAGCAATCGAACTAAGAGATCAGCTCGAAGCCGCCCTAAGAGGCGGAATCCCCGATCTTGTAGTAAACGGCGACCGGGTGAACCGGCTCGGCCAACAATCTACACGTCAGCGCACCCGGCGCGCCGAACGACGCCGTCATTTCGAGGCTTCACCACTCCGTCGCTATCTCTACGGGAGCCGCCTGCTCCTCAGGCGCCCAGGAATCATCGCACGTCTTGCGCGCCATGGGATTGTCGCCAGAATTGCAAGAAAGCGCGCTGCGTATCTCGACAGGAAGATTCAACACAGTGGAAGAAATCGAGTTTGCAGCGTCCGAAATCGCAGCTGCCGTTGCGGACGTTCGCGCCGCAATGAGGGCATCCTGACGATGGCCGCTGAGCCCAAGCCCCCTAGCGGACCGCGTTTTTCCGGACACGAAACCTTCGCGTGCCGCTACGCTTGGCTGCCGAAGGCCTATCGCGCGTTGCAGGCCAATCCCGCTCAGTTTTCGGACGAAGACGGCGCGATGGTTGAACTCGGCCTCGGCAAGAACATGGTTCGCTCGTTGCGGTTCTGGGTAGAGAACGTTGGCCTCGCAGTTCCGGAGGGGCCGCGCAGCCTTCGCTTGACCGATTTAGCTCACACGATCTTCGGTCCAGATGGATTCGACCCTTATCTCGAAGACATTCGCACGCTGTGGCTAATCCACTGGAACCTCGCGTCCCGTGCGGACGGTGCGCTGTTCGCGTGGCGATATCTGCTCAACCAGTGGCCTTATCCGGAATTCACACGATCAGAAGTGCTGGCCGCCTTTGCTCGCGAATCGAAAAGGCTCGGCTATTCCCACAGCACGATTACCCTCAGCCAACATCTTGAGGCGTTTCTGCACACTTACTATCCGGCGCGTTCCAAAACCGGAGCTGTGGAAGATTCGCTCGACGGTCCGCTCGTCGAACTCGCCCTCCTTCAAATCGTCGGCGAAAAGAAGGGCGAGAGCGGC
>CAWEAT010000005.1:0-161613 GCA_963806935.1 uncultured Alphaproteobacteria bacterium
GGATGGGTTCCTTTCACAGAGTAGCGAGGGCTGGCGGTCGAAAGCCGACCCGCACGGTTCCCGAACGCCGTGTGATGACTACGAATTATCCGAAAAGAGGATGTCCTCTGCGAAGTACGATACTCATGAAGGGCGGGCCGAACGATAAATTTCAATGCGCAAATCTAAGTCTGGGGCAGTATTGCCGAACCTTGCAGTAAAATCTTTGCAAGCTTGGGCTCCGATCGGCCGCCTGTTTCAAATCAATCTTGCAAAATAACTCCACGCCATTGCCCGTCTCGTAATAAGACAACTTCCTCTCATGCATCAATTTATTCATCACCGATTTCCCGTGTGAAACGTCAGCAGGTTGGCTTCGGTTCCCACATAGAACCCTGTCGTCTTCGCAGGTCGGATTCCCTGCGATAATCCAATTCTCGAGCATTCTATCAGGCGACGAGACGATCAGCTCCACGTCAACTCCAAAGGCGCGCAGCTCAATCTCCAAAAATCTCTCGATCTGCTCGGACGTGTCACTTCGTTCCTCGCGATCCACGATAACGCAGACTGGAAAGTGCCTTCCTTTAAGAAGTTTAATGAACGAAGCAACATTTCTTGCTATTACCCGCAGATCAACGTCCTTCCCGTTCAGGTTCGTCATTCGTACCGGCGCATCAGGGCATAAACGTTGTACAACTTTTTTCTCCTGATGCCCATCGACGATAAACGCGATGCCCATTATTCAACTGCCCCCGCAAGATAGTAATACCCCAAACCAAATCCAGTCTCCCTTATCTCAGAAACCAGCTCGGCATCGTTTTCTGGCCTTCTTGCTTCCGTTCTTCCGTCTCTCATCTCAAAGATTACCATCTCTGCCGGCTTACACTGATTGATAATAGTCTCGCTGTGAGTTGTAATTAAAGCAAATCTGTCCTGTTCGATGCGCTCATACTGCTCTCTTAAGATTCTCACTATTTCTATCTGCATTAAAGGATGTAAAAAGTTTCTGGCTCTTCGATCGCAAACAGGTTAGAGTTAGTGACTATTGCAGTCACTAACGTGAACTACTTTGCAGTGCCATCAGATACTAAACTAAACGGTAATCTCAGTGAGCCACCGTCAAAATTTATCCGCATAAAAATACGTAGTTTCGCTTCTATTGGATCCGAGTCGACGTCAATGGATATAATATTTGGATTGACTACTTTGCTATATTCTATGATCTTGCTCAACGTCCTTTCAGGTTCTTCGTAATAGGCGTACACGCGTCTGCGGCTGTAGAACAGATTTTCCTCTCTTTCGGGTGCCGTTTGAAGAGTGTAATGTCGCTGCAAGGCCGCTGCCGTCAGGCTCGATGACCGGCGGTGTACCAATGTCTTCCGCGCCGCGCGCTTTGGATGGAGTTATGTTGAAAGACCGGGCGCTTCGAATATCCCTGATCAAGATATTCGTCCTGGGCAAGAAACGTTCCATTATTTCAAACAGATACGTATCCTTTGCTGCCCCTCGACAATTCTCTGCAATTGCCTCCTCAATTTGCCCTGGCGACAATTTCTCTCTCGAACTCGAAGCGATTCGTGCGCGATCTATGTTTGAATAATCGATCTTGCTCGTAGTAATAATTACGTTATCGTCTCCGAGACAGGAGCGAACGTCGCAGCTTACATCAAACGGGTGGTTTTCCAATACCACTATATCCTGAGAAAATATTGACATCTGCAGGTGTTGATTCTTAAAGAAAATCGTGTTTTCTTTTGTAGATAAGTATATACTTGCAGAATATTTGGATTTCACATTCTTAGTACCTTCGTTACGATAAGTACTAGTTGGGCCGTGACCAGAGATTGTGAAATCTATTAGATCTGAGAGTGTACCGTCGAGTTTACGTCGAAATATGCTTCCTGCCCCGCCAGCTCGGCTGATCGCCTCGATGAGGGTTGAACGCGTTAAACTACCCAATAGCTCCAATAACAAAATAATATTTGTCTTTCCACTGCCATTTGGACCAACTAAGATATTCAGTCCAGGTTTGAAATCCAACCTAAAATTCACAAATGACTTGAAGTCACTGCATTCTATTGTCCTTAGCATCAGTTGCCCTCGCCTTTGATGTCAAATTTCAACTGTGCTCTTCTTCTGTTCGCAAATTCAATATGGCCCGGATGCGCCATTTGAAAATCAATCTCCATGGGAAGATTGTCAACAGCGCCATGGCTTCAAATCCGGACGTACTGCTCATGAAGGGTTGGAGTTTCAGCGGCTACCCCAGCGCCGACCGCGCTGACCCGTTGGAAGGCCTCGCTACGGGTTCCCGAAGCGAGTATCGGCAAGACGCCCCTCAAGCCGCCCAGAGCCTGGCGGGCGCGTCGATCCCCCTCAGCTGATAGTCACGTCCTGCGCTCTCCGCCAGCGTCGCCTCCGCCTTTTCGCGCACGGCGGCGGTTATGAGAATTTGATCGGGCGCCGCCGCGCTCTGCGCGCGCGAGGCGACGTTCACCACCGTACCGATCGCGGTCAAGTCATGGTGGGTGCGGCCGAACTCGCCGAAATTGACTTTGCCGGTGTCGAGGCCGATGCCGACGCCGATCGACGCCGCCTCATTGCCGAACACCTGCGAAAGCTCCTCGCGCCGCGCCCGCCAAAGCTCCTGGATCTCTCGCGCGGCCGCAACTGCCTGTGCGGCGTGGTCTTCGCGCCGCATCGGGAAATTGAAGATCGCCAGGACCGCGTCGCCCATCGTCTTGTTGATGATGCCGTCGTGCTCCCAAATCGCCTCCCCGCAGACGTCGTAGAAGGCGTCGAGAAGCCTCGCGATGGCGTCGCTCGATTGCGACTGCGAAAGAACTCGTGTAGCCTCGGAGATCAGCGAACAGGATTGTCGCGTCGATCTCGATCTGACGCGCTTTCATGACCCGCTCGAACATCGTCTCGCAAATCGTGCAGGTACTCGGGTTCATGCGGCTCGGGCGAATTCCGACAGCACGAAACGGCGCCGAGGCGATGCCGCGCAGCGGCACGGGCAGCTTCAGATTCTCCCAACAGCCCTTGCAGAGAAGCGGTTGCGCCGCCATCGGGGATACTCCAGATCGCCGGGGCGCAGTGTTTAGCATCACGCGGAAGGATGAACCAGAGGCGGCGCGTCAGATATGCAGCGGATGTCCCAGCCCGGTCAGCGCCGCCTCATGGAACGCCTCGCCCATCGTCGGATGCGCCTGGATCGTGGGCGCGAGGTCCTCGAGCCGCTCGCCCACATGGGGCCGGCTCCTCGTGCGACTTCACTGACGACGCCTACCCAATAGGCGACCTCGTGAAAAGGGCGTGCGCTTGCTCAACTCACGGCGGGCCCCTAATCAGACAGGGCGGAATGAACCCGCACGGGAAGCAGGTCGATGAGCGCCGACGGTCTCGAACGAAAGTGGTTCCTGAACACCCTGGTCGTCATACGGGTCCCGCCGGAGCGCGGGACGGACGGGCTATGCGTGCTGGAGCACCGCGCGCCCAAGGGCGACTTGCCGCCGCTTCATGTCCACCACGATCAGGACGAGATTTTCGCGCTGCTCGAAGGCGAAGCACGCTTTTCTCTGAGCGGCCGCGACATCGAGGCGCGGCCCGGCGACTGCCTCATCGTTCCGAAGGGCGAGCCGCATTCCTATCTGGCGACTTCGGCTGAGGGCGTGCGGTTTCTGACCATCACCCGCGGCGGCGGCTTCGTCGGCCTCGTGCGCGAAGTCGGGCGCGCCGCGGAGACCGACGGCTTGCCCGAGCCTTCACGCCCTCCTTCGCCCGAGGCCCAACAGGCGCTGGCGCTGATCGCCAGAAGGCATGGCGTCGAATTCGTCGGGCCGCCGCTTCGCTGACCAGGGCCGGATCGTGACGCCGGAGCGCGTCGCGCCAGGCAGGGCCCGGTCAAATATGCAAGGGGCGCCCCAGCGCGGTCAGCGCGGCCTCGTGGAACGCTTCGCCCATGGTCGGGTGGGCCTGGATGGTAAGCGCGATATCCTCGAGCCGCGCGCCCATTTCCAGAGCCAGGGAGAAGGCGGAGGAAAGCTCGGAGACGCCCTGGCCGACCGCGTGGACGCCGAGCACGACATGGTTGTCGGCGCGGGCGACGACGCGCACGAATCCTTCGTCCGCCTGTTTTGTCATCGCCCGCCCGTTGGCGCGGAACGGAAACAGGCCGACCCGGATCTCGCCATGCGCCGCGCGGGCCGCGTCGGGCGCGGGCCCCACGGCGACGATCTCCGGGTCGGTGAAGCAGATCGCGGGAATGACGATGCGATCGAACGCGCGCTTTTCGCCCGCGATGATCTCGGCGACCATCTCGCCTTGCGCCATCGCCCGATGGGCGAGCATCGGCTCGCCGGTCACATCGCCGATCGCCCAGACATTGCGCATCGAGGTCGCGCACCGGTCGTCGATGCGCACGAACGGGCCGCTCATCGTCAGATCGAGCTTTTCCAGTCCGAATTCGCCCGTGCGGGCGCGCCTGCCGACGGCGACGAGAACCTTTTCTGCGGCGATCGTCCGCTCCTTGCCGTCCGCCTCGGCGACCTTGAGCGCGCCGCCGGCGAAGGAAACCGCCCGCGCGCCGATGAGCGTCTCGACGCCGAGATCGCTGAGGCGCCGCGCCACCGGCTGCGTCAGCTCCTGATCGTAGAGCGGCAGGATCTTGGCCAGCGCCTCGACGATGGTCACCCGCGCGCCAAGCTTGGCGAAAGCGATCCCGAGCTCGAGCCCGATGTAACCGGCGCCGACGACCGCGAGCGTTGCCGGAACCCGGGTCAGGGTCAGCGATTCGGTCGACGACAGGACGTCGCCGCCGAACTTGAGCGCCGGCGGCTCGACCGGCTCCGAGCCGGTCGCGATCACGAGGTGCTCGGCCTCAATGCGGCTCTCGCCGGTGTCGGCGCTGACCGTCGCCGACTTGCCGTCGACGATCGTCGCCGCTCCGAGAATTGTACGCACCTTCGCTTTCTTGAGCAGCGCTCCCACGCCGCCGGTGAGCCTCGCGACGATCGAATCCTTCCAGGCGATCGTCCTGGCGAAATCGAGCTCGGGCGGCCCGATCGAGAGGCCGATCGCATTCAGCGCCTGCGGCTCGCGCAACCCATGCGCCGCGTCGGCCGCGTGGATCAGCGCCTTCGAAGGGATACAGCCGACGTTGAGGCAGGTTCCGCCGACCCGGTCGGCTTCGACCAGGATCGTGTCGAGGCCGAGCTGCCCGGCCCGGATCGCCGCGACATAGCCGCCAGGGCCGCCGCCGATGATGAGAACCTTGCAGCGAAGCTCGTTCATGTCGCCCTCGTGAACTGCGTCATATGCGGACGGCCCCCGTTGGCAAGCGGATTTTTGCCGGTATGAGGCGCAGCCGGCTGCGCTCGGACGTCAGGCTCATATGATCGATGTCGTAGCGATGGCAACAGGAGCCTCTGCGGACAACATTGTTTGAATCAATGGTATACGGGAGCCTTCACCATGCCATCGCCCGCGCCGCTGACAGCTGGCGTGAACGATGGTTTCCTTGGGACCGATGGCCCCGTTCCACCTGACAGGTTCGCCGACGCTATGTTAGCGCCGCTGACGCGTTGGGTTGTCACTCTTTCACAGTACGCAACACTGACCGTCACCGACGTCGAGGCGTCGGGAGATTACTTCCAAATGTTTGACGACAGCCTGCCAATGATTCCGGCGCACAGTCGATTCACCGCGGAATCCGGGTCAGTCGGGACGATCGAACGGCTTCACCTCGGTCCCTACCGATAGACGCGCCTTTTGACCGAACCGACATTAATGTCGCTCTTGGTAACGCCGACTCGGGGGCGTTCTATTTGTCCCCGGGCCAAAATATCATCGCGGGAGAATGGCAGCTGATCCCCAGTGAGGCACCGGGGAGTTCGACTTCATCGCCGAGCCCTATGCGGGGTCCGTCTCCGAACTCTCGACATGGGTGATGATGTTGCTCGGTTTCGCGGGGCTTGGCCATGCTGGCTACCGAAACGCGAAAAAAGCGCAAACGGCTTAGCGGCCCGCGACTTTGCGCGAGCGGTCGCAGACCTCGACCCACCTGTTCGTCTGATTTGACGATTAGGGGTAAACCCAACCGCTGTGCGATGTCCGCTTCACGTCGCTTCGAGACGTCGCCTCAACGTCTCAAATGTGCGATGGCCTGCCGTGGTGGACGGGCCAAATCGACTCTGAGCCGCCATCTGGCCATTGGCTCGGCCGATTTTCTTCGAGCGTTTGTATTGGCAGACGCGCCGCACGAGCCTTTCTTGTGCTGTTTTGCATACGCGAGAGGGCCCGCCATGATGCCGCGAAAGCCGCAAGATCGCTCCGGTCTTGGTGGCGGAGGTTAAGGTCCTGGCCGGCCCGCAGCCGCGCGCCCAGCCCCGGCCTCCCCATTTGTGATGCTGCGTCACCATGCCGCGGCGATAGTTTCGACACGCGCGCGTTGCTTTCTCCCCCTACGGCGCGAAGGGCGCCCGGGTCGTGAGGCAAGGCTCACGCGCTGCCGCGCGCCATCCTCCAGCTCGCGGGGGTCATTCCCAACCCGCTGGCGATCTAGCTTATGACTTTTCATGCCGAGAAGGCGAGAAGGGACCGCTGAGAGAAGGTGGCTGCCCTCTCTCAGCGGGGAGGGTCGGATCGGGAGTGCGCTGACCGTTTGACGGGTCGAGCTAGAGTTTGATCGCCCTCGTCTTTTCCTTTGGCCTGAACGGATACCCGGGGGAGAGCCCCGAATGACAAGCAGAGGCGCGGAAAAGATGAACAACGATACCATCGGCGTCGATGTGTCGAAAGACCAATCTCGACGCCCATCGACTGGCCGACGGCGCCGCGCGGCGGTTCGCCAACGACAGGGGAGGCCACAAAGCGCTCATCAAATGGCTCGCGCAGACGCCTCGATATCCGAACCGACCGGACCCTATCACCGCGCCGTCGAACGCGCGCTGGGCATCGCTGGCGTTCCGTTCGTCAAGGTCAATCCGCGTCAGGCGCGCCGCTTCGCCGAGGCGACCGGCAAGCTGGCGAAGACCGATCGCCTGGACGCGGCGATTCTGGCTCGCATGGGCGCCTTGCTCGAATTGCAGGCGCGCCCGGCCAGAAGCGAGATCTTGCTCGAATTGAAGGAGCTTTACGTCGCTCGCGAGGCGCTGGTGAAAGATCGCACCGCCGCCAGGAACCGCGGAAAGGTTCTGATCCTCTCGCTGTTGAAGCGTCAGAACGCTCAGCGCCTCGCGCAGATCGATCGGCAGATCGCCACTGTCGAAGCGGCGATCCTCGAGATCATCGAAGCCGACGCGAGCCTCGCCGATCGCTTCGCCATCCTGACCAGCATTCCCGGCGTCTCCACCATCACCGCCTTCGCCCTGCTGATCGCAATGCCCGAGCTCGGCGCCCTCGAAGCCGGCCAGGCCGCTAACCTCGCAGGCCTCGCGCCGATCGCCCGACAGTCAGGGCGCTGGACCGGGCGCTCATTCATTCGAGGCGGGCGCGCCGACGTCCGCCAGGCGCTCTACATCCCCGCCCTCGTCGCCGCACGCTTCAACCCGGACATGAAGGCCAAATACGCTCACCTCATCGAAACCGGAAAGCCCGCAAAGGTCGCCCTAACCGCAATCATGCGAAAGCTCGTCGTCCTCGCAAACGCCCTGCTCAAGGCCAATCGCCCATGGACGCCAAAAACCGCTTGATCAATACGGATACTCTAGGGCTTCTTATCAGCTTCTACTTAGGCCTCCCTAAGAGTACATTTGAATGATGGCGAGTAGCACCCGCCAAACTTCATTTCGAGATAGTCCTGATCCGCGCTCAAAATTGTATTGGGCAGACTTTGAGGTAGCCTTTAATGACATAATTCGTCATCGACGAATATCGCTTCGCAATCCCATCGTTCGTGTGACGGCGTCGTCCTTGCGATATTCCGTTCTTCTCTGCGTCGGAAAGGCCGCAAATCGCTATCAGTCGGCGATATGGCGAATATGTTTGAGCTTTCGAAGTCGATGTCGCGCCGTTTATACAAACCGAAGAGGATTTAACACATCCTGAACACCGATCAGCCAAGATGATTTGGAACGAAATCGATGCTCACTCGCCAAGACTGCGGACTGCTGTTCAACCTAAAACGTTGCGCCATTTGGTAGAACTGTACGTGACAAAAAGGATTGATACACTCATTATTTCCATGACAACCGCGATTGAGCAGCTTGCAATATCGATTAGGGGTGAGAACTCGCGATTGTTGCCGGTTATTGACAGTGAAGGACATCTATACTTTCAGCACGCAGAGGCGAGCTCTTGGCCGTTCGGGCTTGGCTGCCCTTAAGCGGATCGGGATGTAGGTAGTGGGAACCGCCATAGCCGATCACTCGGTCCGCTCCCAGATCCACATCGTGTCAGGTCCGTGGGGTTAGCGTTTCACGCAGCCTGTATCGCGATCCGTCCCAGATGCGCCGCGCGGGCCTCTTGGCAGTGATCCTGGCCACCGACGTCGGCGCTTCTGGATGAGCGAGGAACCAGCCGGGGACGGCGAGCGGTGCCCGCGCATTGCGGAACCTCGGCCGACGCCACGATCCGCAATGTCCGGTTGATTTCGTTGAAGAGCCGTGTCTTCGGGTGCGCTCTGTCTTGCCGACCAGGTTCACGTGTGGTTCGATCCCGCGCTCGTCCACCAGCCAACCGACCATCTCAGCCGAGCCGTAGCCCACATCCGCGACCAGGCGTGACGGCGTGACGCCGAACTGTTCAGCCGTGCGTCGAGCATCGTCTTGGCGCCGACTTCGGCCTGGCGAATGGTCGTCGTCGCCTCGACGTCCATGATCACCGCATGCTTCAGATCGGTGAGATAGTTGTTGGAATAGGCATAACCGGTGAGAGAGTTGGCCAAAGCGGTATGGCGGGCGGCCGGATCGGTCGGCGAGATCGTCTTCGGCTCGACCGGCGTTGCGCCGCCGCGCCTCATGGAAAGACCGATCGCCGCCGAACTCAAAGCGATCTACCGGGCGACCGACGCGGACGTGGCCCGCAGGGCGCTGGAGGATTTCGACGCCGGCGTCTGGGGCCGCAATGATCCGTCGATCGCGCAGAGCTGGCGGCGAAACTGGGAGCATGTCATCCGTTCTTCGCCTTTCCCGTCGCTGTGCGGCGCATCATTTACACCACGAACGCCATCGAATCCTTGAACGCCAAGCTCCGGCGCGCCGTGCGAACGAGAGGTCATTTTCCAACCGATGAGGCGGCGATCAAATTGCTGTATCTCGTCTTGCGCCAGGTCGCGCAGACATGGAAAATGCCGCCACGCGAATGGTGCGAGGCCAAAACCCAATTCGCTATCATCTTCGACGACAGGTTCGTCAAAGCGTGATGGGTAAACCGGCCCCGCACACAAGATTCCTGACACTCCCCCGAAGGCCGCATCATCCAAACTGAGAAATGTTCCGCGACCGCCCGATTGGAGGTCGGATCGAGGTCCTCGATCTTGGCGACGGCGCGCCTGCGATGAGCGTCGGCTAAGGCTTCGCCGCCCACGATGCCTTCCTTCATGCAGCGCGCGACTACGGTCTCGAACAGCTTGCGCACGAGATCGCTCTCGCGAAAACGGCTGTGGCAGTTCTTGGAAAACGTGGAATGATCGGGACGTCTCCGTCGAGCCCACACGACAGAACCAGCGATAAGCCAGATTGAGGTGAACCTCGTCGCACACGGCCCTCGCCCAGGGCGACTTTGTCTTCATGGACAATCTGAGCAGCCATAAAGACCGCGCCATTCGCGCCGCCATCCGCGGTGCAACGGCCAATCTCTTCTTCTTGCCCGCCTACCCGCAGACCTCAATCCGATCGAACAGGCCTTCGACAAAATGAAGGCCATGCTGCGCAAGGCCGACGCCCGGACAATCGAAGACAGCTGGCGAACGATCGGCGCACTGCTAGACTGCTTCACCCCCAAAAGAGTGCGCAAACCACTTTAGCAACGCTGGATTCCCCTCAGCCTAAGCAGATCGGCGCTCTCGCGTCTCTAAGCGTGCTGCATTGGTGGGGCAAAGAAGGCCGGAATGTCTGCCGCATTTACGATCCGTTCGAGCATGGCGTCGGCGGCGGCCAGCGCCTCTCCAATCGTAACGTCCATATCCAAATAGCGATAAGAGCCGAGCCGGCCGACGAAAGTCACGCCGCGGGTCACGGTCGCGCGATCGACGTATTTCTTGAGCATCGCCTCCTCGTTGGTCTGTCGGATCGGATAGTACGGCACGTCGTTTGCGCCGCAGAACCGGCTGAATTCCCGGTAGAGAATTGTGCCCTCGATCTTCGCTTTCTCCCACGGCGCGAAATGCTTGTGCTCAGTTATCGGTGTATAGGGCGTGGCCTCATCGCAATAATTAACCACCGCGGTTCCTTGATAATCGCCTGTGGCTCTGATTGTTTCGAAGTCGAGCGTGCGGTAACCAAGTCTTCCGAGGTCATAGTGAAAATAGCGGTCGATCGGACCCGAATAAACGACATGGGCAAATGTTTCGGTTAGGTCCTCGAACCGCGCCCCCAGGCGTAACTCGAGATTGGGAGCGTCGAGGATTGACGCGACCAATTCCGTGTAGCCGCGCTCGGGGATCGCTTGGTGGGGGTGGGCGAAGTAACTGTCGTTGTAATCGAACCGAAGGGACAGGCGCTTGAGGATTGACGCCGGCAACTGCGTCGGATCGAGGCCCCACTGCTTCCGGGTATAGCCGCGGAAGAAGGCTTCGTAGAGCTCGGCTCCAATCATGCTGAGCGCTTGCTCCTCGAAATTGGCTGGGTTGGAAATTGGCAGGGTCTTCGAAGCGACGAATGCGCGCGCTTCGTCCGGGCCCATCACCCGACGAAAGAATTGGTTTATGGTCAGCAGGTTGACCGGAAGCGAATACACCATTTGCCCAGCGACCGCCTGCACGCGATGGCGATAGGGCTGCATCACTCCGAATCGTTGAACATAAGCCCACACTCGCTCGTCACCCGTGTGGAATATGTGCGGGCCGTAGACATGCGTCATGACGCCGGTCTGCGGGTCGCGTTGGCAATGACAATTGCCGGCCACATGCAAACGCTCGTCGACCACCAGGACTTTGTGCCCTGCATCGGCGAGCGCACGGCCGATGGCGGCGCCGCTGAATCCGGCGCCGACGATGCAATACCTCATGGATGCCTTTTCCGATTAATTGAAGAAAGTCGAGGCGACTGGCGAGCCAGGGGACGACGAGACCGCCCCCCGGGCGGTCACGCTGCGCCGAACCCAGGCCGCCGAGGTCGCGAACACGATGCCCGCTGCGCTCTATGACTTTGGGTTTCTTTAGCAAATTTCTGTTGGTAACCATAATTGAGCATAACGACCATACCCAGCAGCGTGAACATCAGGAAGTGGTTTTCCCTCTCCGACAGAACCAGTCTGTAGAAGGCGAAGGCGGTGAAGCTGCAGCCAAGTGCGCCCGCCAAGGCGCCAGACTCCGACAAGTCGGTCAGGTAGGCGCGGACGCCGTACCAAACCGGCAGGCAGACCATTCCGGTGAAAAACAAGAACCCGGGAACGCCTGTCTCCACCAGCAGCGAGATGACGTAGCTGTCGATCGACGAACCGATGTCGAAACCGCCAGTCACGAAACCATGTCCAATGATCGGATTCGTCTTCAGCAGCGGCCAGGCCGCCGCCCATTGCACCCATCGCCCCTGCGTGCTGGCTTCCTCCGCGCCGCCCCCGAGCACCATGTTATGGGCCCGGGGCCAGACGAGAATCAGCATGATCACGATCGCGAAGGTGACCGTGCCCATCGTGCCGACGAGCGCGGGCATCAGGCTGGCCCTGTGGCTGAGCGCTTTGCGAATTGACCAAATAACGACGAAAGTCGCCATCGAGGCGATGAACCCGACGTAGCCGCCGCGTGAGCCGGAAACGAAGATTCCGGCCATTCCGCCAATCACGACCGTCCAACCGAGGCATCGTTCAGAGAAACTCTGTCGATGAATCGCGAAGAACAATCCAATAGGAATGACCATGATCTCAAACTCTCCAAATGAGAGCGGGACGAGAAATATTGAGCACGCCCTGAAAATGCCATTTCTGTAAGACGCCGTGCCGTCTGCCAAGGTTGCCAGCATGGGATTGCTCTGAGCGAGCGATGCGAGCATGCCCTTCGGGAAAACATCGGCCAAAAAACGATGTTTGAAGTAAAACTCAATAACCCCCAGTCCAGAGATAAGGATCGCGCAAAAGCTTATGATTTTGCATATACGGATCAAGTCATTTTCATCTTCAACGACATATATTAATGCTGCGAACGGCACATACCAAGTGAGCGCTTCGCATAATGGTCGAGGTTTGTGGGTGTGCGGTTTTTTGACCGCCTCAACAGGGCCGCAACGAAGGTGTACGCCTTGTCGTGCGGCATTTTCAGCGTTCTCAGCCGCTCATTTTCTGGCCTCTTGCCTATTCCACACAGACTCCGTCCCTAGCGGCAGCTCACGGCGCCGCGATGAGAAGCCTCGCCCGCTTCATGTTCATCGCCATCGCGACGAACTGAAGGTGGCAGTTGTTGCGATCCAAGCCGAGATAGCGAACCTTCGCCATCCCATACCAGTTCTTCATCGTCGCGTTCGCACGCTCGACGCCGACGCGAATGCGCGACGCCGTCTTGTTGAACCAGACCTGCCAGTTGACCAACGGCTTGTTGCGCTTGGCCTTATAGGCGATCCTGTCCTCGATCCCGAGTTCGCCGAGCTTGTCGCGCAGCGCCTGGCTGTCGTAGGCCTTGTCGGCATAGTAGGCCGCCTCGTCGCCCTGGATCATGGCTTCGCCCCGCTGACTGTCGTGCAGATCGGCGCTCGTCATCTCCGCTTGGCGCACAAGGCCACTCTCCTCGTCCACCGCCAGATGCGCCTTGTAGCCAAAGGAGGTCTCGTTGTTCTTCACCGTGAAGCTCGCGTCGGGATCGCGCTCGCTGACCACGCCTTCCTCGAAAGACGGCGGCTTCACCGCCGCCGCGATGATCGTGGCGTCAACCAGCGTGCCGCGTTTGACGATCAGACCTCGCGCGTCGAGCTGACGGTTGACCTCGGCCAGAAGCTTCTCCGACTGGCCGAGCTTCTCGATGCGCTGGCGGAAGCGCCAGATCGAGGAATGGTCGGGCGTCTCCTGATCGAGCGGAATGCCGCAGAAGCGCCGAAACGACAGCCGATCGCGCACGGCTTCCTCCGCGCCAGGGTCCGAGAGCCCGTACCATTGCTGGAGAAGCACGATCTTGAACATGGTCAGCGGCGGGTAGGCTGGGGCGCCGTCCGAAGAAGAATGCAATGGACCCATCAAGACGCCAAACGCTGCCCACTCGAATGTCTTGGCGATATCTTCCAAGAACCCGCCCACACGAGAATAGGCATTGACGAAGGCGTCGGCGAGCGATGGTTGGCTGAAGTTACGGCGCGACATCGGCAACTCACGTTCTCGGAGAAGCCAAGAGAATCACGGGTCAGAGCGTTTTGCAAAGGGCTCCAAGTCAATATGGCGTCCGTCAGAGCCGACATAGAGTAACCCAAAAGCGCCGAATTCAGGAAGGGAGATGATCGCCATACCGAGATAACCGACCGCACAAAGGATTATCAGTGGGGAGGAGCCAACGCGGCTGGCAATTCGTTGGCGAACCTGCGCCGAACTCGCGACCGCAAGCAGGAAGGTCGCAATAAACGCGAAAGAAACGATGCGTCGGATGGAAATCCACGGCAGCTCGCCGACCTGCACCATGTAATAGTACGGGACGCAGATATTGACGACGAGCATGACGAAGAACAACTTGCGGATAACCCGCGGATAAACCAGCGGCACCTCCGGCATCACCCAGAGCAGCACCACGCCCACCGCTGCAACAATCCCGAAAGCACTCAAGGGCGGGAGAGCGACGGCTGTGAAACCAACCAGCGCGCCAAGACCTATCGCTATCGCAGCCCACGTGACAAAAGGCGCGACCTGACGAGCGAGGTCGGGCGCGGCCCGCACGGCGAGTCTCAACTCCGCCATCGCGAAGGAAGCGATATGGGATAGGGCGAAACGGGCTCCGATCCGGGTTGTCATGCCTGTCGAACTCCCGACAACTGCTGAGGCTGCAATCCGCGATACGACGCACGGCGACAACGGTCGGCGCCAGAGTAGATCATTTGAAACAACAAAGCGTTGCGGCGACCGCTGGTTCCGTTCCTGTCACAGTATCTCTATGTTCGCAACATTCCACGGAGCCAAAGCGACCAACGCCCCAAAACTCGCGTGGGCGCCAAAGCGAACGCGATACTGAAATCATAATCGCCGGGGTCGCGTCAACGCGACGTCGACTGACCAGCGACGCAGGGACCAATTTCACATGAATCGGTCAGGTTTTAGGCAAATATATCGGATCGGCGCTTTCCGGCGCCGGCGCAGGCTCGTGAGGGAAGCGCCGAGGGCCACGGCAGCCCCGCCGCTCGGCCAGGTTTATTGGGACGTGACGCCGTCATCGGCCTGGGACGACCCTGTCAGGATGGGGTGGTCGCGTCATCGCGTTCGCGGACGAAATCGCCCGCGAGCGCCTTGCCGATCAGCGCGCGGGTCTCTTCAAGCCCGTAAAGCGCGATGAAAGATCCGAGGCGCGGGCCCCGCTCTTCGCCGAGCAGCACGGCGTAGACCATATTGAAGAAGTCGTTCGAGACGCCCGGCCGCGCCGCGGTCGCGCCCTTGGCGGAATGATCCTGGTAGCGCGGAACCGGGCGGGCGATATCATAAAGCGCCTGCTGGATCTCGTCGGCGCTCGCGTTGGCGGGCAATTCAGCGAGCTTGGCCGAAATCTCGGCGAGAACGGCGCCCTCGACCTCGTCGGCCTCGCGATAGCGCTTTTTCGGAGCGACGAAATCGCGGAAATAGGCGACGGCATAGCCAACCAGGCTATCGAGACGGGGATGGGTTTCCGGCGCCGCCGAGGGATAATAGCGGCGGAGGAACCCCCAAAGGACTGCCGGATTTTCGGTGTTCGACACCGCGGCAAGATTAAGCAGCATGGCGAACGAGACCACCTGCCCGTGCTGGTCATGGGTCAGGATCTCGGACCGGGGCGGCGCTCCGGCATGGATATGCCAGACTGGATTGCCGAGCCTCTCCCTCCATTCCTGGCGCGGATAGGCGTCGAGAAAGGAGAGGTAGTCGTCGACATTGCGCGGGATGACATCGAAATAGAGCCGCTTCGCCGCGGTCGGTTTCTGGAACATGAAGAGCGAGAGGCTCTCCGGGCTGGCGTAGGCGAGCCATTGCTCGATCGTGAGGCCATTCCCCTTCGACTTCGAGATCTTTTGCCCGTTCTCATCGAGGAAGAGCTCATAATTGAAGCCGGCCGGCGGCTCGCTCCCCAGAACTCGCGCGATCCGCGACGATAACTTGACCGAATCGATCAGGTCCTTGCCCGCCATCTCGTAGTCGACGCCGAGCGCATGCCAGCGCATCGCCCAATCGGGCTTCCACTGCAGCTTGCACCTACCCCCGGTCACCTGGGTCACGAATTCCTCGCCGGTGTCGGGATCGCGCCAGCTTATCGTTCCGGCGCGTGGATCATGTCCGATGACCGGGGCCTGCATCACGATCCCGGTTCGCGGGTGGATCGGGAGGAAAGGCGAATAGGTCGCCGCCCGGTCCTCGCGCAGCGACGGCAGCATGATCGCCTGCACTTCGTCGAAGCGCTCAAGCACGCGTAAGAGCGCCCCGTCGAACCGGCCGGATTGATAGGCCTCGGTCGAAGACATGAATTCGTAGTCGAACCCGAACTGGTCGAGAAAGGCGCGTAAGCGCGCATTGTTGTGGGCGGCGAAGCTGTCGTATTCGCCGAACGGGTCAGGAATCTTGGTCAGCGGCTTGCCGAGATGGGCGCCGATCAAGTCGCGGTTGGGGATGTTGTCGGGGACCTTGCGCAAGCCGTCCATGTCGTCGGAGAAGGCGATCAGCCTCGTCTTGACGCTGTCGCCGGTCAGCACGCGAAAGGCGTGCCTGACCATGCTGGTGCGGGCGACCTCGCCGAACGTGCCAAGATGCGGCAGGCCCGAGGGGCCATAGCCGGTCTCGAAGATCACTTCGTCGCGAGGCGCGCGCTCGAGCCGCGCGATCAGCTTTCGCGCTTCTTCGAACGGCCATGCTTTCGAAGCCTCGGCGGCCTCGCGCAGGGATTGCGGCGGCATTCTGTTCCCGTTTTTACGCTCGCGCCCGCCGACTGAACGGCGAGCGCCCCGCCTTATGGCGCAGCCGCGACGAGAAATCGAGCATGAGGGCCAGATGGGTGAAGCGCGGGGCAAATAATCTTCCTCGCCCGACCCTCTATCCCGACAATCGCGTCCGGACGACTGGGCGGATCGGCCGGAGCCGACGAATCCCATGCTCGGTCTTCCCCCAGTGATATGGCCACATCACGAGGTGAACCATCGCCGCCCAGGTCGCGGCGCATACCAGCATGTAATAGACCGGCATCAGCGCGAAACTGCGCAAGCTTACCCTTGAGCCGCGCAGGCGCGCGGCGATCGAAGCGGGAAGCGCGATCGTCCAGGCGCCCGCGAGCGCGAGGATATAGGTGAAGACGTCAATCATCTCGCGAGCGGGCGCGAGCGCGCCGTCGTCGCCGACCGTGACCGCGCGCCAGAGCGTCAAAAATGCGAAGACCGGCCAAAACAGGCAGCCGACGATCGCGCCGCCGATCAGCGTCGTCGCGGCGAACGCCCGGCTCGGCCCGAGGTCGCGGCGA
Source organism: uncultured Alphaproteobacteria bacterium (assembly GCA_963806935.1). GTDB lineage: Bacteria > Pseudomonadota > Alphaproteobacteria > Rhizobiales > Beijerinckiaceae > Roseiarcus. The sequence continues at coordinate 16,739 of CAWEAT010000005.1, forward strand.
AACAGGCCCGGCTGGCGCGAGTGGACGATCAGCGTCTGCAGCCAACCCTTCTGCCAGCGCACGCGCTGCCGGAACCAGTTCTTGAGTTCATGCGGAGCTTCCTCGGACGTGTCCAATTCAAGCGCTCTCACCCGGTAGCCGAAGCGGGCGAGGCGAATGCCGAGATCGGCGTCCTCGGTCACGTTCCACTCGTCCCAGGCCCCTACGTCGATCAGCGAGCGGATGCGGAAGTGATTCGAGGTGCCGCCGAGCGCGATCGGCAATTGCAGCGCGCAGAGGCCCGGATTGAGGAAATCGAACAGCACGGAATATTCGATCGCAAACTGGTTCGCGAGCCAGGATTCGCTGCCGTTTCGGATCGTAAGCCGCGCCTGCAGACAGTCGACGCTCTTGTCGGCCGCGAAACGCGCCGCAGCGAGGCGCAATTGATCCGGCGCAGGAGCGTCTTCGGCGTCGTAGACAACGATGAACTGCCCGCGAGCGCTCGAAAGAGCGATGTTGAGCGCTCGCGGCTTGGTCTGCGGCGGGCCCGGCGGCGCCACGATGATTTCGTAGCGCGCGGGCAGGCGCAAATCGACCAGCCGGCTCAACGTCTCGGGGTCTCGCTGCTCGACGACCAGCTTGATGTCGAGTTTGCTCTTGGGGTAGTCGAGCCCATCGAGCGCGCGGACCAGGTCCTCGACGACGCGCGCTTCCCGATAAAGCGCGACGACGATGGTGTAGTCGGGGAGCTCGCTGTCGGGGAGCGCGGGCGGGCGAACCTCCCCTTTCCCCGCGATCGCCGCCATCGACCGCAACATGATCATGGCTGAAAAGGTCAGCCAAAGCCCGGCGGATGCGACGGCTTTCAAGGCGTCGAATCGCACCACGCCAAGGACGCAGGCCAGCGTCGTGAGCAAGCCCAGGACCGCGATCTGGAGCCCGGTCATTCCACGGCGCGCGGTCAGGCTCGCAGGCAGGCGGCCGAGGGCGACATCGAGCAATTCCTCGCTGCGCCGCGCGCGCAAGAGGCCGGCGAAACGCTGGGGCGAGGTCAGGGCGAACGACCCCGAGCGATAGCGGCTGGATTGAGCCATTTCGATGAGCCGCGGCACAAATTGCGCCCTGGGCGCGATGACTGCGCGCGGACCCTCGCCGTGCAGATCGAGCGGGGCGACGCCGCAATTGAGTCCCCTTAACGCATCGAAGGCGTCCGCGAGCGGCGGGTCGCCATCGTAATATCGGCAGCCGAGATGCCTCGCCAATGCGCGATAGTAGGCGTCCTCGCTGATGTGGCCTTCGCTCAAGAGTTTGTCGAGCGGACGAACGGACCTCGGCTCAGCGGCTATGGCGTTGAGCAGCCGTTCAGGCGAGAATCCCTCTTCGGCCAGAAAAGCCAGTTCGGGCGGAAGCCGCGCTGTCAGATGGGCCGGTTCGTGGGCGCGCGGCGCAGCCCGGAGGGACGGCCGATGGCCGCCCGGCCGCGGCGCCGGCTCGGCAAACCTCATGAACTCTCGGACAATCCCCGCCATGGTTATTGCTTGTCGATGGACGGACGCGACGGCGCTGTTCTTGCGTTCAGCGTTTGCCGTCTTCACGCCCGGTGTGCGAGCCCCGAGTCATATGACACCAGTTTTTCGCCGTTGTCTCCAAAAAAGACTCCGGAGAAAAGTTGCAATGGTGACGGTTCCTCAATCTCCAATCCGGCCCGCCGCGCTGGTCCCGCGGGGCGGGACAGGACGACGCCGCGATAAGGTCGTCGAAGCCGCAGCAGTCGATCGGCGGCGGCGCTGGACGGCCTCAGTCCTTCGCTCGTTCGACGTAGCTGCCATCCTCGGTCTGGATGACGATCCTCGTCCCGACCGTGATGTGCGGCGGGACCATCGCCCGGGCGCCGTTGGAGAGCCGCGCCGGCTTATAGGAGGACGACGCGGTCTGGCCCTTCATCGCCGGTTCGGTCTCCGTTACCTCGAGCGTGACGCGGGGCGGCAATTGGATCGCGACGGTGATCTCGTTGAAGATCGACAGGATGACTTTCATGCCCTCCTGAAGCCATTGGGCCTGATCGCCGATCACGTCGGCGGGCACCTGGATCTGGTCATAGGTGTCGGCGTTCATGAAGTGGTAGCCGTCGGCGTCGGAATAGAGGAAGTCGAAATTCTTGTCCTCGACGAACGCGCGCTCGACCTGCTCGGTGGTCTTGAACCGGTCCGTCACCTTGACCCCGTCGGAGAGGCGGCGCATGTCAATTTGGGTCGTCGGCGTGCCTTTGCCCGGATGAAAGCTCTCGGCGGAAAGAACGACGCACAACTGACCGTCGTCCCGCTCGATGATATTGCCCTTGCGGATCGAGCTTGCGATAACTCTCACGTTTTGGTCCTTAAACTGGGCGCCGGCGCCGCGATGAAGCGCGCTTGCTAAGCGGGGGTTGGCGATTTGGCGCGAACCATACCGATTTTGGCGCCAAAGGCCAGTCGGGTCCCGCTGCAATTATCGCTGTCGTCCAGCCGAGGCGCTTCTTGATCCCGCTTAGGCCGCGGCCGTTCTGGAGTCAGGACCAATACGCCGCGCGACGCGCGGGCCTCGCTGGCCGGGCGCGGGTTACGAGCTTCCTGCGCCGCTGGTTCGAGGCCAAGGATTTCATCGAAGTGCAGCCGGCAGCCCTCCAGGCTTCGCCCGGAAACGAGACTCACTTGCACGGGTTTAAGACAGCGCTCGTTCTGCCTGACGGCTCGCCGCACGACGCCTATCTGCATACTTCGCCCGAATTCGCGATGAAGAAGCTTTTGGCCGCCGGGGAGAAGCGGATTTACGCGCTGACCGGCGTTTTTCGCAATCGCGAGCGAACGGCGATCCACGCGCCCGAATTCTCGATGCTGGAGTGGTATCGGACCGACGCCCCGCTCGAGCGCCTGGTCGAGGACTGCGGCGCGCTGACTGCGCTCGCCGCCCACGTCGCGGGAGCGAGGACCTTCGTGTTTCGCGGTCGGGAGGCCAGTCCGTTCGAGCCGGCGGAGCGGCTCACCGTGAGGGAAGCCTTTTTGCGTTACGCCGGTGTGGACATTTACGACAGCCTGCCGATCGGCGACTGTCCCGACGCCCAAACCCTTGCTTCGCAGGCAAAGGATCGCGGGCTGCGCGTCGCGCCGGACGATGGTTGGTCGGATATCTTCAGCCGGCTCCTGAGCCAACTGGTCGAACCCAATCTGGGAATTGGGCGGCCGACGGTCCTTCATGCCTACCCGGCGAGCGAGGCGGCGCTCGCGCGGGTAAGTCCCGACGACCCGCGGGTCGCCGAACGGTTCGAATTCTACTGTTGCGGGGTTGAGCTGGCGAATGCGTTCCACGAACTCATCGATCCGGCTGAGCAGCGGCGGCGGTTCCTGGCCGACATGGGGGAACAGCGGCGCATTTACGGAATATCCGCCCCGATAGACGAGGATTTCCTCCTCGCGCTCGCCGAGATGCCCGACGCGAGCGGCGCGGCGCTCGGATTCGACCGTCTCATCATGCTCGCGACCGGGGCGGACAGCGTCGAGGCCGTACAGTGGACCCCTGTCTTCGACCCGGGTCGGCCCGGCTCATGACGCCCGATGCGTCGCTGATGGCGAAGGCGCGGTTGGCTCTCTCGACCGTCTTTGGTTTTTCCGATTTCCGGCCGGGCCAGGAGGACGTCCTCAGCGCCACGCTCGCAGGCGAGGACGTGCTGGCGGTCATGCCAACTGGCAGCGGCAAGTCGCTGTGCTTCCAGCTTCCGGCGATCGTCCGGGGCGGCCTGACCCTGGTGGTATCGCCGCTGATTGCGCTCATGCGCGACCAGGTCGCGCAATTGCGCGAGCTGGGGGTCGAGGCGGCGAGCCTCAATTCCGCCTCCGACGCCGACGAGCGCCGCAGGGTGTCCCGCGGCCTCGACGACCGCTCGCTCAAGCTGCTCTATATCGCGCCCGAGCGGCTGCTGCGCGACGATGTCGTCGCCGCCCTGCAGCAAAGCCTCGATCGATCTTCTCGCCATCGACGAGGCGCATTGCGTCTCGCAATGGGGCCACGACTTCCGACCGGAGTATTTACGCCTGCGCGAGGTTGCTGAAGCTCTCAACCGGGTCCAAACGATCGGCGTGACCGCGACGGCGGATGGCCCGACCCGAGCCGAAATCGTGGACAGGCTGTTTGTCCGCCGGCCCAAGATTTTCGTCCGATCGTTCGACCGTCCGAACCTCTTTCTGGCGATGCGGCCGAAATCCAACTCGACCCGCCAGATCATGGACAAGCTCGCCGCCCACCCCGGAGAAACGGGCATCGTCTACTGCGCCTCCCGGCGCCGGACGGAGGAACTCGCCGCCGAAGTCGCCAGCACGGGCCGGCGCGCGCTGCCCTATCACGCCGGACTTGATCATTCCGTGCGCGGCATGAACCAGGACGCCTTTCTGCGCGAAGACGATTGCGTCATTTGCGCGACCATCGCGTTCGGCATGGGGATTGACAAGCCGGATGTCAGGTTCGTCTTCCACGCCGACATGCCCTCGTCGATCGAAGCCTACTATCAGGAAATCGGCCGCGCCGGCCGCGACGGCCTGCCCGCTGACACGTTCACGCTTTACGGCGCGGGCGACATCGAACTCAGGCGTCGCCAGATTCTCGACAGCGGCGCGCCCGAGGAACGCAAGCGGGTCGAAATGGCCAAGCTCGACGACCTCGTGGCGCTCTGCGAAACCGCGCGCTGCCGACGCCAAACCCTTCTGAGCATGTTTGGCGAGGAACTCGGGCCCTTGCGGCCATTGCGATGTCTGCGAGGGCGCGGTCAGGCTGTTCGACGGGCGGATCGAGGCGCAAAAAGCGCTCTCGGCGATCCTGCGCACCTCGGGCCGGTTCTTTTTCGGCCACCTGGCGAATATTCTTTCCGGCAAAGCCACCGAGGCGGTCACGCGGCATGAGCACCACCAGCTCAAGACTTTCGGCGTCGGCAAGGACCGGACGCCAGCCGACTGGCGCGGCGTGCTGAGACAGATCCAATCGGGCGGCCTCATCGAGCGCGACTGGAACGACCGCGACCGGCTGACTCTGACGGATGAAGGCTGGCGGGTGCTGCGCGGCGAAGCGCAGTTCGCCTTGCGCGAGGACGTCGTCAACGGGAAAGCGAGCCGGCGGTCGCGCGTCCCAGCCGCGGCGAAGGACGCCGATGTCGAGTTGCTCGCGGCGCTCAAGGCGCTGCGGGGCGCGATCGCGGCTGCCCAAAAGCAGCCGGCCTATGTGATTTTTCCCGATCGGACGCTAATCGAAATGGCGAAGGAGCGTCCGCGCGGGCTCGATCAGCTGGCCGGCATCCATGGCGTCGGCGCGGTCAAGCTGCAAAAATACGGTTCAGCCTTTCTCGCCGTGATCCGGGACCGCGCCCATGCCTGAACTGCCCGAGGTCGAGACCGTACGGCGCGGACTCATGCCCACGATGGTCGGCGCGCGCGTCGAGAGGGTGGAGTTGCGGCGGCCCGATATCCGTTTTCCCTTTCCCGCCGCGTTCGAGAGGCGGCTCAGCGGGCGGCGGATCGTCGATGTCAACCGGCGCGCCAAATATCTCCTCTTTGCGCTCGACAGCGGCGAGACGCTGATTGCGCATCTGGGCATGTCGGGATCATTCCGGATCGAAAATGGAGAGGTTCCGGCGCCGGGCAATTTTCTTCGCGAGCGCTCGAAGGATCCGAAGCACGATCACGTCGTCATGGTCCTCGATAACGGCTGCGTCGTCACCTATAACGACCCGCGACGGTTCGGCTTCATGGATCTGGCGGCAAGCGGGCAGCTTGCGGACCACCCGAGGCTTAGCGGGCTCGGCGCGGAACCGCTCGCGCCCGACTTCGACGCGAATTGCCTGGCGAAGCTGTTCGCCGGCGCACGCACATCGCTCAAGGCGGCGCTGCTCGATCAAAAACGCATCGCCGGCCTGGGCAACATCTATGTGTGCGAGGCCCTTTTTCGAGCCCGCCTCGCCCCGACGAGGCCGGCGGGGATCCTCGCGGACGCGCGCGGCGCACCGACCCGCGCCGCGGCCGCGATCGTCGAGGCGATCCGCAACGTGCTCGAGGAGGCCATCGAGGCCGGAGGCTCGACCCTTCGCGATCACCGCCAAGCCAATGGCGAACTGGGGTATTTCCAGCACGTCTTCAAAGTCTATGATCGCGAGGGCCTGCCCTGCGTGCGCGACCGCTGTCGCGGAGTTGTCGCGAGAACAGTCCACTCGGGGCGCTCGACTTTCTACTGCGCGGTCTGCCAGCGCTAGGCGCTGCCGGCTCGCGCCTCGTCGCGCCGATCATTGACAAGGCAAAGCGCGCCTCCTATCTCACGGGCAACCCTGTTCAACGGCGCGAAAATGGGCGGTTCCGGCCTTTTTCGCGCTTTTTATTGTTGTCAGCTTTGTCTGGGCGCCCATCGCCTGCTCTCGACGGGCCGAATGGCGGCGCCAACGCCTTCGGGCCAGACGGAATCTGAAAGGTCGAAAATGCTCGGCTCGTCTCTGAAATTCAACTCGGTGATGAAGAGGGTCTTCGGTTCCTCGAACGACCGCCGGCTGAAGGGCTACCGGCCGAAGGTCGCGGCGATCAATGCGCTCGAGCCCGAGTTCGAGGCCCTGAGCGACGAGCAGCTCTTGGCGAAGACCGCCGAGTTTCGCGCCGAGTTTGCCGCGGGCAAGACGCTGGACGATCTCATGGCGCCCGCTTTTGCCGCCGTGCGAGAGGCGGCGAAGCGCACCCTCAAGCAGCGTCATTTCGACGTGCAGATGATCGGCGGCCTCGTTCTGCATGAAGGCGCGATCGCCGAGATGCGCACCGGCGAAGGCAAGACGCTCGTCGCGACGACCGCGGTCTACCTTAACGCCCTCGCCGGCGAGGGCGTGCACGTGGTCACCGTCAACGACTATCTGGCCCGCCGCGACGCTGAGTGGATGGGGCAGATCTACAAGTTCCTCGGCATGACGGTCGGAGTCATCGTCCACGGCCTCGACGACGATCAGCGCCGGCAGGCCTATGCCGCGGACGTCACCTACGGCACGAACAACGAATTCGGTTTCGATTATCTGCGCGACAACATGAAGTACGACATGGCGCAGATGGTGCAGCGCGGCCATGCCTTCGCCATCGTCGACGAAGTGGATTCGATCCTGGTCGACGAAGCCCGCACGCCGCTCATCATCTCAGGCCCTTCGGAAGACCGCTCCAATCTCTACGTCGCCGTCGACGCCATCATCCCGCGGCTCGCCCGTGAGGAATACGAGCTCGACGAAAAGCAGCGCACCGTCAATCTGACCGAGGTCGGAAACGAGCACGCCGAAGAGCTGCTGCGCTCGGCCGGGGTGATGAAGGAAGGCTCGCTCTACGAGGCGGCCAACGCGACGCTTGTCCACCACATCAATCAGGCCCTGCGCGCCCACAAGCTTTTCCAGCGCGACAAGGATTACATCGTCCGCAACGACGAGGTCGTGATCGTCGACGAGTTCACCGGGCGCATGATGCCCGGCCGACGTTATTCCGAGGGGTTGCACCAGGCGCTCGAGGCGAAAGAGGGCGTCACCGTCCAGCCCGAAAACGTCACGCTGGCCTCGATCACCTTCCAGAACTATTTCCGTCTCTACAAGAAGCTTGCCGGAATGACCGGCACCGCCGCGACCGAGGCCGATGAATTCGCGGAGATCTACAAACTCGTCGTCGTCGAGATTCCGACCCACCGTCCGATCGCGCGTCTGGACGAGGATGACGAGGTCTACCGGACCGGCGACGAAAAGATGCGCGCCGTCGTGCGCGAGATCGAGGACGCAAACGCCAAGCTGCAGCCGATGCTGGTCGGCACGACTTCGATCGAAAAATCGGAGCTGCTCGGCGAAGTGATGGAGCGGCAAGGGTACAAGAAGATCGATTTCGCCAAGCCGGACGCGCTCAAGGCGCTGTACGCCGCAGCTCGCGCAGGCAAGCCGTCGAAGAACTTTGCGATTCTGAACGCCCGCCACCATGAGCAGGAGGCGTTCATCGTCGCCGAGGCCGGCGTTCCGGGGGCGATTACGATCGCGACCAACATGGCCGGTCGCGGCACCGACATTCAGCTCGGCGGCAATGTCGAGATGCGGGTCAAGCAGGAGATCGACCCGGCTGCGCCGCCGGAGGCGCGAGAGGCGCAGGAGGCCTCGATCCGCGCCGAGGTCGCGGCTTTCAAACAGAAGGCGATCGACGCCGGCGGGCTCTACATCATCGGGACCGAGCGGCACGAAAGCCGTCGCATCGACAACCAGCTGCGCGGGCGGTCCGGCCGGCAGGGCGACCCGGGCCGATCGAAGTTCTTCCTGTCCCTGCAGGACGATCTCATGCGCATTTTCGGCGCCGAGCGCATGGATGCCATGCTCAAGCGGCTCGGGCTCAAGGAAGACGAGGCGATCGTCCATCCGTGGATCAACAAGGCGCTGGAAAAGGCGCAGCAGAAGGTCGAGGCGCGCAACTTCGACATTCGAAAGAACATTCTCAAGTTCGACAACGTGATGAACGACCAGCGCAAGGTCATCTTCGAGGACCGGCGCCGGATGATGGCGTCCGAATCCCTCAAATCGACGATTGAGGATATGCGGACCGGCGTGATCGACGACGTCGTGGCCAAACACATCCCCCACGACGCCTATCCCGAGGCCTGGGACACAGCGGGCCTGAAGAACGAGGTTCTCAACAAACTCAACCTCGACCTGCCGGTCGACGAATGGGCGAAGGAGGAGGGCATCGCCGACGAAGAAGTGGCGACGCGGCTCCATGCGGCGGCGACCGACGCCTATGCCCAGCGCATTCAGCGCAACACCCCCGAGGCGATGCGCTACGTCGAAAAGCAGGTGATTCTGCAGTCGCTCGATCACCTTTGGCGCGACCATCTCGTCACGCTGGATCATCTGCGTCAGGTGATCGGCTGGCGCGGGATGGCGCAGCGCGATCCGCTGAACGAGTACAAGTCCGAAGCCTTCGAGCTGTTCCGCGAGTTGATCGCCCAGTGGCACGAAGCCGTCATCGCCCAAATGTCACGGGTCGAAGTGCGGTTCCAGCAACCCGAGCCCCCGCCGCCGCCGATGCAGTATCAGCATCTCGACCCTGCGACCGGCGAAAATGAACTGCCGTTCGCTCCCCTCTCGGAGCCGGTCGGCGCTGCATTTCAGGCGGCGACTTCCGGGCTCGCCGTCGCCGACCGCGACCCGAAGAATCCGGCGACGTGGGGACGGGTCGGACGAAACGAGCCTTGTCCGTGCGGCTCGGGCAAGAAGTTCAAGCACTGCCACGGTCAGGTCGCTTGACGGCCAGTTGTGCGCTTGCCGTTTCGACCGCTCGCGCCGAGGCGCTCGACTGCCTGGCCGAGGCCTTTGAAGCTTGTGGAATCGAGGACCCGAAACGAGAGGCCTGGATAACCCTGTCCGCGGCGTCCGGCGTTGCGCCGATCGAACTGATCATCGCTCCCCGGGAGCCGCTCGGGCCGGCCGCCCCGAGGGTCGAGGAGTTCGCGACGCGGCGGGTGGCCGGCGAACCGTTGTCGAGGATCGTCGGCCGGCGCGAATTCTGGGGCATCGAGCTCATGCTCTCGCCGCAGGTTCTGGATCCGCGGCCGGAGACCGAAACGATCGTCGAGACCGCCTTGAGGCTGTGCCGCAATCGGCGGGAGGAGCCATTGCGCGTCCTCGACCTGGGCGTAGGCTCCGGCGCGCTCCTTTGCGCCTTATTGAGTGAATTCCCTCATGCGCGAGGGGTCGGCGTCGACATTTCCGCCGGCGCAGCGAATGTGGCGCGCAGCAACATCGAGGCTTGCGGCCTCGCTGGGCGGGCCGAAATAAGGCTTGGCGACTGGACGAGCGGTCTCGAGGGACGGTTCGACCTGATCGTCTCGAATCCGCCCTATATTGCGACCGCCGATCTCCCAGGGCTGCCGCGCGAGGTCCATGACTTCGATCCGCGGCTAGCGCTCGACGGCGGAATTGACGGCCTTGACGCCTATCGAAGTCTTATCCCGGAGGCGCCTTCGCTGCTTTCCGCGGGCGGCTGGCTCGTGGTGGAAATCGGCGCCGGCCAGGCCGCACAAGTGCTCGCGATCGCGCAACAATGTGGCCTAAGCGACGTGATGATCGACAAGGACCTCGCCGGCCACGATCGAGTCGTCGCGGCAAGGCGCCGTTGAGTGGGCGGCCATGACCTGCCTGCCGCCGCGCCCCGGGCGAGGCGCATCACATCAGCGATGAAAAGCCGGCCGTTGAGATGTTTGCGCGTCGCCTTGGCGGCGATGTTCCTTTCCGCGCTCGCGGCAGGCCCGGTGAAAGCGGACAGCAGCCAAGTCAAGCGCGATTGGCCGCAGGAAAAATGCTTCCGCTACGGGCGCGACTGGAGCGAAGCTTTGCGCCGTTTCGGACGAGACGGCCTGAGCGCGGATTTTGTCGCCGCCAACGAAGCCTTCATCGGCTCCGGGTGTCTCAACCCAGAAAAGATTTGCCCCCGCTCGGCCAAGGATCGCAGGCTCGCCGACGTGCTCGCGATCCGCGTCGTCAACGAAGGCATGTCGACGACCTTCCTCCCTTTCGATTGCCCGAGGTGAGGGGCCGACCTTCAGATCGCGCTTGATCGCGCCGCGCAGCGCCGTCAGGATCGGATGAAGACGAACCGAGGGGCGGGTCAATGACAACTTCCGCAGGCGAGGCGCCGCGCGGCGAGCTCACCGTCCGCCTGATCGCGATGCCGAAGGACACCAACGCCAACGGCGACATTTTCGGCGGCTGGGTCATCAGCCAGATGGACCAGGCGGGCGGCATTCGCGCGGTTGAGAAGGCGCAGGGCCGCGTGGTCACAGTTGCGATCGACGCGATGACGTTCATCCGCCCGGTCAAAGTGGGGGACGTGCTGTCCGTCTACACCGCGGTCGACAAGATCGGCCGCAGCTCGCTCAAGATTCATATCGAGGCATGGGCGCAGCGATTCCGGAACTCATCATCGGGAGAAAGTGACCGACGCGACCTTTACCTTCGTCGCGATTGGAGCCGACGGGCGGCCGCGGCCGGTCGTGCCGTAGGCTTGAAGCGAGACTTGCCGGAGGAGACCGTCGCCGCGTCCGGGCGGGCGCTCGCTGAACGTCGCATGACGCGGTCGACGCGGCGAGCGTCCTAATCGTCGAGCTTGCGCGCTTCCTCCGGCAGCATGATCGGCACCCCGTCGCGGATCGGGTAGGCCAGCCGGGCGGCGCGGGAAACGAGTTCCTGCCGCGCAGGATCGTAAGTCAGCTCCGCCCGCGTCACCGGGCAAACCAGAATCTCAAGCAGCCGGGGATCGACTCTCGAGCGCATGTCCGGCTCGATCGCCGGCGCGGATTTTTCGCTGTCGTCGCTCATGAGCGGCTCCTTTGAACGGCAGCAAGCCGCCGCGCTTCGCCGGCCATCCGGACGCCGGGATCAGAAGTGCAAAGCGACCGCCTGACGCACACCATTGATCTTGCTCACTTTCGCTATCACCTCGGGTGGCGCGGCGCCATCGATCGAGACGAGCGCGATCGCCGAGCCGCCCTGTTCGTCCCGCCCAAGCGCAAAGGTTGCAATATTGACGCCCGCGTCGCCGAGGCAGCTCGCGAAACGGCCGATGAAGCCTGGTTTGTCCTCGTTGGTGACATAGATCATCGACGGGGTGAACTCCGCGTCGACCTTGATCCCCTTGATCGAAAGGATGCGCGGCTTGCCGTCATGAAAGACGGTGCCGCCGATCGCGCGCGATTGCTCGCCCGTCGTGACCGTCAGGGTGATGAAGCTTTCGTAGTCGCCTTCCGACGCTCGGGTCATTTCCTCGATGACGATGCCGCGATGGGCGGCGACCGTCGGGGCCGACACCACGTTGACGTCGACCAGCGACGGACGGAGCAGGCCCGCGATAGCCGCCGACGTCAGAGCCTTGACCTTGAGTTCCGAGACCGCGCCCTCGTAGGTGAGCGTGACCTTCTCGATCGGCGCCTGAGTGAGCTGGCCGGCGAAGGAGCCGAGGCCCTCCGCCAGGGCGATGAAGGGTCTGAGCTTCGGCGCTTCCTCCGCGGTGATCGAGGGAAAGTTGAGCGCGTTCGAAATCGCGCCGCGCGTCAGATAGTCCGACATCTGTTCGGCCACCTGGAGGGCGACATTCTCCTGGGCTTCGTTGGTCGAGGCGCCAAGGTGCGGAGTGGCGATGAAGTTCGGATGGCCGAACAGGGGGTTCGCCGTCGCCGGCTCCTCGACGAAGACGTCGAATCCCGCGCCGGCGACATGACCGCTGTCCAGGGCCGCGCGCAGGGCGACCTCGTCGACGAGGCCTCCGCGAGCGCAATTGATAATGCGCACGCCCTTCTTCGTCTTCGCCAGATTTTCCGCCGACAGGATGTTGCGGGTCTGGGCCGTCAATGGCGTATGCAAGGAGATGAAGTCGGCGCGGGCCAAAAGATCGTTCAGCTCGACCTTCTCGACGCCGATCTCGACGGCGCGCTCGGCGCTGAGGAACGGATCGAAGGCGACGACCCGCATCCTCAATCCCAGGGCGCGGGAGGCGACGATCGAGCCGATGTTGCCGCAACCGATGACGCCGAGCGTCTTGCCGGTGACCTCGACCCCCATGAAGCGGTTCTTTTCCCATTTGCCCGCCTGGGTCGAGACGTCAGCGGTCGGAATTTGCCGCGCCAGCGCAAACATCAGCGCGATCGCATGCTCGGCGGTGGTGATCGAATTGCCGAACGGCGTGTTCATCACGATCACGCCTCTGGCGGTCGCGGCGGGAATGTCGACGTTGTCGACGCCGATGCCGGCCCGGCCGACCACTTTCAGCTTCTTGGCGTGTTCGAGCAGCTTGGCGGTGACTTTGGTGTTGGAGCGGATCGCGAGGCCGTCATAGTCGCCGATGATTTTTGCGAGCTCGTCCTTGTCGAGCCCGGGCTTCACGTCGACCGCGACGCCCCGCTCCTTGAAGATGGCGACGGCGGCGGGAGAAAGCTTGTCGGAGATGAGAACGCGGGGAGCCATGGCTTTATGTCTCGGTATGGCGGCCGAAAGCGGCCGCGAAGATTGTTTCTGGGTGTCATGCCCGCGAAAGCGGGCATCCAGACGGGTGCGGCGGTTGCCTGGACCCCCGCTTTCGCGGGGGTGACAGTTCCTTAGGCCGCCTTGGCGAGCTTGGCCTTCTCCACAACGAAGGCGTAATCAAGCCATTGGGTCAGCGCCTTGACGTCATCGGCTTCGATGGTCGCGCCGCACCAGATCCGCAAGCCGGCCGGCGCGTCGCGATACGAGCCGATGTCGAATGCGACCCTCTCCTTCTCGAGAAACGCCGCCAACGCCTTCGCGAACGCGGCTTGGCCATCGGCGGAGAGTGCGGCGATCGCCCGATCCACCACCTTGAGGCAGACGCTGGTGTTCGAACGGGTCTCCGGGACGCGGGCGAGAAAATCGACCCACGGAGTACGGTCGACCCAATCGGCGATCGCCTTCGCATTGGCGTCGGCCCGCGCAATGAGGACTTCGAGGCCGGCGAATGACTTCGCCCATTGCAGCGCGTCGATATAGTCCTCGACGCACAGCATCGACGGCGTGTTGATGGTCTCGCCCTCGAAAACGCCCTCGATCAGCTTCCCGCCCTTGGTGAGGCGGAAAATCTTTGGCATCGGCCACGGCGGTTTGTGGGTCTCGAGCCGCTCGGCGGCGCGCGGGCTTAAGATGATGACGCCGTGCCCCGCTTCTCCCCCTAGCGCCTTCTGCCAGGAGAAGGTCGTGACGTCGAGCTTGGGCCAGTCGAGAGCTTGAGCGAAGGCGGCGGACGTCGCGTCGCACAGCGTCAGCCCCTTGCGGTCGGCCGGAATCCAGTCGGCGTTGGGAACGCGCACCCCCGAGGTCGTGCCGTTCCAGGTGAACACGACGTCGTTGTCGAAGTTGACTTGCGAAAGGTCAGGGAGCTCGCCATAGGGCGCCTTCAAGGTCCGCGCGTCCTTGAGTTTCAGCTCTTTGACAATATCGGAGACCCAGCCTTCGCCGAAGCTTTCCCAGGCCAGGATATCAACGCCGCGCGCGCCGAGCGCCGACCACAACGCCATTTCAAAGGCGCCGGTGTCGGACGCCGGAGTGATGCCAATTCGGTAATCGGCCGGGACGCCGAGAACTTCGCGCGTCAAGTCGATCGCGAGCTTGAGCTTGGCTTTGGGCTGCTTGGCGCGATGCGAACGCCCGAGCGCCGCGTCACGAAGAACTGTTGGGGTCCAGCCTGGGCGCTTTGCGCAGGGGCCGGAAGAAAAATGCGCGTTCGCAGGGCGAACGGCGGGCGCCGTAATCGTCATACCGAGCCATCCTTTCAGATGGGCGCCTCTCGTTGGGGAGAGGTGTCCCGCCGCGGCTCATAGCGCAAAGGTCGGACGGCGGCAAGCGGAAGCGAAAGGCAGAGCCGAAGGCGGCGACAAACTATTGCGGAAAATCAGGAGCTCGGCTAAGCTCGCCGTATGACCGATCCCTACCCTGCCACGCCAAGGCCGCGGGCCGCCGCTCCTGCCGCGCTTCACGCGCCGACAAGGCGCGGGAAAATTGTTTCCCGCCGGACTGCCGCGCAACCCATTGAAAAGCCTCGATTCGGACGAGAGAATCCAAGCCGATCCAAGGCTATCCAACCGGCCCGAGCGGCGCCTTCAGCCCCAAACGACCCTTAGACCAAGAAAACCCAAACGGATCAACCGCAAGGCGCCTTTAGCGGCGGTGCGTGCGATCGCCTCCGCCGCTTCGACCACCGTCTTCGCCCTCACGTTGGGCGGCGCAGGATGCTGGCGGCGGCGGCGAGGGCGTGTCCTCGCTCATCCGCTGGTAGCGCACGCCGGTGAAGAACAGGATTTGCGCGCCGTGGTGATCGGGAACCGGACGATCGGGCCGTTTCGCGGGCTGGAAGCGGATGAGGTCGTTCACGGCGGGCGCCCAGGATTGAGAATCGATTGTGCGATCGGTTCTAATCTCAAGGAGCGAGGGTTAAAATTCAGTCAATGCGGAGCGGAAGTGGGCATGCGTTGCGCCGTCTCCGCCACGGTATTGGGATCAGCGTCAGAACGGATTCCAGGTCGCGCGCTGGGTGAATTTCAGATAGCTCACATTGACCCCGAGGCGCGCGCCGAGGCCGGTGCGGATCGGAACCACGACGATGTCGTCGGAGTTCAGCGCCGTGAAGCCGAGCCCGCCGATAAAATATGCCGATCCGTCGACGCCGCCGAATCGGCGGAAAACTGAATTCACCGCCGGCAGGTTATAAACCAGCATCATGGTCCGGTCGCCATCGGCGCCGGCGTCGAAGCCGACCGACGGTCCCTGCCAATAGATCGGCTGGTTGCCGGCGTTGCGGGTGTACATCTTGCCCTCGCCGTAGCGCAGGCCGCCAACGAATGCGGCGGACGCCTCCTGGCCGAGGATGTAGGCGTTCGGCAGACCCCATCGATGCCCAGCTTCCTGGACCACATCCGCAAGCCCGCGCGACAGATCGCCAAAGAAGCGATGGCCGTCGTCAAGAATTTCGTCGCCGGTGAAGGCCTGGGGAGCTTCGGTCGCCGGAGCGTTCGCCCGGGTCGGACGCGCCCAGAGCGCTGCGCCCACGACCGTGAGGCCGATGAACCCCCGCCGCGTGAGTTCTGTTTGCATGGGCCTCCTCGAGACGCGTTGCCGCACCAATGGAGCCGGGCGCACCGCCCCGCTCGCCGCCCCAATCCAGCCCGCCGACCTACGGATCCCGAATTTATAGGGAGGCTGCGTTGACGCCGCGTTAACAAAGGCCGAATTTTTCGGCGGCCGTCGCGTCGCCCCAGGCGATGAAGGGACCGTTGCGGAGGCCGCGGTCGACCTTGCCATAGCCGAGCGGCCTTCCGTCGGGATCGAGCACAACGCCGCCGGCGGCGCGGAGGACGGCGTCGGCGGCGGCCGTATCCCATTCCATTGTCGGGGCAAAACGGGGATAGACGTCGCCCAGACCCTCGGCGATGAGGCAGAATTTGAGCGACGAGCCGGCCCCGCGCGTCTCTCCGACCGGCAGTCGTTTCAGGAAGGATTCCGACTGCGGGTCGGCATGCGACCGGCTTACAAATGCGACCAGGGTCTCGGGCGCGCGGCGGGTCTGGATTCGCCGCCGTTCAGCTTTGTCTGGCAATTTCGCGCCCGGGCGCGCCTCGCAGACGAAGGCCGCGTCACCCCCTATCCACAACCTGCCGATCGCTGGCGCATAGACTGCCCCGGCAATTGGCGCGCCGCCTTCGATCAGCGCCACATTGATCGTGAACTGGCCGTTGCGCGCCAGGAACTCCCGCGTCCCATCGAGCGGATCGACGAGCAGGAAACGTCCCACGGCGTTGATCGGCGCGCCCGCTGCAATCAATTCCTCGGCGCAGATCGGCGGCGAGGGGGCCAAGCGCGCAAGGTAGTCGCAAATGATCAACTCGGCGCGATGATCGGCGGTCGTTACCGGACTGCCGTCCTCCTTCGACCGAACCTCGCAGCCGCGCTCGTATTCCTCCATCACGGCCGGACCGGCGGCAAGCGCGGCCTCGGCGAGAAACAGGGCCAGGTCGTCGCGCGTGCTGCGATCGAGCGCGAACGGCTTTGGGTGCTGAGGAACCGGGTTCAAGACGCCTCCCTGACCTGAATCCTTGTCGGCGGCGGCTTTGAACCGAGCCAGGTGCGGGCGACCGCCGATCGTGTTTGGGGCGCCATCATCGGCTCAGCCGCTCGAAATGATCCGCGGGAGGCGAATTCGTTCCCGCGAACTTGCGCGGCCGCTTCGCGACCGGGCGACGAATCGGATAGACAGGGAATCGGACGACTTCAGCATGGCGGCATGGCCCTTTTGTCCGCCATGAGGCCGAACCCAGGATTCCTCGCTTGACAATGGCCTCACTCACCCCGCTCGACCTCGCCGCGCTGTTGTGCTCGCGAGTATGCCACGACGTGATCAGCCCGGTCGGGGCGATCGTCAATGGACTTGAAGTGCTCGAGGGCGAGCAGGACGAGGAGATGCGAGCGGTGGCGATGGAGCTCATCAAGAAGAGCGCGATTTCCGCGTCCGCGCGCCTCCAATTCTGCCGGCTCGCCTTCGGGGCCGCGGGCTCGTTCGGCGCGTCGATCGATACGGGCGACGCCGAAAAAGTGGCGAGGGAGATTTTCGCCAACGACCGGACGACTCTGCAGTGGCCCGGGGCCCGGCGGCTTGCGTCGCGAAACTCCGTCAAGCTGTTGCTCAATCTCTGCCTTATCGCGGCAGGCTCTATTCCCCGCGGCGGCGTCATCACTGTCGACCTCTCGGACGGCGAAGGCGCGATGGCGATGCGGGTCGAAGCCAAGGGGGTGAACGCCAAGTTGTCGCACAGCGCAGCTGACATCCTGACTAGCGCCTTTCCCGCTGAGGCGATCGACGCCCATTCCATTCAACTCTATTTCACGACGCTCCTGGCTCAGGAGTGTCAAGCCACGCTCAATGTTTCGACTGCGCAGGACGCCGTGACACTGACCGCTTCTCCGGCGCCGGTCCCTGCCCTCGCGCAGTGACGCGCGGCCCTTGGGCGTTGCGGCGAGACCTCGACGACGCGGCCATTAACGCCATTTGAAGCATCGGTCGCTAATTGTCAGAACCGTCAATCATCATTCAAGGAACGAAGGTTCTGGGATGCGGCACGTCCTGGTGGTGGACGACTCCACCGTGATCAGAAAGATTGTCCGCCGTGTTCTTGAAGGCATGGACCTCGAGGTGACCGAAGCCTCCGATGTACGCCAGGCGCTTGCAGTTTGCTCTCTTTCGATGCCGGACGCCATTTTCGTCGACGGCGGGATGCCGACGCTCGACGGTTGTGAGTTCCTCCGGAAACTGCGGCGGATGCACGGCGGAGACAGCCCAAAGGCGGTCATTTGCCTGAACGAAAATGACGTCGCTCAGATTGCCCGCGCGATGCATGCGGGAGCGAGCGATTTCATGATGAAACCATTCGATGCGGACCATGTGAGGGCAAAGTTCGCCTTCGTCGGCGCTCAGCCGCCATTTGCAGCTTCGCCTATTCCGTCACGGGCAAATCGTCGGTGATTTCCGGGGCGGCGTCCGGTCCGGCCGGTTCCGACGACCCTCCGCCGCCGAACCCGTAGGGCGACCGCAGCCGCCGGCGGCGGCCGCGAGGCGGAAAGGCGCCCTCGCCCGGCGGCGATTCGAACTCCGGGGGCTGAGCTTCCGGCGCGCCAATCGGCGCGGGCGAGGCAATCGCATCGGGCAATGATGTGACCGCGGGGGCCGGCTCCATTGCGTTGGACCTCGGGCTTGCGGTGATAAACGAGGGAAGCCCTGGTTGCGCCGCGCCCTCGGCGCCAGCATCTCTGGCCGGTTGAGGCTGGGGGTCGCGGTAGGGCCTGAAGTCCCGCTGACGGCCGTCACGTCCATGCCGATTGTCGCGATAGCCTTCGTTCCGGTCGGCGAACGGCCGGTCTTGTCGTGGCCCGCGTTCGGGGAACCGATTGCCCTGCCGCTCCTGCCGATTTGCAAACCCTGTCCGCTCGCTTTGGCCCTGACGCTCTCCCTCGTAAGGAGGTCGCTCCGCGTAAGGTTGGGGAGCGTTCGGGGCCACATTGGGTTGCGGTTGAAATCCTTGTTGCGGCTGCTGATAGGCGGTTTGCCGCTCTGCAGGCGAGGCGAAACGATCCGACAGCGTACCAAAATCGCCGTCGTCCTCCATGTCTTCGCCATCGCCTTCGCCGGGCGGGCGCGGTTGGCCGCTCTGTGCGAGCGCCTGGGCAGCCTGCGCGGCTGCAATCAGCCGAAAGTAATGCTCGGCATGCTGCAAATAATTCTCTGCCGCGACAGGATCTCCCCCCGTATGGGCATCCCTCGCGAGCTGGAGGTATTTCTCGGCGACATGATGGGCGTTTCCGCGTATTTTGACGTCCGGCCCATTCAATTCATAGGATCGCGTCAAAGGATTAGGGCCGCGCCGATTGTTCGTCGGCCGGCCGCGCATCCTCTTGTTCTGACCTGGTCTCATTTTATTTCCCAACATCCATTCAGTTAAGCCCGCAGCTTCGCGATCATTTTCGGCGCAAGCTTTTTCGATTTTGACGCAGACAGGCGCAATTCACGCCTTCGCGTCACTCGAACGGGCTGATCTCATCGCACCCGAAGCACGGACACGAATGATCACTTGATCCCGATCCCGTGCGAATTCCCTTTACGTGCGCCGCCCCCATGGCCGCGCCAGGACGACGTTTCTGGAAGGACCTTGTGCAGGTCGTCTCGGCTGGCTGTTCGTTAGCGGCTAACGTTTCGTAACTTGGCGCCTCGGCCCCCGACGGCCCTTTACTTAGTTTCGCGCCCGTAACGCCGAGCACCACGACGGATCACTCGCCGGCCGCGAATCCTTTGCTCTCAAGATAGCGTCCTTTCGTCGGATCGCCAAGCGTCAATTCAGCCGTTAGGCGATTTTCGCGTCCGGAACCGCCAGAACCGACGGCGCGCCCAACCGGCCATCAGTTCGAGGCTGACCCCTTTACCGGCTCGACCGGAGCGCGAAATCCCTTCGGCGGATCGGTCAGCCATTCGCGGTCGGGCTCAGGCCCGACAGCGTCCGAACCGCTCTTGCTGCCCATTCCAACCCAGTTCAATGGATTCAAATTGCTAAGCACCGTCGACGTCGATCCGCACGACCCTGTGCATTTTACCTCATTTCCCTCCGGATCGACAGCGCGAACGGTCACGGGCTGATTCGAAGGGAAGGGATGTGTGTAACGGAGACGCGCATCGCCCACCCCGGCGATTGTCTTCTTGGCCTCTTCTTTTTGGGCCTTCTTGCGCAGAATTTCCTGGTTCACGGGCCAATCGGGATCCACGGATGCGGCTGAGCCCGGAGGCGGCAGCTCCATTTTCGGCGGCACGACGATCTTGCCATGTTCGTGGTAGTTGATCGGAGGCGGCTTGTCGCCACCGAATCCAAACCCAATGACCGGACCAAAAATCGATCCGATTCCTTGCCAGAGCGGCGCTTGGCCATCGTCGCCAGCCCGGGCGGGTAAACTGACCAGACTGACGGACATAAACGCCAATCCCACCGCGGCTGACCGCAAACCAAAGCTCATCGCTACCCCTTGCCCTCCGAAGACCGCTGCGACTGGCGATTCAACTTCGGAGTATCTCGCGACAAATTCCGGCTATTCGATGACGCTCCTCGGGGCCCCCTGACAAGGGCGGACGGCCGGGCGACCAGGCAGTGTTTGTCGATTTTAGTTCGCGCCATGAGACGGATTTCTTTGGCTTCGGCTGGTTGGCGCGCCAGAGACAGGCAACAACAGGTCGACCATCAACAGCACAACCCCGATGTTAATGGCCGCATCGGCGAGGTTGAAGACAAAAAAGTGGCGCCCGAAGGCATGCAGATCAAGGTAATCAACGACAGCGCCATGAATAATGCGGTCGATCGCGTTGCCGAGGGCGCCGCCGATGATCAATCCGAGTCCGACGGCCGCTAGCCAGGTCCGAGACCGAGAGAGCCACCAGGCGAGCAAGGCGGTCGCCGCGAGCGTGAGAGCGACTAGGGCAGTCTCCGCTGACGCCGAATCGCGGGCAAACAGGCTGAACGAAATGCCCCGGTTCCATCGCAAGCTCAAATCGAGGAAAGGCGTGAGCGGCGTTGAATCGGCCGTCAGCGGATCCGATCGCGAAAGGACGGCAATTTTCGCTATTTGATCGACAAGAACCACCGCGAGAGCGACAACGCCTCCCAAGACCGGCGCCTTCACAGCAAGCGACCCATCGTCCTGAGCTCGCGGAGCGCCTCGGCGTCCCTCGGACTGACATCGGGAAAGTCTGGCGAGGCGGTCGCCGGATCGAAATAGCGCCATGAACGAGCGCACTTTACGCCGATCGCACGCTCCACGATGACGGCCACGTCCGCTACTTCTGGCAACCGAAACGCCGTTTCGGGAATCGGGGTGCCGAATTCTGTGGAAATATCGGAAGTGATGCACACTTCCGCAAAGTCGACCCCCTCAAGCGCCTTCAGGTGGTCGGGTTTACGCAAAAAGATGCGAGGAGCAGCTTCGAGGGAAGAACCGATTAGCTTCCGGGCCCGGGCAATCTCGATCGCGCCGGTGACAACAAGACGCAAAGCCCGGATCGTATCCCAGGTCTCGGCGAGTTGGTCATCCCGCCACCCGGGCGGGATGACCGGAAACTGTTCGAGATGAATCGAGCGCCGCCCGGCGCCACGCGCCGTCCACGCTTCCTCGGCGGTGAAAACCAGAATCGGGGCGAGCCATACCGCAACCGCGCCGAAGATGCTTTCGATCGCCTCCAGAGCCCCGCGCCGCCGAACGCTGGACGGCGCGTCGCAGTAGAGCGCGTCCTTGCGGATGTCGAAATAGAACGCGGACAGGTCGGCGTTCATGAACGCGGTGAGCGCGGCGACGACGCGTGCGAAGTCAAAACTATCGTAAGCCTCGCGAATCTTGAGGTCGAGTTCGAAGAGTTTGTGAAGCATCAATCGCTCGAGTCCGCTCATCGCCGCATGGCCAACTGAATCGCCTGGCTCGCGATGCCCCAGAGTTCCGAGCATCCAACGAATCGTGTTGCGCAACTTGCGATAGCTGTCGGTCACGGCCTTCAGGATTTCCGGACCAATGCGCTGATCGTCGGTGTAGTCGACGCTGGCCACCCATAAGCGCAAGATGTCGGCGCCCGACGCGCGGATGACGTCCTCCGGGAAAGTCTGATTGCCTAGAGACTTGGACATCTTGCGGCCGCTCTCGTCGAGCGTGAAGCCATGGGTCAGCACGATGTCGAACGGAGCGCGGCCGCGCGTTCCGCAGCTTTCGAGGAGCGAAGACTGGAACCAGCCGCGATGCTGGTCCGAGCCCTCGAGATACATGACCGTGTCTTCACCGCCGTCAACAGCCCGCCGGATGCCGGCTAGACCAGGAAAATGTTTGGGGTCCTCCAAGACGAAGGCGTGCGTAGAACCCGAATCGAACCAGACTTCGACCAAGTCGTCGATCTTGTCGTAGGCGTCGACGTCGTGCTTCGCGCCAAGGAACCGCTCCTTCGCTCCTTGAGCGAACCACGCATCGGCGCCTTCCCGTTCGTAGGCTTCGGCGATCCGTGAATTCACCTGTTCATCGAACAGAATATCGTGGCCGTCCTTTCGGACGAAAATCGACAAGGGGACGCCCCAGGCGCGCTGGCGTGACAGCACCCAGTCCGGCTTGTTGGCGACCATGCCCTTGATCCGGTTCTCGCCGGACGGCGGCGCCCACCGCGTGCGTTCGATCGCCTCGACGGCAAGTGTCCGAAGGGTCTTGCCGCCTTGCACGGTGGCGAATGGCCGATCCATCGCCATGAACCATTGCGGCGTGTTGCGGAAAATCACGGGCGTCTTCGAGCGCCAGCTGTGCGGATACTGGTGCTTCAGCTTTCCGCGAGCGACGAGCGTCCCGGCCTCGACCAGCGCGTCGATGACCGCCTTGTTGGCGTCGCCGACTTTGCCTTTGTCGGTGATGACGCGCTTGCCCTCGAAGCCAGGCGCTTCATCGGTGAAGGCGCCGTTCTCGTCGACCGTATAGGGAATGCGCGTCTCGATCCCGCGCTCTTGAAGCAGCCGCGTGCTCGCGGTCCAGAGTTCGAAGTCCTCGCGCCCGTGGCCGGGGCGGTGTGAACGAAACCTGTGCCTGCGTCCTCTGTGACATGGTCGCCGTCGAGCAAAGGAACGGCAAAGCCATATCCGAGCCCGCGCAGTGGGTGGGCGCAGACCGCCGACGCCAGCGTATCGCCTGCGACCTCGCCAAGGAACTCGAACGAGCCAACTTTCGCGGCGCGGAAAACGCTCTCAGCAAGCGATTGTGCGAGGATATAGGTGGCTCCGGGCCGTGCCCAATTGTCTGCCGGCGCATCCCCCACCCGGTAGCGCCCATAGGCGATCCGGCGGGAGAAGGCGATCGCTCGATTGCCGGGAATGGTCCAGGGCGTCGTGGTCCAGATGAGCACCGAAGCGTCATCGGATGCGACCGGGAACGCAACGTAGATCGTGTCGCTGACATGGTCCTCGTATTCGACTTCCGCCTCGGCGAGCGCGGTCTTTTCAACCACGCTCCACATCACCGGCTTCGAGCCGCGATAGAGCAGCCCGCTCGAGACGAATTTGAAGATCTCGCGCGCGATCTGCGCCTCGGCGGGATAGCTCATCGTCGTGTAGGGATGATCCCAGTCGCCGACGACGCCGAGCCGCTTGAATTCCTCGCGCTGCACGGAGAGCCAGTGTTCGGCATAGGCGCGGCATTCCCGGCGGAACGCGATGATGGCTTGCGAATCCGAGAAGTCCGGCTTCGACTTGCCCTTGCTTCGGTAGAACTCTTCCTCGACCTTCCATTCGATCGGGAGCCCATGACAGTCCCAGCCCGGAACATAATTGGATTCCCGGCCGGTCATCTGATGCGATCGAACGACTATGTCCTTCAGCGTCTTGTTTAGCGCCGTGCCAATGTGGACATTGCCGTTGGCGTAAGGGGGCCCGTCGTGGAGAACGAATTTGGGCCGTCCCTTTCCGCTCTCGCGCAGCGCCCGATAGAGATTCTCGCGCGCCCAGCGAGCCAGAATCTCCGGCTCCTTTTGCGGAAGGCCCGCGCGCATGGGAAAATCCGTCTTCGGCAGGTAGAGCGTGCGCGAATAGTCGAGGCCTGAGACGGACGCGTCGGACATGGGATCGGGAGCCAAACTCTGGGTTCGCGGCAGGGGACGGGTCGGATTAAAGGATTTGCCGCAATTCGCCAAATCCAAACTCGCCCCTGACCGCAAGAATGGCGCGGGCGCGTTCCTTGTCGCGCTCCATCTCGGCCGCGAGCGAGGCCATCGACTCGAACTTGCGCTCGTCGCGGACGCGCTCGACGAACTCGACTTGCATTTCGCGCCCGTAGAGGTCTCCGTTGAAACCGAGGAGATGAACTTCGAGCAATGGCTGGTCCGTCATCGTCGACCGTCGGTCGGGTCCCGAAGCTGGCGACAGCTGGAAAGGCGCTCCCGTCGATCCGCGCCACGACCGCATAGATTCCGTGCGCGAGCCGGTTCGTCGGCTCGAGCGCTATATTGGCCGTTGGAACGCCGAGCGTGCGTCCAAGGCTCTGGCCGTGAATGACCCGGCCTCGAATCGAATAGTTGCGCCCCAGGCCGCGCGCCGCCGCCGCGACGTCCCCTTGCTCGAGAGCCTTTCGAATGGCGCTCGAGGATACGACGCAGGCCGCTCCTCCAACACGGGCTTCGACTTTCGTCACGATCTCAACGGCGAAGCCATGTCTCAAGCCAGCTTCGGCCAGGGTGGCCGGCGAACCTGACCGGCCCTTGCCGAAATGAAAGTCCCAGCCAACGACGACAGCGGCAACGCCAAGCCGGGCCACAAGAATCCTGGCGACGAATTCGTCCGCGCTCATCGCCGCCAAAGAGGCGTCAAAACGGATAATGACGATGCCGTCGAGTCCGAGCCTGGCGCAGATTTCGGCTTTGTCCCGGGCCGGCGTCAGCCGGAACGCGACCGGCCGGGCGGCGAAAAAGTCCGCCGGATGCGGCTCGAAGGTCAACACCGCGCTTGGCGCCGCGCGCTCGCGGGCAAGGGCAACCGCACGCTCGATGACCGCCTGATGGCCAAGATGCAGGCCATCGAAATTTCCGATCGCGTAAACCGCGCCTTTAAGCCCATCGGGCGGCGCCATGGGATCGGTGGCGAGGACGAAATCGTTACTCATTTCGTCCTGCCGAAGCCGGGTGACCACCGACCTATCCCCTCGATTCGCATGGCCCTGCAAACGGCTTTGACGTTCCTGATCCGGTCATGGCGCGGAATGCCTCGGCTTGGGCGTCGGCGGAACGCTGAGAACGCCTTCGCCATCAAGCACGATCTCATCGCCGACGCGACACTCGCAATGCAATCGGATGCGTCTATTCTTCTCGGTCAGTTCAACCACCTCTACGCTCACGTCGACGACGTCCCCGATTTTGACCGGGCCGAGGAAGCGTAAGGTCTGGGAGATATAGACTGCGCCCGGTCCCGGCAGCCGCATGCCGATGACCCCAGAAATGAGACTCGCAGTGTAAAGTCCATGAACAATCCGACCACCAAATCGGGTCTTCCGCGCAAAGTGCTCTGACAGGTGGATCGGATTATGGTCGCCCGAAAGCTCGGCGAACCCGATTACGTCTTCATTCTCGACCGTCTTGCGGATCGTCGCACGCATGCCGATCGCAAGGTCTTCGAAATAGAGCGTCCGAAACAGCGGGTTCTGCATGCGGGGAATGACACCTTCAACTGGCGGCAGCCGATGATCGAACCGACAGCGGTCAGTCGACGAGCCCCCGCCCGCCATGACGACCGTCTACGGCAGAAGCGCGGGAATCGCGGCGACCGGCCACAACGCATATTCCTCGTATAGCCTTTGCAGTTCAATGGGATCAGCCGGCGAGGCCGGCGCCTCTCCGTGTAAAGACCGATGTATCCCCCCGGTGACGAAGAGCGCGTCGAGGCCCGCTCGCTCGGCCCCGCTTATGTCCGTCCTCATACCGTCGCCGATCGCAAGCACCCGACCCCTCTCGATTGCAGCGCCTCTGGCCCGTTCCGCAAGCGCCAATGCTCGATCGTATATCGGCGCGTAAGGCTTCCCGGCATAGAGGACCCGGCCTCCAAGCTCTTCATATCGACGCGCCAGAGCGCCGGCACAATGAATGAGCGTTTCGCCCCGGTGGATCACGATATCCGGGTTGGCGCATATCATTGTCATCCCGCGGGCCGCCATCGAGCGCAGCTCCGCTTGGTAGTCATCCGGCGTTTCGCTCTCGTCGTTTCTGAGACCGGTGCAGAGCGCATATTGGGATTCCTCGAGAGCGAGCAGCTTCAGCCGCCCGCCTGTCGCCTCCGCGACGGCGTCGAAGAGGCTCAGGTCCCGTCCCGGTCCGATGTGAAGCACCCGGTCGTCAGGCTGATCCTCCATCAATCCGATGGTCACGTCGCCAGAAGTCACAATGGCGTCGAACGCTTCCGGGGAAACGCCAAGTTGCAGCACTTGCTGGCGGATCGGCGGCGAGGGCCGTGGAGCGTTGGTGATCAGCACCACCGCGCCGCCGCGCCGCCGGAAGGACGCGAGCGCCGCAGACGCCGAGTGCGAATGAGGCCACTCCGTTGTGAAGGACGCCCCAGATATCGCAAAGAATCGCATCATAGCGATCGGAGATCTCGCCGAGACCACTGATTTGCCGGACGATCTGCGCCTGTTCCTGCCTCATTGCCGGGGCTCGGCTAGGCGACGGCTGCGCTGGTGTCAAGGCGCGGATCGACGTGCGCGGGCGCGACGTTCCCGGTTCCGCCGGCCCGCTTGACGCCGTTCGAGATGGTTCCTAGCTATGGGGCTGCGGCAAGCACGCCGTCTTCGAGGGCGCCATGTCATCATTAACGGCCAAAGTCACCGACGCGAGTTTCGAAACCGACGTCATCAAGTCCGACGAACCGGTCGTCGTCGATTTCTGGGCGGAATGGTGTGGGCCATGCCGCATGATCGCGCCGGCGCTCGAGGAAATTGCCACGGAAATGAACGGCAAAGTGAAGATCGCCAAGCTCAATGTCGATGAAAACCCAGGCGTCGCAGGCAAATACGGCATCCGATCGATCCCAACACTAATGATGTTCAAGGGCGGCAAGCACGTTGCGACCAAGACCGGCGCAGGCCCGAAGAGTGAATTGTCTCGCTGGATCAACGCCTCCGTCTAGGCGAAGCTCAGCGCGAGCCGTTAAACGGGAATGCGCACCGCCGCCCTCAGGCCCCCCATTGGGCTGTCGGACAGTGTGATGTCGCCTCCGTGCGAGCGGGCGATGTCTCTCGCGATCGCGAGGCCTAGGCCCGCCCCGCCCTGGTCTTGGTTGCGCGCCTCGTCAAGGCGGTAAAAGGGCCGGAAGACGTCCTCCCGATGGGCTGGGGCGATGCCTGCGCCGTCGTCGTCAACGACGATCGACACGAATTGAGCGTCGCGGGTCGCAGAGACGCGAACGTGGTCGGCGTGACGCTGGGCGTTGGCGACCAGATTCCCGACGCAGCGTTTCATCGCCATCGGCCGGACCCGAATATCGAGATTGCCGCGTGTCTCGACGCCGAGTTCAGCGCCGTGGCGCTCCGAATCCGCCCGGAGGTCGTCAAGGATCGAGGCGATATTGATTCGTGTGGTCGACTCCCCCGCGTCCCCCCGGGCAAAGGCGAGGTATCCTTCGAGCATCTGCCCCATTTCATCGACATCCTTCTGCAGCAGCTCGCTGTCGGCGGAATTGTCGAGCAAGGCCAAGGACAGTTTGAATTGGGTCAACATCGTCCTCAGATCGTGACTGACGCCGTTCAGCATCGCGGTTCGTTGTTCAGTCGCTCGCTCAACCCGCCGTTTCATTTGGATGAAGGCGTGGCCAGCCTGCCGGACCTCGCGCGCGCCATGGGGGCTGAAGTCGAGATCCCGGCCTTTGCCGAAGTCCTCCGCAGCGCGCGCCAGACGCAAAATCGGCCGTATCTGATTGCGAAGAAAAATGATCGCGACCGTCAGAAGGACGATCATCGCGCCGAGCATCCAAAGCACGAAAATATGGGCGTTCGCCTCGTATGCGAGAGCCCGGCGAGTCACTAGGCGCAGTACTCTGCCGCCGAGATCAACCCGTATTTCCATCAACCCCGACCGGCCGACGGTATCAAGCCAGAAAGGCTGCGCCACCTGCTTCCTAATTTCGTTTGGAAGAACTCGAGTCAGGGGATCCAATGCCCCGTAGAACGATCGAGGCATGAGCGGCGGCAAAGGGCCGGCTGGCAGCAAGGTCGCGTCCATGCGAAACCTTTCGGAGGCGAGTTTTGTCAGAAAGGCGCCGTCATCGCCGGGCGGGAGCTGCTGATAGAGGTCGGTCAGCGCTCCGACGTCGCGCGCCACCGCTTCGGAAAGCCTGCGGGTCACGAGATCCCAGTGATGCTGCATGAATACGAACGTCACCGCGGTTTGCAGCAGAACCATCGGCACAATGACGATGAGCAGCGAGCGCTTGTAGAGGCCCTTGGGAAGCATTTCTGCGACCCCGCGCGCCGCGCGCCGCCAGAGCACGCGGACTTGCGCAAGCAAACGCAAATTGCGGAATGCGGTTCGGTCCCTCATCGGTCGGCTATCAGTCGATATCCCGCCCCCCGGGCTGTCTGCAGATATGTCGGATTGGCAGGGTCCTGTTCGATCTTCCGCCGCAGGCGATTGACCAGGACATCGACCGTTCGCTCCTGCGCGGCGCCTCCCGATCCCGACAGCGCCTCGCGAGAAACGATCGCGCCGACATTGGCGCTGAGAAGGCGAAGCATCTCGCGCTCGCGCTCCGTGATCCTGATCGTCTCGTCGCCGGCCCGCAGCTCTCCGCGCTCGAGCGAGAAGGCGAACCGTCCGAAGCGCACGACCTCGCTCTCGAGACGGCCGACCGCCGCGGCCCGCGTACGTCGGAGCACCGAGCCGATCCGCAAGAGCAGCTCGCGCGGCTCAAACGGCTTGGTCAGATAGTCGTCGACGCCAATCTCGAGCCCACGCACCCGATCCTGCGGTTCGCCGCGCGCGGTCAACATCAGGATCGGCACTTGCGACCGTCCACGCAGGGCGGCGGCGAAATCGAACCCGTTCTCGCCGGGCATCATGACGTCGAGCACGATGATGTCGAAGGCCAATCCGTCGAGAAAACCGCGCGCCTCGGCCGCTGTCGCCGCAACCGTAACCCTATGGCCGTTCTTCATCAGGTAGCTCGACAGCAGCGCCCGCAGCCGCCGATCGTCGTCGACCACGAGGACATGGGCGGCATCGTCCTGAAACGAAGTCGCTGTCGAACTCACTGCGCCTGACCCGCCCGCTTTGGAGGCTCGCGTCGACCGACGGCGTCGCCCGCGCGCTTCTGAGGATCAATCATCGCCGTCAAGAAGGCGAGCGCCAACTCGCCGCCCCAGTCGCCCAGCTGCTCCAGCGCCAAAGCGAACCGCCTTGTCTGGACCTGCGCCAGTCTCAGGGCCAGTCGCTCGCCGTCGGGGGTCGCATAGAGCTGCCGTCGCCGCCGGTCGAAAGCGCCGGCCCGAATCTCGACGAAGTTCTTGTCGACGAGCTCCCGCAAGACCCGGTTCAGGCTTTGCTTGGTGATCCGCAATATTTCCAGAAGCTCGGCGATCGTCAGGCCTGGTCGCCGGCTGACAAAATAAAGGACGCGATGATGGGCGCGTCCAAATCCATACGCCTCGAGCAGCCGATCGGCGTCGCCGACAAAGTCGCGATAGGCGAAGAAGAACAGTTCGATCAATTCGTACATCGGCTCATCGCCGCGGCGCGATTGCGCGGCTGGATCGGCTCTGGATGCGTCGGACGACATCGACGAGCCCATTAGGTCAGTAGTGTTGACATAATTCAGCCCTTTTGCTAGCCTACTAGCGACAATCGACCCGATCCATGTAACTCCAATCGCCCAAAAACCAAACCGACCCGCTTCGAAGGAGAGGAACGCGAGATGGCCACGCAGACGTTTGATGATCGCGACGGATGGATCTGGTTCGATGGTCAAATGGTCGAGTGGCGCGAAGCGAAGGTGCACGTCCTGACCCACGGGCTGCACTATGCGAGCGCGGTCTTTGAGGGCGAGCGGGCCTATGGCGGGCATATTTTCAAGTCATCGGATCATTCCCGGCGATTAAGGGAATCCGCCCGAATTCTCGACTTCGAGATACCTTGGAGCGTGGCCGAGATCGACGCCGCCAAGGCCGAGGTGCTCAAGCGAAACCATCTCGTCGACGCCTATGTGCGGCCGATCGCCTGGCGCGGGTCGGAGATGATGGGCGTGACCGCGCAGCACAACAAGATCCACCTCGCCATTGCGGTGTGGGACTGGCCGAGCTACTTCGATCCCGCCCAGCGGATGAAGGGCATCCGGCTCGATATCGCCGACTATCGGCGACCCGATCCCGCGACGGCGCCGGCAATGGCGAAGGCGGCCGGCCTCTACATGATCTGCACGATCTCGAAGCACCGGGCGGAGCGGAGCGGATACGCCGACGCCCTGATGATGGACTGGCAGGGCCGGGTGGCGGAATGCACCGGAGCCAACGTGTTTTTCGTCAAGAACGGCGTGGTTCATACCCCGATCGCCGATTGCTTCCTGGCCGGAATCACGCGGGCGACGGTGATCGACCTCGCGCGCAAGCGCGGCTTTGAGGTCGTCGAACGGCGTATCCTGCCAGCCGAACTCGGCGAATTCGACGAGTGCTTTATCACCGGCACCGCCGCCGAGGTGACGCCGGTCGGCGAGATCGGCCCGCACGTCTTCAAGCCCGGGGCGGTGACTTTCGCGCTCGTCGACGCCTATACCGAAGAGGTCAATCCGAAAACCAAGGCTGCGTGACGCGGGGAGCTGCGGACTGGCGCTTCGGTAACTGGCTGGGACTTTTCAATCACTTAGGTGACGAATCGCGACTTCTCCGACCATTCCGCATGTTATCGCAGCTAAATGGCGAGCCTGCGCTCCTCGTTCGCGCCGAATGGCAATGCCTGCTCGGGCGATGAAGCGACCATAGCACGATTTTCTGAATATCGAAAACGAATGCCGAAGGAAATTTCTCGCGTCACTCGCCGAGACGAGCCACGCCCACGCGCCGGCCGCATTCCGCTATGCGGCGGCGACAAAACTGTCCATGACCAGTTTTCGCCCGGCCTTGTCGAAGTCGACGGTCAGCTTGGGCCCGTCGACGGCGACCACTTCGCCCGGCCCGAATTTGCGGTGAAACACCCGCGTTCCCGGGTGGAAGCTGGAAGAGGACGAGCTATGGCCGTAAGCCGTCCCTTCGATGGTTGCGCCTGAAGGTCTCGCGGTTCGCGAGCCCCATTCGCCTGCCTCGCGCGATCGCGCCTCGGCGCGGCGCCAGCCGGGCGTGTCATAACGCGAGGCAAACCCGCTTTCTGGGCCGGTCGGCGGCCGGGAGCCGTAACCTCCGGCCGAACCGGCGAATTCGTCGACCTCGACATGCTCTTCGGGCAATTCCTGGATGAATCGGGATGGCGCCGACGCCTGCCAGAACCCGCGAACCCGCCGATTGAGAGCGTAGTAAATCCTCGCCTGCTGCCGGGCCCGGGTCAGGCCGACATAGGCAAGCCTGCGCTCCTCCTCGAGCCCGGCGAGGCCATTGTCGTCCAGCGACCGCTGGTGCGGAAAAAGCCCCTCCTCCCAGCCCGGCAGAAAGACGACGTCGAACTCGAGCCCCTTCGCCGCATGAAGGGTCATGATCGAGACCCGCTCGCCCTCCTGGCCGCTTTCGGCGTCCATGACCAGCGACACATGCTCGAGAAATGCCTGAAGATCCGGAAATTCGCTCATCGACCGGACGAGTTCTTTCAGATTGTCGAGCCGGCCGGCCGCATCGGGCGTGCGCTCGGCTTTCCACATGTCGATATAGCCGCTCTCCTCGAGCACGAGTTGGGCCAGCTCCTCATGCGGAAGCTGGCCCGCCTCTTTGCGCCACCGGCCGAAATCGTCGAGAAGGCGACGCAGGATTTGCCTTGGACGCGGCTTCAGTTCCTCCGTTTCGACCAGCGCGCGCGCCCCCCGCATGAGGGAGAGCCCGGCGCGACGGCCATATTGATGCAGGGTCGCGAGCGTCGATTCGCCGAGGCCGCGCCTGGGCTGGTTATAGATGCGCTCGAACGCGAGGTCGTCATCGGGCTGGGCGACGCAGCGCAGATAGGCAAGCGCGTCGCGTATTTCCGCACGCTCGTAGAATCGAGGACCGCCGATGACCTTGTAGGGGAGCCCGAGCGCGATGAACCGCTCCTCGAATTCGCGCATCTGGAACGAGGCGCGCACCAGGATCGCGATCTCGTTCAGCGAGACGCCCTTGTGCTGGAACGCCTCGATCTCCTCGCCGACCATCCTTGCTTCTTCCTGGGCGTCCGATGATTCGGCGACCTTCGGCCGGTCGCCCAGCGGCTTGTCGGTGAACAGCGTTTTTCCCAACCGGCCGCGGTTGTGCGCAATCAGCCCGGAAGCGACCGCGAGAATGTGGCCGCAGGAGCGATAGTTTCGCTCGAGCCTGATCACTTTCGCGCCGGGGAAATCCCGCTCGAACCTAAGGATGTTTTCGACGTCCGCGCCGCGCCACGCGTAAATCGACTGATCGTCGTCGCCAACGCAGCACAGATTGCCGTTGGTCCCGGCGAGGAGGCGGAGCCAGAGATATTGAACGACGTTGGTGTCCTGGTACTCGTCCACCAGGATGTAGCGGAACCGGCGCCGGAACGCGGCGAGAATGTCGCCGTGCTCGCGCAGGAGCCTGAGCGGCTCGAGCAGGAGATCGCCGAAATCGACCGCGTTGAGCGCTTTCAGACGGGCCTGGTAGCTTTCATAAAGTCCCGAGGACCGGCCCCCGGCGAAACCGGCGGCCTCGCTCGGCGAAACATGCCCGGGATCGACGCCCCGGTTCTTCCAGCCGTCGATGAGATTGGCGAGAGCTCGCGCCGGCCAGCGCTTTTCGTCGAGATTTTCCGCTTGCAGGAGCTGCTTGAGCAGGCGCAGCTGATCGTCGGAGTCGAGGATGGTGAAATTGGGTCTCAAGCCCACCAGCTCGGCGTGCATGCGCAGGATCTTGGCGCCGATCGAATGGAATGTGCCGAGCCAGGGCGTGCCCTGCTCAGACCCGGTCAGCGCGCCGACCCGCACCCGCATCTCGCGCGCCGCCTTATTGGTGAAAGTCACCGCCAGGATCTCATGCGCGCGAGCGCGGCCGGTGGCGATGAGATGAGCGATCCGGGAGGTCAGGACGCGCGTCTTGCCGACGCCGGCGCCAGCGAGAATGAGGACGGGCCCGTCGAGCGCCTCAACCGCGCGCCGCTGCTCTTCGTTCAAGCCATCGAGATAGGACGGATGGCCCTGCGGGCGACGGACGAGCCGGCTCGAGCGGGCGGCGTGCGCAGGCGCCGAGGCGGCTGCCGGCCCGGATGGTTCTGAATCATGCGCCACGAATTCGAATCATGCGCCGGCCGGCTGCGCTGTGCAACCTGAAACGCGAGGCCCCGGGGTCGCGGACGGCGGCGCGAGGACGCCGCTAGTTCCAGCCGTTGATCTGCACCATGGCCGGGGTCAGGATCGCCGCGAACAGGCCGGGCAGGAAGAACAGGATCATCGGCACGGTGAGGGTCGGCGGCAGCGCCGCGGCCTTCTTCTCCGCGGCGGTCATGCGCTGGTCGCGGCTCTCCTGGCTCAACACCCGGAGCGCGGCGCCGAGCGGCGTGCCATAGCGCTCCGACTGCGAAAGGACGGTCGTCAGCGAGCGGATCGACTCCAGTCCAGTTCGCAGGCCGAGATTTTCAAAGGCGATCCGCCGCTCGGCCAGATAGGACATTTCGGCGGCGAGCAGTCCCATTTCCTCGGCCATCGAGACGCTTTCGATGCCGATCTCCTGACTGACCTTGCGCACCGCATGTTCGATCGACATGCCGGATTCGGCGCAAATCAGCATCAGATCGAGGGTATTGGGGAACGCCCGCTCGAGTTCCTTCTTCCGCTTGACGGTCTTGTTGCGCAGAAAGAGCTCGGGCGCCTTGATGCCGAGGTAGCTTGCGGCGATTGCAACGCCGATCTTGACCATCACCGGTTGATTCCACTTGATGATGGCGAATTCATAGATGGCGACGGCGAGGAAAAAGGCGATCGGGGCCGCCAGGCGAAAGGCCAAAAAGGCGTATTCCGCTCCCGCGCCGCGATAGCCGGCCATCGCCAACTGGATCTTTGCCTTTTCGGTGCTGAGCCAGCTCGTAAGGTTGAGGGTCTCGACCAGCTGCTTGACGAGGCCGCTCGGCCTCACCCGGAGCGGGGTCTTGCTCTGAGCCGCCTGCAGGCGCTCGCGTTCGCGCGCCCTTATCCGCTCGCGCTCCGAGCTCACCGCCTTGATGCGGCGCGACAATGTGTCCGGCTGGAGCCAGGGCATCGCTGCCGTGAGCACCGTCGCGGCCGAGCCGATCGCCGCGAACCGCGTTCGCGCAACACGCGGGAAAGATTCCCCATCGCCTCGGAAAGATTGCCGCCCGACTTCCCCTGGATGGCGATGACAATCGAAAAGAAATTTGTTTCCGTGATCGGAACCCGCTGGGCCATCCGCTCGACGGCTTCCGGCAAGGTCATGCCGAGCGAAAGCGATTCGACAACCCGGCGAAACTCCGACTTTACAGGCATCGGGCTTTCAGCCGCGGCGATCCGGATCGTATCGCCAAGCGGCAGGCCCGACTTGATGCCGCGCACGATGATGTCGATTGCGGTCGGAAAGTTGGCGATGAACTTGTTGATGCGACGGATGCGCAGGCGCGCGAGGGTGAGCTGCGGCAGGCCGATCGTGCCGGTCACGCCGATGAGGAGCGTCAACAACGCGCTTTTCGACTCGATGTAGGTAAAGGCGCTGAGAAGCAGGCCGAGAATGACGCTGCCAATCCAATACTGCTGCGTGGTGATCGAGAGTCCCGCCTGATCGATTCGGGTCGCCAGGCTGACCCGCTGCTTTCCTTTCCTTTCGATATCGCGCAGGCCATCGGCGATCTGCTTCTTGCGCACCGCGCGGTCGACGCTCGCGGCCACATTCTGCGCGCCGCCAGAAGACTGAGATGGTCGCCGCACTTGGAGAGCAGCCGCTCCACCAGCACGGTGTCGACGCGTTCCGGGGCGAACACTGCCTCTGCGACGCCCTGAGGCGGGTCCTGATTGTAATCCAGTCCTGCGGTTCCAAACGCCAGATCGAAGTCGGCGATGATCGTCGCCATTTCGGTCAGCGAGGCGAGAGTCCACGCCAGATTGTGAGCCACCGTCGAGGCTCCGACGCCACCCTTGGGCGCCGACGACCGCGATTCACCCGTCCCAGCGACTTCGCGCCCGGCACGCTGAACAGCTGGGACATCGCCTGGACGAAGTCCACGACGCCAAACGGCGCCACCAGATATTCGCTGACCCCGCGGGCGATCAGCTGGCGATAGAGAACGATGTCGTTGAGCTTGCCGAGGACGACCACCTTGGTCCCGGCGTCGCAAAATTGGGCCAGCTCCTCGAGTTGCCCGAGCAGCGCGTCGCGGCCTGCTGGAGCCTCGAGCACAACCGCGTTCGGCGTCGGCGCGCTTTTATAGGCTTCGACCGCGGCCGGCGCGCCGCCCATGTTCAGCTTCACATGCGCCTTGGCCATTCTGCGATCGGTCATGGCGGAGCCGACGACGGCAGCGAGATCGGGCGATTCGCAGAACGCCTGGATCGATACACGCGGCACCGGATCGATCTGCGCGACCGGACGATCGGTCGGCGGCCCGTCGTCGATTCCGTTGCCAGCGGAAAGCGCCCTCATGGATTCACTGTCCCCCGCCCACGTGCGTCCCGATGGGAACGAGCACCGTGTCTTTCCACTGCGTGCCCGGGTACTGGCCGTTGCGGACGGCCTCGATGGCTCGGGTGCGCATTTCGACGTCGGACGGTCCGAGCGCCCCGCTTCTCCACCTTGGCGCGCTCATCCTTTTTCCCGCGCTCATGGCGCCCTGTCGGCGTCGATGGACCTATTGACCTTTACGATCCCAAATCGCATCTGCAGCAGTCTCGCGCTTGGCTATCTGGTCCTTGCGGCACTACTCCGCGTTCCGGCCGCGGATATCCTCCTCGATCCGTCTTGCGCCTTACTTGAGTGTGCCGCCGATTTCGGTGAACACCCTGCTGACCTTCGTGCCGACGGTCGACACTGCGGTGATGATGAAGACGGCGGTGAGAGAGGCGATCAGCGCATATTCGATCGCGGTGGCGCCGACTCGTCGGCGGCGAAATTCTTCACGGACTTGAACATTATCTGCTCCTGCTGCGAAAACCATCCAGCGCAAACTCGGTTCTCCATGCCGCCCGACACAGGCCGAAAGTATCCTTGCCCGCTTTCAACCTAGGGGCAGGACTCATTGATCACAGCCAGAATATGACGGCTGCGGCGATGCAGATTGCCGAGAAGTAGGTATGGGCGCAACGGTCGTATCGGGTGTGGATGCGCCGCCAGTCTTTGAGGCCCGAACATGTTTTCGATGTTATGGCGCTGTTTGTAGAGGACGGCGTCATGGGGTATCGCGGTTTTGCGATTGGCTTTGGAAGGAATGCAGGCGGTGATGTGGCGCTTGGCGAGGGCGGCGCGGAACCAGTCGGCGTCGTAACCCTTGTCGGCCAGAAGTTGCTTGGCTTTCGACATGGCGGACAGCATCAACGCGGCGCCCTTGTAGTCGCTCATCTGCCCCTCGCTTAAGAGCATGACGAGCGGACGTCCGTTACCGTCGCAGACTGCGTGCAGCTTGGAGTTCAAGCCACCTTTGGTGCGCCCGATACGTCGGGGAACAGGCCCTTTTTTAAAGGAGTTATATACTTGACTCCCTACGCCGATTTTGGGGCGCGGGATTTGCCGCATTCCTCACAATCAGCAGTACGCCCCAGGCCTATTCAGCGATATTGCCCCACGATTTGAAGCCCGCTGCGTCGGAACTAGACGGCGGTCCCATTTTGAGTGATTCGGGCAACGGCTTCGACCCAACTAATATGAGTAGGACGTTTGGCCGATTCGATGAAAATTGGACTTTTGGTGGAATTGGCCTCCCTTGGTCGTCGCGGAGGAGATCAGGAGGTCCTTGCCTAGCAACAACTGCATTTTCGTTTAGCACTGAAACCAGCGCCTGCGCTGCACTCAACGCCGGATCGTCCTTGGCTCCAATAACACTGACGACCACGCCATCAAAGAACACATACGGCGGTAAATTAAGTGGCGCCGTGAAGCGTATCCATTTTGCTTGGTCTAACATAAATCTGATTTGGCCAGCCGCCCTTTTCGGCTCAAAGTCTGGTGTGGAAACGACTACGAATGGAATCCCAGCAAATTTTGATAATGCTTTCGCCGTCAGTGTTTGCTCTAATATCCGCGGAGAAATTGCCCGTTCCAAATCTAGATTTTGTGTTCGTAATGCTTCTGCCTCAAGGGTTAGTTTTGCTATTTCCTCCGTCCGCGCATCCTCGACCGTTTTCTCAAACGGTCTTGCAAACCAATCGCCAGCAAATTCTAGAAATACCCCAAGTGCAACTATTCCTGCCGCAACAAGTTTGACCCACCAAAAAATTGTTACCCAAGACGAAGCGTTGGCGACTGCGGAAGAAACCATATACAGAACCCGTATCGTGGACTCTTTTACATATTTTCTCGTGTTACTATGGGCAGTAATGAAAGTCAGAAAGCTTTATCAGCATAGGCCTTCAATTTCTTTTAAGGTCAGACGATAATGACTTCGCTATCTTCTTGGCCTTCGTTTTTCGCTTCTTCGCCAGTTTCGTTTTTGGCCTCGGCTTGTAGGCCAAGACGACATCCGCGATTGCGTCGAGCGCCTTTGGCACGTTCTCAGGCAATGTCGGCTTCGTCATTGAATGAGCGCCTTGTAAGTCAGTCGCTTTCCGGCCGTGCCGTCCACGAAGCTGTCGAGCCGCGTCAGGGTATGATTCTTGACGTTGCCCTCGTTAAGCCGAAACGCAAATTCGTCAACGTAGCGGTCCAAGTGCTTCGGGCTGACGTGATGATAGACGCCGATCAGGCCGCGCTTCAAGACGGCAAAGACGCTTTCGATGCCGTTGGTCGTCACGTTCTCGCGGACGTACTCGCCGTCGCCGTGGTTAACCGTATAGTGGTCATAGCCGGAAAAGTGGATGCCAGAATATGCGCCGCTTTCATCGGTGTGGAGCGTCGAACCAACCTCCACATGCCGCTCGATAACGGCTTGGACCGTCGCCCTGTCCACGCCGTCGATAGGCATGGCGACCGTTCGTCCGCCGCGCTCGCGCATCCCGATAACCGGCGTCTTGCCGACCGTCCCACGACCGGCCTTGAGCTTCTTGGACTCGTGCTTGTTCGTTTCTTTGCCGCCGACGAAGGTTTCATCGATTTCGACGATGCCTTGCAGCATGTCGAGCTTCGATCCGCATGCCTCGCGAAGGCGCTGAAGGACGAACCACGCCGACTTTTGCGTGATCCCGATTTCCTTGGCGAGTTGCATGGACGAAATGCCTTTGCGGGCCGTCACGAGCAGATACATCGCGTAAATCCACTTATGCAGCGGAACGTGCGACCGCTCAAAAATGGTCCCGGTGCGAACAGTGAAGTCCTCTTTGCACTGGTTGCAGCGATAGAATCCGTCCTTGCGGACTGCAACGCGGTCGCCAAACCCGCAAACCGGGCATCGCGGACCGTTCGGCCAAAGGCGACCTTCCAGATAGACCCGCGCCGTCTCTTGGTCGGGGAACATCTCGAAAAGCTGGAAGGTGGAAATTGTGCTCTTGGACATCGCGCAACCCCTTGGCTACGCGCTGAAAATCGCATAAAATTAGCAGGGAGTCAAGTATATAATTCCCTTTTTTAAAAGGCTGGCGGCGGTGCGATGCGCCTTTAGATGCGTGGCGTCGATCATGACCCGCTCGGGATTGCGGCCCCTGTGCGCCAACGCTGCGAAAATCTTGTTGAACACCCCCAGACGGCTCCAACGAACAAACCGATTGTAGATCGTCTTGTGCGGACCATACTCAGGCGGGGCGTCGCGCCAACGAAGCCCATTCTTGATCACAAAAACAATCGCGCTCACGATCCGACGGTCGTCCACTCGCGCGACGCCATGCGACAGCGGAAAATACCGCTCAATCCGACGCATCTGAGCCTGAGACAATAAGAACAAATCAGTCATAGGCAAGCCTCCCAGCCTCGCCTATGAATCAGCCAATCCACCCCCGCGCAAGAATTTTAATAGGTCCTGAGCCTAGTTAATTCCCGTCTCGGCAAATGGGCTGAGTGATTTAAGTTAAGCTGGTGGTTAAGTCGTGCATAAGGAGGTATAAAACATTGTCGGAGCCAGTTTAAAGCATATTGACGCCTCGAGACCTTGACCATCGCCCGGACAATATCCGGTTCACTCCTCCTTATATTGCGAAGTGACGGCGACGAGCGCCGCTCCTGGCGTGGCGACGGGATGCGCGCTTATTGCGGCGGTCAGGACGCAAGATCGAGCCAGGCGCCGGGCGGAGCCTTTTCAACCTCGACGATCCAGAGGTCGGGATCGAAGGCGATTTCGCGTTTGAGCCGCTCCTCGGCCTCGCCGGATCCGATGCTGTCCCCGCTGTGGGCCCGAACGAAAATCCGCTCGACGCCCGGACCAAGCTCGGCGGCGACGGACTGCGGCGCCGGCCCGTAGAGGGTCGCGCGTCCGTCCAGGTGATCGACCTTGACGAAAATGGCGCCCGCCTCCGCCGCGCCGCGGCGGCGCAGCGCAGCGCTTGCCCCCTCCACTCCGCATCGACGCAAATAAGCGGCGACCCAGATGTCGGACCGCAGGCGCAACCGGCTCAGCGTCCCCCGGCGCGCGCAGCCGCAGTCAGTTGTTTGAGAAGTCGCGGAGTGATCTCGGTCGAAGGCGGCAAACCATGGGCCCGTTCGAAATCCCGCACGGCCTGCTGGGTCGCGGCGCCGTCATTCCCGTCCGGCTTCACCGGATAGCCAAGCTTGGCCAGCGCAGTCTGCGCCGCGAGAATCAGATGCGCCCCATCGACGCGAGACTCTCCGCGCAAGAGATCGGTGATCGGATCGGAGGGGAGCGAAGTGGAGGCGTCGGCGGCTTCGGCCGGCCGCGCGGGCGGAACAGCGCTGGGGGCCGGCGCGGCCGAAGCGTCATGCTCCCCGGGTTTTGGGGCGGGCGAGACGGCCGGCGCCCGGCCGGCGGACGAGATGGTCGGCAGCGGCGATCCGAACAGCGGCGCGGGACGCCGCTCGTGCTGGAAAAGAAGCGCGTTGACTGCGACGCCAACGAGACCGACCGCCAGGCTCGCTGCGAGATAATAGCGCAGGTGATCCGCCTTCAGCCGCCAGGTCAGCCTCCGCCGAACCGTTTGGCCGGCGGATTGCCGCAGAGGTCCCCGAAGCGGAGCCGAACCGGTCTGGGTGCGCGAAAGAGCCAACGCCAACTTACTCTCCTTAGACTGCGGTCCCGTCAGTCCTGCCTGGAATTCGAA
Organism: uncultured Alphaproteobacteria bacterium; assembly: GCA_963806935.1. Classification (GTDB taxonomy): domain Bacteria; phylum Pseudomonadota; class Alphaproteobacteria; order Rhizobiales; family Beijerinckiaceae; genus Roseiarcus. Next base: position 56,828 of record CAWEAT010000005.1, read on the forward strand.
AGACCATGGGCTCAACGCGCGCCGCTACTTTAATGCCCCAGGTGGAAATGGTCACGCCGGGTCGCGAAACCTGGCCTGCGATAAATTGGGTCCAGGCCGTTTCCTTAAGATTGCATCAGCAAATTAAATCAATCCTAAGTCCTGAACCCAGCGGCGCGACGCTTCTCGCCAGATCGGCGAGCTGTTCGGGTATGGTTTACGCTCCGTTACCGCGGGCTCCCGATCCTTAACAAAGTATGGATCAGGAACCTCAAGCGTGAGGGCGTCTTCCGACAGATCATTAGCTTCCCTGGTTTATGTTTCGGCGAAGCGATGACCGGATCGCTGGAGGCGGCCATGGGATTCGTGGCGAAAAGCGTGTTTTGGCTTGGACTTGTCTATAGCGCCATGCCGTTTGATTCCGGGACCCCGATCGCCCTGGCGCCAACGCCCGGCGCCATGCCCGGCGAGGCCAGTTCGTCGTTGGAAAGCCTCGCCGCCGCTTTGATCCCAGCCGCCCGCCAGAACCCGGAAGGCTGGAAGTCTGCCGTGGAGGTCGCCGCGGCGCTCTGCGCGCCCAACTGCCTTCGCGCCGCGGCCGCAGGGCTGAGCCCGACCGGCGGTCCGCCGGCAAAAGACCCGGCCGACCCCTCGTTGCGACGGGTCTCGCGCGAGAAATCCGGCCGAGAGGGCGCTGTTCGACCGCGCGCGGCTAACCATATAAGATCACAGGACAGACAAACTTGACGGGGATTTCTTGTCGGCGATCGACGTCATACGCGACGATTTTGCTTCCCTCGACGACTGGGAGGATCGATATCGTTACGTTATCGAGCTGGGCCACACGCTCGAGCCGCTGAGCCCGGCCGCCCACAACGACGCCAACAAGGTCAGGGGCTGCGTCAGCCAGGTTTGGCTGGAATGCGCGCCGGCGGCGAATGGCGACGGCCGGACGACCCTGCGCTATCGCGGGGATAGCGATTCGCACCTTGTGCGCGGTCTGATCGCGATCGCGATCGCGCTTTTTTCCGATCGAACGCCGGAAGAGATCCTTGCCGTCGACGCGCATGGCGCTTTTCGCGGGCTCGGCCTCGAGCAGCACCTGACGCCACAGCGCTCGAACGGGGTTCGCGCCATGATCGACCGCATTCGCGCCGACGCCGCAGGGGTGAGGCTCGGCGCGATGCCGTAAGTCCAGCCTCCGGATCTTGGTGCGCAACCCTTCGCAACCGTAGTGGGCCGCCCGCATCCAGCAGCGCGACGCCTTGCATGGTTGTCCGCTCTTCAAGCGGCAAATTTCCCCCTGCCCCGACGAATTGGTCAACAGTTCATTAATCCCGTTGGCGGAGAATGAACGCGACCCTTCGTCGCGTGGATGTCGTTTGATGAGCGAAAGCAAAGACTTGAGCGTCGGTCACACATCTCGGGATCCTTCGCCGCGGACCCCTTCGCGGGAGCTTGTTCCCGTCGTGCCTCCTCCGCGACCCAAATCTGCGCCCGAGCCGCAAGCGCCCGCGCCGCCGGACAGGCTCTCTTCGTCTCGATTCGCCTTGGCCGCCGCAGCGGCGGTTGCCGTCGTGGTTGCCGTTGCGGGGGCGCTGGTCTGGGAGGATCGGCAGCAAACCGGCATTCTGGCGGAGCGCGCGAGCGAAACCGAGTCCCTGGCGCAGACGGTCAGGTCGCTGAGGGTGCGTCTCGACGCCATCGACGCGGCCAAATCGCGCGACGATCTCGCCGACTTGCGCCGCTCCGTCGGCGACATGAAGACATCCGTCGTTTCGGCGCGCGAGTTCAATTCGGCCCTGGCGATGATCTCCCAGCGCGTCGACAAGCTGGACAGTGAAGAAAGCGCAAAAGTCAGCAAACTCAGCGAGCGCATGGACCACGAAGGAAGCACGTTGACGGCTGAGCTTTCCGGCCGGGTCGACAAGCTCGAGAAGAAGATCGTCGCGCCCATCTCGCCGCCGCCGCAAGCCGCGCAAGCCGAGCAGCCGCCGGTCCCGCCCAAGCTCCCCGGCAACGTTTCGATGGAGCCGACAGGATCGATCGAGCGTCCAAGACCTCTGCTGCGCGGCTATATCGTCCTCGACGCCCGAAGCGATGTCGCGCTGATCGGTGGACGCTTTGGCGAGCAGGAGGTGCGACGGGGCGATTTTCTCCCGGGAGCCGGACGCGTCGAACGCATCGAGTTCAGGGGCGGGCGATGGACGGTGCTGACCAGCGAAGGCGTCATTGTCGCGGCGGACTTTCGGCCGAACTAGAGCGCGGCGCATTCGAATGGAGTCGATTTCGGCTCCTTTTCGTCAGCGTCGCCGGCGTTGATCGGGGTGATCCGACTTGGGTTTTCTTGGCTTCGGGGCCGTTTCAGGCCGAAGGGCCTGTTCGAGCGGGTTGCATTATCTTGGATTGGCTTGGATTTTCTCGTCCGAATCGTGACTTTTCAATCGGGTTGCGCGCCGCGAAGCCGGAGACGAATTTTCCCCGCGCTTGGCCATCGCGTGCGGGGCGCGGAACGGCGGCCCGCGGTTTTGGCGCGGGAAATGTCAGAATTGGTCATGGCGGGCAGCTTAAGCTGAATTCTGATTTTCCGCAAGAATTTGTTCTGCCTAGCCGTTCCCTTCGTCTCAAACGAAAGGCGGGGACTCCAGTCGCTTCGTCTCGGCGCGCCCCACTCTCGCTTTGTGTCCGGATCAGGGTCCGCCCGGGGCGGCGGTCGACCAACCGATTCCAGGGGCAAATCCTGGCGTCCAGGCGCGACGCTTTCGATAAGCGGGGGCCTGTGTTACCAAGCGGGCTCGAGCCTTCCGCGCTTCGCGCGATCCCCGGGGTTAGACCGCGCAAGATGATTCGACGGCAGACGAGTTTCAGCTATGAGGACCTCATCGCCTGCGGTCGAGGAGAGTTGTTCGGACCAGGCAATGCGCAACTGCCCTTGCCGCCGATGTTGATGTTCGATCGGATCAGCGCGATCTCGGAGTCCGGCGGGGCCAACGGCAAGGGGGAAGTGCGCGCGGAGCTCGACATCAAACCGGACCTCTGGTTTTTCGGTTGCCACTTCAAGGGCGACCCGGTGATGCCGGGGTGTCTCGGTCTGGACGCCCTGTGGCAATTGACCGGGTTCTTCCTTGGCTGGCTCGGCCTGCCGGGTCGGGGACGCGCGCTCGGGGTCGGAGAAGTCAAGTTCGCCGACCAGGTCCTCCCGACCATAAAAAGGGTCGTATACGGCGTGGATATCAAGCGCGTCTTCAAGGGCAAGCTGATCCTCGGCGTCGCCGACGGGTGGTTGGAGGGCGACGGCCGACGGATCTATGACGTGAAGGATATCCGCGTCGGCCTGTTCAGCCCCTCAAACGCGGGCTTGGCTTAAGCCTATCGGAGACATGGGGGGCAAGGGTGGAGACGAAAGGATGAGGCGCGTTGTCGTCACCGGCATGGGAATCGTGTCCTCGATCGGCAACAACACCCAGGAAGTGATAGCCAGTCTTCACGCGGGAAAATCGGGGATCACGCGGGCCGAACGACTTGCTGAGCTTGGCTTTCGCTCCCAAGTCCAAGGAGCGCCGACCCTCCGGCCCGAAGAGGTCGTCGATCGTCGTGCGATGCGGTTTCACGGCGGCGGCACGGCTTGGAACCATGTCGCGATGGATCAGGCGATCGTCGACAGCGGCCTCGCGCCCGACGAGGTTTCTGACGAACGGACCGGCCTCATCATGGGGTCGGGCGGCCCCTCGACCCGGGCGATTGTCGAGGCTGCCGATATCGCCCGCGCCAAGGGACCCAAACGAGTCGGGCCGTTCGCGGTGCCGAAGTCCATGTCCTCGACCGCGTCGGCCACCCTGTCGACCTGGTTCAAGATCAAGGGCGTCAGCTATTCAATATCCTCCGCCTGCGCCACCTCCAATCACTGCATCGGGGCGGCGTATGAGCACATCCTCCACGACAAGCAGGACGTGATGTTCGCCGGAGGCTGCGAAGAGCTCGACTGGACGTTGTCGGTGCTGTTCGACGCCATGGGCGCCCTCTCTTCGGCCTATAACGGCTCCCCATCCCGTGCGTCGCGCGCCTACGACAGGAATCGGGACGGTTTTGTCATTTCGGCCGGGGCAGGCGTGCTGGTGCTCGAGGAGTACGATCGGGCAAAAGCCCGGGGCGCCAGAATTTACGGCGAGATTGTGGGCTATGGCGCCACGTCCGATGGCCACGACATGGTCGCGCCCTCAGGCGAAGGCGCCGCGCGATGCATGCGACAAGCGCTCACGCGGGTTAAGGTCCCGATCGACTACATCAATCCGCATGCGACTTCGACCCCGGTCGGCGATCTCAAGGAGATCGAGGCGATACGCCAGGTCTTCGGCTCCGGCGAAAACTGCCCGCCGATTTCGGCAACCAAATCCTTGACCGGCCACTCCCAGGGCGCCACCGGCGTGCACGAGGCGATTTATTCTTTGTTGATGATGCAGAACGGCTTCATCTGCGAAAGCGCGCATATCGATGAGCTCGACCCCGCCTTTTCGGACATGCCGATCGTGCGCAAGCGGCGCGACAACGTCAAACTGAGATCGGCGCTATCGAACTCTTTCGGTTTTGGCGGCACCAACGCCACGCTCGTATTCAAGCACGTGGACGCTTGAGTCCGTGACTTCGCCGCACCGCGCGACGGGCGCGAACGAACCGGTCGCGACCTCTCAAATCGATCTTCCACATTCGAACGATAAGGATGCCATGAGGCCCGGCTTGATGAGCGGCAAACGCGGCCTCGTTATGGGGGTCGCCAACGATCATTCGATCGCCTGGGGCATAGCCAAGGCGTTGGCGGCGGAAGGGGCGGAACTCGCCTTCACTTACCAGAGCGACGCACTCGGCAAACGAGTCGCTCCGCTTGCCGAGGCGGTTGGCTCGCAGCATGTGCTACCCTGCGACGTCGAGGACCTGACCTCCGTCGACGCGGTTCTTGCTGCGCTCGGCAAAGCGTGGGGCAGCCTCGATTTTCTGGTTCATTGCATCGGGTTTTCCGATCGCAATGAGCTGAAAGGCCGCTATGCAGATACGAGCCGCGAGAATTTCGTCCGAACGATGGTCATATCGGCGTTCTCGTTCACCGAGGTCGCCAAACGCGCCGCCATCATGATGCCCTCCGGAGGGGCAATGCTGACGCTGACCTTCGGCGGCGCGACGCGCGTCGTGCCGAACTATAATGTGATGGGGGTCGCCAAGGCCGCCTTGGAGGCGAGCGTGCGTTATCTGGCCGCGGACTTCGGTCCTGAGAACATTCGCGTCAACGCGATTTCGGCCGGCCCAATCCGCACTTTGGCCGGCGCCGGGATCGCCGACGCGCGCTTCATGTTCAATTTCCAGCGCGACCATTCCCCGCTTCGGCGCACGGTGACAATCGAGAATGTCGGCGGCGCCGCGCTTTATCTGCTCTCCTCGCTTTCGGACGGCGTGACCGGTGAAGTGCATTTCGTCGACGCCGGCTACAATATCGTCTCCATGCCCCGCCCCGATGAGCTCAAGAGTTGACATAGGCGATCGCAACCGGTCCGTCCGGCGCGCGCAAGCAGTCGTTTTGAAGCTCCTGCGCATCTGCACTGTCGCGCTTGGGTTGATAGGCCTCGTCGTGTCCGCGAGCGCCGCAGTCAGGCGGCCAGTTCATTCCCATCGCGACCCGTTCCGCGAGTTCGTTGCCTCGCTCTGGCAATCGGCCGAAGAGCGCGGCGTTTCGCGCCGGACTTTCGACGCCGCCTTTAAGGGGGTTTCGTTCGACCCGAAGGTCGTCGCAATGACGGAAGCGCAACCAGAGTTTGTGCGTCCGATCTGGGACTATGTCGCTAGCGCGGTTTCGGCCGATCGAATCGAGCGCGGCCGCGCCAAGGCCGGCGCGGCGAGCGCTTGGCTAGCCAAAGCCAGGGACGCCTACGGCGTCGACGAGGCCGTGATTCTGGGCGTCTGGGGCCTCGAGACCGATTTCGGCGACTATCTCGGATCGTACAATGTGGTTGAGGCGCTGGCGAGCCTCGCTTATGTCCGCTTTCGCGGCGACTACTTCCGTGACGAGTTGCTTTCCGCCCTGGTCATCCTCGAACAGGGTGGCGTTGCTCCGAGGGAGATGGTCGGCTCGTGGGCGGGCGCGATGGGACAGACGCAGTTCATGCCGTCGAGCTATCTCGCCTACGCCCTTGATTTCGACGAGGGCGGCCGACGGGACGTTTGGACCCACGACGCTGACGCCATCGGTTCGACAGCGAATTATCTCGCCAAGCATGGCTGGGTCACGGGTCTGCCCTGGGGCTTCGAGGTCGCGTTGCCGCCCGGATTCGTCCTGACGAACGCCGACTCGACATCGCCCGCGCCATTCTCGTCCTTCGCCGCCCGCGGCGTCAAAAGGGCTGACGGCGCGGCATGGCCGGAGAAAGGGGAAGGTCGGCTCATGATCCCTCGCCGGCCTGAAGGGGCCGGTGTTCCTGGTCACCGGCAATTTCGACGTGATCAAGACCTACAACAATTCAACCGCGTACGCCCTGTCGGTGGCTTTGCTCGGCGACGCTGTGAGAGGCGGCGGCGGGCTGGTCGCTCCGTGGCCGACCGACCGACCGCTGACGGCAGTCCAAACCCAGACGCTTCAGGCGAAACTCAAGAAAATGGGCTACGACGTCGGCAAGGTCGACGGCAAGATCGGCGATGCGCTGCACGCAGCCGTTCGGGTTTATCAGGAACGCAATGGCCTTGCGCCCGACGGCTACGCCGACTTGGTCTTGTTCAAGCGGATCAGCGCTGAGCGATGATTGTCTTCGCCGGCGGCGCGCTTGTTTGCCTATGAGGGCCATGCTAGGCGACGCCAAATCGCGTTTGGGTCGCCCCAACGACCGCCACGAGGCGTTCGGTCTCGCGGTACAGGGAGCAGTTGACGATGCCTGATCAAAACGGCAACGGCGCCGAAGCGCCGCAGACCGGCCCGAAATTCTCGGTTCTCGCCCAGTATACGAAAGATTTGTCGTTCGAGAATCCCAACGCGCCGCGCACTCTGGGCCCGCAACAGACGGCCCCGAACATCTCGATCCAGATCAACGTGAACGCGCGTCAGCTCGCCCCATCCGACTTCGAGGTGAGCCTCATGCTCGAGGGCGGGGCCGGGCAAGGCGCGGATACCATGTTCAAGTTCGAGCTCAACTATGCCGGCGTGTTCCGGGTCGAGAACTTCCCGCCGGACCAGGTCCAGCCGGTGGTTATGATCGAAGGGCCGCGACTGTTGTTCCCGTTTGCGCGCCAGATCATCGCCGATGCGGTGCGTGGCGGTTCTTATCCGCCGCTCTATATCGACCCAATCGATTTTCACGCCCTCTACCTGCAGCGTTTGGCCGCGGCCGGCGGTCAGCCGCAGCAGCAGACCGCCTGAGCCTCGCTGGCGCCGCCGGTCAAGCCGGCCGGGACAGGTAACGAAACCAGATCGCATCGCGGCCGAGACTTTGGATATGTTGGGCGTGAGCGATCATCTCCTCGCGCTCGAACTGAAACTCTCTGCCCATCCGCGCGCCCAGGCGGGGAATGAGGGCGACGGCTAACTGACCTGCAAGTCCTTGAGCGTCCCCGAGGGCGAGCACGCGCTGCCGGCCTCCCGTGAGCTCGCAATAGATTTCAACCAGAATTTCTGCGTCGAGCAACGCGCCGTGCCTGACCCGCCGCGAGCGATCGATGCGATAGCGATCGCACAGGGCATCCAGGCTGTTCGGCTGTCCGGGGTGCTTTCTTCGCGCGAGGAGAAGCGTGTCGACGACGCGCTCCATGCCGATCGGCTCGCGCCCGAGCTTCGCCAGCTCCGCGTTGACGAAGCGCATATCGAATTCGGCATTGTGGATCACGAGCGCGGAATCGCCGATGAAGGCGAGAAATTCGTCGACGATGCTGGCGAAGACCGGCTTGTCCTTGAGGGTTGCGATGGTGTGGCCGTGAACGCGCGCCGCGTCTTCGGGAATGTCGCGCTCCGGATTGATCAGCCTATGGAAAACCCTTCCGGTTACGGTCTGGTGAACGATTTCGACTGCGCCGATTTCCAGCACCCGGTGCCCCTCCTCGGGATTGAGGCCCGTCGTTTCCGTGTCGAGCACGATTTCACGCATGAAGTTGTCAACCTCTCGTGAGCGCAGCCGCCGCGCGCATGAATTGAGCAACGACGGCGCGGGTCGAGTCGTGTGCGCCCCGCGTGTCGATGACGAAATGAGCCCGGCGGCGCTTCTCGGCGTCCGAGGCCTGGCGCGACAAGACCGCTTCGAATTTGGCCTGAGTCATGCCCTCGCGCGCCATTGCTCGCGCGCGCTGGACGGATTCCGGCGCACTGACGACAACCACGAGATCAACGTCTGAATGACCGCCGGTCTCGATCAGCAGCGGCACGTCGACGATCGCCATCCGCCGTCCCCGGGCCGCGGCATCCTCAAGGAAACGGATCCGCATTTTTGCGACCGCTGGATGCACGAGGCCTTCGAGCCGCTGTAGCGCATCGGCATCGGCTAATACCCGCGCTCCGAGACGCTCACGATCGATTTTCCCCTCGACCAGGACGCCTGGGAAGGCCGATTCGATCGATTTCGCGCCATCGCTGGCGTAGAACTCTCGAACGGCGCCGTCAGCGTTGAATGTCGGGACGCCGAACTCGGCGAACATTGCCGCGACGGTCGATTTGCCCATCGCGATCGAGCCCGTCAGCCCAACGACGATCACCGCGCCTCCATCTGCTTCGCGAGGATCTCGGCCTCGACCAGCGCCCGCAACGCCGGCGTCACCGTCGGCCGCGCGCCGAACCAGCGGGCGAATCCCGGCGCCGCCTGGTGGAGCAGCATGCCCAACCCCTCCGCCGCGCGCAAGCCGCGCGCCCTCGCAGCCTCGATCAGCGGGGTGGATAACGGAACATAGACGATATCGGCGACGACAGCTTGATCAGGAAGCGGGCTCAGATCGACGGCGAGCGGCGGCTGTCCGGCCATGCCGAGCACGCTCGTGTTGACGAGCAGATCCGCCTCCCGCAGGTCTGCCGTCAAACTGGACCAAGGCGTCGCCCGAGTCGGGCCGCCGAAATGCGACGCGAGCGCCTCGGCTCGACTTTGCGTTCGGTTGACGACGGCGATGCGCCCGAACCCGCGCGACCTGAGCGCGTAGATGATCGCCCGAGCCGCGCCGCCGGCGCCGATCACGACCGCCAGTTTTGCTTGCCCCGCCCAGCCCGGAGCGCTTTCGTCCATATTGGCCAGAAAGCCGGCGACGTCGGTGTTGTCGCCCCAGAGAAGCCCGTCCTGCCGCCATAGCGTGTTCACCGCCCCGAGGGCCTCTGCGACCTCCGTCCGCCGGTCGCAGAGACCGAAGGCGGCTTCCTTGTGAGGCGCCGTCACGTTCGCGCCGACGAGCTCGTCGCGGCCGATCGTGAGCGCGAACGGGCGGAATTCTCCCGGCGGGACGGCGAATCGTTCGTAGCTTCCCGACAGGCCGAGCTCGTTCAGCCAGTGGCGATGAATCGTGGGTGATCGGGAGTGGGCCACCGGCCAGCCGGCTACCCCCGCGCGAGGCGAATGAGGTTTGCTCATAGCAAGATCAGGCTTTCGCGGCGCAGCCAGGCCAGCAGCCTGAGCATCGGCAATCCGATGACAACGGAATGCTCGCCTTCGATACAATCCATGAGGTGGGCGCCGAGACCCTCGACCTGATAGCCGCCGACCGAAGCCAGCGCCGCCGGCCCGATCCGATCGAGATAGCGCGAAATGGCAGCCGGATCCAGCGGGCGCATTCGCAGATCAGCGTGATCGCTCTCGACGACCAGCGACCGCCCGGAGCGGGCGACGCAGAAGGCGGAGGTCAGGCGATGGGTCTTGCCCGAGAGCGCGGCGAGCGATCGCTGCGCCTCGTCGAGATTGCCGGCTTTATGAAAGATCCTGCCCTCGAGGGTGAGGGTCTGGTCGGCGCCCAAGCAATAGGCGTCCGGCCGGACCGCGCTGACGGCCAGCGCCTTGGCCTGCGCCAGTTCGCGGGCAAGACTGTCGAGCGAACCGCCGCGCGCGAGATGCCGGTCTTCGAGCGCCCTCTCGTCGACCTCGGCGACGACGACCTCCGCGTCAAGCCCGACAGCCGACAGGAGCGCCCTGCGGCTGGGACTCTTCGAAGCCAGAATCAATGGCTGAGCCGCGCGCCACAACGAGGGCGGTCGCGTTGGCCAGCGCCCTGAAGCTCGAGCCTTCCCCATCTCCGTCAGCCGTCGGCGATGAACTTGAGCCGATGCGCACGGTAGAGATCGAGGACCGCCGCCGCCGTCTCTTCGATCGACCGCCGCGTAACGTCGATCGTCGGCCAGCCGCGCTCGGCGAAAAGCCGACGCGACGATGCGACCTCCTCGGCGACCGCCGTGCGATCGACATATTCGGTCTCCGAATCGGCGTTGAGCGACAGAAGGCGGTTCTGCCGGATTTGCACGATTCGGTCTGCGGAAGCGATGAGGCCGACTATGAGCGGCCGGCGGAGATGATCGAGGGTTCTCGGCAAAGGCACGTGCGGCACGCACGGGACGTTGGCGGTCTTATAGCCGCGATTCGCCAGATAGATGCTGGTCGGTGTCTTCGAGGTGCGACTCACCCCAAGGAGGACGATATCGGCATGGTCGAGGTTTTCCGGCGCCTGACCGTCGTCGCTCAGCATGCTGAAGTTGAGCGCGTCGATTCGTTTGAAATAGTCGGCGTTGAGCATATGTTGCGCGCCGGCTCGCGGCGTCGAATTCTGTCCAAGATAGGATTTGAACAGCATCAGTATCGGGCCCAGGACCGACAAGCACGGCGACCCGGATTCAGCGCAGCCTTCCTCGAGCCGTTTCGAGAGATCAGAATCGACCAGAGTAAAAAGGACGATTCCGGGCGCGTTCTCGATTTCGGCAATCACCCGGTCGAGCTGCGCTGGGGTGCGCACCAGCGGATAGACATGCTCGATCGAAGCGACCCCCTGATATTGCGCGGAAGCCGCGCGCGAGGCGGCGATGAGCGTCTCGCCGGTCGAGTCCGAAACCAGATGAAGATGGAAGTAACTGCGACCCAATCGCGGCCCCATAAACCGAAAGCCCGGCTGGTTATAACCGGCCGTGGTCGCTGTGGACAGGCGTGGAAAGTCGAGACCGCCTAGCCTGAACCACCGGCCGACCGGCGACAAGCGCGCTCGGCGATTCACAGGCTGGCGGCGGGGACAGATTATCGGCGGGCGCGAAGTTGGCTATGAATTCCGGGGATAGTATACAACATTGAGATGCTGATATTTACGAAGTCTCAGGGATTCTTAACAAATCGTTAATTGTCGCCAGACGTCCGCTGCAGCGCCCCCACCTTCGCCGCCTTCGGCCATTGCGGCTTCCCGGGGATAGCGCTGATTGTGTTCAACGGGGCGGTTAGAAATAAGAATCAATTCCCTATATTATTATTGTATTTAATCGGGAAAAGGAGTCGCGACTTGCGCTGGGGTGGCCCAGCGCATAATGCCATCGGGCTGTTCGAGGTGAGCCGAAACTCTCCGATGGTTCTCTGGGTCAAGGCGCTGCACGTTATCGCCATCATCGCCTGGATGGCGGGGATGCTGTACCTGCCCCGACTGTTCGTTTACCACGCCGACGCCCCCAAGGGGTCGGCGGCTTCCGAAACCTTCAAGCTGATGGAGCGGCGGCTCCTCAAGGGGATCATCAACCCCTCGATGATTCTGGTGTTCGTCACCGGGATCGCACTCGCCTTTCTGACCGGATATTGGCAGGCGCCCTGGCTCCAGGCCAAGTTTGCATTGGTCGTCGGTCTTGCCGGATTGCACGGTTACTTTGCTCGCTGCGTGCGAACTTTCGCCCTCGACGCCAATGTCCGGCCAGCCCGGTTCTATCGAGTCCTGAACGAAGTTCCGACAGTCCTCATGGTTCTGATCGTGATTCTGGCTGTCGTGAAGCCTTTTTAGGCCTTTTCGAACCTTGACGGCCTGGTGCAGCAAAAGGCCGTTGAATATTTTTGCAAACGCGACTATGAACCAGCGCCAACCCGTGAACGCGGGTTCCTTGCGGCGCCGGATCGCCCGATCCAACCTTCGTCGCGGCAGCCTGACCCGACACAATGCCGCGTCGATACGTCAGCGCCATCTTCCATCACGTTTAATGACTTTGCGAGCCCTCAGGCCCGGAAGTCCGAGAGTAAGGTCCGCCAATGCGGGAAATGAAACTCAAAGAATTAAAGCAAAAATCGCCCACCGAACTTCTGGCCTTCGCCGAGGAGAACGATGTCGAGAACGCGTCGACGATGCGCAAGCAGGAGTTGATGTTCGCGATACTCAAGCAGCTCGCCAGCGTCGACGTCGAGATCATCGGCGAGGGTGTGGTCGAAATCCTGCAGGATGGTTTTGCTTTCCTGCGCTCGGCCGACGCCAACTATCTTCCCGGTCCCGACGACATCTATGTCTCGCCGTCGCAGATCCGGCGGTTGGGGTTGCGAACCGGCGACACGGTCGAGGGAGTGATCCGTAGCCCAAAGGAAGGCGAGCGCTATTTCGCGCTGCTCAAATGCAACGGGATCAACTTCGAAGACCCGGAAAAGACCCGGCACAAGGTCCACTTCGACAACCTGACGCCGCTCTATCCTGACGAACGGTTGCGGCTCGAGGTCGAGGATCCAACCCGCAAGGATATGTCGGCCAGGGTCATCGATATCGTCGCGCCCATCGGCAAGGGGCAGCGGGCGCTCATCGTCGCTCCCCCGCGCACCGGCAAGACGGTGCTGTTGCAGAACATCGCCCAGTCGGTCACCGCCAACCATCCGGAATGTTATTTGATCGTCCTCCTTATCGACGAGCGCCCGGAAGAAGTGACGGACATGCAGCGGTCGGTGAAGGGCGAAGTGGTGTCGTCGACCTTCGACGAACCCGCGGTCCGCCACGTTCAGGTTGCCGAGATGGTGATCGAGAAGGCCAAGAGGCTGGTCGAGCACGGACGGGACGTGGTCATCCTGCTCGATTCGATTACGCGGCTCGGACGCGCCTACAACACTGTCGTTCCGTCGTCCGGAAAGGTTCTGACCGGCGGCGTGGACGCCAATGCCTTGCAGCGTCCGAAGCGATTTTTCGGCGCGGCGAGGAACATTGAGGAGGGCGGCTCGCTCACGATCATCGCCACCGCCCTCATCGATACCGGCTCGCGCATGGATGAAGTCATTTTCGAAGAATTCAAGGGTACCGGCAATTCGGAAATCATCCTCGATCGCAAGGTCGCCGACAAGCGCACCTTCCCGTCCATGGACATCACGCGCTCCGGAACGCGGAAAGAGGAATTGCTCGTGCCGCCCGACATTCTCAAGAAAATGTACGTCCTCCGTCGAATCCTCAATCCGATGGGCACGGTCGATGCGATCGAGTTCCTGCTCGGCAAGCTGCGCGAGACCAAGACGAACGCGAACTTCTTCGAATCGATGAATACCTAAAGCCGATCTGCTCGCCCGACGGGACTTTCAACCAAGACTGCGCAAAGGAGAGGGTCGCCCCCTTGTCCCAGCCGCCGAAGACGACGCTCGCCGACCTCAGAGTGGAGATCGACCGCATTGATGCGGAGATGCACGAGCTTCTGATCGAGCGGGGACGCGTCATTGACCGATTGATCGAGATAAAGACCCGTCAGGGAGGGGGTTCGGCGTTCCGTCCGGCTCGCGAGGCCTCGATGATGCGAGCCATTGCCGAGCGGCATCGCGGGAGACTGCCGCTTGATACGGTCGAAAGCATCTGGCGGGTCATCATCTCGACTTTCACCTATGTTCAAGCTCCCTACAGCGTGCACATCGACGTCTCCGGAGACGACGCGAGAATGCGCGATTCAGCGCGATTTCATTTCGGCTTCACGGTTCCATGCGTGCAGCATTTCGGCGCAGCGGATGTGATAGGGGCCGTCGGCGGATCGAGGGGCGATCTCGGCATGTTTGCGCTTGATGGCGGTCCGGGGGCCGGCGCGTGGTGGACACAGCTCGCGCCGCCGGACGAGCCGAAGATCATCGCCCGGCTGCCGTTCGTGGAGCGCGCCGACCACCCCGCGGGCCTCCCGGTGTTCGTGATCTCAAGACCGCTGGTCGACGGAGCCGCTCGCGAGGTCGTGCTCGAGTCGGTGACGCTCGACCGCTGGCGGGCCGAGATTCCTGGGGCGCTGAGCGAAATTGGCGCCGAAGTGATCGGCTCGGCCGCCGATGGGGCAGGGCTTGCCCTCCTCGTGGCGCGGCCGGGCGACATCGCGGCGGACGCGGTGAGCGAGGCGCTGCGATCGGCCGGCGGCGCCGACGTGAGGGCTTCCGAGGTTGGCGCTCACGCCGATCGGTTCGACGCCACAGCGTTGCGCAGGCGGGCGAATTGAGGCTAATCGAACCCGCCATGACGACCCGCTCTGCCCAGAAGCCTCACCCGCGCCCGGAAATCCTGGCGATCGACCCCTATGTGCCGGGGAAGAGCCGCGTGGCCGGCGTGGCGAAGGTCCATAAGCTCTCGTCCAACGAATCTCCTCTTGGCCCGTCGCCGACGGCGGTCGAAGCCGTGCGCGCGTTGGCGGGCGGTCTTGAGCTCTATCCGGACGGAGCGTCGACGGCGCTTCGAGAGGCGATTGGACGCCGCTACGGTCTCGACCCGGCGCGGATCATCTGCGGCAACGGCTCCGATGAGCTGCTTGCGCTCCTGGCGCACGTGTTTCTTCACCCTGGCGATGAAGGCGTTTACAGCCAGTACGGCTTTCTGACCTATCCGATCTGCATTCGCGCGGCGGGCGGCGTTCCGGTCGTGGCGCCAGAGACTGACAAGACGGCAAGCGTGGATGCGATCCTGGCAAAGGTCAGCGCGCGCACGAAGATCGTCTATCTCGCCAACCCGAGCAACCCGACAGGAACTTACATCCCCTTTTCCGAGGTAAAGCGCCTGCATGCCGGCCTGCCGCCTCATACGCTGCTCGTGATCGACGCGGCTTACGCCGAATATGTGACCCGTAACGATTACGCCGCCGGTTTTGAGCTTGCTTCGACCTTGGACAATGTCGTGATGACCCGGACGTTCTCGAAGGTCCACGGTCTTGCCGGATTGCGCGTTGGCTGGGCTTACGGCTCGACTCATGTTCTCGACGCCCTGAACCGTGTGCGCGGACCATTCAACCTCAATAGCCCCGCTCAAGCCGCAGGCGTCGCCAGCATCGAGGACGTGGCTCACACCGAACGCGCCATCGCCCACAACTCGCACTGGCTGCCCTGGCTCGCCGAGGCGATCGCGAAGCTCGGGATCGAAGTGACGCCGAGCGTCGGGAATTTCCTGCTTCTGACCTTCCCTATCGAACGCGGCCGGACAGCCGCGGATGCGGACGCGTTCTTGAGCGCGCGCGGCTTCATCCTCCGGGCAGTGGCGGCCTACGGGCTTCCGAACTCGCTCAGGCTCACGGTCGGCGTCGAGGAGGCGAACCGGGGCGTGGTGGCCGCGCTCGCCGAATTCATGCGGGGCGAAAGTGATTGAGCGGCTTGGGGCCCCGCTCGCCGAACCGATCTTCGACGAATTGGCGATCGTCGGCTCCGGGCTGATCGGCTCCTCGATCGCCCTCGCCGCGCGCCGCCGCAACGCCGCAGGGCGCATCATCGTCGCCGACCATTCGGTCGCGGTCCTGGAGCGGGCGAAGGCGTTGGGGCTCGCCGATGTCGTCACTGACGATCTTGCGCGAGCGGTCGGCGGCGCCAAGTGCGTCATTCTTTGCGTGCCGATTGGCGCTTATGAAGCGGTCGGACAGGCGATCGCGCCGGCGCTGCGGGCCGGAACGATCGTCTCGGACGTTGGGTCAGTCAAAGGCGCGGTGATCCCGGCGCTCGAAGCAGTGTTGCCGGATCATGCGCGCCTGGTCCCGGCGCATCCGGTTGCCGGAACCGAGCAGTCGGGGCCGGATGCCGGGTTTGCGAGCCTGTTCGTGAACCGATGGTGCATTCTCACTCCGCCCGAGGGGGCGGACGAGCAAGCGGTGACGAAAGTAAAAGCGTTCTGGGAAGCGCTGGGGTCACATGTCGAGGTCATGGGCGCCTCCCATCACGACCTGGTGCTGGCGATCACCAGCCATGTGCCGCATCTCATCGCCTATAACATCGTCGGCACGGCGGCGGATCTCGAAGAGGTCACCCGCTCGGAGGTTATCAAGTTCTCGGCCGGCGGATTCCGCGATTTCACCCGGATCGCCGCGTCGGACCCGACGATGTGGCGCGACGTCTTCCTGCACAACAAGGACGCGGTGCTGGAGATGC
Organism: uncultured Alphaproteobacteria bacterium; assembly: GCA_963806935.1. Taxonomy (GTDB): domain Bacteria; phylum Pseudomonadota; class Alphaproteobacteria; order Rhizobiales; family Beijerinckiaceae; genus Roseiarcus. The sequence goes on from CAWEAT010000005.1 coordinate 73,087, forward strand.
TCGGCCGGTTCAACGAGGACCTGACCGCTCTGCAGCGGATGATTCGCCGCGGCGACGGGGACGGGCTGTTCGCCCTGTTCACCCGCACCCGGGCGATCCGCCGCGGAATCGTCGCCGAGGGCCAGGAGACGGCGGCGCCCGATTTCGGCCGCCGCGCCGCCGAGACGGACGAACCGGTCTCATGACGGCCCCGGCGGCCCCGGCTTCCGACGGGAGCCTCTGGGTGTTCGGATATGGGTCGCTGATGTGGCGGCCCGGATTCACCTATGCGCGCCGCTGCAAGGCGCTGCTGCGCGGGTGGCGGCGAAGCTTATGTGTTTTTTCCCATGTGTATCGCGGATCGCCCGAGCGGCCCGGACTGGTGCTTGGCCTCGATCGGGGCGGCGCATGCCACGGAGTGGCGTTCGAGGTCGACGAGGCGCTGCGCGAGGCGACGGTCCGCTACCTGCGCGAGCGGGAGCAGGCGACGGCGGTCTATCTCGAACGCATCGCGCCGATCACGATCGAAGGCGGCGATCGCGTGCTGGCAATGACCTATGTCGCCGACCGCCTCCATGAGCAGTACGCAGGGCGTCTCGACCGCGAGGCGATGCTGGCCCATGTGCGCGCCGGCGCTGGCCAGTCGGGGGATAACGCCGAATATGTGCTTGAGACCCGCGACCATCTCCACGCGATGGGCGTTCGGGATCCTGATCTCGAGTGGCTCAGCGCCGAACTGAGAGGCCGTCCGTAGCCGCGCCGCCAACCGTTATTTGGGCGCGATCGACAGATCGGCCAGCGTCGCCGCCCGGTCCGCGGAAGATGACGGCAGCAAATGGAGGTGGAACTCGAGGCCAGAGCCGTAGGCTCGGAATTCGCGTTGGGCGCGCGCGACGACCGGCTCCGGAAACGCGCCGGTATCGCGGACGGAAACAATGCGGGGCCGGCCGGGGCCGCGGCGCACCGCCGCTACGAGCACGGCGTGGCAAAACGACGGGCAGCTCGCCGGCGGATAGACCGAAAAGACGTATCTGCGGCCGGACAGGCCGGTCCACGAGCAGAATCGCGACGAGAACGGCATGCCTGCGAGCGCAGCGAGCGCAGCGCCGCCGGCGCGATCTCCCTCACGGCCTGAAGGGGCGATCCACGGCGGCGCCGGCGGCTCGAACAAGCCTGCCGTCCGGTCGACGGTTGGAGCTAGAATCTCGCAAATTGGCGACATTGTCCGCCCTCAGATCATTGAGGGAACAAAAATAGAACATATCGTGACTTACGTCAAGCCGCGCGCGGCGCCTCAACATCCATGTTCGCGCCGTCCGCGAGCACCGCTGCGAGCGACGGGTCCTTCGCGAGCGCTTCCGCGTTAAGGCGGGCGCAGGCGGTTTCGATCGTCGATTCGAGTCGCTCGCTAAAGGCGGCGCGGTCAAGCCCGGGCGCTATGACGGGCAGATATTCGATCACCGCCACGCCCGGCCGCCTGAGGAAGCCGCGACGCCGCCAAAATAGCCCGGTATTGACGGCCACCGGCAGACAAGGGACGCCCGTCTCGGCATAGAGGGCGGCCACGCCCTGCTTATATTTCGGCGGCGCGCCGGGGACGCGCCGGGTTCCCTCCGGATAGATGAAGACCTGCCGTCCAGCGGCGAACACCGTCCTGGCGGCGGCGGCGATCTGCTGAAGCGCCCGCCTGCCTCGCCCGCGGTCGATCGCGATCTGCTGCGAGACAATGAGATAGAGCCCGAAAAGCGGCACGTAGGTCAGCTGGCGTTTAAGAATGATGGCGAAATCGGGCGCATATTTGAGCAGCGCGAAGGTCTCGAGAAATGACTGATGCTTGACCGCGATCAAAACCGCGCCGGGTGGGATGTTGTCGATGCCGCGATATTCGAGCTTGAGGCCGCAGACAGCCTCCAGAAGCCAGACGGAAATCGCGCCCCATAGGCGAGCGAGCGCGAACACGGCCTTCCTGCCGAACAGCATGGTCGGCAGGCCGACGATCATGAGAACGACCATGTTCAGGTAGAACAGGGCGTTGAAAAGCAGCGAGCGCGTTGCCAGCATGTTGGCCGTCGAGGGTTCACGGGAACAACAGACGCCGCGTTTTAAGTCAGCGTCTGCAAATGGCGTAGGGCGATCTCTCTGGAAAGAAGACCGGTCAATAGGGTGACGGCCGCGCAAACCAGCGCCAGCGCGACATAGCCGTGGGGACCGAGCGCGAACGAGCCGAACATCGCTGCGATCTCGTCGCCGCCTGGCGAATGCGCCCACAAGAACGAGAGAAGCGAGGCGGCGGCGAAAAAGGCCATCGCCGCCAGTCCCCCGATCATCGAGCCCCGAAGTCCGAGGCGGCGGAAATGGGTCTGGAATTCCCTGGCGATGAACTTGTCGGACGCGCCGACCAGATGCAGCACCTCGACGATCTCGCGGTTGCCCGCCATCGCGCCGCGGGTGGCGAACCCGATCGCCGTTCCCATCGCCAGGATCATGAGGGCGAAGAGGGCGGCGGCAAGGACGACAACGGCGTCGGCCATCGTGCCGATGCGCGCCGCCCAGATGCGATGGTCGTCGAGATTGGCCTGCGGGACCGCCGCCGCCAGCGCGGCTCGCAGCGCGGCGAGATCCTCCGGCCGCTGGCCGCCGCCGAGCCGGACGACGATGAGCCGGGGAATCGGCAGTTGGCTGAGGTCGAGCCCGTTGCCCAACCAAGGTTCCAGCAGCCGCTCCGATTCCGCCTTCGAATAAGCATGAACGGACTCGACGCCCTTGGCCTGCGAGGCGATCGAGACGGCTTTCGCAACCAAACTGTCGATGTTGTCGCCTGGGCCCGCTTTCACCTGGATGGTGGCGTCGCGCACCACGTCGGAGCGCCAGTTGCGGGAGGCGTCGGCGACGAGCAACGCCCCGCCCGCCGTCAGGCAGGCGAGAAAAGTCATGATCGCGATCACCACAACCAGGGCGCGGCCAGCGACCGAGTCCCGGGGTATGAGCGGGGCGTCGCTCTCGAACGTCGCCTCAGACTCGACGACGAGGAGGGGGTCGATGATCGGTTCGTTCACGTCTTCGACCCGTCGAAGATCGTAAGCTTACCGTCGCCGACGACCAGCCTGCGGGCGAAGCCGAATTGGTCCATGAGCTGGAGATCATGGGTGGCGATGACGACCGCCGTGCCGAGCCGGTGAAGCTCGACGAACAATCTTAGCAGCCGCCGCGCGAGGCCGGGATCAACATTTCCGGTCGGCTCGTCCGCGAGCAGAAGCTCCGGCCGGACGATCAACGCCCGCGCGATCGCCGCCCGCTGCTTTTCGCCGCCGGAGAGGACGGGCGGGGGCGCATCCATCCGGTCGCCGAGACCGACCCAACGCAGAAGCTCGACCACTTCGGCCCGATACCCCAATTCCTCGCGCCCCATCGCCCTGAGCGGCAGGGCCACGTTCTCATAGGTGGTGAGATGGTCAAGCAGGCGAAAGTCCTGGAACACCACGCCGATGCGGCGCCTGCAGCGCCGTCATATCGTCCTTGCTCAACGCCGCGGCGTCTCGGCCAAAGACCCGTACCGTTCCCCGCGTCGGGCGGAGCGCGAGCAGCATCAAGCCGCATCAAGGTGGTCTTGCCGGCGCCGGACGGACCGGTGAGGAACTGAAAGCTTTGCGGGGCGATGGAAAAATTGAGGTCTCCAACGACCTCTGGTCCCATACCGTAGCGCAAACCGACGTTTTCGAACCTTAGCAACGCGATCCCCGGGGACGGCGAGGGCTGGCCGCTTAACGCGGCTTTAACCGTGTTTCCAAATAAATGCCAGCCATCGTCCACCCCATCAAAACGGCGAGGCCAGGCGTCATGATTGTCGAGCGCAAATCCGGCTCAGATCGTGATCCAGACCCTAATCAAGCGACCGGCGTCGGCGTTGCGCCGGCGCTCGTCTTTCTCGCCGTCATGGTTGCTGCGACAACTACGATCGCGGCCCGGGCAACGATCGTCCGGGCCGCGCCCGCGACGGCGGCGGCTTATGCGTCATTGGGCATGCCGGTCAATCTTCGCGGCCTGTCGATCGACGGCGTGCGTGCAACGATCGCAGGGGCGAGCGACGACCGCCGCGAACTCCTCGTCGCAGGCGAGATCGTCAACCTGCGTCAGGCTGAAACCCCCGTGCCGAACCTGCGCATTACCCTGTCCGGCGACGACGGTCGGGAACTGTACCTCTGGGCCGCGCCACGGCCAAAGCCTCGTCTCGGTCCTCACGAACGGGTCGCCTTCCGGGCGCGGCTGGCGGCGCCTCCGTCCGGGGTTCGCGACGTGCTGGTAAAATTCGCCGCGCCGGGAGATAAAGCGTCGTTCACCGAGTGAGGCCATGAGCGGCGCGAGGCAAGTCAAGGTTCTGTTCGACGAACGGTCGATCGCCGAGCGAACGGAGGCGCTCGCTCGGGAGATCGCCGCGGCCAAGCCGAAAGACCTCCTGGTCGTCGCGATCCTCAAGGGGTCCTTCATGTTCGCGGCGGACCTCTTGCGCGCCCTGCATCGGGTCGGGCTCGAGCCTCAGGTCGAGTTTTTTCACCTGTCCAGCTACGTGGACGGGACAGTGTCGAGCGGGACGGTAAAAATCCTCCGCGACATCGAGTTGTCAGTGCGCGACCGCGACGTTCTCTTGGTTGACGATATCCTTGAATTGGGCCGGACGCTGGCGTTCGCCAAGGATCTCCTGGCGGCGCGAGGCGCGCGCAGGGTCCTGGTGTGCACAATGCTGGAAAAGCCGGGCAAGCGGGCGGTCGAAATCGGCGCCGATTTCGTCGGCTTCGTCTGCCCCGACGTTTTTGTCGTCGGATACGGCATGGATGTCGCCCACTGCTATCGCGAATTGCCGTTCATCGGCCTGGTCGTCACCGCGCAGGACGCCGCCTGATCCGGCCTGTTTCGGAGGCTGCCGCTCGTGTTCGAAAGTCGCTTCCAGTCGTTCGTCGAACTCGGCGATCCTTCGCACGGACGCGACCGCGTCGGGGCGTTGCGAGCTGAATTGGCCAAGGAGGGCCTCGCAGGCTTCATCGTCCCGCGCGCCGACGAGCATCAGAACGAATATGTGCCCCCGAACGCCGAGCGTCTTCGCTGGCTGACGGGATTCGCCGGCTCGGCGGGGATCGCGGTGGTGCTCAAGGATGCGGCGGCGCTGTTCGTCGACGGCCGCTACACGGCGCAAGTGAAGACCCAGGCGGATGGGTCAGTGTTCGAGTTCCGTCACGTCGTCGATGAGCCACCGACCGAGTGGATCACAAAGAAGCTCAAGGCGGGCGACAAGCTCGGTTATGATTCGCATCTTCATACGCCAGACGCCGTCGCGCGCTTCGCCGCGGCGTGCGAAAGGGCCGGCGCGGGGCTGGTCGCGGTCGACTTCGAACCCGATCGACGCCATTTGGGTCGATCGGCCGCCGCCGCCGCTCGGCCGGATTTCGCTGCATGCGATGCGATTCGCCGGCGAAAGCGCGCGCGAAAAAATCGCCCGGGCGCGGAAAGCCCTGACGGGGGACGGGCTCCTGATCAGCGACCCCCACAACCTTGCGTGGCTGTTCAACATTCGCGGATCGGACGTCTCGTATACGCCGCTGCCGCTCGGCTTTGCCTATCTGCCGGTCGAGGGACGTCCGCTTGTATTCGTCGACGGCAGAAAGCTGACGGCGGCGAGCCGCCAGGGTCTTGGCCGTCAGGCGGAGATCCATGAGCCGAACGTTCTCGAGCCGTTCGTAGAAGACCTGGGCAGGCAAGCCCGTCGCGTCATGTTCGACGCCGCGACTGCGCCAGCCGCCCTCGCCCAGGCGCTTGAGCGAGCGGGCGGCAAGGCAGACCTTAAGCCTGACCCGATCACGCTGATGAAGGCGGTGAAGAATCCGGTCGAGCTCGCGGGGTCGCGCGCCGCACATGAGCGCGACGGCGCGGCGATAGCTCGTTTCCTTGCTTGGTTCGCCGGTGAAGCGCCACGCGGACGCCTGACCGAAATCGACGCAGTCAAGGCTTTGGAGACGTTTCGGCGCGAGAGCCCCGCCTTCAAGGACCTCTCGTTTCCGACCATCGCGGGCGCGGGACCGAATTCGGCCATTCCTCACTATCGGGTCAGCAAGGCTTCCAATCGCAAGATCGGGCGGGGCATTTTTCTCATCGACAGCGGCGCGCAATACGAGGACGGCACGACCGACATCACCCGCACGATCGCCGTCGGTCGGCCGACGGGCGTGATGCGCGACCGCTTCACCCGGGTGCTGAAGGGCCATATCGGGGTCGCGCGCGCAGTCTTTCCGCCGGGTACGACTGGGGCGCCGATCGACGCCCTCGCGCGGATGACGTTATGGCGGGCCGGGCTTGATTTCGACCATGGCACGGGACACGGCGTCGGGTCCTACCTCTCGGTCCACGAGGGGCCGCAGCGCCTTGCCAAGACGGGCATGACCGCGCTCGTTCCCTGGCATGATCGTGTCCAACGAACCCGGCTACTATGCCGCGGGCGAATTCGGCATCCGGATCGAGAATCTGGTCGCGGTCGAGACGCGGACAATTCCGGGCGGCGAACGGCCGATGCTTGGTTTCGAGACGCTGACGCTTGCGCCGATCGACCTTGCGCTCGTCGAGCCGAAATTGCTCGAGGCGGACGAGATTGCGTGGCTCGACGCCTACCACGCGCACGTGCGCAAGACCTTGGCGCCCCTCGTTGATGCATCGACGCGTCGCTGGCTTGCGCAGGCGACTCGACCAACTCGGCTCGTCCAAACGCTGGGGCTCGTCCTGAGCAGGCGACGCAGCAGCCGTGTCGACGCGCTCGAGTAGCCGCCAAGCGAGCCCAAGCCCTTCACGACGCGTAGCTTCGCCACGCTCCTCAGGAACAGGCCGCCTAATGGTTCAGTCAAGTGGCTGTTTTGAATCCGGATTGAAAGGGCGTCCGGGAATGGAGGACGGCCCAGAGGACGTTTACGCGCCTTCGTGCGAGGGCAATGACGGCTTGGTGGTGGCGCTTACCTTCGCGTCGCTTGCGTTCATAGAAGGCTCGGCCGTCGTGGTGTGCGAGGGAGCAAAAGGCGGACTGATAGAATACGCGTTTGAGGCCCTTGTTGCCGCCGTTGGGTCGTCGGAGGAAGCGGGTTCGGCCCGACTGTCGCAGCACCGGCGCCATTCCAGCCGCCGAGGCGAGTGCGTCGGCGGAACGGAAGCGGGCGAGATTGCCTGCCTCGGCGATGAGCTCTGCGGTAAGCACGGCCCCCATGCCAGGCAGGCTGCGGATGAGGGCCGCGTCAGGGTGGCGTTGGAGCAGCGTCTCCAGCTCGCGATCGAGCTCGATGAGGCGGGTGCGGCTGGCCAGCGCCTCGACGGCGAGTTCGCGGATCAGACGCGCGGTCATGCGCTCGGCTGGCACGGCGATCGTTTGTTCGGCCGCGACGATCAGCACGCGATCGGTCAGCTCCTCGACCTTCGGCAGGCCGCCTGCTGCTTGCAGGTGGCGCACCAGGCGCTTCTTGCCAGCGGCGCGCAGCTCGGCTGGCGTAACGAACTTGGTCAGCAGGTGCAGCGGCCCCTTGGTCTTGAGGTCGAGGCAGGCTTCCAGGCCGGGGAAGATGCCGACGAGCAGGTCGCGCATGCGGGACAGGCGCTGGGTTTGCGCCTGCACGATGTCGCCGCGGCGGCTGACCAGCAGTCTGATCTCGAGATCAAGTTCGGTAGCCGGCTCGATCTGGCGCAGATCCGACCGGGTTCGGACCTGGTCGGCGATGGTGCGGGCGTCGCGCGGGTCGGACTTGTTCTCGCCGCCGACCGTGCTCTGACGAGCGCGATTGACGGCAATGCCCGGCACATGGACGAGCGTGAACCCGGCCTCGGCCAACATGGCTTCGGCCAGACCTGCAATGCCCCCAATGACGTCCAGGCCGATGCGAACCGCGCCGCGCAGTGCGATCAGGTCGTCGATCAGCGCTGCAATATCGGCCGGGGTGTTGAGCAGCTTGCGGTCGATCTGCACGGCGCCGTCGGCGTCGATGGCCGTGGCCCAGTGTATCTCTTTGGCGATGTCGATTCCGACGCTGATTCGCATGGCGTCCCCTTGCAGTTTGTCACTCGGCATCCCGCCCACGCCGTCTTCGCCCTACATAGCGATGATTTGCAGAGCCTAATCAGCGGTCGAGGCGGTGTGGCGGCGCCGGGGGAATTACCTCCAGAGCCATCGTGGGCAGCCAGCATGAAAACCATCCCGGCGCCGCCGCTCGCACGGTGTCAGGCACTGCCGAAGCAGCGTCTGATTGGTAGGGCCGCGTGACGCGCTTTAGGGAAGCTGTCCCCTCAGCTACTCGGTTTCGCCCCGCGCAGATCGCGCAGATGCGCGACCAGTCCCGCGGTCGACGGATCGAGCTCGTTTGTCTTTGCGGTCGAACTCGGCGACGATCGGCGCCAGACTTGACGCAAGCTCCTTGCCCAACTCGACGCCCCACTGGTCGAAGGAGTCGATGTTCCAAACGGCGCCCTCAGTGAACACTTTGTGCTCGTAAAGGGCGATCAGACGGCCGAGCGTGCGCGGATCGAGACGACGATAGAGGAACGTGCTGGTCGGGCGGCTGCCGGAAAAGCTCTTATGCGGGGCAAGCCGATGAGCCTCCGCTTCGCTCGCGCCCTGCCGGTGGGTTATCGCCTCGGCCTCCTCCGGGGTGCGGCCGCGCATCAAGGCTTGGCCCTGGGCGAAGCAATTGGCGACCAGAAGGTCATGATGATGCGCGTCGGCGTCGGTCGGAGTCGCCGCGACGAGCAGGTCGAGGGGAATGATCTCCGTTCCCTGGTGAATAAGCTGGAAGAAAGCATGCTGACCATTGGTGCCGGGCTCGCCCCACACAACCGGGCCGGTCGCCGTGTTGGTGGGCGAACCGTCGAGCTGGACGTGCTTGCCGTTGCTCTCCATCTGTAGCTGCTGGAGATAGGCGGGGAAACGCCCGAGCCGCTGGTCGTACGGGATCACGCCATGCGTGGCATGGCCGAGAACATTGCGATTCCAGACGCTGAGCAGCCCCATCAGGATCGGGATGTTTCGCTCGATCGGCGCTTCGCGGAAGTGTTGGTCGATCTCATAACCCCCACGGAGAAATTCATTGAAGCGGTCGGGTCCGATCGCGATCGCAAGCGGCAAGCCGATGCTTGACCAGACCGAATAGCGGCCGCCGACCCAGTCCCAGAAGCCGAACACCCGCGTCGGCTGAATGCCGAACTGCGCCACCTTGTCGAGTTGGGTCGAAACCGCGGCGAAATGATCGTGCACCGCGGCCTCGCCGAGCCCTTGGGCGATCCAGGCCCGCGCGGTCGCCGCGTTGGTCATCGTCTCCTGCGTCGTGAAGGTCTTCGATGAGACGATAAAAAGCGTTCGCGACGGATCGAGCCCGCGCAAGGTGTCGCCGATGTCGGCGCCATCGACGTTGGAGACGAAGTGGCTGCGCAGTTGTGGCGGCGCGAAAGGCGAAAGCGCCCGCGTGGCCATGGCGGGGCCGAGGTCGGACCCGCCGATGCCGATATTGATGACGTCCGTCATCGGCTGGCCGAGTGCGCCGCGCACTCGTCCCTCGCGAACATCCGCGGCGAAGCCGAGCATCTTCTCGCGCGTTCCGATGACTTCGGGCATCACGTCCTGGCCATCGACCCGGACCGGCTTGCCGGAGAAATTGCGCAACGCGGTGTGCAGGACAGCCCGCTTCTCGGTGATGTTGATTTTCTCGCCCGCGAACATCGCGTCGCGTCGGGCCTCGACCGCCGCCGCCTTGGCGAGCTCAACCAGCCCCGCCATGACGCCAGCATCGACGCGCTGCTTGGAATAGTCGAACAGCAGATCGTCGAGAGTGACGCTGAACTCCTTGAAGCGCCCTGGATCGCCGGCGAAGTCCGCCCTCGCTGTCCGCGCGAGCACGCCGTCGCGCATACCGGTCAATTTTGCCAACGCCGCTAAACTCGCCGTGGTCGCCATGGGCCTTTTCCTTTCCCCCGCTTGCCGTTAAGCGTGACGCCGCCGCGTCCGGACCTATTCATATGCCGCCCCTTCTACAATTGCGAGACATCGCGCTCACCCTCGGCGGCGCGCCGCTTCTGGACGGCGCGGAACTGTCAATTTCTGCCGGCGACCGCATCGCCGTTGTGGGGCGCAACGGATCAGGTAAATCGACGCTTTTTCGCATCGCGGCGGGAGAGACGGCAGCGGATCGTGGGACCCGATTCGTCCAGCCCTCCGCCCGCCTCGCCTATCTGCCCCAGGAGCCTGACGTTTCGGGCTTCAGGACTACGCTCGACTATGTGCTGGCGGGCCTCGGCGAATTCGACGACCCCTATCAGGCGAGAGCGATGCTGGCTGAGCTGGGGCTCGATCCCGTCACCGATCCTGGACGTCTTTCCGGCGGAGAAGCGCGACGGGCAGCTTTGGTCAGGGCGCTTAGCGCCGAACCCGAGATCCTGCTGCTCGACGAGCCGACCAACCACCTCGATCTGGTCGCGATCGAATGGCTGGAGGCGCGCCTCGCCGGCAGCCGGTCGGCGCTCGCTCTCATCAGCCACGACAAGCGCCTGCTCGCCGACCTGACCCGGGCGACAATCTGGCTCGATCGCGGCCGGACGCGCCGGCTAGACCAGGGTTTCGGCGCGTTCGAGGCCTGGCGCGACATGAAACTCGAGGAGGAGGAGCTTGAGCGCCACAAGCTCGACCGGCGGATCGTCAACGAAGAGCACTGGATGCGCTACGGCGTCACCGCGCGGCGGAAGCGCAACATGCGGCGGGTGACGGAACTTGCAGATCTGCGGCGCGAGCGGCGCGAAGCGTTGCGATCGGTCGGCGCCGCCGCGATGACCGCCCAGGACGTCAAGGCGTCGGGCGCGCTGGTGATCGACGCCGAGCGGATCAGCAAAACTTACGACGGGCGCGCGATCGTCCGCGATTTCTCGATGCGTGCGATGCGCGGCGACCGAATCGGCGTCGTCGGCGCCAACGGCGCCGGCAAGACGACCCTGGTGAACCTGCTAACCGGAGTTCTGGCCCCGGATTCTGGATCTGTGCGTCTTGGCGCGAATGTCGTGATGGCCAGTCTCGATCAGGGGCGCTCGTCGCTGGAGCCCACGACGACTCTGGTGGACGCGCTGACCGGCGGCGGCAGCGATACCGTGACGATCAACAATCAGCCTCGCCATGTTTTGGGTTATATGCGCGATTTTCTGTTCGCGCCCGAGCAGGCGCGGACGCCGATCGGAAAACTGTCGGGTGGCGAACGCGGGCGCTTGATGCTCGCCAGAGCGCTCGCGCGGCCGTCGAACCTGATGGTTCTCGACGAGCCGACCAACGACCTCGATATCGAAACGCTCGATCTCCTTCAGGAGTTGCTCGGCGATTATGCCGGAACGATCCTGGTCGTCAGCCACGACCGCGATTTTCTCGACCGGGTGGCGACCGCGGTCATTGTCGGCGAGGGCGAAGGACGCTGGGTCGAATATGCCGGCGGCTATTCGGACATGGTCGCGCAGCGTGGGCGCGGGTTGGCCGGTACGCTCGCAACGCCGATCGCGCCCGCCGAGCGGCCAGGCCGGCCGCCGGCCGACCGGGCCGCCCCACGGCGGAAGCTCGGCTTCAACGAGAGGCGCGCGCTCGAGACGCTTCCGGCGAGGATCGAGGCGCTTCGCGCCGACCTCGATGCGCACGAGCGCAAGCTGGCCGACGCCGACTTCGCCCTCAGAGAGCCGGCTGCGTTTCTCGACGCGACGAAGGCCTATGGGGAATTGCGTGACGCGCTCGCCGGCGCCGAGGACGAGTGGCTGGGCCTCGAAATCCTGCGGGAGGAGCTCGAGCGGCAATAGGCAACGCCTTCCGAACTCGCTGCGGCTCGATGTAAGGAGCAAACATGGCCAAGATGGAGGAAGACCTTCTTTTTTCGACCCTGCGCGACAAGCTGTTTACGGCGGTCGTGGGCGACGTCTTGGACAAGATGGGATGGCGTCGCCAATTCTTGCCGCAGGCCATCGGACCGCTGAAGCCGGACATGAAGCTTGCCGGCCGGGCCATGCCCGTCCTCGAGGCCGACATCTTCGACGACAGCGCTCGCTCGCGCGGCGGCGTCGACGCAAAGCCGTTCGGGCTGATGTTGGAGGCGCTCGACGATCTTCACCCGAACGAGGTCTATGTCGCCACGGGCGGCTTGTTTCGCTATGCGCTTTGGGGTGAGCTCATGTCCACACGCGCGCGCTACCTGGGCGCCGCGGGCGCGGTCCTCAATGGCTTCGTCCGCGATGCCGCGGGAATTGAAGCGCTCGGCTTCCCGACGTTCTGCCGCGGACTCTACGCACAGGACCAGGGTCCGCGCGGCAAGGTGATCGACTTTCGCGTAAGCATTGAAATCGAAGGGGTCCGAATTGCGCCCGGCGATCTCATCTTCGGCGATCGCGAGGGGGTCCTCGTCATTCCCTCCGAAGCGGAAGCTGAGGCGATCGAAGCGGCTCTCGCTAAGGCGTCCACGGAGAACAGGGTCGCAACTGCAATTCGAGCGGGCATGGGGGCGCGCGAAGCGTTCGAGACTTTCGGCGTCCTTTGATCAGAGGGGGACAGCCCGAGACGCTTCTGGCATTCTCAGCGGCGCGAGGAATTCGAGCGGCAATAACCGAAGGCGGAGGGCGACACGCGCTCAAGCCGATCGGCGCTACGGCTTGAGCGCAGTCTCGACCAGCTCGACCCAATAACTCATGCCATAGGGGAGGGCTGCGTCGTTGAAGTCGTATGCCGGGCTGTGGAGTTTCGCACTGTCGCCATTGCCGAGGAAGATGAAGGCGCCGGGGCGCGCCTCGAGCATGAACGAAAAGTCTTCGGCGCCCATGACTGGAGCCGCGTTCGAATCGACATGGGAGTCGCCTGCGACCTTACGCGCGACCGCGGCGGCGAAGTCGGTCTGCCCCGGATGGTTGACGGTCGCGGGGTAGCCGCGGCGATATTCGACCCGCGCCGTCAGGCCGGCTGCCGCGGCAAGACCGGCGACGATCTCGCGGATTCGCTTTTCGACCTTGTCGCGCGTCGCGGCCTGGAGCGTGCGCGCCGTGCCGTTCAGCCAGGCCGTCTGAGGGATGATGTTGCTGGCCGAGCCGGCCTCGAATCGGGTGATCGAAACGACGCAAGAATCGAGCGGATCGATATTTCGCGAAACGATCGTCTGCAGGGCGAGCACGATCTGCGCCCCGGCGACGACCGGATCGACGCCCTGATGGGGCATCGCCGCATGGCCGCCCTGACCTTCGATCGTGATCGTGATCTCGTCGGCGGCGGCCAGCAGCGGCCCCTTGCGCAGCATGAAGGATCCGACCGGCAGCAACGGCCAATTGTGCATGCCGTAGACCTCCTCGATGCGGAATTGGTCCATCAGCCCGTCCTCAATCATCGCCCGCGCGCCCGCGCCGCCCTCTTCGGCGGGCTGGAAGATGACGACAGCATTGCCGGCGAAGTTGCGGGTTTGAGCCAGGCATCGCGCTGCGCCGAGCAGCATCGCGGTATGCCCGTCGTGGCCGCAGGCGTGCATTTTGCCCGGATTCTTGGAGCGGTAGGAGAGGTTGGTCGCCTCTTCGATCGGCAGCGCGTCCATGTCCGCGCGCAGCCCGATCGAGCGCGGGCTCGAGCCCTTGGCGCCGCGGATGAGGCCGACGACGCCGGTTCGGCCGATCGACGTCTTGACCTCGTCGCAGCCGAAAGCCGTGAGGCGGTCGGCGACATATCGAGCCGTGCGCTCGACGTCGTACAGGAGCTCCGGGTCTTGATGGATGTCGCGACGCCAGCTCTGAGCGTCTTGAACGAGGTCCTGGACAGCGGAGGGGATCGGCATCGCAAGCGCGCTCCTTGCAAGTTCCATTGAGGTTGAGGGCGCGGCGCCAGCGCTGTCAACCCGCTCGCTGTGCTTAGCTCTTGCGGTGCAGGAGGAAGATCGCCTGCTCGCCGAGCAAATTCCACGCCCATTTGGGCCAGATGGGATTGAGCGGACGCCCGCGAGGATCGAGGGCCGCGCTCTTGTCGATTGTCGCGCCGACCTCATGGGCGAGCACGATGAAATCGGCAATGGTGCAGAAATGGATGTTCGGCGTGTCGTACCAGGATTGGGAAAGGCTCTCGGTCACCGGCATTCGGCCGAAAAGGGCGAGCTGCGCGCGGACTTTCCAATGGCCGAAATTCGGCACCGAAACGATCGCCCGGCCGCCGATCCGCAGCATATGCTCGAGCACGACGCGAGGTTGGCGCGTGGCCTGCAAGGTCTGCGACAGGATCACATAGTCGAAGGCGTCGGTGGGGTAGTCGACGAGGTCGGCGTCGGCGTCGCCCTGAATGACGGAGAGCCCTTTCGCCACGCAATCGTTGACGCCCTGCTGCGAAAGCTCAATTCCGCGGCCGTCGACATTTCGCTCTTCGACAAGCAGCCTCAAGAGCTCGCCGTCGCCGCAGCCAACGTCGAGAACGCGCGATCCCGGCGCGACCAGTTCCGCGACGCGCAAAAGGTCGACGCGCGGCGGAGCGAGGGTCCGGGCAAGGGTCAAGCAATGCCTCTCGCTCGGGCGGCAGCGTCGATGAAGCCCCTCGTGGTGTCGATGAGGTCGGGGACGTCGAGCAGGAAAGCGTCGTGCCCGCGATCGGTCTCGATCTCGACGAACGAGACCGACGCGCCGCCGGCGTTGAGCGCGCGGACGATCGCCCGCGAGTCCCTGGTCGGAAACAGCCAGTCGGAGGTGAACGAGACCACGCAGAAACGCGTCTTGGAGTCCTTGAATGCGTTCGCGAGCGATCCGCCGTAGTCCGCCGCGAGATCGAAATAGTCCATCGCCCGCGTCATGTAGAGATAGGAGTTCGGGTCGAACCGCTCGACGAAGATCGTGCCCTGGTGACGCAGGTAGGATTCGACCTGGAAATCGGCGTCGAAGGAAAACGTGCGCGCGGAGCGATCCTGCAGATTGCGGCCGAAGCGGCGATGCAGCGCCGTCTCGGACAGGTAGGTGATATGGGCGGCCATGCGCGCGACCGCGAGGCCCTTAGCGGGGCGCGTGCCCTCGACGAGGTAGCGTCCGCCGCGCCAATCCGGATCGGCCATCACCGCCTGCCGGCCGACCTCGTGGAAGGCGATGTTCTGCGAGGAGTGCCGCGCCGCGGTCGCGATCGGCAGAGCGGCGAAGACGCGATTGGGATAGTTTGCGGCCCATTGTAGGACCTGCATGCCGCCCATCGAACCGCCGGCGACGCAAAATAGCGTGTCGATGCCGAGATGATCGATCAGCAGCGCCTGCGCCCGGACCATGTCGGCGACCGTGACGATCGGAAAGTCGAGCCCGTAAGGCTCGCCGGTTTCAGGATTGATGGAGGCCGGGCCGGTCGATCCCATGCAGCCGCCGACCACGTTCGGACAAATGACGAAGAAACGGTCGGTGTCGAACGGGCGGCCCGGACCAACCATCGTCTCCCACCACCCCGGTCGGCCGGTGACCGGATGCAGGTTGGCGACATGCTGGTCGCCTGTCAGCGCGTGACAGATGAGGAGGGCGTTCGACCTCGCCGCATTGAGGGCGCCGTAGGTCTGGTAGGCGATGGTGAGCGGCGCCAACGCCACGCCGGAATCCATCCGCAGCGGCGAACCCGGATCCAACCGTAGAGTCGGGCTATTGGGCGAGACGGACTGCGCGATCGCCCCGTTCAAAAGCGCCCCTGCGTCCCCCACGACCGACCCTTCCACATCCAGCGACGGAGACTATGTTCGCTTTGGCGAACGGATCGTTTGTTATAGAGAAAGCGCTTGGGACGCAAGCGCAATGGCGCCTGCGAAGCCGTGCTGACACACGAGCCGGAGGAAAACCCGCGTCGCTAGCCCGGATTTCGCGCCAGCTCGGCCACAATGGCGTCGCCCATCTCGCCCGTCGAAACCATGCGATCGGCGTCGCCGCGGATGTCGGCGGTTCTGAGGCCCTGCGCGAGCGCCTGGGAGATTGCCGCGTCGAGCCTGTCGGCTGCCGCGTTGAGGCCGAACGAATAGCGCAGCGCCATCCCGAACGATCCGATCATGGCGATCGGATTGGCGAGCCCCTTGCCGGCGATGTCGGGCGCCGATCCATGCACCGGCTCGTAGAGCGCCTTGCGCCGGCCGCTTCTCGGATCCAGGTCGCCGAGCGAGGCGGAGGGGAGCATGCCGAGCGACCCGGTCAGCATCGCGGCGACGTCCGACAGCATGTCGCCGAACAGGTTGTCGGTGACGATGACGTCGAATTGCTTCGGCCAGCGGACAAGCTGCATGCCCAAAGCGTCGGCGAGCTGATGCTCCAATTTGACGTCCGGATATTCCCGCTTGTGGAGGGCGGTCATCACTTCGTGCCACAGAACCCCGGACTTCATCACATTGCGCTTCTCGCCCGACGTGACCTTGTTTCGCCGCTTGCGGGCGAGCTCGAAGGCGGTGCGGCCAATCCGCTCGATCTCGAACGTGTCGTAGACCTGGGTGTCGATGGCGCGCTTCTGCCCGTTGCCGAGATCGATGATCTGCTTCGGCTCGCCGAAATAGACCCCGCCGGTGAGCTCGCGCACGATCATGATGTCGAGCCCTTCGACGACCTCGGGCTTGAGCGACGAAGCGGAGGCGAGCGCCGGATAACAGATCGCCGGCCGCAGGTTGGCGTAGAGCGCGAGCTCCTTGCGCAATCTGAGCAGTCCCGCTTCCGGGCGAACGTCGTAGGGAACACCGTCCCACTTCGGGCCACCGACGGCGCCGAATAGGACCGCGTCAGCCGCGCCGGCAAGCGCCATGTCGGCTTCGCTGATCGCTTTCCCGTGCGCGTCATAGGCGCAGCCACCGACCAATCCCTTTTCGATCTCGAATTTCGCGGCGCCTTCGCTCGCGAAAAAATCGATGATCTTCTCGACTTCGGCCATGACCTCCGGGCCGATGCCATCGCCGGGCAGCAGGAGGAGCTTGAAAGTCGTCATGGTCGTTCGACGGTCCGTCTAGGAAAAGCGCGGTCGTGTGCTAGACGATTTCGCCATGACGCGAAAGCCCGGGCCGGCAATGAGCGCGCGATTGAGTTCGAGCCGATGACCGTCGTCGCCAGCGCCGCCGCCGACGGCTTCATCGAGCGACTGCCGAAGGAGATCCGCTTCTACCTGGTGCATGGGCAGGACGAGGGACTGGCGCATGAGCGGGTGAAGGCCATCATCCGCAAGCTGATCGATGCCGAGTCGGACCCGCTGCGGCTCGTGCGCCTCGAGGGCGACGCGGTCGCGCGCGATCCCGGCGCGCTCGCCGACGAAGCCTATGCGATCTCGATGTTCGGCGGCGCCCGCGCAATCTGGATCGACGCCCAGGCGCGCGATCTCCTGCCGGCGCTCGAGCCGTTGTTCGCCCGGCCGCCGACCGATTGCGCGATCGTCGTCAAGGCGGGACAACTCAAGAAGGGAGCGGGCTTGAGAGCCGCGTTCGAAGCCTCGCCCGTTCGCGCCGCGATCGAATGCTATTCCGACGACGCCGACGCGCTCGAATCGCTCATCGAAGCGGAGGCGCTCGCGGCCGGGCTTGCGATCGCGCCGGACGCGCGGGCGGCGCTGGTCGCGCTCACCGGCGCCGACCGGCAGACGACGCGCGGCGAGATCGCCAAGCTCATGCTCTATGCGCGGGGAAAATCCGCGATCACCGCCGAGGACGTCGAGGCGATCGTCTCGGACGCCGCGCCGTCCAATCTCGATCAGGTCGTCGATCAGGCGCTGCTCGGCGATCTCAAGGCGGTTGAGACCTCGCTGACCCGGTTCTTCGACGAGGGCGGCGAAGCAGGCCTCCTGATGATCCGGCTGGTTCAGCGATTGCTGCTCCTGCACCGGCTCCGGCTCGAAATGGATCAGGGCCGCCCGTTTGACGCCGCCTGCCAGGCGCTGTTCGTCAAGCTGCCGATGCCCGCCCGCCGCGCCCTGGCGAAGCAGGCCGAGCGCTGGACCTCGGAGTCGATCGCTCAGCGCCTGCCCGCGGTTCGACTGGCGAGCGCGCGGGTTCGGGGCGACGCACGGCTGGCGGATGTCTTGGCGACGCGGGCGCTATGGGCGCTTGCTTCTGCGTCGCGGGGACGGGGCGGAAGGGGCTAAGTGTTCCACCAGACGGACGGAAGCTTTGCAAAATCGGTGGAAGGAAAACAAAGTCGGGAAGGAAGGAATTCCAAAGGAAAATGGAAGCAAATCCAAACCGTCGGAAGCAAATCCAAATCCCGGTGGACCTCGGAGAAGCGTTATTATTCAATCACATAGCGATGTCTCATGCGGTTTCTCTCTCTCCCCTCCATTGTCCTGTCCCGGCGTCAAGGGCGGGATTCTCTTTCGCCGCTGCGGTAATCCTTAAGGACCAGCGACAGAGGCAGAATAGCGCCGCTTTCTGATAATCGCAAGGATTTGTCGGGATATCGGTGACACTTTACTCAATCATCGAATAGATAGGAGGCTGTCCCCAATTCGTCGTCCTTCGCCTTTCGGTCGCTCAGGAGCGCATCACCGCGTTGCCGGAGTCGGCTTCCAGGACCATTGGGGATTGAGTAAAGTGTCACCGTTATTCCCCGTTATCCGTTGTCCGTTATCCGGTTATCCCGGGACAAGTTCCGCCATGACGGCGACCGGCGCGACCTCTCCTACCTCCCCGCCGACTGGCAAAGCCTGCGGCAGAAGTCGTCGAGCTGCTCGAAATCCCGGAACGCGATCCGGATCTGGCCGCTTTCGCCGTCATGCCGGATCGTCACTTTGGTTCCGAGCGCGAGGCCGAGCTTGTCCTCTAGCGCAGCCGTGTCGGGGTCGACGGGCGCGGCGGCCTTGCGCGGCCGGCCGGTCTTGCCGGGATTCTCGCTGAGCCGCTCGATGTCCCTGACGGTCAGCCCTTGCGCCACGATGCGGTCGGCGAGGGCGTCCGGGTCGGCGACGGCGAGCAGGGCGCGGGCGTGGCCAGCCGAGATCTGCCCGCCCGCCAGCAGGGCGCGGGTATGTTCGGGCAAATGGGTCAGCCGCGTGGTGTTGGCGACATGGCTGCGGCTTTTTCCGACGACGCGGGCAATGTCGCCATGCGAATAGCCGTAGTCGGCGCCGAGTTGCGCGTAGCCCGCGGCTTCCTCGAGCGCGTTGAGATCGGCGCGCTGGACATTCTCGACGATGGCGATTTCGAGCGCTTCGCGGTCGCCGGCCTCGACGACGATGACCGGGATATCGTGGCGCCCCGCTCGCTGCGCCGCCCGCCAGCGCCGCTCGCCGGCGATGATCTCGTAGGCGTCGGCGACGCGGGGAATTGGGCGGACCACGACCGGCTGGATGACGCCGCGCTCCTTGATCGAGGCGGCGAGCTCATCGAGTTCGGCGTCGTCGAACCGCTTGCGCGGGTTGCGCGGATTGGGCCGCAGGAATTCGATCGGCAGCCTTCGGGCGCCGGCTCCGACCTCGGGCTCTTCGTTCGCGGTCCCCAGCAGGGCGGCGAGGCCGCGCCCCAGGCGGGGCCTTTGTTCGGTTCGGCTCAGGTCTTCGGCCATTTTTGCTCCTCCTCGCAACCTGTCATTCCCGCGAAAGCGGGAATCCAAGGGCCGTCGCCGGGCTGGAAGTCTGGATACCCGCGTTCGCGGGCATGACAATGGGTTGGCAATGGCGATCCTCTAGGCCGCGCGCATGCGCTCCTCGCGCCGAATGACCTCCGAGGCGAGCTTGAGATAGGCCTGGCTGCCGGCGCATTTGAGGTCGTAAAGCAAAGCCGGCTTGCCGTGCGACGGCGCCTCGGAGAGCCGAACATTGCGGGGAATGACGGTGTCATAGACCTTGTCGCCCATGTAGGCGCGCACGTCGGCGACGACCTGTCCGGCGAGGCTGTTTCGCGGATCGTACATGGTCAGCACGATGCCGTAAATCGCCAGCGCCGGATTGAGCGTGCGGCGGACCTGCTCGACCGTGGTCAGGAGTTGCGACAGCCCTTCGAGGGCGAAGAATTCACACTGCAGCGGCACGACGACGGCGTCGGCGGCGGCAAGCGCATTGACGGTGAGAAGATTGAGCGAAGGCGGGCAATCGACCACGACATAGGTGACGGAATCGGGCTGGTCGGCGCTTTGCTCGCGATAGGCTTGAAGCGCGTTGCGCAGCTTATAGGAGCGATCCTCGTGGGCTGCGATTTCGAGCTCGACGCCAAGCAGGTCCATGGTCGAGGGCGCGAGGAAGAGGCGCGGCACCGCCGTCGGCATGATGACGTCGCGCAAGGTCCGCTCGCCGACCAGCATGTCGTAGCTCGAAGTGACGCGGGATTTGCGGTCGATGCCAAGGCCGGTCGAGGCGTTGCCCTGCGGGTCGAGATCGATGATGAGCACCCGCTCGCCGATGGCGGCGAGCGCCGTGCCGAGATTGATGGCGGTCGTCGTCTTGCCGACCCCGCCCTTCTGGTTCGCCATGGCGAGAACGCGGGGGCGCGCCGCGGCGCCGGGCTCGCGAGCGGGGGGTGGGATCGCGTTCATGGGCCTCGGTTCTCAGCCTTGGCGAATCCGGAGGATCGCTGACCTTGCGTCGATGAGGCTCGGAACCGCTTCGATTGCATAGGAAGCCGCCTCCGGCAGCGCCGCGATCTGGTCTTTAGCTGATTCGCCGCGCGGAAACACGCCGACTGCGCCGCGCTCGATCCAAGGTCTGGCCAATTTGAGCGTCAGCGGCAAGGGGGCGAAGGCGCGCGCGGTGACGGCGTCCACAGCTCCGAGACTGGCGGCGTCGATCGCCTCGACCCGCGTTGGCGTGGATCGCCGCCGCGGCCCCGGTGAGGCGGACCGCCTCGCGCAGGAAAGCGCACTTGCGCTGGTCGCTTTCGATGCAATGGACGATGGCGCCGGGAACGTCGGCGAGCTGGATTGCGATCACGAGGCCGGGAAAGCCGGCCCCGGAACCCATGTCGACCCAGCGGCTGGCCCCGGGCGCAAGGGCGAGGAGCTGCGCCGAATCGGCGATGTGCCGGGTCCAGACGGAGGCGAAGGTCAATTCTGCGATGAGATTGGTCTTGTTTGCCAGCGGGCGAGGAGATCGACATAGGCCGCGAGGCGCTCCCCTGTTTCACGTGAAACAGGGACGAGGCGTAGAGCCGCGCGCCGATTTTCCGCAAGCTGGTCGGCCAGGGTTGCCGCCGCGAATCGCAGCCGCTCTGCATCTCCCGTGTCGCGGGCGAAAGGTCGGGGGCGAAGGCGACATCCCTTCTCCCCTTGCGGGAGAAGGTGGCCGGCGAAGCGGCCGGATGAGGGGTCGCGCAGCGCCGGAAGACGCGAATTAGTACTCCGCGGACCGTCAATACATAGAGTATAGCCACAGCAATCCGTCAAGCAGTGTTGAGTCCTAAATAACGCGCCTCGGAGCCGCCCTCATCCGGCGGGCTATCGCCCGCCACCTTCTCCCGCAGGGAGAAGGAAGGCGGAACGGCTCATGCCCCCGGCCGCGCCTGATTGCGGGCCGCGCGGCGGGCATGGGCGGCGAGAAGGGCCAGCGCGGCGGGGGTCACGCCCTCGATCCGTCCGGCCTGGCTCAGGCTTGTCGGCCGAACGGCGGCGAACTTGTGCCGGATCTCGTTCGAGAGCCCCGAAAGGCCGTCGTAGTCGAGGTCGGGCGGCAATGCGGCCTGCTCGTCGCGGCGATAGCGCGCGACGTCCTCGGCCTGGCGATCGAGATAGACCGAATATTTGGCGTCGGCCTCGAGCCGGCGGCGAGGCCGGGCGGGATTTCGGCCAGTTGCGGCCACACCCGGGCCAGCACGGCGATCGGAAATTGCGACTGCGCCGCCAGTTCGAACGCCGACCGCCGGGCTCCGTCGCGATTGACGGCGAGGCCATGCGCCGCCAGAACCTGCGGCGTGGCGATTGCGTCGCGGAGCAGGGCGCGCGCCCGCTCCAGGCGATCCTGCGTGTCGCGGAAGGCCCGCGCCCGGGCCGCTCCGACGCAGCCAAGCGCAATCCCTTTCGCCGTCAGCCGCTCGTCGGCGTTGTCGGCGCGCAGCGACAACCGGAACTCCGCCCGCGATGTGAACATGCGGTAGGGCTCGCTGACCCCGTGGGTGGTGAGGTCGTCGATCATCACGCCGAGATAGGATTCGGCGCGATCGAAGGTCGCGAGCGGCTGGCCGCCGGCCTTGCGCGCGGCGTTGATTCCCGCGAGCGCGCCCTGCGCCGCCGCTTCCTCGTAGCCGGTCGTGCCATTGATCTGCCCGGCCAGGAAGAGGCCGCCGAGCCGGCGCGCCTCGAGCGTCGGGTCGAGCCCGCGCGGGTCGATATAGTCATATTCGATCGCATAGCCGGGGCGGAGGATGCGCGCCCGCTCGAGCCCCGGAATCGTCGCCACCAGCGCGTTCTGCGTCTCCGCCGGCAACGAGGTCGAAATGCCGTTCGGATAGACGGTCGGATCGTCGACGCCCTCGGGCTCGAGAAAGATCTGATGGCTGTCGCGGTCGGCGAAACGAAGGACCTTGTCCTCGATCGACGGACAATAGCGGGGGCCGCGGCCCGAGATCGCGCCGGAATAGACCGCGGAGCGATGCGAGTCGGCCCGCACGATGCGATGGGTTTCGGCGGTGGTGCGGGTGATATGGCAGGGAAGCTGCGGCGCGGTGATCGCCGTGGTCAGCGAGGAGAAGAACTCGGGCTCCGGATCGCCGTTCTGGACCTCGAGCCGCTCCCAGTCGATCGTCGCGCCATCGAGGCGGGGCGGGGTTCCGGTCTTGAGCCGCCCAAGCGCGAACCCGGCGGCGTCCAGACTGCGCGCCAGCGCGACCGAGGGCTTGTCGCCGAACCGGCCGGCCGGGGTGCGCTGGTCGCCGAGATGGATGATCCCGCGCAGGAAGGTGCCGGTGGTCAGGACGACCGCCCGGCAGGCGATTGCGCGGCCGTCGGCGAGTTCGACGCCCGTGACCGCGCCCGCCTCGGACAGGACAGCCGCCGCCTCGCCTTCGACGACGGTCAGGTTCGGGGTCTCCGCCACCAGCTCCTGCATCGCGCGCCGGTAGAGCTTCCGGTCGGCCTGGGCGCGGGGCCCCTGGACGGCCGGGCCCTTGCGGCGGTTGAGGACGCGAAACTGGATTCCGGCCTTATCGGCGGCGCGCGCCATCACCCCGTCGAGCGCGTCGATCTCGCGCACGAGATGGCCCTTGCCGAGGCCGCCGATCGCCGGGTTGCAGGACATTTCGCCGATGGTCGCGAAACGATGGGTCAGAAGCGCCGTCGAGGCGCCCGAGCGCGCCGCGGCGGTCGCCGCTTCGCAGCCCGCGTGGCCGCCGCCGATGACGACGACGTCAAATCTCATGAGCGAGCGTCCGCCTGTTTCACGTGAAACACCGCCTCGATGTCCGATCAGATGCGCTGTCATTGCGAGGACCGTTAGCGACGAAGCAATCCAAGGCCAGAGATAGCGCTTTGACGCCGGGATTGCTTCGCTGACGCTCGCAATGACGGGGTTCCGCTGCATTGACCCGAAATGGTTTGCCTCATCTATTTCCCAACACATAGTCGTGTAAATATCTCTCCGAGCACCTCCTCGGCGCCGATGCGGCCAACCACGCGATCCATCGCCGCGGCGGCGCGGCGAAAGTCTTCGGCGACCAATTCCCATTCCGCCGCGTCTGGCCCGAGCGTCGCGGCGAGGGCTTCGCGGGCGTCCTCGAACGCCCGCCGATGCCGCTCGACCGTGAGCAGGGCGGGCTCGCGCGAGGACATGCGCTCTTCGGCCAGATCGGCGAGGGCGTCAAGCAGCCGGTCGACGCCGGCGCCGGTTTTCGCCGAAATGCGGAATTCCGATGGAGATTTAGCTCCGGCGCCGCCCTCGATCTCACGGTCGATCTTGGTGCGGACGCTCAGAACGGGAGAGCCGACGCCCGGCGTTTGGCCCCCTGCGCCATCGTCGAGCCACAGCGTCAGGTCCGCGCCTTCCGCGCGACGGCGCGCCCGCGCGACGCCTTCCTGCTCGATTGGATCGGCGCTGTCGCGAATGCCGGCCGTGTCGACCAGAGTGACCGGATAGCCGCGCAGATCGAGAAACACCTCGATCAGATCGCGCGTCGTCCCGGCGACCGGCGAGGTGATGGCGACGTCGCGGCCGGCCAGCGCGTTCATGAGCGTCGACTTGCCGACGTTGGGAGGCCCGGCGATGACCACGGTAAATCCTTCGCGCAAGCGTTCGGCGGCGTCGGCGGTCGCGAGCGCGCGGTCGATGCGCTCCATCGCCGCTCGCGCGGCGCGCTTGACCGAATCCAGCGTCAAACCCTCCGCATCCTCGACGTCGGAAAAATCGATCTGCGCTTCGACCGCCGCCATCGCTTCGATCAGGCCGGCGCGGATCGCGTCACACTCGCGGCTCAGCGCCCCGCCGGCAATGCGCTGCGCCTGGCGCCGCTGCGCCTCGGTTTCCGCTTCGACCAGGTCGGCCAGCCCCTCGGCTTCCGTCAGATCGATCTTGCCATTGACGAACGCGCGCCAGGCGAATTCTCCCGGTTCGGCAAGACGCAGCCCCGGGATCGCGGCGAGCGCCTTCGCCACTGCCGCGGTCACGGCCCGTCCGCCAGTGACGCTGACTTCCGCCATCTCCTCGCCGGTGAAACTGCGCGGCGCCCTGAACCGGGTGACCAGAGCCCGGTCGAGCGGCTCGGCGGAGCGGGGATGCCGCAGAGGTGATCAGGACAGCGCGGCGGTCGGGAAATTCGCCGCCCGGCGCGAGCGCTTCGAGCGCGGCCGAGCAGCCAGGTCCGGAAATGCGCAGCACGGCGATCGCCGCGCGGCCGACCCCGGACGCCGGAGCGAAGATCGTATCGTGGTCGCGCGCAAACACCGGGCCGCCCCAATTCACCGTGAGGCGGCGTAGGAACGCCGGTCAGTCGTGAGAGGGTCCGCCCGCCGCTTCCGGCGCCTGGCCGACAGGGCCGCCCTGCCGCCCGGGCGCGGGCTGGTTCCATTGCGGCGTGCAGACGACATATTGATCGGCGATCGCCTCGTGGTCGCCCTGCTTTTCGCGTTGGAAATAGAGGTAACAGATGCTGAGCGCGCCGGTGCGGTAATCGACCCGGAACACGCCGCCTTCCTGCTCATGCCGGGTGGCGACGAGACCATAGTCGCCGGGTTCCTGCTTCGACGCCCCGTCGCCGCCGCGATAGCAGGACGTGAGCCCAAACGCTCCCGGTCCGACGTCGGATCGGCCCGGATTGTGAGCAAATTGGCACGCGATGACATCGCCGCTCAGTTTATCCAGTCGGTAGACCAGCGACAGGTTGATTTGCGGCGCGGCGAGAAATTCATATTGCGGCTGGGCCGAGCGGGCGGGCGATCCCAGGACGCACGCGGCCATCGCGGCCATCCCCAACGCCAAAGTCCTCGCTGTCATTGCTCAGCTCCGCGACCATCGAATCACCTGCAGAGTGTAGCCGAGCCCCCTCTTCACAAATGGTTAAGATCGCGCCATTTCGGGACTCACGCGGTCAGGATCTCCTTGGAGGCCACGGTCGAATTGGGGTTGAGGCGATAGACCAGCGGAACGCCGGTCGCGAGCTCCATTGTCGGAATGGTTTCAGGCGTGAGGCGGTCGAGCACCATGACCAGCGCCCGCAGGGAATTGCCGTGGGCGGCCACCAGCACCCGCTTGCCGCCGAGAACCGCCGGGAGGATATTCTGACAATAATAGGGGAGGGCGCGGGCGACGGTGTCCTTGAGGCTCTCCCCGCCGGGCGGCTGGACGTCATAGCTGCGCCGCCATTTGTGAACCTGCTCCTCGCCCCATTTCTTGCGCGCATCGTCCTTGTTCAGGCCGACCAGATCGCCGTAGTCGCGCTCGTTGAGCGCCTGGTCGCGGCTTTCGGGCAGGCCGGTCTGCCCCATCTCGGCCAGCGCCAGATCAAGCGTGTGCTGGGCTCGGATGAGCGCCGAAGTGAAGGCGAGGTCGAAGGTGATCCCGTGCGCCTTGAGGCGCCGGCCGGCCTGCTTGGCCTCCTCGACGCCTGCCGGCGACAGATCCACGTCCCGCCAGCCGGTGAACAGGTTCTTGAGGTTCCATTCGCTCTGGCCATGGCGCAGGAGCACAAGGAGACGATCATTGGCGGGCATTTGGCGTGACCTTGTTCGAGGATCCGTGCGGCCACTTTAGAAGCACGCACCGTTGGCGGCGCCAACCCGAAAACCGACCGCGGTCATTCGAAATGGCATTGTCGATGAGCGCTCGGGGCGAGGACTGGCTTAAGCGGAGGCAGCCGCGCCCGTGCGACGGCCCGGACGCCGACCGGACGATAGACCTGCTTGATCGCCTCGACGATATGGACGCCGGCGAAGGGAAGCCCGAGGGCCGCTCCGATCCGCTCGATCGTCGGCGCGGCGCGGATCATGAACGGCCTCGCGACCGGGGGCGCGTAAAGCGCCTCGCCCCAGAAGACCGGCGAGAACTCGGCCCGATGCAGGAGATCGCGCAGTTGCGGCTTCGAAAAGGGCTGGCCCTGCCCGTAAGGCGTGCTGTCCGTGCGCGCCCACACGCCCCGGCGGGAGGGAACGATCACGAGGATTCGTCCCTCAGGGGCTGTTATGCGCCACAGCTCCTCAAGCAGCGCGTCCGGCCGGTCGGCGGCCTCGAGCGCATGGGCGAGCAGCAGACGATCGATTGAGCCGTCCGGCAGCGGCAGCATCTGGGCGTCCACGAGCGCAGCCGAGCAACGTCCGCCGCCGGGCCAGATCACCACGCCCTGCTCCGCCGGCATGAAGGCCAGGCATCGCCGGGCCCCGTCGCGAAACCGGTCGACATAAGGCGTGCCGTAGCCGATCGCGGCGACCGAGAGGTTGGAGGCGTTGTCCCAGCGCTCGCGCAGGACCCGCCCGATCAGCCGGCGCGCCACCGCGCCCAAGGGCGAACCGTAGAAGCTCTGCAAACCATGGACGTCGAGAGGCATCGAAATCCGCCGCGCCGGGGCCCGCGACTTTGAACGACCGCTCGGCCTTTCGCAATGCGTCGGCGCGCAGGCGAACAAAACCGCAGCCAAAGACAAGGGTGGGCCGCGCGGCTATATTGCGTCCGCCCTGCCCCGAAGCGCTGAGTTATCCCTCATGACGATGAGCGTTCATCAATATCTCTGCCTGACCGACAATTACGGCGCCCTCATTCATGATTCGACGACCGGAGCGACCGCCTGCGTCGACGTACCCGAAGCCGGGCCGACCTTCGCGGCGCTCGCCGAGCGCGGCTGGACGCTCTCCGACATCCTCATCACCCATCATCACGCCGACCATATTCAAGGCGTCCCGGAGCTGAAGGCGAAATTCCCCAGTCTGAGGGTGTGGGGACCGGCCAAAGACGCGGCGCGGATTCCGTTTCTCGACCAGCGGGTGGCCGAAGGCGACTTCGCCCGCGTCGGCTCGCTCACGGCGAAAGTGATCGAGACGCCGGGACATACGCTCGGGCACATCGCCTATTATTTCGCCGACGGCGAGACCGCCTTCTGCGGCGACACCTTGTTCTCGCTCGGATGCGGCCGCGTGTTCGAGACGCCCTACCCGGTGATGTGGAGCTCGCTCATGAAGCTTGCCGCCCTTCCCGCGCGAGACCAGGGTCTATTGCGGCCATGAATACACGCAGGCGAACGGCCGGTTCGCCGTCACCATCGAGCCCGGCAATCCGGTTTTGCAGGCAAGGGTCGAGGAGGTTGCGCGGCTGCGCGCGGAAGGGCGGCCGACCTTGCCGACGACGATCGCGGCCGAGCTCGCCGCCAATCCGTTCCTGAGAGCCGAAGAACCGTCGGTCCAGGCCG
This sequence comes from uncultured Alphaproteobacteria bacterium, assembly GCA_963806935.1. GTDB lineage: Bacteria > Pseudomonadota > Alphaproteobacteria > Rhizobiales > Beijerinckiaceae > Roseiarcus. The sequence continues at coordinate 100,833 of CAWEAT010000005.1, forward strand.
CGGTCGGGATGACCGGAGCGGATCCGGCGGCGGTGTTCGCGGAAATCCGCGCCCGCAAGGATCGGTTTTGAGGCGGCTCAGCTCTTCTTGGTGACGTTGGTCGCGAGCGACTCGAGCTTCTTCTGCATGTCCGAGAGCTGAGTGCGCAGTTCGTCGATGTCGTCGCCGGAATTTCCCTTTTTCGCCGGCAGTTCCGCCGCCGCCTTCGTCCCCGCGAAAGGCGAGAACACCGCCAGCGCCTGATTGAAGGCGGCGAGATTCTTCTTGGTCAGTTCCTGCATGGCGGCGAACGAGCCGGCCGAGAACGCCTCCGGACCGAACATTCGGGCCGCGGCTTCGCGCATCGCCGTCTGCTCGCCGGAAAAGCGGTCGATCGAGAATTCGAGATAGCTCGGCAGGATCGCCTGCATGCTGTCGCCGTAGAATCGGATCAATTGGCGCAGGAATGTCGTCGGCAGCAGGGATTGGCCCTCAATCCCCTCCTGCTCGAAGATGATCTGGGTCAGCACCGAGCGGGTGATGTCTTCGTTGGACTTGGCGTCGTAGACGACGAAGTCCTCCCCGCCTTTCACCATCTTCGCCAGATCGGCCAGGGTCACGTAGGCGCTGGACGCGGTATTGTAGAGCCGGCGATTGGCGTATTTCTTGATCGTGGTCGGGGTGGAATTGGCCATGAGGTTTATGGGTCCCAGGTGACTCGGGCCCTTGCGGGTCAACATAGATTAGGCGGTTTTTGCTGCGCGAGAAACTTTTTTTTGCGCCGCAGCGCAGGCCGTGGGGGGCCACTCTGCGGCTTAGTCGCGCAGGCGCGGCGCGATGCCTATATGTTAGTGGCGCCGCTCCTCGGAGATCGTGTACAAGCCATCCGATCACGGCGTTTCTCGCCAATAAAGTTCGCAGGAGATTGACATGCCGGCCTCTGAGATCGTCATCGCAAGCGCAAAAAGAACCGCTGTCGGTTCGTTCAACGGCGCCTTCGGCTCGACGCCGGCCCATGAGCTCGGCGCGGTCGCAATCAAGAGCGCGCTCGAGGCGGCGAAGGTCGATGCGGCCGAGGTCGACGAGGTCATCCTCGGCCAGATCCTGTCCGCCGCGCAGGGCCAGAATCCGGCCCGCCAGGCGGCGATGAAGGCCGGGGTTCCGCAGGAAAAGACCGCCTTCGGCGTCAACCAGCTCTGCGGCAGCGGCTTGCGCGCGGTCGCGCTCGGGCTGCAGCAGATCACCAACGGCGACGCTCACATCATCGTCGCCGGCGGTCAGGAATCGATGTCGCTCGCCCCCCACGCGGCCTATCTCAGGAGCGGCGTCAAGATGGGCGAAATGAAGCTCATCGACACGATGTTGCAGGACGGCCTGATCGACGCCTTCCACGGCTATCACATGGGCAACACGGCCGAGAACATCGCCAGGAAGTGGCAGATCAGCCGCGAGGACCAGGACCGCTTCGCCGTCGCTTCGCAGAACAAGGCGGAAGCCGCGCAGAAGGCCGGCCGGTTCAAGGACGAAATCGCGCCGGTGACGATTGCGTCCCGCAAGGGCGACATCGTCGTCGACGCCGATGAATATCCGCGCCACGGCGCGACTTACGAAGCGATGGCGAAACTCAAGCCGGCCTTTTCCAAAGACGGATCGGTCACCGCCGCCAACGCCTCCGGCCTCAACGACGGGGCGGCCGCGCTGGTCATCATGACCGCGGCCGAAGCGAAGAAGCGCGGGCTGACGCCGATGGCCCGCATCGTGTCCTGGGCGACCGCGGGCGTCGATCCGGCGATCATGGGAACCGGGCCGATCCCGGCTTCGCGCAAGGCTTTGGAGAAGGCCGGGTGGTCGGTCAAGGATCTCGAGCTGGTCGAAGCCAACGAGGCTTTCGCCGCCCAGGCGCTCGCGGTCAACAAGGACCTCGGCTGGGATCCGGCGATCGTCAACGTCAACGGCGGCGCGATCGCGCTCGGCCATCCGATCGGCGCTTCGGGCGCGCGGGTGCTGACCACGCTCCTGCATGAAATGGCGCGCCGCAACGCGAAGAAGGGCCTGGCGACGCTGTGCATCGGCGGCGGCATGGGCATCGCGATGGCGGTCGAACGATAGAATCAAGCCGTCCCGTCATTGCGAGGAGCGAAGCGACGAAGCAATCCAGGCAGTGTCCTTCGATCTCTGGATTGCTTCGCTTCGCTCGCAATGACGGCTGGAAAATCAATCGGACGCGAGCCGGTTACGCGACGAGCCCGCGCCATAAAAAACTGTGGGAGGAAACAATGGCAAGAGTTGCAGTGGTGACTGGCGGCACGCGCGGCATCGGCGCGGCGGTCTCGAAGGCGCTGAAAGCGGCCGGATGTCAGGTCGCGGCGACCTATCATTCCAACGATGAGGCGGCGGCCAAGTTCAAGGCCGAGACCGGCGTTCACGTCTATAAGTGGAACGTCGCCAAGTATGACGAGTGCGTGGCCGGCCTTGCTCAGGTCGCCAAGGACCTCGGGCCGGTCGATATCATGGTCAACAACGCCGGGATCACCAAGGACGGCATGTTCCACAAGATGACGCCCGACCAATGGTACGACGTCATCAACACCAACCTCAATTCGCTGTTCAACATGACGCGCCCGGTGTGGGAGGGCATGCGCGAGCGCAAGTTCGGCCGCGTGATCTGCATCTCGTCGATCAACGGCCAGAAGGGGCAGATGGGACAGGTCAATTATTCCGCCGCCAAGGCCGGCGATATCGGCTTCGTCAAGGGGCTGGCGCAGGAGGGCGCGCGCGCGGGGATCACCGTGAACGCGATCTGCCCCGGCTACATCGCGACCGACATGGTCAAGGCCATCAATCCCGATGTCGTGGCGAAAAGCATCCTGCCCCTGATCCCGGTCGGCCGTCTTGGCGAACCGGAGGATATCGCCCGCTGCGTGGTGTTCCTCGCCTCCGACGATGCCAGCTTCATCACCGGCTCGACCCTCTCCGCCAACGGCGGGCAGTATATGGCCTGACGGCGAAGCGGATGTCGCGCGTCACGACTGCGCGAGGCGCGCTTCCTCGTCGTGCCGCGCCTCGACCTCCTTCACGATCGCGCCGAGGATGCCGTTGATCGCGAAATCCTTCGGCGTATAGACCGCAGCGACCCCGGCGGCCTTGAGCCGCTCGGCGTCGGCGGGCGGGATGATGCCGCCGACGATCACCGGCACCCGCTCAAGGCCCGCCGCGCGAAGCGCAGCAATCACCTCTTCGGTCAGCGCGACATGCGAGCCGGAGAGGATCGACAAGCCGACGCAATGGACGCCCGCCTTGGCGCGCTCTGCGATCTCGGCCGGCGTGAAGCGGATGCCGTCGTAGACGACGTCCATTCCCGCATCGAGCGCGCGGGCGGCGATCTGCTCGGCTCCGTTGGAATGGCCGTCGAGGCCGGGCTTGCCGACGAGGAACTTGATCCGCTTGCCGAGCTTGAGCGACACCCGCTCGACCTCGCCGCGCAGCGCGTCGAGATCGGCCGACTCCTGCCGGGCCTTCGGCGAAACGCCGGTCGGAGCGCGGAACTCGCCGAATTCCGCCCTCAGCGCGTCGCCCCATTCGCCGGTCGTGACGCCGGCCTTCGCCGCCTCGATCGACGCGGGCATCACGTTGACGCCGCTCGCCGCCGCCATCCGCAGCGCCCTCAGCGCCTCCTGCACGCGTTTCTGATCGCGGCCGGCGCGCCATGCCTCAAGGCTTGCGACCTGCTCCGCCTCGGCTTCCGCCGAGGGAACCATGATCGAGCTCTCGCCCGCGGTCAGCGGGCTCGGTTCGGAATTCATGAAGGCGTTGACGCCGACCACGATCTGCTCGCCGCGCTCGATCGCCTCGAGCCGGCGGGTGTTCGATTCCACCAGGCGGGCTTTAAGGACGCCGGTTTCGATCGCCTTGACCGCGCCGCCCATGGCGTCGATCGCTGCGATCTCGGCCTTGGCTTCAGCCTTGAGCGTCTCGACCAGGGCCGCGATTTCCTTGCTGCCGTCGAACAGGTCGCCGAACTCCAGCAGATCGGTCTCGTAGGCCATGATCTGCTGCAGCCGCAGCGACCATTGCTGGTCGAACGGCCGCGGCAGTCCGAGCGCCTCGTTCCAGGCCGGCAATTGCACCGCGCGCGCCCGCGCCCGTTTCGACAGCACCACCGACAGCATCTCGATCAGAATCCGGTAGGCGTTGTTTTCCGGCTGCTGCTCGGTCAGCCCGAGCGAGTTGACCTGAACGCCGTAGCGGAAACGGCGCTTCGCCGGATCGGCGACCCCGAAGCGGTCGCGCGCAATCTCGTCCCAGAGCTCGACGAAGGCCCGCATCTTGGCGAGCTCGGTCACGAAGCGCATCCCGGCGTTGACGAAGAACGACATGCCGCCGACCACATTGGCGAAGCTCGCTTCGTCGACCTCGCCCGATTGGCGCACCCGCTCGAGCACCGCGATCGCCGTCGCCAGCGCATAAGCCAGTTCCTGCACCGGCGTCGCGCCGGCTTCCTGCAAATGGTAGGAGCAGACGTTCATCGGATTCCACTTCGGCGCCTCGCGGGCGCAGAAGAGGATGAGGTCCTTGGTCAGCCGGAGCGAGGCGTCGGGCGGGAACACATAGGCGCCGCGGGCCAGATATTCCTTGATGATGTCGTTCTGGGTCGTGCCCTGCAGCTCGGCGCGGCGCGCGCCCTGCTCGTCGGCGATCGCGATGTAGAGCGCCATCAGCCACGGCGCGGTCGCGTTGATGGTCATCGACGTATTCATCGCGTCGAGCGGGATTTGATCGAACAGCGCCCGCATGTCGCCGATATGAGAGATCGCCACCCCGACCTTGCCGACCTCGCCGCGGGCGAGCGGGTGGTCGCTATCGAGACCGGTCTGGGTCGGCAGGTCGAAGGCGATCGAGAGGCCAGTCTGTCCCTTGGCCAGGTTCTGCCGATAGAGCCGGTTGGATTCGCGCGCGGTCGAATGCCCGGCATAGGTGCGAAAGATCCAGGGCTTGTCGCGCGGCGCCGTCCGCGCCGCCGTCGTTCGCTCGTCCGCCTGCGCCATGATCCACTCGCGCAAAGGCGCGTGCGGGACGCGCCCGCGCCAAAGGTTTTGTGCACAGCACAATTACAGAAATCATCCCGCGGCGCCACATCTTCGGACGCGGCCCCGGGATTGGCGGTCCCGCCAAACCAGGCCCGTCCCGCTCTCAGCGCAGCGCGATCGCGCTCGTCGTCAGAACCGTCGCCAGCAGGCCGCCGACAACCAGGACGATCGTCAGGTAGGGCTCGTATGCGCCATAGGGCTTGAGCCACCAGTCGTGGGCGCAGAGCCCGGCGTAGGCGCCGAGCGTCGCATAGAAGGAATTCCAGTACGGCCCCAGTCCTTGCCGGCCAACGAGGTAATCGACAGCAAAGCCGATAGAAAAAACCGCGACGATCGCGCTCAGGAGAAAAGCAGCAAAGTCGAAGCCCTCAAGGTTGAGAACCAAATTCAATAACGGCCAGTCCGACATTGCCGCAGGTCCTTGGCCCGCTCAGGGCCGGAATTCCGCGGCCGCGATCCTTTCTTGCCTACGCTCGATTTCCTGCTATGGCGTAAATTCCGTTGCCGGCATGCGACTTGCCGTCAATCGGCTAAAGTCGGGTTGATTTTCGCCCGCTCACGCGCGATGGTCGATTGTGCGGCGCAATAACCAGGTCAGTTCGCCGCGAGCCGCGTCGCGAGGACGCTGTCCGTTGAGGGAGCCATGATCACCCGCCCCGTCGGCGCCGAGCCGCTTCAAGCGGCGCAGACCAAGGATCTTTACGAGATCGGCGAGATCCCGCCGCTGGGTCATGTGCCGGCGTCGATGTACGCCTGGGTCATCCGCAAGGAGCGGCACGGGCCGCCGGAAAAGTCGATGCAGATCGAGGTCGTGCCGACCTGGACGCTCGACAGTCACGACGTCCTCGTTTTCGTGATGGCGGCCGGCGTGAACTACAACGGCATCTGGGCTGCGCTTGGAGAGCCGGTCTCCACGCTGGACGCGCACAAGAATCCCTACCACATCGCCGGATCCGACGCCTCCGGCATCGTCTGGGCGGTCGGCTCCAAGGTCAAGCGCTGGAAGGTCGGCGACGAGGTGGTCGTCCACTGCAACCAGGACGACGGCGACGACGAGGAATGCAACGGCGGCGACCCGATGTTCTCGGCCTCCCAGCGCATCTGGGGTTATGAGACGCCCGACGGCTCGTTCGCGCAGTTCTGCCGGGTTCAGGACCGCCAGCTGATGGCGCGCCCGCTCCATCTCACCTGGGAAGAGAGCGCGTCCTATACGCTGACCCTCGCCACCGCCTATCGGATGCTGTTCGGCCACGAGCCGCATCGGCTGAAGCCGGGCGACAATGTGCTCGTCTGGGGCGCTTCCGGAGGATTGGGCGTGTTCGGCGTCCAGCTTTGCGCCGCCGCCGGCGCCAACGCGATCGGCGTCATCTCCGACGAAACCAAGCGCGACTATGTGATGTCGCTCGGCGCCAAGGGCGTGATCAATCGCAAGGACTTCGATTGCTGGGGCCAGTTGCCGAAGGTCAATTCGCCGGAATATGCGGCCTTCATGGGGTCGGCGCGCAAGTTCGGCAAGGCGATCTGGGACATCACCGGCAGGAAGGATGTCGACACGGTGTTCGAGCATCCCGGCGAGCAGACGTTCCCGGTCTCGTGCTTCGTCGTCAAGCGCGGGGGCATGGTGGTGTTCTGCGCCGGCACCACCGGGTTCAACCTCACCTTCGACGCCCGTTTCGTCTGGATGCGGCAGAAGCGCATCCAGGGCTCGCATTTCGCCAACCTGAAGCAGGCCTCTGCGGCCAACAAATTCGTGATCGACCGCCGCATCGACCCGTGCATGTCCGAAGTTTTTCCGTGGGCGCAGATCCCGGTCGCCCACACCAAGATGTGGAAGAACCAGCATGCGCCGGGCAACATGGCCGTGCTCGTCAATGCTCCCACGACCGGATTGCGCACGTTCGAGGACGTGCTCGAGGCGAGACGAAGGTAGGAGCGCCGCCGCGGGGCGCGTTTGCCTTCGCTCGCGTCACCCGGTAAAGCGACGTTTCGCCGCGGGCCGCCGGGCGAACCGGCGATGCGCGGCGCCATTCCGGACAAGCATGAGTACGGTCTTGCGCGGTATCCGGGCGTCGGGCCTGGAAGGCGCGGGCGAACGAGAATCAATGAGGTCATGACCGCAACGGCGGACAGAGATCAGCGAAAGCGGGAGGCGGCCCGGCGGGCGCTCGACCTGGTCAAGCCCGGGATGAAGCTCGGCCTCGGCAGCGGCACGACCGCGCGTCAGTTCGTCGATCTCGTCGGAGAGCGGGTCAAGGACGGTCTCGAGATCATTTGCGTCGGCACGTCCAGGGCGACCGAGGAGCAGGCGAAGAGCCTCGGCATTCCGCTCTCGACCCTCGACGATCTTCCAGAGCTCGATCTCACGGTCGACGGAGCCGACGAGGTCGATCCTGAGCTCCGGCTGATCAAAGGGGGCGGCGGCGCGCTTTTGCGCGAGAAGATCGTCGCCGCCGCCTCGAAGCGGATGGCGGTGATCGTCGATTCGAGCAAACTGGTGCGGACGCTCGGGGCGTTTCCGTTGCCGGTCGAGGTCGTTCCGTTCGGCCTGGCGGCCACGCGGCGGCATATCGAACGCGCTCTCGCCGCGCTCAATCTCGCCGGCCAGATCCGTCTGCGCGGCGGGTCCACGCCGTTCGTCACCGACGGGGGACATTACATTCTCGACTGCTCGCTCGGCGCTATCGCTCAGCCCGAGCGGCTCGGCGAGAGCCTGGCGATGATTCCGGGCGTTGTCGAGCACGGGCTGTTCATCGGTCTCGCGCGCGTCGCAATCGTCGCCGGCGCCGACGGCGTTCAGGTCATTGGCGATCCGGACTGAAGTTTAAAACCGCTGCCTTGAGGAGTTTTTCATGCCCGCCCTCGTCCGAACCGCCAATGGCGCGGTCGCCGTCATCATGCTCGCGGCGTTGACCGTGGCGGCAGGCGCCCAGCAAACGACAGCTCCCGCGCCAGCGGCTCCGGCTACGCCGGCGCCGCCGGCAGCTCCCGCCGCCGCGCCGGGCGCGCCTTCGCCGGCCGCAGTCGCGGCCGCCGACAGGATCCTCGGCGACATCGGCGTCAAGGAGTCCGTCGCCCTCGTCGTTCCCGGCATGATGGCGGAGCTCGAGGGCAACGTCACGAGGACCCGGCCCGAAATCAAGGAGTCGCTGCGCGCGACGCTGAAGTCGATTCAACCCGAATTCGACGCGACTGCGAAGCAGATATACGATCAGGCGGCGACGCTGCTCGCCTCGCAAATGTCCGAGAAAGAGATCACCGACGTCGCGGCCTTCTTCGACAGTCCAACGGGCAAGAAATATGTCTCGGTCACCCCGGTCTTTCTGCAGCAGTTCGCCAATCTCACTGCGCCCTGGCGCGACAAGCTGTCGACCGACATCGTCGTCCGCGCCCGTCAGGAGATGAAGAAGAAGGGCGTCGACTTCTAGCATCGGCCGCGGCCGCGCGGCGGAGAGCGTCATTCCCATGGCTTTCGACGTCGATTTTCTTGTCATCGGCGCAGGATCGGGCGGCGTGCGGGCGGCGCGGATCGCCGCCGGCCACGGGGCCAAGACGCTCGTCGCCGAGGAAAGCCGCATCGGCGGCACTTGTGTCATCCGCGGGTGCGTGCCGAAGAAGCTTTACGTTTACGCCAGCCGCTTCGCCGACGACTTCCGCGACGCCGCGGGGTTCGGCTGGAGCGTCGGCGAGCCCACGCTCGACTGGCCGGCTCTCGTTCGCGCCAAGGACAAGGAGATCAGCCGCCTCAGCGACGCCTACCGCGAGAATCTCGCCCGCTCCGGCGCCAAGCTCATCGAGGAGCGGGCGGTCGTCGTCGGTCCGCATGAGGTGCGCCTGGCCGGCGGGCAGGAGGTTTCCGCCCGTCATATCCTCGTCGCCTGCGGCTCGCGTCCTGCGCTGCCGGCGGGAGTTGAAGGCCTCGAGCACGCGATCACCTCGAACGAGATCTTCGATCTTCCGGTCTTCCCGCGCCGCCTGCTCGTCGTCGGCGGCGGCTATATCGCGATCGAATTCGCGGCGCTGTTCCAGCGGCTCGGCGCTCAGGTCACGCAGGTCATGCGCGCGCCCAACATTCTGCGCGGCTTCGACGACGACATGCGCAACGGCATGCGCGACGCGATGGCTCGCGCCGGCGTCGTCTTCCGCTTCGGCTCGCTGCCGACCCGCATCGAAAAATCGCGCGACGGCTCGCTCAGCGTGACGCTCTCGGACGGCGCGGTCGTGGAAGCCGACCAGGCGCTGATCGCGACTGGCCGCCTGCCCGACACCAGGGGGCTTGGCCTCGAGTTCCGCCGGCGTGGAGCTCAGCGCCGCGCACGGCGCGGTCATGGTCGACGAGAATCTGACCAGCAACGTGCCGTCGATCCATGCGATCGGCGACGCCACGCACCGGGTCGATCTCACCCCGGTCGCCATTCGCGAAGGCCATACGCTGGCCGACCGGCTGTTCGGGAAGGGCGCGCCGCCGATCCGCTACGACACGATCGCGAGCACGGTGTTCGGCACGCCCGAGCTGGGCGCGGTCGGGCTGACGGAGAGGGAAGCCTTGGAGCGGTTCCCGAGCGTCCACGTCTTTAAGACCGACTTCCGGCCGCTGAAGGCGACGGTGTCGGGCGCGCCCGAGCGGGCGATCATGAAGCTCATCGTCGACGGCGCGACCGACCGCATCGTCGGCGCGCATATCCTCGCCCACGAGGCGGCCGAAATGATCCAGCTGGTCGCGGTGGCGATGACGATGGGCGCGACCAAGGCCGACTTCGACGCGACCGTCGCCGTGCACCCGACCGCCGCCGAGGAACTGGTGACGATGCGCTCGGCGCACATGCGGTTCGAGGACGGGATGGAGGTTCCCTGACCCCTGCCCGTGTGCGGGTCACGGACCGATACAAGCCATCAATGGGGTACGAACGGAATGAGGCCGGCCACCGCGCCGACCGCGCCCGCCACAGTGCCGAAGGCGCGCGCCACAGGATTGGCGTTTGGCTGCTTGGGGGCCGGCTCCGGTTGCGCCGGTGGGGCCGCCGGCGGTTCGACCGAGGCTTGCGCCGCCTTGTTCTCTGGGTTCGCCGGCACCCCAAGGCGAGCCGGCTCGCTCCGCGACTGGGAAGCCGCGAGGCCGGTCGCCCCAGCCTTGGCGGCTGCGTGAGCGCCAACCGGGCCTGAAAGCTTGGTGGGCAGCTCGAGTTTGGCCGCCGTGCGCTGCGCCGCCCCACTCGCCTGGACCGCCGCCTTCGGCGCCGGCCTGACCGGCGGCAATGGCGCATCGCTTGGAGGCGCCGCGCCCGTCTCGGCGGCGGCGGGGGTTGGCGTCGCGGCCGGGGCCGGCTCGGACGGAAGCGAAACGGCGGGCGCAGCCTTTTCAGGCGATTGCGACGCCGCCGGTGGAGGGGCCGCGACCGGCGCCGCCGCTGCGGGCGTATCGACCGGCGCTTTTGCGGCAGGCAGGGCCTCCGGCCGCGCCAAGCCGCCGGCTGTCGGCCCAAGATCTTGAGACGGCGGCGGACTTTCGAGCGACGCGCGAGCGTTCGGGTCGGTTGGCCGTTCTCCGGGACTGACAGCCTTGCCCTCGGCCGGCTGCATCATGTCTTTCGGAGGGGTTGCGCTAGCCTCGCCCGAAGTCGCGACGCTCGGATTGGCGCGCGGCGGCGCCACGGTTGGACTCTGCGCGACGGCGGAGATCGCGGGCGGCCCCTTGGGCGGTTCGGACTTTATCTGTTCCAGCCAGAAGATCGCGCCGACCGCGGCCGCGCCGGCGAGCGCGAGCGCCGACACTCCGAACGTCCAGGCGCCGGAACGTCGTCCAGCCGCCAAATCGATCGCGTTCGGATCGTTCGAATGAGAATCGTCGGATCTGGTCGCCCGGATCGGCTCGACGTCGACGAGCGCCGTCTCTTTCGGTTGGCGCGAAGGCGCCTCGACCGACAGGGGCAGTTGCGCCGACGCCCTGTCGGGCAAGCTTTGCTCCGGCACAATCTCGACCGGCGGGGGCTCGACCGGCGGCGGCCGGCGCTTTGGCGCAACGCCCGACGATTCGACGAGCCGCACCAATTCAGCCAGCATTTCCTCGGCGTTTGCCTGCTGGCCGCCGGGGGCGCCCGGCGGGCGCCCGATTCCCTTAAGATCGTTTTCTGCCACTCGTACCCTCGCGGGCGCGCCTCATGCGCGCGGTAGGAGGCAAAAGAAAGGCCAACTTCATAACATAATCAGAGGCGATCGCGGCGTGGGCGCGTGATCGACCCCGTCAGTCTGGAGGTCGGTTCGGGCCGAAACAGTCTAACTTGATTGAGTTACCATTTACAAAAAGCTCTGCGGATCGACGTCGATGGCGACCCTGACCCCGCCGCGCGGCGCCGGCGCGGCGGCGAGCATCGCGCGCAGGAACCCTTGCAGGTCGGCCGACCTTGGCGCCTTGGCGGCGAGGCGGAACCGGTGGCGCTTGCGCAGGACCGCGATCGGGGCTTCCGCCGGGCCGAGCAGGACGATCTCGTTGTCGCGCGCCTGTCCGCCAAGCGGCGCGACGCGAAAGCCTTTCCCTTCCGGCAGGCCGTGGGCGGCGCGCGCGAGCGCGCGAGCATGGGCCTCGGCGGCGCCGCGGTCCTCGGCCGAGACGATGATCGCCGCCAGGCGACCGAACGGCGGCAGGCCGCCCCGCTCGCGCTCGGCGGTTTCCTGCGCGTAGAACCGCTCGGCGTCGCCCGAGACGAGCGCCGCGATGACCGGATGCTCCGGCTGCCAGGTCTGCAGGAGCGCCCGTCCTCTTCTGTCGCCGCGCCCCGCCCGCCCGGTCGCCTGGCGCAGAAGCTGGAACGTGCGCTCGGCCGCGCGCGGATCGGCGTTGGCGAGTCCGACATCGGCGTCCACCACGCAGACGAAGGTGAGCAGCGGGAAGTTGTGGCCCTTGGCGACCAGCTGCGTGCCGATGATGAGGTCGTAGGCGCCGCGCGCCGCGAGGTCGAGTTGGGCGCGCAGGGTCTCGATCCCGCCGGGAAAGTCCGACGACAGGACGAGCGTGCGGATGTCGGGAAAGAGAACCGCCGCTTCCTCCGCCAGCCGCTCGACGCCCGGCCCGCAGGCGGCGAGCGTGTCGGCTTCGTGACAGTTCGGGCACAGCTTCGGCCGCGCTTCGACGTGGCCGCAATGATGGCAGACGAGCGCCGCCCGGAAGCGGTGCTCGACCAGCCATGCGGCGCAGTTGGGACATTCGAAGCGGTGGCCGCAGGCGCGGCACAGCGTCAGCGGCGCATAGCCGCGCCGGTTGAGGAACAGAAGCGCCTGCTCGCCGCGGGCTCGCGCCTCTTCGACGCCGGCGATCGCGCGCGGCGACAGCCAGCGGCCGCGCGGCGGGCCCTCGCGCTTGAGATCGACGGCGGCGATGTCGGGCAGCGTCGCCTCGCCGAACCGCGCCGGGAGCATGAGCCACCGATAGCGTCCGGTCTCGGCGTTCACCCTCGTCTCGAGCGCGGGCGTTGCGGAGGCGAGCACGATCGGCGCCTTTTCGAGCCTCGCGCGCACGACCGCCATGTCGCGCGCATTGTAGATGACGCCGTCTTCCTGCTTGTAGGCGCCGTCGTGCTCCTCGTCGACGACGATGAGGCCGAGGTCGGCGAACGGCAGGAACAAAGCCGAGCGCGCCCCGACGACGATCCGCGCTTCGCCCTTCGCCGCCGCGGCCCAGACGCGCTCGCGCTGGCGCTCGGTCAGCCCCGAGTGCCATTCGGCCGGCCGCGCGCCGAACCGGGCCGCGAACCGGTCGAGGAATTGGGCGGTGAGCGCAATCTCCGGCAACAGCACCAGCCCCTGCCGCCCTTGCCGGAGCGCTTCGGCGACCGCCTCGAAATAGACTTCGGTCTTGCCGGCGCCGGTCACCCCTTCGAGCAGGGTGGCCGAGAACGCGCGTTCGGCGACGCGCCGCTCAAGGTCGTCGGCCGCAGCGCGCTGGTCCGGGTTGAGGCTTGTTCTGGCGAAATCCGGGTCGAGCGGCGCCGCGACCGGCTGCGGCGGCAGCGCGACCGTCTTGAGCGCGCCGTCGGCGACGAGGCCGTCGATGACGCCCGTCGACGAGGAGGCGAGCGCGGCAAGCGCCGCCTTCGCCGTCGGCGTATTGCGTTCCGCGACCGCCGCCATGACCCGCGCCCGCGCTTCGGTCATCCGCGCCGGCGGCTTGCCGGTCGCGACGAGGCCGAATTTCGCCGGGACCGGGGTCGCGAGCTCGCCGGCCCGGATCGCCATCCGCAGCACCATGCCGCGGGGGCTGAGCGTCCAACGGGCGACCCAGTCGATGAAATCGCGCAAAGGGGCGCGGAGCGGCGGCCAGTCGAGGGTCGCCGCGATCGCTTTGAGGTTGTCGCCGCCGCCCGGCCGGACCGCCCAGACGACGCCGGTCGCTTGTCGCGCGCCGAGCGGCATGCGGACGAATGCGCCCGGCTCAAGCTTCCAGTCTGAGGGCGCGCGATAGCTATAGGCGGTATCGACAGCGACCGGCGCGAGCACGTCGACGGCGACTTCGTCGCGCGCGCTCATCGCACCGGGGGAAACACAAAAAAGCCGGCAGGAGATCCGCCGGCCTCGTTCGTTCGCGATCCTCGGCCGCTCACAGGCTGCGGTGGGTCCCGTCGCACAGGGGCGCGTTCTTGCTCTGCTTGCAACCGCAGAACCACGCTGTGGCGTCCTTCTCGGCCTTATAGGCGACCGGGGCCATGCCGACCGCCTTGTGCGAGCCGTCGCAGAACGGCTGGTTCGCCGAGCGTCCGCACGCGCACCAGTAATAGGTTTTGCCCGCAGCGACTTCGTGCGAGTACGGCGCTTTCTGGGCAACAACCGGCGTCGTCATGACCATCCCCGTTCAAACCAGGGCTCGGGCAGGCTCATTCCTTGCCCGGCTCCTTGGCGGCGTGTGTATTGTCAGTGCGCTCGGCGATGCGGGCCGACTTGCCGCGGCGGTCGCGCAGGTAATAGAGCTTGGCGCGCCTGACCTTGCCGCGCCTGACCACCTTAACCGAGTCGATCATCGGCGAATAGACCGGAAAGACACGCTCGACGCCCTCGCCGTAGGAGATCTTGCGGACCGTGAAATTCTCGTTGAGGCCGTGGCCGCTCCGCGCGATGCACACGCCCTCGTAGGCCTGGACGCGGGTGCGCTCGCCCTCCGCGACCTTGACGTTGACGACGACCGTGTCGCCGGGCTGGAACGCCGGAATCTTGGCCCCGGGCAATTTGGCCGCGTGCTCGGCCTCGATGGTCTGGATGATGTTCATTTTCGTGGAGCTCCTGCCGTGACGCCGGGACGGGAGACGTCCGGCGAAGCGCTTCGGCGCGCTGTTTTGAGTTGAGGCGCGGCTCATATCGCAAAGAGCGGGCAGGAGTCGAGCGCTGGCGGCGATCTCACTTTCGCACAGGTTTTTCCCGGCCCGGGGTTGATTGCGCGATTCCGTTGTGGCGGCTAAACCGCACCAACGCGCCTGAAGCGGCGATTCGCAACGGAACAGGGTGACGTGAAGACGGCGCACAAGCCGGCGGATTTGCGCAAGGGCCTCCCGGTCGAAGGGCAGCGGCGATGAAATTTGAGCGCCTGCGCCTGACCGGCTTCAAGAGCTTCTGCGACAGCGTCGAGTTCAGGATCGAGCCCGGGTTGACCGGCGTCGTCGGGCCGAACGGCTGCGGCAAGTCGAACCTCGTCGAGGCGCTGCGCTGGGTGATGGGCGAAAGCTCGTTCAAGAACATGCGCGGCTCGGGCATGGAGGACGTGATCTTCGCCGGCTCCACCCGGCGCCCGTCGCGCAACATCGCCGAGGTCGGGCTTCTCCTCGACAATTCCGAGCGCCGCGCGCCCGCCGCCTTCAACGATACGGAGTCGATCGAGGTCACGCGGCGGATCGAGCGCGACCAGGGTTCGACTTATCGCGTCAACGGCAAGGAAGTCAGGGCGCGCGACGTCCAGCTCCTGTTCGCCGATGCGTCGACCGGAGCGCGCTCGCCCTCGCTGGTGCGGCAGGGGCAGATCGGCGAAATCATCGCGGCGAGGCCTCAGGCCCGCCGCCTGATCCTCGAGGAGGCCGCCGGCGTCTCCGGCCTCCACTCGCGCCGCCACGAAGCCGAGCTCAGGCTGAAGGGCGCGGACGACAATCTCATCCGGGTCGAGGATGTGCTGAAGCAGATCGACGCCCAGGTCGACAGCCTCAAGCGCCAGGCGCGCCAGGCGAACCGCTACCGCGATCTCGCCGCCAGCATCCGTCGCCAGGAGGCGCTCGCCCGCCTCATCGCCTGGCGCGACCACGAGGCGGCGTTCGCCGAGGCGCGCCGGCGGCTCGACGCCGACCTGATCGAAGTCGCCGAGCGCACCCGCGCTCAAGGAGAGGCCGCCCGCCTGCAGGCGCTCGCCGCCGCCGCCCTGCCAGGCTTGCGCGAGGAGGAGGCGCGCCGCGGCGCCGCCCTGCATCGGATCGCGCTCGCCCGCGAGACGCTCGAAGCGGAGGAGAAGCGCGCCCGGGAGCGCGCGGCCGAGCTCGAGCGCCGCATCGCCCAGTTCGCCGGCGACGCGCAGCGCGAGGAAGCGCTGATCGCCGATGCGGCCGGGGTCATGGAGAGGCTCGCCGCCGAAGATTCCACGCTCGCCGCGCGCAGCGCGGAGGCCGACGACGAAGCGGCGCGCGCGCGCGAACAGGAGGCGGGGGCCGAACTGCGCTCGGCCGCCGCCGAAAGCGCGCTCGCCGAGGCCCAGGCCGCGGCCTCCGACCTCAACGCCCGGCGCCGCTCGTTCCTCGGCGCGGTCGAGGACGAGGGGCGCCGGCTCGCCCGCTTGGAGACCGAATGCGAGGGAATCGAGCGCGAGCGCGCCGCGCTGCGAGGCTTGGGCTTCGAGGAGACGGAGCGCGAAGCGCGCGCCAAAGCCGTCGCCGATCTGGCCGAGGCGCTCGCCGCCGCCGAGCGCGAGACGCTGGCGGCCGAGGAGCGTCACGCGGCGGCGCGGCGAGATCGAGGCCGCGTCGCGCGGCCCTCTCGCGGAAGCCGAGCGCGCCGCCCAAAGGCTCGAGACCGAGGCGCTGACGCTTGCCGGCCTCCTCGGCTCGGCTGCGAGCGGCCCCTGGCCCCGCGCGGTCGATGCGGTCAGCGTCGCCCGCGGCTATGAGGCGGCGCTGGGCGCGGCATTGGGCGACGATCTCGACGCCTCGGTCGATGTTGCGGCGCCGGCGCATTGGTCGCTGATCGGGCCAGCCGGCGACGACCCGCCGCTGCCGCCGGGCGCGGACCCGCTCGCCGCCCGCGTCGCCGCGCCGCCCGCGCTCGCCCGCCGTCTGGCGCAGGTCGGAATCGTCGCCCGCGCCGAGGGCAAGCGGCTGAGCCTCATGCTCAAACCCGGCCAGCGGCTGGTTTCGGTCGAAGGCGACCTCTGGCGCTGGGACGGCTTCGTCGCCGCGGCCGATGCGCCAACTCCGGCCGCGCGGCGCCTCGCCGAAAAGAACCGCCTCGGCGACCTCGAGCGCGAAGCCGAAGCCGCGCGCCAGACGGTCGCGGCGTTCGCCGCCGAGGCCGCAATCGCGGCCGAAGCCGTGCGTGAGGCTGCGGCCGCGGAAGGGGCCGCGCGCCACGGCGCCCGCGCTCAGCGCACAAGTCTCGACGCCGCGCGCGAGGCGTTCGCGAAATTCGAGCGCGAGCGCGCCCAGACGCTGTCGCGGCTGTCGGCGGTCGAGGAGGCGCTCGCGCGCGCCGGCGCGGCCTTGAACGAGGCCGCCGAACGCAAAGCTGACGCAGAGGCCGCGCTCGAGCGGCTCGGGCCGGGCGACGATGTCGCGCTCGCGCTTGAAAGCGCGCGCGCCGCGGCGGCGCGGGAGCGGGCGGCGCTGATGGAGGCGCGCGCCGCGGCGCAGACGCTCGCGCGCGAGACCCACGCCCGCGCCGCGCGCCGCGAGGCGATCGCCGTCGAGCGCGCGTCCTGGACCGAGCGCGAGACCCACGCGCGCGCCCGCATCGCCGAATTCGCCGACCGCCGCGCCGAGGCGGAGCGGGAGCGGGAGGGAATCGCCGACGCGCCGCAAGAATTCGCCCGCCGCGCCCGCGCGCTCGCCGACGAATTCGACAAGGCCGAAGCCGCGCGCAGGGAGGCCGCCGACGCGCTCGCGCTCGCCGAGACCGCGCTCGCCGACGCCGACCGCGCCGCCCGCCAGGCGCTCGATGCGATGGCGGCGGCGCGCGAGAGCCGCGCGGCGTCCGAGGAGCGGGTCGAAGGCGCGCGCCTGCGCGGCGAAGAGCTCGTGCATGCGATCGCGGCCGAGCTCGATTGCGAGCCTTCCGGCCTCGCCGCGCTCGCCGGCGTGACGGGCGAAGGCGTGCCGCCGGGCGCGGTCGAGGTCGAGCGCAAGCTCGACAACCTGCGCCAGGAGCGCGAGCGGCTCGGCGCCGTCAACCTGCGCGCCGACGAGGAACTCAACGCCGTCCTGGAGAGCCGCGACAAGCTCATCGCCGAGCGCGACGACCTGACGGAGGCGATCAAGCGCCTGCGCGGCGCGATCCATACCCTGAACCAGGAGGGGCGCGAGCGCCTCGTCGCCGCGTTCGAGGTCGTCAACCGCCATTTCATGGAACTGTTCGCGACCCTGTTCGAGGGCGGCAAGGCCGAACTGCAGCTGGTCGAATCCGACGATCCGCTCGAGGCCGGCCTCGAACTTGTCGCCGAGCCGCCGGGCAAGAAGCCGCAGACGCTGACGCTGTTGTCAGGCGGCGAGCAGGCGCTGACCGCGCTCGCGCTGATCTTCGCCGTGTTCCTGACCAACCCGGCGCCGATCTGCGTCCTGGACGAAGTCGACGCCCCGCTCGACGATTACAACGTCGAGCGCTTCTGCGACCTCCTCGACGCGATGCGCAAGCGCGCCGACACCCGCTTCGTCGCCATCACCCACAACCCGATCACCATGGCCCGCATGGACCGCCTGTTCGGCGTGACCATGGCCGAACGCGGGGTCAGCCAGATCGTGTCGGTGGAGCTCGCGGAAGCGGAGCGCTTCGCGGAGGCGGGGTAGGCGTGGATGGCCGGGACAAGCCCGGCCATGACGCAATGAGTGCGCTCGTTCCGGATCGAAGCCGCGCATCATTGCGTCATGGCCGGGCTTGTCCCGGCCATCCACGCGGCGGGAGCGTGTCAATTGTTCAGGTCCAGATAGAGGTCGCGCCAATCCGGGTTCATGGCGAGGATCAGGCGAACTTTCCAGGCGCGCGGCCAATGCTTCATGTTCTTCTCGCGCTGGATGGCGGCGGAAACTCCGTCATGAAACTCGTACCAGACCAGACGGGTGAGCCGATATCGCTTGGTGAAGCCCTCGCAGAGCCCTTCTCGATGCTCGTAGGCGCGTCTGGCTATGTCCGCGGTGACGCCCGTATAGAGCGTCCCGTTCGGTCGGTTCGTCATGATGTAGACCCAGCCGCCGCGCATCCCGACGACGGTACGTCAGGATGCAGCTCTGTCGCAAAGACGTGGATGGCCGGGACAAGCCCGGCCATGACGAAAGAGGGGCGCCAGCGACAACTGGGCAGCAGTAGCGCAGATTCGTTCCGGCATCGAAGCCGCACATCGACGCGTCATGGCCGGGCTTGTCCCGGCCATCCACGACCTGCGGTTAGGCGCATTGCTTTGTTGGCGTGAGCGGCGCTCCGTTCACGTTCCGCGGGCCGTCACCCCCGCCCCGCCTTCCACTTGATCGAGCAGCCGATCGACGGGACCTGGTTCGCGGGCGCCGGCCCGCCTGCGGCGATGGCGCGCATCGCTTCGAGGAGCTCGCGGCGGGCGTTCGGCGGCGGCGGGGCGGTGCGGCCTTCGTCGAGCCGGCCGCGATATTTGAGCTTCAAGTCGCGGTCGAAGCCGAAGAAGTCGGGCGTGCAGACGGCGCCATAGGCGCGCGCGATGTCCTGCGTCTCGTCGTGCAGATAGGGAAACGGGAAATCGTGCGCCCGCGCGAACTCCCGCATCTTCGGGAACGAATCCTCGGGATAGCTCGCGGCGTCGTTCGATGAGATGGCGGCGAAGCCGACGCCTTCGGCCATGAGCGTGCGTGCGTCGGCGACCAGCCGGCCGATCACCGCCTTCACATAGGGGCAGTGGTTGCAGATGAAGACGATCACCGTGCCCTTCGCGCCGGCGACGTCTTTCAGCGCGTAAGTCCGGCCGTCCGTCGCGGCAAGCGAAAAATCGGGCGCCCTCGCGCCAAGCGCCAATTCCATTTGACCGACCGCCATCGCGCGCCTCCCGCTTCCTCGTGGGCGGGCTATCATAACACGCAGCGCGCCCTCGTGCGGGAGAAGCCCGCAAGCTGGGCGCCGCAGCCTAACTATTGAGCCGACGCGGCGCCCAGGGGCGGATTGTGCGTCGCTCAACCGCCAACGAAAGGCCGTTGGCATAAATCTTGGTTAACTCAACCTGTGGTAGGGTCGCGGGTCGGAGGCGTGAGTTCACGGGTGAGTTCGAAGGGGATCGGTCGGGAGAGGAAAGCGCGAGCGAGGGCGTCCGACGACAGGAGGTCCTCATGTGGAACAGACGTTCTCTGGCATTGGCGTTGGCCGGCGCTGTGGCGCTCGCGCCCCAAGTGATCTTGCCCCAAGCGGGTTTTGCCGCCGAAACCGGCCAATGCGTCGACATATCGGTGCCGAAGCAGGCGATCGAAGCCCGCAAGGGCAAGTGGATCGAGCTGACGCCGGAGCAATGGGAGTTTCTGCGCGGCATCTATGCGATGAACCCGCTGACGCCGCCGGGCCTGCCCTACGGCGACAAGGCGGCGCTGGCCGAGGTCGACGGCAGTTCCGGCGGCCTCGTCTTCTTCATCGACGGCGACAAGGCCTGCACCCCATGCCGGTGCCCGACACCCTGCTCTCGATGATGGACGACGTCGCGACGGCGAAGATCAACCACGAAGGCCGCGGCCTCTGACCGGCGCGCCCGTCAGAACGCGCCGATACGCATGAGATCGTGGAAATTCACGATCCCGACCACCTGCCCGCGCTCGACGACCAGCAGCGCCTGAATCTTGTGGCTGATGAGTTCCAGCGCCTCGGCGACCAGCGCGTCGGGCGCGATGGTGCGGGGGCGCCGCGTCATGACGAGGCCGACCGGGGTGTCGAGGGAAAAATCGGGTTTCAGGTGACGGCGCAGGTCGCCGTCGGTGATGATGCCGGCGAGCCGGCCCCCGTCCTCGAACACCGCGACGCAGCCGAAGCCCTTCGACGTCATCTCGAGGATTGCCTCGGCCATTCGCGCGCCGGCGTCGATGCGCGGAACGCGCTCGCCGGTGTGCATGACTTCCCGCACATGGGCGAGCTTGGCCCCGAGCTTGCCGCCCGGATGAAGGGCGCGGAAATCGAGCGCCGTGAAGCCCCGGCCTTCGAGCAGCGCGATCGCCAGCGCGTCGCCGAGCACGAGCTGCATCGTCGTCGAGGTGGTCGGGGCAAGGCCGTTCGGGCAGGCCTCGGGCGCGCTCGGCATCGTCAGGCAGACATCCGCCGCGCGGCCGAGCGTGCTGTCGGCCTGCGCGGTCATCGCGATCAACGGGATGGCGAAACGCTTGGCGAAAGCGACCAGCGGCGCGAGCTCCGGCGTCTCGCCCGACCAGGAAATCGCGAGGAGGACGTCGCCCCGCTGCACCATGCCGAGGTCGCCGTGGCTCGCCTCGGCGGAATGGACGAACGACGCCGGCTCGCCGGTCGAAGCCAGCGTCGAGGCGATCTTGCGCCCGACCAGTCCCGACTTGCCGATGCCGGTGACGATGACCCGCCCGCTCGCGGCCGAGATCACCTTGACCGCTTCCGAGAACGCAGCCCCGAGGCCGCCTTCGCCAGCGGCGCGGATCGCCTCCTCCAGCGCCGCGAGGCCCTGACGCTCGTTGGCCATGGTGCGGATGGCCGACAGCACGGCGCTCGCCTGTTCCTGAATCATGGCCCGCTGTTTATCATCCGGCGTCGTGGTTGGAAAACCGCCTCGGGATGTGGGTGGGCGGCGGCCGGCCTCGGAGTTCGAGGCTACTTCCCGGCGAAGCCCAACCGGCGCAGTTCCTCCTTGAGGCCAGGCGCAAGGTCGCCGCGGTCGAGCGCGAACGCCACGTTTGCGGTGAGGAATCCGAGTCTCGAGCCGCAATCATAGGTTCTCCCGTCGAAGCGGACCCCATGGAAGGACTGGGTTCGGGAAAGCTGAATCATGCCGTCGGTCAGTTGAATTTCGCCGCCCGCGCCCTTCTCGATCAGCTCCAGGATCTGGAAGATCTCCGGCTGGAGAATGTAGCGCCCCGAAATGATCAGGTTGGACGGCGCCGTGCCCGGCTTCGGCTTTTCGACCATGCGGGTGATTTCAAACGTCGCGCCATGATCGGCGCCGACGCCGACGATTCCGTATTGGTGGGTCTCGGCGGCGGGAACCTCTTCGACCGCGATCACATTGCCGCCGTGCTTCTCGTAGGCCGCCACGCATTGGGCGAGGCATCGGCCGCCGCGCGGACCGCCCTTGGTGACCATGTCCGGGAGCAGCACCGCGAACGGCTCGGGGCCGACGAGCTCGCGCGCGCACCAGACGGCGTGGCCGAGGCCCAACGGCGCCTGCTGGCGGGTGAAGCTGGTCGCGCCGGCGGCAGGCAGGTCGGCCATCAGGGCGGCATATTCGGCCTGCTTGCCGCGCCGCTTGAGGGTATCCTCGAGTTCGTAGGCATAATCGAAATGATCCTCGATGACGCCCTTGTTGCGGCCGGTGACGAAGATGAAATGCTCGATCCCCGCCTCGCGCGCCTCGTCCACGACATACTGCAGGATCGGCCGGTCGACGACGGTCAGCATCTCCTTCGGGATCGCCTTGGTCGCGGGCAGAAATCGCGTCCCGAGGCCAGCGACGGGCAGAACGGCTTTACGAACGGGTTTGTCCATGGATGTTCGGTTCCTCGGTGGATGAGGGGTTGGCGAGAGGCGAGCGGGGCGAATTCCTGATATCCGACTAGCATGTTCCGGCCGGGCCGTTCCATGCGGCGTTTCCGGCCGGCGCCAGGCAGGACGGATCAGGGGGTAGGCCCATGAGCATACTGGTGACCGGCGGCGCCGGCTATATCGGCGGCCATATGGCGCTCGGGCTCATCGACGCTGGCGAATCGGTCGTTGTTCTCGATAACCTTTCGACCGGCTTCGCATGGGCGGTCCCCGCGGGCGCAAAGCTCGTCGTCGGCGACACCGGCGACGCGGGCCTCGTCGCCCGCCTGATCGAGGAGCACGCGGTCGACGCGATCGCCCATTTCGCCGCCAAGATCGTGGTTCCCGAATCGGTCAGCGATCCCCTGGGCTACTATCTCAACAATGTCTCCAACGCCCGCACGCTGATCGAGGCGGCGATCAAGGGCGGGGTGAAGACCTTCATCTTTTCGTCGACCGCGGCGGTGTACGGGGAGACCGGGTCCGAGCCGGTGTCGGAGGACGCCCCGCTCGCGCCGGTCTCCCCTTACGGCCGCTCCAAGCTCATGGTCGAATGGATGCTGGAGGACGCTTCGCGCGCGCACGACTTTCGCTATGTGGCGCTGCGCTATTTCAATGTCGCCGGCGCCGATCCCCAGGGTCGCCTCGGCCAGTCGACGCCGAACGCCACCCATCTCATCAAGCGCGCCGTCCAGACCGCGCTCGGAATGCATCCGAAGATCGAGATCTTCGGCGAGGACTACCCGACCCGCGACGGCACATGCGTGCGCGACTATATCCAGGTCACCGATCTCATCGACGCGCACTTGAGCGCGCTCGCCTATCTGCGCGCGGGCGGCGCGAGCCTCGTCTGCAATTGCGGATATGGGCACGGGCAGACCGTCAAGGAGGTCGTCGCGGTCGTCAAACGGGTGTCGGGGGTCGACTTTCCGGTCGTCGTGTCCGGACGTCGCGCCGGCGATCCCGCCGCCATCGTCGCCAGGGCCGACCGGGTGAAGAGCGTGCTGGGCTGGAGACCGGCGCGCGACAATCTCGACGAGATCGTGCGCCAGGCGCTCGACTGGGAGCGCCGGCTGCACAATCGCCGCACGGACGGGTAAGCGAAGCGACCGCTGTCCGCGCCGGTCGGGCGTCGCCTTTTTGGACTTTACAACCGGCGCGCCAGCGGCTTGATTGACCTCGATCTTCATCGTGGGGGGAAGCGCATGCGCTCGGCCGGCCGGCGAGAATAGGCATGGACGATATTCTCGTCACTGACGGCCTCTCGAAGAGCTTCGGCGACTTCCGCGCGGTGAGCGACGTTTCCCTGCGAATCAGGCGCGGGACGATCCACGCCTTGATCGGCCCGAACGGCGCCGGCAAGACCACCTGCTTCAACATGCTGACGAAATTCATCGCTCCGACGGGCGGGCGGATCACTTTCAACGGGCGCGACATCACGAGCCTCAAGCCGGCCGACGTGGCGCGGCTCGGCCTCGTCCGCTCGTTCCAGATCTCGGCCGTGTTCCCCCATCTGACGGCGCTCGAGAATGTCCGCATCGCTCTGCAACGCAAGCGCGGCAATTCGTTCGACTTCTGGCGCTCCAAGGGCGCGCTCGAGCCGCTCAACGCGCGCGCGCTCGCGCTGCTCGAGGATGTCGGGCTCACGTCCTTCGCCAATTCGAAGGCGGGCGAGATCTCCTACGGCCGCAAGCGGGCGCTGGAACTGGCGACGACGCTCGCGGTCGAGCCGGAAATGATGCTGCTCGACGAGCCGATGGCGGGCATGGGCCACGAGGACATCGACCGCACCGCCGATCTGATCCGGCACGTGTCGGCGAACCGCACCATCCTGATGGTCGAGCACAATCTCAAGGTGGTCGCCAACCTCTCCCACCGCATCACCGTGCTCACGCGCGGGCGTGTTCTGGCAGAGGGCGACTATCGCGAGGTGTCGGAGAACGAGGAGGTGAAGCAGGCCTATATGGGAGTGGGGAATGGCTGAGGCGGCCCGCGCTCCGACCGCGGCGGCGGCCGGGCAGACTGTGCTCAGCGTCAAGGGCCTGCAGGCCTGGTACAACGAATCGCACATTCTTCACGGGGTCGATCTCGATGTGCGGGAAGGCGAGGTCGTGACCCTCCTCGGGCGGAACGGGGCTGGAAAGACGACGACCCTGAAAGCGATCATGGGGATCGTCGGCAAGCGCACCGGATCGGTCACGTTCGGCGGCAGGGAGCTCATCGGCCTCTCGATCGACCGCATCGCCCGGCTCGGCGTCGCGTTCTGTCCGGAGGAACGCGCGATCTTTGCCAGTCTCACGGTCAAGGAGAATCTGTTCCTCCCGCCGCAGATCGACAAGTCGGGCGCGATGGCCGTCGAGCGGATCTTCTCGCTCTTTCCCAACCTGCGCGAACGTCTCGCCAGCGGCGGCGGCAAGTTGTCGGGAGGCGAGCAGCAGATGCTCGCGATCGCGCGAATCCTGCGCACCGGCTCGCGATTCTTGATGCTCGACGAACCGACGGAGGGTCTTGCCCCGGTCATCATTCAGCAGATCGGCCGCACCGTCGCCGAGCTCAAGCGGGAGGGTTTCACGATCCTGCTCGTCGAGCAGAATTTCCGTTTCGCCTCGACTTTGGCCGACCGGTTCTTTGTCATGGAGGACGGGAAGATCATCGACGCCTTCGCCAATTCGGAGCTCGCCGGGCGGATGGACAGACTGCACGAGGCCCTGGGGGTGTGATGACGATTTCCATTTGGTTGGGCGCACACCCCCTTCTCCCCTTGCGGGAGAAGGTGTCGCCGATAGGTCGGACGAAGGACGACCGTCCTTCGGACGGTCTATGGGCGACGGATGAGGGGTGCGCGCCGCGAGGCGCAAAGTCGAAGAGCGCATTGGGGCGCACGAGCGACGTCCGCCGTTCGATCGGCTATGAGGCGCACGGACCCCTCATCCGGCCGCGCTTTCAGCGCGTCCACCTTCTCCCGCAAGGGGAGAAGGGATTCGTCGGCTCGAGGTCGGCGCATGAACGTCTTCGGCCACGCCATCAGCCTGCCGCAGCTCTACGGCCAGCTGCTGATCGGACTCATCAACGGCTCCTTCTATGCGCTCCTGAGCCTGGGCCTCGCCGTCATTTTCGGCATGCTGACCATCGTCAACTTCGCCCACGGGGCGTTCTACATGATGGGGGCCTTCGCCGCCTATTTTCTGCTTCAATACGCGGGGCTCAATTATTGGTGGGCGCTGATCCTCTCGCCGCTCGCGATCGGCGCGATCGGCGCGCTCGCCGAGCGGCTGTTCTTGAAACGCCTCGCCGGCTTCGACCCGCTGTACGGCCTCTTGCTGACCTTCGGTCTCGCGCTCATCATCCAGGGGCTGTTCCAGAATTATTTCGGCGCCTCCGGCCTGCCTTACGCGATGCCCAAGCAGCTCAGCGGCGCCTATAATCTCGGCTTCATGTTCCTGCCCGTCTATCGCGGCTGGGTGATCCTCGCCTCGGCGGTCGTATGCCTGGCGACCTGGCTCATCATCGAGAAGACCAAGCTCGGCGCCTATTTGCGCGCGGGCACCGAAAACCCGACCATGGTGCGCGCCTTCGGCATCAATGTGCCGCGCATGGTCACGCTCACTTATGGCTTCGGCGTGGCGCTGGCCGCGTTCGCCGGCGTGCTCGCCGCGCCGATCACCCAAGTCCGCCCGGGCATGGGCGCCGACATCATCGCGGTCGTCTTCGCGGTGGTGGTGATCGGCGGCATGGGTTCGATCCTGGGCTCGATCGTGACCGGTTTCGCGCTCGGGGTCGTCGAGGGGCTGACCAAGGTGTTCTACCCGGAGGCGTCGAACACGGTGGTGTTCGTGATCATGGCGATCGTGCTCCTGATCCGGCCGACCGGCCTGTTCGGAAGGGCGGCCTGACATGAGCCTCGAAGCCGCCATCGGCGCCGCGGACACGACGAGCCGGGATCGGCGCGCCAACTCGATCGCCTTCGCGGTCATGGTCGCGCTGATCGTGATCGCGCCGTTCGTCGCCTACCCGTTCTTCATCATGCAGGCCCTCTGCTTCGCGCTGTTCGCTTGCGCGTTCAATCTCCTGCTCGGCTACGCCAACCTGCTTTCGCTCGGGCACGCGATGTTTCTCGGCCTCGCCGCCTATGTCTGCGCCCATGCGGCCAAGGTATGGGGACTGGAGCCGGTGTCGGCGATCGCGCTCGGGGTCGCCGCTTCCGCTGCGCTGGGCTTCGTCACCGGGGCGCTCGCCATCCGCAGCGTCGGCATTTATTTCGCCATGATCACTGTCGCCTTCTCCCAGATGGTGTTCTTCGTCTGCGTCGAGGCCCCGTTCACCCACGGCGAGGACGGCATCCAGGGCGTGCCGCAGGGCAAGGCGCTTGGGTTCATCGATCTCTCCAATCCGTGGATCCTGTACGTCTTCGTCGCCGCGGTTTTCCTGTTCGGCTTCCTCGCCGTGCAGCGCACGGTCAATTCGCCGTTCGGCGAAATCCTGAAGGCCATTCGCGAGAACGAGCCGCGCGCCATCTCGCTCGGCTATCGCACGCTGCAGTACAAGCTCGCGGCCTTCGTCCTTTCGGCCGCGATCGCCGGCCTCGCGGGCGCGGTCAAGGCGCTCGTCGCCCAGAACGCATCGCTGACCGATGTCTCGTTTTCGACGTCGGGCGAGGTCGTGCTGATGACGCTGGTCGGTGGCATGGGCACTTTCTATGGTCCGGTGGTTGGGGCGCTGATCGTGGTGGCGATGCAGAACTATCTCGCCCAGTTCGGCGAGTGGGTGACGGTGATCCAGGGCGTCGTGTTCGTCGCCTGCGTGCTGGCGTTCCGGCGCGGGATCGTCGGAGAGTTGGCGGCGCGGGCGAAGATCTCGCTGTAAGCGGGCGGCGTGCGCCCGAACGAGCGCCCAATAGCGTCCCCAAGCCCATTCAAAATCTCGCCAAGCCCGAGCATTTCGAGCATTTCGGTGACACTTTACTCAATCCCTAATTGAGGCCGTTTCCGGACGAGTCGGAAACACCTCGGATCTATTCGGTTATTGAGTAAAGTGTCACCGATTTTAAACGATTTTAAACACCGCCATGCGCACACCCTGAACGGCTTCCGTCCGGCGCATCCCAACCCCTCCCAAAGGGGCCCGACTTACCGGACAGATCGTGCGCTACCTAAACCGGACATATCGTCTGCTACCGACGAGAGCGGAACAGGTTCTTGCGATATTCAGAAGGCTGTGGTAAGGTTCTCTCCAGTCGGGGTGCAGAATTTCGGTCGGGAGGAAAGGCGTCGTCGAGCCGGAGCCCGCGGCAGTTCAACAATGACGGCGCTCGCGGGCTTTCCGGCCCGATTTCCGGGCGCAAGCCATTGAAAAGTCAGAATAGGCGGGCAAAACGTCGGTTTGGTTTTTGTTGCGCCCGCCTTGGTTTTCGTTGCGGGCGATTTTGATTTTGTTGCGCCCGATTTGGCTTTTGTTGCGCCGAACCGGCGCTGCGATCAGCCGCTTCGCTTGGCCAGTCCCCTGAGGTCGAACGCCGGGTCGGCCGCCTCTGCGGGCGTCAGCCTCTTGGTCGTGCCGATGATGCGCTTCGCGGCGGCGTGGTCGCCGGCGCGGTTGACCAATTCGACCACCGCGAGCTTGCCGGCGCGAAAGCCGAAGGTCGAGAACGCCCGCGTCGCCGGATCGCCCCGCACCACCCATTCGTCGACGCCATGCGACAGGCCGGCGATCATCAGCTTCAAGTCCTGCTGGTCGCTCCAGAACCAGGCAAGGTCATCGTAAGGCGCTGGCTTGCCGGCGAGGCGCCGGGCGACCGCGCGCCCCTGATCGACCGCGTTCTGGACCAATTCGAGCCGGGTGCGGAATCCGAGCGCGGCATTGGGAAAGTCGGCGCAGTCGCCGATCGCCGAGATCGCCGGGTCGTAGGTCGTGAGATGTTCGTCGACCACGATGCCGTTCGCGCATTCGAGCCCGCATGCCCGCGCCAGCCCGTCCTCGGCGACCACCCCAACCCCGACAACGACCATGTCCGCGGGCAACGCCTCGCCATCGGTGAGCACGACCGTCTCCGCATGCTCGCGGCCCTTGATCGCGGCGACGCCGACCCCGAGCCGGAACTGCGCGCCGAAGGCTTCGTGCGCGGCGAGGAAGAAATCCGACATGATCGGCGAGACGGCGCGCCCCATCGGTCGCGCGATCTCGACGATCGTCGCTTGGGCTCCGACGCTGGTCGCGGTCGCGGCGATCTCGAGGCCGATGAACCCGGCCCCGATGACGACGACCTTGCGCCCTGCGCGGAGGCGCTCGCGGATTTGGGTCGCGTCGGCAATGTCGCGGAGCGCGAAGACGCCGGGCAGATCGACGCCGGGGACGTCGAGCCGGCGCTGCCTCGCGCCGGTCGCGAGAATGAGATGGCCGTAAGCGATCGTCTCGCCGTTGCTGAGCTCGACTTGGCGCGTCGCCCGGTGGATCCTGGTTGCGCCGACCCCGAGCCTGAGATCGATGCGCTGGTCGCGAAAATGGGCCTCGGCCCTGAGCGGCAGGCCATGCAGGTCCATCTCGCCCTTCAGGAACGCCTTCGACAGCGGCGGACGCTGATAGGGCAGATCCTTCTCGGCCGAGAGAAGGACGACGTCGCCGCCGAATCCCTCTTCCCGCAAGCTGACAGCCGCCTGAACCCCCGCGTGTCCGGCGCCGACGATGACGACCGGATCAGGCGACATGGCGTGCGGTCCGAGGTTCGAGGCGGCGCGCGCCGGCGACCCGGCTCATGTCACTCATTGGCGTAGAGCCGAAAGCCGCGCCGTTTGGCTTCCGGCTCCTCCGGCCCGGGGTCGTCAGGCGCCATCGACGCCGGGTCGACGATGACGCCGGCGCGGGCGACAGGCGCCGGACTTTGAGCGGGCGCCGGGCGGCGTTCAGGCTCGACCGCTTGCGGCGCGGGAGCGGGGGGCGGAGCGGGGGCTGCGATCGCCTCGACCAGCGTCGCTGGCGCCGGCTCCGGCGCGGGAGGCTCGGCCGGGAGGGCAAAGCGTTCGTCCGGCGTCCGCCAGACGAAGGCGTCGAGCGCGCCCGACGGCGAGACCGGCGCCCAGCGGTCGCTGATCACGCCTTCCGCCACCCAGGCCTTGTCGCGCGGGGCGCGAGCCGCCCGGCCGAGCCACTCGCGCACGGCGCCTTGATGCCCGTCCGCCTCCTCGATGTCGGCCATCAACAGGCAGGCCCGCCGGGTGGGGCGCCCAAAGGACCAATCCGAGGCGAGCAGCGGGGCGATCGCGGCGCGGGCCGCGGCGCCCTCATGCGCCTCGAGCGCCGCGCGCCCGACCGTCAGCAGCGATTCGGGATCGTTGGGCGCGGCCCGAGCGAGGGTGCGGGCGCGCGTCAGCCGATCCTCGGTCGAATCGCCACGCCGGACGCGGATGTAAGCAGCGGCGAGATCCGGATGGGGCGTCTGCTCGTACGCGGCCTCGAGAATGCGGCTCGCGCGGCGATAGTCGCCCGCTTCAGCCATGAGTCGGCCGCAGATCGCAGCCGCGGGCACGAGCCCGGGCGCCAGCCGGCAGGCTTCCTGCGCCAGCGCGAGCGCGTGCTTCGGATCGCGCTCCATCGCCGCTTCGGCCATTGCGGTCTTGATCACCGCGCGCCAGCGGTTTGCAGTCGGCTTGTCGATGAGGCGGGCGGCGGCGTTGACATCGACCGTCGCGAGCGCGCCCGCCCAGTCGCCGCGCCGGGTGCGGTCGTCGAGCACCGCCTGCCCCGCCCAGGCGGCGGGCGCCCGCGCGTTGGCGCGCATCGCGTACTCGAGCGCCGCCCCGTGATCGCCGGCGCGCCGCGCCTCGAGATGGAGCCCGCGCAGGCCGAGACCATGGGTCTCCTGATGGTCGAGCATTGCGTTATAGGCCGCGACCGCGCTCCGCGTGTCGCCGGCGAGCTGCGCCGCCTGGGCCTGCAGGAGCTTGGTCATCGGCTCGTGCGCGATGTGCCGGCCGGCCTCGGACGCGTGCTTGGCCGCGGCCCGGGCGTCGCCGTGGCCGACCGCGATCATGCCGCGCGACAGCGCCAGGAAACCCTTCTCGCGCCTGCGCGCCCGCGAGGCGAGCGAAACCAGCGAAGGGATGCGAAAAACAAACCTGAGCAGCGCCCAAACGATCGACAGCGCGACCGCGAGCGCCACGACGGCGCCGAGCGCGAGAACCAGCGACACCTCATATTCCGTGCCCCGCCAGATCAGCGTCACCTCGCCCGGGTTGTTGGCGAACCAACTCAGGCCCCAGGCGGCGAGCGCCAGCGCGGCGAGAAATATCAACAGCCGAAACATCTCGTCTCCGCTTCCAGACGCCTCAGCCGCGCGCCAGCCGTCGCGATGTCATGGGCGATCGCCGCCCGCCAGTCGCCCAATCGCCGCCTCGCGGATCGACTGCAGCGCAGCGTCCGCCCCAAGCCTCGCCCGGGCTTTGGCGGGCCAGTCGCCCGCCGCCTTACGCGCGGCCTCGGGCAGCTTGTCGAACGCGGCGAGCGCGCCCGCGACGTCGCCGCGGCGGCAGTCCGCCTCGATCTGCGAGACGATCGCGTCCGGATCGCCGCCTGAGCTTTCGCCGAGCTCGTGGACCCGAACGAGACCGCGCATGTGGGCGAGCAGGCGATCGAGCACGCCGCCGCTCTCGCCTGGAGAAGCCGCGGCCAGCACCTTCGGCGCAATCGCTTGAAAGGCCGCGGCGAGCGCGCTCCCGGTCGGAGCTCCATCAGCCGCCGCCTGGAGCTTCGCCAGCTCCGCCGGATCGACGCCGAGCCGTTGAAGGGCCGCGACCTCAGTTCCGATCGGCGCGCCGGAGGCGAGCCGGTCCGCGATCGCGCCGGCGATAATCGCGATCGGAGCGGCGTTGTCGGCCGGCGCGGGTTTCTCGGCGGGGACGCGCGTCTCGCTCTTCTGCGCTGCGAGCGCGGCCTCGATCTTGTCGATCCGGCCGGCGAGGGTGGAAAGATCGGCATCGTTCGCCTTCGGCCCCTCGCTCTCGAGCTTGGCGACCCGGGCGGCAAGCCCTGGAATCTCGCCGCGCGCAGCGTCGATGTCGGCCCGCAGATCCTTGACCTGCGTCGCCAATTGCGTCGCCTGCTGGGCGGCTTGCGTGGCGGCGGCCGCGTTGGATCCGCTGTCGGCGCTCGCCTTTTCAAGCGCGGCGACGCGCTTGTCGAGATCCGTGACGCTCGAAGATCCGGCCCCGGCCTCGAGCGTGGCCACCCGCTTGTCGAGGCTTCCGACGGCCGCGCTGTCCCGCTTGGCTTCCGCCTCCAACGCCGCGGTCGCTTGCTGCGACTGCGCTTCGAATTCGGCGAGCCGATTGTCGGAGTCCTCATCGCCGCTCGGCGCGAGGAGGGAATAGAAGGCGCCGATCGCCAGCGCGGAGACCACGAGCCCCGCGATCGCGCCAGCCAGCACGCCGCGAAAGCGGCCGCGCGGGGGCTCGCCGCCGCCCGTCGGTCGAGGGTCAGGGGCGCTCTCGGTCGCGGTCGCCCGGGGCCCGGCGATTTCGCCCTCGATGACGCCCGGGTCCGGCCGCCGGTCGCGATTGGGCGGGGCGCCATCGGGCCCGGCTGAAATGTGGGTTTCGTCGTCGACCATCGCTTCGCGCCTTCGACCTCTCGCGGCCCTATATACGGGACGCCCCAAATGAAGGAAACCCGTCGAGGCTGCGGCATAAGGCGCGAAAAAGTCCCGCCTCGTCAGGCGTTTCCGCGATCGCGATCCGGGTTGCGCCGGCTGCCTCGAGCGGTTCGGCGGTATCGCGGTGACAGGCAGACATGCGCAAGCTCGCGAAACCGCGGCTCGGCGCCCGACGCCTTTGCCAGCGCCGCCGCGAGCCCGGCCGAGCGGCGCGAGTAATGCAGCGCCGCGTCGCAGGACGCGAGCGCGCGCGCCTCCCCTGGGCTCCAGGCCTCGCGCGCCTCGGCCACATAGACCTCGACGGTCTCGAGCGCGAAGGCGCTCTCGAGCGCCGCCTCGATTGTCCTCTTCCGATCGCGGCCGGCGAGGTAAAGCACGCTCGCGCCCGGCCTGAGCGCGCCTCGCAGGGTCTCGGTCAGCCTGGCGGCGTCCGGCGCCGGAGGGGAGGCGAGCCGCCAACCGCGCGCTTTAGCGGCACGCCCGGTCCGGGCGCCGACGACGTAAAGGGGCGGCGACCGATCGCTTGGCCAATCGCCCAGGAACGCCTTGCCGCTGGTCGCGACGACAGCGTCATAGCGCGATCGCGCGGGCCGCGCCGGCTGAACCTTGATCTCGATCGCGGGCAGGCACGCGACGGAGAACCCGAGCCGGCGCAGCCGCGCCGCGCTCGCCATCGCGTCCTCGCGGGGGCGAAACAGGGCGACCCTGGCGGTCATGGCGTCACTTCGTCCACAGGCTCACCGGCGCTTCGCGGACGCCCGGCGCGACGCATCTGCGACCGGCCCGCCGAGCCGTGGGCGCCTTGAGGACTCAGCCTTGGCCCGCGCCGGTCATCGACGCCTGCCGGGCGCGGCCTCTGTCGCAGCGAGCAAGGGCGGTCATCCCGCCGCCACGGAGTGAGGAAAACGCTGCGCGTGGACGATCGGCTCGAGCCGCGTCAATCGTACGGCCGCCTTCACGTCCGGATCGGTCTTGGCCTCGATGGCGTAGTCCTGCAGATGCAGCAGGCACAGACGATCGCCCTTGCCGTCGTCGGAGCACCAGTCGTCGAAGGTGAGGAACTCGAGATCGGGAACCCCGATCGCCTCTTTCACCCACAAGGCGGAGGCGATCTGCATCGCATCGCCGAGCGTCATCGTTCGCGGCTTTCCTCCGGGCTGATGGGCGTCGGCGGGCCGTTGCCATTTGGCGTCGCGCAGCCGCGCCACCCGCATCATGGTGTTCGGATCGGGCGTCACCAAGGTCGCCAGCGCGCGGATGTAGCGGGTCAGTTCGAACAGAGTGGCGAAGCGTCCGGGAACGAACGCGGAGGGCCGCAATTCGGCGAACAGGATGCTGCTGACCCAGACGCGGCGTTTCGCCACCGCCGCCTCGGTCAGAATGGTTTCGACATGCTGCTCGGCCTCGCCCGAGTTGCCGTTGGCGTGGCGAAGCAGGACGCTTGTATGGAGGAAATGCTTATCGCTACTCGACGTAATCAAGATCGTCGTCCTTCTCTGAAAAGTGCGACAGACACAGCGAGCCTCGGATGTCGATCGCCGCGTTCACATGCGCCCTTTCCTCGATGTTTATTACTTCTATTCGTTCAGGAAGTTGACTGTCTCCAGTGTATATTGCTCTCCCAGTTATGCAAACGTTCTTGTTGCCGAAGGGATTCAATGCATCCTCACCTTGTGACTTGTCAAAAACGCATTCGACGTGAGTTGTTCCGGCCGGGAGCATCAGGTCCCCGGTCCATACTGCGCCACGATAGTCGATTTCGTCGAGCCGGCCCTCGAACGACATCATTGCGCTTCCAAGGAACCAATTGTCGCCTTGCAGTCTGGGGTCGTCTTTGACGCCGACACGGTCCACCTGGCGGGCGAAGAAATCATCGACCGGCAACTCCGTATCGCTGAATTGGGCGAGGACATGGAAATTGGGGTCGAGCGCCTTGGCGATGCGGATGAACGCCCTTGTCAGCCGCGGATGCCGAACGACGGTCTGGTAGTCGCTACGGTAAATGCCCTCGGCGCAGCGCCGGAAGTACTCGATCGCCGTAGGGCTGTTCTGCCCGAACGATCTTCGCTTCTCCAAAATGCCGAATTCGTAAGGATTGAGCGCCAGCTGCGAGATGAAGAACTCGCTCGACCGCGCTTTGGGCTGCAATTCACGGTCCGTTACCTGGAGCGCTGTGAGAAAGGCGTCGAAGGTCTTTTTAAAAAGCTCGGCCGGGATCGGGCCGAGATCGTAGTCGCGCGCCTCCACCGGGCGGATCACGACTCGAATTTCATTGGACCGAATCGGGCCTACCATCAATCAACTCCCGGCGCAGAGCCTTACCATGCCTCGAAAAGCGGCGACAAGGCGGCCAAAAACCTTGTGGGCGGGCCGCAGCGGCTCCGAGGCGGGCTTTCTCATCCCCCCCGTACCCGCTATGGGCTTCCCTCACGGCCTGAATTCGGGCGGGTAAAGCACAAAGTCGACGGATGCGCGTCCTGGGCATCGAAACCACTTGCGACGAGACGGCGGCGGCCGTGGTCCGGCTGCGTCCCGACGGCGCGGGCGAAATACTCGCCGACGAGGTGATGAGCCAGATCGCGGCCCATGCGCCTTTCGGCGGCGTCGTCCCGGAGATTGCGGCGCGCGCCCATGTCGAGATCATCGACCTTCTGATCGCCCGCGCGCTCGCGCGGGCGGGCGTCGCGGCAAAAGACCTCGACGGCGTGGCGACCGCCGCGGGGCCCGGCCTCATCGGCGGCGTGCTGGTCGGGCTGATGGCAGGGAAGGGCATGGCGCTCGCCTGCGGCAAGCCGTTTGTCGCCGTCAATCATCTCGAGGCTCACGCGCTGACCGCGCGCCTCACCGCCAATGTCGCTTTTCCGTATCTCATCCTCCTCGCGTCTGGAGGACACACCCAGATCCTCGCCGTGAAGGGGGTCGGCGATTATGATCGCCTCGGCGCGACCCTGGACGACGCCATCGGCGAAGCGTTCGACAAGACAGCGAAGCTGCTCGGGCTGCCGTTTCCAGGCGGCCCGGCGGTCGAGGCGGCGGCCAAGGACGGCGACCCCTCCCGATTCGCGCTGCCGCGGCCGCTGATCGGCCGGCCGAACGCTGATTTCTCGCTTTCCGGGCTGAAGACCGCCGTGCGACTGGCGGCGGAGTTGGTTGCGCCATTGCGCCCGGGGGATGTCGCTGATCTCTGCGCCTCGTTCCAGGCGGCGGTCGTCGATGTCGTCGAGGATCGCATTCGCACCGGCCTGAAACTGTTTCGCCGCCGGATCGGCGCGTCCCCTCGCGCGGTGGTCGTCGCTGGCGGCGTCGCCGCGAATGCGGCGCTGCGCGACGCGCTGACCCGCTTCTGCGCCGAGGCCGGCTTGCCGTTCGTCGCGCCGCCGCCGAAGCTCTGCACCGACAACGGCGCCATGATCGCGTGGGCG
Organism: uncultured Alphaproteobacteria bacterium; assembly: GCA_963806935.1. Taxonomy (GTDB): domain Bacteria; phylum Pseudomonadota; class Alphaproteobacteria; order Rhizobiales; family Beijerinckiaceae; genus Roseiarcus. The sequence continues at coordinate 135,881 of CAWEAT010000005.1, forward strand.
GGGATCGAGCGGCTCAGGCTTGGGCTGATCGACGGCCTCGACGCTCCGGGCCGGCCGCGCTGGCCGCTCGACCCGAAGTCCGAGCGCGCGCCCAACAACAAAGCCTGAAGGCCCCGAGCCGCGGCGTCAGGGCCTGGGCGCCGGCGCAGGGCCGCCTTGTGCGGGCGGAGCGGTCGGCGCCGCCTCGTGCTTCGCCTTTTCGTTGGCCATGTGACGGCCGACAACGCAGCCTCCAATGGCGCCGATTAGGCCGTGATGGCCGGCGTAATGCCCCGCCACCCCGCCAACGACGGCGCCCTTCAAGCACCCCTTGGCCTCGGCGGGCGCGGGCGCTAGCGACGCGGCTGCGGCGAAGGTGAGCAGCGTCATGGCGCCGATCGTTGCGACTTTCATGGCGATGTTCCTCTATTCGGGACAAAAGTTGGATCTGCGCGAAGTCAGTCCCGCGATCTGGGATTGAGGTTGCCCCTTCGCAAGGCCTCACCGGCGCATGTCACGCGGGCCCCTGCTCGCGGGTCGGTTATCATTGCAATTCGGCTCGCGTGCGCCTATAGAACGCGCTTTCCCTCAAGTTTGATCCGTTGAGGCTGCGCTTGCTCGAGGGCGAAACCCGCGGGCGCGCGCTCAAGTCTGATCGTCAAGGAGCTTTTCGTTCATGAGCGACGCGCCGTTGATGCCCAAGGCGACCGCCGTCTGGCTGGTCGAAAACACTTCGTTGACCTTTGACCAGATCGCCGAGTTCTGCAAACTCCACCCCCTCGAGGTCAAAGGGATCGCCGACGGCGAAGTGGCGACCGGGATCAAGGGCTATGATCCGATCTCGACCGGCCAGCTCACGCGCGAGGAAATCGCCGCGGCCGAGCAGGACTCCAGTCATCGCCTGCACCTTTCGACTTCGAAGGTTCGAACCCCCGAGTTCAAGAAGCCGCGCGGGGCGCGCTACACGCCTCTCTCGCGCCGGCATGATCGTCCGAACGCGGTGCTATGGCTGTTGCGCAACCATCCCGAGCTCAAGGACGCGCAGATCATGCGGCTGGTCGGTACGACCAAGCATACGCTTTCCGCCATTCGCGAGCGCACCCACTGGAACTCCGCCAATCTTCAGCCCTTGGACCCGGTGACGCTCGGCTTGTGCTCGCAAATCGAGCTCGACTTCGAGGTCAATCGCGCCGCCAAGGAACGGCCGAAGGTCGAGGAGGATCGCAGCCAGACCCTCGTGTCGGCGGAGATCACCACCGCCCGCCCGACCCCCGCCCCCGCAAGCCAGCTCGAAGTGTTCGGCGTGCCGACGGCCAAGCCGAAGCCGGCCGAAGAGCGGGTCGACGTCAACTCGGTGTTCGGCAAGCTCAAGGACAAGCCGCGCGCCGAGTGAGGCCGGTCGCCAACTCACTCCGCCGCTTTGGCGGCGCCGGGGTTGTTCGGGTGCGCTGTCCAGTTCTCGGGCGGCCGCGCGTAGTCGAGGCCGGTGCGCGGATCGACGCCGGCGACTTTATGCACGAGCGTGATGCAGTCTTCGACCGGACAGACCAGCGTACATAAGTTGCAGCCGACGCATTCGGCCTCGTTGACGACGAATTTCCTCTTGCCGTTGAGGCTGGCGAAGATCGCCTGATGCGAGGTGTCCTCGCAGACGATGTGGCAGCGGCCGCATTTGATGCAGAGGTCTTGATTGATCTCGGCCTTGGCGACGTAATTGAGGTTGAGATACTGCCAGTCGGTGATCGAGGGGATGGCGCGACCGCGGAAGTCCTCGATCGTCGCATAGCCCTTGGCGTCCATATAGTCGGCGAGGCCGGTGGTCATCTCCTGGACGACCTTGAAGCCATAGGTCATCGCGGCGGTGCAGACCTGCACCGTTCCGGCGCCGAGCGCGATGAACTCCGCGGCGTCGCGCCAGGTGGTGATGCCGCCGATGGCCGAGATCGGCAGGCCCGCGCAGGCTGGATCGCGAGCGATTTCCGAAACCATCGACAAAGCGATCGGCTTGACCGCCGGGCCGCACATGCCCCCGTGCGTACCCTTTCCGTCGATGACGACGTCGGGCGTCATGGCGTCGAGGTCGATGTTCATAATCGAATTGATGGTGTTGATGAGCGACACCGCGTCGCCGCCGCCCTTTTTCGCCGCCCGCGCCGGCTGGCGGACGTCGGTGATATTGGGCGTCAGCTTGACGATCACCGGCATGCGGGTGTGCGCCTTGCACCAGCGCGCGACCATTTCGACATATTCCGGCACCTGGCCGACCGCCGAGCCCATGCCGCGCTCGGACATGCCGTGTGGACAGCCGAAATTGAGTTCGACGCCGTCGCATTCGGTTTCTTCCACCCGGGCGAGGATGTGCTGCCAGGACTTCTCATCGCAGGGGACCATCAGCGACACGACGAGCGCGCGGTCGGGCCATGCGCGCTTGACCTCCTTGATCTCGCGCAGATTGATTTCAAGGTCGCGGTCGGTGATGAGCTCGATGTTGTTCATCGCGATCAGCCGCCGGTCGGGCCCATGGATCGCGCCGTAGCGGGCGCCCGAGACGTTGACCACAGGCGGTCCCGCTTCGCCGAGCGTCTTCCACACCACCCCGCCCCAGCCGGCGCGAAACGCGCGTTCCACGTTGACCTTGCGATCGGTCGGGGGAGCGGAGGCGAGCCAGAACGGATTGGGCGATTTCACGCCGAGGAAGTTCACGCGCAGATCGGCCATGGGACCCTCCTCAGTCAGACGCGCGCTGCGCCGAGGGCGGCGGCGATCGAGCGCGCCGCCTGCTTGCCGTCCTCGACCGCGCTGACGGTCAGATCCTGGCCGCCAAACACGCAGTCGCCGCCGGCCCAGACCCGCTCAAGGCTGGTGCGGCGCTCGGCGTCGACAACGATGCGGCCGTCCTTGATCTCGATCGCTGCGCCGTCAAGCGCCTCGGGCGTCCCGCGCTGGCCGATGGCGGTGAACAGGACGTCCGCTTCGATGCGGAAGACCGAGCCGGGCGAGGCCAGCATGCCGGCGTGCTCGTGGGTGTTCTCGAACACGACGCCGCTCAGCGCCCCGGCATGGCCCTCAAGCGAGACAGGACGCGCCCAGTAGCGGAGAACGACTCCGTTGGTCTGCGCCAACTCCCGCTCAAACGGGCTTGCCTTCATCTGCTCCGGCCCCCGCCGGTAGACCATGGTGACCGTCTCGGCGCCGAGCTTTTTCGACTGCACCGCGATGTCGATCGCCGTCATGCCGCCGCCGATCACCAGGACCCGGCGGCCGACCGGCAGGGCGGAAAGGTCCTTCGCCTGTCTCAGGCGCGCAATATAGTCGACGGCGTCAATCACGTTTTCGAGCTCGGTCTCCCCCGGCAACCCCAATTTGTTCGTCGAGCCCAGGCCCGCGCCGAGGAACACCGCGTCGTAATCTCGCCGCAGATGGTCGAGCTTGACGTCGCGCCCGAGCGCCTGTCCGTGACGAACCTCGATGCCGCCGACCGACAGGATGAAGGCGGCCTCCCTGGCGGCGAAGTCGTCGATCATCTTGTAGGCGGCGATGCCATATTCGTTGAGGCCGCCCGATTTCTTGCGCGCCTCGTAGATCGTCGATTCTACGCCGGCCATTGCGAGCGCATGCGCGCAAGCCAGGCCCGCGGGCCCCGCGCCGACAATCGCTGCCCGCTTGCCGGTCGGCGCCCCGCGCGCATACGGCGATTTGCCGGTCGCGATCACAGGATCGACCGCGTAGCGCTGCAATTGGCCGATGCTGACCGGCTTCATCTCGGCCGCCTCGCGCACGCACGCTTCCTCGCACAACGTCTCGGTCGGACAGACGCGCGAGCACGTCCCGCCCATGATATTGGCGTCGAGAATGGTCATCGCGGCCCCGGCGCGGTTTCCAGCTGCGATCTGGCGGATGAACAGGGGAATGTCGATCGCGGTCGGGCAGGCCTGCTGGCAGGGCGCGTCGAAGCAGAAATAGCAACGCTCCGCTTCAACCTTCGCCTCGTGGAAGGTGAGCGAGGGATGCAGGTCGGCGAAATTGGCCTTGAGAGTTCCGCCATCCAAGCGGCCGGGGCGAATGTCGGATCCGCCCGGCGGGTTGGCGGCGATCGTCATGGGCAAAACCCTGGGGCTTCTGAGGGACCGGCCAAGTCGTTCCTGACCATTTGGTCAATCGTGCCCGCCGCGCGCGGCGTCTGTCAAGCCCGACGCTCCGCGTCCCGCGTCGCAGCGGCAAAGCCCAGCGTCGCTCGTGCGCCCCATCGACGTGGATATCCTGTGCCAAACGTATCGGCCGCACAATCCTTGTGGGTAACGAGATATTGACGCCGGAATGATTTGCTGCGGTGCAACAATTCTGCTAGCGTGAGCGTTCAATTCCAATCCGGAGGGGCGCATGGCAGCGACCTGGAAGACCAAATGGGGCGTTCGGCGTGTGCGGCGCGACACCCCGACCATCGAGGAAGCCTTGATAGCGGCCGAGAGCTTGGCCAATGACGCAGGACAGCGGGCCGAAATTGCCGCTTCCCTCATGGGCGTGCCGGTCGAAGAGGTCAAAGTGCTTGCGGCCAAGCAGGCCGCCAAGACCCGCGGCCGGGCGAGCCTGGTAGCGGGCCGGACGCGCGCGGTCGTCGTCGAGTACAAGCGTCCTCGCATGGGGCGCGGACCGATGTCGTTCGCCAGCAAGCGCTGAGGCGCGGCAGCGCTTTCCGTCAAAGATTGGCGAGGTTCGCCGCCGAGGGGCGGGTGGTGCGGTATTGGCTGCGCGCGGCCACGTCGGTCGAGATGACCGCGACCGCGATCAGGGTCAGGGTCGTCATCTCGACGAAATCGACATTGAGGAAGGCGAGCGCGACCACGGCCGAGAAGGCCGCGGCCATATAGGGCGCGAGCCGCGCCGGCGCCCAGGCGAGACTGCGGAAGGCGAGCCACGCCCCGGCCGCCGCCAGCATCGCGCCGACAACGCCAAGCTCATACCAGACCGTGAAGGCGAGCGCCCTGGGCGTTTGAGCCGGCAGGATGCCGTCGCGGACTCCACGGATGACGGTCGCAAATCCACGGCCGGTGATCAGCCTCAGCTTGTCGTGGGTGAACACGTCCGCCGCCACGGCGACCGATGGATAGGGCGCCGGCAGCGACGTGAGCCGAACGTGGAAGATCCACGCTGAGATTGTGGGAGCGAGAGCCGGAATGAGCGGCGACAACAGGATAAGCGCGGCGGCGCCCCAGGCCAATTCGCGCGCCGTCCGTTTGGGGTCGGAGATCGCGAACGACAGCGCCAGGTAGCCGGCGAACATCGCGATCGCGAGCGGCGCGTAACTGTCGATATAGGCGAAGCACAGCGCGACAATCAAAAGCAGCCGCGCAAGACCGTTGCGCCCGCGAGCCGCGAGCCCGCCGATCGCCGGAAACAGAAGCACGGCGATCGCGACCGCGCCGGCCGCGAGCCGGCCATCGTCCGGCGCTCCGCTCAGGATCTCGGCGAGGGACCGCGCGGCTATGGTCGCCATGCCGGCGACCACGCCGATCGGAAATAGATAGAGGTCGGTCGCGCTCGCGTTCTCCCGCGGCGCCGCCACCGCCAGCAGCGTCGCCGCGAGCAACACGCTTATCTTCAACAGGAGCTGCCCGGCTGCGACCGGATAAGGCGTCCACAGCACCGATAGGGCCGCCCAGGCCAATCCCGCCAGCAGGACGAGAAAGGCTGGAACCGCAAAGGGCCGCATGAAACGACCGAAAAAGCCGGGCTCGGCGTCGAGCCCCGCGGCGATCAAAACGAGGCCGACGCCGATCGAGAACATCACGTAGAGACCGAGCGGGTGCAGCACCACCCCGACCGGCGCGCCGACCGCCAGCAGAAGGTAGCCGATGCGAGAGAAAAATCGTGAGGCGTCTGCCGCGTCGTCGCGATCCGCGTCTCTCGAGCCTTTCCTGTACGCGGTGATCGCCATGACTCCAAAGCCGGCCGCGCCGCCTGCTTTCCGCGCGGCGCTCCAGGGCTTATACGACGTTGACGGCGAGGCGCCTGTGTGCGTTGCGCCACACCTTCGCGTCATTTTGCCTCTCCGCGGCAGGCGCTATGGGCGCCGCGACGATTGACGGGAAGCGCGCTTGCGTGCCACGGACTGCCGCAGCGGGCGCAAGACGAAGAAGGCGAAGGCGACGAGGTGAGCGGCAATTCGACCCTCGCCGCGGCCGCGCGGACCGGAACACGACCGCAGCGCGCCGGTTGGCTTGGCCCTTGCGCCATCGCGGCGACGATTGTGCTCCTGGCCGCGCAGACCCTCGTCGCCCGGCGGCTCGAGCTTACCTTCGACGAAGCCTATTACACGCTGTGGTCGCGGTCGCTTTCCTTTGGATACCTAGACCATCCGCCGATGGTCGCCTTCATCATCCGAGCCTCGACGGCGCTGTTCGGGGGGTCCGAAATCGGCGTGCGGGCGCTTTCTCTCCTCGTCGTCGGCGCGATGCCGGCCCTCATCGCTCTGATCGCATGGCGTCTGTTCGGCTCGGCGGAAAAGGCCGCGCTCGCGGCGCTGTTTTGGATCGGGATGCCGCTGGTCGTCGTCGGGGCGATCTTCGTCACCCCCGACGCGCCGCTGGTGGTGTTCTGGACCCTCGGGCTTGCGGCTCTCGTCGAGCTTTGGCGGACCGGCGAAGCGCGCTGGCTGGTCGCGCTTGGGCTGGCGCTCGGCCTGGCGTTGGAATCGAAGTTCACCGCAATCTTTTTCGCCGCCGGGGTTGGCCTGGCCCTGGCCGCGGCGCCGTCGCTGCGTCGCTGGATGGTCTCGCCGGCGCTGTTGGCCGGGCTCGGCGTCGCTCTGGCGATTTTCGCGCCCTTCGTCGCCTGGAACGCCGAGCACGGCTGGGCGACCTTCGGCAAGCAGCTCGGACGCGCGCCGCCGCACGGTTTCGCGCCCTCCTATATCTCCGAATTCCTTGTCTCGCAGGTCGGCCTCATCAATCCGCTCGTCTTCGCCGCGCTGGTCGCAGCTCTCGCGACCATCCGCTGGCGCGCGCCCGTTATGCCCCGCTCGCACGACGAAGCCCGGCGCCTGCTCGCCTGCACGATCGCGCCGGCGGCAGTCTATTTCCTTCTCCACTCGACCCACGACCGCGTCCAGGGCAACTGGCTCGCGCCCCTCTATCCGGCGGCGGCGATTCTGGCCGCCGACTGGGTCGCCGGCATCCGCCGCGCCGGCGCTTCCGGCCTCTCCGCGCTGATCGCAAGAGGGGCGATGTGGGCTGCGCCGATCGGGCTTGTTTTTGCGGCGCTGGCGTATGCCGAGATCCTGACCGGCGCCGTCCCGCTCGGGCCGCTCGATCTGCTGGCGCGGCTCCAGGGCTTTCGCGCGTTGGCCGAGGATCTGGACGCCAGGGCGCGCGCCGACGGCGCCGCCTTCGTTCTCACCCAGGGCTACGCCCTGACGTCGCTCATGTCCTACTACGGCGATCGGGGAACCGCGGTCGTTCAGCCCGAGCAAAGGATGCGCTGGATCTTCGAGCCTCAGCCGCCGGAGACCCTTTTCGCCGGGCCGGGCCTCGCCATCGGCGAGCCCGGCCGCCGGTTCGACCTCGTTCTCGGCATGCGTTTCCGTGAGGTTGCGCCGGCTGGGCTGCTTGAGAGACGCGGCGGCGGCGGCGCGGTCGAACAATACGAGCTCTATCGGGTCGCCCACCCTTACGCGCCGGTGCTTGATCCCGTCTGCCCGCGCGGCGAAGTCGATCTCGCCCGGCAATGCACGTCGTGATCGACACCGCTGTCCTTGATCCGGCCCGGCGGCGGCGCTCTGGTCAGCCGAGCCGCAGGAGGACGACGCCGGCAAGAATTACGAGTGCGGCGATCGCTCGTTGCGCATGGAACGGTTCGCCGAGCGCGGCAACGCCGATGATCGCGGCGAATACGACCGACGTCTCGCGAAGCGCGGCCACGGCGGCGATCGGAGCGCGCGTCATCGCCCAGACGACGATCGCATAGCCCACAAAGGCGGCAAGACCCCCGACCAGGCCGCGCCGCCAGTCTCGCGCGAGCGCAGCCGGGGCCTCGCGGCCGCGAAGAAAAAGGATGATCGGCAAATAGGCCAGCGCGGTCAGCGCGTCCGCCCACGAGTTATAGGCGAAGGCGAAGGCCGCGCCGGTCCCGGAAAGCCTCGCGCCTTGACCGTCGATCACTGAATAAGTCGCGATCACGACCGAATTGGCGAGCGCGATGTTAACCGTCGTGCGATTGATGCGGCCATGCGCAAGGCCGCTCGCCCCCATCGTCAGGACGCCCGCGACGAGGGCGGCGACTCCGAGGCTGGCGATCGGCCCCGGCGCTTCGCGCAGCGTCACAAACGCGATGACGGCGGCGATCAGCGGGGCGAGCCCGCGCATCATCGGATAGGCGACAGAGAGGTCGGCGGTGCGATAGAGAAGCCCGACCAGCAGAAAATAGACGATATGGACGACCGCCGAGGCGATGATGAACGGGAACGCCGCGTCTCCGGGCCGCGGCAGAACCAGCGCGGCCGCGAGAGCGGCCGCGCCGCACCAGATCGCGACGACGGCCGAGGAGAGGAATTTGTCGCTCGCGCTCTTGACCAGCGAGTTCCACAAAGCATGAAGGACCGCCGCGCCGAGCACGGCGGCGAGGACGCCGGAACTGAGGTGGGCGGAGTCGGTCATGAAAGAGTCACAGTGACGGATTCGCCAGCGCCGGTCGAGGCTTGGCCCGCGCGCCAGCGGGCTCGAGCCGAGGCGCGAGGCGCCTTCGTGCGGGTCGGCGAGCGCACCGAGGCGCAGCGGCTGTTCGAGACCGGCGGCCTGCGCTGGCGCTTTCCCCGCTCATCGAGTCCGTGCGAGGTCGCGATCGTCAACACCAGCGGCGGCGTCGCTGGCGGAGATTCCTATCGTGTGAGCCTGTCGGCTGGCGACGGCGCCGAGGTCGAAGCGACCACGCCATCGGCGGAAAGGATCTATCGCAGCGATGGGCCGGCAGCCGTCGTCGCGACCGCGCTGTCGCTCGCGCCGGGCGCTCGCCTTTCGTGGCTGCCGCAGGAGACGCTCATGTTCGAGGGCGCCGCGCTCAAGCGGCGGCTCGACGTTGAGATGTCGGCCGAGGCCAGTCTCATCGTCGCCGAGACGCTGGTGTTCGGCCGTCTGGCGATGGGCGAGCGCCAGATCGACGCCAGCTTGAGGGACTCCTGGCGCGTGCGGCGCGATGGCCGGCTCGTGTTCGCCGATGAGACACGGCTCGACCACGCCGGCGCGGCGCTCGACCGCAGGGCGGTGGGAGCGGGCGCGCGCGCCCTGGCCACGGTCGTCGCTGCGGCGCCCAATATTGAGGCCCGCCTGCCCGATTTGCGGGCGGCGCTCGAGGCTGAGAGCAGCGCCGTCGAAAGCGGCGCGAGCGCCTTCGACGGCCTCGTCGTCGCCCGCCTCATCTCCCCTTCCCCTTCCCGATTGCGCGCCGCGCTGATCGCGGCCATTGTCGCGCTCGGCGGGCGCAAGCCTCGGCTCTGGGCATGAGCGGAGGCGCGGAATTTGCTGGACGGATGAAGGATGCGAGGAGGGACGAAGGCCCATGAATCTGACGCCGCGCGAAAAAGACAAGCTCCTGATCGCGATGGCGGCGATGGTGGCCCGGCGACGGCTCGAGCGCGGCGTCAAGCTCAACCATCCCGAGGCAATCGCGCTGATCACCGATTTTGTCGTCGAGGGCGCGCGCGACGGGCGCTCGGTCGCGGAGCTCATGGAAGCCGGCGCCCACGTCGTCGGCGCTGATCAGGTGATGGACGGCATCGCTTCCATGATCCACGACATCCAGGTCGAGGCGACGTTTCCCGACGGCACCAAGCTGGTCACCGTCCACAATCCGATCCGGGGCGCGGACGACAGGCAGATTCCCGGCGAGGTGATCGTCGAACCCGGCGACATCGCCATGAACGAGGGGCGCGAGACGGTGACGATCGAAGTCGCCAATTCGGGCGACCGGCCGATCCAGGTCGGCTCGCACTATCATTTCTTCGAGACCAACCCGGCGCTCAAATTCGAACGCAAAGAGGCGAAAGGCTTCCGGCTCGACATCCCGGCCGGAACGGCGGTTCGCTTCGAACCGGGGCAGAGCCGCAGCGTCCGCCTGGTCGCCATCGCCGGTAAACGCGAGGTCTATGGCTTCCGCCAGGAGGTGATGGGGAAAGTGTAGATTCTGGCGACAATACCGTAGACTGGCTAGGAAAGGAGACCCTACCCAGGGAGTGACAGGCATGCCCAACGTCTATATCGAGCCACGCCCGAAGGGGCGCCAGAAGGGAACGCCGATTAAGGATTATGTCGTCGAGGATCACGAGGACCACGTCCTCAAGACGTTCAAGACCCAGAAGGAAGCCATCGACTGGGCGAAGAAGGAGGGCCACCATCCCCTCGTCGCTCGGGTCCGGCACGAGAATAACAAGACAAAGCTCGATCACTGGCGGTCGGCGGGGCCTTCGGGAGCCCACAAGGCACGAATGCGTCCCGATCGGCGGAAGCGGAGCATTTTCGAGCGCCTCGACGAGCTGAAACTTCCTTCGCTTGGCCGTCCCCTGACGCAGGAGGATATCGAGAGGGCGATCACGGAGGCGATGATCGAAAAGGAGCGGCGGTCCCGAGGGACATGATGATCGGGCTCGATACGAATGTCCTGCTGCGCCTGGGCGACGACGACGAACCTGCTCAGCGCGACCGCGCGCGGGCATTGGTCCGTTCCCAAGGCGCGAATGGCTGTTTTGTGAACGCAATCGTTCTCGCCGAGTTCGCATGGACGCTCACGCGCTCCTATAAATTGCTTCGGCGCGACGCAGCCGCTCGCATCGAGCTCATACTGGAAGCGCCGGAATTCGTGGTCGCGAGCGCCGAAGAGGCGTCGCGGGCCGTCGAGAAATTCCGCGTCGGGCCCGCCGACTTCGCCGACTACTTTCTTGCGGAGATCAACAGCTCCGCAGGCTGCGCGGCGACCGCGACCTTCGATGGCGCCGCGCTCAAATCCGGCGCGCCCTTCCAGTCCGTTCCGATGCATGCCTGAATCATCTGATCGAGGTCCGTGATGCCCCCTTCCCGCAATTCTCTTCCCCCGACCTCGCTGCCTCGCGCCCATTACGCCGAGATGTTCGGGCCGACCAAGGGCGACCGCCTCCGCCTCGCCGACACCGAGCTCGTGATCGAAGTGGAAAAGGATTTCACCACCTACGGCGAGGAGGTGAAGTTCGGTGGCGGCAAGGTGATCCGCGACGGCATGGGGCAGGCGCAAACCACCAACGCGCGGGGCGCCGTCGACACCGTCATCACCAACGCCGTCATCCTCGACCATTGGGGGATCGTGAAGGCCGACGTCGGACTGAAAGACGGCCTCATCCATGCCATCGGCAAGGCTGGCAATCCCGACATCCAGCCCGGCGTCACCATCATCGTCGGGCCGGGGACGGAGGTGATCGCGGGCGAAGGCAAGATCCTCACTGCCGGCGGCTTCGACACCCACATCCATTTCATCTGCCCGCAGCAGATCGACGAAGCGCTGATGTCGGGCGTGACCTCGATGCTGGGCGGCGGCACCGGCCCGGCGACCGGCACCTTCGCCACCACCTGCACGCCCGGCCCCTGGCACATCCAGCGCATGATCGAGGCCGCGGACGGCTATCCGATGAACCTCGGCTTCGCCGGCAAGGGCAACGCCTCCAAGCCCGCCGCGCTGGTCGAGCAGGTCAAAGCCGGCGCCTGCGCGCTGAAACTGCACGAGGACTGGGGCACGACGCCCGCCGCGATCGACTGCTGCCTTTCGGTCGCCGACGATCACGACGTGCAGGTGATGATCCACACCGATACGCTAAACGAGTCGGGCTTCGTCGAGGACACGATCAAGGCGTTCAAGGGCCGCACCATCCACGCCTTCCACACCGAGGGCGCGGGCGGCGGGCATGCGCCCGACATCATGAAGGTCGCGGGTCTCTCCAACGTGCTGCCGTCGTCCACCAATCCGACCCGGCCCTACACCAAGAACACGCTCGACGAGCATCTCGACATGCTGATGGTCTGCCATCACCTCGACCAGACCATCCCCGAAGACCTCGCCTTCGCCGAGAGCCGCATCCGCAAGGAGACGATCGCCGCCGAGGACATTCTCCACGATCTCGGCGCGCTCTCGATGATGTCGAGCGACAGCCAGGCGATGGGGCGGGTCGGCGAGGTCATCATCCGCACCTGGCAGACGGCGGACAAGATGAAGCGCCAGCGTGGGAGCCTCGAAGGCGACGGACCGCGCAACGACAACGCGCGCGCCAAGCGCTATGTCGCCAAATACACCATCAATCCCGCGATCGCGCACGGCGTGTCCAAGCACATCGGCTCGGTCGAGAAGGGCAAGCTCGCCGATCTCGTCCTATGGACGCCCGCCTTCTTCGGCGTGAAGCCCGATTGCATCATCAAGGGCGGCGCGATCGCCGCGGCGCTGATGGGCGACCCCAACGCCTCGATCCCGACGCCCCAGCCCGTCCACTACCGGCCGATGTTCCGCTCGCACGGCCGCGCGCTGCACACGTCCTCGCTCACCTTCGTCTCCGACGCGGCGCTCGCGGGCGGCCTCGCGCGCAAGCTGAAAGTTCAGCGGCGCCTGGTCGCGGTCGAGAACACGCGCGGCAAGATCGGCAAGAAGAGCATGATCCACAACAGCGCGACGCCGAAGATCGAGATCGACCCGGAGACCTATGACGTGCGCGCCGATGGGGAGCTGCTGGTCTGCGAGCCGGCCGACAAGCTGCCGATGGCGCAGCGGTATTTTCTGTTTTGAGTTGGGTCACCTCCCCTCTTGTCATCCCCGCACAAGCGGGGATCCAGAACTCTCGGGCTCTGGCCGGACGCCCACATTCGCGGGCCAGACAGCAAGCCAGCCACCGCCGCGCCGCTCTCGGCCCTACTCGTCCCCGAGGAAATGGAGGATGGCGAAATTGAACTGGTCCGGGTCCTGCAGGAAGGCGAAATGGCTTGCGTTCGGAAGAATGAGCAGGCCGGCGTGCGGAATGGTCGCGGCGATGTACTCCGTGTGCGCTCGCTTGATCGCCTCGTCGTGGTCGCCATCGACGACGAGCACCGGCGTGTCGATCCCCTGGAGCTGCTCGTCGGTCCAGTTGGGCTGGTCCGCCCACATCTTGCTGATCTGGTCGACAAAGGCGTCGTATTCCTTGGGCGTCGCGGAATGTTCGGCGTATTCGTGGCCCGCCCGGTCGATATAGGCGGCAAAGGTCGGGTTCTTCTCCACGCCCTCGACGACGCCCGAGGTCACAGTGTTCGCGGCGAAGGCGAACACCTTGCCGACCCGGTCCTTGTGGCGCAGCGCAAGGTCGAGTCCGAGGATGCCGCCGTCGCTCCATCCGACGACGTCGGCTTTCGGGATCTTGAGCGCGTCCATGAGCGCCACGACGTCGTCGGCCATCAGGTCGTAGCCGTAGGGACGCGCGTCGCGGGTCGAGCGGCCGTGGCCGCGACTATCCATGAGAATGACTGTGTGATGCGCGGCGACGGCCTTGACCTGATTGCCCCAATAGTCGGTGTTCGCGAGGCCGCCATGCAGGAAGATCACCGGCGAGCCCTGGCCGTAGATCGCGTAGTGGATCTTGATCCCGTTGGCGTCGATCTCGCCGCTGCGATCGGTCGGGATCGGCGCGGGCGTCGGCGGCAGGGTTTCCCATCGTTCGGCCGCAGCGGCCGGAAGGACGGCGAGGGCGAAAAGGACGGCGACGATCAACCGGCGCATGCGGGCTCCCCGAGATTAATTGACCATTTCAGTATACTATACTGCCGCGGGCTCGCAAGGCGGCAAGCGGGCCGAGCGCGGGCTCGCGCCCCCGCCGTCATCCCCGCGCAAATGGCGATCAGCCAAGCCTGCGCGCCGCTTCGTTACGCAGGGGGAGCGCGCTCGAAGGTCAGGTTTTAGGTCGCGACCGGGCTCGACCCGGCCGTACACGCGCTCCGTGCACTTGAGAATAAGGGGTTGATTGCCTTAGTATTTTCTGTCCGCCGCCGGCTTCGACGGGTCGTCGTCCGTAGATGGCCGGGTCAAACCCGGCCACGATGGGGTCGCGTCCCCCGCGGCCCCCGCGGAAACCCGAGAGCGCCATGCCCCCACGCCCCAAAGCCACGCCCCACGTCCACATCTCGGAGCCGCATGTGCGGGTCACCGAGTGGCGGTTTGCGCCCGGCGCGGAGACGGGATGGCACGTCCATGAGGCCGACTATGTCGTCGTGCCGCTGCTCGACGGCGATCTTCTGCTCGAAGAGCCGGGCGGAGCCTCGCGCACCGCGACGCTCAAGCGCCATGTCCCTTACGCGCGGCGCGAGGGCGTCGAGCACAATGTCGTCAACGCCAATCCGTTCGACTTCGCCTTCATCGAGGTTGAGCATCTGAAGTCGTGAGGCGGGCCGGTCAGCGCCGCCTTTCTGTCGCAGGCGGCGCTCGCGGCCGAACTCGACTGCCGGCAGACCTATACCAAAGCCGATTTTGGCGAGGGCCTCCTGAAAACTACGGCTACAGCGACTGGATTGGCCAATGGCGTCACGTCACTCGATCTCAGCGAACAGGATCACCAGCGACGTGCAGTCGAGCGGCATCACCGGGTTGGTGTAGATCATGCGGGTGTGGCGGCCCTTCTCTTCGAACGCGGCGTTGATCAGGTCCGACGCGCCGTCGAGGCATTTGGGATGCTCCTTGTAGGCGTCGTCCACGCCCAGGACCCCTTCCAGCCGCACGATGCGCTTGACCTTCGCAAGCTGGCCGACCGCCTGTTTGATCTGCGCGACAGCGTTCAGGCAGGAGAGCTGACAGGACTTGTAGCCATCGTCCCCGGAAAGCTCGCGGCCGATCTTGCCGACATAGGCGAGCTTTCCATCCCGCCACGGCAAATTGCCTGACGTCATCACCAGGTTTCCGGTGATCACCCAGGGCACGTAATTGGCGACCGCGCGGGCCGGGGGAGGAAGCGTGAGGCCGAGATCGGCGATGCGTTCCTCGGGGGTCTTTGCGGTCACGGGCGCTTCCTCTTATGGTCTTGTCCGGGGCCGCGGGCGAAACGAATCTCCTCCGGTCCCGGCCCCAGCGAGCCGGCTTGCGTCGCGCCGCATGCGGATCGAGCGCGAGACTGCGGCCGAAGGGTTGCGGAAGCCTATAAAGCCACCGATGAATGGGTCAAGGCGATGGCTTCAGCTGAAAGAAGGGGGGAAGATTGGATCTCGGCGGCGACAGTCATTCACTCCTCGCGCCCCTCGTTCAAGCCTTCCGGGAATTGCTCGCCTCGGCGCCGGAAGCGCGCGGGTTTCTGCGCGACTGGCCCCGGGAAGCTGATCGCGCGGCCGGTGGGCAAGAAATCCCTTCCGGTCGTCGCCGCGCTTCGGGGCCTCTCGGAAAAAGCGGCGCCGCGCACCAAGGGCTTGGTCGACGCCATCGCGGCGCTCGCTGGCGAACTCGACTGGCGGCAGACCTATACGGCCGCCGACTTCGGCCAGCGCTTCCTCGACAATTACGGCTGGAGCGAATGGATCGGCGAGCGCGGCGCGTTCATGAGCGGCGCCGTAGCGTGCGGCGTCCTCCTGCTCGGCCCGGAGACCGAATATCCCGCCCATTCGCACGAGGCGGAGGAGCTCTATTTCCCGCTGGCCGGGCGCGCCTGGTGGCGTTCGGGCGAACTCGACTGGCGGCTTCGGGCGCCGGGGACATGGATCCATCATCCCTCGTGGATGGTCCACGCCATGCGGACCGACCACGAGCCGCTGCTCGCGGCCTATGTCTGGCGCGCGGGCGATCTCAGCGCGAAGTCGCGCATCGAGGGGTGAGGTCCCTTCTCCGAACGCGCGGGGAACGGGGGCGCGTCGAGCGCCGTCCGCATTCTCCATCATGGAATCGCGACTGTGACGCTGCTCACAGCGTCTTACGGCGCGGAATGCTTTGGTTCGCGGCGACTTTGAGCGGGAGAGAGTTCTATCGAGGGTGAGTCCGCTGCAGGGCCGCGGTCGTCGAGGAGATACTGCGATGAGCATTGTTGAAAAGCGATCGCCTTCGGACGCCGTCGATTTCGCCACGGACAGTGAGATGCCCGCAACCACGAGCATCTGCGTTGCGCTGGTCGTCGCGCTGGTCGCCTATACGCTCGGGACTGCGGTTTTCCAGCAGGACGTCGTCGCACATGCGCCGCAGCGCGCAGTCCCAACCGAAATGTCCTTCCACGGCCCCTGAGATTTCGCTCGCTCGCCGCGCACCGTCGCGCCTGCCGCTCGAAGAGGAGGCACATCGTGACTCATTCCGAAAGACCGCTCGGTATCCGCGACGGCTTTGTGTCCGAACGCCAAGCGATGCGGGAATTGCCGACCATCAAGACTACCGTCCTTCTGGCCGCGTTACTGCTTTACGTGCTCGGGTTCGTCGCCCTTTACCCGCTCGCCCAGGCCAGCGTGGCGAAGAGCGTGGCGGAGGGCAATGATCCGGCGCTGCTGGATTTCGTCGGTCCCTGATCCGGTCAGGCGGGCACAGACCGCCCCGATCGCGTCGCAAGAGAGTCGGAGGCCGGCTGGAGGCGATCGTCGGCGCCGAGCCGATCGACATAAGAGTGGGCGGCTCCTCGCGGATCGGTCACAACATGCGATCCGTCTCCATTGCTGCGGACCCATTGCGGCCCGATCGGGACCTTGCCCCGCCCGCCCGGAATGTCGAGCATGTAGGCCGGCGTCGCCAGCCCTGAAAGCCGGCCGCGCAACGCCCGCATCAATTCCTGTCCTCTTGCAATCGGCACGCGCCAGTGCGCAACGCCGGGCGCGAGGTCAACGTGATGCAGGTAGTAAGGCTTCACCCGCGCCTCGACGAAAGCGCGCATCAGGTCGATGAGGGTCTCCGGATCGTCGTTGACACCTTTCAAGAGCACGCTCTGGCTGACCAGCATTGCTCCGGCGGACGCTAGGCGGCGGCAGGCGGCGCGTGCGGCGTCGGTGAGTTCGCGTGGATGGTTGGCGTGAATGGCGACGACGGTCGTCTTGCCGTCGGCGACGAGCGCGCGCGCCATCGCTCTTGTGACCCGCTCCGGGGCCGCAACCGGCAGACGGGTATGCCAGCGCAGCACTTTCACGTGCGGAATCGCGGCGAGCGCTCTGGGTCGCCTCGCCGATCCGGCGCGATGACAGGATGAGCGGATCGCCGCCGGTGAGGATGACCTCCCACACGCCGGGTCGCGCGCGGACATAGTCGACCGCGGCGGCAAAGTCGGCCGCGCTGAGAGCGCCCGAGCCCGGACCGACCCGTTCGCGGCGAAAGCAGAAGCGGCAATAGACCGCGCAAGCCGCGACCAGCTTGATCAGCACCCGGTCGGGATAGCGATGCACCAGCCCATGAATCGGGCTCATCGCGTCGTCGCCGATCGGGTCGTCGCTCTCGTCGGCGTCGCGGATGAGCTCGCGCGCGTCGGGCACGAACTGGCGGGCGATCGGGTCGGCGGGATCGCCGGGCTCAACCAGCGCGGCCAGCGCCGGCGTGACGGCGACCGCATAGCGCCCGGCGACAGCCTCAAGCTCCGCGAGCCGTTCCGGGCCGGCGAGCCCCGCGTCGATCAGGGATCGCGGGGTGGTGAGGCGGTGAAGCGTTCGCTGGATGGTCATGCGTCCGGTCGGGTTGGCGATGGCCGTGGTCGGATCGGGAGCGAAGCCGACTTGGTGCGGACGGTGGGGGTCGAACCCGCACAGGCGCGCGGCCGAGGGACTTTCTTGCGGCAGCGGGCGACGTTGACGAAATGCTGACGAAGGACCATCCGATGCCGACCAGGTTAGACGAGCGCGCCGTCAAGGCGGAAGAGGCGCCAGCGAAGGGCACGAAGGCGATACGGGACTCGGAAGTCAAGGGGCGCGCCGGATCGTGGTAGGTTACCCGGGTGATTCTCCTGCCGGACTGCGTTCACGGTTCAGCAGGGTGGCCAATTCGGCCCAATAGGCGGCGCTCTGGGGGAGGATTTCTTCATGCGAACGTGGCGCGTGGCTGGAATCAATTTCGACCATCTGCACATGGGCGATCTTCTCCGCGAAGTCCATGACCATCCTCACGCCGAGATTGTCGGAATATGGCACTCGGAAATCGAGCGCATGACGGCTGCGCGGGGCGCCCTCGGCATCCCCGACGACCGCGTTTTTGCCGATGTCGACCGCTGCATCCGGACCGCCAAGCCGGACCTGATCATCCTTTGCCCGGCGACCGCCGCGCACGCCGACTGGGTTGAGAAGGTCGCGCCCTATGGTGTTGACATCCTGGTCGAGAAGCCATTTGCCGCGACGCTCGCTGACGCGGACCGGATGATCGCGGCTGCGGACAAGGCCGGAATCCGCATGGCGATCAACTGGCCCCTCGCCTGGTATCCGAGCCATGTGACTGCCAAGCGGGTGGCGGACGAGGGCGCCATCGGGCGCATCATCGAGGTCCATTATTATGACGGCAACCGCGGCCCGCTTTACCACGTGGCCGACAAGATCGAGGTCAGCCCGGACGAGGTGGCCAAGCTGAAGCCGAACTCGTGGTGGTACAAGAAAGCCTTCGGCGGCGGTAGCCTGCTCGACTATCTCGGCTACGGCGTCACCCTCGGGAGCTGGTATCTTGGTGGAGAGGCTCCGGTCGAGGTGACCACGGTCGTCGATCGCCCGGCCGGCCTCGAGGTCGACGAGCACTCGATTACAATCTGTCGCTACAAGGACGGCCTCTCCAAGTTCGAGACCCGGTGGGGAACCTTCACCGACCCCTGGACGCTACAGCCCCAGCCGAAATGCGGCTTTGTTCTGGTCGGAAGCGACGGCACGATCTCGAGCTATGACTACGAGAAGACGATCCGCCTGCAAACCCGCGCTCACCCCGAGCAGCGCGAAATCCCCGTAGACGAGCTTAAAGCGCCGCGCCGCTCTCCGGTCGAATACATGCTTCACTGCAAGGAGACGGGCGAGGCGATTTCGGGCCCGCTCGATCCGAAGCTCGCCCGGATCGGCCAGCGGATCGTCGACGCTGCGATACGCTCGGCGGCTGAGAGGCGGACAGTTAGAGCTTGCGCCATGAGCGGCGACGCGTCGGACATCGGCCAGGACCGCTACGCCCTGGTCGCGGAGAAAGCCGCGGAAACGGCCGCTCCGGACCTTCCCTACCGTCCCCGCGACCCGAGCGGATATCGCCCCGGCATCGGGCTGATCGGCGCCGGGGGCATCACCGTCTCGCATCTCGATGCGTACAAGAAGGCCGGCTACCGGGTCCTCGCAATCTCCAATCCGACCCTTTCGAAGGCTGCCGCGAGGCGCGACGCCTTCTTTCCCGAAGCCAGGATTTCAACGGATCACCAGGCGGTCCTGGACTGCCCGGGTGTCGAGGTGGTCGACATCGCAACTCATCCTGCCCAGCGCGTCCCATTGATCGAGGCAGCGATCGACGCCGGAAAGCACGTGCTGTCGCAGAAGCCGTTCGTGCTCGATCTCGACGTCGGGGAACGCCTCTGCGACCGCGCAGCAAAGAAAGGCGTGCGGCTTGCCATCAACCAGAACGGCCGTTGGGCGCCGCATCTCGCCTATATGCGCGAGGCTGTCAAAGCCGGGCTGATCGGCGAGGTCATAGGCGTTCATGTAGCGATCCATTGGGATCACACGTGGTTAAAGGGGACGGCGTTCGAACAAATCGACGACTTGATCTTTTATGATTTCGCCATCCACTGGTTCGATTTTCTGGCTTCGCTGATCGGACCGAGCGCGACCAGCGTCTATGCAACGCGCGGCTTCGCCGCAGGGCAAACCATCCGCCCGCCTATGCTCGCCCAGGCGCTTGTCGAATTCGTTGGCGGACAGGCGTCACTCGTCTTTGACGCTCATACGCGCTACGGCGCCCTCGACACGACCTACGTCGCGGGAACGAAGGGGAGCCTCTCGAGCATCGGCCCGAACCTGCAGGAGCAGGCGGTTACGCTTCATACCGACAGCGGCGTCGCGCGTCCGGCTCTGACCGGCTCTTGGTTCAACGACGGCTTCCACGGGGCCATGGCGGAGCTCCTCTCGGCCATCGAAGAGAACCGCGAGCCTTCCAACAACGGCCGAGATAATTTGCTGAGCTTGGCGCTGGCCTTCGCGGCGATCAATTCCTCGCGGACTGGCGTCGCGCGTCCTGTTGGCAGCGTGCGCAAGCTCGCGGCAGCGGCGGGGTAGGACGGGATTCCGGAAATGCGGTTCCTGCAGTCTTCGCAAGGGAAATTGTAATGGTATAAGAATCGCGTCACTGTACGTGGCTGAACCAACAACCAGAGTGGGAGGAAAGAATGAGACGCTTAAGCGAAATTGCCGCGCTTGCCCTGCTGACGGCGGCAGGGGCCGGAGTTCCCCTCAGCGGCGCGAGCGCCGCTGATCAGTTCGTAATCGGGGTCTCCAACACCCATATTGGCAATAGCTGGCGCGAGGAATTCGTCTGCTCGATCAAGGCGGAAGCACTCGCCTCCGGCCTGGTTTCGAAGGTCATCCTCGCCAATCGCGAAGCAGGGCCTTCCGAGCAGATTGCGGACCTCCGCACCCTGATTTCGGCCGGCGTCAACGCCATCATCATTAACCCGTCCGACGAAAAGGCGCTGAACGGCGTCATCAAGCAGGCGGCGGACAAGGGGATCATCGTCGTGGCGGCGGACCAGCCTGTCAGCGCCCCGGAAGCCTATATCGTGACCGGCGACCAGGTGACCTACGCCAAGGTCGGCGCCAAGTGGTTGTTCGAGCAGCTGAAGGGCAAGGGCGACGTCTATGAGATGCGCGGCATCGATGGAGCTCCGGGCGACAGCGTAAGGCAGACCGGCTTTGACGCGGTGCTCAAGGATTACCCCGGGATCAAGATCGTCGCGACGACCTTCATGGATTGGTCCAACGAAAAAGCCGCCCAGCAGATGTCGGCGATGCTTGCCTCGGGCAAACATTTCGACGGGGTGTGGACCTCGGGGATCGACTATACGGTGATCGAAGCGATCAAGGCCGCGGGCAAGCCGTTCGTGCCGTTCGTTGGCGCTGACAACAACGGCTTCATCAAGCAACTGATCGACTACAAGAAGGATGGGCTCGTCGGCGTTGCGGTCAGCAATTCGCCGGCGATCGGCGCAGCGGGACTGGTGGTCGCTCTTGACGTCCTCCAGAAGAAGCCCCGCGACAAGGTAACGACAGTTCCGACCGCTTGGTATGACAACACGACCGATGAAAACGTGGCGAAACTGAAGGCGCTATACGATCCAAACGTCGCTCCGACCGATCCGGTCTACGGCCCGGAGAAGGACTACGGGCACTTCACCGCCGCGCAGGAAAAAGCCTGCAAGGGGCCGGGCGAGTAGCTTCCTGACGGCGCCGGCGTTTGTTTAATTTTCCTACGCCGGCGCCCGCGGTCAATCCGATTGCGATCGCCCCGATCCGCTCGCCCTCCTGGGGCGGGCGTGACTGAAATGTCGCGAAGAGACGCGAGCACCGGCCAATGAACGATTCGGCGCCTCTGCTCGAGGTCCGCGATCTCGCTAAACGATTCGGGTCGGTCGTCGCCCTGAGGTCGGCGGCGCTCGCTGTGCGTCGCGGCGAGATTCACGCGTTGATGGGGGCGAACGGCGCAGGCAAGAGCACGCTGGTAAAGATTCTCACCGGCGTCTTTCAGGCGGACAGCGGAACCATAACCCTCGACGGCGTGGTGCGGAGCTTTCGCTCGCCGGCGGAGGCGCGCGGCGCGGGTATCGTCTCGGTGTACCAGGATCCGGCGCTCGTTCCCGATCTCACGATCGCCCAGAACATGCGACTGGCCGACGTCGACCTCAACACAGTGCGCGGCCATTTCAAGGACCTTGGGATCGCGGATCTTGGCTTCGGCGCGCTTACGCGCGACATCCCGTACCCGGTCTTGCGTCTGATCGATCTGGCGAGAGCGCTCGCGTCATCGCCCGTCGTTCTCATGCTGGACGAGATTACCGCCGCTCTTCCCACGGACCTGTCGGAACGGGTGTTCGCGGTCGTCCGACGCTGGCGGGAACGCGGAAGCTCGGTGATCTTCATTTCTCATCGCATAGCCGAGGTTTCCGCGCTCTGCGATCGCGCCACGGTGTTGCGCGATGGCGCCTTCGTCGGCGTCACCGACGCCGCCCACGGCAACGAGGATCGAATCGTTTCTCTGATGCTGGGCGCGGACATCGTGAAAGCCGCTTCCGTCCAGGACGTGGTTGGACGGGTCGATCGCGGCCCGACTGAAGAGCCGGCGCTCGAGGTCCGCGATCTCAGCTATGGCGCCATGCTCAGCAATGTATCCTTCAGCGTTCGGGCCGGGGAGATTCTCGGCGTTGCGGCGCTTGAAGGACAGGGGCAGCGGGAGCTGTTCGATTGCATTGCCGGGGTGCGCCGCCAAAGCGGCGGGGAGATCCTGGCGCGCGGCCGAAAGTTGAAGCTGAACCACCCGGGTGATGCAATCGCGGCCGGCCTCGTCCTCGTCCCGGCGAGCCGCCTTCAGGCTCTCCTGCCGCAGCGCCCGATCCGCGAGAATGTGGCTCTGCCGCTTGTCCGCAACCCGGTCAATTGGGGCCTCATCCCTGCCGGCCGCGAGCGCGAACGCGTCGCCGCCGCCGTCAAGCGGTTGCAGATCGACGCCCGCGCCGGATCGGAAGTGCGCAGGCTCAGCGGCGGCAACCAGCAGAAGGTGGTGATAGCGCGATGGGTAGCGGCCGGATTTCAAACTCTGCTTTGCTTTGACCCGACTTCCGGCATCGATGTCGGGACCAAGCATCAGATCTATCGGTTGCTGCGCGAGATGGCCGATTCAGGATCAGCTGTGCTGCTGTTTACTTCCGAGCTGCCGGAAATCGGGCTTGTGTGCGACCGGGCGATCGTCCTGTTCGGCGGCGAAATCGTCGCAGAAATGCCGGCCGCCGATGCGGACGAAGGCGCCCTGCTTCGCGCAGCGCACGGGATCGGGGTCGCCAGCGGAGTTGGCGCCGCACGCGGCAAGGACGCCGCCGAAGAAGCAGGCGCTGCGCCCGCAACAAAGGGCGCGCCGGCGCCGGTTCCCGGCCAATCGTCTCGCAAGGTTGAAGAGGCTTCCCGGGAACCTGGCCTCATCGAGAAGTTCTGGGCCGCGTTAGCCCGCTATCCGGCGCTCTTCGGGATGCCGTCGCTGCTGATCCTCTTCTTCGCCGCAACAGTCGCGATCCATCCCACGTTCAATTCGTTCGACGCCCAGTCGGTCGCGATGGCGGCGTTCCCGCTGGCCTGCGCGGCTGCGGCGCAGGCCATTGTCGTAATCTCCGGCGGGATCGACCTCTCGATCGGATCCGTCATGGCGGTCGCGAACGTGCTTGCCGCAAGCACGATGAGGAGCGCGAGCTTCGGCGAGGCGCTCGCGCTCGCCGCGGCAATTCTCGTCGCCGGCGCCGCGATCGGCGCGGTCAACGGGCTGCTGGTGATGATCTCTCGCGTCCCCGACGTCATCGTGACGCTCACCACCGGCTTCATCTGGGGCGGCGTGGCGCTCTTGATACTCGAAAGGCCCGGCGGCGGCGCTCCTCCCGAATTCCTCAATCTCGGCACCGGCACGCTCATCACCGAATGGCTGTCCAATTCTCTCGTTTTGCTCATTGTTTGCCTTGCCGCCGTGTGGATTCCGGTCAGCAGATCGAAAGCCGGCCTTCGCATCTACGCAACCGGCAGCGACCCGATCGCGGCGTTTCGCAGCGGCGTGAACGTCACGCTGGCCAAACTCTTCGCCTATGTGCTCGGGGGCTTGTTCAGCGCGGTCGGCGGGCTTGGCCTGACGATGACGACCGGCATCGGATCCGCGCGCGCGGGCGTCCTCTATACCCTGAGCGGGCTTGCCGCCGTAGTCATCGGCGGAGTCAGCCTAACCGGAGGCCGCGGGGGGATCGTAGGGCCGGTCATCGCCGCTTTCGTGCTCACCCTTATTCCCGTGGACCTCATCTTCCTGAACATCGACCCCAACTTCGGCCAGGTCATCCAGGGGACGCTGATCGTGCTGGTCGTCATGGCGGGCGGCCTCATCACCTCGATGAGGAACCGCAAATCAGCAGTTCGCCGAACGCCTCGGCGCCGCGCACGCGCTTCGAGGCGCGCAGCGCGCTCACGTGGTTTCGTCGCAACACCATCGCCGCGCTCATTCTGCTTCTCCTGGCCTTCATCGCGATCGTCGAGATCGTGAAGCCGGGCACAGTGAACCCGGTCTGGCTGTCGAACACGCTCCTGTTCGCGGCGCCCCTCGGCATTCTCGCCGCCGGGCAGACCATGGTGATGCTGACTGGCGGTATCGATCTGTCGGTGGTCAGCATCGCGACTGGATCTGCGTTCTTGATGACCACGACGGCGCTCAAGTTCGGCAATCTTCGGCGGTCGCGATCGGGCTCGCCCTTGGCCTGGTTGTCGGAGCGATTAACGGCGTCGGTGTCGCGCTGCTCGGCGTTCAGCCGCTGGTGATGACCCTCGGCACCGGCTCATGACCCAGGGTGTCATAATCGTCTACGGCCGAGAATACTGGCGTCGCGCTGGATAGTGCCCGACTTCATCCATTCGATCGGTTCCGACCGTCTCGCCGGCTTCATTCCTCTCGACCTGTTTCTTTGGCTGCCGATCGCGGCGCTGGTGGTGATCGTGCTGGCGCGGACCGGCTTCGGGCGCCTGCTTTACGCCATCGGCGACAATCGCGACGCGTGCCGCCTCGCCGGCGTGCGCGTGTGGCGCTTATTCTCATCGACTACGTGATTTGCGCTCTCCTCGCGTCGATCGCGGCTTCGTCCTCGTCGGCCACACCAACTCCGCCGATCTGAGCCTCGCTTCCACCTATCTCCTACCTTCGATCGCGGCGGTCATCATTGGCGGGACCTCAATTTTTCGCGGACGCGGCGGCTATTCGGGCAGCTCGTGGGCGCCTTAATTCTGACAGTGCTGGATGGCCTGTTGACCCTTCTTGATTCGCCTGAGCCGATCAAACAGGTGCTGTACAGGGCGATCATCTTCATGCTCGCCGCGGCCTATTCGCGCCTGACCGAGCGCTGAAGGCGCTGAACTCGAGGCGCGGAGGCGCGCTCGTCAGGCAAGTCCGAGCAGGCGGCTGACAAGATCCTGCTCGCCGCCAGCGCCGGCGAGTCGTCGAATGCTCGGTCAGTCACGCGGATGATATGGGCGGCGATGAAGGGCGCGCCCTCGGCTGCCGCGACTTCCGGATGTTCAGGCAATCTTCCCACTCGTACACCGCCCATCCGTCGAAATCATATTCGGCCAGCTTCGAGAAGATCTGGTTGAAGTCGACTTGCCCGTCGCCGAGCGATCGATCGCGCGCCGCGCGCTTCAGCCACGGCTGATAGCCGGAAAAGAAGCCTTGTTTGCCCGTCGGACGGAACTCGGCGTCCTTCACGTGAAAGCCCTTGATGCGCTCGTGGTAGAGGTCGATGAATGCGACGTAGTCGAGCCCCTGCTTGATGAAGTGGCTGGCGTCATAGTTGATGTTGCAGCGGCGATGATTGCCGACCGAGGAAAGGAACTGTTCGAACGTCTCCCCGTCGAAGACGTCCTGGCAGGGATGCAGCTCAAGTCCAATGTCGACGCCCTGTTCGTCGAAGGCGTCGAGGATGGGCTTCCAGCGCCGGGCAAGTTCGTCGAACGCCGCCTGGATGAGATGGCCGGGGCGCTGCGGCCAGGGGTAGACAAAGGGCCATGCAGGAGCCGCTGAACGTCTGCGCGACCTTAAGCCCGAGGCGCCGTGAGGCG
>CAWEAT010000006.1:0-65093 GCA_963806935.1 uncultured Alphaproteobacteria bacterium
AGCCGGAATTCTGACAATCGGAAAGAGAAGGTCGAAAAAACTTCACCCGCCGTGCAGGTCGACCCCGCCGGTGATCCGCTGCCCGATTGCGCGCGCCACCCGGGCGGTGACCTGATCGGGGATGTCGAGGCCCGACAGGCGCCAGGTCGCTCCCGACAGGTTCAGGTGCGCGCGGTAGCGCCCGTCGCGGCTGTCGAGCGCGACGACGAAGCTCGAAGGACCGTCGAAATAGGAGCGCGTCAGGATCTGCAGCGGGTCGGCGCGCATCGCCTCGCCGAGGCCGGGCATGCGCCAGAGCCCACCGCCATCCGGACCGTCCGCGGCGACCCCTCCCTGATTCAGGAGCGCGGCGATGTTCTCCGGCGTGAGGAATGCGCGCAGCAGCAATTCGGCTGCAGCGGCGTTCATGCCGACGCCGTCGGCGAATCCTGGTTTCAGCGCGAGCAGCTTCTGAAGCTGCGGATTCTGTTCGAGATAGGCGCGCGAGATCTGGCCGCTGAGCGAGCGGCTAAGCGCCGAGACGTCGATGCGCTCCATCACCGCCGTTGCGTCGCCGCGCCGAGCGGCCGACGCCAGCTGAGCTGCGCCGGCCAACGCCCAACCCCAATAGGCTGCTCCAAGAACAATGAGTGCGACGGCGACGCCGATAATTCTACGCATGGTGTCCCTTGGATCCCGATCGCGGTCGCAACAAGCGCAACTTGTTATCGCTTCCCGCCGCCATTGCACAACCTGCGTCGCGATTGTGGCCCCGCCGCGGCGTTCCGAGCGGCGACCGGGAGCCGGTCGCCCGCGCTCGCTCCCACAAAGGGGAACACCTGCGCAAGGCCGCGGTTCATTATGCGGAGTTGTGGAAACCCGTCGCCGTCAGCGGGTGCGACAGGTTCCTGTTGGCTGCTTGAGCTATCCCAACTTGACCGCCGTCTTCCATATTCCGCCGATATCAACCGCGGAGCGCAGATATGACCGAAAAGGAGAGGGAATGGGGGGTCAAGGCAAGCCGATTCCTCAAGGCTGAACTGAAGCGGGCGAATGTCGGCTACAAAGAGCTGGCGGAAAGGCTCAACCGGCACGGTCTGCGTGAAACCGAAACTTCGATAACCGGCAAGCTCGGGCGCGGCGCCTTCGCGGCTTCGTTTTTCCTCGCTTGCCTCGTCGCATTGGGACGCAACGAAATCAGGCTCGAGGATCTTTGAACGCTCGGACAGCGTGCGGGGGCAGCTGGATTTCGAATTTGCCCTGACGCTGCTACTCGAACGGCGCATGCGCGGGGTGGTTCTCGCCGGTCGAGAAAGCGCAAATGCGCGAGATGTGGGTGTAAGGCAGGCCGGTTTCTTTCGCCCAGGCGTTGAACTGCTCCTGTATTTTGGCGAGGTCGCGCTTGGAGGTTGGCGCTTCCGCCACGTCGAGCCCGGCGTCGCGCAGGCAGGCGACGACGTCCTTCGAGGCGACGAAGCCGTCCCAGCCGAGAAACCTCAGCAGCATCTGGCCGGTATTGCCGCCGAGGCGGCTGCCGCGCTTGGCGAGGAGTTCGAGGAGGCCGACTTCGTCGGAGGACGGCCATTCTGCAAGGAAGTTGCCGAACGAGCCGTGCTCCTTCGCCACGTCCTGGACGAAGCGCGCATTCACGCGCACCGAATCGATCTTCGCGCCATTGCGGACGATGCGGGCGTCCTTGAGGAGCCCGTCCCAAAAGTCATCGGGCTGGAAAGCGAGCCGCGTTGGCTCGAAGCCGAGAAAAGCCGCCTCGAACCCCGGCCACTTCGAATTCGATCACACTCCAGGCGAAGCCGGCGGAGAACACCCGCTTTGTCATTTCGGCGAGGATGCGGTCGTCGCGGAGTTTGGCCACGGCCTTCGGGTCCGGCTTCGGCGGCATGAGCTTGGCGAGCGCTTCGGCGCCGCCCTTTCGTTTCTCTGCCCGCGCGCGGATTGTCTGGAACGCGATCATGCCCTTAGCAGCCCCTGCCTCGACCTTCGTCAACTTACAGGCGGGCCCGGCTCCGGGCCAAGCGCGCAAATCCCTTTCGTGCACTGTCGGATATTCGGCTGCAATTCCGACGCAACCATCGCCGCGCCTCCCCAAATCTTGCCCTTGCGTCATGCAAGGCGGGGCACGTAGGGTCGGCTCGTCCAAGTCTCGACGCGTGGCAGCGCGAGCTTGCCAACCAGCAAATGGGGAGGATTCGTCATGAGGAGCGAACGCGCGCTTGTTTTGGCCGCTCTGGCGGCGGGGATACTCAGCGGCGCGACCGCCGCTCGGGCAGACGGCTGGGTCGGCAGCTGGGGGGCGAGCGACGTCTTTCCGGTCGGACAGGACATTAACTACCAGACGTTGCGACAATTTGTGAGGCTGAGCGCCGGAGGTAAGGAGGCGCGCATCCGCTTCTCCAACGCGACCGGGCTCTACCCGCTAGTGATCGGTTCGGCGCATGTGGCGAAGCCGGCGACCGACGGCTCCCCTGGCGCGATCGATCCCGCGACCGACCACGCACTCACGTTCGGCGGGGTCGGGGAGGTCACCGTCGCGCCGGGCGCGGAGGTGGTGTCGGATCCCGTGGGGATGGACCTGCCTCCTTTGTCGACGCTCGCCGTAAGCATGTTTCTGCCGCGATGGACCGGACCCTCGGTGATTCATCTCGACGGGGTCGCCACCACGTACATCTCGGGTGATGGCGACCATACCGCTGACATCGTCATCCCATCGCCAAAGACCTCGACCTCGCGGTTTTTCATCGACGAGGTCGACGTGGACGCGCTCGGCCAGCCAGCGACGGTCGTTACGCTTGGCGACTCCATCACCGATGGCTATCGCTCCAAGGTGGATGGGAATCATCGCTGGCCCGACCGGCTGGCCGAACGTCTGGCGGCGCGCCCAAACTCCGAGGCTATTGGGGTCGTTAACGCGGGCGTTAGCGGCAACCGCATCCTGCACGATCACCCCGAGGAGCTGTTCGGGCCGACGGCTCTGGCCAGGCTCGATCGCGACGTGCTTTCCGTACCGGGGGTCCGCTGGGTGGTGCTGATGGAGGGAATCAATGACATCGGCCATTCGACGAGCGCGGGGCTTCCGGAGCAGGACGTTACGGCCGATCAGATCATCGCCGGCATGAAGCAGATCGTCGCCCGTGTGCACGAGCGCGGCGCCAAGATCTACGGCGCAACGCTGACCCCATACGAAGGCACGGTGTTCCACGGCTACTACCAACCAGAGGGCGAAGCGAAGCGGGAGGCGGTGAACGCCTGGATACGCTCACCGGGCTCGTTCGACGCGGTCATCGACTTCGACGCGGCCGTTCGCGATCCCGCGCATCCGACCCGCATCCGACCTGACTACGATGTCGACGACCATCTGCATCCGAACGACGCCGGCTATCGCGCGATGGGGGAAGCGGTCGATCTGAGCCTGTTTCAGTAGCAGGTCCAAAGGGAACGGGGAGCGGACGAGGGGTCGCGCGGCCTTTCCGCTTCGTGGCCCGAGCGTCGCACGACTCTGCCGCGATCGAATTGGCACATGCCGAGCGCAGGTCACGGCAGAATTGACTTGCCCTGGGCGCAAGAATTCTTAGCGTGGCGAGGCCGACCCGCCATGCGCAGCCGCGCCCGATTCCCCGCCATACGACCGAGCCGGAGAACCCCGTGATCCGCTTCTACTTCAACCTTGCGCCCAATCCGGTCAAAGTCGCGCTGATGCTCGAGGAGCTCGGCCTCCGTTACGAAGCCGTTCCCGTCGACACGGCCAAGGGCGAGCAGCACGGGCCCGCGTTTCGCGCCATCAACCCGAACGGCAAGGTGCCGGCGATCGTCGACACGGAGGGGCCGGGGGGACGCGAGGCGCGGGTGTTCGATTCGAACGCGATCCTGCTCTACCTCGGCGAAAAGAGCGGGCGCTTCATCGGCGCGCCGGCCGATCGACCCGAGCTCCTGTCGTGGCTCTTTTTCATCGCCACGGGCGTAGGCCCCTTCTCGGGTCAGGCGGTGCATTTCCAGCATGCGGCGCCGGAGAAGATTCCCTACGCGGTCAACAGGTATCGGCGCGAGATCGAGCGTCACTATCGCGTGCTGGACCGGCATCTGGCCGGCCGCGACTTCATCGTCGGCGCCGACTACTCGATCGTCGACATGGCCGCCTGGGGCTGGCTGACGCGGGTCGGCAGGGTGCTGCCCGGAGCGGATGATCCGCTCGCCGCCTTCCCGAATCTGAAGCGGTTGTTCGAGAGGGTCGACGCGCGGCCGGCGGCGGCGCGGGCGAAGGAGATCGGCAAGGATCACCCATTCAAGAAGGACGTCGACGAGGAAACCAAGCGCGCGATGTACCCGTCGAACTATCCGGAAATTGCCATGTGATCGACCGGGGCGAGCTTACCCGGATGGCTTCCCTTCGCTCGCGTTGACGGCGTTCTCCTCGCCGTCGAACACGATCTGGTCGGCCCATTTGCGCGCCGCCTCCCGCTGACGGGGGTTCCGCACCGTCCAGGCGATGACCGGCGCGCCGGTCAGCTCCTTCATCAGGAACGGGATCTTGTGGGGCAGGTCGTCGACATTCCACGACAGGAAATCCGGCCGGGCGAGATCGAAATGCTCGAAATCGGTCCAATCCCGCTTTTGCTCGGCGCTGAGGAAGGCCCACTCCGGATCGTCGTAGGACGCCTGGGCCAGGAGGCCGATCGGGCAAGGGCCTCCCGTCCGCGCCGTGCGCGGCCTGCGCAGGCGCAGATAGGCGGCGAGATCGTGGTCGAAGCTCTTGAAGGCGAGCGGCCCGTCATAGGTCGCGGCGAGGGCGACGACGCGGTCGGCGACCCGCCAGTCGCCGTCGAACCGGCTCTTGAGCTCGCAGATGAGCGGGGTCCGGCCGCCGACCGCCGCCAGGAACGCCGCCAAGGTCGGCGGCGGCTCATCCGCGCCCTTGATCCGGATTTTGCCGATCTCGGCCGCGCTCTGGGCCGCGAACGGCCCCGTGGCGTTCGTCATACGTTCGAGCGTTTGGTCATGAAAAACAAAGGCTTCATCGTCTCTACTCATCTGGACATCGAATTCGATCGCATAGCCGCGGGCGATCGCCGCCTGCGCCGAGGCAAGCGTGTTCTCGATCACGCCCCTGGTCTTGTCGTGCAATCCGCGGTGGGCG
Source organism: uncultured Alphaproteobacteria bacterium (assembly GCA_963806935.1). Classification (GTDB taxonomy): domain Bacteria; phylum Pseudomonadota; class Alphaproteobacteria; order Rhizobiales; family Beijerinckiaceae; genus Roseiarcus. The sequence continues at coordinate 5,129 of CAWEAT010000006.1, forward strand.
ATCGGGCGTTCGACGAGCCAGGCGGGGGCGTTGGCCGGCCTCATGCCTTGATCTCGAATACGGCCTCGACTTCGGCCAGCGCGTTGAGCGGCAGATGCGACACCCCGACCGTCGTTCGCGCGTGACGCCCCTGAGCGCCGAACAGTTCGGCGACGAGATCGGATGCGCCGTTCATCGCCTGGGGCAGGGCGTCGAACGCCGTCTCGACGTTGAAGAACCCGCCGAGCCGCACCACCCGGGCGACCGCGTCAAGGTCGCCGAGCGCCGCTTGCGCCTGGGCGAGCACGTTGATGACGCAAAGCCTTGCCGCTTCGCGCGCGGGGTCGATTTCGGAGTCCGCCCTGAGTTTGCCCTTGTGGCGCTCGGCGAGCTTGCCGTCCGGCCCGAGCGGAAGCTGGCCGGAAACGAAAAGAAGCGTCCCGGCGCGCACGGCGGGCACATAATTGGCGACCGGCGCCGCCGGCGTGGGGAGAACCACGCCCAATTCCTTCAGGCGCTTGGCGGTTTCGCTCATCGGGCGGAACTCCTCGAAAGGTGGGGGTTGACGTCACGGCGCGCCGCGCTGAAGGGACACCCGGGCGACCGCGTCGACAGGCGGCGGGAAGGCGCCGCAAGGATCGTTTCTCGCCTATGTCGCCCGCCTGGCGAAGGCAAGCTTGTTTTTGCCTCTCCGCGCGCTTAGGTTTGCGGGCAAAGAGTGGATGCGCCGGCGGCCTTGAAGCCGGGCGGCGCGGAATGGGATGACGGCCATGGGTAGCTTTAGCATTTGGCATTGGATGCTGTTCGGCGCGGTGGCGCTCCTGCTGTTCGGCGGCAAGGGCAAGATTTCCGACCTCATGGGCGACGTCGCCAAGGGCGTGAAGTCGTTCAAGAAGGGCCTGGCCGACGACGACGAGGCGCCCGCGTCCGCCCCGACGACCGCCCCGCGGACGATCGAGAATCGCGTCGGCGTCGACGCCAACGACGTTCACAAGGTCGGCTGAGCGCGTTCCTCGAAGCGGAGCGCCTGCGACGGGGGCTTGGCGCTAGCCGCGCCGCTCATTGGTCGCCGGGTCCGGTGAGCTATGTTCGATCTCGACATCAGCAAGATGATCATTGTCGGCATCGTCGCCTTGGCGGTGATACCGCCGAAGGATCTGCCGCGCGTCATGCGCACCGTCGGCCAGACGGTCGGCAAGATGCGGCGAATGGCGTCCGAGTTCCAGGGCCAGTTCATGGAGGCCATGCGCGAGGTCGAGCGCGAGGCTGACCTCGATAGCGTCAAGAAGGAATTCCAGGCGATCAGCGACCAGGCGAAGATCGACACCAGCTTCGATCCGGTCGGCATGGTGCGCGACGACATCGCCAAAGCGGTCGAGCCGCCGATAGAATTCGGCGCCGCGCTGCCCTCTGCGGTGGAGTCCGCCAAGCCTGAAGCCGGAAACATCGCGGAATCGCAGGTTTCATTGACCGAGCCCGTCTCGGTGGAGGCCCCGCTCGTGGCCGAGGCCACAACCGCGGCTCCGGAACCGGGCCCCGAGGAGCCGCCCGCCCGAAGAAGCGCGGCGGAATGAGCCAAGAGGACATCGACGCCACCAAGGCGCCGTTGATGGAGCACCTGATCGAGCTTCGCGCTCGCATCATCAGGTCGCTTTACGCTTTTCTCGCCGCCTTCATCGTCTGCTTCTACTTTTCGCGGCACATCTACAACGTTCTCACCTATCCTTATGTGCGGGTGGTCGGGGCGGACAAGGCGACGCTGATCGCGACCCACTTTCTCGAACAGTTCTACACCAACATCCGCCTCAGCATGTTCGGGGCGGGGGTCATCGCCTTCCCGGTGATCGCCGTCCAGCTCTATAAGTTCATCGCCCCCGGCCTCTATCGCAACGAGCGGCAGGCCTTTCGGCCTTATCTGATCGCGACCCCGATCTTCTTCCTGATGGGCGCGCTCCTGGTCTATTTCGCGGTGATGCCGTTGCTGATCCGCTTTTCGGTGTCGCTGCAGCAGGTCAATGTGCCGGGCGAGGCGACGATCGAGCTCTTGCCCAAGGTCAGCGAATATCTGTCGCTGATCATGACGCTCATCTTCGCCTTCGGGATTGCGTTCCAGTTGCCGGTGATCCTGACCCTGCTCGGTCACGTCGGCATTATCGATTCCGCCTATCTCATCCGGATGCGGCGCTACGCGATCGTGGCGGTGGTCGGGATCGCGGCGATCCTGACGCCGCCGGACCTCATCAGCATGACCTCGCTCGCGCTGCCGATGCTGCTGCTCTACGAGGGTTCGGTGATCGCGGTCAAAATGGTCGAGAAGCGGCGGGCGCAGTCCCAGAACGCAGCGAACAACCCGGCGACCTGACGCTCGCCCTGGCTCAGCTCGGATTGAGCGAGGGGAGGTTGAGATGCTGCTCCACGCGGCGCACCCGGGCCTCGAGTTCGCTGATCAGGATTCCGTGGCCGATGACGGAGGTGTGGTACTCGACGACGGCGCGGCGCAGCCCCACGATCTGTTCGCTCAATTCCTTTCGGTTTGAGAGGATGTCGGCGGCGACGTCGGCGCGGAGCATGCTTAGATCCGATTTCGTCGCCGAGTTGGCGCGGAGCTGGCTGACGTCGGAGCGCACGTCGCCAAGCTCGGCGCGCATCTGGCGCAGAAGCTCGAGAATGAGGCTTTCGGGCTCTTCGGTCATGGGGCGATTCTAGCAGCTTCGCCGGCCGCCGTCAGCGGGTCGTTTGAGGACTGCGCTTGGTGTGCTAGCTCCGCGCATGATTTCCGAAACTTTCGTTACTATCCGGTCCTCGGCATGAGCGCGCGCGACATTCTCGCCGCGCTCAGCGTCGCGATCGTCTGGGGCCTGACCTTCATCGCGATCAAGGTCGGCGTCGGTCAAACATCGCCGCTGATGCTCGCCGCGCTCAGGTTCTTCTTCGCCGCGGTCCCAATGGTGTTCTTCCTCGCCCCGCCCAAGGCGCCGGCGTGGACGGTGGCGCTTTACGGGCTCCTGATCGGGGTCGGCCAATTCGGCCTGCTGTTCATCGCCATTCATCAGGGCTTCCCGGTTGGGCTGGCGTCGCTTGTCGTTATGGCGCAGGTGTTCTTCACCATCCTGCTCGCTTGGATCTGGCTTGGCGAACGGCCGCGTCGCGCCCAGATCCTTGGCGCCGCGGTCGGTTTTGCCGGCATGGCCGTCATCGGTTCGGAACGGCTCGCGGGAGCGAGCCTCGGGCCGTTCCTGCTCGTCATTCTGGCGGCTGCGTTCTGGGGTTCCGGCAACGTGCTGGCGAAGAGCGTCGGCAAGGTCAACATGCTCGCCTTCACTGTCTGGTCGAGCCTCGCCGCTCCGCTGCCTCTGGTCGCCCTGTCGCTCGGAATCGAGGGGACGGGCGGCCTCGCGGCGCTCGCCCATCCGGGTATGGAAGCTCATTCTCAGTGTCTCGTGCATTTCCTACGGCGGGACTTTGTTCGGCTACGGCATATGGGCTCGGCTGCTTGCTCATCATTCGGCGGCGACCGTCGCCCCGTTCGCGCTCCTGGTGCCGGTTGTGGGCATGATCGCCGGCGCGCTCCTGTTCGGCGAGGCCTTGAGCGCGGTCGAGCTTGCCGGCGGGGTTTTGGTGATGGCCGGCCTCGCCCTCTCCATATTCGGCGATTGGGCGCTGAGGCGCCGCTTGCCCGCGTTCCGCTGACGATCGGGCGGGGCCACGCACTCGGGTTGAGCTTTTCGCCGGCGTTCTGCTAATGGCTGGCGCTCGCGCCGAAGATCGCCCACCAGAATAAGACGGGCGCGGTTCCCCTGCCGAGGTCGGATCATGCACGATATGAGAGCGATCCGCGAGAATCCCGAAGCCTTTGACGATGGCCTTCGGCGCCGCGGCCTCGAACCACGCGCCGAATCGCTGATCGCGCTCGACGAGAGGCGACGCGCGGCGATCGCGGCGCTTCAACACGCGCAGGAGCGCCGCAACGCCGCCTCGAAGCAGATCGGCGTCGCGATGGCGCGCAAGGACAGCGCTCGCAGCCGAAGATTTCCGCGCCGCAGTCGCCGAAGCGAAGGCAAAGATGCCGCAACTCGAAGCGGAGGAGCGGGACGCGGCGAGGACGCTCGAGACCGAGCTGGCGGCGATCCCCAACCTGCCGGCCGACGACACGCCGGACGGCAAGGACGAAAGCGCGAACGTCGAGGTGCGGCGATGGGGCGCGCCGCCGAAGCTTGAGGGGATGAATAAGCCGCGCGAGCATTTCGAGATCGGCGAGGCGCTCGGCCTGATGGATTTCGACGCCGCCGCGAAGCTGTCGGGCGCGCGCTTCGTGGTGCTGAAGGGAGCGCTGGCGCGGCTCGAGCGCGCGCTCGAGCAGTTCATGCTCGACCTGCATACGAGCGAGCACGGCTACACGGAGGTCTCGCCTCCGGTGCTGGTGCGCGACGCGGCGATGTTCGGCACGGCGCAACTGCCGAAATTCCGAGACGATCAGTTCGCTCGTATACGCCGGGCCACGATGTCTGGACGGAGCAAGGCTTGTTTGAAGGATTGCTCGAACGGGCCTACCTGCAACGATATAGACGCCGCCCGAAAGGCGCAGCGACGAAACCCGTCTGCGACAGTTGCGTATTCGTGCAAACGTGAGACGCCGTCATCGCGCAATCCATTCTGGCTCATCCCCACCGCCGAAGTCCCGCTGACCAATCTCGTCCGCGAGAGCATCCTCGACGAGAAGACTTTGCCGCTCAGGTTCACCGCCGGCACCGTCTGCTTCCGCGCCGAGGCGGGGGCGGCGGGGCGCGATACGCGCGGCATGATTCGCCAGCATCAGTTCAGGAAGGTCGAGATGGTTTCGATCACGACGCCCGAACAGTCTCGCGACGAGCACGAACGCATGACCGCCTGCGCGGAAGACGTGCTGAAACGCCTCGGCCTGCATTACCGCGTCGTCGCGCTCTCGACCGGCGACCTCGGCTTTGCATCGCAGAAAACTTACGATCTCGAGGTCTGGCTGCCGGGGCAGGGGCGGTTTCGCGAAATCTCGTCGTGCTCGGTCTGCGGTGACTTCCAGGCCCGGCGCATGAACGCCCGTTTCAAAGGCGCCGACGCCAAATCGACGCGCTTCGTCCACACGCTGAACGGCTCCGGCGTCGCCGTCGGCCGGGCGCTGGTCGCGGTGCTTGAGAACTATCAGGAGCCCGACGGCTCTGTCGCCGTTCCGGAAGCCTTGCGGCCCTATATGGGCGGACTGACGCGGATCGAGCGTTAAGGATCGGGGGCCCCGGGAGGCGGGCCCCCGACGTCCGGCTAGCAGGTCCTGACGAGCTGCTGGCCGATGTAGTTGCCGTAGGCGTCGTACATCGGCTGATACGCGGTGCAACCGCCGTAGCCGTTATAGCCGTAGCCGTAGGCATAAGGGGCGGCGAGCAGCGCGCCTGCGGCTAGACCGCCGACGATCGCCGGGCCGGCCCAGCCGCCCCCATGCCAACCGCCGCCATGCCAACCGCCGCCGTGCCAACCGCCGCCGTGCCAACCGCCGCCGTGCCATGCCCGCCGCCGCCCATCCGGCCATGAAAAGCTCCCGCCGCGGAGGCGGGTTCGACGGTCACGGCAACTGCGGACGCCGCCAAGGACAGCGCGGCAAGGGCCGCAATCGCCGACTTGGAAATGGTATTTCGCATGGTTGAACCTCCTTCCATTTTCTCGGCGGATCAACGCTTCGAAGGCGAAAGGGTTCCCCTTCCTGAAAGGTAATGGATGAAGCTATCGATCCATCATATGACAACTATAGAAAATTGGCTTTCTGAGAGCACATCAACACTGCGAGATCGCGCTATTTTCGCGGCTCTGGAACGCGCCGGCGTCAGCCAAACCGGATCCGCGCGCCCTCGAGCGGAACGCCCGCCAGCCTCGTGGTCCATTCTTCTCCCGCCGCAACGGGAAAGGCGCGCGTCAACGTCCCCGTCGTTACGATTTCGCCCGCCGTGAGCGGCGGACTGAGGCGATCATGCGCCAGCGTGGCGGCGAGATGGCGCAACGCAAACAGCGGCCCATCGAGGACGTTGGACGCGACCCCGTGGTCAACGAGGGCCCCGTTGCGGAAAAGATCGATCTCGAAGCGCGAGAGCTCGCGCGCCCATTCGTCGCGCCGGGATTCGGCCGAATGACGGGGTCCGATGAAGAGCCTGCCGTGGAGACCGTAGGCCGCCACGGTGTCGGGAGGCCGAAACGACCAATTCGGGAAGATCGACTGCACGATCTCGAAGCCGTGGGCGATCCAGTCGATGCAGCGAATAAGGGCCTGCGCGTCCATGTCCGGCGCGGGCGCAGCCGCGAGGCCAAACATGATCTCTGGCTCGATGCGCGGTTCGGCCAGACCACCGAGGGAAACCTCGCTTGCCTCGCTTCCGAGGTCCCGGACGGTGCTGTCGTAGACATAGCCCCAGATCGGCGCGTGGACGCCGTATTCGGCCCAGATGGTCCGATTGGTGAAGCCGATCTTGCGGCCGATCGGACGCTCTCCGCGCGCTTCCCTCGCCGTGCGGACCGCCGCCGTGACCCGGTAGGCCTCCTCGAGGCTGAAATCGGGATGGGCGGTCGAGAAGGGAGGAAGCTGGCGTCCGCTCCCCAGAACCGCGAAGGCCTTGCTCGCGATGTCCTGAAGATCCGTGGGCAAGGCGGCCTCCGTTGCGCTGTCGACGACGCTCATGGCCGCGGGCCGGCCCCGGGAACTTTAGCGCCGAAGCCGCCTGGGTTGAAAGCCGTTCGATTCCTTCGTTCCGCGCCACAACGCTCTCGCCTCGACGCACGGCCCGTGCGAAAAGGCGGCCGATGCGAATCCTCCTCACCAACGACGACGGCGTCCACGCGCAAGGCCTGAAACTGCTCGAAGCGATCGCGCGCGAGCTTTCGGACGACGTGACGGTGGTCGCGCCGGAAAGCGACCAGTCCGGGGTCGCCCATTCGCTCTCGCTCAGCGACCCGTTGCGGCTTAGAGAAATCGGCCCGCGCCACTTCGCTCTCAAAGGCACGCCGACCGACTGCGTCATCATGGGGGTGAGGAAAATCCTGGCCGATCGGCTGCCCGATCTCGTCCTCTCCGGCGTCAATCGCGGCCAGAACGTCGCCGAGGACGTCACCTATTCGGGTACGATCGCCGGAGCGATGGAGGGGGCGATCCTCGGCATTCCCTCGATCGCGCTGTCGCAGGCCTACGGCGGGGCCGTCGGACGGCCGGTGATCGACTGGGGCGCCGCCGAAACCCACGCGGCGCCGGTCATCCGCACGATTCTGGCCGCCGGCATCGCCCCGGGCGGCCTCATCAACGTCAACTTCCCGGCCTGCGGGGCGAACGAGGTGGCGGGGATCGAGCTCACCCGCCAGGGCCGGCGCAACGCCGAACTGATGCGGGTCGAGGAGCGGCGCGACGGCCGCGGCTTTCCCTACTACTGGCTGATGTTCCAGCGCGGCGCGTTCGACCAGGAGGACGGGACGGATCTCGCGGCGCTGGCGGCGAAGAAGATCTCGATCACGCCGCTCCGTCTCGATCTCACCGACAATGATTCGCGTCTCAGGTTCGAACAGGCGTTTGCGCGCAATGAGTGAGGCATATCGGAGGGGGTGAGGCGTGAGCGCGAGCGAGGCGGAGGAACGGGCCCAGTTCACGCTGGCGATGCGGGCGAGGGGCATCAACGACCTCGACCTCCTGCGGGCGCTCGAGCGCGCGCCCCGGGCGCTCTTCATGCCGCAGCGGTTTGCCGACATTTCGGGGCGCGACATCGCGCTGCCGATCGGCTGCGGTCAGACATCGCCGCCGCCCTCGGTGGTGGCCGCGATGATTGGCGCGCTCGATCTCAAGCCGTCGCATCGGGTGTGCGAGCTTGGAACCGGAACAGGCTATTGCACGGCGCTGCTCGCTCAGCTTGCGAGCTCGATCGTGTCGCTTGAGCGGTTCGAGACGCTTGCGCTCGAGGCCTCGGCCAGGATGAAGGCGTTCGGGTTCGCCAATGTCGCGATCCGTTGGGAGGACGGGTTCGATTTTCACCGTGCGGGCGAACGGTTCGACCGGGTGATCGTGCACGCGCAGATCGAGCCGCCGGGCGAGGCGTTTCGCGGTCTCGTTGCGCCGGGCGGAGTTCTGGTCGCGGCCATCGCCGGGCCCGAACGGGGCGAGCAACGGATCGTCAGGCTGGTCGGCGGCCCCGATGGCGCGTTCGAGGCCGCAGACCTCGGCCCGGCGAGGGCTTTGCGGCCGCTCGAGCGCGGCCTCGCGCGCGCGCTTTAGGCGTGATCCCGCGCATTCGACGCGCGGGATTCGAAGATAACGGTCACCGTCGATTTCATCTTAAACCTTCCCTTAACTCGATCGGCGCAAACTGTCTCCATCTCGGGTTGCGTGGGCGTGGGTGGAAGCCGATGAGTGATCGCGTTGCGTGGACAAGAGGGCGCGCATTGCCGCGCCTCGCGCTGGCCGGGCTTGGACTTGCGTTGCTCTCGGGGTGTTCGTCCGACGTGACGCGCTTCAGCGCCAGCCCCAGTCCGTTCTCGGGCAGCACGTTCTCCAATCCATTCGCCAGCAAGACGGCGGACGCCTCGCCGACGCCGGCCGTAACCGCCGCGCCGCTCGCGCAAGGGGCGCCCGCGGCCGGGGCGACGCAGACCGCATCCGCCGCCCGCAAGCCGCAACCGGTGGGCGGCTCGGCTGTCGGCTGGACGGCCGCCGGCGGCTCGCCGGTCGTGGTCGCCGACGGCGAGACGCTGGATTCGCTTTCGAGCCGTTACGGCGTGCCTGCCGCCGCGCTTCTTTCCGCCAATGGTCTTGCCAACGGCGCCGAGGTCAAGAGCGGGATGCGCATCGTCGTGCCCGTCTATCACGCCGACGGCCACGGCGTTGCGAGCGCAGAGACGGCAAAGGCGCGCAAAGGCGCGAAGGACGTCGCCGACGCCGACACGGCCAAGGCGAAGAAGGAAAAGGAAAAATCAAAAGACCTCGCCAAGGCCGACAAGCCCGCCGAGGGAGAGAAGTCAGCCTCGAAGAACGACGCGGTCGCCTTGGCCGAACCGGCGAAGCCGGCGGAGACGAAGACGCCGCTGATCGACAAGGCGCCGACCGGCAACCTCGAAACCGGCGCGTCGGCGGGCAAGGTCCCGCTGACCGGCGCCAAAGCCGACGCCGAGGGCGTCGAGCCCGAATTCCGCTGGCCGGCGCGCGGCCGGATCATCCAGGGGTTCAAGGCCGGCGGCAACGACGGCATCAACATCTCGGTCCCGGCCGGGACCTCGGTCCGCGCGGCGGAGGCCGGCGTGGTCGTCTACTCGGGCGACGGGCTTAAAGGTTATGGCAACCTCGTGCTGATCAAGCACCCCAATGGCTTCGTCACCGCTTACGGCAATAACGGCGAGCTCGACGTTAAGCGCGGCGAGCAGGTCAAGCGCGGGCAGGTGATCGCCAAGTCCGGCGACACCGGCAATGTCAACGCGCCGCAACTCCATTTCGAACTGCGCAAGGGATCGACCCCGGTCGACCCGACCAGCTATCTCGCCGGCCTCTGAACAGGGTCGGGCGAGATTGACGAAGTCCAGGCTCCGGCCTGGCGAACCCTGACCTTCGAGGACTTGCGCGAGACGCCTCTCATCCTCGAACGGCCGGTGCGGGCGGCGGGTCCAACGAAAGGCCCGCCGCTTTCGCTTTTGCGGCGCGGGTTTAAGCCGCCCTTGATTTTTCGCTTGTGAATGGACACGGGGAGCGATGAAAGCCCGCCCCCTTGACGCCTTCGCCGCTTCGCTCACCTTCGCGCTCTGCGTCGTTTGGGGTTTCAATCAGGTCGTCGTCAAGCTGGCGTTGCCCGAGGTCGGGCCGATTGCGCAGACCGGAATAAGGTCGGCGATCGGAGTTGCGTGCGTCGCGACTTATGCGCTTCTCGCCAAACGGCGCGTCTTCGAGATCGACGGGACCGAGGCGGCGGGAATATTGGCCGGCGTGCTGTTCACCGCCGAGTTCATCGCGCTCTTCGAATCGCTGCGCTTCACCACCGCGGCGCGAGCGACGGTCTTCATCTACGCCGCGCCCTTTTTCGTCGCGCTCGGCGCAGCGTTCCATCTGAAGGACGAGCGCCTGAAGCCGATCCAGTGGGCGGGGCTCGGACTTGCATTCGTCGGCGTCGCCTCCGGGCTTGCGGGGCAGACGCCCGGCGGCAGCCTCGTCGGCGACGCGCTCGCGCTTCTCGCTGCAGCTCTGTGGGGCGCGACGACCATCGTCATCAAGGCCACGCCGCTCAGGCGCGCCGATCCGCTGAAAGTGCTGCTCTACCAGATTGCCGTCGCGACCGTGGCGACGCCTCCTCTCGTCTACGCGTTTGGGGAAGCGGCGCCGGCGCATCTCTCGACGGCGACGGTCGCTTCGCTCCTCTGGCAGGGCGTGGCCGTCGTCGGCGTCAGCTACGCGCTATGGTTCTGGACGCTCACGAACTACGCCGCGGCGCAGCTCTCGGCTTTCACCTTCGTGACGCCGCTCGTCGGCGTGTTCGCCGGCTGGCTGGTGTTTGGAGAAAGGGTCACAGCCGCATTCGCGCTGGCGATCGTCCTCGTGCTCGCCGGGCTCGCGCTCGTCAACTGGCCGCGTCGAGCGGCTTCCCGAGCCGGCCCGCGAGATCCTGGATGAACTGCCAGGCCGTGCGGCCGGAGCGTGAGCCGCGCGTCGTCGCCCATTCGAGCGCCTCGGCCTCGAGCCCGTCGCGCGGCGCGTCGAGGCGATAGTGCTTGGCGTAGCCGCGGACCATGGCGAGATAGTCGTCCTGGCTGCAATGATGGAAGCCGAGCCAGAGGCCGAAGCGGTCGGAGAGCGACACCTTCTCCTCGACCGCCTCGCCCGGATTGATCGCGCTCGACCGCTCGTTCTCCATCATCTCGCGCGGCATGAGGTGGCGCCGGTTCGACGTCGCATAGAAGAGCACGTTGCCGGGCCGGCCTTCGACGCCGCCCTCGAGCGCGGCTTTCGAGCGACTTGTAGGACGTGTCGCCGGCGTCGAACGACAGGTCGTCGCAAAAGACGATGAAACGATAGGGCGCCTCGCGCAAGACAGTCATCAGCGCCGGCAGGCCCTCGATGTCCTCGCGGTGGATCTCGACCAGCTTGAGACGGCCGGCGACGCCCTTCTCGCGGTTGATCGCGGCGTGCGCCGCCTTGACCAGCGACGACTTGCCCATGCCGCGCGCGCCCCACAGCAGCGCGTTGTTGGCGGGGAGCGCGCGGGCGAATCGGCGGGTGTTCTCGACCAGGAGATCGCGCACCCGGTCGACGCCGCGCAGGAGCGAGATGTCGACGCGGTTGACGCGCTGAACCGGCGCCAGCGCGCCGCTGTCGGCGCGCCAGACGAACGCTTCCGCCGCGTCGAAATCGGGCGCGGGAGGAGGGGCGGGCGCGAGGCGCTCGAGCGCAATGGCGATGCGGGCGAGGAGGGCGTCGTCAGTCTTGGAGGTGGGCAATTCGGGAACTCGGCGCGCTGGAGGGGGCGCTTTGCCACACTCGGCGGCGAAGCTCCAAACTCTAGGCGAGCGCGATCCGGGAAATGAGATTGACATCACATTACGGAACGGTAATGATCCTTGGCAGTGACGATCAATCTACGTTCGTCTGAGAGCGTAAGCGTCTGTTTTCTCGGGGGTATCTATCGATCTTAGAAAGGGTCTTGAGATGAGGAAGCAGTTTTTGGCGTCCGCGGCGGCCGGCGCTCTTTCACTCGGATCAGCGACAGCATGGGCGGCGGACACGGTCGTCTACAACGGCGGAGCCCCGGATCTGGGCGGCACCTATTACGCCGATACGGCGAATGATAGCGCGGCGGTCTACATCAGTTTCGTGCTGCCAACCGGCGTAACTTCCATTACCGACGCGGAATGGTGGGGCGGGTGTTACAATCCGCAGGTCAATGGGGCATGCGGCTCGTCGCCAAGCTTCACAATTTCTGTCTTGAGCGACACCGGCGGTTCGGGGCCGGGAACCGTGATTGCCTCCTATGGCGTTGGCGCCGCGGATCAGACGGCCACGGGAAACACGATCGCCGGCCCGCCAACCTATGCGGAATATGTTTATAATGCAGTCTTTCCTGCGATCTCGCTGACTCCCGGAACCACCTACTGGTTTGAAATCACCGGGACCACGGGCGCGGATGAAACGGGATTTTTCGGGGTCGAAACAACGTCAAATCCGCCCGACGGCGCGATGGCTTACCAGAGCTTCGGCAATCCGCCCACGATGATAAATGCGAGCCTGGCTCTCAGCCTAACCAACGGCGTTCCGGAGCCCTCGACCTGGGCGATGATGCTGGCCGGCTTCGCCGGGCTCGGCTTCCTTGCCTACCGCAAGCGCGCGGCGATCACGGCCGCATAAAGCGGCAAAGCTACGCAAATCGAAGAAAAAGCCGCCTCCGGGCGGCTTTTTTGTGCCTTTTGTCGCTCCGCGAGGCGCGGCGGGGATGGTCGGTTTGCTCTCACGACCAGCTGTAGGCGAACATCCCCATGACGACGAGGATGATCACCGCCGCCAGCACGTAATGCTTCGCCTCCCAGTCGTGCATGGTGAGGAAGGGCTTGGTGGTTTTGGGTGGGCGCTGGCCGGCCATGTTTCCGCCTAGCACGAAACCCCCAGCGCGCAAACGCCGACATTGGGATTGCAGGGGCGTTCCGGGTCGTCAATCGCGCCATCGCACTGTTGGATCTATTATTGCAATCAAAGGTTGAGTTATCCACAAGCAAAAGTTGCTATCCGGTGCTCGTTAGCGTTAATGAACGGAGCTAGAGCGGCATGAGCCGCCGCCCCTTCGCCTATTCCGAATTCCAGCGATGGGAACCCAAGAAGGCAACGTAGATGAGCCTGCGCCAGCTGCCTGTCGGGCGTCAGCGTGCATGGCTATTGGACGGCGAGCGCGAAGACAGGAGCCGCACGTGGGGGGCGGTTCGCGCGCAATGGTCTGCCCGCCGCATTTGCCTCTGGGTAGCAGCTTGCGCAGGCGGCGCAGGTGTTTTCATCGCGGCCGCGTTTCTGTATCTGATGATCGCAGCGCCTGAGGCGACCAGTTACCTGGGCTAGCCGAACCCGCCGCCGCCATCGCCACCACTCCAGTCCGCCCTGTCAAACTGCCTCACCTGATGCTATATATGGATCGACCGGCCGGGCCTTGAACCCGGTTGATGGGAGATTCGAGATGGCGTCCCGATTGCTACGGCGACAGGTGATGACTCTGACCGACGCGGCGGCGGCGCGGGTGCGCGAATTGACCGAAGCCGCCGGCAAGCCGGTCGCGGGCTTGCGGGTCGGGGTGAGAAACGGCGGCTGCGCCGGCATGTCCTATACGATGGAGCTCGCCGAGACCGCGACGCCAATGGACGAGATCGTCGAGGACAAGGGCGTCAAGCTGCTCATCGACCCGAAGGCGGTGCTGTTCCTGCTCGGCTCGCAAATGGACTTCAAGGTCGACCGGCTGTCGGCGAGTTTCGCCTTCTCCAACCCGAACGAGACCTCGGCCTGCGGCTGCGGCGAAAGCGTCGCGATCACGCCGGCGAGCCCCGAGGCCCTCAACGCCCCGGCCTGATTATCGTCAATGAGCCCAGAGGCTTTGAAGGAACTCTTCAAGCCGTTCGGCGAGGTTTCGGTCAAGCGCATGTTCGGCGGCGCCGGCGTCTATGCCGAGGGCCTTTGTTTCGCGATCGAGCAGGGCGGCGAAGTTTTCCTCAAAGTCGACCAGCTGTCGCAACAGAGCTTCGCCGAGGCCGGCTCCTCGCCCTTCATCCACTTCGCCAAGGGCAGGCCGATGACGACCTCCTTCTGGCGCTTGCCGGCGATCGCCCACGCCGAGACCGACGAACTGCGCCGGTGGGCGTCGCTTGGACTGGAGGGAGCGCGGCGCGCGGCCGCAGCCAAGGCGCGAAAGCCAGCCAAGGCGAGGAAGACCTAAAATATTTTGAGTACGCGGACGCCGACCGCGTCATCCGCGCTCGAGCGGAGCGCGGATACGGATCACTCCTCGGCGTCGATCGGCGCGGGCGCGGGCCGCGCGCGGACCTTGACCGGTCGCAGCAGGAAGTCGGGCACGTGGTCGCCGAGGCCGATCACCGGCGCGTCGTCCTCGCGGGCCGGACGCTCGCGGCGAGGCGGGGGATCGGCGAAAGAAGGGGCGCGCGGGGCGGCGGCGCGCTCAGCCTCGGCGGCGATGCGCTCGCGGGGCGGGCGCTCGGCGTGATGACGGCGCGAATCGGGGTGGCGGCTCGCGTGCCGGTCCGGGCGCTCGCCCGCCTCGACAGGCGCGGGGCGCCGCCCAGCGTGCCGGTCCGGGCGCTCGGCTCCCTCGACCGGCGCGGGGCGCTCGGAGCGCCGGTGTGCGCCGCCGCGGCCGCTCTGGGGCCGCTCGCGCCGCGGCGCCTCGGCCTCGTCGTCCGGGGGCAATTGAGCGCCGTCCTGCCAGTCGATCTTGCGCGCGATGAGCTTCTCGATCTCGGCGATCGCCTTCTGGTCGATGCGCGAGACGAGGGTCAGCGCCTGGCCCGATTTTCCGGCGCGGCCGGTGCGGCCGATCCGATGGACGTAATCCTCGGAATGATGGGGCGCGTCATAGTTGATCACGTGGCTGACGTCGGGGATGTCGAGGCCGCGAGCGGCGACGTCGGAGCAGACCAGGAGCTGGACCTCGCCGGCCCGGAACGCGTCGAGGGCCGCCATGCGCATGCGCTGGTCGAGGTCGCCATGCAGCGCGAGCACCGAGAAGCCATGCTTCTGCAGCGACCGGTAGACCACCTGCACGTCGCGCTTGCGGTTGCAGAAGATGAGCGCGTTCTTGAAGTTCTCGGCGCCGCGGATGATGCGCCTCAGCGTCGAGCGCTTCTCTTCCGGCGTTCCGCCCGAGGGCACGAGCGTCTGGGTGATGTTCTCCGCGGTCGTGGCGGCGCGCGAGACTTCGACGCGCACCGGATTGTGCAGGAACGCGTCGGCGAGGCGGGTGATTTCCGGCGGCATCGTCGCCGAGAAGAAGAGGGTCTGGCGGGTGAAGGGCACCAGCTTGCAGATGCGTTCGATGTCGGGAATGAAGCCCATGTCGAGCATCCGGTCGGCTTCGTCGATGACCAGGATCTCGATCGCGTTCAGGAGCAGGCCGCCGCGCTCGGTGAAATCGAGCAGCCGTCCGGGGGTCGCGATGACGACGTCGGCGCCGCGCGCGATTTTAGCCTCCTGGTCGCCGAACGACACGCCGCCGATCAGGAGCGCAAGGTTGAGCTTGTGGTTGACGCCGTACTTGCCGAACGCCTCTTCGACCTGGGCGGCGAGCTCGCGCGTCGGCTCCAGGATGAGGGTGCGCGGCATGCGGGCGCGAGCGCGGCCGCGCTCGAGCGTCGACAGCATCGGCAGGGTGAAGGCCGCGGTCTTGCCGGTGCCGGTCTGGGCGATGCCCAGGATGTCGCGGCCCTGCAGGGCGAACGGAATGGCTTGTTCCTGGATCGGCGTGGGCGTGTCGTAGCCCGACGCTTCGACGGCTTTGAGCACTTTTTCGCTCAGGCCGAGTTCGCTAAATTTCATCATTTCTCGCTTAACGCGAATGCCTCGCATCCGCAGGTTTGCATATGGGGGCCTCGCTGGACCGCGTCAATGCTGTCGCGGATCCCGGCGCGCAAGCCTCGCACCCGCATCGGCGCGAAGCGCTCGCCGACGCCTCGCCGGAGCCTTCATTCGCTCTCGGCGCGTTTCCACTTAGATGAAATCGAGAAAATGTCAATAATTTGCGGCTCCAGCTCCAGCCGGGTCTATGGTCTTGCGGCGTGATGCCGCACTGCGCGAGAGTCTGCCGCCGTGCAAGAAAGGGCGTACGCTTCGCCAAGCGCGAGGAGGCGTCGATTTCGAGTGAGGGCCAATTCGACGGCCGGGTGACGGCGATTCGCGGCGCCGTGGTCGATCTCGCGTTCGAGAATGGCCCGCCGCCGATCGACGACGCGGTCGAAATTGAGGACGCGGATGGCCGGATCGTCGTCGCCGAGATCCAGGCGCAGCTCGACGGCTCTTCGGCGCGCGCGATCGCGCTCGAGGCGACGACGGGGCTAAGACGCGGCGACCGGTCGCGCCGCGCCGGCGGGCCGGTCACGATTCAGGTTGGCGAGGCGATCCTCGGGCGGCTGATTGACGTCCTCGGCCGGGTCGGCGACCGCGGCCCGCCCTTGCCGGCTGACGCGCCCCGCTGGCCGATCCACCGCAAGCCGCCCGCGTTCGCGGTCCAGACCGGCGCGACCCGCCTGTTCTCGACCGGCGTCAAGGTGATCGACCTCCTCGCGCCGCTCGCTCAAGGGGGGAAGGCGGCGATGTTCGGCGGCGCCGGCGTCGGCAAGACGGTCCTGGTGATGGAGCTCATCCACGCCATGGCCGAGACCTATCAGGGGATCAGCGTGTTCGCCGGCGTCGGCGAGCGCTCGCGCGAGGGTCACGAGATGCTGCTCGACATGACCGAATTGGGCGTGCTCGCGCGCACCGCGCTCGTCTACGGGCAGATGAACGAGCCGCCGGGAGCGCGCTGGCGCGTGCCGATGACGGCGATGACGATCGCCGAGTATTTCCGCGACGCGGAGCATCGCAATGTGCTGCTCCTGATGGACAACGTCTTCCGCTTCGTTCAGGCGGGGGCGGAAGTGTCGGGCCTGCTCGGGCGCGCGCCCTCTCGGGTCGGCTACCAGCCGACGCTGGCAAGCGAAGTCGCGGCGCTGCAGGAACGCATCGCGTCGGTCGGAGACGCCTCGGTGACCGCGATCGAGGCCGTATACGTGCCCGCCGACGATTTCACCGATCCGGCGGTCACGACGATCGCCGCCCACGTGGACAGCATGGTCGTGCTGTCGCGCTCGATGTCGGCCGAGGGCATGTATCCGGCGGTCGATCCGATCGCTTCGTCCTCGATCCTCATCGATCCGCTGGTGGTCGGCGAGGAGCATGTCGCGATCGCGACCGAGACGCGCCGGGCAATCGAGCATTATCGCGAGCTTCAGGACGTGATCGCGCTCCTCGGCATGGAGGAGCTCGGCGCCGAGGACCGGCGCATCGTCGAGCGTGCGCGCCGCCTGCAACGGTTCCTGACTCAGCCGTTCGCCGTGACCGAGGCCTTCACCGGCGTTCCCGGGCGCTCGGTCGCGGTCGCCGACACCGTGGCCGGCTGCAAGGCGATTCTGGCCGGGGAATGCGACGACTGGCGCGAAAGCTCGCTCTATATGGTGGGAACGCTCGACGAGGCGCGGGCGAAGGAAGAGGCGGCGCGCCGCTCGGCGCCCGCGGAGCGTGAAGCGCGATGAGCGGCGGATTGCAACTGATCATCGCGACCCCGGCCAAGCTGCTCGCTGAAATCGACGACGTGCGTTCGCTGCGGGCCGAGGATGACAGCGGCGCCTTCGGCGTTCTGCCCGGCCACGCCGACCTCCTGACCGTGCTGCCGCCTTCGGTCGTGCGCTGGACGAGGGGGGACGGAGCGACGCGCTATTGCGCGCTGAGCGGCGGCGTGTTGCGGGTGGCTGGCGGCAAACGGGTCGCCATCGCCTGCCGGCGCGGCGCGGTCGGCGACGATCTCCCGGCGCTCAAGGTCGAGATCGAGGCGCTGCGCTCGGCCGAACTCGACGCCGACCGCAGGGCGCGGGTCGAGCAGACGCGGCTTCATGCGCGCGCGCTGCGCCAGTTGATGCGCTACCTGAGATCGGGGGGGCCGCTCGGCGACGGCGAGGGGCCGTTCACGGGCGAGGCCGCGCCATGATCTCGTCCAGCAACGACCGTCACGAGAAAATGCAGGAAGCGGCGCTGCGACTGGAGAGGCGTGCTGAAGCGGCCCGCGATGAGCGGGAGCCCTCGTTCGCCGCCCGGCTCGGGCAGATCGGCGTGCTCGGATGGGCGATCGTGACCCCGGTTCTGATCGGAGTTGTGATCGGGCGCTGGCTCGACCGGACCTTCGACGCCGGGATTTTCTTCACCGCGCCGCTCATCATGCTCGGCGCCGCGGCGGGCCTGTGGACGGCGTGGCGATGGATGCATCGGCAATGATCGCCGCCCTCATCCTCGGCTTCGCCGGCGGCGCGATCCTCGGCGCGGCGCATCTCGCTTCGCTGTGGTGGAGCGTGGTTCTCCTGCGCGACGGGCGGCCGGTGCTCGGCGTCATCCTGCAGGCGCTGCGCTTCGTGGCCCTGGCGCTGCTGCTCGCGATCATCGCCCGCCATGGCGCGGCGCCGCTTCTCGCCGCGGCGTTCGGCGTCCTTGCAGCGCGCGCCCTTCTGCTGCGACGACTGGAGAGGATCGCGTGAAATCTCCGCTGACCCTCGAGCCGCTGTTCCATATCGGCCCCGCGCCGATCACGGAGCCGGTCGTCGTCGCCTGGGCGGTCATGGCGCTGATCGCCGGTTTTGCAGCGCTGTCGACGCGGCGCCTCGCTCTCGCGCCGTCGAGGACGCAGGCGGCGGTCGAAATCCTGGTTTCCACGATCGACGACCAGATCAGCGGCACGATGCAGGCCGATCCGGCGCCGTTCCGCGCCCTCATCGGCTCGATCTTCCTCTTCACCCTGATATCGAACTGGTCGTCGCTCGTTCCGGGCGTCGAGCCGCCGACCGCCCATATCGAGACCGACGCGGCGATGGCTTTGATCGTCTTCGTGGCGACGATCGCCTGGGGCGTGCGCTCGCGCGGGCTCGGCGGCTATCTCGCGACTTTCGCCGAGCCGAGCTGGGTAATGATCCCGCTCAACATCGTCGAGCAGTTCACCCGCACGTTCTCGCTCATCGTCCGCCTGTTCGGCAACGTGATGAGCGGCGTGTTCGTGGTCGGCATCGTGCTGACGCTGGCCGGTCTTATCGTGCCGATCCCGCTGATGGCGCTCGATCTGCTGACCGGGACCGTTCAGGCCTACATATTCGCGGTGCTCGCGACGGTGTTCATCGCTTCCGCCGTCGGCGAGCGCCGCAAGCCGTCTCCCGACGCCGCGACCTGAAGAGCGAGGAAAAACGTGAACGATCTCATTCAAGCCGTCAGCATTTTCTCCGCCGCGCTCGCGGTCGGCCTCGGCGCGATCGGGCCCGGCCTCGGCGAGGGCAGGGCGGTCGCCTCGGCGATGGAGGCGATCGCGCGCCAGCCCGAGGCGGCCGGAACGATCTCGCGCACCCTCTTTGTCGGCCTGGCGATGATCGAGACCATGGCGATCTATTGCCTGGTCATTGCGCTCCTGGTGCTGTTCGCCAATCCGTTCATCAAGTGAGGCTTCGGCCGCGATGCGGATCGACTGGTGGACGCTCGGGCTGCAAACGTTCAACGTCCTGGTTCTGGTGCTGATCCTGAGCCGGTTCCTGTTCCGTCCGGTTGCGGCGATCATCGAAGAGCGGCGTGCGGCGGCGGTCAAGCTCCTCGCCGACGCGGAAGCGGCGAAGCATGAGGCGAATGCGGCCCGCGACGCCGCCAACGCCGAGGCGGCCCGGCTCGCGGACACGCGCACAGAGACTTTGCGCGCCGCCGCCGCGGCAGCCGAGACAGAGCGCGCTGCAGCGCTCGCCGCGGCCCGCACGGAGGTCGAGCATTTGCGCGCGGCCGCCGCGGCTGGAATCGAGCGCGATCGTCAGGCCGAGGCCGTGGCCGCCTCCGATCGCGCGGCGCGGCTCGCGATCGAGATCGCCGCAAAGCTCATGAACCGCCTGCCGGACGCGGCCCGCGTCGACGGCTTCATCGCCGGCCTCGCCGAGGGCCTCGCGTCGCTGCCGCCGGCCAGCAGGGACGGGCTCGGCGCGGGCGGGGACGCCAAACTCACGGCCGCGCGGCCGCTCAGCGCATCGGAAATGAAATCGTGCCGCGACGCCTTCTCCGCGGCGCTCGGCCGGCCGCTCGATTTCGCGGTTGCGGTCGATCCCGATCTCGTCGCCGGGCTCGAGCTCGAGACGCCGCACGCGGTGGTCCGCAACAGCTTTCGCGCCGACCTTTCCCGCGTCGTCGAGGAGCTGACCCGCCATGGCTGACGGCGCCGATTGGCTTCATGGCGAGCGCGAAGCGCTGTCGCGGGTCAAGCTCGCGCCCGAGGCGCTGTCGATCGGCCGGGTGGAGGAGATCGCCGACGGCGTCGCCCGCGTGTCCGGCCTGCCCGAGGCGCGTCTCGGCGAGCTTCTGCGCTTCGAGGGCGGGCGGCTCGGCTATGCGCTGTCGCTGGAGCGGGACGCGATCAACGCGGCGATCCTCGACGAAGCCGAGGCGATCGGGGTCGGCTCGCAGGTCGCGGCGACCGGCGAGACGGCCCGGGTTCCGGTCGGACCCGGCTTGCTCGGCCGGGTGGTCGATCCGCTCGGGCGGCCGCTCGATCGCGAACAGCCGATCGCAGCCGAGGCGTTCATGCCCGTCGAGCGGCCGGCGCCGGCGATCATCGACCGCGCGCTGGTGTCGGAGCCGGTCGAGACCGGCGTTCTGGTCGTCGACGCGCTGTTTGCGCTCGGACGCGGTCAGCGCGAACTCATCATCGGCGACCGCGCGACCGGCAAGACGTCGATCGCGGTCGACGCCATCATCAGCCAGAAGCGCTCGGACATCATCTGCGTGTATGTCGCGGTCGGCCAGCGGGCGACGGCGGTCGAGCGGGTGGTCGAGGCGGTGAGGGAGTTCGGGGCGCCCGGAGCGCTGCGTGTTCGTGGTCGCCTCCGCGGCGGCGTCGGCGGCGCTGCAATGGATCGCGCCGTTCGCGGGCTTCACGATCGGCGAATATTTCCGCGACCACGGCGGCCATGCGCTGGTGATCGTCGACGATCTGACGAAGCATGCCGCGACCCATCGTGAGCTCGCGCTTCTGACTCGCGAGCCCCCCGGGCGCGAGGCCTATCCAGGCGACATTTTCTACGTCCATGCGCGCCTGCTCGAACGCGCGGCCAAGCTCGCGCCGGAACTCGGCGGCGGATCGCTGACCGCGCTGCCGATTGCCGAGACCGACGCCGGCAACCTCTCCGCCTTCATTCCAACCAACCTGATCTCGATCACCGACGGGCAGATCGTGCTCGATTCGCGCCTGTTCGCCGCCAATCAGCGCCCTGCGGTCGATGTCGGCCTGAGCGTGAGCCGAGTCGGCGGCAAGGCGCAGGCGCCGGCGCTGCGCGCGGCGTCCGGACGGCTCAGGCTCGATTATGCGCAATTCCTCGAGCTCGAAATGTTCACCCGCTTCGGCGGCATCGCCGACACCCGCGTACGCGGCACGATCGCGCGCGGCGAGCGCATCCGCGCGCTCATCGCCCAGCCGCGCTTCGCCACCCTGCGCCTCGTCGATCAGGTGGCGATGCTGTCGGCGCTGGCCGACGGCGTGTTCGATGAAGTCGCTGTCGCCAACGTCGCGAAAGCGCGGCGGCGCATCGCCGCCGAGCTCGACGCGCGCGCGCCGGAGACGGTTGCGGCGGTCACGACGACCGGGACCTGCGACGAGGCCAGCCGCGCGCGGCTCGTTGACGCGGTGCGTGTGCTCGTCAAGGCCGGGGCGCCGTGACCGAGCGCCTCAGCGACGTCATGGCGCGCATCGGTTCGGTGCGCCAGCTTTCCTCTGTCATTGGCGCGATGCGCGGCATCGCCGCGGCGCGGGCGCGCGAGGCGCGCGAGCGGGTCGAGGGCGTGCGCGCCTATGCGCGAACGGTCGGCGCGGCGATCGGCCAGGCGCTGGCCCTGGTCGAGGGCGCTGCGGGCCCGCCGTCCGACGGTCGGGGCGGACATGTGGTCATTGCGCTGTGCGCCGAGCAGGGCTTCGCCGGGCCATTCAACCGCCGCGTGCTCGACGCCGCTGAGCGACTGATGAATTCGACCCGACCGGGGGTTTCGGAACTGCTGCTGCTCGGCGGACGAGGGCTCGCCGCGGCCGAGGAGCGCGGGCTCAAAGTCGGTTGGGGCGCATCGATGATCGCGCATGTCGACGAGGCGGCGGCGCTCGCCGACCGCGTGACCGAGCAGCTCTACCAGCGTCTCGAACAGGGGCAGGCGACGCGGGTCAGCCTCGTCCATGCGACGCCCGAGCCGGCGGCCGAGGTTCACGTCGTCGAGCGCACGCTTGCGCCGTTCGATTTCGCCCGTTTTCCCCGCACGCGAAACCCCTCGCCGCCGCTTGTTTCGCTGCCGCCCGCGATCCTTCTGGCGCAGCTTGCGGAAGAATACGTGTTCGCCGAACTCTGCGAGGCGCTGACGCTCTCGCTTGCGGCCGAGAACGAAGCGCGCATGCGGGCGATGACCGCGGCGAAATCCAACGTCTCGACCATGCTCGACGACCTTGTTGCCCGGTCGCGGCAATTGCGCCAGGAGGAGATCACCAACGAGATCATCGAGCTCGGCGCGCGCAAGGCCGCCGGCCGGCCCGGAGCGAGCCGTGGGCGCTGACCGAGGCGCCTATCGCGCCGGCGGCTGGCGTAGACTGAGGCGGGAACCCGTGGCCGCTTGAAGCAATCTGCCGGTTTGAGTACGGTGGTCTTACAGGTCAGAGGGCAGCGCGATGGGCGAGACCCGCAAGCTCGCCGCGATCCTAGTCGCCGATATCGTTGGCTTCAGCCGGCTTGCCGGCAGCGACGAGCAGCGGACGCTCGCGCGCATCCGCGCGCTGCGGGGCGATCTCGTCGACCCGGCTGTCGCCGCCCATCACGGCCGCATCGTCAAGGGCACCGGCGACGGCTTTATCGTCGAGTTCCGCAGCGTGGTCGACGCGGCGCGCTGCGCCATCGAAATCCAGAACGGCCTCGTCGAGCGCAATGCCGGGGTGCCTGCAGAAAGGCGGATCGAATTCCGGATCGGGATTCATGCCGGGGAGGTGGTCGAGGAGAGCGACGGCGACCTCATGGGCGACGCAGTCAATATCGCCGCGCGGCTGGAAGGCATCGCGAAGCCCGGGACTATCTGTCTCTCAGACGACGCCTATCGACAGGTCAAGGGGCGGCTTGAGATGGAGGTCAGCGATCTCGGCGCTACCCGGCTCAAGAACATCGCGGAGCCGGTGCACGCCTATCTGGTCGAGATCGGGAGGCCGGACGCGCCGCTCAAGCATCGGTCGGCGCCTCTGCGCCGGCGCGTCGCCGCTCTCGCCACGCTCGCGATCCTGGCTGTCGCCGGCGCCGTGGGCTGGGACTCTTTCGCCGGCAAGTCCTCGACGACCGCGGACTCGTCCACGACGCCGACGGCTTCTTCGTCGGGACCGACCGTTGCCGCCGCGCCCGCCACGGGCAGCCAGCCGCCGGCGTCGTCGGTTGACGCCTCGGGTTCGGACTTAAGCGCCGGCAAGCCCTCGGCAGCCGGGACCCCGCCCACAACGCCGCCTCCCTCGTCAGGACAGACTGCCGAGATCAACCCCTCCGCGGACGATCAGCCGACGCCGCCGTGGCGCGCCCAGATCCGACGCCAGGCAAGGCCCGCGCCGACCAACCAGCCTGAAGCCGAGCCTCCGGCGAGAAGGGTTGTGCGTTCTTCGGCAAAGGCCCAGCAATCAAGCTCGGAACCGACGCAATCTCCCTCCAGCGAAAGCGCTTCGGATTGTTTCGTCCCGGCGGCGGAGACCAATGCGAGGCACTCATGCGCATATTTGCGCAGCCCGCCGCCCCAGGAGGAGCCGGAACACTCTCGCTCCGTTGCAACCGCTTCTGATTCTTCCCCGCCTTGCACCGTCCCGGCGGCGCAGACCAATGCAAACCACGTGTCTTGCGCGTATTTGCAGGGACGCTAGTTGTCGGTTTCGAGGAATTCGGAAGTAGGCGAAGCTCGCGGAGGAGCCAAACACGTCATTATCGTCATTATCGGGGATATCGGTGACACTCTACTCAATCCCCAAATAGATCCGATTGTTCCATTCATCGCCCTTCGCCTTTCAGTCGCTCGGCAGCGCGTACCGCGTTGTCGGATTCGTCCAGATATCCACGATATCCAGATATCGGTGACACTTTACTCAATCCCCGAATAGATCCAATTGTCCCCGATTTATCCCCTTCGCCTTTCAGTCGCTCAGCAGCGCGTACTGCGTTGCCGGATTCGGCTCCACGACCAATGGGGAATGAGTAAAGTGTCACCGTTATTCGCACCGTTATTCCGTTGTTCCCTGTTATCCGGATATCGGTGACGGTTTGGCTTTTGTTCCGATGGATTTTGATTTTGTTGCGGCGGGCTTTGATTTTGTTGCGCGCCTTTCAGGGCGCTCAGCGGCCCCGCCGTGAGCCGCCCGAATTCGATCTTCGGGCAGCGGTCCATGACCACGGTCACGCCCCTCGAGCGCGCCCGCTTCGCCGCTTCTTCATCGACGACGCCGAGCTGCATCCAGATCACGCGGGGCAGGGGATCGAGCTGCAAGGCTTCGTCGACCACGCCGCCGGCGGCGGATGACCTGCGGAAAACGTCGACCATGTCGATCGCCGCCGGGACATCGGCGAGGCGGGTAAAGGTCTCCGACCGCGAATAAGCCCCCGGCATGGCCGGGATTGACCGGATAGGTCTCGAAGCCCTTGGCGATGAGAAAGCCCAGCACCTGGTTCGAGGGTCGGGCCGGATTGGGCGAAGCGCCGACGACCGCGATCGTGGAGACGCCGGTCAGGATCGACCGCACCTCCTCGTCGCTGACGCCGTCGAGCGCCGGCAAGTCACGACCCCCAGACCGGCCGCCGCTTGTCGAGGAAGGCGCCGAGGCCTTCGACCGAGTCGGGCTCGGCGAGATTGTCGATCATCGCCACCGAGGCAAGCGCGTAGGCCTCGTCGAGCGGCCGCTCGATCTGGTCGTAGAACGCACGCTTGCCGATCGCGAGCGTCGGGGCCGAGTGGCTTGCGATCGCGCTCGCGAGCGCCAGGGCTTCTTCGAGCGCGCGGCCCTCGGGAACCACGCGGTTGACAAGGCCGAAGCGCTCGGCCTCGCGGGCGGTGTAGAGTCCGCCGGTCAGCGCCATCTCCATCGCGTGCTTCCGCGACACGACGCGACCGACCGCAACCAGCGGCGTCGAGCAGAAGAGCCCGTAGTTCACGCCCGAGAGGCCGAAGCGCGCTCCTTCGCCGGCGATCGCAAGGTCGCAGGCGGCGACGAGCTGGCAGCCCGCCGCGGTCGCGATGCCCTCGACCGCCGCGATGACTGGCTTCGGCAGCTTGACGACCGCCTGCATGAGCGTCGCGCAGCGCGCGAAGAGCTCGACATAATATTCGCGACCCCGGTCGCAATCGTTGCGATGCGCCTGCATCTCCTTGAGGTCATGGCCGGCGCTGAGCGCCGGTCCGGCGCCGGCCAGGACGACGACCCGCGCCGTACCGTCAGTGGCGATCTCGTCCAGCGTGGCAATGAGGTCCTCGAGCATGGCGAGGCTTAGCGCATTGCGGTTCTGCGGCGTGTTCAAAGTCAAGATGACAACGCCTGAATCGTCATTGCGACGGAGCAGTTCGGCTGTAGCCGCGGATGAGGCTGGGGAGGTGGACATGGGGGTTTTTGCGGTCCGGAAGAGGGAAGTTCGAGCGCAACCTTACTTGGGTCAGCCCCGATGGTAAATCGAGAGGCCGGCTCAGCTTATCCTTGCGCCCTCCCACAAAGTCCTTTCGCATCGCCGCTCCAGTTCGCTCGGGCAAGACCGGCTTTTCGCGGGGCGGTGGCAAGCTTTTGCGCGAGGCCACCTTTCTTCAATTCCAGAGTGCCGGAAATGTGATCAACATTCACCAAGCGGTTTTTGAAACCTGGTTGCACGTCGTCCGAAACGAAGAGGGGCCGCCCGAAGGCGGCCCCTGAAGTCAGTGCTCACGGTATGGTTATACGATCGCCGACCATAATGCCGCGAGAGGGTTGTAGTTTTGTAATTTACAGTCTGTCAAGCTTATTTAGTCGACTTTGTGTCGTTTACGCATATTATTAATGTTAAACGGGGAAAGCGTCCATGCCGTGACGCCTAGGCGAGGGTGGGGGTTGCCGCTTTCCCCTGCCGCCGTTTTCAGTTAGGCAGCGGCGCAACGCCGCTCCAAGCGAAAAGACCGACTTTCATGCACCGCTACCGTACCCATACCTGCGGCGCCCTCACCCTCGCCGAGGACGGCGCCGACGTCCGGCTTTCGGGATGGTGCCATCGCATCCGCGATCACGGCGGCTTGCTGTTCATCGATCTGCGCGACCATTACGGCCTCACCCAGTGCGTCATCGATCCGGATTCACCAGCATTCGCCGAAGCCGAGAAACTGCGCTCGGAATTCGTCATTCGTATCGATGGCAGGGTGCGCAAGCGCCCGCCCGGTACAGAGAACCCCGAGATGCCGACCGGTCTCGTCGAGGTCTATGTTCGAGAGATCGAAGTTCTGGGGCCGGCGGGCGACCTGCCGCTCCCGGTGTTCGGCGACCAGCCCTATCCTGAGGACACGCGGCTCCGGTACCGCTTCCTCGATCTGCGTCGCGAGAAGCTGCATCAGAACATCATGCTACGCGGACAAATCATTGATTCGTTTCGTAGACGGATGAAAGGGCAGGGGTTCTTCGAGTTCCAGACGCCAATCCTCACCGCTTCAAGTCCGGAAGGCGCGCGCGACTTCCTCGTGCCGTCGCGCTTGCATCCGGGCAAATTCTACGCCCTGCCGCAGGCGCCCCAGCAGTACAAACAGCTCCTGATGATGGCGGGCTTTGACCGCTATTTCCAGATCGCCCCGTGTTTTCGCGACGAAGACCCGCGCGCCGATCGTTTGCCGGGCGAATTCTATCAGCTCGACGTCGAGATGAGTTTTGTCGAGCAAGGCGACGTGTTCGCGGCGATGGAGCCGGTGATACGGGGAGTTTTCGAGGAGTTCGCGCGCGGCAAGCCGGTGACGCCGTCGCCTTGGCCGCGGATTCCCTACGCCGAGGCGATGCGCAAATACGGTTCCGACAAGCCGGACCTGCGCAATCCGCTCGTCATGCAGGACGTCTCCGATCACTTCCGCGGATCGGGCTTCAAGCTGTTTGCGCGCCTGCTTGAGACCGAGAAGAACGAAGTTTGGGCGATTCCCGCTCCCGGTGGCGGCCAGCGCACCTTCGCCGACCGGATGAATGCCTGGGCGCAAGGCGAGGGCCAGCCGGGGCTCGGCTATATCCTGTTCTTCGATCGCGCCAAGGACGAGACAACGCTCGCCGCGGACCCCAATGCGACTGGCGTGGGCGCACGCGGACCCCTCGCCAACAATATCGGCCCGGAGCGCGCGGCCGCGATTCGCACCGTGCTCGGTCTGACGGCGGGCGACGCCGCGTTCTTCATCGCGGGCGATCCGGACAAGTTCGCCAAATTCGCGGGCCTCGCGCGGACAAAGGTGGGGCAGGAACTCAAGCTGGTCGACGAGAACCGGTTTGAGTTCTGCTGGATCGTCGACTTCCCGATGTTCGAGTGGAACGAGGAGGAGAAGAAGATCGACTTCTCGCACAATCCGTTCTCCATGCCGCAAGGGGGCCTCGAGGCGCTGACGAACGCAGATCCGCTGACCATCAAGGCGTTCCAGTACGACGTCGCCTGCAATGGCTACGAACTCGCCTCCGGCGGGGTTCGCAACCATAGGCCGGAGGCGATGGTGAAGGCGTTCGAGATTGCCGGCTACGGCGAAGAGACGGTGATCGAGCGTTTCGGCGGCATGTACCGCGCCTTCCACTACGGCGCGCCGCCGCACGGGGGCATGGCGGCGGGCGTGGACCGCATTGTCATGCTGCTTGCGGGCGAGCAGAACCTGCGCGAGGTGGCGCTCTTTCCGATGAACCAGCGCGCCGAGGACCTGCTCATGGGCGCGCCTGCGCCGGCGACGCCGAAGCAATTGCGTGAACTCTCGATCCGGGTCGCGACGCCCGAGAAATGAGGGCCGCGACGGTCGGCCGCGGAGCTTAATGACCGCAGGCTTGTCGGCGGGGAGCGACGCATGATAGCGAACCGGGACGAAATCGGGGTATAGCGCAGCCTGGTAGCGCGGAAGTTTTGGGTACTTCAGGTCGCAGGTTCAAATCCTGCTGCCCCGACCACCTGCACCATCCTATTGCGCGCAAAGAGGCGGGTGATCCCGCCAGAGCGGGAATACTCTAATATTCCCGGGGCTCTATAACGTCCGGGACCGCGTTCGAAGCGGCGCGTTTGAAGGACGGCCCACGCCGTCCAATCTGTGGCTGCGGCCGGATTCGCAATTCGATGAAGCCCGCTCCCTCTGCCAATCGCGCCATCCTGCGAAGGCGGCGACTATCACCACCGCCGCGCCCGGCGCTACCAACGATGCGATCATCATTGCGACGATCGCGACAAAGGTTTCGGTCATTGAGGTTTGCCGTTCTTCCCCGGGTCCGCTCCCAGGCGGCCTATCCTGGATCGGATTTCAGGAAACCACAGCCTCTTAACCGCGGCTATCGGGAAACCTTCAAAAGGTTAGCTTTTCCTTGACGATCCATCAGCCATAGCTCACCCGGCGGGGCGGGTCTCCGCTCGTCGCGGCGCAACCCCATTGTCAGAATGCAGCGCCGTGCTAGAAGGTCGTGCGAAACCGATAAGGTCGCAACATCCGAGCAGGAGACTGTTCGGGCAAAGGGTTAGCTCAGGTTCAAATCCTGCCGCCCCGACCATCCGACGAGAAGAAGACCGGGGAAGTCATGACCGCTCGGATCTACAAGCCCGCCCTGAACGCCATGCAGTCGGGGCAGGCGAAGACCAATTGGCTGCTCGAATATGAGCCCGAAAAGCCGCGCGAGATCGAGCCGCTGATGGGCTGGACCAGTTCGGCCGACATGAGATCGCAGGTCAAGCTCAAGTTCGAGACGAAGGAGGAGGCGGTCGCTTACGCCGAGCGCAATGGCATCCCCTACCGCATCGAGGAGCCGAAGCCGCAGGCGCGCAAGGTCCTGTCCTATTCGGACAATTTTGCGCCCAACCGCATCGTTCCCTGGTCGCATTGACGCGTTACATGAACGGGCCGGCAACCAGAATCGATTCGGCTCCGTAGCTCAGCTGGATAGAGCAGCCGCCTTCTAAGCGGCAGGTCGCAGGTTCGAGCCCTGCCGGAGTCGCCAATCAAAAAACATGAACTTGTGAAGCCATGCGCGCGCCAATATCGAGACAATTTGGCCTTCGCAGCGGCCGACTTGACTGATCTCCGCCCGGTGCTTCGATGGACGGCCGCGGATTTGATCTCGTGCGCAAAGGCGCCCTCCATGCTCCGAGTTCGCGGCTCTGCTGTGTATCTCTTTCGCAATGCAGACAGCCGCAATGGCGGAAGGGGCGAGCGACGCCAAGCAGGACACCGTCGAGGTTCATGGCAAGGCGCTTCAGCTCAGCTGTGCGGAGTGGAAGCGCAACCAGGACGGATCGTGGACCAGTATTGGAGCGCTTCTGGTTGGCGCGGACACATTGACCAACGTCACCTTGCGCGGCGCGAGGAAACCAAAGTCTTGCAGGAGAAGTGTCAAGCCGGGTCGACGCCAGCCGCCGCCCCGGCGCAAAGCGGTGATTCAACACGACATACCAAACGCCGAAATCACGGCGCCAATCCTGCCAACGGAACGTAAAGCGGGCGCAATACTGCGCCATGAGAATCAGTCCGCGGCGTCGAAGATTGCCCCGGTCAGAAAGTCTGGCCAATCACGCTCGAAGAACGGGCGGGGCTCACGGTCGCAAGAGCGTATCGCGCGTGTGCGAATGACCGGATCCTCCCCGTCGAAACGGATCAGGATCTGCTCGGTCCGGTCTTCGACGCGCTCCGGCAGGAACCGGAACTCGCTGAGTGGCCCTGTCCGCGCGAGCGGAACGCGCTCGCCTTCAGGGTCGCATATTGCGCGGGCCCCGCGGCTTCCCCCTCCGCAGCTGATGTAGAACGCGAGCGCTGCGAGCACCGTCTCGGAAACGATCGCCATATGCCGCCATTGCAACGCCCTTAGCGCCTCGTAGGGACCTTTATAAGCGATCCCGCGCTTTCGGATCGAGCTGTTGAGAGCCTGAGCGCCGGCAAGCGCCTCCTTTACGCGGCCGGCGTTACAGACGATCCCCGCGTAGTCGCTCATTCGGGCCTGGACTTCAGTCCTTATGGCTCCGACGGTGATCGAGCTCTCCGGTTGAAGGACTTCAAGGATTCGGCTGAGCGCGCCTTCCACGAGGTCTCGCTCGGACGCAGGGGCGATTTCCGTGTTTTGGCGCGAGGCGATATGTTCGGCGCAACGCGTGCCAATGACCTGGCCAGCGTTCAGCGCGGCGCCGCCCGGACGAGTGACGCCATGGGTTCCGGCCGCTTCGCCGACTGCGTAGCAGCCCTCGAGGCTCGTCCGTCCCCATGTGTCAATCGCCAGTCCGCCATTCATGTGCTGGTTGTTGATCGCGAATTCCAGCGGATCTCTTGTGATGTCGTATTTGTAGCGTTTGTAGAGTTCGATGGACAAAGGGTTCATCTTGCGGAGACGGTCGAGGGGTTTTTCAAGCAGGGCGTCGGAGTTCTTGAGGTAGGCGTACACGTCGGGATCGACTCGATCGAGATGGAATTCGGCGTCGCCAGGAACCGCGAGAGGATTTCGATTGAAATCCATGAACACTCTTCGTCCCGCCTGAGTTTCTCGAAACACTGCGAGGTCGAAAAGGCTCGAGCCGAAGTCGAGCATGCGTGTCGCGTGGAAAGGCCACTGATAGCCTTTCCGGAAAATGTTCGAGGCCAGTTCGCGCGTGGTTCGATAGTAGTCGCCGAGAAAATTGTGCTCCCGGCCGCGAGAATCGACCGAATACACGTAAGGCATGCACTGCACGTAGGTGCCGGACAGATTCCAGGGAAACCGCTCTCGCGGAGTCCCGATTCCGAACTGGCTTTCCGTCAGGTTCACTGCTTCGAGGCCTGCCTCGAGAGCGAGGCCCAAAGAGCCGAAGCACTGCCTGGGATAAACACTGTCCCGATAGAGTTCGCCAGGCCCTCCGGTCGCGAGAACCACGGAATCGCAAAGGAACGCAGCCAAACCGAGAGGATTGTCAGTCGTACGATGTTTCGGACGCATCGCCAAAACGCCGACTGCGCGGCGGGGCGCCCCTGGAGCGACAAGAAGGCATACGCCGGTGGTGTGGTTGATGATCGGAATGTCGAGCCGGATCGCCTCCTTGGCGAGGACCTGGACCATCAAGCGCGATGTCCGCGGCCCGCAACTCGTTGCGCGGCCCACTTCGTCGTGATCGGTTTGATAGCGCAACACCCCGCCCTGCGGATCCTGTGGTATCGGCAACCCGAGGTATTGCAGCGACGATAGCGCCCGCGCCGAACCCACGGCTTCGACATAGGCGGTATCGCCGTCCATTGCGCCGCCGGCGCCGAGGGCGTCCGCCATATCGCGAAAGTCGTCGCCTTGATCCGCACTGTTGGCCGTATGCAGCGTCTGCTTGTCCGATCCCGAGCAGGCCGAGGTGCCGCCGAAGGCGCTCTGGGAGGCGACGACAACGTCGATTTCACGGCGCTTCAATTCTACCGCCGCCCGCAGTCCGGCCGCGCCGCTGCCGAGCACCAGCGCCTGACCTCGTCGTACGGGCAATGAAATGCCGAGCGCCGCAATAAACTCCTGCGGCGGCCTCTCGTTCGCGAGCTTGGGCATTTCGACGTCGGTCAGCCGGTCGAGGATTTGCTGGGGGATCGTCCTGCTCAAGGCTGTTCTCTGAATTGGGGTTGACGTGAGGTCTCAAAGTCGTTTATTGGCACGTTCCAATCACGCTTGGCACGTTCCAAATTGAGCGCCGAGACGCAATGAATGTCAAGGATACAGGGAGACCGGCAGCTTAGATCCGCGGTCTTGGAACGCGCCGACCGCTCGTGAACGCCATGAACGACAAAGGGCCTGGACAAATGGAGGGCGGCGAGGGTCGGGCGACGATTGTCGATGTCGCCCGTCGCGCCGGCGTGTCGAAGTCGACGGTCTCGCTGGTGCTGGGCGGGAGCGCGCTTGGTCGCCGAGGCGACCCGAGAGCGTGTCTCGGACGCGATGAGCGAGCTTGGCTATATTTACCATCGCGGCGCTGCGACGTTGCGGGGCGCCAAATCAGGCGTGCTCGGCATGGTCATCAACGACCTGTCGAACCCCTTCTACGTCGAGTTGGCGATTGGCATCGAGCAGGCCTGCCAAGGAGCCGGCTTTATTCCCTTTCTCGCCAACACGGGCGAAAACCCGGTTCGTCAGCAACAGGTGATCCGCTCGATGCGCGAGCACGGGGCTGCCGGGCTGGTGCTGGCGCCGGCGATTGGCTCGTCGCCGGGTGAGTTGAAGGCTCTGGTCGCCGGCCTGCCGGTCGTACAGGTCATGCGTCGTCTTCCTGGGCTCAAGGCGTCCATTGTCTCGCCGGAGAATAAGGAGGGCGCGCGCAAAGCGACCGCTCATCTCTTGGCGGCCGGACACACGCGGGTTGCGTTTGTTGGCGGCCTCAAATCAATGATTGTTCGCGACGAACGTCTCGCCGGTTATCAGCATCGCCTTGCGAGACGCTGGAATTTCGTTCGAGGAATCGTTGGTCATCGAGACGATGACCAACTACTCGGGCGGCGGGGCGGCTGCCCCGCAATTGCTCAACCTCCGCGGGCCTGCGACCGCAGCCCTTTGTTACAACGACGTCGTCGCGATCGGGCTTGTTCGCGCGCTCACCGAGGCGGGGATTTCCGTTGGCAGGGATTTCGCGGTCATCGGCTTCGACGACATTGAAGAGGCCAAATATACGTTGCCCGCATTGAGCAGCGTTGCGGTCAATGGCCGCAATCTTGGCTCTCGCGCAGCCCAGCTTTTGATGCGTCAACTCGCAACAGGCGACTTTGACCCGGAGACGGTCTTGAGCCCGACAACCTTGGTCATTCGCGCCTCGTGCGGCGCTTCGAACGACAAAATGGAAGCGCGCGCATGACGAAACTCCGTTGGGGACTGATCGGAGCCAGCACGATCGCGGCGGAGCATATGATCGGCGCGTTCCGAGCCAACGGAGGCGAGGTCGTTTCCGTCATGAGCGCTAGCGCCGATCGAGCCACAAAATACGCGCGCGAGCATGGGATCGAGCATGCGACGACTAGCCTCGCGGATCTCGTTGCGTCGAAGGAAATCGACGCCGTCTATATCTCGACGACGAACAATCTTCATCGCGACCAGGTCTTCGCGGCGGCCGCAGCCGGAAAACACGTGCTTTGCGAGAAGCCTTTGGCGCTGACGCTTGCCGACGCGCGCGCAATGGTCGCCGAATGCCGCAAGAGGGGCGTGGTCATGGGGACAAACCATCATCTTCGCAACGCGGCGACTCACCGAGCCATGCGGGCGGCGATCATAGAGGGGAGAATTGGCAAGCCGTTGTTCGCCCGTGTCTTTCACTCGGTCTATCTGCCCCCCCATTTGCAGGGATGGCGAATTGATCGGCCGGAGGTAGGCGGAGGCGTTATGATGGATATTACTGTCCATGACGCGGACACTTTGCGTTTCGTGCTCGATGACGAACCAACGTCGGTGATTGCGATGACCTCGCACGGAGGCATGGGCCAGGCGGGCCTCGAGGACGGGGCCATGGGCGTCATCCGCTTCTCCAGCGGGTTGCTCGCCCAGTTTCACGACGGATTTACCACCAAGTATGCGACCACCGGGTTCGAAGTGCACGGGGATAAGGGTTCGTTGATCGGCAGGGATTGCATGACCCAGGCGCCGAAGGGCGACGTTCTGCTCCGGGCTTCTTCCGGCGAGGAAGCGCTCAAAGTGGATCACGAAGAACTTTACGTGCGCTCGATCCGCCTCTTCCAGGAGGCTGTCCAGGGACGGGGCGCGCCGTCGGCGACGGGCGAAGATGGGGTCAAGTCGCTGAGCGTCGCTGTCTCTGCTCGCAAAGCGGCGCGATCCGGCGCTGAAACCGCAATTGATCTGAACGTCTGAGGCGGGCATGAGCAGGCAAAAGGTAATTTCCGCCTCGGACGCCGCTCGCCTGATTCCAGACGGCGCGATCGTCACGGTCTCTTCGTCTTCGGCGCTTGGTTGTCCTGACGCTGTGTTGGCTGCAATCGGGGAACAGTTCGAGACCGAGGGTCATCCGCGGAACCTGACGACCCTTCACCCGATCGCGGCCGGCGACATGTGGGGAGTGAAGGGTATGGACCACCTGGCTAAGGCGGGGTGCCTCGCCCGGGTATTGGCCGGCTCCTATCCGTCCGGCCCATCTTCCGCCGAACCGCCCGCGATTTGGAAGATGATCACTGGCGACGCGATCCCGGCCTACAACGTGCCATCGGGCATCCTGTTTGATATTCATCGCGAGGCGGCGGCAAAACGGCCGGGCGTTCTGACAAAAGTCGGAATGGATACGTTCGTTGATCCCGTCCACGAAGGCTGCGCCATGAACGCAAGAGCGGCTTCGGAGCCGATCGTGGAACGTGTCAATTTCGCTGGCGACGAATGGCTGTTCTTCCCGACCATCACTCCGCAGATCGCGATCATTCGCGCCACGACGGCCGACGAAAGAGGAAATCTTTCTTACGAGCACGAAGGCGGCATTCTCGGGCCGCTCGATCAGGCCCTTGCAGTGCGCAACAACGGCGGGATTGTGATTGCACAAGTCAAACGGCTTGCCGCGTCGGGGACGCTGCGTCCCCACGACGTCATCGTGCCCGGCATACTCGTCGACTACGTCGTCATCGCGCCGGATCAATTGCAGACGACTCACACGCCTTATGAACCCGCTATTTCTGGCGAGATCTTTCGTCCGTTGTGGTCCTTCGAAACTCCGAAGTTCGATATCGCCAAGGTCATCGCGCGACGGGTGGCCCAGGAATTGCGCGAGGGGGATGCGGTCAACATCGGTTTCGGCATTTCTGCGAACGTGCCCCGGATCCTGATCGAGGAGGGCAGGCATGGCGCCGTGACCTGGGTCATCGAACAGGGGGCCGTGGGGGGCGTGCCGTTGCTCGATTTCCAATTCGGTTGTGCCTCAAACGCCGAGGCGATCGTGCCGTCGCCGGCTCAGTTCACTTACTTCCAGGGCGGCGGCTTTGACATGTCGCTGCTCTCATTTCTCCAGATCGATCGCCTGGGGTCCGTCAACGTGTCCAAGCTCGGCGTGCGCCCTCACGTGACGGCGGGAGCGGGCGGCTTCGTCGACATCACGGCGCGCGCGAGGAAGATCGTTTTTTCCGGCTATTTCACCGCCGGCGCGAAGCTGGAAATCAGCGACGGCGCAGTGACCATTGCCCAGGAGGGCAAGGTCAAGAAGCTCGTTCACTCTGTCGAGCAGATCTCCTTTTCGGGCTCTCGGGCAATCGCTCAGGGCCAGGAAGATTCTCTACGTCACGGAACGTTGCGTGCTTCGCCTGGAGCCGGAAGGCGTCACCGTTGTCGAATTGGCCCCGGGCGTCGACTTGAAGCGCGACGTCCTTGGTCAGGCCGAGTTTCCGCTGAGGGTGGCTCCGGAACTGCGGAAGATGGACTCGGCGCTGTTTCATCCCGCGCCGATCAATCTCGTGCTTCACCCAGCCCGGGGGCCGCTCCAATGAGCCCATTCGTCGAACTCACATTTGAAGGCCCCCTCGCGCGTCTGACGATGAGGCGGGCTGACAAGCTGAACGCACTCGATCGCGCCATGATCGACGCGCTCGCCGAGGCCAGCCGCGCAATCGAAGCCTCGCGGGATACCCGAGTTGCGATCCTCTCGGGCGAAGGCAAAGCTTTTTGCGCTGGCGGCGACATCGCCGCCTGGGGCGGGCTTCCCGCGTTGGAGATGTGGCGCGACTGGACGCGCGCGGGGCACCGCGCTTTCGAAGCCCTGGCGCGGCTGCGGGTTCCCCTGATCGCGGCGCTGACCGGTCACGCGTTCGGCGGCGGCTTGGAACTCGCGGGGGTCGCGGATATCCGCGTTGCCGAAAGCGGCATCAAACTCGGCCTTCCGGAGTCCGGCCTCGGCATGGCGCCCGGTTGGTCGGGCACCCAAAGACTGGTGCGGCGATTTGGACCATCGGTCGTACGGCGCATGGCGCTGGCGGGCGCAATGTTTACCGCGGAAGAGGGGCTCGCGCTCGGATTGGTCGACGAGGTGACTCCGAAGGGCGAAGGGGTCGTGCGCGCCGAGAAATCGCCGCGGACATCGCCAAGCGGGGCCCTGTTGCGGTGCAGATGATCAAAGCGATGATCAATTTCGGCGAGGGCGAGGATCGCGACGCTCCGATCGAAGGACTGGCCGGCGCCCTGACCGCGACGACTGAGGATCTGGCCGAGGGCGTCGCGGCGTTTCGGGCCAAGCGGGGGCCGGCCTTTGTCGGTCGATAGGCCAAGAGCCATGAACGCTGTATACCGAGGAAAAGAGGTTCACCTTCATGCGTGGTCCGGGCGCCGGTCGGCGTCGTCGCGGGCCGACTTGGGGGAGATTGAAAGATCGGAAGTGCGACTCGCTTCTGGGAACGGCGCCGGACCGCATCCGGTGGGAGAGTGACGCTTAGGAAGGGTAGAAGATGAAACTTCAAACCATGTTGATGGCCAGCGCGATGGCTGTCTCGGTGATCGGGCTCGCTGCAGGGGCCCGGGCGGCCGACGTCAAGGAAGTCCAAATGCTGCATTGGTGGACGTCCGGCGGCGAAGCAGCGGCGCTGAACGTGCTCAAGCAGGACCTGGCGAAGGAAGGCTACGCCTGGAAGGACGTGCCGGTCGCTGGCGGCGGCGGCGAGGGCGCCATGACTGCGCTAAAAGCGATGGTCGCGGCTGGGAATCCGCCGACCGCTTCGCAGATCCTCGGCTATTTCGCGGTC
The DNA here is from genome assembly GCA_963806935.1 of uncultured Alphaproteobacteria bacterium. GTDB lineage: Bacteria > Pseudomonadota > Alphaproteobacteria > Rhizobiales > Beijerinckiaceae > Roseiarcus. Next base: position 41,781 of record CAWEAT010000006.1, read on the forward strand.
GACTACGCCGAGGCCGGCAAGCTCGGCGACATCACCTCGCTCGCCACCAAGGAAGACTGGGCCAAGGTCGTTCCCACGGCTTTGCAGAAGTTCACCACCACCAACGGCAAGTGGGACGCCGTCCCGGTCAACATCCACTCGGTCAACTGGGTGTGGATCAACAAGGCGGTAATGGACAAGATCGGCGGGAAAGAGCCGACAAACTTCGACGAATTCATCGCGCTGCTCGACAAGGCCAAGGCGGCGGGCGTCATTCCGCTCGCGCTCGGCGGTCAGCCCTGGCAGGAAGCGACGTTGTTCGACTCGGTCGTGGCGTCGACCGGCGGCATCGACTTTTACAAGAAAGCTTTCATCGATCTCGACGAGAGCGCGTTGAAGTCGGATACGATGAAAAAGTCGTTCGACAACCTGGCCAAGCTTCGCGCCTACACCGACCCGAACTTCGCCGGCCGCGACTGGAACCTCGCGACCGCCATGGTCATCAAGGGCGACGCGCTCGTGCAGGTGATGGGCGATTGGGCCAAGGGCGAATTCAAGGCCGCCAACAAGGAAGCGGGCAAGGACTTCCTCTGCTATCGCTTTCCGGGCACCGACGGCGATGTGATCTACAACACAGACATGTTTGCGATGTTCGACGTTCCGGCGGACCGCAAGGCGGCGCAGCTTGCCCTCGCCGATGCGACGATGAGCCCGAGCTTCCAGTCGGCGTTCAATGTCGTCAAAGGGCTCGGTTCCCGCGCGCATGGACGTGCCGGACACGGCGTTCGACATGTGCGGCAAGAAGGGCATCGCGGACGTGAAGAAGGCGAACGCAGACGGCAAGTTCGTGGGCTCGATGGCTCAGAACTACGCGCAGCCGCCGGCGGTCGCGGGCGCCTATCATGACGTCGTGACCAAGTTCTTCCACGGCGAGATCAAGAGTTCGGACGCCGCCGTTGCGGAACTCGACAAAGCGCTTAACAACGCGAAGTAAGATCTGCGACCCTCCTCCGCCTGGTCGCGGGGGAGGGCTGTTCGCAAGGCATCGTACAAAGGGACTCGTCCCAGGGGCCGCTCATGACCGCTTTAATTGAGCCGATCGCCGTGGCGGAGCCACGTGCGGGCTACGTTGCGCGATAAGTTGCAGCACTACCTTCCGAGATTGGTGCTCGCGCCGTCCTTCCTGCTCGTGCTGATCTTTGTCTATGGGTTCAATCTCTGGACGTTCTTTCTGTCCTTCACCAATTCGAAGGGCTTCACCTCGACCAAGCTCATCGGCCTCGCCAACTATCAGAAACTCTGGAACTGGACTTTCGAGACCGATCCGCCGTCGAGCTGGTACACGGCGATCGTCAACATGGGATTTTTGGCGGGCTTTATGTTGCGTTTTGCCTCCTCCTCGGCCTCACGCTCGCGATCCTCCTCGACCAAAAGATCCGTGGCGAAGGGATCCTTCGCCCGATCTATCTTTATCCGCTCGCGCTGTCCTTCATCGTGACCGGGACGGCGTGGAAGCTCTTCCTCGATCCCGGCATCGGGCTTGAGAAGGCGGTCCACGATTGGGGGTGGACGAGCTTCAAATTCGACTGGGTCGTCAATCCTCGGATGATGATCTATTGCGTCGCGATCGCGGGCATCTGGCAGACGTCCGGTTTCGTGATGGCGATGTTTCTCGCCGGCCTGCGTGGCATCGACGGCGAGATCCTGAAAGCGGCGCAGATCGACGGCGCCTCGGCGTTCGCCACCTATTGGCGCATCGTGCTGCCGATTATGCGGCCGGTCTTCCTCTCCGCCATCATCGTGCTCGCTCATATGGCGATCAAGTCTTACGATCTCGTGCTTTCGGTGACGGGCAAGAACCCGGGCGGGGCGGCGGAGCTGCCCTCGACCTTCATGTATTCCTACACGTTCACTCGCAACCAGATGGCGGTCGGCTCGACCAGCGCGGTCATCATGCTGATGACCATCGCCGCGATCATGATCCCCTATCTCTATTCCGAGCTCAAAGAGAAGCATCAATGAGCGCCGCCGATCTCATTGCCTCGCCGCCGGCGCGCGAGCCGGCGCGGCATTCGATCACGACGCGCGTTGTCATCTATGGTCTGCTGGTTGTCTTCGCCCTCGTCTACATCGTGCCACTCGTCGTCATGGTGATGACGTCGTTGAAACCGCTCGACGAGGTGACTGGCGGCAACATGTTCGCGCTGCCGCATCATCCGACCTTCGACCCATGGGTGCAGGCTGGGGTGAGGCGCGCATCGGCGTATCCGACACGGCGGGGATCAAGGGATACTTCTGGAACTCGATCAAGATGGTCGTGCCGGCGGTGCTCATCTCGACTCTGCTTGGGGCGTTGAACGGTTACGTGCTGACGAAGTGGCGCTTTCCCGGCCACAAGCTCGTATTCGGGATGATGCTGTTCGCCTGCTTTATCCCGTTCCAATCAGTCATCATTCCGATGGCGGTCATTCTCGGCGAGCTCGGCCGCATCGGCAATCAGTTGAGTGATCTGACGGGCGTGTCGTTTGGCTTCGGCAACCCCACGGTCAATCTCGTCATCGTCCACGTCATCTACGGCCTCGGCTTCACAACGCTATTCTTTCGCAATTATTACGAGGCGTTCCCGACCGAACTCGTGAAGGCGGCGATGATCGACGGCGCGAGCTTCTTCCAGATATTCCGCCGCATCTTGCTCCCGAATTCCGCGCCGATTTTCATCGTGACCGTGATCTACCAGTTCACCAATGTCTGGAACGACTTCCTGTTCGGGTCGACCTTCGCGGCGGGTGACCAGTCCCCCATGACGGTCGCACTCAACAATCTCGTCAACACATCGACCGGCATTGTCGAATACAACGTAAACATGGCGGCGGCGATCATCGCCGCGGCTCCCACTCTCCTGGTCTACATTGTCGCGGGTCGGTACTTCGTGCGCGGCCTGATGGCTGGCGCCGTGAAGGGTTGATGATGGGCTTCCTCGAGATCAGCGGCTTGCGCAAACGCTTCGGAGCGCTCGAAATCCTTAAGGGCATCGACCTTACGCTCGACAAGGGCGGCTTTCTGGTGCTGGTTGGCCCGTCCGGCTGCGGCAAGTCGACTCTCCTCAACACAATTGCGGGACTGGAATTCGATCAGCTCGGGCGAGATCCGCATCGAGGGCGACAGGATCAACGATCTTCACCCGTCGAAGCGCGATATCGCGATGGTCTTTCAGTCGTACGCGCTCTATCCGAACATGTCGGTGGCGCAGAATATCGCCTTCGGCATGGAAATGCGCGGCGTGCCTAAGCCGCAACGCGACAAGGCGGTGGCCGATGTCGCCAAGACGCTGAAGATCGAGCACCTGCTGTCGCGCCGTCCGAGCCAACTCTCCGGCGGCCAGCGACAGCGGGTCGCCATGGGTCGCGCGCTCGTGCGTCAGCCGCGCGTGTTTCTTTTCGACGAGCCCCTATCCAACCTCGACGCCAAACTCCGCGTCGACATGCGGGTGGAGATCAAGCGACTTCATCAGCAGACCGGCGCGACGATCGTCTACGTAACGCATGATCAAATCGAGGCGATGACGCTTGCCACGCGGATCGCAGTCCTGAAGGATGGTGAGCTTCAGCAGGTCGGCACGCCCGCTGAGATCTATAATACGCCGTCGAATTTGTTCGTGGCCGATTTTATGGGCTCTCCGGCTATGAACCTGCTCGAGGGTCGCGTCGCCCACGCAAATGGCGCGCCGAGTGTCGTGCTCGAGCGCAAGGATCACGAGCCGATCGTGGTCCCTGCGCCGTCGGGCGCGGATACGAGCAAGCTCGCCGACGGCCGCAAAGTGATCTTCGGAATTCGGCCGGAGGCCGTGAACGACCGAGAAAGCGTTGATCGCAACGCAAAGTCGGTGGCGACGTTCGACGCCAATGTTGAGATTGTCGAGCCGGCTGGCTCGGACACGTTCGTCGTCACTCACATCGCCGGCAAGGAGGTGACCGCGCGCATGCGCGCCGACGCCGATGTCCGCGTCGGGGAACGCCACTCATTCGCGTTCAACCTCGATAAGGCCGTGCTGTTCGATCCCGCGACCACCCGACGGATCTGACCCCAGCAACGCATCGGGACGGCACGCCCGTCGTCGCCATGCGCTTACGAAGTGGACGGGGCGAGAGGATTTGATGACAGGCCGGGAAGAAGTTGACGTCCTGGTCGTCGGCTCGGGAATGGGAGGCGCGACGTTCGCCGCCGGCTTGGCGCCCTTCGGGGCGAGAATCCTCATTCTCGAGCGCGGCGAGCGGCTCGCAGACAGCGATGCTGTTCGAGATGCGCGAGCGATTTTTCAGCGCGGGACATTCAGACCCAAGGAGTCCTGGCTGGACGGCGCTGGACGTCCGTTCAATCCGGGCAACTACTATTACGTCGGCGGCAATACGAAATTCTACGGAGCGGTGGTTACCCGCTACCGAGCGCAGGACTTCGAGCCAATCGTTCATCGGGGCGGAACGACGACCGGTTGGCCGTTCGCGTACGAAGAGTTGGAGCCTTGGTACACGGCCGCGGAAAAGCTCTATCGGGTCCGCGGCGCGCTGGGCTTCGATCGCACCGAACCGCGACATTCGAAGTCGTACCCATTTGGCCCCGTGCCGGACGAACCGGCGATTGCAAAAGTCCGCGAACGCCTGAAGGGCGCGGGCCTCCACCCGTTTCCGCTCCCGCTTGGCATCGACATCGAGAAGTGGCTGCAACGGGCTGAGACGCCGTGGGATGCATTTCCCGATGCGGGACATGGAAAGATGGACGCGGAGAGCTGCGGCATTGCAGAGGCATTGGCGCATCCGAACGTTGAGTTGCGCACCAATGCACGCGTCGAACGGCTGATCGTGGGGCCCGACGGCAGGCGTATCGCCGGTCTCGAAGTCCTGCGAGGTGGAGAGCGCAGCACCATTGCCGCGCGACTTGTGGTGCTGGCGGCAGGCGCCGTCAATTCAGCGGCGTTGTTGCTCCGGTCGGCGGAGAGCGGCCTCGCCAATCGTTCGGACGCGGTCGGTCGGCATTTCATGAACCACAACGCGTCCGCAGTCGTGGCGATCGATCCACGCGTCGTCAACGACTCGGTCTACCAGAAGACTCTTGGGATCAATGACTTTTATCTCGATGACGGGCGCGGTGGGCCGCCGCTCGGCAACATCCAGCTCCTCGGGCGCGTCACCGCTCCCATCCTGAAGTCCAGCATCCGCTTGGCGCCGGAGTGGGCGCTCGGCCCGATAAGCAGGCGCTCGGTCGACTGGTACGCGATGAGCGAGGATCTGCCGAATCCGGAGAGCCGGGTCACAGTCGACGGCGGCCAGATCCGCCTGGACTGGAAGCGAAGCAATTGGACGAGCCACGAGATGCTCGTCGAAGCTTTCAAGGAACGCTTGCGCTCAGCGGGTTATCCGATCGTCCTCTCGCGATCTTTCGATCGTCGGACGCCATCGCACCAGTGCGGCACCGTCCGCATCGGCCTCGACCCTGCGACCTCGCCCCTCGATCCTTTCTGCCGAGCCTGGGACCATCCGAACCTGTTCGTAGTTGACGCATCTTTCTTGCCGACCTCCGCTGCGGTCAATCCATCTCTGACGATCGCGGCGCAGGCGCTACGAGTCGCGGACCACATAGCGAACAGCGATCTTCGACGAATTTAGGGAAGGGACGATGGCCTACGACTTCATCATCATTGGCGGCGGCCCCGCGGGTTGCGTTCTGGCAAATCGCCTGAGCGCCGACCCAACCAGCAAGGTGCTCCTCCTTGAAGCGGGTGGAGGAGATTGGAATCCGCTTTTCGCGATGCCGGCGGGCTTCGCGAAGATGACCAAGGGCGTAGCGAGCTGGGGCTGGAGCACGGTGCCGCAGGAACATCTCAACGGTCGCGTCATCTGGTACACCCAAGCCAAGATCATAGGCGGCGGTTCCTCGATCAACGCGCAGCTCTACACACGCGGCAACGCGAAGGATTACGACGCTTGGGTGAGCGAGGCTGGCTGCAAAGGCTGGAGCTATCGTGAAGTCCTGCCGTATTTCATTCGCAGCGAGGACAACCAACGCCTCGTCAACGCGTACCATGGCTACGGCGGGCCGTTAGGCGTCTCTTATCCCGTCAATCCCTTGCCGATCAGTTTCGCGTTCCTGCGGGCGGCTCAGGAGGCCGGCATCCCGTTCAACGATGATTTCAACGGCGCCCTGCAAGACGGCATCGGTCACTATCAACTTTCGACCCGGGATGCACGGCGGTCTTCCGCATCGAGCGCGTTCCTTAGGCCGGCCAGAGACCGGAAGAACCTGACGGTGCGTTTGCATGCGCAAACGTTAAGGATCGAGATCGAGAACGGCCGCGCCGTCGGGGCGACGATCGCCAATGGAAACGGAACCGAAAGCCTGCGTGCGGATCGCGAGGTCATTGTGAGTTGCGGCGCGATCGGCTCGCCGCGCCTCCTTCAGCTTTCCGGGGTCGGCCCCGCGGATGCACTGAAGGCCGCGGGGGTGACGGTCGTGTACGACCTTCCCGGCGTCGGAAGCAACATGCAGGACCATCTCGATCTCTACGCCATCTCGGAATGCACCGGCGATCACACTTACGACCGGGTCGCTCAAGCGCATCGTACCGTCTGGGCCGGAATCCAGTATCTCTTTTTCAAGACCGGGCCCGTGACCTCCACGCTCTTTGAAACCGGCGGGTTCTGGTACGCGGACAAGGAAGCGAGATCCCCCGACATTCAATTCCATCTCGGACTGGGATCGGGAATCGAAGCGGGCGTTGCTCAGATGAAGAACCCCGGCGTTACGCTCAATTCCGCGTTCCTTCGCCCACGGTCGCGAGGGACGGTGCGGCTCGCGAGCGCCGATCCGAAAGCGGGTCCCCTGATCGATCCGAACTACTGGGCGGAGCCATATGATCGCAAGTGCGCATTGAGCGGCTTGAGACTCGCACGCGAGATTCTACGCCAGCCGGCGCTGAAGCCGTATGTTCTCGCCGAGCGTTTGCCGGGCGACAATCTGAATTCCGACGAGGAGCTCGTTCAGTATGCCTACCGGTCCTGCAAAACTGACCATCATCCCGCCGGCACATGCGCCATGGGAGCTGGGCCAGAAGCGGTTGTGACGCCCGATCTTAAACTTCGCGGGATCGACCGCCTCAGAGTCGTCGACGCCTCTGTCATGCCGTTCGTGCCTTCTTGCAATACAAATGCGCCCACGATCATGGTGGCGGAGAAGGCCTCGGACATCATTCTGGGCAATAACCCAATTCCTGCCGCTGTCCTGTAGCGGCGGCTCATGGCCTGAGCGGAGTCGCCAATCGCAACCAGGAACTGCAGGGAGCAGTGGCCCCGCGCCAAAGCAAATCAGCGCGGGGCCAGGCGCGCGCTCGTGTGCGAGCCGCTGGGGGCCGAGGCGCGACCTCGAAGACGATGCCGTTGGGGTGAAGCGGTGGCAATGCGTATGAATACCCAGCCGAGGAAAGGCTGATCAGTCGGCTGTCCGAATGAATCGATCTTCGGGCTTGCGGCATCACCCAATGGCGGAGCAGGCGAAGTCTCGCACCTGGGACCAAGCAATAGCGTTCGTAGTTTCAGTACTCGAACTGCGATCGATCCAGACCGTCATTCCCGGCTCGACGGATCGAACCTCCTGGTCGGGGTCGGCGCGGAGGAGGAAGCTGTTGAGGTCATGATCGTTGACCGCGCGGGCCGCGCGCCAAACGGCGAACTCGCCGAGCGGCCGAAGCTCCGTGACCTTGGCGTCGATCCGGTCGCCGTTGGCGGCGAGGAGCCGCACGGGCGAACCGACCGTAAGGCCTGCGAGCAGGTTCTCGCGTATGGTGAAAGTAAACCAGCGTTCGTTCGCGGGGGCTATGGTGAGAACCGGCTGTCCGGGAGAGACAACCTCGCCGGGTTCGGCCACCAGCAGGGTCACGACACCGTCGACGGGAGCCGAGAGCGTCGTCTTGTCCAGTTTCGCCTCGATGTTCGCGAGCGTCGCCTCGGCGTAGGCGACCTGCGCATCGGCGATCGCCCGCTCCTCCTTGGTTGGACCGGCCTTGCTCTGAGCGTAAGCGGCTTGGACCTGGCTGAGGTCGGCCTCGGCGCTGCCGAGCGCCTCTGTGGCCTGGTCCAGTTGCTGCTTACTCGCAAAATCCTTGGCTGCGAGTTTCGCAGCGCGTTCGTGCTGTTGCTGCGCGAGCGCGAGATTGGCGTCGGCGATCCGAACGTCCTGCGCCGCCGTATCGATTTCCTCGCGGCGGACGCCGGCATAGACGTTGGCTCGGTTGGCGTTCGCTGAGGCGAGGGCGGCCTTGGCTTGCTCGACCGCAGCGGCAAGATCGGGGCTGCTCAAGGTCACCAGGACGTCGCCCTTGCGCACCGTCTGTCCGGCGGCAACGTCGGAACGATTCCACGCGGGCGTTTATTTCCGGCGCTATCCGGATTTCCGTCTGGTGCACGACCCCGATGGCCGGCGTCGGCGCCGCGCCGCCTGCCTCCCACGGGCGATAGACAACCGCTCCGACCAATCCAAGGCCAAGGACGAGCGCCAGGATCACGAGCGGGCGGCGGAAGGAGTTACGCGCCATAAGCGTCCTCGCGAGCGAAAAATCGGCGCGCGGCCACGGCCAGAAGGCCGTAGATCGCAGTCAATACCCATAAGCTCGCCCAGTCGCGCCAGACGTCGTGGAGGCTCGCGCCCATCTGGTTGAGGCGTACGAGCCCGTCGATCGCCGATGTGCTTGGAAAGATGCGGCTTGCAGAGCGGATCGCGTCGGGAATGGCCTCAACCGGCCACGAGACGCCGACCTGGAAAAACAGCGGAAGGCTGACAGCGATGAACAAAATCACCGCCGTCTCGCGGCGTTTGAACCAGAGGCTCACAAACTGGGCGAGAAAACTCACGGACAGGACGAAAGGTATCGCCATGAGGAGCAGTTCGATCGGCCGGCCAAGGGTGGAGAAACCGTACACGCGAGGCAGAATGATCAAATAGAGCGCGAGGCCGGGCATCGCGAGGCAGAGATGCGCCAGCGCTTGGCCGAGGATGGCGCGCGCGCCGGCCCGACGCCGCCGGCCCGCGCTTCCCCCCTGCTCGAACGCGACGCCTCCAACGGTCGCGACGCCCAGGAACAGGGTCTGTTGCAGAATGAGGACGAAAGCAGCAGGAACGACGTAGCTTGCGTATCCGCCCGTCGGGTTGAACAGCGGCTCAGACACGAGCTCGACGGGAGAGGCCCGCGTCAAGGCCGCGTGAGCGAGGCCGCCGTCGGTTCGCGCTCCACGCTCGGCGAGGTCGGCGCTGACGGTTCCGGTCGCTTCGGTGATTCCCTGCAGCATGCGGCTGAAGAGGAGAAAATAGGCCGAAATCGACATAAGCGGCGACGCGGGCCCGATTGCCCTTCAGGACCTCCTTTTCGGTATCCTTCGGAATAGCGACGATGCCGAACACCTCGCGTCGCGCCAACGCCGCGTGGGCGTCAGCGAGGTTATCGGCGCGGACGGCGACTGTGATCGCTTCATCGGCGCTCAAGGTCTGCACGAGATCGCGGCTAACTTCGGTGTGGTCCTGATCGACGGCCGCGATCGGGATTCCGCGCAGGAGCTGGCCGAGATAGGGTTGAGGATAGAGCAGGCCGTAGATGATCGGGGCGAGGACAATCAGGCCGAAGACGCCGCGGTCGTTGAGGATGCGTCGAATCTCGGCCGTCATCGCGCCTCCTACGCCCGCAACAACGAGCGCTGGCTCGGCGGACTCGGGCTCCGCCGCGCGAGAGGGCGCCGCGGCGATCGCTGCAAGCCTCAGCCAGCCGAGCCCGAACAGCGCGATCGCAAGCGCGCCGAGGATCATGAATGGCGGGACGGAGCTCGACGGCGGCAATCCGCGAACCGCCTGGTCGAACAGGATCTGGATGTACCAGCGCAACGGCAGAAGGGAGCCCCAGAAGCGCGCGAAGCCGTTCATCGCCAGAACGGGAAATCCGACGCCGGCAAAGCCAAACGCCGGATTGCAAATGATCGCGGTCACGCTCATGCCGACCGCGAGATTTCGTGTGAGAAGCTGAAACACCCCGCCGAGCGAAAGATAGGCGATGACGAGCAGGCAGGCCGCGGCCCCCATCAGCACCGAGTCGCCGCGAAAAGGAACATTGAAGAGGCCGTGGATGATGCCGGCGTCGGCGACCATCATCAGAATAAAAATCGCAAACAGCGGCGCGAACTTGCCGAGAAGCGCGGTGAGCGGGCTGCCGCCGGCCGCCCTGAGCCATGCTCGCAGGCTGCGCCGCGAAAATTCGGACCCGACCGCATAGCCAGCGGAGATCGCGACGACGACGTGAAGAACGGTCGGCAAAATGGCGCGGAGCAGGAACTGGGCGTAGTTCTGCGCCGGGTTGGTGAGCACATATTGCTCGACAACGAGCGATCCCGGCGTGAATGGGCCGCCAGTCTCCGGTGGGCGCGGCAGCGTCGCGGTCGCCGCGGCGACGGCGTTGGAGATTGCGGATGCAGCGCTGTTGCCGGGAGTGAAATACTGTCGGTTATAGAGCGCAACGATCTTCGGGCGCCGCTGCGCGACAAGGTCGCGCTCGAAATTCTCGGGAATATAGATCGCAGCAATCGCGTCACCCGAGCGGATGGCGTGCATTGCGCTGGTCATGTCGCCTGAACGCTCTGCGACGCTGATCCCCGGCGCTGAAGCGGTCGCCTGAACATAGGTGAGCGACGTCGGAGAGCGATCGGCGTCGACGACGGTCACCTTGAGATTGCGGATCACGGCATTGCTGAAGATGAGGGCCAGAACCGCGAAAGCGAATACCGGCACCCCAATCGCGAGGAATAGCGCCAGGCGGTCGCGCCACATCCACCGCCATTCGCGGGCGGCGACAAGAAGGAATCCCGGTCGCGGCGGCGCCTTCATCGGCCGCCGCCGGGCCAGACCGCGTAGACGCTCATCCCGGGCCTGAGCTCAGGGATGGGCGCGACCGGATAGGCGCGAATCTCGAACGTGCGCAGATCGAAGTCACCAGTCGCACGGGTGGCGCGCCAGCCTGCATATTCACCCTTCGCGGCGATGACCTTGACCGCCGCCGTGATCACTCGGTCGCCGAGCGCCGGGACGCGCATCTGGAACTGGTCGCCCACCTTCAGTCTCTTGACGAGGTCTTCGCGCAAATCGAAGCGCAGCCATACGTCGTTCAGATCGACGAGCGACAGAAGCGGCACGCCCGGCGAGACATATTCGCCGATTTCGGCGCCGATCTGATAGACCTGCGCGGCAATCGGCGCCTTGACGGTAAGCTCATCGACTTGCGCCTTCGTCGTGTCGATCCTGGCTTGCGCCTGGACCACATTGGCGCGGGCTATGCCGCGTTCCTCCTTGGTTGGGCCGGCGATGGCTTCCTGCTCGGCGAGCTTGGCCTGGTCGAGGCTATGTTCGGCGACGCGAAGCTGGTCGGTCGCTTCGTCGAGCTTCTGGACGGGGGAGAATCCCGGCGCGGTCAGCGCCTTCAGGCGATCGTAGGTCTGCTGAGCGAGGGTCAGGTTGGCGGAGGCATTCTCGACCGCGGCCTTGCGTTGGTCGATGATTTCAGCGCGGGTGCCGGCGAGGATGTTCGCGAGCTGGGCGGAGGCGACGGCTAGCCCCGCTTCGGCCTCGTTGAGCTTGGTCAAGAGCTCCGGGTTGTCGATTTTGTACAGCAATTGACCTGCGGCGACATTGTCGCCGCGTTGAACAGGACGCTCGCCGACCCGGCCATCGACGCGCGCGGCGATGTCGACGCGGGTCGCGTCGGCCTCGCCCTGGATGATCAGGGGCTGGGGCTGCACAAGATACCAGAGCGACAGGCCGACGATCGCCGCCACTATGAGCGCAACGACGAGGGCGGGCCCACGGGCGACCTTCGGCGTTCGAGGAACGCTCGCTTCGCGCTCGGGCGAGGGTGAATCCAGGGGCGCGGCGTCTCGCCCGACACCCGATCCATTGGCTGCAGGATTGGTCATTTGCGTCTCTTGATCGTCAGAACCCATTGGATTCTCCGGTCACAACCGAACTGTCCAGTTTTGCGCTGACGCGCGGCCGCAAGGGGAGGCCAGGACGGAAAAATGCTTGCCGAAAATCAGAATGCTGGCTAAGCTCGCGCCATGATCAATCCTGCCTTTCCGCATGCTTACTCCGGAGGCCCCCGTTTCGACGCTTTGAACGGTCCGGCAAAGCGCAAGAATAATTGTTTCCCGCTTCACCCCCGCGCAACCCATTGAAAAGCCTCGATTCGGACGAGAGAATCCAAACAAACCCAAGACAATCCAACCGTTGCGAGCGCTCGTCTTCGCCGCGAAACGGCCCAGAGCCAAGAAAACCCAAACGCATCGGCCCGACAATGTCGCGGGGCGCCGACGCCAAAGCGCGACGCGGTCAACCTCAGTGTCGGCTGCCCCGCCGACGGGCAAGGGGCTCGGGCGTCGTCGGGACCGCTTCCGGCGGCCTCTCCCAGCCAAAGACGCTGCGGCCTGCGAACGAGTGGGAAAGTCGCCGTTCTTCGGCGATCACATCCGTGAGCGGCGGTCCGACCGCGCTTGCTTCGACCCGGCGCGCCTCGTCGTCGAGCCGCTTGATCGCGGCGAGCCTGTCGTCCCGCCCGAGCCTGGCCTTCTGCACCGCCGCCTTCATGACCCCGATCGTTTCGTCATAGACCCTGAGCGGCACCGGGAAGGGATGGCGGTCCTTCCCGCCATGCGCGAACGAGAAGCGCGCAGGATCGGTGAAGCGGTAAGGCGCGCCGTGAATGACTTCGGCCACCATCGCCAGCGCCCGCACCGTGCGAGCGCCGACGCCGGGCACGAGCAGCAACTCGGCGAAGTCGGCCGGCCCCCGATTGGCGGCCGCAGTGAGGCTCGCGTGAAGGCGCGGCGCCAGCACGTCGGTCGCGCGGACGTCATGATGACCGGGCATGGCGAGATGCGGCAGAGTAAGCTGGCGGGGATCGGAGCTCGACGGCGGCTTCCGAGGTTTTGCCTCGATCAGGGCGAGTTCATGCGCCAACCGATCCGGACCCAACGAATGCAGCAGCTCGATCTGGCCCCGCCGGGAGCGATCGGCCCGACTATCCGTCAGGTTGACGATCTCGCCTTGATTGAGTCCGTCGATCGCCGCATGCGGTTCGTCGACGAAACTCATCAGTCCCTCGCTCAACCAGTGGTAACGGCGAGCCGTCCTGCTTGCGTCATTCATGCCCTGCTGGACCACCGCCCAGCGCGCGTCATCGGTCACGATGAAGCCGTGCAGATAGAGGTCGAAGCCGTCCTGGACGGCGGCGCTATCGACCTTCGCCACCAGCCGGCTGAGACTGGCGAGCGCTGATCCGTCGAACCCCGCTCGCTCGCCGATCGCAACCAGTTCGTCGGGCGTTTTGCGCGAATGTTTGCCGCGGCCGCCGCAGATATGGACGCCGAGTTCCCCGGCCAGCGGCTGAAGACCGCGTTTCAACGCTCCGACGACACTTGTCGTGATTCCGGACGAGTGCCAGTCCATGCCCATGACCGAGCCGAACGACTGAAACCAAAACGGATGAGCAAGGCGGCGAAGGAACTCGTCGCGACCGTAGTGATGCACGATCGCCTCGGCGATGACCGCACCCAGACGGGTCATGCGATCCGCCAGCCACAGCGGCACCCGTCCGCCATGGAGCGGCAGATCCGCGCTTCCTGTTCTATGGGCCATGCGTCGTTCTACGTCGCGGCGACGATAGCCGCAACGCGCGAACCGCAGGGGCGCCAACCGGGGCCTTCAGGTCCTGCCGAAGCTTTCGTCGAACGAGTAGCCGGCGCCGCGCAGGGTGCGGATCGGGTCACGTTCGCGGCCCTTGGTCAGCCTCTTGCGCAGGCGCCCGATGTGCACATCGACCGTGCGTTCATCGATCTCAGCCGACCGTCCCCAAACCAGATCGAGCAACTGGGCGCGCGAGAACACCCGGCCCGGCCGTTCGAGCAAATATTCCAATAGCCGGAAGTCGGTCGGCCCGAGGTGAATGAGGCGGTCGCCGCGCCGAACGAGCCTGGTGATCCGATCCAGATCGAGGTCGCCGGCATAAAGGCGCTCGGCGATGCGCTCGGGTCGGCTGCGTCGCAGCAGCGCCCGTACCCGCGCCATTAGCTCAGGCACCGAGAACGGCTTGACGACATAGTCGTCGGCGCCGATTGCTAGTCCGCGCACCCGCTCCAATTCCTCGCAGCGGGCGGTCACCATGATGATCGGCAAGGTGCGGGTGGCCTCCCGGACCCGCAATCGTCGACAAATCTCGATGCCGGACACGCCGGGCAGCATCCAGTCGAGAATGACGAGGTCGGGGGTGTTTTCGGCCAGCCTCAATTCGGCTTCGTCGCCGCGCCTCACGCTCTCGACGACGTAGCCTTCCGCCTCGAGATTATAGCCGATGAGCAACGCCAGGTCGGCCTCGTCCTCGACGATGAGCACCCGCGGCGCGGAGGCGCCGGGGAGATCGGCGACGTCCTTAGTCGTCCGGTTCATCAGACGTCGCCTCTGGCAACAATCGTGAATCGTATATCTCCTGGACTGTTTCCCCCTCGAGCCAGCGTTTTCTCCGTCAACGCGCCAGACGCCACACGGCCGGCGACCAGCGATCACTATTTCTGATTTGAGCCTCGCCCTGACATGCCGAAGACTGAAAGACATGCCGGTTGGTGCGGTAGCCTCCATCGCGGAGCGGCGCCAACTAGCACAAATGTGGAGGCATATTGCTAACACTGTTCACAAATCGTCATGAAGCCACTGCGGTTTCTCGGAGCGAAACGCATGTTTGCGTCTCCGCCGGCTGCTGCCTGGACTAAGACGGATTTGATTGCTTCATAGGAAAGCCGAGCACTTTATTCAAAGCTAAGTTTCTTCCAACCGAGACTTGGCCAACTGAGACTTGGCGTCAGGCCGTATCAAGTACTCGACCATCTCTTCGGTGCGCGCTTCGCATTCGCTATGTCCAATCACCGCCGATATCGCCGCTCTCTTGGGACGGCCGAACCCAGGGCTTTGATACGCGGCTTGGACAAAAATCAGCTTTTGGTCGGCGCCGTCGCCTGCCGCGGGCGGGGTCTCGGTCCACCGCGGCAATATTGCGGCCTGACTGTCGCAAGGCCGCGATAACTCGACATTCATCTCCAATTCATTATGGCAAGCGCAGATTGAAGATGTTGACAAACAAGAGTCGGAAAACTCGCTTCAAGAGGAACTGCAATGCTGAACAAATTTGTCGCGATCGGCCTCGGCGCCATTATCGCTTTGGCGCCTCTCGCCGCTATCGCCCAAACCGAGCAGCTGGCTCAGGCCGCCCCTGCCGCCACTCCGACGCGAGCATGGCGAAGCCCGGCGGCCATCACGGCACCAGGGATCGCACCGACGCCATACCCGCCGCCAGGGCCGCCAGGCCACCGAAGGCAAGGGCTTCGGCCCACCACATGCACCACATGCACACGGCGCCGGCCGCTCCGAAGAGCTGATCGATCGGCGCGCCATGGGCTTGGCGTGAATCAAATGGGGTTGCCGGGGGGCCGATCCGTGCGGCCCCCCTCGCTTTTGTCCTGTCGATGGGCTCGCGGCTCGCGCTCCGCCGCTCGAATGTTCCTTCGACTTCTGACCCCGGCCATTGGCGCCGTGACGGCTGGCCCTGTTCTCGGCCTGGCTTTTCCAGGTCTTTTCGTTTGCTTCGTGCGGTTCGCGCTTCCTGAGCCTGCGCATCCCGCGCGGTCGCTCCGGTGCTTCCCCTGTTTCGGGGAACATGATAGCTCTGCGCTGCGTCGCAGCACGCGGATTGGGGTCACGGATGCCGACCCACGCCAGCGACCGCCCTGGGCGGATTTCCGGCCTGCGGCTCCTTCGCGGGCCGCAATCGCGAACTGAGCTGCGGGCGCGCGCTGGATTTGCCCCTTGAGCGCCGCGACGGGCAATTCCACGGTCGGTTTCAAGCGGGCTGCGGCCGTTCGAGCGGCGCTTTTCCTTGCCTTTTGGCTCATGATCTCGGGGTGGGCGCCGGCTGATCTTCCCGTTGGCCTCGCTGCGGTGGCGGGCGCGACCTGGACCAGCCTGCGCTTCTCGCCGCCCGGAGGATCGCAGCTGAGAATTGCAGCATTGGCGTCTCTTGCGGCGAGCTTTTTACGCCAATCGATTGTTTCCGGCGTGGACGTCGCATGGCGGGCGCTCAATCCGAAGTTGCACCTTCGGCCAGGATTCGTGACCTGCCCGTTGCGATTGCCCCCAGGCGGCGCGCGAAGCGCATTCTGTGCGCTCTCGAGCCTCATGCCGGGGACGCTGCCGACCGGGACTGACGAAAACGGGGCGCTGCTGGTTCATTGCCTCGATATCGGGCAGCCGGTCGCCGCCAATCTGGCGGCGGAAGAGCGCCTTTTCATCCGGGCGGTCGTCGGTGAGTGAGTTTTTCCTCGCGACCGCGGGCGTGATCCTTTTCACCGTCGCGGTTGGCCTCATGCGCATTTTGGGCGGACCGGGCGACGCCGACCGCATGATGGCGGCGCAGCTCCTAGGGACCGGGGGAATCGCCTCGCTCCTCTTGATCGCGGCGGCGACGGGAGCGCGCGGGGTTGATGACGTCGCGCTCGGACTTGCAGTCCTGGCCGCCTTCGCCTCCGCCGCCTTCGTCAACAGCGGAGCGCCCGCCGAGCAGCCGGACCCGAATTCCGCGGGCGACCGATGACTTTGGTTCTCGAGCTCTTCAGCATCGCTGCGATTAGCGCCGGCGTGCTTTTCTTTCTTGCCGGCACGGTGGGATTGTTGCGTTTCCCCGATGCATTGAGCCGCCTCCATGCGCTGACCAAGGCCGACAATCTCGGTCTTGGCCTTATCGTTCTCGGGCTCTTGCCGCGCGCGGAAAGCCTGCTCGACGCGCTCAGGCTCGTCGCCATCTGGGCGCTGGTTCAATTGGCCGGCGCGACCGCCGCCCAGCTCATCGGACGGGCGGTGCGGCGCAAGGGGCCAGCGGCATGAGCGTTCTGCAGGCGCTCGACGTTGGCCTTGCCTTCCTGGTTTTTGCGGTTGCCGCCTGGACCGTTTTTGCGCCCGGAGCGTTCGCGGCGACGGTCGGCTACGTCGTCTATGGGCTATTGCTTTCGCTGGTCTGGATTCGCCTGTTCGCGGTCGACGTGGCGCTGACGGAGGCGGCGATCGGCAGCGGCGTGACGGGCGTCCTGCTCATCGGCGCCGCGGCGCGCCTGCGGGGCGCCGAGGCGACCGCCCGGGAAGGCCTAACCGGACTCACGCGTCTGTTCACGGCCGGTCTTTGTCTGCTTGTCGCTGCGGCGCTGGCCGGTGTCGTCCTGCTGCTGCCCGACGAGGGTCCGACGCTGGCCCCTCAATCGATGCACAGCTTGCCTGAGACCGGTCTTGGCAACCCGGTCACCGCCGTCCTGATCGCCTACCGCTCGTTCGACACCATGCTCGAAAAGGTTGTGCTGGTTCTGGCCGTGGTCGGCGTATGGTCGCTTGCCGCCGACCGATATTGGGGCGGCGGCCCAGGAGAGGCTCGCGCCGAGCGACCCGAGCCCACGCTGGCGTTCTTCGCCCAGGTTCTGGCGCCGATCGGTATTCTCGTGGGCGTCCACGTCTTCTGGGTCGGGGCCGATGAGCCAGGCGGCGCGTTTCAGGGCGGGGCCATTCTGGCCGCGATGTGGATGATCGTCATGATGGCGCGCTTGACCGAAGCGCCGCGGACGAACGCCTTTTGGCTGCGGGTCGCGCTGGTCGCGGGTCCCGTTGTGTTTCTCGCCGTCGGCGTGGCCGGCGCAGTTGTCGCGGGAGGATACTTCGCCTATCCGCCTGGGCTCGCCAAGCCGCTCATCTTGTTCATCGAGACGTTCATGACGTTCACCATCGCCGTCACCCTCGCCATGCTGGTGGCGGGTCCGCCGCGCCGCGAGCCCCGGCGATGACCTCGGCGACGCTGGCGGGGCTGGTCGGGGCGGCGCTGGTCGGCCTCGGCCTCTATGGGGTGATCGCCGATCCGCAGCTTCTGCGCAAGATTCTGGCGTTCAACCTGATCGGCAGCGGCGTTTTCCTCGTGTTCGGCATCGTCGCCCGGAAAGGCGCGGCGGCCGGACTGAGCGCCGATCCGGTTCCGCAGGCGATGGTGATCACCGGCATTGTCGTCGCCTTCGCGGCCAGCGCGCTCGCCGTCGCCCTGACGCTGCGGCTCTTCGAGGAAACTGGCCGCGCGACGCTGCCCCCCGACGCTGCGGCCAGGCCTCCCGGCGACGGAGCCGACGCGGAATGACAGAGGCCGCCTCGGTCATCGCGGCGACGGCGGGCGGAAGTCTGCTGCCGCTGCCGATCCTCGTTCCAGCTGCCGGCGTTCTGCTGTCGTTCCTGCTCGGCGGCCGCCAAGCCGAACGGATCGCGTTGGGTCTCATGCCGGTGCAATTCGGCCTCGCGGTTGCGATCGCCAGTCTCGTTTGGCGGTCCGGCGAACCGCTCGTCTATGTCCTCGGCGGCTATGCTCCGCCGCTCGGGATCGCGCTCAGGGCCGATGGATTCTCGGCGGTCATGCTGGTGACCGCTCGCTGATCATGCCGGCCGCCGGGCTTTACGCCCGGGTCAATTTCTCCACGCCGCGCGGCGGGACGGAAAGGCGGGGGCCCTTGGTCGTCTGGACCCTGCTGCAGGCCGTCCAGGCGGCGTTGAGGCTGATCTTTCTGGGGGGCGATCTGTTCAATCTTTATGTCGCGCTCGAGCTTCTCACCTTCGCCGCGGTGCCTCTGGTCTGTCTCGACGGCCGGCCGGAAACCCTGGCTGCGGCGCTTCGCTATCTCATGTTCGCGTTGTTCGGCGCGTTGTTCTATCTGCTCGGAGCGGCGCTGCTTTACGGGGCCTACGGCACCCTCGACATCGTCCTCCTGTCTCGCCAGATCCGGGCCGAACCGGCCGTATGGCTTGCGGCGGGGCTGATGACCGCAGGGCTACTGGCGAAGACGGCGCTCTTCCCGCTCCACCTTTGGCTGCCGCCGGCGCACGCCAACGCGCCTGCCGCCGCGAGCGCCGTGCTTTCGGGGCTCGTGGTCAAGGGGTCGTTCTTTCTCATCGTGCGGCTCTGGTTCAATGTCCTGCCGGCGCTGCCCAATGCGGTTCCCGGGGCAATTCTCGCAACTCTCGGTTCGGCGGCGATCCTTAGCGGCAGTGTGCTCGCCCTGCGCCAGGAGCGGCTGAAACTCCTGATCGCTTATTCGACGGTGGCGCAGATCGGCTACCTCTTCCTGATGTTCCCGCTCGCCTCCGGACCCTGGGCTGCGGACGCCTTCAGCGGCGGCGTCATGCAGGCGCTGTCGCACGCCTTCGCCAAGGCGGCGATGTTCCTCTCCGCGGGCCTGATCGCCGAATCCCTCGGCCATGACCGGATCGCCGGTTTCGGCGGCGCCGGGCGGGCGATGCCGGTCACGTTCCTGGCGCTGGGTCTCGGCGGGCTCTCGCTCATGGGGCTGCCGCCCAGCGGCGGCTTCGCCGCCAAATGGCTCTTGATGAAGGCCTCGGTCGAGGCCGGCCAATGGGTATGGGCGGTGGTGATGCTGGCGGGCGGACTGCTCGCTGGCGGCTATCTCTACCGGGTGCTGAAGCCGGCGCTCTCGGACGAGCCCCTGCAATTGAAAAAGGCGCCTCGCCGGTCGCGCGAATACGTCGCCCTTACGCTGGCGCTCGCGGCTGTTCTGCTCGCTTTTGCGCCGCCCGCATTCTTCGCCTTCTTGCAGATCGGGCGGCCGGGCGCCGGACTCGCGCTGCGATGAGCGATCTGGCGGGAGCTGCGCAGCAATTCGGGCCGGGCCTCCTGGTCGCCGCTTTGGCCGCGCCGCTCGTGATCCTCGCAGCGTCGTTGTCGCTGAGGCTACGCGCCTTTGCGTGGGCGATGACGCCGCTTGCGCCACTGCCTGCGATTCCGGCAGCGGCGCTGGCGATCTGGGGCGCGCCGTTTGGGGCCGAATTGCCGGCGCTGCGCGCGAACCTCTGGCTCGATCGGCCGGGCGGGATGCTGCTCGCCGCCGCTGCGCTGGTCTGGCTCATCCGCAGCGTCTTCGCCCTGACGGATGGGGCGGGGAGGCCCAACGCCGACCGCTTCGCGGTCTCGTGGCTGCTCACCATGGCGGGCAGTCTCGGCGTCTTCATCGCGGCCGATCTCCTGACCTTTTATCTGGTCTACGCGATGGTCAGCGTGCCCGCCTATTACCTGATCGTGAGCGACGAGGACGCCGGGTCGAGCCGCGCCGCCGGCGTCTACCTGGCTTTCACGCTCATCGGCGAAGCGGTCCTCTTGATCGCTTTCGTCATGCTCGCGGCCGGCGAGCCGGGCGGCAGCCTCGACATCCGCGCCGTCGTCGCCGCGCTGCCGACGTCGCCCTGGCGCGATGCGGCGCTCGTGCTCCTCATCATCGGCTTCGGGATGAAGATCGGGCTTGTCCCGATGCACGGCTGGATGCCGCTCGCCTATACCGCGGCGCCCATTCCCGCTGCGGCGGTCCTGAGCGGCGCCGCGGTCAAGGCGGGAATCATCGGCCTCATCCGATTTCTGCCCTTGGGCGCCGCGTTGCCCAGCTTTGGCGAGGCGCTCGCGTGGGTCGGGTTCGTCTCCGCCTTCTATGGCGCCGCGATCGGCTTGACCCAGCAGAACCCCAAGACCGTGCTCGCCTATTCGAGCGTGAGCCAGATGGGGTTAATCGCCGCCGCGCTGGGTATGGGTTTGGCCTCCGCCAATCAAGGCGTGGCGGCGGATGCGGCCTTCTATGGGGTGAACCACGTTTTCGTTAAGGCCGGCCTGTTTCTGACCGTGGGCGTCGTCGCCGCGCGTAGCGGGCGCGGCCGAACGTCGGCGCTGATCGTCGGCGGGCTGCTTGCGCTCAGCCTCGCCGGATTGCCCCTGACCGGCGGGGCGCTGGCCAAGCTTGCGGTCAAGGGACCGTTCGGCGACGGCCCGGCCAAATGGGCGGCCGCGGCCTCGGCGGCCGCGACCGCCGCGCTCATGCTGCATTTCGTCGTGCGCCTTGCGCGATCGCCGCACGACGAGGGCAATGCCTCGCCCGAGCGCGTCTGGTCGTGGCTGTCGCTGGCCGCGCTTTCTGTGCTCGTTCCCTGGCTCATGTTTCCCGCAGCCGGCGGCGATGTCGCCGATGCGCTCGCGGCGGGAGCGCTGTGGGACGCGACCTGGCCGATGCTTGTCGGCGCAGCTCTCTTCGCCGGGTTATGGGCGCTGGGGGACCCGCTGCCGCGCATCCCCGCCGGCGATATTCTCGGCGTCGAGGAGGCGGCGTTCCGCGGCTCGGCGCCTCTCGGGGTCCTGATCGAGCGCCTGGACGGGCGGCTCAGGCAATGGCCGGCGGCCGGCATGGCGCTGCTGGCGATCGTCCTCATTCTCGCCGCGGCAGGGTTCGCCGGTCGCTGACGCGCCCGCCAGCGCCGCCGCAACAAAAGCAAAGCCCGCCGCAACAAAAACAAAGCCCGGCGCAACAAAATCAAAGGCCGGCGCAACAAAAACAAAATCAATAGCCGCTAACTGCCATTCGATATAACCTTGCTTTTTCAGCGGTCTATCGGGATTTCCTCTCCTGATGCTTGTCGTTCCTGCGGCGCTGCGCGAAACCCGGTCTCCGCTGCGCGGCCATCCTTAATGCGTAGCACACATTTCTGATTATCGCAAGCTAGACGACACCCAAATTGTTCTCGTCAAATATCCGGATTCATGTCGCCATGGTCTATCTCGGCTCGACGGGTTCAACCACGGCTGGGTCGCGCTCCCAGCCCTCGTTCTCGAGCACGATCTGTTCGATGGCGACATCTGCGCTATTGGCGTCGAGCGGCGGCAACGCCTGGTAGAGGGACGGCCAGCAGCGATGGATCTTGTAGGCGAGCGCCAGTTGTCCCGCCTCGTTGTAGATCTCCAGATAGACATCCTACGAAAGTCAGCGAGCGCCACTTCGCTTCCGGGCGCGCGCCAAGGCGCCAGATCACGTTCGCCCAGTCTTCGAATGCGCGGTCCTGGGTCAGGCCCCGCTCGAGCGTGATCGCGTCGTATTCCGTGCGGCCGGGCGACTTGCGTGAGCCGAAGTATCGATGCTGTCGCGAAACTCGATGACTTCGGTCGTTCGCTTAAGCGCGCTGACCTTCAAAACGCCGGCGAATATCGCCATCCCATTTGAGGCGAAATTTGAAATTCTTGTACGTGTCGAGCCGGGACGGATTGACAGGGAACTCCACCATGAGAACGTCCTCCTCGGAAGGAGCCGCCGGATAGTCTCTGGCTCGTGCACCGTGGGGGGGTTAGGCCGACTTGCCGCGCCCGCGCGGCCAGAAGGCGACGGCGAGGCCGGCGATCGCCACCCCGGCCAGCAGCAAGAGAAGTGAGGCCTGCTTGAGCCATGTCATCGCTGGAATGCTAAGCGCCATGGCGAGGCCGAGAAAGCAGATCCTGAGCGACATCAGGCTGATGCCGGCGAGAAACGTCCCCAGCCCCAAGAGCAGCATCAGCACCAGACCCGCAGCCTGAACCGGCATCAGTTGCTGGAAGCCTTGCAGGAGGACGAGGTTCATCGCGACCACGACCGCCACCCAGTGCGCGACCTGGGTCCAGAGCAGCTTGAACCGGCTGTCGCGATCGGGCGCGTTGGGCCATCCGGTGAAAACGCACACGAGCCCGATGGCGATCGCCAGGAATTCCCAATAGCCGTTGATCGGATGGCCGGAGAAATTGCTGTAGGCGACGCCGAGTATGGCGAGCGCCAGCGCTGCGATAAAGGGCAGATTTCGCAGCAGAGTGTTCATCGAAAAGAAGGAATCGGGATCAAAGGCCCCCGAGCTGATCTTCCGGTTCTGGAAACTCGGCTCGGTCGGTCATCGTCAATCCAATCTGCGACGGCGCGCCGCACTGTTTACCCCTCGGCGACCGCGAGTCTCGATCCTCTATAACGCTGTCGTGCCGGAATTGGCGCTGCGGAAGTGTCGGCCGGATAAATCCAACAACGAAACAATAGCCTTGCCCCGGCGCTCCGGCGATGCCATTCGCAGAGCGCGAAACAGCCGGCATGATCACACCCTGCGCTGGCGGCGCTATCAGAATTTGAGCGCGTCCGGTTTCGTGCGGCGAACTCAGACTGGAAGATTGTTGTCGCGTGCGGACGAGAGGTTCGCCGCCACGTTTGCCCGAGCGGCCTTAAGGAGCAAGATGCCAACCAAAGCGAAAAGGCCCACCCATGCGACGAGGCCGGTCGAACGCAAACCCGTCCTCGTGGACCTGGCGCTCCAGGGCGGCGGCTCGCATGGGGCCTTTACTTGGGGCGTTCTCGACCGCCT
>CAWEAT010000007.1:0-42156 GCA_963806935.1 uncultured Alphaproteobacteria bacterium
GGATGGCGGTCCTTCCCGCCATGCGCGAACGAGAAGCGCGCAGGATCGGTGAAGCGGTAAGGCGCGCCGTGAATGACTTCGGCCACCATCGCCAGCGCCCGCACCGTGCGAGCGCCGACGCCGGGCACGAGCAGCAACTCGGCGAAATCGGCCGGCCCCCGATTGGCGGCCGCAGTGAGGCTCGCGTGAAGGCGCGGCGCCAGCACGTCGGTCGCGCGGACGTCATGATGACCGGGCATGGCGAGATGCGGCAGAGTAAGCTGGCGGGGATCGGAGCTCGATGGCGGCTTCCGAGGTTTTGCCTCGATCAGGGCGAGTTCATGCGCCAACCGGTCCGGACCCAACGAATGCAGCAGCTCGATCTGGCCCCGCCGGGAGCGATCGGCCCGACTATCCGTCAGGTTGACGATCTCGCCTTGATTGAGACCGTCGATCGCCGCATGCGGTTCGTCGACGAAACTCATCAGTCCCTCGCTCAACCAGTGGTAACGGCGAGCCGTCCTGCTTGCGTCATTCATGCCCTGCTGGACCACCGCCCAGCGCGCGTCATCGGTCACGATGAAGCCGTGGAGATAGAGGTCGAAGCCGTCCTGGACGGCGGCGCCATCGACCTTCGCCACCAGCCGGCTGAGACTGGCGAGCGCTGATCCGTCGAACCCCGCTCGCTCGCCGATCGCAACCAGCTCGTCGGGCGTTTTGCGCGAATGCTTGCCGCGGCCGCCGCAGATATGGACGCCGAGTTCCCCGGCCAGCGGCTGAAGACCGCGTTTCAACGCTCCGACGACACTTGTCGTGATTCCGGACGAGTGCCAATCCATGCCCATGACCGAGCCGAACGACTGAAACCAAAACGGATGAGCAAGGCGGCGAAGGAACTCGTCGCGACCGTAGTGATGCACGATCGCCTCGGCGATGACCGCACCCAGACGGGTCATGCGATCCGCCAGCCACAGCGGCACCCGTCCGCCATGGAGCGGCAGATCCGCGCTTCCTGTTCTGTGGGCCATGCGTCGTTCTACGTCGCGGCGACGATAGCCGCAACGCGCGAACCCCAGGGGCGCCAACCGGGGCCTTCAGGTCCTGCCGAAGCTTTCGTCGAACGAGTAGCCGGCGCCGCGCAGGGTGCGGATCGGGTCACGTTCGCGGCCCTTGGTCAGCCTCTTGCGCAGGCGCCCGATGTGCACATCGACCGTGCGTTCATCGATCTCAGCCGACCGTCCCCAAACCAGATCGAGCAACTGGGCGCGAGAGAACACCCGGCCCGGCCGTTCGAGCAAATATTCCAATAGCCGGAAGTCGGTCGGCCCGAGGTGAATGAGGCGGTCGCCGCGCCGGACGAGCCTGGTGATCCGATCCAGATCGAGGTCGCCGGCATAAAGGCGCTCGGCGATGCGCTCGGGTCGGCTGCGTCGCAGCAGCGCCCGTACCCGCGCCATTAGCTCAGGCACCGAGAACGGCTTGACGACATAGTCGTCGGCGCCGATTGCTAGTCCGCGCACCCGCTCCGATTCCTCGCAGCGGGCGGTCACCATGATGATCGGCAAGGTGCGGGTGGCCTCCCGGACCCGCAATCGTCGACAAATCTCGATGCCGGACACGCCGGGCAGCATCCAGTCGAGAATGACGAGGTCGGGGGCGTTTTCGGCCAGCCTCAACTCGGCTTCGTCGCCGCGCCTCACGCTCTCGACGACGTAGCCTTCCGCCTCGAGATTATAGCCGATGAGCAACGCCAGGTCGGCCTCGTCCTCGACGATGAGCACCCGCGGCGCGGAGGCGCCGGGGAGATCGGCGACGTCCTTAGTCGTCCGGTTCATCAGACGTCGCCTCTGGCAACAATCGTGAATCGTATATCTCCTGGACTGTTTCCCCCTCGAGTTAGCGTTTTCTCCGTCAACGAGCCAGGCGCCACACGGCCGGCGACCAGCGATCACTATTTCTGATTTGAGCCTCGCCCTGACATGCCGAAGACTGAAAGACATGCCGGTTGGTGCGGTAGCTTCCATCGCGGAGCGGCGCCAACTAGCACAAATGTGGAGGCATATTGCTAACACTGTTCACCAATCGTCATGAAGCCACTGCGGTTTCTCGGAGCGAAACCAATGTTTGCGTCTCCGCCGGCTGCTGCCTGGACTAAGACGGACTTGATTGCTTCATAGGAAAGCCGAGCACTTTATTCATAGCTAAGTTTCTTCCAACCGAGACTTGGCCAACTGAGACTTGGCGTCAGGCCGTATCAAGTACTCGACCATCTCTTCGGTCCGCGCTTCGCATTCGCTATGTCCAATCGCCGCCGATATCGCCGCTCTCTTGGGACGGGCGAACCCAGGGCTTTGATACGCGGCTTGGACAAAAATCAGCTTTTGATCGGCGCCGTCGCCTGCCGCGGGCGGGGTCTCGGTCCACCGCGGTAATATTGCGGCCCGACTGTCGCAAGGCCGCGATAACTCGACATTCATCTCCAATTCATTATGGCAAGCGCAGATTGAAGATGTTGACAAACAAGAGTCGGAAGACTCGCTTCAAGAGGAACTGCAATGCTGAACAAATTTGTCGCGATCGGCCTTGGCGCCATCATCGCGTTGGCGCCTCTCGCCGCTATCGCCCAAACCGAGCAGCTGGCTCAGGCCGCCCCTACCGCTGCTCCGGACGCGAGCATGGCGAAGCCCGCCGCCACTCACGGCACCAAGGGATCGCACAGACGCCATACCCGCCGCCAGAGCCGCCAAGCGCACCGCAATGCAAGGGCTTCAGCCCACCATATGCACAAGATGAACACGGCGCCGGCCGCTCCGAAGAGCTGATCGATCGTCGCGCCATGGGCTTGGCGTGAATCAAATGGGGTTGCCGGGGGGCCGATCCATGCGGCCCCCCTCGCTTTTGTCCTGTGGATGGGCTCGCGCCTCGGGGTCCGCAGCTCGAATGTTCCTTCGACTTGTGACCCCGGCCATTGGCGCCGTGACGACTGACCCGTTCACGGCGTGGCCTTTCCAAGTATTTTCTTTTGCTTCGTCCGGTTGGCGCCTTCCTGAACCTGCGCATCCCAGCGCGGTCGCTCCGATGCTTCCCCTGTTTCAGGGAACATGATAGGTCTGCGCTGCGTCGCAGCACGCGGATTGAAGTCTCGGATGCCGACCCACGCAAGCGACCGCCCTGGGCGGATTTCCGGCCTGCAGCTCCTTCGCGGGCCGCAATCGCGAACTGAGCTGCGGGCACCCGCTGGATTTGCCCCTTGAGCGCCGCGACGGGCGATTCCACGGTCGGTTTCAAGCGGGCTGCGGCCGTTCGAGCGGCGCTTTTCCTTGCCTTTTGGCTCATGATTTCGGGGTGGGCGCCGGCTGACCTTCCTGTTGGCCTCGCGGCGGTGGCGGGCGCGACCTGGACCAGCCTGCGCTTCTCGCCGCCCGGAGGATCGCAGCTGAGAATTGCAGCATTGGCGTCTCTTGCGGCGAGCTTTTTACGCCAATCGATTGTTTCCGGCGTGGACGTCGCATGGCGGGCGCTCAATCCGAGGTTGCACCTTCGGCCAGGCTTAGTGACCTGCCCGTTGCGATTGCCCCCTGGCGGCGCGCGAAGCGCATTCTGTGCGCTCTCGAGCCTCATGCCGGGGACGCTGCCCACGGGGACCGACGAAAACGGGGCGCTGCTGGTTCACTGCCTCGATATCGGGCAGCCGGTCGCCGCCAATCTGGCGGCGGAAGAGCGCCTTTTCATCCGGGCGGTCGTCGGTGAGTGATTTTCTCCTCGCGACCGCGGGCGTGATCCTTTTCACAGTCGCGGTTGGCCTCATGCGCATTTTGGGCGGACCGGGCGACGCGGACCGCATGATGGCGGCGCAGCTCCTGGGGACCGGGGGAATCGCCTCGCTCCTCTTGATCGCGGCGGCGACGGGAGCGCGCGGGGTTGATGACGTCGCGCTCGGACTTGCAGTCCTAGCCGCCTTCGCCTCCGCCGCCTTCGTCAACAGCGGAGCGCCCGCCGAGCAGCCGGACCCGAATTCCGCGGGCGACCGATGACTTTGGTTCTCGAGCTCTTCAGCATCTCTACGATTAGCGCCGGGGTGCTTTTCTTTCTTGCCGGCACGGTGGGATTGTTGCGTTTCCCCGATGCACTGAGCCGCCTCCATGCGCTGACCAAGGCCGACAATCTTGGTCTTGGCCTTATCGTTCTCGGGCTCTTGCCGCGCGCGGAAAGCCTCCTCGGCGCCCTCAGGCTCGTCGCCATCTGGGCGCTGGTTCAATTGGCCGGCGCGACCGCCGCCCAGCTCATTGGACGGGCGGTGCGGCGCAAGGGGCCAGCGGCATGAGCGTTCTGCAGGCGCTCGACGTTGGCCTTGCCTTTCTGGTATTTGCGGTTGCCGCCTGGACCGTTTTTGCGCCCGGAGCGTTCGCGGCGACGGTCGGCTACGTCGTCTATGGGCTATTGCTTTCGCTGGTCTGGATTCGCCTGTTCGCGGTCGACGTGGCGCTGACGGAGGCGGCGATCGGCAGCGGCGTGACAGGTGTCCTGCTCATCGGCGCCGCGTCGCGCCTGCGGGGCGTCGAGGCGACGGCGCGGGAAGGCCTAACCGGACTCACGCGTCTGTTCGCGGCCGGTCTTTGTCTGGTCGTCGCTGCGGCGCTGGCCGGCGTCGTCCTGCTGCTGCCCGACGAGGGTCCGACGCTGGCCCCTCAATCGATGCACAGCTTGCCTGAGACCGGTCTTGGCAACCCGGTCACGGCCGTCCTGATCGCCTACCGCTCGTTCGACACCATGCTCGAAAAGGTTGTGCTGGTTCTGGCCGTGGTCGGCGTATGGTCGCTTGCCGCCGACCGATATTGGGGCGGCGGCCCAGGAGAGGCTCGCGCGGAGCGACCGGAGCCCACGCTGGCGTTCTTCGCCCAGGTTCTGGCGCCGATCGGTATTCTCGTGGGCGTCCACGTCTTCTGGGTCGGGGCTGATGAGCCAGGCGGAGCGTTTCAGGGCGGGGCCATTCTGGCCGCGATGTGGATGATCGTCATGATGGCGCGCTTGACCGAAGCGCCGCGGACGAACTCCTTTTGGCTTCGGGTCGCGCTCGTCGCGGGCCCCGTTGTGTTTCTCGCCGTCGGCGTCGCCGGCGCGGTTGTCGCGGGAGGATACTTCGCCTATCCGCCTGGGCTCGCCAAGCCGCTCATCTTGTTCATCGAGACGTTCATGACGTTCACCATCGCGGTCACCCTCGCCATGCTGGTGGCGGGTCCGCCGCGCCGCGAGCCGCGGCGATGACCTCGGCGACGCTGGCGGGTCTGGTCGGGTCGGCGCTGGTTGGCCTCGGCCTCTATGGCGTGATCACCGATCCGCCGCTTCTGCGCAAGATTCTGGCGTTCAACCTGATCGGCAGCGGGGTTTTCCTGGTCTTCGGCATCGTCGCCCGGAAAGGCGCAGCGGCCGGACTGAGCGCCGATCCGGTTCCGCAGGCGATGGTGATCACCGGCATTGTCGTCGCCTTCGCGGCCAGCGCAATCGCCGTCGCCCTGACGCTGCGTCTTTTCGATGAAACCGGCCGCGCGACGCTGCCCGCCGACGCTGCGGTCAGGCCTCCCGGCGACGGAGCCGACGCGGAATGACAGAGGCCGCCTCGGTCATCGCGGCGACAGCGGGCGGAAGTCTGCTGCCGCTGCCGATCCTCGTTCCAGCTGCCGGCGTTCTGCTGTCGTTCCTCCTCGGCGGCCGCCAAGCCGAACGGATCGCTTTGGGTCTCATGCCGGTGCAATTCGGCCTCGCGGTTGCGATCGCCAGTCTCGTTTGGCGGTCCGGCGAACCGCTCGTCTATGTCCTCGGCGGCTATGCACCGAAGCTGGGGATCGCGCTCAGGGCCGATGGATTCTCGGCGGTCATGCTGGTGACCGCTTCGCTGATCATGCCGGCCGCCGGGCTTTACGCCCGGGTCAATTTCTCCACGCCGCGCGGCGGGACGGAAAGGCGGGGGCCCTTGGTCGTCTGGACCTTGCTGCAGGCCGTCCAGGCGGCGTTGAGTCTGATCTTTCTGGGGGGCGATCTGTTCAATCTTTATGTCGCGCTTGAGCTTCTCACCTTCGCCGCGGTGCCCCTCGTCTGTCTCGACGGCCGGCCGGAAACCTTGGCTGCGGCGCTTCGCTATCTCATGTTCGCGCTGTTCGGCGCATTGTTCTATCTGCTCGGAGCGGCGCTGCTTTACGGGGCCTACGGCACCCTCGACATCGTCCTCCTGTCTCGCCAGATCCGGGCCGAACCGGCCGTATGGCTTGCGGCCGGGCTGATGACCGCAGGGCTACTGGCGAAGACGGCGCTCTTCCCGCTCCACCTCTGGCTGCCGCCGGCGCACGCCAACGCGCCTGCCGCCGCGAGCGCCGTGCTTTCGGGGCTCGTGGTCAAGGGGTCGTTCTTTCTCATCGTGCGGCTCTGGTTCAATGTCCTGCCGGCGCTGCCCAATGCGGTTCCCGGAGCAATTCTCGCAACTCTCGGTTCGGCGGCGATCCTCAGCGGCAGTGTGCTCGCCCTGCGCCAGGAGCGCCTGAAACTCCTGATCGCTTATTCGACGGTGGCGCAGATCGGCTACCTCTTCCTGATGTTCCCGCTCGCATCCGGACCTTGGGCTGCGGACGCCTTCAGCGGCGGCGTCATGCAGGCGCTGTCGCACGCCTTCGCCAAGGCGGCGATGTTCCTCTCAGCGGGCCTGATCGCCGAATCCCTCGGCCACGACCGGATCGCCGGTTTCGGCGGCGCCGGGCGGGCGATGCCGGTTACGTTCCTGGCGCTGGGTCTCGGCGGGCTCTCGCTCATGGGGCTGCCGCCCAGCGGCGGCTTCGCCGCCAAATGGCTCTTGATGAAGGCCTCGATCGAAGCCGGCCAATGGGTCTGGGCGATAGTGATGCTGGCCGGCGGACTGCTCGCTGGCGGCTATCTTTACCGGGTGCTGCAGCCGGCGCTCTCGGACGAGCCCCTGCAATTGAAAAAGGCGCCTCGCCGGTCGCGCGAATACGTCGCCCTTACGCTGGCGCTCGCGGCTGTTCTGCTCGCTCTTGCGCCGCCCGCATTCTTCGCCTTCTTGCAGATCGGGCGGCCGGGCGCCGGACTCGCGCTGCGATGAGCGATCTGGCGGGAGCTGCGCAGCAATTCGGGCCGGGCCTCCTGGTCGCCGCTTTGGCCGCACCGCTCGTGATCCTCGCAGCGTCGTTGTCGCTGAGGCTACGCGCCTTTGCGTGGGCGATGACGCCGCTTGCGCCACTGCCTGCGATTCCGGCAGCGGCGCTGGCGATCTGGGGCGCGCCGTTTGGGGCCGAATTGCCGGCGCTGCGCGCGAACCTCTGGCTCGATCGGCCGGGCGGGATGCTGCTCGCCGCCGCTGCGCTGGTCTGGCTCATCCGCAGCGTCTTCGCCCTGACGGATGGGGCGGGGAGGCCCAACGCCGACCGCTTCGCGGTCTCGTGGCTGCTCACCATGGCGGGCAGTCTCGGCGTCTTCATCGCGGCCGATCTCCTGACCTTTTATCTGGTCTACGCCATGGTCAGCGTGCCGGCCTACTACCTGATCGTGAGCGATGAGGACGCCGGGTCGAGCCGCGCCGCCGGCGTCTACCTGGCTTTCACGCTCATCGGCGAAGCGGTCCTCTTGATCGCTTTCGTCATGCTCGCGGCCGGCGAGCCGGGCGGCAGCCTCGACATCCGCGCCGTCGTCGCCGCGCTGCCGACGTCGCCCTGGCGCGATGCGGCGCTCGTGCTCCTCATCATCGGCTTCGGGATGAAGATCGGGCTTGTCCCGATGCACGGCTGGATGCCGCTCGCCTACACCGCAGCGCCCATTCCCGCCGCGGCGGTCCTGAGCGGCGCCGCGGTCAAGGCGGGAATCATCGGCCTCATCCGCTTTCTGCCCTTGGGCGCAGCCTCGCCCAGCTTTGGCGAGGCGCTCGCGTGGGCCGGGTTCGTCTCCGCCTTCTATGGCGCCGCGATCGGCTTGACCCAGCAGAACCCCAAGACCGTGCTCGCCTATTCGAGCGTGAGCCAGATGGGGTTAATCGCCGCCGTGCTGGGTATGGGTTTGGCCTCCGCCAATCAAGGCGTGGCGGCGGATGCGGCCTTCTATGGGGTGAACCACGTTTTCGTTAAGGCGGGCCTGTTTCTGACCGTGGGCGTCGTCGCCGCGCGTAGCGGGCGCGGCCGAATGTTAGCGCTGATCGTCGGCGGGCTGCTTGCGCTCAGCCTCGCCGGATTGCCCCTGACCGGCGGGGCGCTGGCCAAGCTTGCGGTCAAGGGACCGTTCGGCGACGGCCCGGCCAAATGGGCGGCCGCGGCCTCCGCGGCCGCGACCGCCGCGCTCATGCTGCATTTCGTCCTGCGCCTTGCGCGATCGCCGCACGACGAGGGCAATGCCTCGCCCGAACGCGTCTGGTCGTGGCTGTCGCTGGCGGCGCTTTCTGTGCTCGTTCCCTGGCTCATGTTTCCCGCAGCCGGCGGCGATGTCGCCGATGCGCTCGCGGAGGGAGCCGCTGTGGGACGCGACCTGGCCGATGCTTGTCGGCGCAGCTCTCTTCGCCGGGCTATGGGCGCTGGGCGACCCGCTGCCGCGCATCCCCGCCGGCGATATTCTCGGCGTCGAGGAGGCGGCGTTCCGCGGATCGGCGCCTCTCGGGGTCCTGATCGAGCGCCTGGACGGGCGGCTCCGGCAATGGCCGGCGGCCGGCATGGCGCTGCTGGCGATCGTCCTCATTCTCGCCGCGGCAGGGTTCGCCGGTCGCTGACGCGCCCGCGAGCGCCGCCGCAACAAAATCAAAGCCGGCCGCAACAAAAACAAAGCCGAGGCGCAACGAAATCAAAGGCCGGCGCAACAAAAACAAAATCAGTAGCCGCAACCTGCCATTCGATATAACCTTGCTTTTTCAGCGGTCTATCTGGACTTCCTCTCCTGATGCTTGTCGTTCCTGCGGCGCTGCGCGAAACCCGGTCTCCGCTCGGCGGCCATCCTTAATCCGTAGCACACATTTCTGATTATCGCAAGCTAGACGACACCCAAATTGTTCTCGTCAAATATCCGGATTCATGTCGCCATGGTCTATCTCGGCTCGACGGGTTCAACCACGGCTGGGTCGCGCTCCCAGCCCTCGTTCTCGAGCACGATCTGTTCGATGGCGACATCTGCGCTATTGGCGTCGAGCGGCGGCAACGCCTGGTAGAGGGACGGCCAGCAGCGATGGATCCAGTAGGCCAGCGCCAGTTGCCCCGCTTCGTTATAGAACTCAAGGTACACATCCTTACGAAAGTCAGCGAGCGCCACCTCGCTTCCGGACGCCGCGCCAAGGCGCCAGACCATGTTTGCCCAGTCTTCAAACGCGTGGTCCTGGGTCAGGCCGCGCTCGAGCGTGATCGCCTCGTACTCCGTGCGGCCCGGCGATTTGCGTGACGCCGAAGCATCGCCGCCGTCGCGAAATTCAATGACTTCAGTCGTCCGCTTGAGCGCGCTGACCTTCGAAACGCCGGCGACGTATTTGCCATCCCATTTGAGACGAAATTTGAAGTTCTTGTACGGGTCTAGCCGCGACGGATTGACAGGGAACTCCACCATGAGAACCTCCTCCTCGGAAGGAGCCGCCGGACGTTGGCCGGACCTCCTATTGCTCCGGCTCCCCGAGACCCGGGGTCAGGCCGACTTGCCGCGCCCGCGCGGCCAGAAGGCGACGGCGAGGCCGGCGATCGCCACCCCGGCCAGCAGCAAGAGAAGCGACGCCTGCTTGAGCCACGTCATCGCTGGAATGCTGAGCGCCATGGCGAGGCCGAGAAAGCAGATCCTGAGCGAAATCAGGCTGATGCCGGCGAGAAACGTCCCGAGCCCCAAGAGCAGCATCAGCACCAGACCCGCAGCCTGAACCGGCATCAGTTGCTGAAACCCCTGGAGGAGGACGAGGTTCATCGCGACCACGACCGCCACCCAGTGCGCGACCTGGGTCCAGAGCAGCTTGAACCGGCTGTCGCGATCGGGCGCGTTCGGCCATCCGGTGAAAATGCACACCAGCCCGATGGCGATCGCCAGGAATTCCCAGTAGCCGTTGATCGGATGGCCGGAGAAATTGCTGTAGGCGACGCCGAATATGGCGAGCGCCAGCGCTGCGATAAAGGGCAGATTTCGCAGCAGAGTGTTCATCGAAAAGAAGGAATCGGGTTGAGGCTCCAGCTCATCTTCCGGTTCTGGAAACTCGGCTTGGTCGGTCATCGTCAATCCAATCTGCGACGGCGCGCCGCACTGTTTACCCCTCGGCGACCGCGAGTTCATCCTCAATAACGCCCTCGTGCCGGATTTGGCGCTGCGGAAGCGTCGGCCGGATAAATCCAATAGCGAAACAATAGCCTTGCCCCGGCGCGCTCGCGATGCCATTCGCAGTGCGCGGAACGGCCGGCATGATCAGACCCTGCGCTGGCGGCGCTTATCAGAACTTGAGCACGTCCGGTCTCGTGCGGTGAGCTCAAACTGAAATATTGTTGTCGCGAGCGGACGAGAGGTTCGCCGTCGAGATTGCCTGAGCGGCCTTAAGGAGCAAGATGCCAACCAAAGCGAAAAAGCCCACCCATGCGACGAGGCCGGTCGAGCGCAAACCCGTCCTTGTGGACCTGGCGCTCCAGGGCGGCGGCTCGCATGGCGCCTTCACCTGGGGCGTTCTCGACCGCCTGCTGGAAGAGCCCTGGCTCGACATCGACGGCATCTCCGGCACCTCGGCGGGCGCGATGAACGCGGCGGTCATGGTCTACGGCCATCAGACAGGGGGGCGAGCGGGCGCGCGCGAGGCGCTCGAGGCGTTCTGGCGCGGGGTCTCGGACGCCGCCCGGTTCAGCCCGTTCCAGCGCGGGCCGCTCGATGTGCTGCTCGGGCGCTGGTCGCTCGATTCCTCGCCGATGTATGTCGCGATGGACCTGATGTCGCGCGTGGTGTCGCCATATGACGTGAATCCGATGGGCAAGAATCCGCTGCGCGAGATTCTGGCCGATCTGATCGATTTCGAAGTGCTGGCGCAGTCGCCCATTCACCTTTTCATCACCGCGACCAACGTCCGCACCGGCCGGGGCAGGGTGTTCAAGAACGCCGAGGTCACCCCCGACGTGCTGCTCGCCTCGGCCTGCCTCCCCACGATGTTCCAGGCGATCGAGATCGACGGCGAGGCCTATTGGGACGGCGGCTATTCCGGCAATCCGACGCTCACTACCCTCGTTCGCGAATGCAAGTCGCATGACACCATTCTGGTGCCGATCAATCCGATCGAGCGCAAAGGCGTGCCCCGCACCGCATCCGACATCCTCAACCGCCTCAATGAGGTGTCGTTCAACGCCGTCGCGCTGAAGGAGCTCAGGATGATGGCGCTCTTGCGCAAGGTCGCCGACCCCGGCGACGGCGAGGGGAGGCTGTGGGCGGAAATGCGCATCCACTATGTCGAGAACACCGTTTTGGCCGAGCTTGGCGCCTCGTCGAAGCTGGTGGCGGAATGGCCGTTCTTCTCCTTCCTGCGCGATGAGGGAAGAAAGGCCGCGCAGAATTTCCTCGACGCCCACGCGGACGATCTCGGCAAACGCTCGACGCTCGACATCGACGTCCTGCTCGAAGGAGTCTGACCGATGGGCCTCATCGGCATTCTGGTCGCGCTCGGGCTCCTGATCTTTTTCGCCTACCGCGGCTGGAGCATCCTCTTGCTCGCGCCCGCCGCCGCGATCCTCGCCGCCGCATTGGCGGGCGAGCCGCTGCTCGCCCACTGGACGCATACCTTCATGGCGAGCGCGGCCCAGTTCGTGATGCAGTTCTTCCCGATCTTTCTCCTCGGCGCCCTGTTCGGCAAGCTGATGGAGGACTCGGGCTCGGTGACCTCGATCGCGAAGTTCATGACCGAGCGGCTCGGGCCGCAAAGGGCGGTGCTCGCGGTCGTGCTTGCCGGCGCGATCGTCACCTACGGCGGGGTCAGCCTGTTCGTCGCCTTTTTCGTTCTCGCCCCGATGGCCCATCAGCTCTTTCGCGCGGCTGCGATTCCCCGCCGCCTGATGCCGGCGGCGATCGCGCTCGGCACGACCACCTTCACCATGTCGGCGCTGCCGGGGACGCCCGCGATCCAGAACGCGATCCCGATGCCGTTCTTCGGCACGACGCCGTTCGCCGCGCCGGGACTTGGCATCATCGCCGCGTTCGTGATGTTCTCCTTCGGCATGTGGTGGCTCGGGCGGGCCGAGCGCAGCGCGCGCGCCAAGGGCGAGGGGTACGGCGATGCGGCGCCGGGCGGCGGCGCCGAGCAGGCGGCGGAGGATCTCGTCGTGCGCGAGCGCGCCACCACCGCAAGCACGTTCGACCCGCCGGAAGCAGCGCACGGGCGCCCGAGCCAGGATGGCCCGCCGATCGCGCTCGCGGCCCTGCCGCTCATCATTGTCGTCGCGGTCAATCTCGCGATGTCGTTCTTCGTCCTGCCGCGCATGGACGCGTCGTTTCTCGCCCGCCCGGAATGGGGCGGAACGTCGATCGCCGCGGTCGGCGGCGTGTGGGCGGTGGTGACGGCGCTTTTCGCCGCGATCGTTGTTCTGATCGCGATCAACTTCCCGCGCTTGACCGCTTTGCGCGACAGCATGGACGCCGGGGCCAACGCGTCCGTCCTGCCGGTGGTGAGCGTGGCGAGCCTGGTCGGCTTCGGCTCGGTCGTCGCCGCGCTGCCGGCGTTCGAGATGGTGCGCGACTGGGTGCTCGGCATCGAGGGCGGCCCGCTGGTGTCGCTCGCGGTCGCGACCAATGTGCTGGCGTCGCTGACCGGCTCGGCCTCGGGGGGCTTGACGATCGCGCTCGACGCGCTGGGCGCGACCTATCTCAAGATCGCCCACGAGCAGGGCATCGACCCCGGGCTCCTGCACCGCGTCGCGGTCATCGGCGCCGGCACGCTCGACAGCCTGCCGCACAACGGCGCGGTGGTGACGCTGCTCGCGGTCTGCAACTCGACCCACCGCGAGAGCTACATGGATATCGTGATGGTCTCGATCGTCGGCGGCCTCTTGGCGCTTGCGGTGGTGATCGTCCTGGGGAGCGCGGTCGGGTCATTTTGAGGGGCGCCGCGTCTGGATTCAATCGAACAAGCCTTGCGGAATGCTGCGAAGGGCGGCTAGGTAGAACTACGTATCCGGCGACGCCGGATCGAAGGGTGGGGGCGCCCGTGGCCGAGCACACCGTCGTCGTGGTTGGGAGCAACCAGCCTTTTCCGGAGTACACGCCGGGCAATTTTTGGGTCATCGACTTTTCCGACGCCGCCGCTCCAACCGCCGTTTCCGTGGGCTGTCCCTCGACGGGCGTGGTTCTGGATTGCGCCGGCTCGCTCGCCGCGGTTGCCGCCTGCGCAGGCGACTCGGTCGCGATCTACGACATTTCAAATCCGGGGTCGCCGAAGGCCAACGGGTCCGCTTCGCTTTCCTTCAACGGCATAGGCGCGATTTCGTTCTACGGCGGCTACGTGCTGGCCGGCGAAGCCAGCAACAATCGCGGGGCGCGGGTCGCTCTCATCGACATCAACAACCTGGCCAGTCCGCAAGTCTACTCAACGACCTTCGCCCAAATCACCGATGTAACGCTGTTCGGGTCGACCGCGGTCATCTGCGGGCTTGGCGGCTATTCCAACGCCTTTCAGGTCGCCAAAACCAGCGATTTTGCCGCTCTGGCTACGAGCGTGCCGAGGACCGACGTCAGCGCCTGGAGCGCGATTCCGTTCATTTGCGACTTTGATGGCACGAATGCGGTCTTTTCCGATGGGACCAGTCTCTATGCATATGGAATTTCGAATGGGACAGCGACCCTGATTGGTTCGGGGTCAGGCGGCAGAGGGGCGACCTCGGTCGCAATTGCGGAAAACGGGGGAGCTGACGCGGGCGCTCCTCTTGGAGGTATTCAGCTCGCTTATGCAGCTGTCGACGACTCCAACGTCGAACTCCAATATGTCGCGCCGCCTGTTCCACCAGGGACGAACTGGAGCGGCAGCAGCGCAAGCCTCGGCGACCCGAACAATGTCTACGGCCAACCGATCAACTTTGAGGGCGGCGTCGCCAAGTTTTACCGAACGATCTACGGAAGCAGCGCAGTTCTCGCCGCCGCAGGCATCACCCAGGTCGCCGGCGGTGGAACTCAGGAGTGTGTCGTCACTCTGTTCGACGTCAAGGTGAGCGGCGGATCGATCAAGGCGACTCGGCAAGGCAAGCGCTCCCCCGTCGCGCTGCCGAATACGACG
The DNA here is from genome assembly GCA_963806935.1 of uncultured Alphaproteobacteria bacterium. Classification (GTDB taxonomy): domain Bacteria; phylum Pseudomonadota; class Alphaproteobacteria; order Rhizobiales; family Beijerinckiaceae; genus Roseiarcus. The sequence continues at coordinate 14,219 of CAWEAT010000007.1, forward strand.
TCGCCAAACAACACGCTCGCCGTCACCGTCTTCTACACTTGGTGGCCGATATGGCCTCCGTGGACAATCCTCGCTTCGCTGTGGGCGCGCTTGTTCGGGGGGTAACCAATCGCCGGGGAGAGATATGCGAGTGCAGCGAGTACGAGTGCAGCGAGTACGAGTGCAGGAACCTGGACGCGCCGCCTTTTCGCTAGAGCTCAGCGTCAGCCCCGTGGCGACGAACAGGCCGCCCATTAATGGCGAACTCCAACGAGCTCCGGGGCGCTGAGCGAGATCACGCCGGGCACGGTCGAGATCACGGCCGGCCGATCGAGCGGAAGCGCTCGCTATCTGCGGCGAACGCTTGGCGAAGCGCCGCGCATTCCGCCCATTCCCAAAAGAAGCCGGCGAGCCGGAACCCCCCGCAATCCATTCGAGTTGAACTCGGCGAACTCTCGTCAAAGGAGGAAGCCATGTCCCTATTCGCCAAAGCCGCGCTCGCAGCCCTGGTTGCGATCGGCCTGTCGGCTCCGGCGTTCGCACAGATGAAAGGCGACGCGGGCAGCGGTCCGACCAACGGCGCCGTGTCGACGAATGACGCCGGCAGCGGGCCGACTGCGGGCGCGACGCCAAAGATGGGTTCGACCGCCGCCAACAACTCCAATACCGCGACGCAAAACGACGAAAACAGCGCCGGCGTCACTCCGGGTCCAAAGTCGACCGGAGGCTCGCAGCCGGTCACTCCGATAACGCCGGAGAAGAAGCAGTAAGGCAAAAGCCCGATCCCCGGCCCAGACTGTCGATTCTACGCGGCCGCTGGCGCGGGTCGGGTGGCGCTGGCGGTCATGATCGCGCTTGAAGTTCTACAGGAATTACGTGTCATCCGGGTCTTCAGCCGCGGGGTCGCCGGATTGAGGACCCGCGGCCGCTCTCAGAATGGCTCTCGCAAGCTCTCGAGCCTGGGACTCGGGCTTCCCCAGCAACTCAAACGCCGCCACGATCAGAGTCTCCAGATGATCAGGATCAAACTCGGCCATCCGCGCCTGATCTCCAAAGTTCTTACCGATCGACAGCCCTTGGGGCCGAGGAGCCCGACGGGCCGCGCAGGCAAACGGCGGCGCCCGCGCAGACCTCGAAGTCTGAATTATACTTTAGTTGGGAAGGCGCCGGGAATGGCCTCCCGGCCAAAAAACTCAAGAAATTTTTAGCTATTCCACCGGACGGACCCTCGTCGCCGTCAGGCTGCGATCTCACTCGGCCGCTTCGCGCGATAGAGCGTGATGTAAAACACCGGCAGCACCAGCAGCGTCAGCATCGTCGCGACGAACAGGCCGCCCATGATGGCGAAGGCCATCGGGCCCCAGAACACGGTCGGGGCGATCGGGATCAGGCCGAGCACGGTCGAGATCGCGGTCAGCATGATCGGGCGGAAGCGCGAGAGCGTCGCCTCGACCACCGCGTCCCAGATGTCGCGCCCTTCCGCGTCCGCTCGGTCTCGATCTGGTCGATCAGGATGACCGCGTTGCGGGCGATCATGCCGACCAGCGCGAGAATGCCGAGGATGGCGACGAAGCCGAGCGGCCGGTTCGAGATGATGAGCGCGAGCACGATCCCGATCAGGCCGAGCGGGACCGTGGCCACCACCAGCGCCACCCGGCCGAAACTGTGGAGCTGCGCCATCAGAAAGAGCAGCATCAGGAACAAAGCCGCGGGCAGGAGCGCGAACACCGAGGCCTGCGACTGGGCGCTCTCCTCGACCGTGCCGCCGGTCGCGATGTGGTAGCCCGCGGGCAGGCCCGCCTCGAGCTTCTCGATCGCCGGCTCGAGCGATCGAACCGCGCCTTCCGGCGTCGCGCCATTGTTGACGTCGGCCTGGACGGTCAGGGTCGGAACGCGGTCGCGCCGCCAGATCAGCGGAAATTCCTGGTCGAAGTCGAAGGTCGCGATCTGGCTTAAGGGGACCGTGCGCCCGCCGGGCAGCGGCAGTTGCAGCGAGCGCAGGGTCGAAAGCGACACGCGCTGCTCGTCGTTGGCGCGGGCGACGACGTTGATGAGGTAGATGCCGTCGCGGACCTGGGTGATCGGCGTCCCGCTCATGACGGCGTTCAGCGTGTCGGCCAGCGTCTGCGAGCTCAAGCCGAGCAGGCGCGCCTGATCCTGGTCGATCTTGACCCGAACCTCGCGCGAGGGCTCCATCCAGTCGAAGTTCACGAGCCGGAGACTGGCGTTTTCGCCCATCGCCTGGCCGAGCTTGAGCGCGAGGGCGCGGACTTGCGCCGGGTCCGGTCCACTGACGCGGTACTGCACCGGCCATCCGACAGGCGGCCCGAGCTCGAGCGGAGACACGCGCACGACCGCGTTCGGCAATTGCTCGGCGAGCGCCTTCTCGAGCTTCGCGTGCAGCCGCTCGCGCGCCGGAACGTCCTTGGCGATGACGACGGCCTGAGAGAAGAAGTCGTTGGCGAGCTTGACGTCGAGCGGCAGGTAGAAACGGATCGCGCCGCGCCCGACGTAAGTGCTCCAGCTCGCGACGTCCGGATCGCCTTTCAGCATCGCGTCGAGCTTCGCGGACGCATCCTCGCTGGCGTAGATCGAGGCGTTCTGCGGCAGCGTCAGATCGACGGTGAGCTCAGGTCGGTCGGAAGCCGGGAAGAACTGCCTCGGCACGTAGGGCAGGGCGAGGAGCGAGGCGGCGAAGCAGGCGAGCGTCACCGCAAGCGTAACCCAGCGCATCCGCATCGCCCCGACGAGGATCGAGCGGAACGTCCGCATGACGAAATTGGGCTCGGCGGCGCCTGCGGCGTCCGGCTTCTTGAGAAGCCACACCCCGAGCAGCGGCGCGAACAGGACCGCGACGAACCAGGAGACGATGAGCGCGATCGTCACCACGGCGAAGATCGAGAACGTGTATTCGCCGGCGGCGCTGCGGGCGAAGCCGATCGGCACGAAGCCGGCGATGGTGACGAACGTCCCGGTCAGCATCGGCAGCGCCAAAGTCTTGTAGGCGAAGGAAGCGGCTTCCTCCTTGCTGTCGCCTGACGCGAGTCGCGTCGTCATCACGTCGATGGTGGTCATGGCGCTGTCGACGAGCAGGCTGAGCGAGATGATGAGGGCGCCGAGCGAGATGCGCTGGAGGTCGATGTGCATCGCCTCCATGATCGGAAACACGATCGCGATCGTGAGCGGGATCGTGAGCGCGACCACCGAGCCCGGCCTCAGCCCCAGGCTGATGATGCTGACCGCCATGATGATCGCGATCGCCTGCCACAGCGACTCCATGAACTCGCCGATGGCGGTCTGGACCACGACCGGCTGATCGGAGACCAGCGTCGCGTCGACGCCAAGCGGCAGGTCGGCGACGCTCGCGTCGACCGCTTTCTTGACGTTGCGGCCGAGGGTGAGAATGTCGCCGCCGTCGCGCATGGCGATGGCGAGGCCGATCGCCGGCTTGCCGTTGACGCGGAACATCGGCTGCGGCGGATCGGAATAGGCGCGCCGGACGGTCGCGATGTCGCGCAGCCGTATCAGCCGGCCGTTGGAAAGGAAGTTGACGTCGAGCAGATCGGCCTCGGAACGGAAGGCGCCCGAAACACGCAGCGAAATGGTCTCGTCGCCGGTCTGGAGCTCGCCAGAGGGACTGACCGCATTCTGCGCCCGCAGCGCCGCGATCAGCGCCGCCCGGTCGATGCCGAGGCCGGCGAGCTCGGCCACCGAGAACTCGACGAAGATCTGCTCGTTCTGGGCGCCGATGAGCTCGATCTTCGACACGTCCGGAACTTGAAGCAGGCGCGAGCGGATGTCCTCGACATAATCCCGCAGCTCGCGGTGGGTGAAGCCGTCGGCGGTGAAGCCGTAAATCAGGCCGAAGGTGTCGCCGAAGTCGTCGTTGAAGCCGGGTCCGACCACGCCGGCCGGCAGCGTGCCGCGGATATCGCCGATGTTCTTGCGCACCTGGTACCAGATGTCCGGCACCTCGGAGGGGCTGGTCGAGCCTTTCAGATTGACGAAGATCGTCGTGAGGCCCGGGGTGGTGTAGCTGCGCAGGAAGTCGAGGCCCCTGGTCTCCTGCAGCTTGCGCTCGATCCGCTCGGTAACCTGTTGCAGCGTGTCGTCCATGGTCGCGCCGGGCCAGGCGGCCTGCACGATCATGGTGCGGAAGGTGAAGGGCGGATCCTCCGCCCGGCCAAGATTGAAAAACGAGGCGACGCCGGCGAGCGTCGCCGCGATCATCAGAAAGACGATGAACGAGCGATGCTTCAGCGCCCAATCGGAGAGATTGAGTCCGCTCACGAAGTCGCTCCGAGCAACCGGACTTTCTGGCCCGGATGCAGCGCCTGAACGCCTGCCGTCACCACGACGTCGCCGGGCTCGAGCCCGCCGGAGATGACCGCCGTCGCCGGATCGAATCGCTGAACTTCGACGTTCCGCAGCGCAACGGTGAGGCTCGCTGGATCGACGATCCACACCGCGGGCTGCCGCTCGATCGAGGTCAAGGCGCTGGCCGGAATCGAGATGCCCTTGCCGCCCTCGAGCTGGAGGCGCCCGGTCACCGTCGCGCCGAGGCGCATCGCCTCCGGATGATCGATCAGGCTGAGGCGGACGCGGAAGGTGCGGGTGACCGGATCGGCCTGCGGATCGACGGTGCGCACGCGCGCCTTGGCGGTCACCGACGGGTCGTCGGCGAGCGCGATCGTGACCGTCGCGTCGGTTGGCGCGGCGCGCAGAACATTGGCTGGAACATCGAACACGGCGTCGCGCCCGTCCTGCCGGGCGACGGTGAAGATCGGCTGTCCCGCCTGCACCACCTCGCCCGATTCGGCGGTTCGCGCGGTGATCGTCCCCGAGACATTGGCCTTGAGCTCGGTGAAGCTGACCCGGTCCTGGGCGATGTCGAGTTGCGCGGACGCGTCGTCGACCCGCGCCTGCGCCGTCTGCAGCCCCTGGTTCGCCGCATCGAAAATCGCCCGGGTCGTGAAGCCCCTTTCCATCAGGTGGTTCTGGCGGTCGAAATTACCCTGCGCTTCGACCTCCTGCGCGCGGGCGGCGGCGAGCGCCGCTTGGGCCGAGCGGAGCGCGTTCAGTTCATCCTGCGGATCGAGCTTGGCCAGCACCTCATCGGGCTCGACCTTGTCGCCGACCCCGCCCTTGCGCTCGATGATCCGCCCGCCGATGCGGAAGGCGAGATTGACCTCGTTCTCGGCCCGGATGTCGCCGGTGAGCACGACCGAATCGCCGACCACGCCCTTTTCGACCGTGACGGTGCGGACCGGGCGAGGCGGCGGCGGTTCGGTCTTGGCTTCCTGATTGCAGCCGGCCAGCAGAAACGCGAGCGCGGACGCCGCGACGAGCGCGCGGGCAAGGCTGCTCGGCGCTGGATGACAGGTGGGTTGAGCCAACGCACGGGTCCTCTGGCGGAAAGTTAACGCGTGCATATAGCGCAACCACGGGAGGCGCAACGACGGCGGACCTCCTAAGGTCCGGTCGCGCCGGGACGATCTGGGCCAGGCCGGAAACGTCCCTTGAACGCTCAGCTGCGCCGCTGGCCGCCGCTCCGATTGCCGCCGCCGCTCCGGTTATGCCCGCCGCCGCGGTTGCCGCCGGACGGCCGGTTGTGGTTCGGGCGATTGTTGATTCGGCCGATTGTGGCCGGGGCGGTTATGAACGGGCCGGTTGTGGTTCGGACGATTGTGGTGGCCCGGGCGGTGGACCGGCCGGTTGTGATGGTGCCGGTGGACAGGGCGGTGGTGGACGACGACCGTAGGATGGCGCCAGCCGTGCCAGCCGGCCCCGCCGCCCCAGCCAAGCCCGCGCCGCCACGCAAAGCCACACTGGTACCAGCCTGGGCCGCGCCAGGCAGAGGCGTACCAGCAGTAGTTCCTGCCGCCCCAGACGAACTGTGCGTTCTCGACCGGCGAGCTCTCGGCGAGCGAATCGCGGACTGCGAAGCCGCCGACGCCGAGCGTCGCGGAAGCGGGAAGCGCGAGCTGGGCGATCAACGCCGCCGCGGCGGCGAGGGACAAGGCGAGCCTGCGAAACATGGATGCTTCCTCCGCAAAGCCCGAGTGTCAAAGGCGGCGCTTGAACGCGAGATGAATAGGAGGGGCCGTCCATGCGCCCTCGCTACCGGACCGATGCGCCGCATGCTATGGCGGCCTCAGCCCGGAGAAATTTCCTGCCGACGCCAAACGAGCGCCCGCCCTTGATCCCTTCGAGCGTCGAATCCGGGCCGCAACGCGTGACGCGCGATTTGCCCGGCCTCATCCTCGATCCGCGCGACGGAGACGCGGAAGACGACGCGTCGAGCCCCAAGCAGAAGTCTCTGCTCGCGATCGCGGGCAGCCTCCTCGCCGAGATCAGCCTGACGAAGCTCGTGCTCGCGTGGGCGGCGTCGATCGTGCTTCCGGCGGCGATCCTCGGCCTTGCGCCGCTGGTCGCGACGGCATGGGTCGGCGACGTCTGGTCCAGATTGCTGGAACTGTACGGCGTCGGCGCGGCGCTCGTGCTGCTCGCCGTCGCCGGCGTGGGCTGGATCGGCTGGCGACCGCTGTTTCGGGCGGCGGAGACGAATTTCTGGGCGCTCAACGCGCTCGCGGTCCAGCCGGGATACGCCCTGTGCCGCGAAGGGATCCGGCATCTCGCCGAGCGAGCCTTCAGGCCGAAGGGCGGCGCCGAGCTCGCGCGCATGCGCGCGATGAGCTGCGCCGGGGCCGGACTCCTCCTGGCGGCGATCGCGGCGCTGGTCGCGATCGCGGTCTGGCCGGCCACGCGATGGATAGGATCGGCTTCCGACCTCGCCCAGCCGCTCGGCCTCATCTGGCCGACGCTCGCCAACGCGGTCGTCATCATGTCGGCCTATCTTGCCGCGGCCTCGCTCGTCTGGGGCTTTGCCGACGCCAGCACGGACCAGCCGCTCGATCTCGAAGCGTTCGACGCCGCGCCGGCGGGCGGGCGCCTCTGGCGGGTCGCGCATCTCTCCGACATCCATATCGTCGGCGAGCGCTACGGCTTCCGGATCGAGAGCGGGCGGGGCGGCCCGCGCGGCAACGAGCGGTTGCGGCGGGTCATGGCGCGCCTCGAACAATCGCACGCCGCCCGGCCGCTCGACGTCGTGCTTGTCACCGGGGATATGACCGACGCCGGGCGTTCGGCCGAATGGGCGGAATTCTTCGACATCGTCGCCGGCCATCCCGATCTCGCTGAGCGGATGCTCGTCCTGCCGGGGAATCACGATGTCAACATCGTCGACCGCGCCAACCCGGCGCGTCTCGATCTGCCGTTCAGCCCGGCCAAGAGCCTGCGCAAGATGCGGGCGCTGTCGGCGATTGCGGCCGTCGGCGGCGACCGCCTTCGCGTGATGGGGGAGGGCGGCGAGCCTGGCCTCAGCCTCAAGGCGGCGCTTGAGCCGCATCGCCAGGCGATCGAAACCTTCGCGGATGAGGGCGGCCTACGCCTGTCGGCCCGCCTCGGCCGCCTTTGGGACGAAATATTCCCGATGATCGCGCCGCCGCGCGAGGAGGACGGTCTCGGCGTCGCCATTCTCAATTCGAACGCCGACACCAATTTCTCGTTCACCAACGCGCTCGGAATGATTGCGGCCGGGCAGGCGCTTCGGCTCACTGCGGCGTTCGACCATTATCCGAAAGCCCGCTGGATCGTGGCGCTGCACCATCATCTGATCGAATATCCGATGCCGGTCACAGCCTTCTCGGAGCGCGTCGGCACCGCGCTCGTCAACGGCAGCTGGTTTCAGCGCTTGCTCAAGCTCTATGCCGGCCGCATCGTCGTCATGCACGGCCACCGCCATGTCGACTGGATCGGCGCCTGCGGCAAGCTCAAGATCGTCTCCGCCCCCTCGCCGGTGATGGCGCGGCAATCCGCGCCGACGCATTTCTACGTCCACGCGCTGACCGCGGGGCCGGACGGGCGGCTCGGGCTGATGGCCCCGGAGCGGATCGACATCCCCGCCGGGGAGGAGGACAGCTAGCGGCTTACCGTGCGCTGCCTAGACCTTGTTGGTGAACCAGATTGTCGGAGCGCCAACCACCCCAGCGCCGCGCATGGCTGTTTTCAGTTCGTCGCTTTTCGCGAACGCCTGGGCGGTCTCCAGGTCCGGAAAATCGTGCGTCACGGTAATGTCGCCGGGGTTGTCCGCCGCTTGGTAGACCGATTGGGCCTTTACGCCCTTGGCCTTCTGGACCGCATTGAACTCATCGTAGAGTTTGCGCCAAACGCCGTAGTTCGAGACCGTGTGCCTTACGAACATCGTGGTCAATTCATGTTCCTCCCCAGACTGATCTTCTTGTCATCGCTCAACTGGATCGGAAGCGATGAAGAAAGCCTAACCCCGTTTTATCCATGTGGCAAATCGCGACGCACTAGCGGCTCTCCGCCGGCTTGGCCTCAACCGGGCCGCCCAGAAGATCGGAGACCCATCGGCTCGACGGGTAATAACTACAGAAAGTGAGGATCGCGAGCGCGATCGGGACGCCGATGAAGGCGCCGAACAGGCCCCAAAGGAACGTCCAGAAAAAGACCGCGAACAGCACCGCCGACGGCGCCATTGCGAGCACGGCGCCCGACACCCGGGGCTCGACATAGCTGCCGACCACGAACTGGATGATGTTGAGGCAAACGAAGACGCCGACGACCGCCTGCCAGGTGGCGAATTGCGCCATCGCGAGCAGGGTCGGAAACAACGTCGCGATGAACGGACCGATGAAGGGAATGTAGTTGAGCGCGAACGCGATCACGCCCCATTCGAGGGCGAACTGCAGCCCGGCAGCCCATGCGAAAGCGAAGACGAGGGCGCCGGTCGCGAGGCTCATCAGCGTCCGCACCTCCATGTACTTGCGGGTTTTGCGGGCCGTGGCCGCGGTCGCCGCCAAGAGGATCGTCGCGGTCTCCCGGCTGAAATGGGTCTCGATCCGGCGATGGAGATCCTCGACTTCCATCAATCCCAGAATGACGTAGACGAGGGCGATCAGCCAGAAGGTCAGGGTGGTGTTGACGCGGCCTGTGACCTGGCCCGCCCAGCGCAGGAGCCACCCCACATTGAAATGCTCGCTCCACAATCCCGCGACCGAAATTCCACGGTCATCGAGCCAGGCGATCGCATTGTCGTAGAGGGCCTGATAGCGCGCCGAGTTCGGCGAGAATGGAATGGCCGACGCGGCCGAAGCCCCAGACCACCAGTGACGCAAAGAAGAGGCAGACGGCGACAGTCACCGTCATCGTGATCGCGAGCGCGATGAGCCCCGGCATCCTTGCCTGAAGCCAGCTTTGCAGCGGCCAGACGATGGCGATGATGAACAGCGCCAGCGCCAGCGGGGCGAAGACCGTGCTGGCCTGGTAGGCTGCGGCCGAAACCACAACCGCCGCGATGATCCCGACCGAGACATCGAGCGCCGAGTCGCGAGCCATGCAAAAGATCCTGGAAAACGGGGGTCCCGGCCGCGGCGTTTGTGCCTGAAGGCGGCCGCCGTGTACAGGCGGCGCTTTTGCGGCTGGCTCCACCTTGTCATACCCGCGAAAGCGGGTATCCAGACTTTCGGTTGCTGCGGCGGCGGCTGGATTCCCGCGTTCGCGGGAATGACAGGCTGCCTCGTTGCGCTCGCGGCCCTGGGCTGCATAATCCCGCGCCATGTGCAACCTCTACAGCCTCACCAAGGGCCAGTCGGCGATCCGGGATCTGTTCAGCGTGAAGCACGATCGCAGCGGCAACCTGCCGCTGTTTCCGTCGATCTTTCCCGATCAGCTTGCGCCGATCGTTCGCCGCGGGACGGACGGCGAGCGCGAACTCGTCACGGCGCGGTGGGGCATGCCCGGGCCGCCCCAGTTCGGCGGCCAGCCGGTGACCAATATCCGCAACGTGACCAGCCCCCACTGGCGAGGATGGCTCGGATCGCGAAACCGCTGCATCGTCCCGGCGACCTCGTTTTGCGAATACGAAGACACCAAGCCGCGCAAGACCCCGATCTGGTTTGCGCTCGGAACCGATCGGCCCCTGTTCGCGTTCGCCGGTTTATGGACGCGCTGGCGCGGCGTGCGCGGGCCGAAGAGCGCGCCGGTCGAAGGGGAGCACGAACTGTTTGGATTTCTCACCACCGCCGCCAATGCGCTGGTCGCGCCGATCCACCCCAAGGCGATGCCGGTTATTCTGACAACGCCGGCGGAGGCCGATCTTTGGCTCGAAGGGGAGACGGTCGACGCGCTCGCGCTGCAGCGGCCGCTGCCGGACGAAGCGCTCGCAATCGTCGCCAAGGGCGAGAAGGAAGACAGCGCCGCCGCCTGAAGGAAGGTCTTGTCAATGGCTTTGCGTCCATTTTGGAAGGGCTACATGAAGCTCTCCCTGGTCACGTGTCCGGTGGCGATGACGCCCGCGACCAGCGAGGAGGACAAGGTTCGCTTCCACGTGCTGAACCGCCGGACCGGCAACCGAATCCTCAGCCAATCGATCGACGCCGAGACCGGCCGCGCCGTCGGCGAGGACGACGAGGTCAAGGGCTATGCTCGCGGCGAGCACGAATATGTCCTGCTCGAGGACGACGAACTCGAGTCGATCGCGCTCGAAAGCGCCCGCACCATCAATATCGAGACTTTCGTTTCGGCCGAGAACATCGACTGGATCTGGTACGACACCCCCTATTACGTGACGCCCGACGATCCGGTCGGCGAGGAAGCCTATTGCGTCATCCGCGATGCGATGCGCGCAACGGCGATGGTCGGCGTATCCCGGCTCGTCCTCAATCGCCGCGAACGGGCGGTGATCCTTAAGGCCCGCGACAACGGAATCGTGCTGTGGACGCTCAGGTTCGGCGATGAAGTGCGTGATCCGGGCGAGTATTTCGCCTCGATCCGCGAGGCGAAGCCCGACCCGGAGCTGATGGGGCTGATCGGCGACCTCATCAAGTCGCGCAAGAAAGCCTGGAGCCCGGAGATGGTCGCCGATCCGGTGCAGGAAAAGCTCATCGACATCATCGAGGCGAAGAAGAAGGGCGCGAAAAAAGCCAAGGCGAAACCGAGCGCCGAGGCGGAGCCGCCAAGCAACGTCATCAACATCATGGACGCGCTGCGCCGAAGCGTCGCCGCCGCCAAGACGACCAAAAAGCGCTCATAGACGCGCGCTCGATCACCGCTTACGGGCCGGTTTCCTCGTGGCCCGCGCCTCGATCGGCGCCGCGGCCGCGCGGAAATCCGCCCAAGGGTCGGCGGCAAGCGAACTCAGGCGGGTCGGGGTGTTGCGGACAGTGAAATAGGCTGGCCCGATTTCCGGCGCGAGCTCGTCCCAGCCAAGCGGCATCGACACCGGCGCGCCCGGCCGCGCGCGTGTCGAGTAGGCGGCGACGGCGGTCATGCCGCGCTGGTTGCGCAGATAGTCGATGAGGATCTTCCCATGCCGCCGCGCCTTGGGGATCGTCGCCACGTAGCGGTCCGGGCTGTCGGCGGCCATCGCATCGGCAATGGACTTCGTAAACGCCTTGACGGCCGGCCATTCGGCTTTCGGCTTCACCGGCGAAACGACATGAAGCCCTTTGCCGCCCGAGGTCTTGACGAACGCGGCGAGGCCCGCGTCCTCCAGCCGGGCGCGAACCTCTTCCGCCGCTGCAATGACCGCCGTCCAATCCACGTCCTCGCCGGGATCGAGATCCATCACGATCATGTCGGGCCGCTCCCAGTCGTCGACCGTCGACCCCCAGGGATGGATTTCGAGTGTCGCCGACTGCACGAGCGCGATCAGCCCGTCGAAGTCGCGAATGCTGATCAGGGCTTCCGCCTCCGCCGGGTCCTTGACGAGCGCGATGCTGCGATTGAGCCCCTTCCAGGCATGTTTCTGGAAGAACGATTGTCCGCCAATCCCGTCGGGACAGCGCACCAAAGCGAGCGCCCGGCCGATGATGAGCGGCTTCATCGACGCCCAGGCCTCGGCGTAATAGTCGGCCAGGCCTTCCTTGGTGACGCCGACATCGGGCCAGTAGACGCGATCGGGATGCGTGAGCGTGACTTTGGTCGTCGGACGTTCAGGCGCGGCGTTGGTGGCCATGGGCGACTCGCGGATAATCTCGCGCGCAGGCTTGTCGTCGCGCAGGCCTTGAAAGGACGCCTGGCGCAACAGCCCATCCGCGGTCCAGCCGCGGAAATCGACTTCCGCCGCCAGCTCGGGCCGAACGAAGCGAACGTTACGGGCCTCGTTGCCGGTGAGGCGGGCGGCGAAAGGACTCGAGGAAATGCGCATCGCCTCGAGCTGGGCAAAAAGGGCCTCGGCGACGCCCGAGGAAAAGCCGGTCCCGACGCGGCCGACATAGCGCAGCGTCTCGTCGTCGTAGACGCCAAGGACGAGTGAGCCGATCGCCTTGCGTCCGGTGGTCGAAGGGACGAATCCGGCGATCACGAACTCCTGGCGCGCCGAACATTTGCACTTGATCCAGCTCTTGCCGCGGCCGGAGGAGTAAGTGGACCCGCTGAGCTTCGAGACAATTCCTTCGAGGCTGAGCGCGCAGGCGCGCTGCAGCACCAGCCGGCCGTCCTCCTCGAAGTGCGCGCTGAAGCGGACTGCGCCGCCGCCCGATCCAATCAGCCGGTTGAGCAGCTCCTTGCGCCGGATCAGCGTCGCTTCGCGCAGGTCGTATCCGTCGAGATAGAGGCAATCGAAAGCATAGTAGACGAAACGGTCGTGATGTCCCTCGCTGAGGTCCGCCTGGAGCTGCGAGAAGTCGGAGACGCCGCTTGCGTTCTCGACCACGAGTTCGCCGTCGAGCAAGGCGCTGCGAACGGGCAGGGCGCGAAGCGCCTCCGAGACAGCGCCGGCGAATTTTTCCGACCAGTCGAGCCCGGCCCGCGTCCATAGGGTCACCCGGCCGTCTTCGATCCGGGCCTGAAGCCGGTAGCCGTCGAACTTGATCTCATGGAGCCATCGCTCGCCGCCCGGCGGGGATTTCGCCAGCATCGCCAGCATCGGCTCGACGAAGCCGGGCATCGGCGCCTTGACCGCGCCTTCGACCTCGGCCGGATCCACCGCGCTTCCTCCGGGTGCGGCGGTTTTCGGCTTGCCGGCGCCCTTCTTGTCGTGGGCTGGCTCGATCTTTCCGGTCTTTGACGACCATCCGGGCGGTTCCCCCGCGAGGTCGTCGATCAACCGTCCGGTCTTGACCGACTCCGGCCGTTCTTCGAGGATATCGGGGTCCTGCTCGGAACGGACGTACTGGTCGTCGCCTTTGATCAGGAGCCAGTTCTCCCGCTTCTCGCGCGGCTTAGCGCGCATCCGCACGAGGTGCCAGCGGCCGTTGAGTTTCTGGCCGTGAAGCTCGAACTCGAGGTGGCCCTTCTTCAGGCCCCGGTGCGGCTCGCCGATCGGCGTCCACTCGCCCCGATCCCAGACGATGACCGATCCGCCGCCATATTCGCCCTCGGCGATCGTGCCTTCGAAATCGGAGTATTCGAGCGGGTGGTCCTCGACCGCGACCGCAAGCCGCTTCTCGCCCGGAACCAGGCTCGGCCCGCGCGTCACCGCCCAGCTCTTGAGCACGCCGTCCAGCGCCAGGCGAAAATCGTAGTGCAGCCGCGTGGCGTCGTGCTTCTGGACGACGAAGATATCGCTGCTCTGGACCGGCTCGCGCCCCTTGGGCTCGGCGGTCGCCTTGAAGTTGCGCTTGGCTCGGTAGGCTTCGAGCGCCATCCGTCAGCCTGCCTTGCGTCGTGGAGGGGCAGACTTTGGTTTTGCCGCGCCGCGCGCGCCCGCGCGCTTTTTGGCGGCCGATTTGGCCTTCCGGGCGCCGCTCGCGCCGGCGCTCTCGCGCAGCGCCTGCATGAGATTGACGGTCCTTTCGCTGGGCGCCTGGGTCCGCTTCGGAATTGGCTTTCCCTCGAGCTTCAGCTTGACCAGGTCCGCCAGCGCGCCCTCGTAGCGGTCGTGGAACGCTCGCGGATCGAATGGGCCTTGCTTGGTTTTGATGATGTGAATTGCGAGATCGAGCATCTCGCCAGTGATCTTCTTGGCCGGGACGTCCGAGAACGCCTGCTCGGCCGAGCGAACCTCGTAGTCGAAATTGAGGGTCGCGGCGGCAAGTCCGTTCTCAAACGGGCGAATGAGCAGCGTTCGGACACGCCGGAACAGGACCGCCTGGGCGATCGCCGCCGCTCCGGCCCCGCGCATGCCCTCGCGCACGAGCGTGAAAGTCTCGTCGGCGCTGCGGTCCGAGGGCGCAAGGCAATAGGGCTTGTCGAAATAGAGGTCGTCGACGTCGGCCAGGTCGATGAATGCGGAAACCGTGAGGGTCTTGTCGCCGTGCGGAATGATTGCGGCGATTTCGTCCGGCTCGACGGCGATAAATTCGTCCTTGCCGACTTCGTAGCCCTTGACCTGATCGTCGCGTTCGACCGTCTCGCCCGTCTCGGCGTCGACGAACTGGCGGCGAATCCGGTTGCCCGTCGGCCGGTTGATCGTATGCAGGGCGATCCGCTCGCTCGTCGATGCGGCGGCGTAGAGGGCGACCGGGCAGGTCACCTCCGCGATCTTTAGGAAGCCTTTCCAGCTTGCTCTTGACGGCAATTTCCACCTCGCGACGTTCCACGGGCGGCCTGAGCCGCCCGGGATTAAAGACCTTCAACGCCGGGCGGTCAAACTTTGCTCCGGTCCGCGCATGCCGTTGATCGCAACGGGAACCTTTTGCTCGCTGCCCTGTTCCCAACTCGACGCGAGCGCCTCCCGTCCATTAGAATAGCGCGCTTGGCATCGTCTTCCTTCGGTGAATGGCCGGGATCCGGCCGGGCAGGCGGGCTGGTCTTCGCGAGGTTGGGCAATCGCCGATGGACGCGGCGGGCGCGCCGAAGCTGGAGGAACGATGGGGGAGGACCGGCGTCCGCAATCGGCGGAAGAGGTCCCCGATGAGGACCCCGGCGATCCTCTTCGGCAGATTTCGACCTGGTCGCTGGCGATCCTTGCCGCCGTCGCGATCGGCTTTGTCCTCTATGTCGCGCGCGAAATCATGCTGCCGGTCGTGGCGGCGTTCGTCGTCGGAATCATGTTGGGGCCGGCGGCGCGGCGACTCGAGGCGCTGCGCGTTCCCCGCCCGCTCGCCGCGGTGTTGCTGGTCACCGCCGTCACCCTGGTTATTGCTTTTGTGATCCTGTTGATCGTCCCGCGGGTGTCCGAGCTGACGAGCGGGTTGCCGGGCATTATTTCGTCATTGAAAGAAAAGCTGCACGTCTTCGATGGTGTGCTCCAGACATGGCGGCGCGTGACCGCTACGGTGACCGACACTCCAAAGGGCGACGCCGTGGCGCTGCCTTTGCCCGGTATCTCCTGGGCGCCTTGGACGATTTCCATTCTATTGCCGCCGATCACCGGATTTTTGTTCTTTCTCGTGGTGCTCCTGCTCTTCATCGGCGCATGGCCGGATTTGCGCCGCGCCCTGGTCATGACGTTTGCGAGCCGCGACTCGCGGCTGACCGTGCTCAAGATCCTCAACGAAATCGAAGCCGGATTGGCCAATTATCTCCTGATCGTGACGCTGATCAACATCTGCGTCGGCGTGTTGACCGGCGTCATTTGCGCCTTGACGAGCGTGCCGAATGCGATCGGATTTGGCGCCTTGGCCGCCGCCCTGAATTTCATCCCGATCATCGGGCCGATCACGACTTTCCTCATCCTCCTCCTGGTCGGAATCGTCACTGCGCCGACCCTCGCTCTCGGTCTTCTCCCGGCGGCCGGGTTCGGCCTGTTGATCGTCATCGAGGGGCAGTTCGTGACCCCGACCATCATCGGGCGTCATCTGGAGCTGAACGCGCTCGCGGTCCTGCTGTCGCTCGCCTTCTGGACCTGGCTTTGGGGACCGATGGGAGCATTCCTTTCGTCGCCGATCCTCATGGTGGCCCTGATCCTCAGACAGCGGCTGTACGCTGACGAGGAGCACTGAATCAATCTCGCCTCCCGCGACCTCGGTGGCGGATGGGCTTCGGGAGCGCGACGGTCCCCGCGGCGTCTCGTCCGGGCCGTTTCAGCCAGGACAGGGAAAATCGACATGCGGCAATTTGTCGACATCCTCCAGATTCCGACCTCCGGCCGGGGCCTGGTCGAGATTACACGCGAAGTCGTCGATTGGCTGCGCCCCCACGAGCTGCGGACCGGGCTCCTGACCCTGTTCTGCCGGCACACCTCGGCCGGGTTGCTCATTCAGGAGAACGCGGCCCGGAGCGTTCGCGCCGATCTCGAAGCGTTCTTCGACCGCCTGGCGCCGGAGGAGGCGGGGCGATACCGCCATAGGGACGAAGGCGCCGATGATATGCCCGCCCACATCCGCACCGCGCTGAGCGGCGTGCAACTGGCGGTTCCGATCCTGGACGGCCGGCCGGCCCTGGGAACCTGGCAGGGAATCTATCTGTTCGAGCATCGCCGCGCCCCCCATTCCCGGGAAATCGCCATGCATCTGATCGGGGACTGACGCGCCGACGAACCGGACCGATCATTGTCGAAGCCGTCGAACCGCCAGCGTTTTGAACCGCTTATGCGAACAGCGTAAACAAATCGCCTCCCCTTTTTTTGGGCGAGGGCCTTTGCAACGCACAATTCAACGGGCCTGTTGAGGCCGAAGCGTTTCCTGTGGATGAAGTTTCGGTGACATTGCGAACGCTATATTTTCCTTGATGTTCTCTACGGATTATGATTAATGCATGACGCCGCGACGGGCGTGAACCTGGGCCTTCGAGTCGAGAACCCCCTTCGATTCGTTGAGTGACGCGGCACTATGGAGGTGACGCGATTAGCACCGGCCGGGAGGGCTTGCAGCAAGTTCATCTGGCAAAAGTCGCTTCCAAAAAACTGGGCGGTCCGGTCGCTACTGCGTTCGGGCCGCCCGCGTTTTCTGTCTTTCAGAAAACTGGCGTGGATGTGTGAGCCCAGCCGAAGTTTGACCGTATCCTGACACATTCGCCGGGACCATCCGCGCGGGCAGTGACGCGCCGTTCGCGTCACGCTATCGGGACCGGCCCGACAAGCTCTGGGTGCCGCGTCGCGCGCTGGCCACGTTCTCGCCGCGATTGGGCGTCACTTGTCGGGCGAGAAATGTGGCGGGACGGCGGGGTCTGGCGGGACTCTTCCTTGCGACGGCCGGCTGCGCTGGCATGTGTAGCCGTCGCTACGCCCAGCCGGGGACAGTTTTTAGCGAATTCGAAACCAAGCAGGGTCAATAGTGCGCAGCAGGCTTGATGGTTGGGAAATAACTTGCCGCCGCGGTGGGCAACGGCGTTCAGAACTCGAAACTTGCTCCTGTGCGCAACCGAGTAAGCGTGATGAGCGTTCCGGGGGTTGAACCGCGCGTTTGTGCGGGCAAGCGGAGATGGCGAGGCGCCGCGAGCCTCGGCATAAGCGCTCTCGCGCTGGCCGGCTGCGCTCCCGAAAGTCCGCAGGTGTCGTATTCGCACGGGCATGAGCATTTTGCTCAAGGCAAATACGGCCATGCCAGCCCCAAGGTTGTGGCTGACGGGCAGCCTGTGCCGCGCGGCGGCGGGCAATATCTGGTCGGACATCCCTACACCGTCGCCGGCCATCGGTACTATCCCTCCGAAAACCCGTCCTATTCGGCGGTCGGTATGGCCTCCTGGTACGGCGCGGCGTTCCACGGGCGTCGCACCGCCAATGGCGAAGTCTATGACATGGCCTCGCTTTCCGCCGCTCATCCGACGATGCCGCTGCCGAGCTACGCGAGGGTGACGAATCTCGGCAATGGCTATTCGGTCATCGTGCGGGTCAACGATCGCGGCCCTTATCACGGCGGGCGGGTGATGGACGTGTCCTCGCGGGTCGCCGAGGTTCTCGACATGAAGGCCATGGGCACGGCGCGGGTCAAGGTCGAATATGTCGGACCCGCGCCGATCGGAGGGTCGGACGATTCGCAATTGCTTGCCAGCCTGCGCACCGACGGATCGCCGGCCAGCATGATCGGCTATCCTGCCGCCGCTCCGGTGATGGTGGCGGCAGCGGAGGAGACGCAGACAATCTTCTCGTTCTTTTCGGGCGGCCGCGGCGCGCAGCAGGCGGCCCCGCCAGCGCCGCCGCCCGAGCCGGTCCAGGTTGCGGCCCCGCCGGCGCCGCCGCCCGAGCCCGAACCCGTGCGAGTGGCGGCCGTCGCCGAGGCGCCTGCGCCTGCGGCCGAAATCCCGGAGCCGCCGGAGCGCGCCTCCGTTGCGATCCGGCAGCCGCAGGGCGCCGTTCCCTTGCCGCCGCCGCGTCCGTTCGACCTTGGCTCCAATCGCAGCAATCTTGTCGTTGCGGCTGTCGCCGCTTCGCCGCGCGAGCGCACGGTCATGCCGCCGCGCCGCCCCGAACTCCAGGCCGGCGCAGAGAGGGCGATCTACTTCTCCGAGCCCGCGCACGCCCAGCGCAAGGTTCACACGGCCGGCGCATTCGATCGGCTGAAGCCGGCAAAATCCAGGCTGACCGACGATTGAAAGGCCGCGGACGCGCCGATCCGACGGGCGCCGAGCGAGACTCGGGTCCCGCGGGAGCCGCCGTTGCCAATCAGCGCTGAACGATGCACTGAACGCCGAGAGGCGGCTCGGCTTGAGGCGTGAGCCCCGAGACACGCGCGGTGAGCTTGATTTGATGTGGAAAATGACCCCGCATCCGAAGGCGCGCCGATGACCGGGCGGGCGAGGGGCCGATTCATCACCCTTGAAGGGGGCGAGGGCGCCGGGAAGTCGGTGCAGGCGAAGCGGCTTCAGGAGCGCCTCACAGCGCTGGGCCTCAACGTGGTTCGCACCCGCGAGCCCGGCGGCTCGCCCGGCGCGGAGGCGCTGCGCGAGGCGATCCTCTCGGGGTTTGCCGCCGACTTTGGCGCCGCCGGGCAGGCGCTCTTGTTCGCCGCCGCCCGCGCGGACCACCTGGAAAAGACGATCCTCCCGGCCCTGGCCAGGTGGCGCGTGGGTCGTTTCCGACCGGTTCGCGGATTCGACCCGCGCCTATCAGGGCGCGGCGGGGAACCTGCCGCCGGATTTCATCGCCACTCTCGAGCGACTGACCATCGGGGCGACCCGGCCGGACTTGACGCTGATCCTGGATCTCGCGCCCGAAGTCGGCCTCGAGCGGGCGTCGAAGCGAAGAGGCGGCAAGGAGGGCGCAGACCAATTCGAGTCGGAGGGCCTCGCCTTTCATCAAACCCTTCGGCGCGCCTTCCTCGACATTGCCGCCGCCGAGCCTCGGCGCTGCGCGGTCATCGACGCCAGCAAAAGGGAAAGCGAGGTCGCCGCTGCGATCTGGTCGGCAGTCGAAACGCGGCTCGATCCGGCGGGCGCGCTCGTGGCCCACAGGACATGAAGAAGACCGAGAGCGACGATCTTCCAGAAGCCGACGCGCTGCCGGGCGCGCCGCATCCGCGCCATACGACCGCGCTGATCGGCCACAAGGGCGCCGAGCAGGAGCTGCTCTCCGCCTATCGCGAGGGTCGCCTCGCCCATGCCTGGCTGATCGGCGGCCGGGAGGGGATCGGCAAGGCGACGCTCGCCTGGCGGTTCGCCCGCTTCATTCTCGCCAATCCCGATCCGTCCGCGCCGGCCGTGCGCGAAGCGCGCGACCTCAGCGTCGAGCCCGGCCACTCGGCGGCGCGTCTTCTCGGCCAGCTCGCCCATCCGGATTTCGCCCTTATCCGGCGTGAATGGCAGCCGGCGACGAAGAGGCTCGCGAGCGAGATCTCGGTCGATGCGGTGCGGCTCGGGCTGCAGGTCTTTCAGCTGTCGGCCGCCTTCGGCGGCTGGCGGGTCGCCATCGTCGATTCCGCGGAGGACCTAAACCGTAATAGCGCCAATGCGTTATTGAAAATGGTTGAGGAGCCGCCGCAACGGTCCCTCATCCTCATCGTCTCGCATCGGCCGGGTCAGGTTCTGGCCACGATCCGCTCGCGCTGCCGCCGCTTGCGGCTCGAGCCGCTCACGGCGGATGAAATCGTCGAAGCGGTGGCGAGCCTCGGGACCCCCTGGAGCGAGGCCGCCCCGGACAAAATCGCCGCCGCCGCGAAACGCGCGGACGGATCGGTCCGCGAGGCGCTCGCGCGCCTGGCGCCGGAATTGGAAGGCGCGGGCTTCCTCATCGATTCGGTCGTCGCCGGCTTGCCGCGCCCTGATCCCCGCGCGGTCGCGAGGCTCGCCGATGCGATCGGCGGACGGGCGGGCGACGAGCCGTATCGGGCCTTCCATCGCGAGCTCTACGATTGGCTCGCAACTTACGCGCGCGACCTGCCGCCGGCGGCGGCGCAAGTCGAGGAGATCGGCGGGCTTTGGGACCGCATCCGCGCCGCCGAGCGGGAGACGGAAGCGCTCAATCTCGACCGAAAACTGCACATTCAGGCGCTCATCGCCGAGATCGCCGCAACTGCGCCGCGGCGCTGAAAGCTTCGTTTTCATCGCCGGCGAAATGCTCTAGGACGGCGCGCATGAGCCGCTTCTACATCACCACGGCGATCCCGTACGCCAATGGCGCGCCGCATATCGGCCACGCCTACGAGCGCATCGCGACCGACGCGATCCAGCGATTCATGCGCCTCGACGGGCGGGAGACGCTGTTCGTCACCGGCCTCGACGAGCACGGCCTCAAGGTTCAGCAGGCCGCGGCGCGAGAAGGCGTGACGCCGCAGGCGTTCGTCGACGGCGTCGCCAAGCTGTTCGCGGCGATGGGCGAGCTTCTCAACGCGCGCGCCGACGACATCGTGCGCACGACGGAGCCGCGCAACGACCGGGCGGCGCAGGCGATCTGGGAGCGGATGGCCGCCAACGGCGACATCTACCTGTCGAAATATTCCGGCTGGTACTCGGTGCGCGACGAAGCCTATTTCGACGACGGCGAGTTGACCGACGGCCCTGACGGAACCCGGCTCGCGCCGAGCGGCGCGCCGGTCCAATGGGTCGAGGAGGAAAGCTATTTCTTCAAGCTCTCGGCCTATGGGGAGAGGCTTCTTGCGCACTACGATTCGCACCCCGACTTCGTCACGCCGGAGGCCTACCGGAACGAAATCGTCGCGTTCGTGAAGCGTGGGCTCTCGGATCTGTCGATCAGCCGCGCGACCTTCGATTGGGGCACGCCCGTGCCTGGCGATCCAAGGCATGTGATGTATGTCTGGGTCGACGCGCTGACCAACTACATCACCGCCACCGGCTTTCCCGACGACGGGCCGCGAGCGAAATTCTGGCCGGCGGACGTCCATGTGATCGGCAAGGACATCACCCGCTTCCACGCCATCTACTGGCCGGCGTTTCTGATGTCCGCGGGCCTGCCCCCGCCGCGCCAGATCGTCGTCCACGGCTTTCTGTTCAACCGCGGCGAGAAGATGTCGAAGTCGGTCGGCAACGTCGTGAGCCCGGCGAGCCTGGTCGCGGCTTATGGCCTCGACCCGGTGCGCTATTTCTTCCTGCGCGAGGTCCCGTTCGGCCAGGACGGCAGCTATTCGCACGAGGCGATCGTCGCCCGCATGAACGCGGATCTCGCCAACGATCTCGGCAATCTCGCCCAGCGCTCGCTGACGATGATCGCCAGAAACTGCGCCGGCCGCGTTCCGGAATGGCGCGCCGCGACGGCGGCGCCCGAGGATCTCGCGATGCTGGCGCGCGCGGATGCGCTCGTCGGCGAAGCGCGACGCCACATGGAGAGCTTCGCGCTGCATCTCTATATCGGCGCCGTCTTCGAGGCCGTGTCGGAGGCCAATCGCTACTTCGCCAACGCCGAGCCGTGGCGGCTGGCCAGAACCGATCCGGCGCGCATGGGGCTCGTGCTCTTTGTCACGATCGAGACGTTGCGGATCGCCGCGATCCTGCTGCAGCCGGTCATGCCCGGGAGCATGGGCGCGCTCCTGGACCTTCTCTCCGTGGCGCCCGAGGCGCGCGCCTTCGCCGCGGTTGACGCCGGGGCGGCGGCAGGGCGTCTCGACGCCCTGCATCGGCTCGAGCCGGGCAGGGCGCTGCCGGCCCCGGCGCCGGTCTTTCCCCGCTATGTCGAAGAGGCGGCGAAGTGAGGCGGCGTACACCCTCACCCCAGCCCTCTCCCCGAGGGAGAGGGGGCGCCGCGCGCCCCTTCTCCCTCGGGGAGAAGGTGGCCGCGAAGCGGCCGGATGAGGGGCCTGACGGCCGCATGACGCTCATCGACAGCCACTGCCATCTCGATTTCCCCGATTTCGCCGGCGACCTCGACGCCGTCGTCGAGCGCGCGCGCGCCGCCGGAATCGAGCGCATGATCACCATCGGCACGAAGGTCCCGAAGGCCGCCTGGGTGGTTGAGATCGCCGAGCGCTACGACGACGTTTTCTTCACCGTCGGCACGCATCCGCACGAGGCGGCGAGCGAGGGGGCCGAGGATTTCGCCGCGATGCGCAAATTTGCCGAGCATCCCAAATGCGTCGGCATCGGCGAAGCGGGCCTCGACTATCACTATAGCTACGCTCCCCGCGATGTCGCCAAGCGGGTCTTTCGCGGCCAGATCGCGCTCGCCCGCGAACTCGGTCTGCCGCTCGTCATCCACGCCCGCGACGCCGATGACGACATTGCCGAGATTCTGACTGACGAAATGGGGCAGGGGAGGTTCAACGCGCTCCTCCATTGTTTCACCTCGTCGCGCGAGCTCGCCGAGACCGCGCTCAGCCTCGGGCTCTCGATCTCGTTTTCCGGCGTCGTGACGTTCAAGAAATCCGACGGCCTGCGCGCCATCGCCCGCGACGTCCCCCTTGACCGCATTCTCATCGAGACCGACGCGCCCTATCTCGCGCCGACTCCCCATCGCGGCCGCCGCAACGAGCCGGCATTCGTTGTCGCGACGGCGGGCGTTGTCGCCGAGGCGCGCGGGCTCGAACCCGAGGCGCTTGCGGCGGCGACGCGCGCCAATACGCTGAACGTCTTTACGAAGTTGCGATCGGCCGGCGGACGGTTGCAGTGACCCTTCGCCTGACCATCCTCGGATGTGGCTCGTCCGCCGGCGTGCCGCGGGTCGGTCAAGGGTGGGGCGCCTGCGATCCGTCAAACCCAAAAAACCGCCGCCGACGCTGCTCGGCGCTCGTCGAACGCTTCGGCCCGGGCGGCGCGACCACAGTGCTTATCGACACCTCGCCCGATCTGCGCGAGCAATTGATCGAGGCCGGCGTCAAGCGGGTCGACGGCATCCTGATGACCCATCCCCACGCCGACCACACCCATGGCATCGACGATTTGAGGCCCCTCTACCAGGAGATGGGCCGGCGTATCGACGTGCACATGGACGAGCCGACCTCGCTCATCGTTCGTCGCGCCTTTTCCTATGTGTTTCAAACGCCTGACGGAAGCTCTTATCCTGCGATTGCAACCGAGCTCCGCCTTACCGCAGGAAGAGCGTGCCGCATCGAGGGCGCGGGCGGGCCGATCGAAGCCATGCCGTTCGACCTCGACCACGGCGACATCGGCGCGCTCGGCTTTCGCTTCGGGTCGCTCGCCTATACTCCCGACGTCAAGCGCATACCGGCGGCGAGCCGCCCGTTCCTCGAGGGCCTCGACCTGTGGATCATCGACGCGTTGCGATATCGGCCGCACCCGTCCCATTTCAGCCTGGACGACGCGTTGGCGCAGATCGAAACGATGCGCCCTCGGCGGGCGATCCTGACCAACTTGCACACCGACCTCGATTACGAGACCTTGCGCTCGCGCCTGCCCGCGCATGTGACGCCGGCCTTTGACGGGCTGAGCGTCGAGGGATTCGACGCCTGACGGGTCGATTTGGGGGGAACAAGATGACGGCGGTCGAAAGCGCGATCCATGCCTTCGTTGAGGCGCATGCCGTCGCGGAGACGCACTTCCTGGCCGAGATCGTAAAAGTTCCGTCCGACAATCCGCCCGGAGACTGCGATGTTGCCGCCGCCGCGGTCGCCAGGCTTCTCGAGGGTCTCGGGTTCACGGTCGAACGGCACAAGGTTCCCGATAGCCTGGTCAAGGCCAATGGCATGATCTCGGCGACCAATCTGATCGTCCGGCGCCGCTACGGGCAGGGCGGCCCGACGATCGCCCTCAACGCCCATGGCGACGTCGTGCCGCCCGGCTCGGGCTGGACCCACGACCCTTATGGAGCCGAAATCGTTGACGGCTGGATGATCGGCCGCGGGGCGGCGGTGTCGAAGTCGGACATCGCCACTTACGCCTTTTCGATGCTGGCGCTGGACAAGAGCGGAGCGGCGCTCAATGGCGCGGTCGAGTTGCACATCACCTATGACGAGGAGGCGGGCGGCGAGATCGGTCCCCGCTATCTTCTGGAGCAAGGGTTGTCGCGGCCCGATCTCGCCATCGGCGCTGGCTTCTCCTACGCCGTGGTCAACGCCCATAACGGCTGCCTGCATCTCGAGGTCGAGGTCCTCGGCCGCTCCGCGCATGCCGCCCGGCCCTCGACCGGCGTCGACGCGCTCGAAGCTGCCAACCCGATCCTCGCCGCGCTCTACGGCTGGCGCGGCGGGCTCGCGGCGCGGACCTCTGCGGTTCCCGGGATCGGTTCGCCGCAAATGACGGTCGGCCTCATCTCCGGCGGGATCAACACCAACGTCGTGCCGGACCGGGTCGTGTTCCGCCTCGACCGGCGGATGGTCCCGGAAGAAACCCCGGCCGAGGTCGAAGCGGAGCTTAAGGCCCTGATCGCCCGCGCGGCGGCGCTCCATCCCGAGGCCAAGGTCGCGGTCAAGCGCATCCTGCTCGCGGAGCCGCTGACGCCGACGCCGGCTGGGGCGAACCTCACCGAGACACTTTGCAGGCACGCGAGCCGCGTCATGGGCGAGCCGGTCAGAGCTTCAGGCGTGCCGCTCTATACCGACGCGCGCCACTACGCGAAGGCCGGCGTTCCGATCGTCCTCTATGGCGCCGGCCCGCACACGATCGAGGAAGCCAATGCGCACCGCGCCGATGAGCGCCTGCCGCTCGCGGACCTGCACAAGGCGACCGAGGTCATCGCACTGACGCTGGCTGATCTGCTCGGCGGCTGAGCCCGCAACGAAACGCGCCGGGCTTCCGGCCCGGAGGCTCCCCGGAGGCTCGCGGGCGCATCGAGCTGGAGGTTCCATAATATATATTATGCGAATCGTGCATTTGGATTTCCCTAGTTCCCGGCGAGCTCTGGTGGCGCGCACGGTGCGGGTTTGCTTCGCCATCTGGGAAGCGCATAGAAGTCAGAGCGGCCGGGTGCTGTCGCAGGCCCTGCTACCCTGGGCGAAGGAAAAATAATGGTCTCATCTCGGCGATACCTCGCAAGCATCGCCGCCTTGTGGGTCGCGGCGGCTCCAGCCTCACACGCTCAGGCCGCGGACGCCTCCGCGCAATCGGGCGTAGCCGTCTTCTGGGACGCGGGACAGTGCCTGGGCGGCTACCATACGGCGTTTCTCAGCGCCCATTGTGAGCAAGGACCCACCGCGGTCATCCTCGACTTCAAGACGAAGACCCAATTCTTCTGCGTGAACGACGGCGCCGTCGATATCCGATGGGCGATTCCCCCCGACGCGAAGCTGGGTTCGCTGGTCCCGCCAACCGAAATCGTTTGGCGCCCGGGATGCTGGAAAGCGCCGTTCGGGTTCGATGTTGATCCGAACGCGATGATTCTCACACCGCAATATGGTCAATCGCCGCCGCCGAATTACTACATGACGATGAATGTGGTCGTCCTCTACGATCCGACCAAGCCGGCAATAAAGGTTTGCCTGGTGCCGCTGTTTCCGAAATTTGCGGTCGCCCCGGCGTGCGGCGACGCCGAGATACGACCGTGAAGGCGCGCCTTCGCGGAGAAAAACAGGGTCCCGCGACGCGCGGATGAACCAGCGTGGGAGGGGATGCGATGATGATCGAGAGGGGTCTCAAGATATTCATGATCGCAGGGGTCGCGATGCTGTGCGCCTTCATCGTCGCCGGAAACGTCGAGGATCCAGGGTCGAATTTGTTGTTCGTCCAGCATGTCCTCAGCATGGACACGATCATGCCCGTAAGCGCTCTGGCGAGCCATGCCCTGCCCATCCCTGTTCTTTGGCCGATCGTCTTTTGGCTGATCGTTCTCGGCGAGGCCGCCACAGCCGTCCTGTTCGCGCTTGCAACCGTCGAGCTGGTGCGGGCGCGGAAACAAAAAGCGCGGGATTTTCACGCGGCCAAGCGGTTTGTCTTTGCCGGCGCGGGTTGCGGCTTTCTGGTCTGGTTCCTCGCGTTTCTCGCCGTCGGCGGCGAGTGGTTTGCGATGTGGCAGTCGCAGGTGTGGAATGGGCAGCAGGCCGCGTTTCGCATTGTCGCGACGATTCTTCTCGTTCTCATCTTCGTCGCCCAGCCGGACGCGGAGCTCTGAGGCGCGCCAAGCGCAAGGCGCGCATCAGTCGCAGATACGCGCGCAGCGATCGCAGGGTTTGACGCAGGAGCGAGCCGGGCTTGCAGGGGCAGCTGCCCTGCCCGGCCCCGACGCTCGGCATCCGGCGAGGAATTCAGGCCAGGTTTCCCCGCCGGTCATTCCAGCAGCGCGAGCGGCTCGCCACTGTTCGACGCATGGCTTGAGGCCTTGGGCCTGAGCCGCGGCTGGAACGAGGAGGATGAGCGCAATGGCAACCGCCGGCGCCCGCGCGAGGCGGCGTAGCGAGCGTTGCATGGCCGCCGCCGCGCTCAAGGCGCGAGCGTCAATGTCCGAAGCTCCTCGCGGACGGCGCCGAAAGTTCCGAGGTGGTAGACCGCCGCGCCGACGGCTGAGAACGTGAAGGCCTTGAACGGTTCGGCGAACATCTTGTCGAGATAGACCGTGGGCGCGACGCCGATCGTGACGTGCGGGTTGAACTTGGCGCCGGCCGCCACAGCGACGAAATCGGCGACGTAGTCGATAAGCCCCGGCTGGATGTCGCGCCCGTCTTCGGTGCTGAAGAAGGCGGCCGGCGTTCCGGTCCGCTCGGTGAATGGGGCGACCGCGTCGAGCAGTTCGCGTTGCAGACGGTGTAAAGCCTCCGTCGGCTCGACCACGATTCCGGCGATGCCGAGCGGCGGAGACGGGATGTAATAATACCCGGTCGCCTTGAGCCTCCAGCCCTTCACTCTCTCCTTGCCAAGAATCGCGTTGGCGGCTGCGGCGACCTTCCCGAGTTCGGCCGTGCGGACGAATTGCTGCAGCATCGTCATGTGCGGGTGATGGGTCGCGTCGAGAGCAAAGAACTCAGGAAAGGCCTTAAGCAGGCGCTCGTTGTCGGCGCGTGCCCGCCGGACCATCGCGTCGCCCGGCTTGAGCGCGATGTCGATTGCAGTCAGCCGATGGTCGGTCATTGCGTTCGGGGTCCCCCTATTGGCCCGGCCGCGCACCTAACACGAGTGCAATGCAAAGGACGTTAATGGGTGGTTGGAGTCGAAGGGTTCCTCTGGTCCGGAGACCCGCCTTTGGGGCCAGAACTTGAACCCACAGTTTAGCGCGATTCGAGGAAAGAGCGAACCCCTGTCGGCGATCGCCCAGTGACGCGCGCTCGATGCGGGCGCACACCGCGGCCTCTAATATTTTCCTTCTAAACCCCATTTCACGCAATGAACACGTCCTCGCCGCGAAGGAGGCGCACCTTTCATGGCGCTGAACCATAAAGCCAAGAACAGCAATGGCTTGTTGTGTCATTCAAATGTCACGGAGGAAACCATGAGCGCCTCTTTGAGGTTGTCGCTGGCGCTGGGACTGGCGCTGTCGCTCCCGGCTGCTGTGGACGCCGCGGCGCCGAGCCATCATCACGATAGGCAAGCGTATCGTGGAACGGTCATTTATCGAGCCGCAGCCCCCGCCCCGGTCCCAGCCGCCGCGCCGAGCTTCGGGTTATGGTCGTTGGCAGGCGCCCCTTCGCACCGGCAATTTGAAGTCGAGGGTCTGACCCGCAATCTCGACGATTGCGCGCAATATGGCTGTATTGGCAATAACTGACACGCCGTCAGAGGGAGGGGCTCGCGAGTTTGCTTGAAATGGTCGGAGTGGCGGGATTCGAACCCACGACCCCTAG